>NZ_JAFIDC010000001.1 GCF_017052655.1 Acholeplasma equirhinis
TTTACGGGTAAGTAAGAGTGTCAGAGGCAATTGGGCAAATAAAAAGACCCTCAAATGGGGGTCGCCAGTAATAAAGCCTTGTAGGCGTGTGAGAAAAACCGCGCCTTGAAGACGCGGATTTTTATTTTTCTTTAATATACGGAGAAAAATAAGTATAAGAATAATAAATTTTATGAAGAATGCTGTAGGTCATGCTTGAATGTGTTGTGATTGAACAAATTTCCAATAATTAAATATATAATTCATACACTTAATGTTCTATCAGTTCGAGTGAAATTAATAAAATATAGACGTTCTAGAGGTCGCTAATGAGAGTAAGAAATTAGAGTAAATTCTTAAACTCATTAAATGTGATATACACATATTAAAACAGTGAATAGAATATAATGTTTAATAAGAGATGATGTTTTTAAACTAAAGTAAGTAAAATAAACAATAAAGAGGAATAATATTAATGGCTAAAAGACACGATTTTAATTTTGAAGGTGGAGAAATCCTGAGTAAGATTGCAGCTTGGTGGTTAGTATCATACAAATACTATCTTGAAATTGATGCGGAACACTTTAATTGGTCTAAAAATCTTACAGATAATTCAATCAATTCAAGAAAATCCAATTATGAAAGATCAACGCAGTACCATGAAAAGTGGTTAAAAGAAGTACTTAAAATGAATCAGCTAGATAAGCATAAAAATTCTGGAAATCTAAGTGGAAATGAAATAAAGAGTATGGCACGCGAATTAATTAAAAAACTTGAAAATCAGTAATTTTTAGAATTTTACCGCTCAAAATTATAAAGTTAATGATAGTGAATTTGAATAATAAAAAGGAATAATATGCATTAGTAAATTGTTTTTTCTAAGATTACATTTAATTATAAAGGGGAAATTGCTTTGGAGTTATTTTCTAATCCGAATATTCATGACAAAGTTAAGTATGAAGTTGCTCAAATTTGTAGAGATTTAGGTTATGAGGTTAAAGAAGAATTTAAAGGCAAAGATTGGCGTGCTGATGTATTGGTTAAAGCAAACAATCAAATATACGCATTTGAAATTCAAACAAGTATACAATCACTAAATAAAACTATACAAAGACAAGAAAAATATTTGAGAGACGGTGTTATTGGTTGTTGGTTATTTGAAAAAGAACCAAATCAAACAGATGAACTAAAGGATCTTCCTTTATTTAAGTTCAAAAATATTAATGACAAAATAACAGTATCGTTAAAGGGTAGAAAAGAACTAACATTAAAGGTTTTTTTAAGTGATTTCCTTAATAACAAAATCCAATTTAGAAAAATTTTAAGTCCACATGAAGTTGAAGTAAGAATCATTGACTGTGATTGTTGGAAATGTAATTTAAAGAATCATATATATTATATTTCGAACCTGATTTCACCTTGTCACGCTGAACTTTTTGATGGTGATATACAAATGTGGGATTCAGAAAAACTAATATTTAATCCACAAATCAAAGATAAAGTACTTAACTATGCTGAAAAAAATAAAAAACTAAACATGGCGAAAATTAAAGTTAGATTTAGTAGAACAATAAATGAATCTTATATGTCATTTGGATGTTCAAGTTGCGACAGTATTTTTGGTGATTGGTATATTCATGAAGCCGTAATTGAAACATGGTATGGTGATGGAGTTATTGATAAATTGATAATTCCTATTGATAAAACACTGAATTTAGATTTAGAAATACCTCATTGGTGTCATCCTGGGGAACATGATTTTTGTAGTTTAGAACTCGGTACAATTAAAGAGTAAGCTAGATAATATGATACATGCATATGATGCCATAGACTATATATAAATCAATGCAAAATAACTCTTTAAAAATGATTGTTATCTTATAAGTACTCCTTGAAATTCAACTTTTAAAGTATAATAAATTTAAAGAAAGTTTGAGGTGACATTATGATAAGACTAGAACAAATTACAGAAAAAACATTCTTTAAAGTGATTGATTTAAAAGTTAAAAAGGAACAAGAATCTTTTGTTGCTGAAAACATCATGTCTTTAGCTCAAGCTTGGTTATATTATGATAAAGCTAGACCGTTTGCTATTGTTAATGATGACGTAGTTGTTGGTTTCTTAATGCTTGAATGGGATGTAGAATCTAAAACTGCATCTTTATGGCGTTTCATGATTGGTGAGAATCATCAAAAGAAGGGATTTGGAACAGCAGCATTAAAAGAAGCTATTAAACTAGTTAGAGAATCTAATCTGTTTACTAAAATGGCATTATCCGTTGTAAAGGATAATTTAGATACATTACGATACTATCAATCATTTGGTTTCTTAGAAACCGGTGAAATTGTTGATGATGAAATCGTCATGGCAATGGATCTTTAAAAAATTAAAATAATTAATCAAAAGAAGAAGGTATATGACTTTGGGCAAGTTATATACCTTTTTTTGCACCTTATATGCATATTTATGCAATCAATTTTATGAATAAATTGACAATCATGAGATTATATGTTATTTTATATCTAAAGTTAGTAAAGCGTTTTCACATTGACAATATATTATTGTCATCTAAGGGAGAGTCAAGCATTCGTTTGACTTATTAAAATTATTAAAAAGAAATCGGTTTCCTAAACATCAAAAAATTATGCAACAGAAGAAATGATTCATGTTTCTTGGGGAGGAATTATGAAGTACATTAAAAAGGTATTATTACTTTCATTATTCACAATAATGAGTTTTTTTGTTATTGCGTGTGAAGAAACACCTAATGGTGGTGATCCAATAGAGGAAGGTTCAGTAAGTTTAAATTACAATGAAATTTCAATTATTGCGAATGCATCATCAACAAGTATGTTAGTTGCTATACTAGATGGCATCACAGGAACACCTGTTTGGAGTTCATCTAATGAAGAAGTGGCAACTGTTACACCGGATACAAACCCACTTGCAGCACGTGTTAAGGGGTTAAAGGCTGGTACTGCAACGATTACAGTTACAGTCGGTATTAAAACTGCTACCTGTATTGTTTCAGTTTCTCAAGGTGAGTATTTAGAAATTATTACCAAGACGATAAGTATGCAAGTTGGTCAAACCGAATCTATCAGTGTAGATGCGCATACTAATAATATTACTTATACATCTAATAATGAATTGATTGCGATTGTAAGTGCATCTGGAGTTGTGACAGGTATTTCTGAAGGGACAACAATTATTACCGTTAAAGCAGGAACAAAGACTGGTTATGTTACAGTCATTGTTGCTGAACCTGGCATTGAAATTATTGAACCAGGAGATGTCTTATTACAACTCGATTCAAATAATGAAGCAACATTAACAGCACGTGGTTTAGGTGGTGTTAATGCTGAACTAGGTACTTGGACAATTGAAGATGATACTGTTGCAAGTATTACTCAAGAAGGTGCTAAAGTTACAATTACCGCACTAGAAACTGGTGTTGGTAAATCAACAACAGTTACCTTTACAATTGATGGTTTTGAACCTTTAACAAGAACAGTAACTGTTAAAGATATTGACTTAGAAATTGATTTAGATGTTGTCTTTATGACAATGTTAAAAGATCAACAAACAGCTAAACTTACTGCAACGTTAACGCCTGAACAACAAGGTGAAGCAGCAGAAATCATTTGGACAGTCAATCCTGTTGGGATCATCACAGTTGCTCCAGATGGTACGATTTCAAGAGTTGAAGGATATACATTCACAGATGATGAAGTATCTGTTTCTGTAACTGCGACTTCTAAACGTGATCCTGAAGCTAAGATTTCAGCAATTGTTGTTGTTGAAAGTCCAACTAAAGGTATAAAGAATATTTCAACAAAAGAAGAATTTTTAGCAGTCTTTAGTAATCCTGCAAATGGTTCTGCAACCATTACTTTACTTGCGGATATTGATTTAGGTGGACAAACGTTTGCTTCACAAATCATGGCAGCAGGTACATTTAGTGGACACTTTAACGGAAATGGTTATGCAATTAAAAACTTTACTGCACCAGGTGTCTTTGGGGTTGTAACAGGAACTATTGAAAACCTTGCAGTAATCGGTAAAATTACCGGTATGCAAAGAGGTTTAATTGCAATCCGTACAGAACAAAGTGGTATCATTAGAAACCTATATATTGATATTACACATCCAGTTAGTAGTGATGAAACAGCTGCGATTGGATTATTTGGATCTGCATCATTTGTTATTATCATTTCAAGAAATGAGAAGAACGATAATATTCGTACACATGCTGGATTTGTTCAAACAGGTACAGTTACAAATGTATTTAACTATAATGCACAAAATTCAGTAAGTACGAAAGGTGCAATCACTAAAACTGAATCAGAAATTAAAGCAGCATCAACATATGCAGATTGGGATACTAGTATTTGGAATATCGTTGATGGTGAAATCCCAACATTGATTAAGAAATAACGAGGATTATGAATGAAATTAACAAAAGGTATAAAGGGACTTATTGTTCTTGCAGTGATATTATTTTTAGCATCATGTATTGCAAACACACCAGACCCAGATCCAATTGAAGAAAACTATGTATCAATTATTTTTGATACAGGTACAGATGAGGTAAATATTGAAACGATTACAGGTAAAACAGGCAGTCCTTTGACACTACCTAACGTACCGGATCGAGAAGGTTTCCGTTTTTCACACTGGATTTTAAATGGTATACCTTTTGAATCAAACATCTTTCCTGAAACTACGATTATTTTAGAAGCTGTTTGGAGTGGTCAATATATGATCATGCTAGAAACAGGTCAAAACGGTGAGGATTTTGATCCGATTTACTTATTTGAAGGTGAAGACATTGTCTTACCAACTGTACCAAATAAAGTTGTAGGTCAATATGGATATCAGTTTATTGAGTGGTTATATGAAGGCATTCCAAACCCTTTTACAAAGATGCCACAAATGGATATCACCTTAACTGTTAAATGGCAAGAAGGTTATGCAGTCATCTTTAATACAGGTGATTCAGAAACAGAAGTGGAACCACTTGTTTTACTTCCAAATGCAACCATGAAAGCACCTAATGTTCAACCACAAAGAAATGGATTTATATTTACAGGTTGGTCATATAATGGTGTACCTTACATCTTTGATAAAATGCCTTTCCAAACAATTACTTTAACTGCAACATGGTTAGATGAATCTAATCCTTATAATGTAGCATCAACCTTACCAAAAGTATTCATTAACTTAAAAAACAATAAGAATATTAATGATGTAACAAGAGAAGATTATGTGGATAGTTCAATTACAATCTCCAATACCGAAGATGAATTCCTTTTAACTGCAGTATCAGCTGAGTTTAAAGGTAGAGGTAATGGCTCTTGGGTTGATTCAGGACCTAAAAAAGGTTATAGAATTAAGTTCTTTGATAAACAATCTTTATTTGGAGAACCTAAATCTAAACACTGGGTCATCTTAGCATCAGCAAACTTTAATGATGTTTCACTTGCTAAAACGAAAACAGCATTTGATATTGGTAAATATATTTTATATGGTATTGAATATACATCATCAACTAGATGGGTAGAGATTTATGTCAATGGTAATTACCACGGTGTCTATACATTAGCAGAGCATGTCAGAGTAGATTCTGATCGTGTGAATGTTGATTCACAATTTGGTGTTTTAGATACTGGATATTTAGTTGAATACGATAGTTATGCAACTGGACGTTCTGGCATTGATTATTTCACTGTGGATGGCTTTAGATACCCATTTACAATGAAGAGTCCAGACCCTGAAGATTATCTTGATGAAGGTATTACAGAACAACAATACCGTGCTCAAGTTAATTATATTAAATCAGCAATTGACGATGCATTAACACCTGCCTTAAATAAAGATTTTAATACGTTCCAAAGTAAGGTAGATATTGATTCATTTGTTGATATGTATATATTAAATGAACTCTTTAAAAATACCGATTTAGGATTCTCTTCATTCTTTATGTATAAGAAACCAGGAGACACTAAAATTTATGCTGGACCACCTTGGGACTTTGATGCAACAGCTGGTGCATCTCGTGGGGATGCATCACCTTCTGGTATCTATGTTGCAGATACGATCCGTAACGTTTCAGAGTTTACTGCAAACTACATTTTTATAAACTTAATGCAAACTCAAGGTTTTAGAAATTTAGTTTACGCAAGATGGCAACAAGTTTCAGCTTTAATAAAAACTCAAGTTCAAACAAATCTTTCTGAAACGTTTATTACTGAGAATAGATTTGCTTTTGGTAGAAACTTTAGATATTGGAGTCCAAATTATACTTACAGTCCAAACCAAGTTCAAGGTGAAGAAAACTGGGCATATGCAACACGTGCATTAAGAAATTGGTTAGTAAATCGTATTGACTGGTTAGATGATAACTGGAAATAATATAAAAATAAAAATTAAATTTAGGAGGTGCTCTGTATGAAAGTAGCACCAGACTTACAAAAATTCCATCGAAAGTTAGTGATTGAATCCTGGATCAAGTCCGGTCTTTTAGGACTTGGAATTGGTAGTTTATGTTCATTTTTATTACTCACAATATTTTATTTTGTGAGATATGAGGGCATATTAGTTTCGATTATTCTAGGACTTATATTAGGGTTAGGTTCAACTTTTGTGTTATACAAATTTGTATTCTACCCTGATATTAAAAAGACTGCACAGCGTCTGGACAAATTAGGACTAGAAGAACGCATGATTACCATGCTTGAACTTAAAGAGGATACTTCCTTTATTGCTGAACTTCAACGTGAAGATACAAAAGTGAAAGTCGCTAGTATTCCTCCGAAAAAATTCAAGTTTGTAAATCTGGCAAAATACATTGGTGTTGTTGTCTTAGGGTTTATCGCAGTTTCTTCAATGTCAATCGCACTAGCAATTGAGGTAGCACCAAAGTACTACACAATTGAATGGGTCATAGATGGACAAAAATCTAAAACTGAAGTTCTAGAAAATACAATGCCTGAAAAAGAAACACCAATTAAAGAAGGCTATGTATTTTATAAATGGGAACCAGAGTTAGAACCTGCAACTAAAAATACTTCTTATACAGCAATTTTCCTACCTGAGTCTGTAACAGATGAAGAAAGAATTATTAAAGAACTTATTGAAGCTTTAAGACAAATTGTTGATTCTGCAAATGTCTCACAATCTTTAAAAGATGACTTACATATATTAATTGATAATTTAGAAGAAAGTTTAAAACCAGAAGATAGTCTCATTGTTAAGATTGCGAAAATCGAAGATACAAGAGATGAAATCTTAAGAAGAATCAGAGAAGAGATTCGATATATTGGTGATGAATTAAAAGCATTTGAAACAACTGATAGCTTAGGTGATGCTGTTTTAGAAAATAATGCACTGATTTTAAAATTATTCATTGATAACTTTGTTGCTGATTTTGAAGCAATGCCAGTCAGTCCAGAAAGAACAGAAACTTTACTTCAAACCGCAGATGATATTGAAGCAGCAATGAAGAACTCAAATGAGTATAATCCAGCATTAAGAAAAACGTTACAAGATTTAGCAGATCTTCTGCGTCGTATGGCAATTAACACAATCGCAGAAGAACTTCAAAAACATGAAACAACAGAAACTTTAGGTGATGCTGTTGCAACACGTGATAATGATTTACTTGATCAGTTTATAGAAGAATTTGTTCAAGACTTCATTGATATGACAACAGGACCAGAAAAAATAGAATTACTCCTTCAAACTGCTGATGATATTGAACAAGCACTAGAAGATTCAAATGAAGATAATGATCCATTAAGAGAACAACTTCAAGCTTTGGCTGACTTACTTCGTAAGATGGCTCAAATTATTGAAGAAGGTGATATTCCAGAAGATCAAGCACAAGAACAACTTGAACAAGAACTCCAAGAAATCATTGATCAAATTAAAGATATCTTAAACCCTGAACCACAAGATGATGAAGGGGACTTAGAACAAGATATCGAAGATGCTATTGAAGATGCAATCGGTGAATTAACTGGACAAGAACCTAATGAAGAAGAACCTGAAGACCCTGAGGACCCAGAAGATCCAAAAGAAGGTGAAACGGATCCTGAAGAAGGTGGACCAGGTAGTCCACAAGATGGTGAAAATCCAAAAGTCATTGATGGTCAAACAGATTACGTTAGCGAACTCCTTCAATTAAAACAAGAACTTATTGATAGATTAAGTGACCCGAATTTAACTGAAAGTGAACGTCAACTGATTAATACATACATAGATAACATTGATAGAGAAATCGAAAATGCATCATAATACATACGGGAGATAAGAATACATGATTAACGAAGAAAACATTAAACATTTCGAATCACAAATTAAAAATATTTTTAAACAAATCAGTCGTGACGTGATTGGTCAAGAGGAAGTTGTTGAAGGCGTAGTAGTTGCTATGATCACTGGAGGTAATGTCCTTTTAGAAGGGGTTCCTGGTGTTGGTAAAACACGTTTAGTTAGAACATTAGGTAGAGTCTTTAACTTACCGTTTTCAAGAATTCAGTTTACACCTGACTTAATGCCTGCTGACGTTACTGGTACAAACATTATTGTTAAAGATGATAAAGGTAATTCTAAATTTGAATTCCAAAAAGGTCCAATCTTTTCAAATATCATCCTAGCAGATGAAATTAACCGTGCAACACCAAAGACTCAATCCGCATTACTTGAAGCGATGCAAGAACATACAGTAACTGTTATGGGTGTCTCAAGAAAACTTGATGAACCATTCTTTGTACTTGCAACTCAAAACCCGATTGAACAAGATGGTACTTATCCATTACCTGAAGCTCAAATGGACCGATTTATGTTTAAACTGATTGTGACATATCCAAACTTAGATGAACTTAAAAACATTGTAAATATTACACAAGTCACAATGGCAGAAACAGCAGATGTTGCATGTAATGCAGAAGAACTTTTAAGAATGCGTCAAACTGCAAAAGAAATCCCAGTTGCTGATGATGTCCTAAATTATGCAATGAAGTTAACTTTAGCAACACATCCTGAAAGTGAAGTCGCAACAAAAACTTCAAGAAGATATGTTAGGTATGGTGCATCACCACGTGCTGCCCAAGCATTAATTTCAGCAGCTAAAGTTCGTGCTTTAATGCACGGTCGTTTTAATGTTGCATATAGTGATATTAATGCACTAGCAAAACCTGTTCTTCGTCACAGAATTAAACCTAACTTTGAAGCAATCACTGAACATATTTCAAGTGACCATATTATTGAAGATATTATTAAAGAATTAAGTGGTGAAACACCAAAAGAAAGAATTGTTGATCAAACTCCTGACTACACAGAAGAAGACACTAACAAAAAAGGCGGCTTATTTAAGCGTAAGAGTAAATAATGAGAAAAATCTTAAATGATGAATTTATCAGCAAACTTGAAACTTTAAGTTTCCATATGAATTCATTCATGAGAGGATATTTTGGTGGTAATCACCGTACCAGTGCATATGGTTCTACAGTTGAATTTGCAGATTTTAGAGAATATACACTAGGAGACGATATCCGTCATATTGACTGGAATTTATATAGTAGATTCGAAAAGCATTTCATTAAGTTGTTTGTTGATGAAAGACAAATGTTCATCCAAGTTTATCTAGATTGCTCAGCTTCTATGGAAAAAGCAGATTCTAAGAAAAGTGAATTTGCATTAAAGACAGCAGCATCTATTGGATATCTTGCCGTCCATAACATGGACCGTCTTTCATATCGCTTAATTCAAGGTGATAGTGCATTTGATTTAAGTGGTACCATCATTGGTAAGGATAATTTCTTTAGAACGATTTCTCTTTTAGAAGAAACAGAGTTTAAAGGTGAAGCAGACCTTGATAAAGCCATTACCGGACAAAATGATGTTGGAACAAACGATGGTTTAACAGTAATCATTTCTGACTTTTTAACAGATTCTAACTGGAAAAAAGCAGTTGATTATCTTTTATACAAGAAACGCCAAGTGATGTTAATTCAAGTGCTTGCACCAGATGAGTTAAAACCGCTTTATACTGGACGCATTCGTTTGGTTGACTCAGAATCATCTTCACCAATTGATGATAAGAATATGAAGATGAAAATCACTAAAGCAGATATTAAAGCATATAATGAAGCATTAAAAGATTTCAAAGAAGATATGAAGAATTTTTGTATGGCTAGAGGTGTGAATTTTATTTCTATTTCTAGTGATGAAAAGATTGAGCAATTAATCTTTAATAAACTGGCACAGGTAGGTACAGTCACATGATTCTACTTACACCACTCGGTTTATTAGGTTTACTTGGTATTATTGCATTAATCATTATTTACATCTTAAAGCCTAAATATCAAGATAAAACCTTATCCTCTACATTTATTTGGAAACTGTCATTAAAATATAAAAAACAAAGAATACCTTTAGAGTGGCTTAAAAGTTCACTGATTTTTATCTTGCAGGTATTAATTATCACCATTATGACAATCATTATGGCAAATCCAAATATTACTTTCGCATCAGAAAGTGGTGAAAAGGTTGTTATACTAGATGCTTCTGCATCGATGATGGCAGAGGTAAATGGTGAAACCAGATTTAATCGTGCAATTAAAGAAATTAATATATTAATTGAAGAAACAACACCTAAAGATCGCTTCACTGTGATTGTTTCAGGTTCAACAGCATCATTTGTAGTCAGACGTTCTGATAATGAAGAATTCATTAAAGGTAACTTAACATCATTAGAACCAAGTTATTCAATTTCTAATATTGAACAAGCACTTGATTTAGCAGAAACTGTTTTAGATGAGAATCCAACAGCTGAAATTTATTATTTCACTTCAATGGATTATCAAACACATGAGGGCATAATTGTTAGAAATATGAGTCAATCTGAATGGAATGCTGCAGTTCTAGACTTTAAAGCAATCCGTGGAACCAATGGTAGATACTATTTTGAAGCAGAAATTGGTAATTATGGTGAAGCAAGAAGCTTTGCTGTCCAATTAAAAGTAGATGGACTGCATCGTGGAGCAACACTTGTTAACTTTTCTAAAGACGAAGTTAAATTGATTAAATGGGATGCTGTAACTGTACTTTCATATATTGATGCAGAAGTCTTACTTGATATAGAAGATAGTTTTACATACGATAATCATTTAGGTATATATGATGGACTCAAAGATGAATTTAAGATTCAACTGATTTCAGATAATGAAGATGAATTTGAATCAACACTTTATTTTGTTAAACAAGCATTAACTGCTGTAAATTCTAGATTTAAAATCACACAACCAGTAAATGAAGCAGATTATAAAACAGAAGGTTTCGATTTATATGTCTATTCAGGATATGTTCCAAATGTCTTACCAATTGATGGTGCCATTTGGTTCTTTAACCCTAAACTGATTCCAACAGGAACAGGTATTACACTAAGCAATGAAGTCTCAGGTAACTTTAACGTTACACCTCAAAACGCATCGAGTGCAATATATCGTACGTTTATGAAATCCATTCAAGCAAATACGATAACTGTTTCTAAATACGTTAAAATTCAAACCTATCCTTTATTTGAAAGAATCTTAAATATCGGAAATGATCCTGTCTTATTAACTAAAAATCAAAATGGTGTTAAGATGACAATTTTCGCATTTGACTTAGCATATTCTAATTTACCTGTTCAAGTCAATTTCCCACTTTTAATTAACAACCTAGCAACATATTCATTAATACCAACATTTGATCGTTATTTATATAATGCAGAAGAAACTATAGAAATAACTGCGAAACCTTCAGCTCAAACATTAATTGTTTCAACACCTGATGGTATTGAAACCTTTGATGATGCAAAGGTTTCATATAAGTTATCAAAACCAGGTTTATATACAGTCACACAAACCTTAGAAAATGGTACAGTACTTTCTGAAAAATTCTTTGTTAGAGTACCAAAAGATGAAAGTAGATTTAATCTTCAAGGTACAACAATCATAAAACCACTTGTACCGGTTGGAGATCCATTAAATTATCAAACTGTAGACTTAATGGATTTTATTCCTTATTTAGCAATGATCTTAATTGGATTT
Organism: Acholeplasma equirhinis; assembly: GCF_017052655.1. NCBI lineage: Bacteria > Bacillati > Mycoplasmatota > Mollicutes > Acholeplasmatales > Acholeplasmataceae > Acholeplasma > Acholeplasma equirhinis. The sequence goes on from NZ_JAFIDC010000001.1 coordinate 12,079, forward strand.
ATTTTAGTAGAATGGGTGGTGCAATATCGTGAGCAATATTAACATTCTATTTAAAGAACCACTGTATTTACTACTGTTTATTCCAGCACTTTTATTGATGTTGTGGCCATACTTTAGGTTACCAAAACAACACAGAAGAACAAGAAATAGAATCATTTCAATGGTTTTACATACGATTGTTTTATCACTTGCAATCTTTACATTATCAGGTATGACTTATGAAATTGAAAATGTTGAAATTAAGAATGATGTCATCATTTTAGTAGATTCTTCTAAGAGTAATGAATCTTCAATTGGTAGAATGAATAATTTCATTCAAGATATCATTGAAGAAATGCCTGATGGGTATCGTGTTGGTATTATGGAGTTTGCTAATGGTAATATCTATAAAGCACCAATCTCAAACAATAAATTTAGTGTATATGATACCTATATTAATTCGAATCAAAAACCAAATGTTACAGGGACAGATATTGCACAAGCATTAAGTTATGCACATCAGTCTTTAGAAAATCCATCAAGTGGCAGAATCATTTTAATGAGTGATGGTAGAGAAACAGATGGTAGAGCTTTAATTGCAAGTTCTGGTATCGGAAATACCGGTACAAGAATTGATGTTGTTTACTTTGGTTCACCAATGAGTGATGAAGAAGTTCAAATCAATGAAGTTAAAGTACCTGACTTTGTTTCAATTGGAGCAGACATTTCAATCACTGTTACAGTACAGTCTGCATCAAGTAAACCAGCAGTTATTAAATTATACGATAATGGCTTACCTATCGGAGAAGTAGGTGGTAATCCAGTATCACTTTCTGGTGGTACGGATACATTTATCTTTGACTACGCATTCTCAGTTGCAAGACTTCATGAAATTAAAGTTGTCGTTGAAACTGATGAGGATGGTATCTTAGAAAATAATACATATTACAATTATGTTTATATTGAAGGTAGTTCAAATAAAGTACTGATTATTGATGGTACAGGTGTTGAGGCAATCAACTTAAATCAATTATTAGAAAATGATTATGAAGTTGAAGTGATGATGATTAATGACATCACTCCAGGCAACTATAGTTTCATCAATATGTATGACCAAATTATTTTAATGAACGTTTCAAATGCAGATATGCCTGAAAACTTTGACTTAGCACTTAAAAACTATGTTGAAGTCATTGGTGGTGGGCTTTTAACAACAGGTGGTTCAAAAGCATATCAAGAAGATGATATGAAAGATTCAGTTTATGAAAGTCTACTTCCTGTTTATGCAAATACAAATGCAAAACCACTTGCGATTATGTTAATCATTGATGCATCGACATCAATGACAAATGGTGGTTCTCAAAAATTAAACCTTGCTAAACAAGGTGCAATGGAAGTAGTAAACGCATTAACAGATCAAGATATGGTTGGTGTCATTATGTTTAACACCATTGCAACCGTCATGATAGGTCCAACACCAGTTGCACAAAAAGCTCAAATATTCCAAGCAATTAATAATATTCAATCGAGTTTAGGTACACGTTATGCAGAAGGTATTCAATATGCTAAAAACCAATTAGATAACTTCCCAGGTAACGCCAACTTTAACAAACACATCATCTTCTTAACTGATGGTGAACCACAGGATACAGGGTATATGGCAGTTATTGCACAACTTGGACCAATCTCACTTTCTTCGATTGCTATTGGTTATGGAAATGGTATTTCAAGAGATGTTGTTCAAAACATGGTAAGAGTCGTTGAAGGTCGTGGTGCATTCTATGATGTTGGTAATGAAGCTGATTTACCAGCAATTATGCAACAAGAAGCTTTATCTGTATCATCAGGCTATTTAAATGATGATCCATTTATTCCAACTATTGATGTAAGAACAGCTGCACTTGGTGATTTAGTAAACTTACCTGAACTTGGAGGTTACTATGGTACCAGACTTAAAGATGGTGCAATCCAAGTCTTAAACAAAGATTCTGACCCAATCTATGCTGAATGGACATATGGTAATGGTCGTGTTGGTAGTTTCATGAGTGATTTAAATGGTGATTGGTCAACAAACTTCTTTACAGATGTTAGAGGTAATATCTTCATAAGAAATACAATTGATCATTTAATGCCAGATATTCCAATGAATGATTTTGATATGACAGTACAATTTACGCGTCAAAATTTCCAATCTCAAATGAGAGTCGTTAATGTGACAAGTGAACCAGATGTTAGAATATATGTTTCAATTAATAATCCTCAAGGTGTAGAAACTTCTTTTGAACTTTCTAAACAATCCAATGCACTCTATGGTGGATTATTTAAAACAGAAGTTCCAGGTATCTATGAGGTGACACTTACTAAGCAAAATAATGCAGGTCAAGTGATTTCAACAGTAACAACATATACAGCATTCTCATACTCAAATGAATTTAATGGATTCTATGATGATATTGAAATGTTTGATAAGATGGGTGAAATTGCAAGAAACGGTAGAGGACAAATTCTATTTAATGCAGACAATATGTTTAGTCTTGAATCACAAACTCAAACAAAACTAGAAGATCCAACCCTACCATTCATGATTACAGCTTTAATATTATTCTTACTGGATATCATTGTCCGTAAGTTTAAGATCAAATTTCCACATGAGATTTGGCAGTCTATAAAAGACAAAAAAGGTTCAAATTCTATTTAAATTACCCACATCATAAAACTTTAATTAAAAATATCATAAAAACACATGATGGGAAGCACTAATGATTAGTGCTTTCCAAAGTGTTTATAAATGATTTCAAAATAATGTTAATAAAACACTTTGAAATTCAAAAGTAATATGATATACTTTATATAAGTAAGCGTTTTCTTTGTGGGAGACATTCTTTTTATAGATTTAAGGAAACCGATTTCCTAATAAATATAGAAAGAAAAGAAAATGCAGATATACATTTTTCGAGGGACCATGAAAAGTCATGTACTTTTTAGGTCAGATAGGTTGGGGGATCTATCTATACGATAGACAAAAAATAAATAAAATTCCATATGAAAGGATAGGGATAAGAATATGGAGAATACAAAGCAACAATACACCTCACCGGAGATTGAAATTGTTGAAATGAGTGTAGAACAATCAATCGCTGCTAGTGCAGACGGTGTTTCACTATGGGAAGAAATGTGGGGCTAATCTAATGAAAAAATTAATGAGCTCTTTATTTACCCTAGTATTAGTATTTATGGGCATCATGTTATTTACACCAAGTGTTTTTGCAGCAGAACCAAGTACATCAGATTCAGTTGATGTAACTTTGACTGCTGTATTTGATAGTGAAAATACTCTTGAACTTAATGAATTAGGTCTTAAGTATGGAGATGAAATCACAATTGATGATTTTGCAGCAGAAGGAGACTATGAATTTGACTTCTGGATTGTGAATGGTGTTGTTAGAACAGATTTACCTCAAGCAACAACATTCTTAGCAACAGATGATATGCAATTAACTGCAGTGTTCCATCCATCAGATGAAACTGAATTTTATGTAGTGTTCATTGATTCAAACGGTCATGTAGCTAAAGCAGAGTTCGTTGGAAAAGATGCAGAGTCAACTGCACCTTCAACTGCAGGTTTTTCTAAACCTAACTTTGTAGTTGCAGATCCTGCATGGGTTTCACTTAAAGGTAGTCAAACACCTGCAGCTATTACAGAAGCATCTGTATTTAGACTTGCATATGTTGTAGACCAAGCTGCTGAATTTAATGTTTCAGTACCTGAAGGCGCAACTGTTTCAAATGCAACGCCTCAATATAATGAAATCGTAACAATTTCAACAGATGACCCTGAATTCGTAGCATGGTTAGAAAATGGACAAGTTGTTTCATTTGATCCTGTATTCAAATTCACAGCATTAATGGATCGTGAATTTGAAATGTCAACTGATGCTGCTGATTTAGAACCAGTTGTAACATTACACGAATTAGAACTAAGATCAGGCCATGCATCTTATTTAGGTCAAGTTTACTTACCTGAAGGTGCAACATTAATTGAAGCTGGTATCTTAGGAAGTAACACAGTTTCTATGCCTACATATGGTGCAGCAGATGTTACAGTAATCAAATCAAACGCATTACAACCTACAACATTAGAATTCTTAAGAACGATTGCAGATGCTAATGACTTTGAATTTGTTAGAGCATACGCAGTTGTTAAATTTGAAGATGAAATCGTAACTGTTTATAGTTTCATTGAAGAAGAACAACCACCGGTTGAACTACCTAAATTACCAACACCAATTCATGGTTTTGGTCCAAGTATAGTTGAATTTCATGCAGCATTAGGGCCATATGACCAAGCTGGTAGTCCTGCAGTTGGATTTGGTGGCAAGTTTGTATTAAGATTTACAAATAAAACAACTAATGATGTATATTATTATGAGTTTAGTCATGCTGCAAATGCTGGTATTGGTGTAAGCTTTGCATCATGGGTTCCAGGTAATTTACCTTATGGAACATATGTCACAACATATAAAGCAGTGGGTAATGGTATCACACACCAAGATTCAGATTGGTTCCCAGGTAGTGCAGAGTTTACATATGCACCAACTCCACTAGCAACACCTAATGCAACAGTAAATCATGAAACAGGATTTATTACTTGGTCTGCGGTTGCAAATGCAGTAAGTTATGACATTACAATTAATGGTGAAACTTATGAAAATGTAACTTCACCTTATGATTTAAATATGGAAGTTGAACTTGAAGCTGGTCAAACTCATAACATCACATTAAAAGCTGTTGCAGGTCCAGGATTTGCTGATAGTTCAGTTGATAAGACTTATATTAAACCAAGTGATGAAGCACAACCTTTAGACGCACCAGTCATTGATTTATCGGGTGATGTTGTTTCTTGGGGTGCAGTGCCAAATGCATTAGGTTATATTGTATTTATTAATGATACAGAGCATGAAACATCTGAAACTTCATTTGATTTAACTTCCATCTACTTACCTAATGGAAGTTATACGATTAAAGTTAAAGCAAAAGGTGATGTTGTTAATTATATTACCTCTGATTTTAGTAATGCTAAAGAATACATTGTTGCAAGTGCTCTTCCGCAATTAACTGCCATGACTCTTGGTGACCAAAATGGTAATATTGGTGGTTACAATAATGGATATTATAATTTCGTTGCTCATATGGGTCATGCAGTCTTTACCCAACCTGGATTTACAGGACAATTTAGATTTATAGTTCGACAAGGATCGACAATATTGAATACTACTGTTGCTGGTAATGGTTATTCATTCCATACTCCTGGTTCCAACTCGGATTTTTATGGATCTGTATTAGTACATGGTCAAAGTTATACACTAGATATCATTCTGGTTGGTAATGGAACAACACATGCAGATTCAGCACCATTGTCATTTAACTTTACATACAATAAAGGTTAATCATAAAAAACGATTCAATAGATTTAAATCAAACGACGCTTTACCTGCTCCCCCGCAGGTAAGGCGTCATATACTTTAAGGGACAAGGATGAAGGTATGAAAAAAATATTATTATTTATTTTCACAGTTTTAACATCTTTAACGCTTATTGCCTGTGATGAAGTAGAAGACAATGTTCTTAAACTTGCGATCGATAGTGTATCTATCAGTTATGCACAAGGTGATAGTTCGTTATCAGTAACTCAAAATGTTACATTACCAACAGTTAGTAACTTTGAAGGTGTTACATTAAGTTGGACATCAAGTGAACCTGCAGTTATTTCTAACTCAGGTGTTGTTACAAGACCTGTTGGTGGTTCTAATGTTTCAGTTATGCTTATTGTAACTGCTACATTTAATGGTGAATCAGAAGAAAAGATTTTCTATTTAACAGTAATTCCATTACCACAAGGTAATGAAGAAGAAGATGTTTTCTATACAGTTACATTCCAATCAAATGGTGGATCAAATGTGACTGCACAATCTATTAAAGAAGGTGAATTTGCAACTCAACCTTCAGCACCAACAAGAAGTGGTTACACTTTTGGTGGTTGGTATTCAGATAGTGCTTTAACAACACAATTCAACTTTGGTTCAACACCAGTGAATTCAGATATCACTCTTTATGCAAAATGGAATGAAATTGTTCCTGTATTTACAGTAACGTTTAATACAGATGGTGGTTCAGCTGTTGCTAACCAATCTGTAAACCAAAATGGTAAAGTTAATAAACCACAAGATCCAACTAAGACTGGATTTGAGTTTGTTGGTTGGTTTAAAGATAGCACTTTAGAAACACCATGGAACTTTGATACAGACACTATTTCAGCTGCAACAACGCTTTATGCTAAATGGGAAAAACTGCCTGAAACATTTACTGTAACATTTAATGCAAATGGTGGTTCAGCTGTTGCTAACCAATCTGTCTTAGAAAACAAATATGCAGAAGAACCAGAAGCACCAACAAGAAATGGTTATACATTTGTAGGATGGTTTATTGATTTAGATACTGATGTAATATTTGTCTTCGAAGAAGAATTAATTACTGAAAATATTACATTATATGCTAAATGGCAATTAACAGATCCTAATGCACAAATTTTTGCTATTACATTCAATTCAAATGGTGGTAACTATAATGTCGTTGTTGATGTAGTAGAAGGCTGGCCAGTTTTAGAACCAGCTACACCAGTAAAAGAAGCACATACATTCTTAGGATGGTTTATTGATGCTGAATTTACAACTGAATGGGATTTTGAAGATGATGTCACATCAAATATGACATTATATGCTAAATGGGAAGTAAACCCAGATGAACTTCCTAAACTTCCAACACCAGTCAATGGTATTGGACATACACCAAATATTTTCCACTTTGGTATTGGACCTTATGATCAAGGTGGTGGCATTGGTTTCTCAGGATTTATTGAAATCCTAATTACAAACACAGAAACTAATCAAGAATATCGTGAATTATTTGCAGTTACATTTAACCAAGGTATTGCATATACATATGGACATTTAGATTTACCAGCAGGTATGTATACAATGACATATAAAGCAGTTGGTAATCATACAACACATGCTGATTCACTGTATTATCCAAACCCAGTTACATTTGAAGTATTCCCTAAAGCAGTTGGTAAACCTGAACTTACACTCAATGGTTCAATGCTTTCATGGGCTGCAGTAACAAATGCTGCACAATATGAATTATGGGTTGGAGAAGAAATGATTGAAGATGATGTAACATCACCATTTGATCTTTCAACTCTTGACTTAGAACCAGGTGTTTACACAATCAAAATATTAGTTATTCCAGTGCAAGGATATGTTGAAAATAGCGCTACAATCGAATTTACAGTTGTAGATAATTCAATTCAACCTTTAGAAACTCCAACAAATCTTGCGATTATTGATGATGTCTTTATGTGGGATGCTGTTGAACATGCAACAGGCTATGTTGTATTTGTTGCAGGTCAATCTTATGCAACTGCAACTAACAGTTTTGATTTAGCACCACTTAACTTAAATGGTACATTTGAAGTGACAGTTGTTGCTAAAGCAGATGGTGTATTCTATCTTGATTCTGCAGTAAGTGCTGCATTTGAATACATTGGTACATCACAAGTTACACCGCTTATTGGATTTGAAGCAAGTGATCTTGCTGGTGAAGGTGGCGGTCTAGTCAATACACACGGTGGTGGTATGTTTAGAAACTTTGTATACCATGCACCATTTGCAGGTAAGTTAACTCAAGATGGCAATGCTGAAGGTATTAGAATTAGAGTTTATGCTCTAGATGGTGTAACACTCTTAGGTGAACAAGACTATCCAACAATTCCAGCTAACTGGAATATTACAGCAGGTGGATTTGCAGGTCTATTACAGGCAGGTAACATTATTCATATTCAAATACGTCCAAGTGCTCAAGGTATAGCAAACGGATATACATATTCACCAGCTTTAATTTACACACTTAAAGCATAATAAGGAGAGACGATGAAAAAATTATTAACAATATTAACAATCCTATTTGCTGGCATTGTAATGATTGCTTGTGAAGAAGAAAATCTTCATGATCAAGTATTTAATTCAGTAAGTATTATGTATGCAGAAGGTGATTCATCAGTTTCTGTTACAAAAAATATTACATTACCGATTACATCAAGTGTTTCAGGAGCTCAATTAACTTGGGTTTCTGGTAACCCTTCAATTATTGATACATTTGGTAATGTAACAAGACCAGCAACTACGACAGTTGTTATTATGGTTTTACAAGTTACAATTGATGGCACAATGAAAGATAAGCCATTTATGTTAAATGTTATTGGTACAAATAGTGATGGTGGAAATAACGACCTCAAAGTAAGTTTCGATTCCAATGGTGGTTCAGTAGTTGCTGATCAATCCATTGCTGCTGGTGGTAAGATTACACCACCTGCAAATCCGACTAAATCAGGATTTACATTTGCAGGATGGTATAAAGATACAAACCTTGAGATTCCTTGGAATTTTGAATTAGATGTAGTTAATCAAAATACTACATTGTATGCAAAATGGCTTTCTGGAAACAACTTCACAGTAAGTTTTAACTCTGATGGTGGTTCAGCTGTTGCTAACCAATCTGTTGCTGCTGGTGGTAAGATTACACCACCTGCAAATCCGACTAAATCAGGATTCTCATTTGCTGGTTGGTACAAAGATACAAACTTAGAAATTCCATGGAATTTCGGAACTGATGTTGTGAATCAAAATACAACACTATATGCTAAATGGAGTATCGCAGGTGGACAAATCCCTGCAGGTTACATTGGTATTGGTACAGTAGAAGAATTCATGGCAATTGAGGACTTTAGTAAGAAATACATCTTAACTGCAGATATTGACTTCCAAGGAGCTGAGGCTAAACCACTCGGTGCTTGGGGTTCAGTAGACTGGACAGGTGAGAAGAACCCAGGTGGTATATTCAAAGGTGAATTTGATGGTAATGGCTACGCTTTAATGAACTTTAAGATTACAGGTAGCGAGCATCCAGGATTAATCGAAAATGGATTATCCTTTGGTACTTCACTCTTCCCTAACTTAACAGGTAAAGTAAGAAACCTTAATATCATTAATGCAACCATCGTTGGTGATGGCTTCTCAGGTGGTGTTGCTGGTTTAGTTGAAGGTGGTTCTATTTCTAACGTGTACTTCCAAGGTACAGTCATTTCACTTAAATCTTGGGGTTCAGTTGAAAATATGGCAGTTCCTGCAGGTGGTATCGCAGGTATGCTTGGTGGTGGTACAACATCTGTAAGTAACGTCTTCGTTGATGCTGTTGTTACAGGTGGTCATGTATTCTTTGGATACTCATTTGCTCAAGCATCTAACTTACTTGCAGTAGAAGAAACACTAGGTACTGAAATTCCACCATTAACTGGTCAAGAAAAAGATGCAGATACGCCTTATTTAGTTAAAACATTCGTTAACGCTGAAGTTGTTAAAAAAGCACAGCTTTCTACAATTTCATTCGGTATTAAATGGTCTACAGTTGATGCAACACGACCATACCTCATTAGAGTAGATGGTAGCGTTCCAAGCTGGGCACTCGTATAAATTTAAATAAAGGACCAGCACTAGCAATGGTGCTGGTCATCTATAAAGGAGAATCTCTTTGGCTATACAGAAGATCTATTTATTCCTAACAACTTTATTTTTGATGTTAATCTTAGCAGGATGTAAAGGTACATCTTCCGTAGTGAAAGATGATTATCAAAAAATATTTGAACATTTACAAGTAGGATTTCAAGGTGGTGACTCAGAAACTTCTGTCACCGGTAATTTAACACTACCTACAAATGTCACTATTAATGTTCAATTTGATTCAATCAGTTGGGTTTCAAGTCATCCACAAATAGTTCAAACAAATGGTTTAGTTACTAGACCAGCTGTTGATACAAACGTGATGATTGCTCTTGTTGTTACAATTAATGGTGTCTCTAAAGATAAAGTGACACAACTCACAGTTAAAGGACAAGAAGGCAGTCAAATTGAAACCTATACTGTAACATTCGATTCAATGGGTGGAAACTTAATTGCCTCTCAATTTATTGATGCAGGCGGGTTTGCAACCAAACCATCTAATCCAACAAGAAATGGTTATACATTTATTTACTGGGAAAAAGATGGCACAGAGTTTGATTTTAATACACCAATTACAACAAACATCACCTTAACTGCAAAATGGGAAGGTGTTGTTACAGGTAAAACGTATACTGTAACATTTAACTCAAATGGTGGTACAAACGTAACCAGTAAAACAGTTGGTGAAAATCAAACAATGAGTGCACCAGCACAGCCTACACGTGATCAAGATACTTTCCAAGGTTGGTATAAAGATTATGAACTCACACAAGCTTGGAACTTTGCAACAGACGTTGTAACATCTAATACCACACTCTATGCAAAATACACTTTTGGTAATTATCCATTATTAAATGGAAGAACCATAACATTCCAAGATGAGTTTGATGGTGATTCACTAGACCAGTCTAAATGGATTTATCATACTGGAACAGGTGCACAATATGGTATTCCATTTTGGGGTAACTCAGAAAAACAATATTACAAACAAGAAAATGTTGAAGTTTCAAATGGATCCTTAAAGATTCATGCAAAGATGGAATCAACATATGATAATTTAACCAATTCTACACTGTTCTATTCTTCAGGTAAGATTCTTACCCAAGGTAAGTTTGATCAAACATTTGGACGCTTTGAAGTAAGAATGAAAGCACCAATTGGACAAGGGTTCTGGCCAGCATTCTGGCTACTACCTTCAAACAACACATATGGCAATGGCTGGCCGTATAATGGTGAAATAGATATCGTAGAACTCAGAGGTCGTATTGATAATAAGGCATCATCTGCAATCCACTTCCACAATGGTGGTGGACATCAATATCAAGCAGGTGAAGCAACCATTCCAAATGGTGGAAAAATCAATCAATTCCATGTGTATGCAGTTGAATGGGTAAACAATAAATTAGAATTTTCAGTAGATGGTTTCATTTACCATACAAGACAAGGTTCATGGCATAATGCACCACAACCTTTTAATCACGATTTCTACATCCTCCTTAATCTAGCAGTTGGTGGTCATTTTGACAACCATGTGATACCTGGGGCAGAATTCTTCCCAGCAATGCTAGAGGTAGATTATGTGCGTGTTTATGCATAATAAGAACTAAACCCACCAAAGGTACATCTTAAAACGGTGTACCTTTTTGGTTATATAAAATTCAAATAAAAAATTTAATGTTAGAATTAAATCATGGAGGTAGCTTATGACATATCAAGAACGTATCAGTTATCTAAAAAGATTAAAAGAAGTCATTTTAAAATATGAACTAGATATTAAAGAAGCACTTTATCTTGATTTAGGTAAATCAAGTCAAGAAAGTTACATTACTGAGATTGGATTAGTTTTAAGTGAAATTACTTATCATATGAAACATCTAAAGAAATGGATGAAACCAAAACGTGTTAAAAACACTTTAGCAGTTTTCCCTGCTAAGTCTTTTTTAGTACCAGAACCGTTTGGAAAAGTGTTAATTATTGGCCCGTGGAACTATCCATTCCAACTGATCTTTAACCCATTAGTGGGAGCAATATCTGCAGGTAATAAGGCCGTTTTAAAGCCAAGTGAACTCGCAGTTAACACAGAAAAGTTAATTGTAAAGTTAATAAAAGAAGTCTTTAGTGAAGATCTGGTTGAGGTAGTAACTGGTGGTGTTGAAGTCACCCAAGAATTACTTAATCAAAGATTTGATTATATCTTCTTCACAGGATCTACCAATGTTGGAAAAATCATTATGAGAGCTGCAAGTAATAATTTAACACCAGTAACATTAGAACTTGGTGGAAAGTCACCTGCAATTGTTATGGATACAAAAGATATCAAACATGCAGCTTATAAGATTGCATTTGGAAAACTTATCAATGCAGGTCAAACATGTATTGCACCAGACTATGTTTTAATCCGTGAAAAAGATAAACCTTCATTTATTGAATATTACAAAGAAGCAGTTACTAAATACTATGGATCAAATCCATTAGAATCAAATGATTATCCTAAAATTATAAATAATCGTCATCATCAAAGATTACTTTCCTTAGTGAAAGAAACAACAATACTATATGGTGGTACATCAAATGAATTTAAGATTGCACCAACCATTGTTGAACCAAAGATCAATTCAAAAATTATGGTTGAAGAAATCTTTGGTCCAATACTTCCAATCATCACTATTAATCAAATTGAAGAGATTAAAGACTATATACAAGAAAAACCACTAGCAACCTACTTATTTACAGAAAGTAAAAAGATAGAAGACTACGTCATTAATAATATATCTACAGGTGGTATGACAATCAATGATACATTAATGCACTTTAGTAATCATCATTTAGGCTTTGGTGGTGTTGGTCATTCTGGAATGGGTAAATATCATGGTAAACACTCTTTTGATACATTTACCCACTTTAAACCTGTTTTAAAAAAGAGTAAACATTTTGATGTACCTGCAAAATATTTACCTTCGAGTGACAAAAAAGAAAGATTTATTAAACATATACTCAAATAGCAAAAAGAGACTTGAAATTAAGGTTCAAGTCTCTTTTTTGTGTAGGGTTGGTTATTAATAAATCGACAAATGTTTATGGAGTGGTGTTTAATGATAAGGCATTAGGTAAAGAAAAGGCATCCTTATCAATAACAAGTGTTTGATAAAGAGAATCATCATTTAAATCAATGGATACGCTTTTAATTTTATTGACATTAAAGAAAGCTCTTAATCCGATATATTGAATTGATTTAAATGTGATATCCATTTCAAGATTGATACAATCTTTAAAAGCCCATTTACCAATTGATTGAATCTGTTCAAATCCAATAAGTTCTTTTAAATTAATGGATGATTCGAAAGCATTATTTCCAATATATTTAATATGTTTACCAAGTGTAATGTATTCAATATTTGATTTATAGAATGCTTTATCTTTAATCGCCGTGACAGGATAACCATATATGCTATCAGAAAGTGTTAGATTAAGTACACTATTATTTTCTAAAGATTTAACTTCAAAAGATAATGTTTCTGTATTAAAAGTATATTTAACATGATATATGATGACATCTTCAAAAGGAGATGATTTTAAAAGTGAAGATTGGTCTAAACTATTCATTTCTTTTTCAATATAGGTAGATGCAGCATACAGTGTTGCAACACCAAGTGTAATGAGTAATAAATTATATACTGCAAAGATTAGAAATTTTCTCATATAGCTACCTCCTCTAAATGTAATATAACAATATAAACAAACTAAAAGGTTAAAAATTCCTTGAATTGCAAGTTTAAACCCCTCAATTTGCATTTTAATTTAGATATTATGTAACTCATTTTGATAAAGTTGATATCTATTTATATTTAAATTATGATATGGACAAGGCATAATTAATCATTCCCGCCAAAAATGATTAAGTAAGTTTAGAAGAATTATCTAATCTCCCCCAAAACAGAAAGCAGACCTGAGATTGCCATCAGTCTGCTTTTTGTTTTATATATAAAAAAGGTTAGATAAGCTCTATACCTAACTTAAAAAGAGGAGAAAATGAAAGTTTTATAGTATATTCAACTTCATCTTGGTTTCAAATTAACATGGAAAAATAAAAGAAGTTTAGTAAAATCCCTTAATTGTCGTAATTTATCCTTTAATGATTAAAATTTTGGTTTTGAGCTTACTTTCAGGGGTTTAAAATAGCCTTTCAAGGTATTACTTTGATATTCAACGCATGTTATTATATATTTTTCATGCAAATAATTTGATTGTGTAGGGTTACAATTTTAAAATTATTTGCTTATGTTAGAGACAGTATAGTAGAAAATCAAATACAACCACAATTTAAATTTAAAACACACTTAATTGAGGTTATTAAATACACAACAAACTGACAAAAGATTCAATTTACCAATATAAATTGTCGAAAATATTGTGTATTTTCACACGAAAAATTGAAAATATGTGGATATTTTCAGAGGTTTTACATAATTTAATGTGGTGGTGCTAATTGATTTTTTCTCATATATTTTCTTGATATAATCGGCGTTGCGAAAAACAATACCATGCATCAATGTTTCAAAACATAAAAAAACAATCTAAATTTTTGGAGGTTAGTACCATGGATTATAATCAGGGGCAAAAATTTAGTTCCAATGAAATGTTTTTGAATTTTGCAATATGTGAAGATCAACAAGAGGATATCAAAAAATGTATTGATCTATTAGATCAAGCGACATTGGCACTAGGATATAAGTATAAGGTTTCAACATTCAATTCAGGGGATGCATTATTATTTAATGTTTCTGAAACACCATCGATGTATGAAATCATTTTTATGGATATCCAACTCATTAATCGTAATGGAGTAGATATTGCTCGTAAATTAAGAGAATTAGGTTCTATTTCAAAGATTATTTTCTTCACATCAACCGAGGATTATGTCTATGAAGCATTTGATGTTAAAGCGGATAATTATATCGTTAAAAGCCGTTGTACGTTAGAAAAATTTACAAAGATTTTAGATCAAACTATTAAACATATAGAAGAAGATAAGAATAAATTATTTTTCTTTGAGTTTAAAGGCAACAGACATGTTGTCTCATTAAACAAAATTCAATATTTTGAAGTTTGGAATAAAGTTATTACAATACATTTTGATAATAAAGTTGAAAAATTTTATTCAAACTTACAAGATGTTTTATCTAAGCTTAATCAAATAGAATTTTTCCAAGTCCACAGATCTTATATCGTTAACCTAAATTACATTACTAAAGTTTATAAAAATGAAATCATTTTAAAGGATGGTTCAATGATTCCATTAGGAAAAACATATATGGAATCTTTTGAAAATCATTTTATGCGATTTATAAATAAAGTGAATTTCTTTGAACAAAAGGTGGAAATGGTATGAGTATCTTATCCTTAATTGTGCTAACTATATATAATGCAATGTTCCTATCATACTTTAAAAAAGTATCACCAAGACAAGGGCATACTTGGTGGATCATTGGTGTTGCATTAGTTGCTTTAATTGCTACCTATATCTATGTTGATAAAACCTATGCCTATATGTTATTTCCATTGGTAACGATTATCTTATATTTAGCTATCAGATTAACAACAAGTTTTGGACCAGGACAAAGTTTCTATTCTGCAACACTTGCTGTAATTAATGCAAGTTGTATTCGAAATATACTAAATGCAGTATATTCAATTATGTTCCTGCATGGAAGTTTCCATGCATACACAGAAGCTTCAGTTTATAACACCATTACTTTAATTACATTCCCAATTGCACTCTTACTTTTTATGTTGTTAAGAAAATTAATCTTCCCTGGAACAAAACTAAGAGTTTTTATTAAATCTAAACAAGCTTTAAAAATTGGTAGTATTCTTAATTTCTTTATCGCAATTCAATTAACAATTATAAGCAGTTTATCTCTAAACTCAGATTTAACGTTCTTAGTTTCTAATAGATCTTATATTTACTCAACAATGTTGACATCACTCATGTTAATAACAATCATTTATGTGGTTATCTATTATTCACTAAAGAATCATGAACGTGTTAAAGCTGAATCAAGAAATGAAATCTTACGTCAACATTTTGAAATGCAGTTACTGCATTATCAAAACACTGAAAAGCAGTATGAAAAATATCGTCAGTTCAAACACGATTATCAAGCAAATATAGATTTACTTAGAAATTTAATTAATGATAATTTAAATACTGAAGCTCAAGACTTGATTAATGAAATGGAAAACCACGAGATTGTTCAATTCTGGAATCGTAAGCATTTCACGAATAACGTGATCTTTGATTCAATGATGCAAGAATTAGCAAGAAAGTGTAAAGATGCCAATATTAAGTTATTCTTTGAAGGTCAAGAACCTAGAAGAACGAATTTAACCTTAATCGAAAAGATAACACTCTTCCATAACATTACATTTAATGCTTATGAAGCAAACCTTAAGTTAAAAGAAGAAGAAAGATACATTTTAATTAGAGTAAACAATCAAGATACATGGACATCCATTCATGTTGAAAATGCGTTTGATGGTAATATTAACTATAAAGATGGTAAATACAATTCAACTAAAACCAATGGTGATGAACACGGCATTGGTTTAGAAAATGTTGAAGAAGTTACACAAAAACTTGGTGGTGTCTTAACAATCACACCTGACATGGAAAAGAAAATATTCTATTTATGTGTCTTATTACCAAGTCATGGTAAATGATTATTAATATAAATTCACAAAGGTCACAATGAGTATGATAACTTATCGTGACCTTTTTACTTTAATTTGCTAAAATGGAATTAATAAAAAAAGTTTTCGGGGATAAGGAGAATCGATATGAAGAAAAAGTATCTATATTTATTCATTCCACAGATTGCAGTATTATTAATGGCAGCTTTACCTAATAGTGTTGCAATGAGATTTGCACCAGAACCTGTAGAAACTATCATACATTATACAAATTACTATGATCTTCTACCTTTTGGTTACGGACATTTTGGACCTTTTCTAACTGTATGCTTAGCAGGGATTGTTTTATTACTTACGATCATATGGTTTTTCACTCAAAAACAAGGTATATTATCCTCTATTAGAATAGTTTCAGTATTCGAACTTGCAACATCCATGTTACCTTTAGCATTAGGTTTGAGCTACATTACCTGGATTGGTGTAGTGATAACCTTAATCATCGTCATTCAAGTCGTTTTATTCAAACTTGAATTAGTTGTTGACTAATATTATGAAACTTTGTTAAATAGGTCTCGTAGAGACCTTTTTATTTTAGTTAATTTAAAAATCCATCAAAAAACGATTTCCTACCTTAAACTTATGACAAAATGAGTCTAACGCATTGACATATTATGCCAAAATTTATACAATGAAAGTGCATACATTTTCAGGAAATGAAAAAAAATATTAATTTACCGATGAGTAAGACATGACTGCGGGGAGAAAAAGTCAGGTGGACGATCGAATGATAAAAGTCCCTAATTAAACATTTAAAAACGGTATTAAAGTCGAATGGTACTCGATATTTTTTATACTCTTTTTTTCAAATATGTGAAATTTGCTGATATTCCTGATTGAAGTGCATTAAAAGTTATGGATTACTTAAACGGTTTAAGTGGGTTTTGCAATTTGGGGCGTTAAAAGCGACTCATGAATAAATGAATAAAAAACGGTACAACAGTTAGAAAGGATGACCGGAAATGAAAAAGTCACTAAAAAAGGCTTTCACGTTAGTCGAACTGATTGTAGTCATTGCAATTGTTGCAGTACTCTCAACAGTCGCAGTTGTTGGCTACAACACATTCATTGATCAAGCAAACTTGAGTGCAGACGAACAAGAGTTAGCTTCAATGAATACAGCATTATCTGCATTCACTACAGTGAGTTCAGAGGCGTTTGATTCAGATGACATTAAGTACTTCATTAATTCATCTAATGGTGGTGGTAGATTTGATTTCACACCAAGATCAAAGGGGTACGCATATTTCTATATTTCATCTACAAAGAAAATTGAATTATTGAAATATGACGAAGTAAGAAGTAAATATCCAAATAATTACGCTGATATTGATACACCAGAAGAATTCTACGGTAAGGGGATTCACTTATTAACAGAATATGGTCATCATGTTGCAGATATGATTTCAAGAATTAGAGATTTAGGTAACGCGGATGATTTAGTGTTAACTTGGAATCAAATACTTGATACATATAAAGACTATACTGATGTTACACCAGGTAGAGTTGAAAGTTTCATTTATGAATTTGGTCCTGCATATAATATTTATGTATCAAATGAAAAATGGAATGCAACAACATCGATTCAATATCAAAGAATCATATTTGCGAGATATCAAATGCATGTCCCTACAATTAAAAATGTAAACTTGCCTATCTCACAGTTAAGTGTTAAGTTACCTAAAACAGTTAAATCTGTTGAAGAAAATTCATTTAGTTTCTTTGGCTCAAAACTTAGCATGAAGATTCATAAAGGGTTACTTTATGCAGAAGATACATTCATAATGAGTGAAATGCAAAAGCAAAATATACCCGTTAATCCAATTCCATTATTAAACGTTGGTTTTGCAGAAGGCTCTTATGATCCAGAGACAAAAACACTTTCATTTGATGAGGAAGGTAGTTTAGACCTAGATTTAACAAATTTACCAAGAAGTGATATTTATGGTATGCATGTTAAAGCATACACAGTGAATGGTGAAACATTCTATACAGTACGTGCTTTTAGCCGCGATACAATCGTCGGTCAAATAACAATAAAAGTAATTCTTCCAGTAAGTTCCGGAAGTTGAATAAAGATAAAAGGAGAAAAGAAAATGAAAAAAATAATGTTACTTATGTTAACCCTAGTATCAATGTTCGTTCTTGCTGCTTGTGGTGACACATTAGAAAATGTAGATTCAATTAGTTTAAATGGAACACTCCAAGCTGAGTATACTTTAAATCAAGAAGTAAGATTAGATGACTTTACAATTACTGCGTTTATTAATGGTATTGGTGGTACACCAATTTCACTTAATAATTCAGAAATCTCTGTAACAAATGCAACTAAAGTAGGTAATACATATTTCCTAAATACAGCTGCAGTTGGTACATTTACTTTCAAAGTTGAATATAAGGGGTTCAAAGTTGAAATCGAATATACAGTGGTTAACCCAGCTGCTTGGGATGGTGAATTAGCAGTTGAACCTGC
This sequence comes from Acholeplasma equirhinis, assembly GCF_017052655.1. Taxonomy (NCBI): domain Bacteria; kingdom Bacillati; phylum Mycoplasmatota; class Mollicutes; order Acholeplasmatales; family Acholeplasmataceae; genus Acholeplasma; species Acholeplasma equirhinis. Next base: position 30,892 of record NZ_JAFIDC010000001.1, read on the forward strand.
TAAAGATGGTGATACATTCCTTGTTGCATCAGCTGCAAACTATAAATGGATTGTTGATGAAAGTAATAAAGCTGTTGATCCATTAAAACCTGCATCAATCAGATTAACTGCAGATATCGACTTTAATGGTAAATCAATCAACAGAATTCAAATGGTAGCACAAGGCTTTGAATTTGATGGTGACAATCACAGCATGTTAAATTTACCAGAAGATTTCAGAGGTATCGTTAACTATCTTGATTTAAGTCACGAAGAAGGTAAGGCTGTTACATTTAAAGATGTGAAAATTTTAAATGTTAACTTAATCAACACATTCGCAACAGGTTTATTAGCTTATGGTCCTCGTTCTGATGCAAACGGTTATGCATTAACTAAAGGTATTATTAATGTTGTTAATGTTGAAATTACTGGTAAAGCTGTACTTTTAGGTACAATCAACTCATTAATGTTCGGTTACATCCAATCTGCAACAGATTCTACAAGAACAATTATCAATGTAACTAACTCTAAGATGGCAGTAACATTAACTTCAAGTGCTGAAAATGTTGGTTTATTTGTAGGTCATGGACAAGCATTATTAAAACTTGATCAATCAACTAAGACTTATGTTGATGCTAACTCACAAGTAGTTATGCATACAGACAGTTCTAATAGACGTTTCTATCATGGTAATAGTAACGGTGAACACGTTGTATTAGTGAATGATGGTGTTGAAACTAGCTTATCTGCAGAAAATAAATCTAAATTATCATTAACATTAACTCAATCAGAATTACCAGCATTAGAATTTGGTGATAACATCTCATTTAAGAAAGTTAATGGTTCAGTTAAGACATTAGTTACTATTCAATATTCATTAAAGTTTGGTGGCTATACTAGAATTATGCGCGATATCGTTGACTCATCAACATTCGCAGTAAATTCTGATGTTGTTTCTGTTTTAAAGAAACTTCGCATTACTCAAGATCCATCATTAGAAAATAATGCTGCATACTATTATGTGAGAGAAACTGCAGAACAATACAATGCAGGTATTGGTGACAGTGCAACTATTACTGTTCTTCAATTAGATGCAAACAATAATGTTGTTTCATTACAAATTCAAACATACAACCCTAATACAGCATTATCATAAAATTTAAAAGGAGAACAATATGACAAAAGCACTAAAAAAAGGGTTCACTTTAGTAGAACTCATCGTAGTAATTGCAATCATTGCAATTCTATCAACAGTATCAATTGTTGGTTATAATGTCTTTGTAGACAATGCTAACAGATCAAAAGCTGAGCAAGAACTTGCACAAGTCGAATCAGTGTTAAGAGCATCAGCAATTTCTGGATTAGATGCAGCTGATGCAGTTGATGCTGAATTAAATGTTGAATTAAAATTAGTAAACAATGTTTTAACATTAGTATTCAGTAGTGAAGTCGGAGATATTGCTATTGAAGCTGACCAATTAGCAACAATGAATGCATTATTAGATTTAATTCTTGCACAAGTTGACTTATCAAATTATGCATTAAGTATTATTCCTGGTTTAGACGTAGTTTATTCATATGGGGATGTGCTTTCATTAGATTCTAGTATCGTCGTTGATTTTGCTGCATAAACTTAATTAAAAAAGAGTTAAAAGAGGGTGGATTCTCTTGAATACCCCCTCTTTTTTAACTCATTTTATGTATTTTAAAGTAAAATAAAATTAAAGAATTTTATTTATTATATAGGTGGATATGAAAAAAGCTTTTACTTTAATTGAACTTGTAGTTTCAATTGCTGTTACAAGTATTGTCTTGTTAACAGTTTTCAGCATAACAACATATACATCTTCAATTCTACTTAATCATCAAATTCAAGAAGCAACTTTTGATGAATTGTATTTAATTGATAAATACATTGAAAATTATATTGATCAAGCGACAAGTGTTGAAGTTATTGACGAATCACTTGTTATTGATGGTACAATCAACATTTCTTTTGATCAAGCTAATTTAAAATTGATCAGGAATTCAATATTTATTCTAGAAACGAAGTACATTCAAAATATTGAATTTAGTAAAGATGAATCACTTATTACAGTCTTACTATGGATAAGTGAATCAGATTACATGACATTGCATTACTATAAAGTTTAAAAAAGTAGGGATTAACTTGAAAAAACAAATCATACTATACATGACAAAAGATAAAATTCAATATTTAATTTCTAATGAATCTGATTTAAGAGTCAGTGAATTTTTTGATTATGCAACTTTGAAAGAGAAGCTAAAAGAAGAAATTAAAGAGATAAAAGAATTTAATTCAGATATTCATGTATTTTTAGATTCAAGTCTCGCATTAAATCATACCTTTAATCTGCCAAGAATGTCTCAGTTTAAAGCCAATACTTTAACTTATAAAGAGTTAAAACTTATGTATGCGAATTATTCAAACTACATCGTTAATTTAACAACTAAAGTAAATGCTAAAAAGTATTTAACTATTTATGCTGACCTAATTTCAAAAGACCATGTTCACTTCATACAAAGTATCTCTAAAGAATTAAAACTTGGTAAAGTGAAAATTTATTTAGTTAAAGATATTCATTTCAATCTATTTGGAAGTGAATCAAACATTGTCTTACTAAATGATGAATTAGGAAAATTCAATTTACATATGTACCATAAAGGTGAATATCAAATGTTGCCATTTGATAGATTTGATGAAATCAGTTTTATGAGAAACCTTGATACACTTTATGCATATTTTAAACTTTTAAAAGAAGAATCTTTGAACTTTAAATTTATGCTTTTAAGTGATGATCAATCATTAATTGATAAACACGAATTCTTAAATAACCTTAACTTTGAGAAAGTTTCACACGAAACCTTAAGAAGACAAATGATTCAAAGTTATACCAAAGTAAAAGGATTTTAGGTTATGACTAAAAGAGGTTTTACTATACTCGAAGTTGTGGTTTCAGTAGCTATTATCTCAACAATCTTTTTGAGTATTTTAATTCTGCTGTCTTTAGTCAGCAATTATCAGTTAAAAAAAGAAGATGCTTGGAAAACTCATCGTCTAATTGAAAATATACATGCGTTATATTTAGCTGATCCAACTTATTTTGATATTGGTGAAAACACAATTTACTTTAACGAAAATTTTATTCTAGTTGTAGATGAAAAAGATGCATATTTTACAGTAACTTATACATTAGAGTTTTTAAATGACATTTATGAATTGGAAATTCATGATCTTCATACGAAAGTATATACATATAAATCAATAATTAACCTTGGAAAGTGGGTGGTATCATGAAAACCCCATCTAACAAAGGTATGATTCTTGGTATCACAGCTGTTACGATGCTTGTTGTTTCTTTATTAGTTATTGTTGTGTTTTCAATTATTATGTCTAAATATGCTTTCTATGAAACCAGAAATCAAGAAATTGAAAATAAGCTTAAACTTCAAACCTATGCTCAAGAAGTATACGTTGAACTTTACCAGGATATCTTAATTCCAGATGTACAAGTTACTTATTATGTAGAAGCACTTGATCAAAATATCAATATTGAAATCAATGATGGTTATTTATATGAAATCGTATTTGAAGGATTTAAAATTGAAGTCAAAGTTTCGACTACAGGTGTAGTCGAAGAATGGATTATGACACCATGGGAGTTTTAATATTTATCCTTGGCATCTTAATTGGCAGTTTCCTAAATGCATTTATCTACCGTATACCTAGAGGTATTAAAATTTCAACAGGTAGATCTCAATGTACACATTGCCATAAAGAACTTAAATGGTATGAACTCGTACCAGTTTTTAGTTATATATTTTTAAGAGGTAAATGTTCTGGTTGTGGTGAAAAGATTTCAATTCTTTATCCGATAACAGAACTTTTGACTGGAGTGTTATATTTATTTACTCATTTAATATTTGGATTCCAAATAGAATTCTTTATTTATGTTTTAACAATTACTGTAATGATTCCAATTATAAGAATTGATTATGAACATAAATATATTCCAGATAGATTAAATCTTTCCATTTTAGTATTAGGTCTAATATATACAATTCATCAAGCATTTACAGATTTAAACATTCTATGGATAAATGGACTAGGGTTTTTAATTGGTGCTTTAATCATATTTATAGTGAGATGGATTGGACAACAGATTTATAAAAGAGAAGCGATGGGTTTTGGTGATTTAAAACTCTTAGCTGCACTTGGAATGCTCATTGGTTGGCAAGGTGTTATCTTTACATTCTTAATTGGATGCATTATTGCATCAATTATAGAAGTAACTTTAATTGCAGTTAAAGTAAAACAAAGAGATAGTGAAATTGCATTTGGTCCATATTTAGTATATGCTGCAATCATTTATATGTTCTTTGGTGAAACACTTATTAATTTCTATATGGATTTATTAGGAGGTGTGCTCTATGCCGTATTACACTTATAAAGCACAGGATCTCTCAGGTAAGCAATTTAAAGGTGAAACGGATGCTTTCGATGAGAATGACTTAAAGGTTAAACTCAAGAAACAAAATCTACATTTAGTTGACTTTAAATTGAAAGTGAATAAAGGACCAAATATGTTCTTACAAGTGAGTTCAACTCCTTCTAAAAATGAAGTTGTTTTATTCATTCGTCAATTATCTATTATGGTTTCTGCAGGTATTTCTGTTGAAGATGCAGTTAAGACAATTAACAATCAAACAAAATCTGGTGCATTAAAAAACATTTTAATTAAAGTTGAAGAAGAACTATATAAAGGCTCACTGTTTAGTGAAGCACTTGCTAAGTTTCCAAAAGTTTTCCCAGCCTACTTTAGAAATATGATTTATATTGGTGAGGTTTCAGGTCAATTACCTAAAGTATTAATTAAAGCAGCTGACTTTTATGAAAGAGATGCTAAGTTAAAAAGAAAAGCATCCACTGCAATTGTCTATCCAGCTTTCTTATTTGTTGCCATAATTGCAGTATTTATATTCTTAATTACATTTATCGTTCCATCATTTGAAACAACACTTACGCAAATGAATGCGGAACTCCCTGCAATCACACGATTTGTTCTGGACTTATCTCATTTCTTAACAAGAAACTGGGTTTATTTATTAGGTGGATTTATTATCCTAATAGCATTGATCTTCATATGGTTTAAAACTAAATCTGGTAAATACGTCAAAGACTGGCTAAAGTTAAATATACCAGTTATAAAGAAGGTAAATTTCTATTTAATAACAACTCGTTTTTCTAAGGGTTTATCTGTGTTAGTTTCCAGTGGATTAAACGTCATGGATTCAATTGGTATTATTGGTAAATTAATGGATAATGTTGTCTTTGAAGCCAAATTCCAATATGTTATTGATGAAATTAAACGTGGTAAAAAGATTCACCGTTCAATTGAACATATATCATTTTTCCCACCAATGTTAATTGAAATGATTAACGTTGGTGAATCAACAGGTAACTTAGATGAAGTTCTAGATATTACATCTCTTTATTATGATGAAGTACTAGAAACAACAATCAGTAAGGCAACTCAACTGTTAGAACCAACGATGGTTGTATTTGCTGGTGGTTTAGTTGGATTTGTTATTCTATCGATCTTCTTACCAATGATTTCAATGATGAGTAGTATTTAAGGTGGTGACTATATGTATATAAATGAAGTATTTTATCAATTCTTAATCGAAAAGAATCCAAAAGCTGATCAAGTAAAACTTAAAAATTTACTAGCTGAAGCAAATGCTAAAGTTGCATACCTTTATCAATATCTCATAAACCAAAAGGTTTATAGAGAAGATGAAATGTATGAACTATTAAGTGTCTTTTATCAACTACCCTTAAGTGAGGTTGGCTCTTTATCTATTGAAGATGCAGTAATCTCTGCTGCACCACTTTATTTCTTAAAAGAATTAAATATTTTACCGTTTAAGAATAAAGACGGTAAATTATCAACTGCTCTTTCAGAACCGCATAATCTAGTAAAAACAAACCAATTAAAAGCTTATTACAATTTACCTCTAGAGATTGTACTAGTCACACCAACAAACTTAACAACACTCTTTGAGTACATTGAAAATAAACAACGTAAAAAAGAAGTGTTAGGTAGTGAAGTTTCAAAAGAAGTTAAGGATGATGAAATTGATGAAATCATTCTTGCAAACTCACCTGCGGTAAAACTTGCAGATTCTCTATTAAGAGAAGCTGTTGCATCTAATGTTTCAGATATCCATATTGAACCATTTGAAGAGTATGTCACTGTCAGATTTAGAATCGATGGTCACTTGGTTGAAAATACGAAACTACCTAAACCAATCTTTCAACAACTGCTTGCAAGATTTAAAATTATTGCAAACCTAAATATTGCAGAACGACGCATTCCACAAGATGGTAAACTTCAATTAACTATTAATGAGAAAGATTTTGATTTCCGTATTTCAACAATTCCAACCATTCATGGAGAAAAGATTGTTATCCGTGTTTATAACATGGAGATGAATAGTTTATCACTTGAATCCTTAGGCTTCTTTAAAGACCAATTTGAATCAGTTAAACGCATGATTGAAAAACCATACGGCATTGTTTTAGTTACAGGACCAACAGGTTCTGGTAAAACAACAACACTCTATTCATTCTTAAAAGAATTAAATAGAGAAGATGTCAACATTACAACAGTTGAAGATCCTGTTGAAAACCAATTAAAAGGCATTAACCAAATCCAAATTAATCCAAAGGCTAATTTAACGTTTTCTAGTGCCTTACGAGCGATATTACGTCAAGACCCTAACATTATCATGATCGGGGAGATTCGTGATGAAGAAACTGCACAAATGGCTATTCGTGCAGCAATCACAGGACACTTAGTCTTTTCAACACTACATACAAACGATGCAGTTGGTGCCATCACACGTTTAATGGATATGGGTGTTCCAAGATATTTACTAGCAGACGCAATCAGTGGAGCGATTGCTCAACGCCTTGCAAGAAAACTTTGTCCACATTGTAAAGAAAAGGTTAAGGTTACTGCAGGAGAAGCAGAACGTCTTGGCGTAAGTAAATATACTTATATTTATAAACCTATTGGATGTAGTGAATGTTTCAATACGGGTTATAGAGGTCGTAAAGCTGTCTTTGAAGTTATTAATTTTGATAACAAATTAAAGAAATTAATTGAAAACCAGGATGTTAATACAGAAGACATTAGAGAAAATGTTATTAACTCTAAAGTTACATTCTTAAAAGATAACTTTAAACAATTAGTTATTGATGGAGTAACAAGTATTGAAGAATATGATTCATTAGTAAATTATGATTAAAGATAAATCCCCACTTTAAATGGGGATTTTTTGTTTTTAATTGAGTAAACCTAATTTGGTAGAAAATAGTAAATTAAATCAAATTTGGTTTAATACTTATTGTGTAATCAATTGATTATAGATTGTAATCATTCTTTTTAATTCATTAATATAAGAGAAGTCTTTGTGGAAGTAGATATTGATTTGTCTTGTCATATCTATTCCATCGATATTGATCAGTTTAAATCTGTTTTTCTTTATTTCACGAATACATGATTTTCTTGCAAGAATAGAAGTGCCAAAATTATCTCTTACTAAGTCTTTAATAACTTCAACGTTATCAAGTTCCAGGATAACGTTGAAATCACTGATTTCCATAAATTTAGTTTTTAAATGAGATTCAAATAATAATCTTGTATCAGATGTCTTAGATCTTAAGATAAGTTTTTCTTTGGATAGTTTTTGAAGTGATACACTTTCTTCTTTAGATAATGGATTATCATTAGCAACAGCAACAGCTAATGAATCATTATCTAAAGTAATGAAATCAAAGTTCTTATCGTTAATATTACCGGTAATAATAATTAAATCGACCTCATAAGTTTTCATCTTTTGATACAGGTTTTTAACTGAGTCAGATATCAATCTGACATGGAATGCATTATTTTCGGCTGTATATTGTGCAATAGCTTTCGCAATAATATTGGATTCTAATGTGTGTGTCACACCAACGGTTAAAGTTTGTTGGAAATTGACATTCTTCTTCATCCCATCAAATGTTGATTGTAGATTTAACGTCAATTGATCAATTCTTTTAGCATAACGAAGTAGGAGTTCACCTTCTGGTGTTAACTCCAACTTCTTTTTTCTTTTATCAAAAATTGTAATTCTAAAGTCTTGTTCGAGCGATTTAATTTGTTGGCTAACGGCAGGTTGGGTTAAAGCTAAAATATCTGAGGCTTTTGTAAAACTACCCTCTTCACATACAGCAATTAAAGTTTTTAATTTAATATCCATAGGAGTTCCTTTCTACTATAAGAAAAACTTATATATAGCAAATAAAACATTATTTTACTTTATTATACAACGGGTTTATAATGTTGTCATGATAAAGGTAAAAAATATTTTAGAAGGCACCTAGATTAAGGTTTTAACCCCACATTTTAATGAAATTACCTTATCTAAAGTGGGAGGTAACCATTATGAGAAAGATCATAATAGAAAGTCAACATGAATTTAATTTAACTGCATATCCAGAATTCCTTTTTTTATTAAAGAATAGTGCAAAACAAATAGAAAATGGGAAAAAAGATCATTTGTTTTATGAACTTTTTGAAATGACTTTAAATATTAACGGGGATGATTTAAGAATCGAGATTGATGAAAAGAAGAATGATTCAGAGTTATTAAAAACTTTATCTACATATATTTACTTACATGGCAGTATGGAAGTTACGTATAAAACTAAAAATCATCATGGATTCTTAAGTTTATTTGAAAAGAAAAATGAAGTTACAACAGAAGTTAAATTTATTGAACTTTATAAGTTTATGAAGAAGTTACCAGATAATTTACTTTATGAACACAGATTAAGAGAAATCATTTTGAAATATTTAAATGCAGTTGAAATTAATGATGAACAATTAGTTAATCTATTTGAAATCATGTATGCTGCAAGATTCTTTGATTTAAACAGAACAAACTTAGAAGACATGGAAGTCTTTAAACTTATATTAAATTGCTAAGAGAGGGTAAGCACTTATGAACATCTACGAATTACTAGGCGTTGAATCTTCAGTCGCCATTACAATTATATCTATCGGTCTTATGTTATTCTTAGGTTTCTTAATGACTAGAGTCACTAAGAAACTTAGACTTCCAAATGTCACTGCATATATCGTCACTGGGATTTTAATTGGACCTTATGTCTTAAACCTGATTCCAAGAGAAGTTGTTACTGGAATGGACTTCCTTGCAGATATTGCGCTTGCATTCATTGCATTCTCAACGGGTGAATTCTTCAAATTCGCAGTCTTGAAAAAGAATGGAATGAAAGTTGTGATTATTACTTTATTTGAGTCATTACTCGCAAGTATCTTAATCTTTGTTGTAACATTCTTTTTCTTAAAAATGAATTTAGCATTCTCAATCGTACTTGCAGCACTTGCAGCTGCAACAGCACCTGCATCAACAGTTATGACAATTCGTCAAACTGGTGCTAAAGGAGACTTCGTTGATACTTTAATTCAAGTTGTTGCACTGGATGATGTTGTTGGACTTGTTGCGTATTCAATTGCAATCTCAATCGCAGTAGCAAGCCAAAGTGGAGGGGCTATCTCAATTGTTGAAATTGGGTTACCAATCCTACAAAATCTTGCAATGGTCGTTGTTGGTGGATTATTTGGATATATCCTCAAATTCTTATTAACATCAAAAAGAAGTAAAGATAATAAATTAATTATTACACTTGCATTTATCTTCCTATTCTGTGGTATTGCAGCAATCTTTGATATTTCACCACTTTTAGGTTGTATGGCAATGGGTACTGTATATATTAATGTTACAGATGATGATAAACTCTTTAAAACAATGAATTACTTTGCACCACCAATTCTCTTACTATTCTTTGTAAGATCTGGTGTAAACTTTAATTTAAGTGCTTTAGTAAATACATCAACATTTGCAGGTACTGTTCCATTAATTGTTATTGGTATTGTATACTTTATTGTTAGAATTATAGGTAAATACTTTGGAGCTTATACTGGAGCTGCAATTGCTGGTAAGTCTAAAGAAGTTAAAAACTATTTAGGCTTAGGATTAATTCCACAAGCAGGGGTAGCAATTGGGCTTGCTGCACTTGGTGCACGTGTCCTTGGAGGAGAACAAGGTCAAGCACTTGAAACAATCATTCTTGCATCTTCAGTTCTTTATGAACTCATTGGACCAGCTTGTGCTAAGTTATCACTTTATCTATCTCGTTCATATCATAGAGAAGAAAGACTTAAAGAACAAGTTGCATCAGCACCACTAACTAATCCACTTGGTGAAACTAAACAAAATGAATTAGCATTCACTGAAGCTGCAATTGAGCACCAAGAAGTAGCACCAGTTAAACTTGATAATGATTCAAAAATACCACTTGAAGAAGTAGAAGTAAAATCTTAAAAGAGGGAAGCAATTGCTTCCTTTTTTTGTGGTATAAATGAATTTTTACGCACGCGCGCGTATTACACGGAAAACGACCGTTTTTGTCTAAAAACACGACATTTTAAAACATGGTTTGATATAATTTAGACATAATATAAACGGAGGGGATAACGTGTATATAGATTGTTTCAAAGAAGCGTATGAAAGAGAGTATTTGTTTAGAACCTTCAAAGATGATCCGTATGATGAAGATGATTATGAATTCGGAAATATTCTGAGATACATAAACAAGACTTATAAAATCTCCACAATACAACTTGCAAATCGACTGAACATCTCGAGACAAACTCTACATAATTACTATAATAGATCGACAATGGAACTTCCAAAAATCATCAAAGATAAAATTATTGTTCTATATGGTTGTGACTCATTTGATGATTATCTGAAAATAGAGTTTGTAAATAGTATTAAACAATTGATCATAGATGATTTGGATGATAAAGTTCAATCAGAGGATCAGTTTAAAAAAATTAAAGATGAATTGAAATATTATTTTCAAATAACAAAAAGCACTTATGGATATCGAATTAGTTTAAAAAACCAATTTGATTCGAGTAGAAGATGGAAAAGAGTAAAACTTAATTTAGATAATAAGCAAATCTTTGATCTTGAAAAACACATAATAGCAAATGAATTCTTAATAAACAATTCAAATGAGTATCTTTTAAAACTATTTAATCAACTAGATAAATTGGAACCTAATAGTCAACGTCTCTTAAATTACATTTCACGACTCAATAAAGAGGTGAATAATGGTGATTGATGATTCAAGATTAGAAGTTAATCTTTTGAAATTATTAGATGATTTTGAACGTTTAGGTGAGAAGGCATATTTTAAGTCAATTAGAACTGTACTTAGAGGTGGACGAGGTGAGAGGGCAGACCTTTTCTTGCAATCTAGAGCATTTAACCAAGCACCATCAATCACAGCTTATGAACTAGAAGATTTACTGAATAGACTATTTTATCAAAAAAAGATAATTATACTTAAAAATGAATCAAATGGTAGGCTTTATTATAGACGAACGCATCCTGACCATATTGATGGATTAATTTGTTTTGATCAATTACTAGGTATCAACACTAAACCATATGATCAAATTGATGAAACTCTCTTCAAAGGACTTCCAATGAGAGGTTTAGAATCATCAACTGTGACATCCAACAAGCAGTTCATCGATTGCAATACACTTTTAGGCGTTGAGACGATTTTTACAGAGTCTGAACTTGAAAAAGAATTCATTCAAGAAATTTCTAAGATTCAATATGCAATTCGTATTAAAGAGCAGCCTAGAACAATAGCATATACTTCAAACGGTAGAATTTACACACCAGATTTCTTAATTCAAACTTATCAAAATAGGTTAGTGTATGTTGAGGTTAAAGCATACAATGAAATGACCGTATACAAAAACTTATTAAAACTTGAAGAATTAAAAGAACAAACTATACTTGAAGATGCCGGAGTCGTCATGATTTCAAAATACAAGAATGAATGGATCAATTTAGAAGATATTAGATCCTTAACTATGAATCAAGAATTAGAAACTGAAGTATTAAAAAATCTTAATAAAAAAAACAAGTTCACTAAACAAGATTTAGATGCATTAAAGGGGAAGATTGATTTCGAAGAGTTAGACATTCATAAAATAATTCTGCATCATAATCTTAAGCGCAATTTCGCATTCTACAAATTCGAGATAACAAAAATTTAGGGAGGGATACCATGGGGAAAGTATTCAATCTTAACATACCAAAAGACATGTATCATATTACTGACGAGTACATGTCAAAACAAAGAAACCTTAAGAGTGTAAATATCCATTCTAAGGTTAAAAAACTTGATCACGGTGCATTTTTTAATCAAACAAAACTTAAGAAGGTATATATTGAAGCAGGAAGTAACATTACTGTCATACCAGTTGGTTGTTTTGAAGGATGTACAGAATTAGAGAAAATAAAACTTCCTAACCAACTGATTACTATACAAAAGCATGCATTTAAGAATTGTACATCAATTAAAGAACTGAGAATTCCAGATGAGGTCGTTTCGATTGATCCGAATGCATTTGATGGTTGGAAAGAAGATCAAGTCATTATCTCACCAATACAAATAAAACAACCAATAACTTGTAAAGCTCAAATCTACTATGACGAAGAAGAGTTCTTAGAACATAAGAAAGTCGTAAGAGATAAACATGGAATAAATTACTATTTAGTGACAGTAAAGTGCGGTCATGTTGGTAGAGATAAATATATGCCAATTACCTTTCCAGTGATGGCACATGATAGAAAACAAGCATCCGATATTGCTAGAGTATTTCCAAGAGTTAAAAAAGATCACCCAGATGTTGTCATCAGTGCAGAATTAGTTACTGAAGAACAATACTATAAACAAGTTGAAGAAAATAATAAAGATCCATACCTACACATTAAAAGGAAGATGGACCAAAAGAAAATCATGGATTTAATTGAACATCGATTAGTGCTGGAAACAAATTATAAAAGAAGAAATTAAAAGGGGGATACGACTATTTTTAATTTTAAAGTTGAGACTCTTGTTGTTAGAGTAGATGATACGTGGATGATATTAGTGCAAAAAATGGATTCGGATATTTGGTACGGATTGTATCTTTTCAACGATAAAATTTATGCTTGTGAGTTGGATACAATTAAGGAGAATAGCGAAATCATGTTGAATGGCATTACATTTTTATTAGCAATTTCTGCTTTCAAGGATAGATGGAAATTCCTTAACATTTTAAAAGTTATATTCGAAGAAATCTACGATGAAGAAGCGGTTGATAGACTTCTCCTTATCAATGATACAATACCTAATCATGATGATGAAAATCAAAAAATTAACTAAGTAAAGAGCAGCAATGCTCTTTTTCATTAGAAAACATAAATTTCATATACAATTTATAAATAAAAATTTAAAAGTTTTCATTTATATAATATAAATGATACAATAATACGTAGAAAACGCTTTTATTTTAGGGGAATTATAATGGCAAAATATATCGAGAATTTACCTAATGCAGCTACTCTTATAAGTTCAATGCGACATATAGGGTATGATTTTGAAACTGCTATAGCAGATATCATAGATAATTCAATTTCGGCAAATGCCAAAAAAGTAGATTTGTTTTATCCTGTCAATAAGAATGAAAAATTATATCTTACCATTATTGATGATGGTAATGGAATGAATAAGGCAGAACTTATTGAAGCAATGAGATTTGGTAGTATTAAGGAACAAGAACGAAAACCTGATGATTTAGGTCGTTTTGGTTTGGGATTAAAAACAGCTTCATTATCTCAATGTAAAAAAATGACAGTAGTCTCCAAATCTAATGACGGTATTAACGGATATACATGGGACTTAGATGTTATTATCAAAAGTAAAAAATGGGATTTACAAGAATTAGAAATCGATGAAATTTTAAGGCTTCCAAATTTGTCAAAGTATTTAGATTTAGTCTCATTTACATATGTCTACTGGGATAATTTTGACACACTTGAAAAAGATATTACTATTTTTGAGCAAGATATACATGATGTATTTACCAAAAAGATTGCATCTTTAGATAAGCATTTGTCACTTGTTTTTCACAGATATTTAGAGGAGAATCTTGAAATAAGTATTAACAAGCGATCGATTACGCCTGTTGATCCATTCTTAAAATCACACCCTAAAACAATAATGAAGGATGAAGTTTTAATTCAAACTGCAACATCTTCTGGAGAGAAAGAAATTGTTAAGATGCAAGCATTCGTCTTACCGTATCATAAGTATCTTATGGAGAAAGATTATGAAAAACTTGGTGGTAAAGACGAAATTGATAGTCAAGGATTTTATATTTATAGAAACAGAAGATTAATGATACATGGAACTTGGTTTAGAATCAAGCCTAAAGCAGAGTTATCACGGAATGCTCGAATTAGAGTCGATATTCCTAATACCTTAGATGATATATGGTCGATTGATATTAAAAAACAACAAGCAGTTATTCCTGGTAAGCTATTAAATTCTCTAAAAAAAGAAATAAGTGAAGCAATTGAAAAATCAAAACGAATTTATGAATATAAAGGAACAGTTGAAACAAAAAAAGGGTCTGTTTGGAATAAACGTGCAAATTTAAGAGATGATCAAGCATTCTATGAAATAGATCGAAATTCCCCTATTTTAAAAAAATACATAGATAGAATGGATGAACGATTCATTCAAGAGTTAGATAAAATTTTTTCTATTATTGAATTATCAATTCCTTATAATGACATTTATAATTCTGTCGCAAATAAAAAAGAGATTAATCAAGCTAATGATAATGATCTGGATCTAATAATATCTCAAGCATATCAATGGGCATTAGAATTAAAGGGGACAACAAAAGATTCCATTCATCAAGTAATTGATGAAATTTGTTCATATGAACCATTCGCAAGTTCAAATATTAAAGGCAAGTTATTGGAGAAATTTAATGGATGATAAAACTTTAAACTCAATAGTTCAATTATTTAGATCATTTTATGATCTCGACTTTTTGAAAGGTAAATATACAAGTTATAATGATGAAGTTTTTTATGATTTGTTAAGCAAATATCAGCGTATTAACCCCTATGAATCATTAACGGAAAATGAAATTAAAGAGCTAAAAAAGAAAATAGATTCAGAATTTTTGATTTTTCTACCAGATGGATATGTTTTATTAAATGATTACGAGCATGAAAGGGACTGGTATACAAAAGAAAAATCTAATATCAAACATTTTTATTGGAATAGATATAGAAATTATTTATATAAACAAAAATGGAGTACAGCAGTTTTAGATAAATTAGAATTTAATTTGGATAAAATGGTTAATTTATTAGGAGATCCTTCATCGTCTGAACAGTTCAAACGACGTGGACTTGTTATGGGGGATGTACAATCAGGTAAAACATCAAATTATATTGGTTTAATTTCTAAAGCAGTTGATGCAGGATATAAAGTTATTATTTTGCTCTCTGGTGTAACCGAATCACTTCGTGAACAAACTCAAATTAGAGTAGAAGAAGGTTTTATTGGGTATGATGTTTATAATAAAAGCTGGGTTGGAGTCGGATTAGAACACGATGAAAATACTGAAATACCTCATTCTATAACCTCAAGAAAGAATGATTTTACAGGTACTCGTGGTGAAAATACTACCATGCGTATTAATCCAAAATCGAACACACCACATATATTTGTTACTAAAAAGAATGCAAATGTATTATCTAAAATTAAAGACTCACTTAGAAATATAAATATCCAACCACCAAATAAATATATTAATTCGTCATTGTTAATTATTGATGATGAGGCTGATAATGCATCAGTGAATACCAACGATCCAGGATATGATCCAACACGTATCAATAAAGAAATTAGAGAAATTTTGGATTTATTCACTAAAAGAAATTATGTAGGATTTACAGCTACACCTTTTGCTAACATTTTTATTGATCCGGATAGTGTTGATGAGATGTTAGGTGAGGACTTGTTTCCAAATGATTTTATTTACGTATTAGATCCACCATCTAATTATTTTGGATCTGAAAAATTATTTATCAAATCGAATCGAAATGTTCAATTAATAAAAGACAGTAGTGACTATTTTCCATTGAATCATAAAAAAGATTGGGACGGACATGAATTGTTTGGTTCATTGACTGAAGCAATTAATACCTTCTTACTAGCAAATGCAATTAGAGATTTAAGAGAGCAATCTTTTAAAAACTCACATAGATCAATGTTAATCAATGTTTCTAGATTTATTAAGGTTCAAAATAAAATTGAAGAAATCGTTTCAAAAAAGTTAGAGAAAATCATTTATGATGTAAGATACAGTTCAAAATTAGATTTTGATGATTACATTAAAAATGAAAATATAAGAATACTGTATGAGACATATAAAAAACATTATGTTGAAATTTATGACTGGGAAACAATTTACTCAGTTCTTTATGATTCTATTAAAAACATAAAAATATTTAGAGTTCCAAATGAAAAAAACAAAGAAGCATTAGATTATCAAAAATATAAAGAATCCGGTTTAAGATGTATTGTTATTGGAGGTTTGGCATTATCGCGTGGATTAACTCTTGAAGGATTAACAGTAAGTTATTTATATAGAAATACTGCTACTTTTGATGTGTTATTACAAATGGGTAGATGGTTTGGTTATAGGGATAAACCAAAAGACTATGAAGATATATGTAGAATTTGGATGCTACCATCAACCAACCAATATTTTAAAGAAATTACTGAATCTATTTTAGGTTTAAAAGACGATTTAAAGAAAATGATTAAGAGTGAACTATCTCCTAAAGAATTTGGTATTAGGGTAAGAAATGAGAGCGAAGAACTAGGAATTACTGATCGTAAGAAAATGAAAACCACTAAGAAGGTTATTCACACATATGATTTATTTGGAAGAGTATTAGAAACTCCATTCTTGAGTTCGAATGAAAAAACTATAAGAAATAACATGAGTACTACCAAAGAATTCGTGAGTAAAATAAAAAACTTTTCAGTTGAAACAAATGGTATTATTGCAAAAGATATCAACTCTGAAGAAGTAATTAGTTTTTTAAATGAATTTGAGGTTCATGAGGCTAATGTATACAATTATTTTGCTAAACATCAACTAATAGGTTTTATTCAGCAATACAAAATGAATAAATTTGATGTAGCTGTAATCATGGGTGAAGGTGAATCATTTAAATTAGAAGAATTGGAAATCAGACCAATAACTAGAAGTTTTGGGTTCTTAAATGATGATTGTATAAGTATTGGACGTCAAAGAAGAAGACTTGGTGGAAAAAGTGATACAAAAATAGGCTTAAATTCTATTCAAATTGCGTCATTGGGTGATTTAACAAGAGCGTATAACTCAACTTTCATGATTAAAGGAAGAAATCCATTGCTAATTATTTATCCTATACAACTTAGAAAAGTTAAAGAGGATGATAATTCATTTGATGAATATGAAAAAAAATATGTTGATGAATATGTTGATCAATTAAGCTTACAACATTTAATTCCAATTGGTCTCGGCCTTGGTTTTCCAGCAAATGATGAACTAACAGGATTAAAATCAATTGCATTTTATGTAAATACAAACACGAATTGGATAAATACTATGAGTATAGGAAGTGAAGAGGATGAATAGTTATGACTCTAAATCAAAATTTAATCAATTTAGTTTAAATGCTCATTATTTAAGAGTTGATGAATTTCATCCTCTTGAATTATTGATTGGTTTAAACGAAAACGGACAAAAAACCATCAGATTAAAAGGCAAATATAATAAAACTAAGCTTAAGAGTACGCGAACTATAGAAGTTAGTCATTTCATGTTAAACGATGATTTAATCTTAAGCTTTTCACTGGTAGATGATGATTATGAAGATTTGTTTTATATTTTTTGTAATGATTTAATTGATAGTAGCCGTCTAGTTTCACCAAATGATGGCTATACCTTTATTGTTAATAGATATGACAGGTGGAGAACTTTTGGTAGCTTTAATAGAAAATATTTATCCGAAAATGAAATTAAAGGATTATTAGGTGAATTAATTTTCTTAAAAGAAGTATTGGCAAGAAAATATGGAATTTCATCTGCTATTGAAGGATGGACAGGACCAGAACCATTAAAAAAAGATTTTTCCTTTGAAGATTTTTGGTATGAAGTAAAAGTGGCTAATCATGACACAGTTACGATATCCTCACTAGAGCAGTTAGATAGTGAAAATGAAGGTTACATGATTTTATATCATTTAGAAAAGATGAGTGCAGAAGCAAAGGGATTAACTCTAAACACCGTTGTAAATGAAATCTTTAAAATGATTACTTTAGATAATGATAGACTTAACTTCATAATGAAATTAGCTAGCGCTAATTTTTTTAGAGAATCATATTATGATCAATTTGTTTTTGTGAATAATAGAAAAGGATATTTTCGAATTAATCATAAATTTCCAAGACTAAATAGACAAGATTTACCAAATGCAATTGCGGATATAAAATATGAATTAATTATTAATATGTTAGAAAAGTTCAAGGTGGAAGAATTATGACATTAGAACAATTTATTACTGATTTTATGGAAGAAGTAAGAAATGACGCACATATTCAAAATGATTTACCAAAAAGTGTCTTTCTAGAAAAAATGTCAGATCAATTACAAAATATGGAGTACATATTTAATCCAACAATATTTGAATTTTTTAAACCTGGAACAAACAATAGAATAATGAAATTTGATATGTTTGCTTTTGATGAAACAGATAAATCATTAGTTTTATTGATAAATGATTTTCAAGATGTCGACTCACCTGAAACATTGACAAATTCAGATATAATTCAAATGTCATCAAGGATGTTAAATTTTTTAGAAGAAGTATATAAGGGTTCAATTTATAAATTTATAGACCCATCGCAACCTGAATATTTATTAGCAAGAGATCTACAAGACAAACTTACTAAAGATTTTATTGATTCTAACAAAGATGAACGCATTGAGAAAATTAAACTTTTTATTATAACCAATAAGAAACTAAGTAAAATGGTGAAAACTACTAAACTTGATGATTTTGTTGGTAAAAGAGTAGAACTTAATGTTTGGGATATCGAAAGAATCTATGCTGTCATAAATTCCGGTCGTGATAAAGAACCTATCGAGATAGATTTTGAAAACTTAAATGGAGATGGGCTAGCATATTTAAAGGCAGAATTTAATAAAAGTGAGGATTATGAAGCATATTTGTCAATCATACCAGGCAAAGTTTTAAGTGATATATATTGGGAACATGGATCAAAACTTCTAGAAGGCAATGTCCGAGCTTTTTTAAGTTATAAAGGAAAAGTAAATAAGGGTATTAGAAAAACTATTAAAGAAGAACCAAGCAAATTTTTTACATATAACAATGGTATCGCTTGTACTGCCAAAGAAATTGAGTTTTCTAGTGATAAAAGATTTATTAAAAAAATTATAGATCTTCAAATTATTAATGGTGGTCAAACAACTGCATCGTTAACTTCTTCGTGGAAGGTGGATAAAGCTACTTTAGAAGATATTTATGTACCAATGAAAATTACAGTCATTAAATCTAATAATTATGATGACATGATTCAAAATATTTCTAGATTTGCAAATAGTCAAAATAAAGTTACTGAAGCAGACTTATTCTCAAATCATCCATTCCATCGTACAATTGAAAAACTATCAAGAGAAGTACTTGCACCTCCTATGCCGGGTGAATTTCATGGGACATATTGGTACTATGAACGATCTCGAGGTAAGTATCAGCAACTTAAATTTAAACTAGACTCTACATCAAAAGTTAAGCAGTTTGAAAAGAAATATCCAAAAAATCAAGTATTAAGTAAAGAAGATTTAGCTAAGTACTTGATGGCCGGTATTTATTTACGTCCAGATTGGGTAAGTAAAGGTAAAGCTCATAATATGACCGAATTTGCAAAACGTATTGATACGCAGTGGGTAAAGGATAGAACTATATTCAATGAAAAATATTTCAAAGATGCAGTTGCATTTGCACTTTTATATAAATATGTTGATTATTTAGTAGCACACTCTGAATGGTATCAAAAAGGTGGGGTAAAACTAAATATCGTCCCATATACAATTTCAAAACTTATGTATTTAATTCCGAAAGGATATACAATTGATTTCAATCGTATATGGAGAGAACAGAGAATATATGATTCTTTTAAATTTGATGTAGATAAAATCGCACAATCTGCGGATAGATTTATCAATAATTCTCAAGGAGTTATTCCGACTGAAAAAGCCAAAAAAGAACAATCTTGGGAAGAATTTAAAAAAATACCATATGAATTATCTAAACCGTTCTTAAATGATTTGATTAGTATTGATTTACAGCAAAGTGAGATTGACATAGCTAAAAAATCAGTTAAATTAGATGAAAAAATTTCTCTTGAAGTAGAAATCTATAATTTAGCAAGAACCGAAAATGGAAAATACTGGGAAAGATTAGCCCAAGAAGGTTTAATTAGAGGAATTATTACATCTAATGAAGCAGATATTTTGAGGAATACGATTAGTGAATTAGGAAAAGATTCTCCAAAGAGAATTCCATCTGAATCTCAATACAAAATTGCTTGGAATGTTCGAAAAAAACTTGAAGATTCTGGTGTATTAGTTTAAATATAATTTAAACTTTGCAATTTGAATTGAATTCTGGTATGATTTAAATAAGCAATCGGATGAGGGACAAATATGAATGTAGTTGAATTATTTACGGGTATTGGATCACAAGCCAAAGCCTTGAGTAGAATTGCAAATAGGATGAATATCGAAGTTAACATTTTAAAGACATGTGAATGGAATATCCATGCTATTTTAGCATACCATTTTATTCATAATGGAAGTTCCTTACCAACTGATATTCAAGTATTAGATAAAAATCAAGTGCTTGAAAAATTAAATAAATTTCCTTTAAGTGCGGATGGCAAAATAAGAATTAATCCATCTTCTCTGAAATTTTATAATGAGGATCTTTTAAAAAACATTTATCATGCTATTATTGCCAACAATAATTTAGTTGATATCACCGAAACTAAAGGTCACGATATTCCAAACGAGACGCATCTTTTGACTTATTCATTCCCTTGTCAAGATTTATCAAACGTGGGATCTTTCCATGGATATAAAAATGGAATTGATAGGGATAAAAATACGCGAAGCGGTTTATTATGGGAAGTTGAGAGAATATTAGAAGAGAAGGTTTTAAATAACCAGCCTTTACCGAGATATCTTTTACTTGAAAACGTCACTGCATTAGAAGCTAAACGCCACGAAGGCAATTTTCAACAATGGAAAGAAAAATTAGAAAAATTAGGATATATAAATAAAGTATATCGTCTTAATTCGGAAGATTTTACAATTCCTCAATATAGAAAAAGATTAATTATGTTGAGTGTATATGTAGGTGATGATAATTCACTTAAAGATGCGATTAATAATTATTGGATTCAACATGATTTAGAAAATAGGGAATACCTCAAAACATTGAATTTAGTTAAACAAAAATTGGATGTATTTTTAAGAAGAGATTATTCAAATTCAGTTTATTTACAAGAAGCATTAGAAGCGCAGCCAAATGCAACAAACTCACGTTTAAAAATTTGGGAATTGAATAGCAAAATTGTTAATGAAAATGATGAAGTAAATAACAGAGTCCAAACCATAACTACCAAACAAGATAGACATCCAAATTCAGGTAACTTATATTTTGATCCAAAGAATGGAAAATCAAAATATAGATTTTTAACACCAAGAGAATGTTTTATATTGATGGGGTTTGATGAAAAAGACTATGAAATTTTATTAGAAAACAATTTTTATACACGAAAAAATTCCAAGTTTTTTTCAAGAGATGTACTATATAAACTTGCAGGGAATAGTATTGTAGTAAATGTATTAGAAGCAGTTTTTGAACAAATGGTTGAAATTGATAAATTATACTTGAGCAAAAGTATATTAGTATATAGTAGCATTAAAGATGAGGAGCATAAATTCATTTAAATTTAAAAGGGGATTTATATGATAAGTAAAATTGAACTACAAAGCTTATTGATTGAAGCTATAATTTTTCATGGTGGAAAAGCTACAATCGTTGAAATTTGTAAATATATATGGAACAAGTATAAAAATCAGCTAGAAAATTCTGGTGATTTACTGTATACTTGGCAATATGATATAAGATGGGCAGCAACACAACTTAGACACAAGGGAATATTAAAATCCACTAGTGAATCAAGTAAAGGCATTTGGTTTTTGTCAGAAGAATATTACAAAAAAATCCAGTCTAAATGAGATTGGATTTTTTTCTTTATTATATAATATAATAGAAGTACAATACAAATTCAACGGGATAAGTACTTAATGATAGAAAAATCAATCGCACAAGCAATCAAGTCAGCTAAATGGTTAGCTATTGAATATAGCAATTCTAATGATGAGATTACTAAATATTGGATAGCGATTAAGGACATCAACATAAAAAGTAAGTCTTTTATTGTTGATGCTTTTAATGTTGCTAAAATAAATAATGATACTAATGGAATTATATCGATTAGTGTTTTAATGGATAGAATCGTAAGTGCACATGTCATTGATAATACAACGTATCAGCAACCAGAAGAACTTATAGAGAAAATCCACAAAAATATTAATCAATTAGAGTGGCTTGGTTATGATTCATACAATAATCAAATATTAGACTATATCTATGAATGTATGAAACTTGAAAATATTGCATATCAAGAAGAAGTGACACTGGTTAAAGGTATAGACCAATCAAAACTTGAAGAAATTCCAACATTTAGTAAATACGTATTAAATTTAGAACAGATCAGCCAATTAGTTAGTAATTTGGAAACACTAGCTAAGAAGGATAGTCAAAAAAAATATGAAATAGTGACTTTAGCATTAAACCTTTTATCTATTAAAACAAAAAAAGGGTTATTTGTTGTTGCATATAAAGAACTTCAATTTGATCCAAAAGAAAAATCACTCATATTAAACCCAGAGACACTATTCAATTATGATTTTGCAAGTGAAGTAGAAGATTCACCGCATAATCTTAAACACTATTTAGATATTGAAACAGATGATTTTACCAAAATGTTCATCGATAACCCAGGTGAAGCTAAAGATCTTTTACAAGAAGAACTATCACCCACTGAGTCATTAGATACAAGACCATATATATTTGAACTTAAAAGATCACACTATGCACATATTGAAAGAGAATTAACGCAAATAAAGCTTGCAAAATCAAAAGATGCTTTAACAATACCTCTAGAAGCGTTCTTTGGCAATATGGATAAATCTAAGTTAAGCAGAAAAAGGAATTTTGATGTTGTCTTAATAGATGATCGATCAAATATTGATCAGTTAAGAGTAATATATAATGCCTTAGTACAGCCAATAACATATGTACAAGGACCTCCTGGTACAGGTAAAACAGCAACTATTATTAATACATTAATATCGGCATTTTTTAATGGGCAAAAAGCTTTAATTGCCTCTAACAACAATAAACCGATTAATGATATTTATGATAAACTTCAAAGCTTAGAAAGTTCTTACAAAAAAACAAAACTACCTCTACCTTTTTTACGTTTAGGAAACAGGGAAGCTGTTTTGAAGAGTTTGAACCATTTAAGAGAACTTCTACCATTTATTGAAAAATATAAAATTGATGAAGAAAAATTAAACATTCATGCCAAAAATAAAAAAGACAATATGAAGGAATTGAATAGTTTAATTGATATCTACGAAGAAAGATTAGAACTCATTGAAGAAATAGACACATTAAAATCCATGTATAAAGGATTAAAAGATTCAATGAGAAGTATAGCTATTCAATCAATTTTGAGTGAAAAAGAAGCACAGTTGAGCAAGCTTAAGGTCATACAAGATAGTGATGTAAAAAACTATATTACAAAAGCAGATAATGCTTTCTATACATGGTTATTCTTTACATCAATTAAATATTTAAAGAGAATCTTTGAACCGAAGAATGAGCAATTATTAAATATCATTAAAAGTGAAGCGGATGATGAAAGTAGAATTAATGAATTTAATAGTTATTTACTTGAACAAGAGAACTTTAAGAACTTATTAAGAATTTGTCCTATCATACTTACTACAAATCAATCTGCACATAGATTAGGTGAACAAACACCTTCTTTTGATTTGGTCATTCTAGACGAAGCTGGGCAATGTGCAATTGGTCCTTCCTTATTTTCGATTTCTAGAGGTCAAAGACTAATGCTTGTTGGTGATCAAAATCAATTAAAACCAGTAGTTACAATAGCACCAGAAACAAATAGAGTTTTAGTCAATAAATTTGGAATCTCATCTGCATACGATTATTTAGAAAATTCAATTTTACTCACCATGCAAAAGCAAGATACAATATCTAAGTTTATTTTATTAAGTTATCATTATCGATCTAGAAAGGATATCATTGAATTTAGTAATAGGAAATATTATAGAGGACAACTGAAAATTGAAACTCCTGAAAATAATCAATTACCAGATGCATTAGAATATATATCAGTTGATACGAGTGATGATAAATCTAAAGTAAAGAATGTCTCGATGAAAGAGATTGAAGCAATTATCAATCACATTAAGAAGTCAAAGGATGAGAATATTGGTATCATCACACCATTTAGGCATCAAGCAGAATTTTTAGAGGCATATTTAAAGGACCAAGGTCTTAGCGATGTTCATTCAGGTACGATTCATACATTCCAAGGTGATGAAAAGGATGTCATATATATTTCTACTGCAGTCACCAAAAATACAAATGAAAAAACATTTGACTGGGTAAAGAATAATCAAGAGTTATTAAATGTTGCTACTACAAGAGCAAAGAAAAAGCTAATATTAGTGTCTGATTTTTATGAGATTCAAAAACGTTCTACAATTTCTAATGACTTATATGAATTAATACAATATGTTAAGAAGCAAGGTAAAGAAGTTAAACTATCTGAATCAGAAACAACACAGTTTATTAATGGAGCAAACTTTAAAAACTATAATACAAAAAAAGAAGAAGAATTTTTTGAAACCATTAATCATATTATGAGTCTAGGATCCAAATATATAGTTAGACAAAAAGTAAGAGTTGCAACCATCCTCGACAAATTTACCAATCCTGTTAAATATGATTATGGTTTAAAAGCAGAGTTTGATTTAGTGATTTTTAAAATATTTAATAAATCTGAAATACCAGTACTTGTAATCGAATTAGATGGAGATGAACATCAGTCAAATATAGATGTAAAACGTAGGGATAAGTTGAAAGAAGATATATGTAAGGATAATAATATTCAAATTATTAGAATTAAAAATGATTATTCTCGAAGATATCTTTATATTAAAGATGTTTTATTGGAAATACTAAATTAGAATAAGAGGGAAAAAATGAACACAGATAAAATTAGTAAACTAAAGGATGATATACAAGCAAAAATAAAAGAAATAATTTAGTGAATTGATTGATCACACAAAAAAAGACGAAATAATAGTTGGTTTAAATTTAACTGACAGTATAGTAAATGGATTAAGTTCAGTACCAAATAATTTTGGAATTGATTTGATAGGAAAAACGATTGATACAATTTTTGATAATACATATAAGCACTTGAGCGGTAGTATTAACCCATTTTTAGAAAAATCTTCAGTGCATACAGCAATTTCAAATTTTGATCAACTTTTTGGATATTATAGAGAGATGCAAACTCAACTGGTAAAAATTTTGATTTTAGGAAGACCTGCCAATAGTAGAGTATTACAAAAATCTAGTGATCAGCAACTTAAATATCTTGAAGATAAACTAAACAAAAATATTACACAAATAGACAAAATATCATCATTAGCCAATGAATTTGAAGATAAACTAAAGACTACAATTGAATCTTTAGAAGAAAAAAGGAAAAATGGAATTTCAAAGATTGATAATGATATTTCGGTAAAAAGTAAAGATTATAAAAAAATTATTAATGATACATTATTACAAATAGATAATATCAAAACAGATTTTAGAACAGAGAAAGAAAGTTTGATAAAAACTATTTCGATAGAACTAGATGAATATAAGAATAAGGTTGAAGAAATAGTTGGTCTAATAAATGGAAGTGCACAAGCTGGAGTGTATAAACAAACAGCAGATAAATATCAGGTAGGTAAATGGATATGGCAGATTTTATCAATAGTATTTATTCTTTCAACAGCAACCATTGGTGTTTTAAGTATTTTTAATAATGATTTAATTGGCATTCCTAATGATTGGATACAATTAATTCTTCGTATTTTTATTACATTAACATTAGGTTCAGCATCTGCTTATTGCGCAAGGTTAGCACATAAAAACTTTTAACTTGAATTAAGGACAAGACTTACACATCTTGATTTATATTCGATAGATAGTTTTATTAAAAATGCAAAAGATAAAGAAGCTATTAAAGCTGATTTAGCTAAAAAGATTTTTGGAAATTTCAATGATATTGCTGGAATAAGTAATTCAGAGGATAGTCTTTTTCTAACTGTTGAGCAGATTGATAAATTTATTAAATTAGTTGATAAAATAAAAAAATTAACATAAATAGATTTATGCTTTAATTTCAGATTCTAAACTTGATATAAATCCATCACGCATAATTGACTTTTATATATATTCATATATACTAGATATGTCGTACTCCGAATCCATTCGAGTGGGGGAACCAATTTTTTGGGGTGAATCGTATAGAAATATATGTAAGGGCACTTTAATGCTCTGAATCCGTCAGCTAACCTCATAGGAGTCATTAAGGGATAAAAATACACATATTTCTAAGAGGTGATACGAATGGATCAAATTTATCTTTTAATCTTTAAAATCGGCATCGTATTAGCTGTCGGTTTTATTGGTGCAATTATAGCCAGAAAACTTAAATTACCTAATGTTTCTGGTTATTTAGTTTTAGGCTTATTATTAGGTCCTTCATTAGGATTAATCTTTCCAGGATTTAAAGGAATTATTACGATTGAAGAAAATGAAGGTTTAAACTTTATTTCACAAATTGCTTTAGCATTCATTGCTTTCTCAATTGGAGCTGAGTTCTCTATTAAAGCAATCAAAAAAGTTGGTAAAGCAGTACTTGTTATGACAACAACCGAAGTTATCGGTGCAGTACTTGTTGTCTTAACTGTATTATTTTTCTTACCAAAACCAGAATACATTATGCCAGATGGATATAATCCATTTACTAATCAAAATATTGCATTTGGATTAATCTTAAGTGCAATGGCAGCTGCAACAGCACCTGCTGCAACACTAATGGTTATGCGTCAATATAGAGCATATGGACCAGTTACAAAAGCAGTACTCCCTATTACAGCACTTGATGATATCTATGGTATTGTCGTATTTGGATTCTTTATCTCAATTGCTCAAAGTTTAGTACCACTTGGTGAAATTCCACCTGTTTGGTTATCAATTGCTAAACCATTTATTGAAGTTTTTGGTTCAATTATCATTGGTTTAATCGCAGGTTGGGTATTATCAATTATTGTCAATAAATTTGATAAGTTAAGAGATGATCTACAAGTAATTGCATTAGTTGCAG
This sequence comes from Acholeplasma equirhinis, assembly GCF_017052655.1. NCBI lineage: Bacteria > Bacillati > Mycoplasmatota > Mollicutes > Acholeplasmatales > Acholeplasmataceae > Acholeplasma > Acholeplasma equirhinis. The sequence continues at coordinate 58,595 of NZ_JAFIDC010000001.1, forward strand.
TGTTCTTATCTGTTGGTGGACTAACTCTATTAAATGGTATAACAGAAGAATGGGGTATCTCATTCTCACCACTTTTAGCAAATATTATGATTGGTACGACAATTGCGAACCTTGCTAAGAAACCAGAAAAGACATTTGGTGCAATCAATGACTTTGCTACACCATTCTATGTTATCTTCTTTACATTAGCGGGTGCATCATTAGATCTTGCAATCCTAGGTTCAGACCCATTAATCCTATTACTTGCTGGTGCATTCATTCTTGCACGTGGATTTGGTAAATGGAGTGGAATTGCAGTTGGAGCAAATATGGTGAATGCAGAACCAACCGTTAAGAAATACTTAGGTATTGCTTTATTACCACAAGGTGGCGTTTCAATTGGGTTACTCGCAATTGTATTTACACAAATGCCTCATATGTATAAAGAAATTTCAACAATCATTATGTTATCTATTTTAGTTTATGAAACATTAGGACCATTATTTGCTAAGTTTGCTATTGAAAAAGCTGGAGAAATTAATGGTTTAGATCGTTTAGAAGAAATCTCAGGCCTAGAAGGCATCGAAGGAGAATAAAATTATGCAAGTATTATTCTTAGTATTAAATGATTTATCTTATCTAGATAAAGTTCTAGAAAAGTTTGTTGAATTAAAACTTCGTGGTGCAACAATCCTTGATTCAGAAGGTATGGCTCAAGCAATTATGAAGAACGAAGGTTTATTTGGTGCATTACTTGGCGGACCATTTGCAAAATCTTCAATTACACAAGGTAGTTCAAAAACAATCTTTACTGTAATTCCAGAAGAAGAAAAAGTAAAAGTCGTTGTTGAAGAAATTAGAGCATTAATTGGTGAAGCACACAAGAATGGTGCAGGATTTATGTTCACTTTACCAGTATCGGGTATTTTCCCAATTAAACATAAAGAATAATTATTTGAGTGCATGTTGATGACATGCACTTTTTTTGAAATAAAAATAACAAGAAATATACCGTACTAAATACTTGCTCTATTTTCAATATTATGATCTAATAGACTTAATAAGACAAAAAGAGGGATAATTATGTTTAGTAAGTACTATGAAGAGTTGGTGGACTTATATTTTGAAAATGATTATACAGTTATCAGTTATCATTCACCATTGAAGGATTTATTACCAAGATTGTTTTTATATTATCAGATTTTTAATGCAGATCAGGTAAAAATTGATGAATTAGAAGAGATTATGATTCATAATGCATACATTCAAGCAATTTTACCAAGTGAAATTGACGAACAAACTTTTGATGTTTATGCAACGATTGAAAAAGAAGATCTAGAACCAAGCAAAATAATTTCGAAATTAGATAAAATTGATAAATTGATTATCAGTGCATTAACATTAAGCAATAATGATACAAGATTAGTTAGAGAAAGACTTTTGACTTTAAATGCAATTAATCATGATGAATTAAGAGTAGTTTTGTTATCTGATGCATTTTTAGATTTCAAATTTAAAAGTGAATTAAAAGATGTCATAACTAATTATAAGAGTCAGTTAAGTACGATAAGTTATAATATCATTTTTGGTGAAGATGTTGAAGAGTTTATTTATGAGATAGATGCACCTACACTATATGTAAAAGATGGACAACTTGAATTAATGAGTGATACATCATTAATTCATGGTGAAGAAAAATCGTTAGTAACAAGTATATCAGCTAAATCATTAAAAAATGTATTTCAAAAATCAGCCAATCATGGTTTGTTTGCAAGTAATCTAAGATATTATGTAAAATCTGCAAAGATAGATGAAAATATCAAATATACCATTCAAGAAGAACCGGATAAATTTTGGTATTTTAATAATGGTATAACAATAACTTGTGAAGATTATTGGATTGAACGGAATATTATTCATTTGATTAACTTCTCAATTGTAAATGGTGGACAAACAACTAATTTAATTGGAAATACACAATTTGAAGAAGATTTTCCATTATTGTGCAAAATTATTAAACCTAAATATCAAAATTACGATGACAATTTAATGTTTTTAACTAAAATTGCTGAAACAAGTAATACACAGAAACCAATTAAAACTAAGGATTTAATTGCGAATAGAATTGATCAACACAAATTAAAGAGACAAATGAGTGATATTGGGATATATCTTCAAATTAAACGTGGTGAGAAGATAAACAAATCAATTTATAAGGAACCGTGGCAAAATGCAACCAATGATGAATTAGGACAAATGATCTTTTCCTTTGTATATCAACATCCTGGGTTAGCAAGAAACAGTAAGAATAAAATGTTGTCACATGAACCTTACTATAAAAAAATTTATAAGAATAAATATAGTTCCGATCTTTTAAAATCATTCCAATATTTAAAAGTTGAGTATCATAGATGGAAAAATGCAGTTGCTAAAAATTATGACAATCCACCAGAAATGATAGGTATGGCTAAAAATGGTTTTTTTTGGATGTTAGGTGTTTTAGGGTTCTTAACGAAAATGTATTACAATGATCAATTGAGATATCAAATTAACAAGGAAGATACTTTATTTCCTATGAGAACAAATGATTTCATGCCATTTGTATCTCAAAACGACATTGGGCAAATTAAACTTCTAAAAGATTATAATTCATTTGTACGTAGATCAAGTAGTTATCCATTGTTTGATTTTATTTTTAATGATATTATTGTGCCTACGTATATTAAATTTAAACAACAAAATCCTGCTTTTGCATACTCTAATTTCACTAAAAATGATACGAATTATTATAAACATGTGTTACCTTTTGTTACATTGAAGTATAGAGCAGATTCCAAATATGGTTATGAAATACTAAACAAATATTTTGAGCCTAAGTCTGATGAAAATTGCGCAAGATTATTAACTTTAGAAGAAATTGAAGAGGTTGACAAACCTGAGTTAACTGATCTTTTAAAAGAGTATAGAAAACGTAAATGGATTGAAGGAAACAAAGAATTACCAGCATATTTCATCCTAACAAATGCTCAAATTGATAAGGTTTCAAGTTCATTACCGAGAACTACACAACAGTTAATTTTTGAATGCAAACTAAACTCAATACAAGTGAACAAATATGGCTCTGAAATATTAGAGATTGTATCAAGATATCTTCCAAAATAAGAATTCAAAGACTAGAACTCATGAAGTGAACCCTATTTAGTAGACAATAAAAAAAGGGTATTCAAATCAATAAAATAAAAAACTTAAACAAACACTTCTATAATCAAATTATGGAGGTGTTTTTTTATGGCAAAGAAAGGTCAAACATTTAAGAAATATGATTTAGACTATAAGCTTAAAATCATAAAAGAGAAGCAAGAAGGGATAAGTTATCGTGAACTCAGTAAGAAATACGGTGTCTCAGAGAAAACTATTGAAACATGGATGCGAATTTGAATTCTTTAACAGTTTGAAATTAGTCTTTATTGTGATAGCAGTCACACTTTTAATCTCATCTATCTATGCCTCATTCTTTATGCATCAAGCTAAAAACACAAACTTACTAATAACCTTATGGTTAGCATCAGCTGTTTCATTTATGCCTATATTCTACAAAGACATAGAAAAGATTAATCCAAAAGCAATCAAACCATGGATCAATCATTTAGCATTTATATTAAGTTTATTATGTATTACATTAATAAATGTCAGTACATTTATGTTTAGTGGATTATGGTGGTTAAGATTACTTTTAGGCGTATTAATTGCAGTTTCATTTATCACTTTAGAGTATCTCAATAGAAAGAAGGAGGTAACTTCAAATGAAAACAATTAAACTTGTATTAATTAGTTTCATTGGCATTACATTCGTTCTCTTTAGTCTTGTTGTTGCAGTACTTGCAACAATCTTTACAACACCTAATGGTTTATCTTTCTTATTAAGACAAGTTTGGAAAGATGTACCTGAAGGATACCCACAAGCATACTATGATGTTGAAGAGAATTTAGCATTTGATTTGGATCTTACTTATCCTTCTAAATATGGCGAAAATCAATATGATATCATTAGACCAAAAGCCGAAGGAACTTATCCAATTGTACTTTGGGTTCATGGTGGTGCATTTGTGTCAGGGTCTAAAGATTCGATCAGAGTCTTTGGTGCATTACTTGCAGCAGAAGGTTATACAGTTGTCTTAATGAACTATGAAGTATCACCTGAAAACAATTATCCAAGTGCCTTAATTCAAGTCAATGAAATGATAGAACACATCTTTGATGTCATTGGTAAAAACACAAATATAGATGACTCTAAAATCGTCATCGGAGGCGATTCAGCTGGTGCACACATCGCTGCAAACTACGCACTCATTCAAACGAATCCAGTTGTATCAGAAAACTTAGGCATTCCTAAAAATGAACGTTTAAATTTAGCTGGTTTATTACTTTATTGTGGACCATATGATTTAGAAGCATTTGATCAAATGATTACAAGACGTTTACGTAGTGAGAATGAATCAAATCCACTTGCAGGTATACTAGATTTCTTCATTGATCAAGTAGGTTGGTCCTATCTAGGGTATAAAGATTGGAAAAATTCACCATATATTGATTACACAAATATCGTGAACTTAGTAACTGCAGATTTCCCAGCATCTTATATTACTGATGCGAATACTGTTTCATTTATGGAAGATGGTATAAGTCTTGCAAGTAAACTTCAAAATCAATTAGGTGTTGATGTAACAACATACTTCCCATCAATGATTTATGATAAGGACTATGTACATGAATATCAATTTGACTTTATTGAAAATGAAGTTGAAGCTTTCCAAAACTTAGAATTAACAGTGCAATTCCTAGAACAAGTTTTCGCATAAAATTGATTTAACCGGAACATAATGATTGCTTCGGTTTTTATTTTGTAAAATTTTTTTGTGCAAGGTGTTGACAAGAAAACTAACTTGATTATAATAATAATTGAAATAGCACTCAAAGTGAGAGAGTGCCAGAAATGGAGGTGTAAAGAATGCTGAAACCATTAAATGACTATGTGGTTTTATCATTTGAAAAAGAAGAAGAAAAAACCAAATCTGGTATTATTTTATCCACTGAAGAGAAGAACAACCAATCATTTGGTGTAGTGGTTGCTGTTGGTCCTAAAGTGGATAATTTAAAGACAAATGATAAAGTCATATATCAAACCTATTCAGGTACAAAGACTAAAGTTGATGGTAAGGAATACTTACTCATCAAACAAGAGCACATACTAGCCATCTACGAATAAAATTAAATATTAACAAAGGAGTGATATTTATGGCAAAAGAAATTAGATATGGCTCATTTGCAAAAGACAAAATTTTAACTGGTGTCAACAAGCTTGCTGACACAGTAAAAATCACATTAGGACCTAAAGGTCGTAATGTCATTTTAGAAAAATCATATGGTTCACCACTCATTACAAACGATGGTGTATCTATAGCAAAAGAAATTGAACTTAAAGACCCATATGAAAATATGGGAGCAAAACTAGTTTATGAAGTAGCAAACAAAACAAACGATGAAGCAGGTGACGGTACAACAACTGCAACTGTCCTTGCACAATCTATGATCCAAAAAGGATTTAGAGCAGTTGATAATGGTGCAAACCCAGTACTTGTTAGAGAAGGTATTCTATCTGCTGGTAAAGAAGTTGCTAAAAAAATCCTAGAAAAAACAAGACATATTGAAACAAAAGCAGATATAGAAAATGTTGCATCAGTTTCTGCAAATGATAGAGAAATTGGTTCAATCATTGCAGATGCAATGGATAAGGTAACAAAAAACGGTATTATTACCGTTGATGAATCTAAAGGCTTTGAAACAGAGCTTGAAGTTGTTGAAGGACTTCAATATGATAAAGGTTATGCTTCTCCATACTTTGTTTCAAACAGAGAAACTATGACTGTTGAGTTTGAAGATCCATATATCTTAGTGACAGACCAAAAGATTTCAACAATACAAGAAATCTTACCAGTTTTAGAAGAAGTTATTAAGACAAATAGACCTCTCTTAATGATAGCTGAGGACTATGAAAATGAAGTCTTATCTACATTAATCTTAAATAAATTAAGAGGTACATTTAATGTAGTTGCAACCAAAGCTCCAGGCTTTGGTGACAAACAAAAAGAAATGTTAAGTGATATAGCGATTGTTACCAATGCAACTTTCTATACAAAAGACCTTTCAATGAAATTAAAAGATGCTAAATTAACTGACCTTGGTTCAGTAAGTAAGGCAATCATTAAAAAGGATACAACAACACTTGTCGGTGGAAAAGGCTCTAAATCAGCAATTGATCAACGTATTGATGAATTAATGAATCAAATAGAAAATTCAACTTCAGAATATGATAAGAAACAAATTCAAGAACGTTTAGCTAAATTAACTGGTGGGGTAGCAATCATCAAAGTTGGTGCTGCAACTGAATCAGAATTAAAAGAAAAGAAACTCAGAATTGAAGATGCACTGAATGCAACTAAAGCTGCGATTGCAGAAGGTATTGTTGTCGGTGGTGGTGCAATTCTAGTTGAAGTACATGAAGAACTAAAAGATACTTTAAAACATGATAATCAAGATGTTTATAAAGGTATGAAGGCAGTTCTAGATAGTTTACTTGTACCTATCTATCAAATTGCTGAAAATGCTGGATTTGATGGACAATCTATCGTAGAAGAACAAAAACGTCAACCTAAGAACTTTGGATTTGATGCAAAAGAAGGTACATGGGTAAACTTAATTGAAAAAGGTATCATCGACCCAACAAGAGTTACAAGAAACGCAATTCTAAATGCATCAAGTATTGCTTCTTTATTAATCACATCAGATGCAGCTGTCATTGAACTTAAAGAAAAAGAATCAAATGTTCCAATGATGGATCCATATCAATAATAATTATCAATTAACTGCTAAGGTTATTCCTTTGACCTTCAAAGTATTTTGTACTACAATAAGTAGTACAGGGTATAAGGAGGGTTTTATGAAAACCTTAGCATTTTTTAATACTAAAAAGTTACCGATTATCTTTTTAGCGGTTACTTTATTATTGTCTTTATTTGTTTTATACACACCAGGTGCATCAGCTAAAAATGACACGACTCAATTTAGTGCTGTACGTGCCCAAGAACATATTGAAGTAATTTCAAGAGAACCACATTCTTACTATGATCGTGATGCACACGAAGATGTAAGACAATATTTAATCTCAACTTTAAGTGACTATTTAGGTCCTTTTAGAGTGACTGAGTTTAATTATACAGTCGATCAAGTTAAAACAGAGCTAGAAGCTAGTTATCCATCATTTGATCCAGATGAAGTTTTATATCCAGTTGAAAACGTCCTAGGTGTTTTACCAGGTGAAAACCCAGAAGGTATTATGTTAGTATCTCACTATGACTCAAGAGGTCATGTTGGAAGAACTGGTGAACAAGGTCGTTCATACGGTGCAATGGATGATGGTTATGGTGTTGGTACCATGTTAGAACTTGCATATCTTTTAAAAGATAGCAATCCAAAGAACTCTATTTACTTCTTATTTACGGATGCAGAAGAGGTTGGACTCTATGGTGCAATCATGGCTGCAGCAGAACAAACATTAATGGATAATGTTAAATTCATTATTAATTTAGAGTCTCGTGGTAGTCATGGACCGGCTTATATGTTTGAAACATCTGCAAATAATGCAAAAGTTATTGATTTATACCGTAAAGCAAATTATCCAGTTACCTATTCAATGGCAACAGCAGTCTACGAGTTAATGCCTAACTTCACAGACTTTACACCACTCATGGAAACTGGTAAACCAGGTTTAAACTTTGCTGTACTTGCTGGACTTGATAATTACCATACACCTTTTGATCGATATGAATTTATAAATATCTCAAGTATTCAACATATGGGTTCTCAAATCGAACCAGTTATTAGAGAATTCATCAGTGATAGTAAATATATAGAAGATAATTACTTTACTGCAGATTCCAATCAAGTGTTCTTTACAATCTTTGCTGGTATTATGATTAATTACTCGCAAGTTTTCGCAATCATTCTTGCGTTCCTATTACTTGTATTATTTGGATTTGTAACCTTCTTAAAGGTTAAAAATCAAACATTAACCAAAACAACCTTTACAAAGACCTTATTTAAAGGGTTATTGTTATTCTTATTGATGGTTGTCGTTGGTCTAATTTATGGATATGTTGTTGCATTCCTTGGTAAAGTGCCATTTAGTGTGACTTACACTAGAGTATCATTAACTGAAATACCAACAGCACTATTGATGATAGGACTTGCAGTCATTATGATTAAGAAATTTAAATCATCAAATGATGATGCTTTATATATTGGTGTTATGTTTAATGTCTTATTAACATTAGTGACAACATTTACACTAGAAGGTGCATCATTCTTATTCGCTTTTACTGCACTGTTTGGATTAGTTGCAATATTTACAAACTATATTCCAAATAAACTAGCAAGACAGTTAGTATATGGTATATCATACGCATTTATTCTATTTATGTTAATCCCAATTCTTTATTCATTCTATAATGCATTAACAGTAGGTGGAACAGTTGTTTTAACAGTCTTATTAACAATAAATGGTTCAGTAGCTTTACCAATCATTAATAAACAATTTGTAGAAGAATAACAAACTTAATAAATAATTCATTAGAATGAATAAGATATCAAAAGACAACTCGTTATATGCATAATTTAAAGGAAAAGCATCTTCATATTTTTCAATGAAGATGTTTTTAATAAGAATAAAAAAAGAATGAAGTAAATCATATAATGTTAATTAATGAATTTTCACCTAAATATATAAAGGGGATTTAAGATGAAAAATAATATCAATAATATTGTAATGAGTGCATACAATAAATTTAAATTTAGAGTTTACTATGATAACAACTTGACCTTGTATAAAAAACAGTTAATAGAATTTGAAAGTAAAAATCTAAACAGTAAATTAGAAAAACTTTCCAAATTTTATGAAAATGATTTGCAAGATGACAATTATCAAACGTATTTAATGGATCGAATCAACTTTTTCCCGTTTTATAAAAAGATTGATGAAAAAAATAATTTAGAACTAAATTACATGATTAATGCTCCTATTGAAATTCATATATTAGATACCATTTGGACGATATTAATTTCAAAAAAATTACCATTTCATTCAAACAAATCCTTAACCTATGCGAATAGAATAGATGTGAATAGGTTATTTAAATCTAAGAAAACAAAAGAAATAGATTGGGAAAGTAATTATTTGTTTGAACCTTATTCAAATGGATATAATCTATGGGTAGATAATACAGTTAATGAAATTAAAGATTCATTAACTAAGAAAAGCCAAATAACGTTAATAACTGCTGATTTTAAGAGATATTTTTATAATGTGATTAATCCGTTTGACTGTTTAAATGAAATAATAAAAAAAAGTGATTCAAAAATAAAAGCAATAACAACTTTTCTCAATAAGTTGTATACCACGTATACTAAATCAGTAGATTTAATAACCAATAACATAGTGCACAGTGATCAAATTCTACCAATTGGGTTATCATCATCAAAAATATTATCAAATCTATATTTAGATTCATTTGATCGTCATATTAAAGCTCAACCAAATGTATTATTCTACGGAAGGTATGTTGATGATGTGATGGTTATTTTTGATGGAAATGTAAATGAAAGTGAGTACATGAGGGCCGTTAAATCATTTATCGCTGAAAACAATATGATAATTGAATTAAACACAGAAAAAACTAAATCTTTCATATATGACCAAAGTAACTATGCAATTGAGATGAAAAAATTTAAGTTGTTTTTGGAAGAAAAAAACAACAATGGCTATTATGGACAAGACTCTGAAGAAGATCAATCCTTTAGAATGTATATAAGATTTGAGAAAAAAAGATTATCAAATGATTATTCTGAATACTCAAAAATAAAGGAGATTCATTTAAAAAACTTACCCTTATCAACAAGTTTGATTTATATGAATTATATCTTTAATGATGTTGTCTATGATAACATTACAATTAATCAAATCTATTTAAAGATAAAATCATATTTGATGGATACAAGTATAACGAAAAGTACTTTATGGAAGGAGATTTTTCAATGGCTTCATATCTATGGGGACAATGAAAAATTTAATGAAATAAGTAATTTAATTGATCAACTGATCAAATCAAGATATGCATTATCACTTGTAAATGTAAGAACCAAGAAAATTCGTCTTGTTAAGTCGAAACTTTCAAAGTCCTACCAAGAAATCAAATTAATTTCGATTGCATATTCAGAATTCAAAATAAATGGAAACACAACTATAAGTAAAGTAAGGGAAAATTTAATTAAATGCAAATTATTTAGACGAAAAAATCTCATTGAAGATTTAATTAAAAATTTTGATAATCTAAACGAATTTGATTTGAATAAAAATCTAACGGATTATTATAAAAATAATTTAAGTTTTGTCCATTTAAGTGATCTTATGCTCTATGATCAATTAGTTAATATCTTCACTGGAAGATTAAAGCCTTTGAAAGATACAATCAATGATTACAAAAAAGTAAATAAAAAATATGATGATGAACAAATCCTTATAGAGACAAGTGAAAGTAATGGTTATCAGTATACTCAGATTAAAACTAATGTAAGTGAAAAAAATCAAAATTTTGTAGTTGGTCAACCACATATAAAAATTCCATATGAAGAATCAGAGATATTAAAAAATTTTGATTTTAAACCTACTTTTGATGAGACTGTTAAATTTATTGAGTGGTTTATTATGGCAAAACATGACGATGCAAAACTTATTGTATTTCCAGAATTGTATGTATATCGAAATTGGATAAATATTTTGATTCAATTATCTAGATTATTGCAAATCAATGTTACATTTGGACTTCAACCAACTATAGTTTCAAATCAATACTTCAACATTTTGATTTCAACATATTCATATGTAGATGGTAAAAAACATAGAAATTTATTTGTTACCGCAAGACAAAAAAACACATATGCTTATCGTGAAAAAGAGTGGTGTAAGTCTCAAGGTATTATCTGTAAAGATCCTAGTAAAACAACTAACTTTATAGTTAAAAATAAGTCAGTATGGTTTGCTGATTATGTTTGTTTTGAAGTGACTGATATTTGGATGAGATCATTGTTTAAAAATTTAGCTGATTTAATTGTTATACCAATGTTAAATCATGATACTCGTTACTTTGATAACATTATCCAATCTTTAAGTCGTGATTTATCATGTATAGTAATTACATCTAATTCTGCTTCATGGGGAAATTCAAGTATCATCTTACCTAAATCTTCAAATATGAACGTTTTAACTGAGTTTAAAGGTGGTAAAAATTATTTTGTTACCAGTGCAATTCCAATCTATGAATTAATAAAGTATAACTCAAATCCGGGATTATATAATGGTACAGATGGAAAAATGTTCAAACTACACTCAGCAAATTATAAACAGAAAAAATACATGATAAAAGCTTAGTAATTAATAACGTGGTGTAGGTTCTTATTACTGAGTTTATCAAACATCTAATTAATTACCTCACAAGTTTCAATGTAGAGAATGAATGCATGATTTTAAATCCTGCATCCATATATATGTTTCTTGCAGGATTTGTTCTTCCTGTAAAGAGTGTCATATATTCTGCACCCATATTTTTTAAACTATCACATAGGATTTGGAATAAGGCTTTTCCTAATCCCAACCCTCTATGTTCTTGGTTTAATTCAATACCATAAAAGATACCACGCTTATCACTTGCTAAATGCATTGGTCCTGCAAAACCAATTGCTTTTCCTTGGTAAAGTGCCGTAACAATTGGATAAGGTGTTTCTCTTTTTATATTGTTTAAAATCGCTTCACTAAAGCCACGAGACCCTAAACCTTCTGCAAATTCTTTTAATCCATAATGTTTTTTATCATCATAGATAGTGACTTCATATCCACTTGATTTAATTGCATCTAGGTTTGATTTGAGAGAAGACTTTAATTCGAATTGATAAAGATTGATAAAGTATGTATCTTCAATCGAATGTTCTGAGAATCCAAAATCTAAATAAGCTTTATGTAGTGGTGAACCTATCAGTTCACCTTGATAATTCGGATGAATATGTTTATCATCTACATACCAAGGTACACCAAACTTATGGAAGAAGTGTACCCAAATTGTTTGACTGGTATTTTCAATCAGTTTTTTTAATAATGTCTTTTGGTATTCAATCTTTCCTAAGATCATTTGTATATAAATACCTTTTTCATTATCATCACTATAAATTAATAAACCTTTAATTGAATCATTCTCTGTTTCAATTAAATATTTTTGATTAGATACCATACGTACAAAATCTGCTTCACTTTGTAGTACGTATCTAGTATCTTTAATTGCTTCTTTATAAAAACTATAGAACTTATCTATGTGCATGTTTGTCTTGCTCTCTTTCATAGTTTAATAGATATGCTTTTAATTTAGGATCAGATGAGAATCCACCAATAGAACCATCTTTCTTAATGATTCTATGACATGGAATAAATAACATGACAGGATTACTGCCAACTGCATTTCCAACAGCTTGAACTGCTTTAGGATTATTGATACTTTCTGCAATATCTTGATAACTTGCAGTTTCACCAGGAAGTATATCCATTAAAGCACACCAAACTGCCATTTGGAATTTAGTACCTTTAATATCCAGTGGGATATCATTCGTGATTTCACCTTTAAAGAAACTATCAAGATAAGTAACATAAGGTTTCATCTTTTCTTCATTATGTTCTAGCTTTGATAGATCATCATTTTCATATAAATGAAGAGAAGATAAACCTTCGTCTGTTGCTTTTAAGATGAAGGTCCAGTCTAAATGTTTGTAGAATGTGTAATATTTCATTTTTAGCCCCCTAAAATTTTTGCAAACGATTTGCAAAACTTACTTTTAATGCTATAATCTATTTGCAAATGATTCGCAAATGAGGTTTTACTTATGAAAAAAATTATATCATCTATTTTTATTTTACTATCAATCTTTATTTTTACCGCATGTAGTGAAGTAGAAAGATACGATATTCTAACAACGAATTTCATAACCTATGATGCTGTGCGTTCAATTGTTGGTGATAGTTTGAAGGTAGGTATCTTAACAAATGTAAACCAAGACTATCACGAATATGAACCAACATCCAAAGAACTTTTAACAATTAAACAAACAAACGTCTTTGTCTTATTAGGTTTTGAATATGAAACATGGCTAGGTAATGAAGAGACAATTCAAACCTATTTAAACAGCGAGGCAGTTTATTTTAATTTAAGTGAAATGGTTGATACAGAACATGATCATCATGATGATGACACACATGACCATCACGAAGGTGAACACTTCTGGACGAATCCAATGCTTTATGTAGAAGTCATCAAACATTTAAATGAAGCATTAAGTGAAATATTTTTAGAGTTTGAATCATCATTTCTTACAAATAGTTTAGGATATACAAGTGAATTAGAAGAAGTTAGCAACAACTTTAAAACATATCTTTCTAATCTTTTAGAACCTACAATTTATTTTGTTGGTCATAATGCACTTCAAGGCTTTTCAGAATATTTTGAAATAGAAATCAATCCACTTGAAAATAAAACGAATCCACATAGTGATCCAACCAGTGAAGATGTCATTTTATTTATTTCAAAACTTAAAGAAAACAATATTAAAATTGTTTTTACGGAAGAATTTGTTGATCAAAGCTATCTAAACTTTATTAAACAAGAAATATCAGATATTGAGTTTTTAGAATTACATGGTTACCATAAACTCACACTTGAAGATTTTAATCAAGGTATCACATATTTAGATTTACTGAAAAGAAATATAGAAAATATAAAAGAGGTCTATCGATATGAATGATCCAGTGATTACATATGAAAATGTATCTATTCTTTATGGCACACATGAAGTCATAAAAGATATTTCATTTACAGTTAAAAGAAATGATTTTCTAAATATTGTTGGACCTAATGGTGCAGGTAAAACAACTTTAATTAAATCTTTAATCGATGAAATTAAAGTTGATAATGGAAAAAAACATATGGCATGTCAAAGAATTGGTTATGTACCACAAAGACAAGATATTAAAAGACATTTTCCATTATCCGTTAAAGAGTTTTTATATACCGGATTTGAGAGTCAAAAACTCATTATTTCTAAAGCAGATGAAGACTTAATGAAAAACTGGTTAGAAAGAATGAATCTTGATAAAGATTTGATTCATAAAAAGATGAATCACTTATCCGGTGGTGAGCTTCAAAGAGTACACTTTATTAGAGCTTTAGTTGCTAAGCCAGATTTATTAATTCTAGATGAACCTGCATCTGCACTTGATCCTAATTTTAGAGAGAAGTTTTATGACATCTTAAAAGAAATTAGAAAAGAAGAGCAGTTAACAATTATTCATATTACGCATGACTTAACAGATGTCATCTTAAAAGATAGTTTAGTCATGTATATTGATAGAGAGATCAAATACTATGGAAGTTATGAAAACTTCCATGAATTTGAACATGAGGGACATCACCATGGATAATTTCTTAATGTTACTCGATGTACTTAAAAACGGTATAATCATCTGTATCTTATTAGGACTGACTGCAAGTATGCTTTCACCATTTATTGTATTAAATGAACAAAGTTTAATTGCAGATGGCCTGTCACATGTATCATTTACTGCACTAGCAATAGGATTATTCTTTTTTGAAGATCCATATTATCTTGCAATACCTATTGCAGCAGTTGCGAGTATCTTAGTTAAGTGGATTTCAACCAAAACTAAAATTCAAGGTGATGCAGCACTTGGTATGGTTTCAAGTTTCGGGTTTGCGATTGGTTTAATTGTGATTAGATATTCAAATTCAAATATTGATTTAGAAAGTTTAATTTCTGGTAACCTTTGGTTACGTACTACAAGTGATGTTTATTTATCACTTACAGTCTTCTTACTCGTAGGTATCTTTATTTTAGTGTTCTACCGTAAGATGGTATCTTTAACTTATGACTTTGGTTTTGCAAGATTAACTGGTATTAAAGCTAATTTACTCTCTTATGCATTTGCAGTGCTAACCTCACTCTTTGTTGTAGTTGGTGTAAGAAGTATTGGTGTCTTACTGATTTCAAGTTTATTAATCTTCCCAGTTGTTACATCGAATATCTTAGCTAAGAACTTTAAGAGTTTAATTTTATTAGGTATTTTAATTTCAGTTGTCGTTGTCTTATTTGGAATCACTTTTGCACATATCTTAAATGTACCTGCAGGTAGTATGATTGTGATTTCATATGTCATATTATTTATGATCATTAGTTTAATTAAAAAATTAACAAGGGGGCATATTTATGACTAAGCTCACCCAAAAAAGAGAACTTATCTATAATATTTTAAAAAGTGTCGATGCACCAAAAAGTGCAGAAGAAATTCTAGCACTAGTTGGTAGTGATTTAAATCTATCAACTGTTTATCGTGCACTTGATAAGTTTTATCAACAAGGTATTGTTTCAAAAAACTATTTAAACAATACCGCATACTACTTCATAAACGAACATGAACATCATCATTTTATGATTTGTGAAGTATGTAAGGAAAAGTTTGAAATGGACTGTCATATTGATGAAATGATCCATGATATAGAAGCCAAATATGGCTTCGTAGTCGCAAGACATGATTTAAACTTCTATGGTATCTGCAAAAATTGTAAAATTCAAGAAAATTCATGAAAGCATTTTCTTAAATAATATTGCTTGATATCTATTGTTTGCATATCTATAATAAGGGTAGTATCAAATGTAATGTATAATCAACCAGATGTTCGGTGGTTAAGTCTCTACCTGGGTGCCGTAATACCTAGACTACATTCGTTTATATCCAATTTTTTCAGATGAATGTATTTTGACTTTAAACCACGAGCAATCTCGTGGTTTCTTTATTTTTTGATACAAAAAAACCTTTAGAGGAGAGAAAAATGAAGAAAATCGTTTTATTGTTAGTGGCTGTACTTGCTACAGTATTGCTTGTTGCATGTGGCGAAGCATCTGTCGATCCAGATGAAATCGTAGTTGCTTTCGTACCATCAAACTCAGCATCAGCAGTTATCACACGTGCAACAGAACTTGAAGAATTACTAGAAGAACGTGTTCCTGGTAAAAGCTTTAAGGTTATTCTTGGTACTGACTACGATGCAGTCGTAGAAGGTATGCTTGCAGGAACAATTCATGTAGGTTTCTTAACCGGCCAACAATACGCTGGTGTATCTGTTGAGTATCCTGGTAAAGTTGAAGTTGTCTTAACTTCAGTTCGTAAAGGATTTGCAGCACAATTTGATGCAAATGGTAATTTAGTATCTCAACAACAACTCTTAGAAAATATGGCAGCTGAAAACTACACTGGTCAATTATCTGATCGTGATATAACATTCTATCACTCAATCTTAATCGTTAGAAAAGACAGTGGTATTAATACATTAGAAGATTTAAAAGGTAAAACAGTTGGTACACAAGCGACATCTTCAGGTTCAGGTTTCGTATATCCTGCAGTTTTATTACACCAAAATGGTATGAAGTTTGTTTCAGGTGATCCTGATTCAACTAAGGGTGAAGTTAAATACCAAACAATTAATGGTCACCCAAGTGCTGCAATCGCAGTATTCAATAAAGACGTTGACGCTGCATTCACATTCATGGATGCAAGATCAAATGTCGTTGCTGAATATCCTGATATCTTTGCAGAAACAAAAGTTATTGCTTTAACTCCAGGTGTATATAACGATACAATCTCAGTTGTTTCAAATCTTAAAGCTGAATTAAAGACTGCGATTCAAGAAGCATTCTTAGACATTATTGGAACTGAACAAGGCTTATCAATTCTATCTGTTTATTCTCATACTGGTTACCTAAAATCTAAAGATGAAGATTATGCAGGTGAAAGAGAAGTTTATATCTTTAAACGCGACAATTTAAGCTAATTAAATAAATTAAAATTTTCGGAGGTAACTAGAAATGATCAAATTTGTCAACGTAGAAAAAACTTACCCTAATGGTTTTCAAGCTTTAAAGGATATTAACCTTGAGATCCATGAAGGTGAATTCGTGGCAATCATTGGTCTATCTGGTGCAGGAAAATCTACTTTATTAAGAACGATTAATAAAATACATCCAATTACTGGTGGGACGCTCTACGTCGATAACGTAGACGTCTCCACCATTCAAGGTAAAGAATTACGTTATTTTAGACGTAATATTGGGATGATTTTCCAATCGTTTAACTTAGTAAAGCGAATGAGTGTATTTAAGAATGTTTTATCAGGTAGAGTGGCTTATCACTCTACCTTTAAAACAATGTTTGGACTCTTTCCTAAAAAAGATCAATTATTAGCATTAGAAGCACTAGATAAAATGGGGATTCTTGATAAAGCGTTTGAAAGAGCAGATCGCCTTTCTGGTGGACAAATGCAAAGAGTTGCACTTGCACGTGCACTTGCTCAAGAACCTAAGCTCATCTTAGCAGATGAACCTGTAGCATCACTAGACCCTATTACAACCCTTTCTGTGATGGATGACTTCTTAAGAATTAATAAAGAATTTGGCATTACCATTATTACCAATATGCACCATGTTGACCTAGCTTTAAAATATGCAACAAGAGTGATTGGTATTAAAGAAGGTAGAATTGTCTTTGATGGTAAATCAGAAGAAGTCACAGAACAAGTGTTAGAACAGGTATATGGTAGAAAACTCACCAAGGATGAAGTCTTAGATGCCGCTGAGGTGGTTTTATCATGACAAAATTTGTCCTATCAAACGGTAAAGTTGTTAAGAAACCATTTAACTATGTATGGATCTACGCTTTAGTCGTTTTAGGTCTTTTTATCTATGCGTTAACTTGGACACCGATTTCAATTACACATCTGAATGTTGATGGATTTGTTCGCATGATGACTCAACTCTTTACACCACAAAATGGTAGAAATTGGGGAGACTATTTCATGTATGTATTTGAAATATGGGAACCTTTTATGGAAACAGTTAGAACTTCTTTTGCAGGTACATTCATTGGTGCTGTGTTTGCTATTCCATTTGCACTGATATGTGCAAATAATCTTATTAAGATAAGATGGGTGAATGAAGTCACTAAATTCTTTTTAAGTTTAGTTAGAACAATGCCGATTGCAATCATTGCGGTACTTGTGGCAGCATTCATTGGTTTCGGTAATACAGCAGGTACCATTGCTGTATCTATATTCTCATTTGGTATTCTTTCTAAAATGCTTTATGAATCTTTAGAAACAATTGATATGACACCACTTGAAGCACTGGATGCAACCGGTGCTAGAACACTTCAAAAGATTCATACATCGGTTGTACCACAAGTTAAACCAGTATTTATTTCATATTTCATTTATGTCTTTGAAATTAATATTAGAGCATCAATTATTCTTGCATATGTTGGTGCTGGTGGTATTGGTTTAATTCTAAAAGAAAACTTAGGTCCACTGGTATGGTATAACCGTGATAGAGCAGGTTTAATCATTATTTTAATTACGGTTGTTGTTTTAATCCTTAACTATTCTTCTAATGCGATTAGGAGGAAGTTACAATGACCGATATAAACTTAACCTTAAAGGAAACATTAAAACAAAAGCCAAAGACATGGATCTTCAATTGGATTATTACTTTAATACTTGGTTTATTCTTAGTTTATTCAATATCTGATTCATCGATTAACTGGTTTGCTGTTGGGAATTTCATTACAGCTTTTCCAACAACCGTTTCAAGATTTTTAAATCCTGACTGGGATTGGATGTTTGGTTTAGAAGTCTTTAAATTCTCACAAAGTGTTGTTTTCTTTTCAATAGAGACTTTAGCGATTGCTTTTGTAGGAACCGTGATTGGTGCGATACTTGCCATTCCTATTGGTGTCCTTGCAAGTAAGAATATTACTGGTAATGTGACATCTAAAATCAGTGATTTTGGTCTGATTTTAATTCGTACATTCCCAGAGATTGTTTTAGCAATCATTTTAATTGGACTTGTAGGTCCTGGACCTTTTGCAGGTGCAGTAACAATTGGTGTGCACTCAATAGGTATGCTTGGTAAACTTTATAGTGAAGCAATTGAAAATATGGACCGTGGTCCAATTGAAGCATTAGATGCTGTTGGTGCATCAACTTTCCAAAAGTTAAGATATGCAGTTTTACCAAATGTCATGCCTGATTTCTTTTCAATTATTCTATATCGTTTTGATATTAATATTCGTTCAAGCTTTATCTTAGGGTTTGTCTTCGCAGGTGGACTTGGTGCACCAATATCTTATGCATCAAGTGAAAGAAACTGGGAAGGTATTTCAGTGATTGTTATTGCTGTTATGGTTATGGTTTTAACAATTGAATTTATTTCTACGGAATTAAGAAAGAAATTAATTTAATACATACTAAAGTAAATACACACCATATAATAGGTGTGTATTTTCTTATCATAGTATAATGAATTTATAAGGAGGTTCATCATGAAATTACTACAACCGATGACAATTAAAAACTACACATTTAAAAATAGAGTGGTTATGCCTCCAATGTGTATGTATAGTGTTGAAAAAGAAGATGGTATTGCAACACCATTTCATTTTGCACACTATGTTAATCGTGCAATTGGTGGTGTTGGTTATATTATTGTAGAATCAACTGCAGTCTTACCAAATGGACGTATATCAATGAATGATTTAGGCATTTGGAGTGATGATCAAATACCTGCATTAAAACGTATTGTTGATGAAGTAAAACCCTATGGTGCTAAAATTGGTATTCAAATCAATCATGCCGGTAGAAAAGCTAGAGTCAATGAAAGAATCGTATCAACAACTGATGAAAAGTTTCTAGATACTTACGATGAACCGGTTATTTTAACAGAAGCAGAAACTAAAAAAATCATTAATGCTTTTGGTATGGCTGCTAATCGTGCGAATCTTGCAGGATTTGATGCTTTAGAAATTCATGGTGCACATGGTTATCTTATTAATCAATTTTTATCACCTTTAACAAATAAATTAACGAATCAATACAGCGATGGCTTTAATTTTCTAACAGAAATCATTGCAGAAGTAAAAAAATACTGGCCAAAAGAAAAGATCTTACAAATTAGAATATCTGCATATGAATATAGTGAAGAAGGCCTAACACCATATGATTGGGCATCTTTAATCAATAACTTTAAAGATGACCTAGATTTAGTGAATGTTTCATCTGGTGGTAATATCCCTGCTAAAGTTAATGACTTTCCAGGATATCAATTAGATTATGCAAGAATCATTAAAGAAGAAACTAATCTACCTGTCATTGCTGGTGGTCAACTTGAAAGTCTAGTGTTTTCAAATGGACTTGCAGAAGAACATGATATTGATATGATTTATTTTGGAAGAAAGTTATTAAGAGATCCATACTTCCTATATGATTATGATAAAAGCTTAATTGCTAAACAATATGTCAGACTTGAACAACTTAAAAAAGCAGAATGAGATAGACTTAAGGTCTATCTTTTTTTATTGTAATAATCCACACATCAAAATTATTTTTTGTTAAACTAAAAAGTGGATACTAAAGAATTACGGGGATAAGTTAATGATCATAGGATGTGTAAAAGAGATCAAGTCAAATGAAAATAGGGTCGGTTTAACACCAGATTCAGTTTCAGCATATGTTAAAGCGGGTCACACAGTTTTAATAGAAAAAGGTGCAGGGCTTGGTTCAGGTTTTAAAGATAGTGATTATAAAAAACAGGGTGCTAAGTTAGTAGAAACAGCAGCAGATGTTTGGAAACAATCAGAGATGATCGTTAAGGTAAAAGAACCGATTAAAGTAGAATATAAATACTTTAGAAAAGGTTTAATTCTTTATACATATTTACATTTAGCAGCAGTTAAACCATTAGTTTTAGCACTTATAAAATCTGGTGTATCAGCATTCGCATATGAAACCATTAAAGATGAAACAGGATTACCTTGTCTAAAACCGATGAGTGAAGTTGCAGGTAAACTTTCTATTTTAGAAGGTGCTAGATTCTTATATAAGAATAATGGTGGAAATGGCTTACTGATCAGTGGTGTTACTGGCGTTAACCCTGCTAAAGTGACAATTATTGGTGGTGGTGTTGTCGGTCGCGCAGCGTTATCTAATGCCTATGGTCTTGGTGCTGATGTGACTTTACTTGATATCAATGAAGATACTTTAACAAAACTTAAGTCACAATATCCGAACATTAAAACATTTAAATCTAATGAAGAAAATCTAATTGAATCTTTAAAAGATGCGGATATTGTTGTATCAGGTGTCTTACTTCCTGGTGCAAAAGCACCTAAGCTTATTAAAAGAAGTTATTATAAACAAATGAAAAAAGGTGCTGTGATTGTTGATGTTGCTATTGACCAAGGTGGATCAACAGAAGTTTCTAAACCAACAACACATGCAGAACCTGTTTTTGTTGTGGATGGTATTATTCATTACTGTGTTGCCAATATGCCGGGTATCGTTCCAAAAACATCAACCATAGCACTTAATCATGCAACGCTTAAATTTGGATTAGAGCTTGCAAATAAAGGTGCAGAAAAAGCAATCAAAGAATCGGAAGCACTTAAAGCAGGTTTAAATATCTATCAAGGTAAGATTACTTATAAACAAGTTGCAGAAGCTTTTGATTTAGAATATACAACTTTATAAAACTAAAAAAGGTAAACAAGTTTTAAAAAGCGATGGTTACCTTTTAATCATCAATAAGGAGTTTCAATGGAAATAATCAATGGACATCAAGTAGAGTTTGATGAAATTAATCATATCTACTATGTAGATGGCAAAGAAGTACCATCTGTCAGTCAAATATGTAAACTAGATAATCCTTCAATGTATCAAGGTATTGATAAACAAGTTTTAAACATGGCTGCACAAAAAGGTGTCAATTTACATAAAATCATTGAAAACTATGAACAAAATGGAATTATTCAAAAAGGTAGTATCGAACTTCAAAACTATATTCAAATGAAAAAGAAATACCAAATCAATCAGAAACTTTCTGAACGCATGGTTCTGATTGAATTAGACGGAAAAGTTGTTTGTGCAGGTCGATTTGACTTACTGGGTGATATTGGAGGAATTCCTGCATTAATTGACTTTAAAAGAACCAGTGAACTACATACAAAGTATGTCAAACTACAACTTAATTTGTATGCATTAGGACTGATGCAAAGCTATGGTGAGATTGTAGAAAAACTGATGGTCATAAGACTGAGATATTTTGAGGTTGAAGTATTAGAATTTGAACTTGACTTTGATTACACAGTTGAAACTTTAAGAAAGTACATTTAAAAAAGAAGAGCAATCATTTAAGATTGCTCTTTTGTTTCTAAGTCTAAAGTTTCTTTAGGTTCTAGTTCTAATCCGACATATAAAACAATGAGTGTAAACATATGAAGCGGTGCATAATATGTATTATCCACTAAACCATGTACATGTGTAACAATTAAAACACCAGCAACAACTAATGTTTTAAAGCCCCATTTTTTAATAAATAACTTAACAAGTTCAAAATGGTGATAAATTAATGCTAGCAGTCCAACTAATCCCATTGTTGCTAGTGTATGTAAGATTGTATTGTGGTAACTTCTAAAACTATTGTTTTCCCAAACATCACTATACCAGCTCTTACCAAAGATCGGGGATTCTAAGAAATATTTAATCGCATCCGTCCAATCTTCTTCACGTCCATTTAAGAATGAATTGGTTTGCATAAACCCAATGAAGAAATCTAACATATAGATAAAGAGTGGGATTGCGATTAAAAGAAGTATTGAACCACCGATGATTAATTGTTTTTTATACTTCCTATAGTCGATTTTAACGTATTTAAAGATTGCATATAAGAAGATGAGTCCAAACGCTAAAACACCTAAATAAGCACCACGAGATGTGGTTAAAACGATAGTAACAAGTGATACCAACATTAATCCAAATTGTAATACTTTATGTAGTACTTTTTTATCTTTAAATAAGAAATACATATTAATTGGCAGTAACATTGCAAGTACACCACCAATGTTGTTACCTACACCCCAACCAACATTTAATCTGACATAGAAGCCATCGACTTCATAACCCCAACGTTCATCAATTGCCAGTTTCAAGATATCAATAAAAGAACCATAATCGAGATGATCTATATAATAAAAGATCATCATTGTAAATGTTTGAAGGATAACAACAATGGATAAATAAAGCATTGTTCTAAATATATATTCTAAGAAAGGTTTTTCATTTGTTATTCGGTAGAATAGATAAAGTGCTAAGTAGATTAAACCCATTGAAGAGATCATTAATATGGACATATCAAATGGTTTAGAATCCATTAAGTATCCAATAATAGATAAAAGATAAGCACCAGCAAGAATAGATAAACCTAATCCTAATTTTCCAAAATTAAATTCAATCTTAAATTTAATGAAGTGATAAATAAAGGCACCAATGAGAATTGCAATTACTACATATAAGATCCACATTTCATTTAAATTTTCCATACCCATATCTTGGTTAGATAACATAATGACTGCATGCGGAAGTAATGGGAATGTATATATGGTTTCTTTAAATAAAATAAGGATCATTGCCATAACTAAGACAAAGATACTAATTCCAATTAATTCTAGTACATCAAAATATGGCTTTGGACCAATTGAATCTATATTAATGAACCAAAATAAGAAGGTAAATATAGATACCGAAATTAAATAATATTTACTTTGTAGAAATTGTTCTAATTTTAATTTCATATTACGCCTCAACTAAATTATTGGTTTCAACTTCAATATTACTGAATACTGCAAATACAGAGTAAGTAATAATTGAATACATAAACATATATTGTGTATTATCAATTAAACCATGTAATTGAGTTAATAGATAAGAAATGAAGAATGCAGAGACTGCAATATTTTTAAAATTCTTTTTAAATAATTTACCGATTTCAAAGAAATGATAAATTAAAACTAAGATTCCAAAGATACCACCAGTTGCGAGTACATGGAAGAAAGTAGAATGATACATCGTAATACGATTATCAGTAGGTATTAACCAAAATTCTGTTGTAAGCCAACCACGACCAAAAAATGGGTATCGTAAGAATTCATTCCAAGCTGAATTTTCATGATCTATCCAAAGTGTTATTCTTCCTGTTAACATCGTATCTGGATTATCAAAATCAAGTGAATTAAAGAATGCATTCCAAACATCTTTAACAACTGGTGCAAGTAACCAAATTAATATTAAGACTAGAATGATTGCGATTGATAGATTTTTAAGTTGACGTTTATCATGTTTGAAAACAGTGTATAAGGCAATAATAATTGAAAGTAGGGAAATTGTAACAACCGACCCTCTAGCACCTGTTACAAAGATCCAAAATGCACTCCATCCTAAATATAGCCAAGGAAAAATGTTTTTAGGATATTTATGAAGGTAGTACATGACAACTGAAGTGGCAAGTACCATTAAAATCGTTAAATCATTAATATTTCCCCAACCCGGATCAAAATTATCAGGGAAAATATAAATAAAATCAGTAATGATATCATTACCTTCGTAATATGTGAATCCGTTTATCCATCCTGCAACAAGTTGAAAACTTAATAAGAGTCCCATCATACTAAGAATTCGCATTAAATACTTCGTCTCATTTTTACCAACCGTATTTGCATAGAAGAAGTATAATAGTCCATACATTAAACCAAGTGAAGAAAGTAATAAAGATACTTCATTTACTGGTGTATAGAACTGTGGAATGATGAAATAAGCTGCAACTAAAATCATAGAGATACCTAGTGATTTTAGTTTAACTTGAACTTTATATTTAATGAAATGTGTAATCATTCCAGCAACAATGATCAATAAACTGAGAAATACTAATGAACCTTCATGGATTGAATCTATATCAATTTGAGTTACACCAATTGAAAATAATGCACCAAATAGTATTGGGATTGAATAAACTGTATTCTTAAAGAAAAACAAAACAATAAAAAAAGGAATTGCTATTAGGCATAACAAACTATATAAAGTTACAGGTATTAATTCAGTTTCAGGAATATAAAAACGATATGACCATATCGTAAATGAAATTAATCCAACTAAAAATGGATAAATGTGCCCGCCTAAAAATGCTTCAATTTTTGTCTTCAAATTAAACCTCTTGTCGTGAAACTCCCTTTTTATATAGTGTAACACAAAGATAAATAAAAAAGGACCATGAGGTCCTAGTTTGATCATCTTGATGATTTATTTTGTCTTTGTAGCATCTATGAAAGTTCTTACATCGACAACAGGGAGGATAAGCGGTGGTAATAAAGCAGCAGTAGTTAAATTTGTAATTGCAGATCTAATGTAAGGAAACATCATTTGAATAGCACCAATGTTTAAATAGTTTGCAATTAGAGATTGATCCTCAACCTCTTCAAATTCAAATTTTGCATTAAAGGAAACATCCACATTAATCGGAAATGGATTTTCTCTAGTACTTTCAATTCGAACATTGACTTTCAATAAATATGCATTATCTGATTCTTTATAAATTTCTTTTTCATAAATAGGTTGAAAATTGAAGTTTTCACCTGAGATATGATTATCATGCAAGATAAGTTTGTCTGCTTGAATCAGTGTGGTACGTATTTTCATTGTTTACCTCCTTTGTAGAGATTTCAATATTCTTTGTATGTTTAATTTCATTTGATAATTTATTAATGAATATATTTCTAATATATTCGATGAAATGATCTTCGATATCGATTTTTAAATTGTCAAATTTTAACACGTTATAAATTTCTTGAGTATGATCAAGTAATTCTATTTTTAAATCTAAAGCAAAAGAAATCTTTACTAATGTATCAAGTTGTGGGCTGTTAGAAAAACTTTCAATTCTTGCAATTGCAGATTGTTTTAATCCTGTCATTTCTGCAAGTTGTTTTTGTGTAATACCTTTGGATTTTCTTACAGAGATAATCTTATCAATGATTTTCTTTTGAGACTCATATTGTTTTCTCCATATTTGAAGAGTTTCATTTTTGTCTTCAATTTGTTTGATAACATTTTCAATCTTGTAATCCTTTTTCATAGTTTTCCTTCCTTTACTAAACTAATTACTCTATTTTTAACACCATTAGCTCTATCTATTTCCGATGGAGGTGTTTTTGTCGATGTTTTCTTAAACCAAGTGAGTATCCACGCACGACCATATTTATCAACAGTAAATGTTATTCTAATACTATCAGGTCTTAACTCATACAAATCTTCATCTAGTTTTTTAAAAGATTCCGACTTAAATTCCTGATTCATAAGTAAACCGTGTTCTTTTAGTTTATCTATAAATATATTAACTTTGTTATATAATTTCTGATTACCACTACCAGATAAGTACTCCCATAAATTTTGAATATCGGAATCTTGTTCTGTAGGAAAGTATCCAACGACCATATGATCACCTACACATTATAACAAATTTGTTATATTATTCTATCAATATTATATACTATATTCAAGTAAATTTTATAAATTTGTAAATAAAACTATACTTTTTATGATTAAGTGAAAAAAATAGGAGAATTGATCTCCTATTAATATCCTTGTTCAAGCATTGCTAAGTATAATTTTTCAAATGCTTTAATGTTTGCACCTTTAACTAAATCATAAGGATTTCCAAATGCTTCAGCAGTTTCATAAATACCATCAAAGATGGATTTCATGATTTCTTTTAATCTTTGATCAACAACTTCAAATGGCCATTGGGTATGGGTTGCATTTTGGGTCATCTCAAGACCGGATACTGAAACACCACCTGCATTTGCTGCTTTACCTGGTACAAAGAGCACTTTATTTTCAATGAAGAAGTTGGTTGCATCTAATGTTGTTGGCATATTTGCACCTTCAAGGACAGCTAATACACCATTTTTATTTAAAGTTTTAGCAGCTTCTAAATCCAGTTCATTTTGAGTTGCACATGGTAGTGCAATATCTGCTTTTAACTTCCACAAATCTTTTGAATTGATAAAGTAGTTTGTATCAGGATATTTTTCTAAGTAATAAGATAATGGTAGTTTCTCATCTCGAATTCTTTTTACAAGTTCAATATCTAAACCATTCTCATCATGAATCACACCATCAATATTACTCATACCAACAACTTTTGCACCAAGTGAAGTTGCTTTTTCAGCTGCAGGTACTGAAACATTACCACAACCTGAAATTAAGATTGTTTTACCTGTAAGATCTGTGTGATAAAACTTCTTTAAAAGGTGTAATGTCATGTAGATAAGGCCAAATCCAGTTGCTTCAGGTCTAACATAACTACCGCCGTAGTTAACCCCTTTAGAAGTCAAGACTCCATTATGTCTATTCGTAATTCTTTTGTATATACCGAACATATAACCGATTTCTTTTATACCAACACCACTGTCAGCAGCAGGTACATCAAAATCTGGTCCTGAATATTTCATCAGTTCAATCATAAATGCTTCACAGAATCTTTTGATTTCTCTTTCGCTCTTACCCTTCGGGTTAAAGTCAGAACCACCTTTTGAACCACCCATCGGAATACCGGTTAAAGCATTTTTTAATGTTTGTTCAAAAGCTAGAAATTTAAAGATGGATTCATTTACATTGGGATTAAATCTGAGTCCTCCTTTATAAGGACCCAGTGCTTGATTAAATTGTACTTTATATCCACGATTGACTTGAAGATTACCTAAATCATCTTCCCATACAACTTTAAATGAAGCAGAAGTATCTGGTTCTAACATACGTCTAACAACATCTGTTTCGACAATATTTGGATTTTGATTGATATAATCAGAAATCGAGTTTAAAAATTCTAAAACTGCTTGTAGGAACTCAGGTTGTGTTGGATATTTTTGTTCAAGTTCACTATATAGCATTGAAAGATATTGATTCAAGATTTTGATCCCCTTTTTAATATTTATTTTGAAATTCAAAGTATTATCCAAAACTTATTATACTAGCAATTATTAAAAAAGGTTAGAAATAGAACTAGAGGTGAAAAAAAGATGCTATTGCTAGCATCTGATTTCAAAGTTATTTTTTAGCAACTAATACTTTCTTTAAACGAGCAAATCTTGGTAAGCCGTTTTCTTTTTGAAGTTTAGTTTCACCTTGGATTAAAGGTAATGCGTAATCAATATATTCTTGAGTTAAACCTTTACCATCAGGTAAGATCCATTCAAGTGGAACTTTACGTTCTGTATTCGCAACAATCTTTAATGGTAATAATGGGAACTTAGCTTTATATTTAGCTGAAGTCTCATCACGAACGATACCAACGAATTTATCAGTTGTACCAGCAACAGCTTTTTTAACTGCGATAGAACCGACTTTGAATGCTTCATCGATGTCTGTTTGTGAAGCTACGTGAGCAGCAGCACGTTGTAATAATGAGAATTCGATTGCACGTGTTTTAACGCCGAATTTTTCACCTACATGTTTAGCTAAGATAGAAGCAGTACCACCTAAGTTAGCATGACCGAAAGCATCTTTCTTGATTTCAGCTTCTAATTCAGGGATATATTTACCTTCTTTTGTTTTGATACCTTCTGAAACAACAACCATTACTGATTTACCAGTTTTTAATAAAGCACCAACTTGTTCGTAGAACTTGTCAATGTCAAATGCAACTTCTGGTAAGTAGATTAAGTCAGGTTGTACGCCACCAACTGAAGCAAGTTGAGCTGCAGCTGTTAACCAACCAGCATTTCTACCCATAACTTCAACGATAACGAATTGTTGAGTGTTATAGACAGTACCGTCTAAATATAATTCCATGATTGATGTTGCTACATATTTAGCAGCAGAACCATATCCTGGAGAGTGGTGGATACCGAATAGGTCATTGTCAATTGTTTTTGGAACCCCAACAACACGACATTCCCAACCAGATTTCTTCATGAATTTAGAAATCTTTAAGCATGTATCCATTGAGTCATTTCCACCATTATAGAAGAAATAACGAATGTTATATTTCTTGAAAACTTCAAGTAATCTGTTGTAATCAGTTGCATCTTTGTTTACGTCTTTTAATTTATAACGTACAGAACCGATTGCAGAAGATGGTGTATATTTTAATCTTTCTAATTCAGCTGGATCTTCTTGTCTAATATCAAAGAAATCTTCATCTAAAATCCCTTTAATACCGTGTTTCGCTCCATAAATTTCTGTGATTTCTTCATGCTTTAGGGCTTCTAAAAAGACACCTGCAGCTGAAGCATTGATTACAGAAGTTGGACCGCCTGATTGACCAAGTAGAGCAGCACCTACTAATTTAGCTTTAGCCATTTTAAAGTACCTCAACTTTCTTATTTGCACCTACTAATTTATCACACTAATTACATATTTGCAAACACTTGTATTTTAATTTTGATTTTATTTTATTTATATAAATAATCATGTTATAATATGTTAGTCGTGAAGGGAAGTGACGAGTTTAATGAGGATAGCTGTATTGACCTCTGGAGGAGATGCTCCAGGGATGAATGCTGCCATAAGAGCGGTAGTAAGAAACGGCATCGAGCAAGGACATGAAGTTTTTGGCATCTGGGATGGATACCGTGGACTACTCGAAGACCGATTCTTTCAATTAACATCTAAAGATGTTTCGGGGATGCTATCAGTAGGGGGAACAATGTTGGGTACTTCAAGAGTACCTGAATTTAAAGAAGTACCAGTTCAAATGGTTGCTTATGATAATTTAAAGAATCGTGGGATAGATGCTTTAATTGTTATAGGTGGAGATGGTTCATATCGTGGTGCACTTGCACTACATGAACTTGGTTTCCAAACCGTTGGAATTCCAGGTACAATTGATAATGACGTTTATGGAACGGATTATACAATCGGATTTCATACCGCATTAAATACCATTGTGGATGCAATCGACAAATTGCGCGATACATCCAGTTCACATCGCCGTTGTTCTATAATTGAGGTGATGGGAAGAACATCAGGGGATCTTGCACTTTATGCAGGAATCTGTGGTGGTGCCGAGTTCATCATCACACCAGAAAACCCACTCAACAAAGAACAACTTATTAAAACTCTGAAAAAGCACCATGAAGAAGGCAGAAGACACGCGATTATTGTTGTAACAGAACAACAATTTGATGTACACAAATTAGCTGCAGAAATCACTATTCGTAGTGGATTCTCATCAAGAGCTACTGTGCTTGGTTATATCCAACGCGGTGGTTCACCAGTTCCAGCCGATCGTATTCTAGCATCACGTATGGGAGCTTATGCAGTGGAAAAAGTTATGGAAGGATTAAGTGGTGTCTGTGTTGGTGTAAGAAATGATGAATTAATTACGTCACCATTATCAGAAATCATTAATCATCCAAAAGAACGTGCAGAATTGTACGATTTAGTAAGAAAAATTAAATAAGACTATTTAGAGGAATAGAAAGGTATTCAATAAATGAAAAAGACAAAAATTATTTGTACACTAGGTCCAGTGTCAGAAAATAAAGAAATGATGACTAAGCTTATTAAAGCTGGTATGAATGTTGCGCGTTTTAACTTCTCACATGGTGATTATGAAGAACATGGTGGACGTTTAAAAACTTTAAGAGAAATCAATGCTGAATTAGGTACTTTTGTAGCAGCAATGCTAGATACAAAAGGTCCTGAAATCAGAACACATGAATTCGATGGTAAAGTTGAAATCGCTAAAGGTAGTGAAGTTAGAATTACTTTCACTCCAGTATTAGGTAATGCTTCTAAATTCTCAGTTTCATATCCGGGTTTATTTGATGATATGAAAGTTGGCGAAGTTGTTACTGTTGATGATGGTTACTTAACTTTAGAAGTTGTTGCTAAAGATGAAGCAGCTCATGAATTAGTAACTGTTGCTAAAAACACACATACAGTTAAATCACGTCGTGGTGTAAACGTTCCAAACGTTGTATTAAATATGCCATTCATTTCTGAAAAAGATCGTTCAGATATTGAATTCGCTGCTAAGATGGGTTATGACTTTGTTGCAGCATCATTCGTACGTCGTGCTGATGATGTTAGACAAATCCGTGAAATTTTAGATAACGCTGGTGGCCAACGTGTTCAAATCATCGCTAAGATTGAAAACCAAGAAGGTGTTGACAACTTAGATGAAATCATCGACATCGTAGATGGTATCATGGTTGCTCGTGGTGACTTAGGTATCGAAGTTGCTAACGAATTAGTACCTTTATATCAAACAGAAATGATCGACAAATGTTTAGCTGCTGGTAAAGTTGTTATCGTTGCGACTCAAATGTTAGAATCAATGCAAAAAAATCCAAGACCTACTCGTGCTGAAGTTTCAGACGTATTCAATGCAGTACGTGAAGGAACACACGCAACAATGTTATCTGGTGAATCAGCTGCTGGTGATTATCCATTCGAAGCTGTTTCAACAATGGCTAGAATTGATGCTAAAGCTGAAGAAGTTGTTGATTACGAAGTATTCTTAGATGCATTCTATAAAGGTGAATCAAATGTTGAAGCACTTGCTCATTCAGCTGCTAAATTAGTTTTAGACTATGAAGTTGATGCAATTTTAGCAGACGGTCTTGAAGCTGCTCGTGCTTTATCTAAGTTCCACACTAAAGTTCCTGTAATTGCAATTGTTGCAAATGCGGATGAAGCAAGAAGTCTTGCAATTAACTTCGGTGTATATCCAGTATTAAACATGGATGCTGCAAATGACTTAATCGAAGCTTGGGGCATTGAAGAAGGACAATTCGTCTTATCAGTTTCTAAAGACTCAACGCGTTTATTACAAGTAAAATAATTAATACTTAATTAAGGCTACCAACTTTAGGTAGCCTTTTTACTTGTCAGGTAACCCAAATAGAGTATAATCATATATAATATAATTACTACTGATAGATAGAGGTAAGTAATCTTGAAAAGATTTAAACAAATGTGGAACGGGTCATTCGTTAGGTTTATTGAGTATGGCCTGGATATTTTCGTCATGATATTTAGTTTGTTCTCAGCAATTCAAATCCACCACTTTTTTGAGTATGGATATTACTTTGGTTGGGATCATATTATAGGAATGTATTGGAACATTTATTGGCCATTCTTACTCATGTATGTCATTGTTACATTAATGATGTTAAAGATCTATAATGCAACACTGATCAATAATTCATTTAAGAATGCACTTGCAAATACAATGCTTGCACTTGTATTTATGAATGTACCACTTGTACTTTATAACTTTATTCGATTTGATAACTTTATATTTGAATCACCTTGGTATTTACTTGTAGTTGTTGCAATAGAGATTTTCTTATACTTTATATATAAGTTCTTATTCTATAAACTCTTACTTGTAAAAGACAAACAATATTCTTTAATGATTGGTCTTAAAGAAGAGATTGATTTATTAGCATCTAAATTCTTAATGGCTAAACAACCGAATCGTATTCTTAAATATTTGCTTTATGCAAATACATTGGACGATGTTGATGAATCAATATATGAACTCATAGATGAAGTTGATTCAGTATATATTTCTGAAAATTTAAATATCAAAGTTAAAGAAAAAATCTTGGATTATGCAGCATATAAAAACTATAAAGAAGTTTACGTTATCCCAAGAAAATACGACATTTTATTACTTGATTCTACATATGAAGCAATTGATGATACGGTCATTCTGCATAATCGAAATATGCATTTATCGATTGAAATGCGTTTTGTTAAAAGAACAATTGATTTAATTGTTTCAACCATTGGTTTATTGGTTGCAGCACCATTTATGATATTGGTCGCATTAATTGTAAAACTACAAGATGGTGGTCCTGTATTTTACAAACAAGAACGTTTTAAACGTAACAATCAACCGTTTTATATTTTAAAATTTAGATCGATGACACATAAACAAACCAAGGAACAAGAACAAACACTCGCAACTAGAAACGACTCCCGCATTACACCTTTTGGTAAGTTTATTCGAGCAACAAGATTAGATGAATTACCACAGTTAATTAATGTCTTTGTAGGGGATATGAGTCTTGTAGGACCTCGTCCTTATATGAAGAGTGTTGTTGATGAGGCAACAGAAGCAAATCCTGATTTCATTTATAGAAGTAATGTTAAACCGGGTATCACAGGTCTATCACATATCTTTGGTCGATATGATACAACACCTGAAGAACGTCTACGTTGGGATTTACTTTATGTTCGTAAATGTAGTTTATGGATGGATATTAAAATCATATTCTATACAATTTTAATTATCTTTAATAAAGATGCAGGGCTTGGCCGTGCAAAAGAATTAACTTTTGAAGAACTTCTTTCAGAAAAAGGCAAAAAGTTAGAAAGAAAAAACAATTGTCAATATGAGGTTTTCGAAGTTTTAGAAAAATAATGCTTTCGTTGAAGTGTTTGGGGAGAAAGAAGCATGAAACCTATTAAGTTTAAATCACTCATTGGAATATATAAATATATGTTCTTTGATGCAATCTCAATTATCTTAAGTTATTTACTCACGATGTGGATGTTTAACATCATGGGTATTAATTTCACATATGATGGCTTACTTTTAGCACTTGCTTTCATTGTGCCATCTAAAATTGTTATTTATGCTTTAGTTGGTATTTATCGAATTTTAACAAGACACACTGGATTTGAAGATATTATTAGAATTGTTGGTGCTGTCATATTTACAAACCTGGTAATCATTTTATTTATTTTCTTAGCAAATTCATCATTTATGAGTGAATCTGCATATCTATTTATTACATTAATTGAAATCACATTGATGATTTTCCCTAGAATTTTAAGAAGATTAAGAAGAGTACTTGCTTATCAATTTAAGTGGTTAAAATCAATTGGTTCTAGAACATTAATTATTGGTGCAGGTTCAGCTGGTGAACTTGTTATTAAAGAAATATATAAGAATAAAGACTTAAATAACATTCCTACAGCATTTGTTGATGACAACAAAGATAAAATTGGTAAGAAGTTGATGGGTGTAGATATTGTTGGTACATTAGATGATATTCCAGATGTCGTTCGTAAGTATCACATTGAAGAAGCAATTCTTGCAATTAAAGAATTACCAAAAGATAAACAAACTAAAATTATTAATGAACTTGTTAATATGCATATTAAAGTTAAAAGATTAAATATCTTAGAAGAATATGCAGAAAATCAAAAACCGGCTTTAGTTGATATTAAAGTTGAAGACCTTTTAGATCGTGAAGTCATTCATTTAGATAATGAAGGTATTGAAGCATTTATTAAAGATGAAGTTGTCTTAGTTACTGGTGGTGGTGGCTCGATTGGTAGTGAACTATGTCGACAAATATTTGCACTGCAACCTAAAAAGTTAGTCATCTTTGATATCTATGAAAACAATGCGTACGATATTCAAATGGAGTTATTACGCAAGAGTCAAAAAGATCACAACATTAAATATCCAGAACTTGATGTAAGAATTGGTTCTGTCTACAACAAGACACGTTTAGAAGAAATCTTTAAACAATTCAAACCAACAGTCGTGTTCCATGCTGCAGCTTATAAACATGTACCTTTAATGGAAGATAGTGCAGTTGAAGCGATTCGTACAAATGTACTTGGCACGTATAATGCTGCATTACTTTCAGATAAATACAATGTTAAAAAGTTTGTCTTGGTATCTAGTGATAAAGCAGTTAGACCAACTAACGTTATGGGAGCAACC
Organism: Acholeplasma equirhinis; assembly: GCF_017052655.1. Lineage (NCBI taxonomy): Bacteria > Bacillati > Mycoplasmatota > Mollicutes > Acholeplasmatales > Acholeplasmataceae > Acholeplasma > Acholeplasma equirhinis. The sequence goes on from NZ_JAFIDC010000001.1 coordinate 93,422, forward strand.
AAACGTTTTGCTGAACTTATTATTCAACATCAACAACAAAATTCAAAAACAGTATTCTCTGCTGTAAGATTTGGTAATGTTTTAGGTTCAAATGGCTCTGTTATACCATTATTTAAGAAACAAATTGCAGATGGTGGTCCAGTTACGGTAACTCATAAAGATATAACAAGATATTTTATGACAATCCCAGAAGCGGTAAGTCTCATCTTACAATGTGGTGTCTATGCAAAACGTGGTGAACTCTTCGTTCTTGATATGGGTGAACCTGTTAAGATCTATGAACTTGCTAAGAAAATGATTAAACTTGCAGGATTCCAACCAGATGTTGATATTATGATTGAAGTTGTTGGTTTAAGACCTGGTGAGAAACTTTATGAAGAATTACTTGTAGATGATAAAACTCAAAATTTAGCTCAAACTGATAATAAGAAAATCTTTACTGAAACAGTTGATAATAAACTACCATCCATTGATAATTTTGAGGCATTAATTGAAAATTTAGAATGTCTAGACAATAATGAAATTAAAAAGAAAATTAGTGAGTTTATTGATACGTATCAAATAAATGGTAATGGTCATTAATATATGAAATGAAGGCACATCTTGCGGTGTGCTTTTTCTTCATAAAAAAAGTAACTCGAGAACGAGTTACTTAAAATTCAAAGATATAATCTGTGTAAAAATTATAAGGTTCTCCTGGTTTTAAAACAGGCAATCCTTTTTGACTCTTTTGACATTCAATCGCAACACTGCTAAATTTAGCACCTTTATCAGCAACTGAAAGGTTTGTTTTACTTGGTGCATTCTGAGTAAAAACAACCATTGTTTCATAATTAGATCTCACCTTTAAAGTGATATCATTTGCAGAAAGGTGAAGTAAATCAACATTTTCACTTTCACTATAATAAATATCATCTAAATGATTTTGATCATCAACAACAATATTTCTTGGTGTTGTAAAATCTTTGAATGTACCTTTTACATCAATGATTTTATTGAATACATTTGAACCATCTGCACGAATCGCAGTTTTTGTTGAATGTATATAGAGTTTATGATTTTCTATTGTTTTTTCTCCACTTAAATTAAAGTATGGATGAACAGTTAAGTTACATAAGGTCTCTTTATCTGTTGATGCTTCATGAGTAACTTTTAAAGTGGCACCATTCACAATCTCATATGTGACTTTAATATCCATATTGCCGTAGTAATCATTTATAAGGTCTAAAGATTTATACGTGAATTCTAATTTAGTATCACTTATTTTGTTGGTTTCAAATATTTGGAATAAAATACCTTTAGGTCCGCCATGTTTGATGGAATCTCCTTCAAACTTAACGTATTTTCTAGTTTCTTCAGTATTTGGTAAGAATCCAGCTGTACGTCCAATCGTTCTACCATAAGAGGTATTAATCAAGAAATCATCATCTGTTCTTGGTCTTGACATAACTGGTACTAACTTACCATCTTTTTTTAAATAGATTTGAACCATGGATGCACCTAAATCAGTGAGTTCAACCTTCATTTTTTCAGTTTCTAATTGATAGATATTTAATTTATACATAATTGTTCTTCCTTTTTAAGTCTGAATAGTCATCATCAAATTCATCATAACATAATAAATTTAAGTTCGTTTAAAATAGTCAAACTATGTCAAGAATTTTCATTATAATAATTTTTTTAATAATCTATCATAAAACGCTTCCATTAAATAAAAAAAATTGCTATAATCATATTCATGAGGCTGTTAAACTAACTTTATAGAAAGAAAACTTAGGGTATTTAGGAATTATTTTGTTTTTATTTACAGCCAGATTTAAAGAAAAATTCATAACGGTTTTACTTGTAACTACATAACATAAGTAAAGGTCACTTTATGACCTTTATTAGACACCTTTTGATTAAGCATTTATCTCTTATGTGTAGTAACCCTCTATTAGGTCCCGCCAGTTGGTAATCCCCTTCCATCTGGCGGGTGTTTTTATTAAATAATGAAAAAATACCAAATGAATAGATTTCAGCCTATTTAAGCACTTAAATTACACTCTTTATTCAGTTCATACGACAAAACTTTCAGAAATTGAAAAAAATATTCATATAATTTGACATGGAATGAATTTTCTTATAAAATCAAGCACATAAATGTGGAGGAAACATATGGCAAAGTACACAAAAGAAGATATTTTTAAAAGTATTGAAGAGCATAATGTCAAATATATCCGTTTAATGTTTACAGATATGTTAGGTATTATAAAGAATGTTGAAGTTCCTGCTTCAAAGATTGAAAAAGTCTTAGATAACCAGCAGATGTTTGATGGTTCATCTATCGAAGGCTTTGTTAGAATTCAGGAAGCCGATATGTATTTATATCCAGATTTAAACACTTGGTTAATTCTTCCTTGGGAACCAGTTAAGGAAGGTTCAGTTGCAAGATTAATCTGTGATGTTTACAGACCTGATAAAACACCATTCCCTGGAGATCCAAGACAAATTTTAAAGAAACAGTTAAAAGAAATGGAAAAATTAGGTTTCTCTAAATTCAATGTTGGTGTTGAACCTGAATTCTTCTTATTTAAATTAGATGAAAATGGATCCATTGGAATTAACTTTACAGATGAAGGTGGCTATTTTGATTTAGCACCAGTTGATGCAAGTGAAGACGTCCGTCGAGATATTGCACTTGAACTTCAAAAATTAGGATTTGTTATTGAAGCAAGCCACCATGAGGTTGCTTATTCTCAACATGAGATAAATTTCCAATTTGATAATGCATTAGAAGCTTGTGATAATATTCAAACATTTAAATTAGTTGTTAAAAACGTTACTCGTCGTCATGGATACCATGCAACATTTATGGCTAAACCAGTTACTGGTATTAATGGTTCAGGTATGCATACGAATACCTCACTTGCTGATAAAGAAGGTAACAATGCATTCTATGATAAAGATGCTAAAAATGGTTTAAGTGAAGTTGCAACACATTTCATTGGTGGTATCTTAACCCATGCAAGAGAATTTTGTTTAATTACCAATCCAACTGTTAACTCATACAAACGTTTAGTACCAGGTTATGAAGCACCTTGCTATGTATCTTGGAGTGAAGCAAACCGTTCAACAATGATTCGTATTCCTGCAAGTCGTGGTAAATCTACACGTGTTGAAGTAAGATCTGTTGACCCAACTGCAAATCCATATCTTGCAATGTCAGCAATTCTTGCTTCAGGTTTAGATGGTATTAAAAATGGTTTATTTGTTAAACCAGTAGAAAAGAACCTTTTTGCACTAGATGAAGAAGGTAGACGTGCACTTGGCGTTTCTAATTTACCTGCTAACTTAAAAGAAGCAATTGATGCATTCCAAGCATCAGACTTTATGAAAGATGTCATTGGCTCTCATCTAGCTGAAAAAATGATTACAGCTAAAAATAAGGAATGGGATAGTTATCGTATTTATGTCTCACCTTGGGAATTGAAAGAATATCTTAAGAAGTATTAACAAACTTCTTAATCCATTTGTTATCCTAATTTAGGTATAATAAAGATAAATACTTTACTAGAATGGATGAACTATGGATAATAAACAAATTACCTTCCAACTAATTGAAGCAGCCTTTAAAGGTGATAAAGTTAAATTTGAATCAGAAGATGAAAAAGGCTTATTAAAACTACTGTTTGAAAATGGATTAATTGGGTTAGTATTTAATTCAGTAGATAAGGCGAGTTTTAAAGATCAAAACCTTTACAAAAGAATGCGTGAAATTCATGCATCTTTCATCGCAAAAGATATTCAACAAACTGAAATCATTAACCAAATAAAGCATGCCTTCAATGAAGCAAAAATAGATCATATCTTTTTAAAAGGTGCGCACCTTAAATCCATGTATCCAATGAGCTATATGCGTGGAATGGGAGATATTGATTTACTTGTTAGGGAAAGAGATTTTGAAGATGCTAAAAATATGATGCAAAGATTAGGGTACATTTTTAAATCTGCAGAATCTCATCACCATGTTTATGAAACTTTAGATGGAAATTCAATTGAACTACATCAAAGCCTTGCAAGTTACCTTGAACCAGAATTCAAATCCTTACTGCAACAAGCATGGGATTTCATCATTCAAGGTGATTCTTTTACAAAACAGTTAGAACCTGAATTTGAATATCTACATTTACTCATCCATTTAGTTAGACATATCAGAACATCTGGGGTTGGTATTAGAAGCGTTCTCGATTTGGAGGTCTTTGCTAAATATCAGACATTAGAAACTGAAAAATTATTCAATCTTTTAAGTTTAACGAGTTTAATTGAGTTTAATGATAAAGTTAACCATTTAAATCAGATATTTATGCATAGTATTCATATGAATGAATCTGATCAAGAAGTTGTTGACTATATCATTCATGCAGGTATTCATGGTAATGGCACTGAACATGACCGTTATTTAACAAAACGCACTTATCAAAAAACAAAACAGAAAAAAGGGCGTATCAGATATCTACTTGGTGAAATATTTCCTAGTAGAGACCGTTTAAAAGAAGGTTATCCATATTTAAAAAAACACTCTTGGTTATTACCTTGGGCTTGGTTTGTCAGAATATTAAAACAGCTCTTTAAACCTAAAAATACGATTAAACGCATCGAATCTGTTTCTAGTGATAAAAACATGGATAAGGTGGAACGTATTTATACGTATTTAGGTTTATAGACTAAATACACTATAAAGGGGAATCCATATTATGTGTGGAATAGTGGGTTATATTGGACGTTCAAACGCAAGAGAAATCATTGTAACAGGTCTTGAAAGACTTGAGTATCGTGGTTATGACTCTGCTGGTTTAACGGTCTTTAATGATAAAAAAAATACGTTCGATATTTTTAAAGATATCGGACGTGTTTCTATTTTGAAGGAAACAACAAAACAAGTTTTATCTAGAGTTGGAATTGGCCATACAAGATGGGCAACTCATGGTAAAGTTACTGCACTGAATGCACATCCACATACATCAAGTAGTGGTCGTTTTATTATTGTTCATAATGGTGTCATTGAAAACTTCCAACAATTAAAAGATCAATATTTGAAACTTGCAAGTTTTAAGAGTGACACTGATACTGAAGTTGTTGCACATTTAATTGAAGGATTTGCATCCTATATGACAGTAGAAAATGCAATTCTAACGACATTAAAATTATTACATGGTTCGTATGCACTTTTAATTGTTGACCAACAAGATCCAGATACAATTTATGCTGCTAAAAATAAACCACCACTTTTGGTCGGTGTATCAGAAGATGGCGTAACAATCACATCGGATGTCTTAGCACTTGCAGGTGTTTCAAAGAATTATCATGTGATGGAAGATAAAACTTTTGTAGTAGCAAAGAAAGATGAAGTCAAACTCTATAATTATGACCATGAAGCACTTGAACTGAATTGGCAAAAGGTTAATGTTGATGTGACACAAACAGAAAAAGGCAACTTTGATCATTTTATGTTAAAAGAAATCAATGAACAACCAGGTGTCATTAGAAGAATTATCTCAGAATACTTTACAGGTTATAAATCTAATATTGATTCTAGATTGTTAAAGACAATCAAAGAATCTGAAAGAATTTATATACTTGCAGCAGGTACATCGATGCATGCTGGATTAATTGGTAAATATTTCTTTGAGAAATTAGCAGGTAAACCAGTTGAGGTACATATTGCAAGTGAGTTCGCATATCATATGCCATTATTAGTATCTAAACCATTTTTTATTCTGATTTCTCAAAGTGGTGAGACAGCTGATTTAAGAGCATGTCTTTTAAAACTAAAACAATTCAAATATCAAACTTTAACTGTAACAAATGTCATTACATCAACTCTTGCAAGAGAAGCAGATTTCAAATTGGAAATCTTTGCAGGACCAGAAATTGCAGTTGCATCAACAAAAGCATATATTGCACAAATGGCAGTTTTAGCACTTATTGCATACGAACTATCTGCAAAGTTGTTTGATATCAAAATGGAACTTGCTAAGGTTGCACAAGCAATAGAAAATTTCTTATTCGATCCAACGCCAATTAAAGCATTAGTTGAAAAAGTATTTATTAAAGAACATGCATTTTATATTGGTAGAGGTATGGATTATGCCCTAGCACTTGAAGGTGCATTAAAGCTGAAAGAGATCTCTTATATTCATACAGAAGGATTTGCAGCAGGTGAACTTAAACATGGTACGATTGCACTGATTGAAGAAGGTACTCCTGTAGTTGCAATTATTTCTGAAGAAGAAATGAATATGAACACACGATCTAACCTTCATGAAGTTAAATCTCGTGGTGCAGTTTCGATTATTATTACAATGGACTCACTCAAACAAAAAGGTGATGACATCATATTGGATGACGTATATCCAATACTTGCACCACTTTTGATGATTGTACCAACTCAAATGATTGCATACTTTGCAGCACTTGATCGTGGATACGACATTGATAAACCTAGAAACTTAGCTAAAAGTGTTACCGTGGAATAAGAAATTTTGCATATCAAACCATATTACTTGTAATATGTTGTTTGGTATGTCATAATGGAATTGTTCGATAATCAAACGAACAAAAGAGGTAACTATGGACAGCAATCATTATTTCTTAAAACCAACACCCCTTTTAAAAGAATATCAATTACTTGATTTAATTGCTAAAAACTCCGATATAACTCAAAGAGAACTCAGTCGCAATTTAAATGTGGCTCTTTCGATGATTAATGAGTATTTAGATAAAGCTGAACAAAACGGATATATTAGTAAAAACTATAAATCAAGTAAAGATGTTGAATACCACATCACAAACCAGGGGAAAGATAGAATTAAATTACTTAACATTAGATATTTAAAAAGTGCGTTAGATGTTTATACATCGGCAAGAGGAGAAGTTTCTCAATTCCTTCATAGAGTTATTAATGAAGGATTTAAGAAAATTATCCTTTATGGAGCAGGGGACGTTACAGATATCTTGCTTCAAACATTAAATTACGATAAATCATTAAATTTAGAGATTGTCGCAATTGTTGACGACAACAAATCTAAACAAAATACAAAAATGTATGGTATTGAAATCTTACCAACATCAGAACTAACAAAACTTAAACATGACGGGGTGTTGGTTTCAAGTTATCTACACCACGATAAGATTTTAGAACACCTAAAATCATTAAATTATGATCAATCTAAAATTATTCACTTTTTTAAGGACTAAAGCATATGATATTTAAGATATTTAAACGCATAATGGATACTTTATTAGCACTGATTGGATTGATTGTTTTATCTCCAGTTTTTTTAGTTTTAATTATCTTAATCAAGTTAGATTCAAGAGGTCCAATTCTTTTCAAACAAAAAAGAGTTGGTAAAAATAAAAAGCATTTTAATATTCTTAAATTTAGAACAATGAGAATAGATACACCGAAGGATACACCAACACATATGTTAGAAAATCCAGAACAATGGATTACTAAATTAGGTAAATTCATGAGAAAAACAAGTTTAGATGAATTACCTCAAATTATTAATATCTTAAAAGGTGATATGAGTATTGTTGGACCAAGACCTGCATTATGGAATCAATTTGATTTAATTGAAGAACGTGACAAATATGGTGCAAACGATATTTATCCAGGTTTAACTGGATACGCTCAAATTAAAGGTAGAGATGAATTAGAAATAGTAGATAAAGCAAAACTAGATGGTTATTATGTTTCTCATATGGGGTTATGGTTAGATATCAAAGTGTTTTTTGGAACAATCTTCAGCGTACTTAAATCAGATGGTGTCGTTGAAGGTGGTACTGGTACAAAAGTAAAAAGAGAAAAGAAAGAGAAGAAAGTAGAGTAAGTATGAAACGTATATTAATTACGGGTGCAAATTCATATGTTGGAACGAATGTTGAAAAATGGTTATTAAAAGAACCGGATAAATATTTGGTTAAAACATTAGATATGAAAGATCCTAATTGGATTAATCTTGGCTTTTCTAGATATGATGTTGTATATCATGTTGCTGGAATTGCACATGTTTCATCTAAAAAGAGTATGGAACCACTCTATTTTAAAGTTAATCGTGATTTAGCGATTGAAACAGCTAACAAAGCTAAAGTATCAGGCGTAAAGCAGTTTATTTTCATGAGTAGCATGATTATTTATGGAAAAGATAATAAAATCGGTGATTTTAGACATGTAGATATTAATAAGTATGCACCAATTAATGCTTATGGACAAAGTAAATTAGAAACAGATCTTTCAATTCAAAAAATGCAAGATGAGAACTTTAAAGTTGTCATCATTCGTACCCCTGTCGTATATGGTCCAGGTAGTAAAGGTAATTTTCCTAAACTTCAAAAGTTAGCATTAAAAGCATTTTTATTTCCAAACATTAAAAATCAAAGAAGTATGATTTATATCGATAACTTAGCTGAATTGATTAAACAAGTAATTTACCGAGATTTAAATGGTATTTTCTACCCACAAAATGACGAGTATTTATCGACATTAGCAATACTTGAAACAACAAGATTATTAGAAAATAAAAAACTTAGAAAAACAAGAATTTTTAATTGGTTGATCAAATGTAAGGGTTTCTTCATACCGTTTATTAATAAAGTTTTTGGTAATAAAACTTATAATCTCGAAATTTCAAATTACGATTTCAACTATAGAGTTGTTAAGACTGAACAAAGCATTAGAATGTCGAGGGTATCATGAAAAAAGTTCTTATATTGGTGAATCACGATATTGCAATTTATAATTCTAGAAAAGAATTGGTAGAAGAATTACTAAAACAAAACTATGAGGTATATATTTCATCTCCATATGGAACAAGAATTGATAAACTTGTTGAGATGGGGGCTAAATTCATTGAAACTAGTATCGATAGAAGAGGTATAAATCCTCTAAACGATTTTAAGTTAATTAGACATTATAAAAAAATCATGAAAGATATAAAGCCAGATGTTATATTAACTTATACGATTAAACCTAATATTTATGGTGGAATTGCTGCAAAATCATTAAAAATTCCATATATTGCAAATATCACAGGTCTGGGTTCAGGATTTTCAAAACCAGGACCAATCAAAATGATAAGTACATTTTTGTATAAATATGCTCTAAAAAAATCAAAGTATGTATATTTCCAAAATAGGCAAAATCTAGATTTTTTTAAGAAGAATAAAATTATTCAGGATAATGCAATACTTTTACCTGGATCTGGTGTCAATTTAGAAGAGTTTCAATTTATTCAAAAAGATTTTAAAGGTGAACGACAAATTGCATTCGTTGGAAGATTAATGAAGGAAAAAGGAATTAATGAGTATTTAGATGCAGTCGAAACTTTAATGAAAAAGCTTGATAACATAAAATTCCATATATTTGGAATGATGGAAGATGATATTAGTAATAAAATTGAATATTTAATTAGTAAAAACTTTATTAATTATCATGGGTTAGTTATGGATATGAATGAAGTGTATAAAAAGATTGATATAATTGTGCTGCCATCATATCATGAGGGACTATCAAATGTATTGTTAGAAGGCGCAGCATCCGGTATTCCTTTAATTGCAAGTGATATCCCTGGATGTAGAGAAATTATAGAGGATGGTTCAAATGGATATTTAATACAACCCAAAAATCGGGATGATCTAATTTATAAATTAGAAAAAATGATTTTAAATGATTCAGAAAAAATGAAGGATTTTGCTATTAAAGGTCGATTAATTGTAGAAGAAAAATTCGATAGAAATACAGTTACTGAGAGTTATTTAAAAAACATAAAAAAAATTTGAAGAGAGATTAAAATGAATTTATACGAAAAAATAGTAAAGAAAGAAGAAAAACTGTCATTAGTAGGTTTAGGATACGTAGGTTTACCAATCGCAATTGCATTTGCAAAGAAAATAGATGTTATTGGCTTTGATATAAGCAAAGATAAAATCGAAATGTACAAAAATGGTATTGATCCAACTAAAGAAGTTGGCTACGAAGCAGTAAAAAATAGTACTGTCTTATTTACTTCCAATGAAGAAGATTTAAAAAAAGCAAAATTTCATATTGTTGCAGTTCCTACCCCAGTTAATGATGATAAAACCCCAGACCTTAAACCGGTAATTTCAGCAAGTAAAACAGTTGGTAGAAATTTAACAAAAGGATCATACGTTGTTTTCGAATCTACTGTTTATCCTGGAGTTACTGAAGAAATTTGTATTCCAATTTTAGAACAAATGTCTGGACTAAAAGCTGGAACTGATTTCAAAGTGGGTTATTCTCCAGAACGAATCAATCCAGGAGACAAATTGCATACACTAGAATCGATTGTTAAAGTAGCTTCTGGTATGGATGAAGAATCTACTGAAATCATTGCTAAAATTTATGAGTTAGTGGTTAAAGCTGGTGTTTATCGTGCTGAATCAATTAAAGTTGCTGAAGCAGCAAAAGTAATTGAAAATGCACAAAGAGATATAAATATTGCTTTTATGAATGAATTATCCATTATATTCAATAAGTTAAATATCGATACAAAAGCCGTGTTAAATGCAGCTAAAACCAAATGGAATTTCTTGAACTTTTCCCCTGGTTTAGTGGGGGGCCATTGTATTGGTGTTGATCCATATTATTTAACATACAGAGCACAACAAGTTGGATATCATCCTGAAATCATACTTGCAGGTAGAAGACTAAACGATAATATGGGCAAATATGTCGTTGAAAATACTATTAAACAAATGATAAAAGCAAACATTGCAATAAAAGGTGCAAAAGTTGCTATTTTAGGCTTTACATTCAAAGAAAATTGTCCAGACACAAGAAATACTAGAGTAATTGATATTTACAACGAATTGTTAGAGTATGATATTAAACCATTAATTGTTGATCCACAAGCTGATAAAGAAGAAGCATTACATGAATATGGATTGAAATTTAATGAGATGTCAGAGATTAAAAATATGGATGTAATTATTCTTGCGGTATCACACAAGGAATTCTTAGAATTGATGATGAGTGACTTTACAAATTTCTTTGCAAAAAGTCCAATTAATTCAGTAATTATCGATGTCAAATCAATTCTTGATAAAAAAGCATATTTGGATGCAGGATTTAATTACTTCAGATTATAAAGGAAATATTATGTTAACAAGAAAATACAATTTTGAGAAAGATGCACTTTTTGTTATTACTGGTGGTGCAGGATTCATTGGTTCGAATTTAAGTGAAGCATTAGTCAATATGGGTTATAGAGTTCGCGTTTTAGATGATCTTTCAAATGGAAATATTCATAATTTGCACTCAATAGCTAACAACCCTTTATTTGAATTTATAAAAGGGGATATTCGTAATTATGATACATGTTTAAAAATAACAAAAGATGCTACATATGTTTTGCACCAAGCTGCATGGGGAAGTGTTCCTCGAAGTATAGAAATGCCTCAATTATATGAGGAGATTAATATTAAAGGTACACTTAATATGTTGGAAGCAAGTAGAGTGAACAAAGTTAAAAGATTTGTTTATGCTTCAAGTTCCTCAGTATATGGTGATGAACCTAATTTACCTAAATATGAAGGAAGAGAGGGAAAACTCTTATCACCTTATGCTCTAACAAAACGAGTTAATGAAGAATATGCTCGATTATATTGGGAACTATATCAATTACCAACAATTGGACTAAGATATTTTAATGTATTTGGTAGAAAGCAAAATCCAGATGGACAATATGCTGCTGTGGTACCTAAATTTATTAAAACATTAATGAAGGGACAAAAACCAATAATCTATGGTGACGGGCAACAAAGTAGAGATTTTACTTATATTGAAAATGTAATTGAAGCAAATTTAAAGTCATGTTTAGCTAACCAAGATGCATTCGGAAAGGCTTTTAACATAGCATTTGGCTCAAGAATCACTTTAATTGAAATGTATAATATTATTTCACAGAAGCTTAATAAAACAATTGAACCTTTTTTTACGCAAGAAAGAAGGGGAGACATTAGGCATAGTTTAGCTGACATTTCTGCTGCTAAACAACTTTTGAAATATGACCCACAATATGACTTTTTAAAAGGTATTACCGAATCGATTGATTGGTATTTAAATAATTTATAAGAAAAAAGGAAGGACATTTATGCGAGGAACAATAATCTATGCAGGAGGATTTGAGCTGCCAGATAAAAATGCAGCCGCTCATAGAGTTATAGCAAATGCGAAAATTTTAAAAAAAATTGGTTACAATGTTGTATTTGTTTCTCCAAAAAATGAAATAACTGATAACAAAAACCTGGTTTTTAGTGAAATTCTTGGATTCGAGGCTTGGGAATATCCAAAAGCAAAAGGAAAGTTAGGCATTATACGGAAAAACTTTGAATATAAATATTTATTAGAAACTGTAAAAAAATATAATGATATAACAGCAATTATTTTATATAATTACCCATCATTTGGGTTGTTTAATGTCAGAAGATATTCGAAGAAAAAAGATATTAAATTAATCGGAGACATAACTGAATGGTATCAACCATTAAATCCATTTGTCAAACTTGATTCATTTTTAAGAATGAGATATTTAAACAAAAAAATGGATGGTTTAATATGTATTTCAACTTATTTAACGAAACACTATAAAAAAAATATTTCCAATATTATAACAGTTCCACCATTAATAGATAAAAATGATCAAAAATGGAATGAATTATCAAGACATATTAAAAAAAGTAATGATAACAAAATACATTTAATTTATGCTGGATCACCAGGAAGAAAAGATAAAATAAAATTAATTATTGAATCAATAGAAGGTTTCAATAACTTAGAATTGTCTGTAATTGGGTTGAATAAGAAGGATATTAAATCAACAATTCCAAACAATGTAACATTTCATGGTAGATTATCTCATAGTGAAAGTTTAGTAAAACTTAAGTATTCTGATTTTTCAATTTTTATAAGAGAAGTTAATAAAGTTAGCAAAGCTGGATTTCCTACAAAATTTGTTGAATCAATTTCCATGGGAATTCCTGTTATAACAAATAATACAAGTGATTTATTGGATTATTTTGAAGATGATATTGGTTACTTAATTCCCAATTATTCAAAAAAGGAATTAATAAAAATATTTGAAACAATTGATTCTAATGGTATCGAGATCAGTAAAAAAATGAAGTCAATTTTAATTGAAAAAAAAGACTCATTTGACATTTGCAAGTATGAAGAAAAATTCATTGATTTTGTGAAGGGGTTATGTATATGAATGAATATAGTTATAAATTATCAATTGTATATATAACTTGTAATCGTGTTGATGAATTAATGACTTCAATTATTTCAGTAACAAAAAATACTTCAGTTTTATTCGAAATAGTTCTTGTAGATAATGGTTCAACTGATTTAACTGAGAATACTTTTATATCATACTGTGAAGAAAATAGAATTCCATTTAAATATCATAAATTAGACCAAAATACTGGTGTAAGTTATGCACGTAATATTGGATATAAATTAGCAGAAGGAGAAATACTATTTTTTATAGATGATGATGCAAAAATTACAAAAGACAATCATTCTCTAGATGACATAGTATCGAAATTCAACCAAGATAAATCCCTCTTTGCTGCAACAGGAATATCTATAGATCAAAGATTTGGTGGTGTTTTCCCATTTAAATTATCAAATAATCAAAATAAACCGTATAAAAAGATTCAAAATTATGTAGGATTTAATCATTTTGTTAGGAATAAATTCAACAAGAAAGATTACTTATATCCTGATAATTTATTTTATGGATCTGAAGAATTATATGTGAGTTTTACAATACTAAAACTTAATGGTTACATTGGATATTTTGAAAATCATGAAGTAACGCATTATCCTAGTATGAATACAAGAATTTCAAGAAAAGATGCAAAAATGAATGGTCATATTAATACATTTGTAATAAAATCATATTTCATTCATTGGTCATTTAGATTAATTTCATACATATTATTTTTATTAAGAATTCTAAGATTTTCAAAATTTAATATTTTTAAAACATTCAAAATGCTTAAAATAAAGAGAACTCGATACAATAAGAAATTTATAAATAGATTATCATTCAAACAAACTTTACATGCAATTAAAGAATATGGAGTACTTAATGTATTATAAAAATCTAAAAATATCACTAGAATCAATAGCGATTACAATTTTAATATTTATCGCACCATTCATGAGGTTGGTAATTTTTGATCGAGGTATTATTTTTTTAAGTTTATTTTTAGTCATACCGATCTATTTAATCGGAATATTTAAAAAATTAAGTACTAAATTAATCAAACTAGATATCTTTAGATTTCTGATATTTATTTTTATCCTTTACCTAATTTTCTCAAGAGTATATTATTATGGAGCGGATGTAACTTTTTTTGATTTTGATGAAATAAAGTCACTATTGGTAGGATTGCTTTTATTTACATTTATACCAAATCAAAAAGAATTAAATTTATATTTTATTGCTTCTGTAATTTCAGCCATTATAATGGTATTCCTATATATACTTAGTTCTGAATACTACTTAGGAGGTGTGAGATTATACGTATTTTTAAATGAAGTTCCATTAGATCCAAATATGACTGCAGCAACTTTTTTTCTTCCGGTTATTTACTTGATTTCAATAGCGTCTGAAAAGAAAAATTGGTTTTTTAAAATTGCTACTTATGCACTAATTTTATTAAATATTTACTATACCATTTTAAGTGGTTCTCGTGGAGGATTATTTACAATTCTTGCATTAATATTTGGTACATTATTTTTCATTTATTACAAAAGAAATAAGATATTACAATTCTTCATTGTTTCTGGAATTATTTCAATTGCTCTAATCTTGATAGCATTAGGATTAGACTCTAACTTGCTATTGAGATTTAACTTATCATTTATTATTGAAACCGGTGGTTCTGGGCGTACAGAAATATGGATAACTCAAATTGAGGAATTCTTTAAAAATACATCTATTTTTAACGCACTCTTTGGTTATGGTCAATACTCATCAATATATTACTTAGAAATTGCAGCACATAATATATTAATTGAATATTTATGGGAAATTGGTTTAATTGGGTTAATTTATTACCTGATTCTAGTTATATACTTAATTGTCAAATCTTTAAAAAATAGGTCTTATAAAACTTTTGTTTTATTAATGGGTGTTTTGATGTGGTCTTCAACCATTTCGACAAATAATCAAGTTGTTTATTGGGTATTGTTATATATTTGCTATTCAAATCTTAAGGTTGATACTATTATTAATACAAAACTTATCAAAGAAGGTGCTTAATGTGAAAATTTTATATGTTATACCTGTAACCGGAAATGGTGGCATAGAAAAATTAGTGATAAATTGGGCAAAATTTTTTCTGTTACAAGGTCATGAAATTGAAATTTTAAGTTTCAATAAAGGTATCAATAATGAATTTTCAGATTTTAAAGTGTATTTTTTAGAAGATATAAAATCCAGAGGAAAATCTATTAGAGAAAAATTAAGTTTATTTTTCAGAGATAACCAATTTGATATTGTCCACTCACATGTCAACTTAAATAATGGAGTTGTGGCTAAAACACTTTTTAATTCAAAACACACAAAAGTTATTTCTCATTCACATACAGATACATACAGTAAATTTAATAGTGTTGCATCAAAAATATATCATATGTTCATTTACAAATGGTATAAAAAATATATTGTAAAATATAGTGATATGTTGATAAGCTGTAGTATCAAGTCAGGGTTGTTTATGTTTGGAACCAAAACGAATTTTGAGATTCTATACAATGCTGTTGACACAAAAAAATTTATCTTTGATTCAAAATCCAGAAGTAAAATCCGCAATAAATTAAGTATTTCAGAAAATGAAAAAGTAATTATACACATTGGTCGATATAATGATCAAAAAAATCATAATTTCTTAATTCAAGTGTTTAAAAAATTATTAGATGAGCATCCAAAGATTAAGATGATATTAATCGGTGATGGTGAAAATTTCATAGATATACAATTTAAAATAAAACAGTACAAATTAATGGATAATATAATCTTAATTAAAGAAACTAATGAAATTAATGAATATTTATCAGCATCAGATTTATTTATACTACCTTCTAAATTTGAAGGATTTCCAATCTCTATAATTGAAGCACAAATTAATGGATTAGATTGTATTATTTCTACAAATATCACGAGTGAAGTTGTAATAAATGAAAACGTATTTTCATTGAAACTAAATCAATCAATTGATGAATGGTGTAAACTTATAAGTAAAGTACTATACAATGAAGCAATTGAAACTAAGCGAATTAATCATAGTAATATTGTCTCAAATGAAAAATTTGACTTAAATTATCAGATAGAGGCTTTGTACAAAATCTATAATAGATTGGAGAATCAAAATAATGTTTAAAAATAAAATCATTTTAGTAACTGGTGGTACCGGATCTTTTGGTAACTCAGTAGTTAGTCGATTTTTATCAACAGACGTAAAGGAAATTAGAATTTTATCTCGTGATGAAAAGAAACAAGAAGACATGAGAAAATTCTATACAAATGATAAATTAAAATTTTATATTGGTGATGTCAGAGAATACAACTCTATTGAAGGTGCTTTTATTGGTGTTGACTACGTTTTCCATGCAGCAGCATTAAAACAAGTGCCATCTTGTGAATTCTATCCGATGGAAGCTGTTAAAACAAATGTTATTGGATCAGATAATGTAATTACAGCTTGTGTGAAGAACAAAGTTAAAAAAGCTATTTTCTTATCAACCGATAAAGCAGCATATCCAATTAATGCTATGGGTATGAGTAAAGCAATGATGGAAAAGAATGTTATTGCAAGATCTCGTCAATTAACTGATGGTGATACAGTACTATGCTTAACACGATATGGTAATGTTATGGCTTCTCGTGGTTCTGTGATTCCTTTATTCTTAGATCAAATTGCTGCAAATAAACCAATTACAATTACAAATCCTGAAATGACACGTTTCATGATGACATTAGAGGATGCAGTAGATTTAGTTTTATATGCTTACGAAAATGGGAACCAAGGTGACCTGTTTGTTCAAAAAGCACCAGCAGCAACAATCGACGTGTTAGCTAAAGCAGTTCTTGATTTAAAAGGTTCAAAAACAGAACCAGTTTATATTGGAACTCGTCACGGTGAAAAACTGTATGAAGTTTTAGTTACAGAAGAAGAAATGGTTAAAGCTGAAGATTTAGGTGATTTCTTTAGAATTCCTGCTGATAACAGAAATTTAAATTACGATAAATTTGTTGACAAAGGTTCTAAAAAACTTCAACAAGTTGAATCATATCATTCACACAATACAGCAAGACTTGATGTAGAGGGTATGAAAAAACTTCTTAAGAAATTAGATTTATTTAAGTAGGTATTTATGAAAATTTTAGTAACTGGAGCCAAGGGTTTCATAGGAAAAAACTTAATTGTTGAACTAAAAAATCATGGTTACAAAGATATTTTTGAATATGATATGGATTCAACACTAGAGGAACTAGAAACATATGCAAAAGAATGTGAGTTTGTTTTTCATCTGGCAGGTGTTAATCGTCCAAAAGAGGAAAAAGAATTTGTTGAAGGTAACTATGGATTTACTTCAACCTTATTAGAACAGTTAAAAAAATTCAAAAATAAAAGCACAATTGTACTTTCATCATCAATACAAGCAGCACTTGAAAACCCATATGGTATAAGTAAGAAAATGGGTGAAGAGTTACTCTTTAATTATGGAAAAGATACTGGTGCAAAAGTATTGGTTTATCGTTTTGCAAATGTATTTGGTAAATGGTGCAGACCGAACTACAATAGTGCAGTTGCAACATTCTCCTATAATATAGCAAGAGATTTACCAATTACAGTTAACAACAGAGATGTTGAATTAAACTTAATTTATATTGATGATTTGGTTTCTGAACTCATTAGAAGTTTAAAAGGTGAAGAAAATAGAAAAGATGATTATTGTTATGTTGAACCAGTTCATAAAGTAACACTCGGAAAGATTGTTGATTTACTGTATTCTTTTAAAGAATCACGTATGAATAGACAAATACCAAATACCGAAGATCCATTTATTAAGAAGTTATATTCAAACTATTTAAGCTATTTACCAACTGATCAATTTAGTTATGATTTAAAAATGAATATTGACCATCGCGGATCATTTACTGAATTCATTAAGTCTCCAGACCGAGGTCAAGTTTCAATAAACATTTCTAAACCTGGAATTATTAAAGGTAATCACTGGCATCATACTAAAAATGAGAAGTTTTTAGTAGTCAGTGGAAAAGGGGTTATCCGATTTAGAAAAGTTGATGAAACTGAAGTGATTGAATATTTTGTTAGTGGTGAAAAATTACAAGTTGTAGATATTCCACCTGGATATACACATAATATTGAAAATTTAGGTGACACTGATATGGTTACAGTAATGTGGGCAAATGAAAAATTTGACCCAGAAAAACCAGATACTTATTTTGTGGAGGTTTAATATGAAAAAACTGAAAGTAATGACTGTTGTAGGAACTAGACCTGAAATTATACGACTTTCCGCAGTGATAAAAAAACTTGAATCATCAGAAGCAATCGAACATGTTTTAGTTCATACTGGTCAAAACTATGATTATGAACTAAATGAAGTGTTCTTTAAAGATTTAGATTTAAAGAAACCAGATTACTTCTTAGATGCTGCGAATGGTGGTGCAGTTGAAACAATTGGAAACATTTTAAGCAAAATAGATCCAATTTTAGATTCTGTTAAACCGGATGCATTTTTAGTTCTAGGTGATACGAATTCATGTTTAGCTGCAATTGCTGCAAAAAGAAGACACACTCCAATTTTCCATATGGAAGCTGGTAATAGATGTTTTGATCAACGTGTACCTGAAGAAACAAATAGAAAAATTGTTGACCATATCTCAGATATTAACCTCCCATATAGTGATATTGCAAGAGAATATTTATTAAGAGAAGGTATTGCACCTGATCGTGTAATTAAAACAGGATCTCCAATGTTTGAAGTATTAAATCAACATATGGACAAAATCCAAAAATCTAATGTACTTGAAAGACTTGGTTTAAAACAAGGCCAATATTTTGTTGTTTCAGCACATAGAGAAGAGAATATTAATTCAAATAACTTCTTTGATTTAGTAGAAACTTTAAATGCAATTGCTGAAACCTATCAAATGCCAATTATTGTATCAACACATCCAAGAACAAGAAAGATGATTGAAGCAAAGGATGTAAAATTCCATCCGTTAGTTCAAACATTAAAACCACTTGGATTTGTTGATTACAATAAATTACAAATCGAATCTAAGGCTGTTTTAAGTGATAGTGGAACTATTAGTGAAGAATCTTCAATTCTTAAATTTAGAGCATTAAATATTAGACAAGCACATGAGCGTCCAGAAGCAATGGAAGAAGGTGCTGTTATGATGGTAGGTTTAAAGACTGAGAGAATCATGCAAGGACTAAAAGTGTTAGAAACACAAAATAAAGAAACAATTAGATATGTAGAAGATTATTCAATGCCTAATGTTTCTGAGAAAGTTTTAAGAATTATTTTAAGTTATACAGATTATATAAATAGAGTAGTTTGGAGTAAGTAAAATTAAAGAACATGGATAAAAAGAGGGCATTATTAAACATAATTACATCAACGATATTCAAGGTAATACTTATCATTGTCGGTTTATATACAAGACGATTTTTGATAATGTCTCTTGGAAGTGAAGCGAACGGATTATTTTCTTTATATATGAGTATTGTAGGCTTCTTAGCAGTTGCTGAACTTGGTATAGGAACAGCAATCGCATTTAGTTTATATAAACCAATTGTACAGAATGATAAAGATCAAATTTCAGCATTATACTATTTATTTAAAAAACTTTATACTTATATATCAGGTATTGTTTTAGTATTAGGTTTAATCATTATTCCATTTTTGCCAACACTTGCTAAAGATCAAACTAATACATTTAATTTATATACCACATTTGGTTTATATTTTATATCAACAATATTGACCTATTTTTATGCATTTAAAACGTCCTTTATAGATGCACATAAAGATAAATATATTACTATCACCATTCGATCAGTTGCACAGATTTTAGAAGCACTATTACAAATAATTTTACTTACACTATTTAAATCATTTGAACTATTCTTTTTAGTGGCAGTTATTTCTAATATTCTCCAATGGGTAATAACAAATATTATATTCAAGAGATTTTATAGTAATAGTATAAATGGAAACAAAAATCTTGATATAGAAATAAAAAATGAAGTTATAAGAAATACTAAATCAATGTTTATGCACAAACTAGGAGGTATTCTAGTTGTTACTTTGAATAACATTGTAATTAGTGCGTTTGTAAGTGTGATAGCATTAGGATATTTTTCAAATTATCAAACAATTATTAATGGAATAAATAGTTTGCTTGTATTGATTTTTGTTTCACTAACACCAATAATTGGACATTCATTTATAAACGTAAGCATTAAAATATCACATGAGCAATTTAAAATGATCTACATTTTAAATGTTTTTGTTAGTTTTTTAATCTATTTAGGTTTTTTAGCAATAGCAGACAACTTAATTTCAATAATTTTTGATTCTTCTTTAATTTTGGATAAAACTATAGTTATTGCCTTTTCAATCAATTATTTTGTTCAATTTTTAAGACAAACTGTATTGGTTTATAAGGATGCTACTGGCAATTTTTATTACGATAGATTTAAACCAATTATTGAAGGTATAATCAATATTATACTTTCTATAGTTCTTGTAATTTTATTTGGACCTATTGGTGTTCTTGTCTCAACAATAATTACAAATATATTTATTTGCCATATTGTTGAACCATATGTGCTATATAAACATAGTTTTAATTTAAAACCATTCAAATACATAGTTTCAAATTATGCAGTCATATTTATATATATTATTACAGTATTTGTTTTTGAATTGTTACCTTTACCAACAAATAATAATGTTTATCTAGATTTAATTCTAAAAGGGTTTACTTCGGTTTTTGTCACAGTTACTGTCTTCCTAGTAATGAGTCTCTTCTCTAAAGAACTTAGAAATTTTATGAAATTCAGTTTTAAAAGGATTTTTAATATTGTGAAAAAAAATAAGTCGTAATTTGAGGTGAAAAATGAAATACTTTGGTACTGACGGTATAAGAGGTAAAGCATTTGAAAAACTAAATTCTAATTTAGCTTTTAAACTTGGACAAGCAATTGCAAAACGATTCAAACCTGAATCAATTGTGATTGGACAAGATACAAGACTTTCATCTAATATGTTAGCTCATGGTGTTGCATACGGTGCTGCACTTGGTGGAGTTAATGTTTTTATGGCTGATGTTGTTTCTACACCTATGATTGCATATTATTCAAAGATGAAAGATATGATTGGTGTAATGATTACAGCATCTCATAATCCTTATACCGATAATGGTATCAAAGTCATTAAATCAGGATATAAAATGTTAGATCAAGAAGAAATTGATTTAGAATCTTATATCGATGATGGAAAAGTTTATATTGCTGAAAAATTCGGTTCAATAAATATTACAAAAGAAGTAGAGTCTTTATATCTTCAGGTTTATGAAGATTTAATGATACCTAACACAAAACTATCAATCAGTTTTGACACTGCAAATGGTGCCACTTATAAAATAGGTAAAAAGATTATTGAAAAGTATGTAGAAACGAGTTATCAAATTGGAGATAACCCAGATGGATTAAATATTAATTTAAATGTTGGTTCTACACATCTTGATGCTATAAAGTCTGCAGTTGCTTTATATAAATCTGATTTAGGATTAAGTTTTGATGGTGATGGTGACAGAATATTAGTTATCGATAAAGATGGGACTTTATTCGACGGGGATTTAATTGTTTATGTCATTGCTAAATATTTAAAATCTGTGGGAATGCTCAAAAAAGATACTGTGGTTTTAACTCAAATGAGTAACCCAGGTGTACTTGCAGCTTTTAAACGTTTAGGTATCAAAGTGATTCAAACCGCTGTTGGTGATAAATATGTTTCTGAGGTACTTATCAAAGAAGATTTAACAATTGGTGGAGAAAACTCTGGACATATTATTATTAACGATATACTCCCATCAGGTGATGGAGTCTTTGCTGGAATGTTTTTAATTAAAACATTAACCGAAAATGATATGAACTTAAAAGACTATACAAAAGAAGTTGTGATTTATCCGCAAAAATTAGTGAATATTCCCAATGTAAATAAAGCTGTTCTAGAATTAGAGGAAGTTAAAAAAGTCATCATGGAAGTTAGAAGTGAATTGCCTGAAGACTCACTATTACTGGTTCGTCCTAGTGGCACCGAACCTTTGGTTCGTGTTACAATTAGTTGTCAAGACAGTGTTATGCTTGAAAAAAACATGGCAAAAATTGTAGATAAAATCAAAGAATTAGGGGAAATGAAATGAAAAACTACGCATTAGTATTGGCAGCTGGTAAAGGGACCAGAATGAAATCAGAAACACCTAAAGTTGCGTTTCCGATTTTAAGAAAACCAATGATTGAATATATTGTAGAGAATATTGAAAAGTCAGTAGTAGATGAAACATATCTTGTTTTAGGATATAAACGAGAAATCGTTCAAGACATCTTAAAAGATAGAGCAAAATATGTTTACCAAGAAGAACAATTAGGTACAGGTCATGCAGCCATGATGGCTGCACCAGTTCTAGGTGAACTTGAAGGGCATACTTTTATCATGCCTGGTGATGTACCACTCATTTGGTATAAAGCAATTAACCGTATATTTGAAACACATTTTGAAAATGGTAATGATTTAACAGTAGTTACTGCCATCTATGATGATCCTGAAGGATATGGAAGAATTCTAAGAAACCCTCAAGGTCAAATCATGGGTATTATTGAAGACCGTGATGCAAATGAATATCAAAAGACGATCAAAGAAATCAATACAGGTATTTACATTGTAAATAACCAAAAATTCTTCAAAGAATTAAGTAAACTCGGTAATGATAATGCTAAAGGTGAATATTATATTACTGACATGATTACAATTATGCGTAAAGAATATAAAGTAGGAACTTATACTGTTAAAAATAACAGTTTAGTTATGGGTGTTAACGATCTTTATGCAATTAGTAAAGCTGAAAAATATTTAAGAGAATATATCAATAAAGAACACATGTTAAATGGTGTCTCAATGATTAACCCTGAAACAATTACAATTGGACATAATGTTGTTATTGAACCAGGTGTCATTGTAAATCCTAACACAACAATTACAGGTAATACAGTTATTAAATCTGGTGCAATCATTGGGCCGAATTCAGAAGTTCACAATTCAGTTATTCATGAAAACGTGCAAGTAAAGCATAGTTTAGTTTATGATTCTGAAGTACATATGAATACGACTGTTGGGCCATTTGCACACCTTCGTGAGCATGCAAACATCGGTTCAAATAATAGAATTGGTAACTTCGTTGAAGTTAAGAAATCTTCAACTGGAGATAATACGAAAGCTTCACATCTTGCATATATTGGAGATGCTGAGGTTGGATCAAATGTTAACTTTGGTTGTGGAACAATTACAGTTAATTATGACGGTGTAACCAAACATAAAACAAAGATTGGTGACTGGGCATTTATTGGATGTAACACAAACCTAATTGCACCAATAAGTATTGGAGATAATGTCTTTATTGCAGCTGGTTCCACAGTTACAAAAGATATTCCAAGTAATTCGTTCGCAATTGCAAGAAGTCGTCAAGTAACAAAAGAAGACTATAAGAAATTCTTAATTGGTCCTAAAGCTGATAAAGAAGAAATGGATGAAAAATAGGAGAACTCTCGTTCTCCTTTTATTTTGTCAAATATTCAAGTAATTTGGTTGCAGCATCATGCGGACCTTTTTGTTCATATCCTGAAACTGCAAGTTTCGTATATAAAACACCAACAGGTATTTTTAAATCAAACAGTTTTTTAAAATAAACATTTAATAATGGTTTTGCTATATCTTGATGTTGAGCGGGTCCAAATGGATTTGCGAAGAAACTCTTTGTCATACCAATTTCACTGGTTGTACCTTTTGCTTTTCTTGCACCATCTTCAAAGACTTTTACAATTTCTTCTAGATCATTTGAGATTTCTAAACCATCTTTTGTTTCTTCATAGTTGTTTGCATAAAGGACTAAATCAACTTTATGTTTTTTCATAATAAAATCATATGTTGATGCAGGTATCACAACTCTAGAGTTTACCTGGTTTGGATTTAAGAAAACAGCTCTATCAATTTGTTTATAGGCATAACCTTGGTCAAGGTCATCTAATCTAACAAATGCACCAATTTCAGAACCACTACTTACTAGGTTTTCCTCATTAAAGTAGAAGACACCCATATCATCATATACAACATCAATGGATGAGATCACTTTACTGCCTACAACTCTAAGTGCTTCAATTGTTTCTGATTTACCAGCACCACTGTCACCTATTATGACAACATTCTTTTCTGATTTATTGGTAAATTTAAGTTTAAACATTGCACCATGAATAGGTAGTTTACCTTCATTCATAGATCTGACATTATATAAAGTAAGTAACATTTTCTTTACATAACCAAAATAATCATTTTTATCATTCAAACTAACAAAACCAATATGAATATTATTTTTAGTATCATGATGATATACACCATCATATGTTTCATCATGAATACCATAAATATAAATTAAATCGGGTTTTTTATCTTTAAATTCTTCATAACTGGCAGCTTCAAATAGTGAACCTAAAGTAACTGCATATTTTAAGAACTTCGTATGTATATACACATATGAAAGATATGGTCCAATTTTAAGTGCAGATACAATATAATCATTTTTATTAAAATTTAGAGATTCTAATGGATTTTCTTTAACTGGTTTGAACATGCCAGTTCTCGTATTTGATTTAGAATAAATCATCAGAGGTGGTCTAATTAAAATACTTGAAACAAATCTTTGTTCTGGAAGTTTTGTATAAGGTGAATCATAAGTCCAAGGATTTGTTACAATCGAAAGGTTTGCTTGTGTGCCAGCAGGTAATTGTCTTAAAAGATTATATGTTTTATTTAAAATCTTTTGAGATATTGTTCGATATAATTTAAGTACTAAATTAGAGAACATGTCAGAGTGATCGATTAACCTTTGATTAATGGCTTGATTTGAATCAAATCTACCACGACTGAAGAATCCGAATCTTTCAATCTTACGCCAGAAGTCATAAAAGTTCTCAGTAAAATGATAAAGACTCATTCTAGTTTCTTCGGATTGATCTAAATTAAAGTTTTTAACAACCGATTTGTAATCCCAAACAAGTAAATCTTTATATAGTGCTAAAACGCCATCTGGTTTTAACTTCAAAATCCAATTGAAATCAGTAAGATTAGATGATTTTATTGATTTTAAATATCTTTGAAGTAAAAGGTAGAATGGTCTTGAATCTAAGATGTTACTTTCTGAGTCACATGGGATTCTATTAAATTGTATAAAAAACGATTGATTGTCTAAATAGAAATCTTTCATTGTTGTTAACCCCTTCCTTTAAATTAGATTAATTATAACATAGTGTTATTTTTATCCCTGTTATCATGGTATAATACTCGATGAAAAAAGGAAGTAGAATTGCATTATGAAACTAACTAAACAAGAATTACTTGGTTTAAGAGATATGATATCTAAAACAAGTATGAAAACAATTGAAAAATATAAACAACTTAATGAAGCAAACCTAAATGGTGAAGTACTTATTTTAGGGGACTCAATGGTTGAGTATTTAAACCCTGAAATGTACTTACCTGGATTTAATATCATTAATCGAGGTGTTGCTGGTGCAACAACAGAAAGTTTGTTAAATTCTTTTGAAGACATCACTAAAAATATTAATGCTTCAAAAATATTTATTTCAATTGGTTCAAATGATCTTGTTTTATTAGAAAGCACCTCAGAAGAAGCAGTTAAAGATATTGAGAAAGTATTATTTAAAATCAAATCCAAATTTCCTAATGCACAAGTCTTTTATTTATCAACTACACCTGTTCTTAAAGAAGGACATAAACTGTACAAAAAAATTTATGTTGCTGGAAGAACAAATGAAGAAAACCTTGAAATTAACAAAGGTGTTCTAGATATCGTGTCTAAATTTGATGTTAAATTCATAAACCAATATGATAGTTTAGTTGATCATGATGGATATCTAATTGAAAGCTACACACCAGATGGTATCCACTTAAATAAAGAAGGATACAAAATATACGCAATAAATATCAAAAAGTATTTATAATTTTAAATTATAACCATATAACTAATTGGTCTAGTTATATGGTTTTTTCTTTTAAAAGCCCATATATTTAATCCTTTCATTTAGTAATCCAATAACAAGTTTCGCATATGTGTTTTTTATTATTTTAAACACTTAATTTTTTTTCACTTTATGAAATAAATTTACTTTCTTTTGTATAAGTAAGTAAAGCGCTTTCATATACTTTGAATATCAAATATAATAATGCTGAGGGAAAAAACAAAATAAACTATTATAGTTTATAAATTTATAGGAGGATATATGACGAAAAAGCTATTACTCGCATTGATGGTAATTTTCGCTTTTGTCTTGGTTGCTTGTACAGAACCTGAACTTGATCTTGATTTTGAGTTCGGTACTGCAGAAGTTACCATGAAAGTGGGAGATACATATACATTAGAGTATACGTTAATCGATGGATTTGAACTGGAATTCAGTTTATCTGAAGAAGGTATCATATCCATTTCAAACAATACTGTTACAGCACTTGCAGTAGGTGAAGTTACTGTTACTGCAACTGTAAAAGGTACTGAAATTTCAGATACAATAAAAGTTATCGTAGAAGAACAAGATGAAGAAGAACCAGTGATTGTTCCAGTAACATCTGTAACAGTAACTGGAACTTCTGCAATTAAAGTTGGAGAAACTACGCAGTTAATCGCTGCTGTTTTACCACTTGATGCAACAAATAAGACTGTAACTTGGTCTTCATCTGATCAAACAATTGCGACTGTATCTAATTCAGGTTTAGTTACTGCACTTAAAATTGGTACAGTAACAATTACTGCAACTGCAGACGGTAAGAGTGGCACACTTGAAGTTGTGATCTCTGAAAATGTTGTAGCAGTTGAATCTGTTACTATTACAGGTGATGAGGCTGGTTTAACAGGTCAAACAATTAACCTATCAGCAACCGTGTTACCTGCAAATGCAACCAATAAGACTGTTACATGGTCATCAAGTGATGTTGCACTTGCAACTGTTTCAGCATCAGGTGTTGTTACACTTAAAGCAGCTGGTACAGTGACAATTACTGCAACTGCAGATGGTAAATCTGACACGCATGAAATTACAATTACTGATCCTGTCATTTTAGTTGATTCTGTTGAAGTTACAGGTGATGATGAAGGTTTAGTTGGTTCTACAATTAACCTTTCTGCATCTGTACTTCCAGAAAATGCAACTGATAAATCTATTACTTGGACTTCTAGTGATGAAACCATTGCAACCGTATCAGCATCAGGTTTAGTTACTTTACTTAAAGTTGGTGAAGTGACAATTACAGCAACTTCAGGTACTAAATCAGATTCTATAACGATTACTGTGTTACCAATTGCTGTACTATCTGTTGAAATCCAAGGTGAAGCAGAAGGCTTTATTGGAGATGAAATTACTTTAACTGCATTGGTATTACCAAATAATGCAACCAATAAGACAGTTACTTGGGAATCAAGTGATGAAGAACTTGCAACTGTTTCAGCTACTGGTGTTGTTACACTTAAAAAAGCTGGCACAGTGACAATTACTGCAACTGCAGATGGCGTTTCAGACACATTTGATATTGTCATTGAAGTTCCACCTATCTTACCTGATTCTGTTGAAATCTTAGGTTTATCAACAGGTCTTGTTGGTGAAGAACTACAACTTGAAGTTAAAGTGTTACCAGAAGATGCTGAATTTAGTTCAGTTTCTTGGAGTGTTAACTTAAATACACTTGCAACAATTGATAATGCTGGTTTACTTTCATTATTAAGATCAGGAACAGTTGTTGTAACTGTTAATGTCGATGGTTTAACTGCAACTAAAGAAATTACTATTAATAAAGTTGTTGCATCCGTTAATGACAACAATTATGGTTCAATCCAAGCTGCAATTAATGCTGCAGTAGCCGATGATGTAATCTATATTAAAGCTGGTACTTATAGTGAATCATTTACAATTAATAAATCCAATTTATCATTCTATCCAGAAGGTGGTGTTGTTGTCCTTACTGGGTTAATTAATATTGCTCAAAACTTACAAAATATTGCAATTAGCGGTTTTGAGTTTACTGGAGCTGCTCAAATTAAGTCAACAGGTACCTTAAAAGGTTTTGAATTTGAATATAACTATGTACACGACTTAACATTAACACCAAATGCTTATGCACCAGTTAACCGTATTAATGTAAATGCATTTATTCAATTCTATCGTTTAGCTGATCAAGATTTATTTGGTGATATCAACATTAGATATAACGAATTTGAAGATATTGCTGCTGATATTATTTCACTTGACCGTACAATGGTTAATACTGAGATTAACATTGAAGAAAATATCTTCAGAAACTTTGGTGTTTCAGCGATTAGATTTGATGGTGGATACAATAATGGTACATACAATATCATTAATAATACATTCGTTAATGATGAATTAAGTGCAGGATCAGCGATTACATTTAGAGCGTTTGCTCCAACTGCTGGTAATGTACAAACAATTAACATTTTACAAAACTATTTTGAAAATATTGGTACAGTTTCTAAGAACAGAGATGGTGATCAACCAGGATCTGGTGTTATCACATTCTCAACGTTTAATACAAATGATACAGTTATCAATATTAATGAAAATACATTCAACCATACATTTAACAGTATCCACTTAAGAGGTGCTGCAACTAAATGGACTGCAAATGTTGAAAATAATATCTTCCAAGATTCATTAGGTTATATTTTATTTGATCAAGTGAACAAGGTAACATATGTAGATAATGTTTATTTAGATCGTTTAGGTGTTGATGTTGACGTAGATAGAATTATTGACAATACAGCATCTACGTTTAGAGTGTTATCAATTGCTGCACCAATCTTTGAAGACTTTGAAATTGTTGGTGAAGATCTCGTTGAAGTTACAGATGTTGTTCAATACGAATTAGTTTCTACACCACCGTATTTTGTCTTAAAAGATGTCATTTGGGCTTCAAGTGATGAATTGGTTGCAACAGTTGATCAAGATGGTTTAGTTACTTTCTTAGCACCAGGTTTAGTTACAATCTCTGCAACATATAATGATTTAACAAAAGATATTGAAATTGAAGTAGTTCCAAAAACTGCAGCATTTGTCAATGGCATTGGCTATCCAACAATTCAAGCTGCAATCGATGCAGCTGTTGCTGGAGATTCAGTTTTAGTTAATAAAGGTACATATTCAGAAAACCTAACAATCAATAAATCAATTGAATTATATTCAGAATTTAATCAAGCAATTTTAACCGGTAAAATTACGATTGCTTCTAATATGCAAAATATTAGTATTAGTGGTTTCACAATGACTGGTGGATTCCAAGTTATTTCAACTGGAACACTCTTTGGATTTACATTCAGTAATAACATCATTCAAAATACTACAACGACTGGTTCTGGATATCTTCCAAACTCAAGAGTTAACGTAAATGCGATTATCCAATTATACAGATTAGCGGATACAAACGTATTTGGTGATATTTATATTACAGATAATGTCTTTACAAATATTCAATCGGATATTATCTCAATTGACCGTACAGCACATGATAAAGAAATCTTAATTTCTGGAAACGTCTTTGAAGATTTCCAATTATCAGCTGTAAGATTTGATGGTGGTTACAATAACGGTACAATTACAATTACTGAAAACTACTTTGGTAATACCAATAAAGGTGGACAAAACGCAATTCTATTTAGAGCGTATTCTGCATCAAATGGTAATACACAAGTAATCAACATTACAACAAATACTTTCTATAATATTGGTAATGAACAAAATAACCCAACAGATAGTTACCCAGCATCTGCGGTTATTGCTACATCAACATATAACTCATACAACATTGACTTTAATATTGAAGATAACAACTTCATTAATACACACAATACAATTCACTTAAGAAAGAATGAAAATACGACTAAAGCAATTTGGGATGTAGATGTCTTAAATAACCTCTTTGTTAATCCAACTGGATACATCTTTAGAGAAGATGGTAATATTGCTGGATTTGAAGATAATATAATCATTGATGAAACATCTGAAGTAATACAACAAGATAGAATAGAAGTTACATTAACTGCGTCTCTGCATCTTGTCAAAATTTTACCTTTAACAGCAGAATATGTTGTGATTACATATACATACAATCCAGCATCAGCAACTTATGATATTTTAGAAGAAGTTAAAACTGGTGTCGTTGGAACAACAGTTAAAATTATTCCAGCACCTAAACTAGGTTTCTACACAGAATTAGAAGTTTATGAAGGTGTGATTGAAGCGGATGGTTCACTTGTGATTGAAATCGTTTATGAAGAATTTACTGCAACATTTACATACAACTTAGTTCTAAACGGTGGCAACATGTTCTATCCAAACCGTGAAGCAATGGTATTAGACTTCCTTGCAGACTACAACTTATTTGGTGGAACAAACTATACACCAACAACAATCCCACGTGATACATTTGGTACATCATCTACAAATATGCATACATTCTTCTTTGATGCAAGATTCCGTGATAAATGGTTATGGGTTGCTAAATATTTAGGTGTTGTTGGTTCATCAACTAATAAACCTGCAGCTCAAAATATTGTTTCACGTGCATCTGCTGCAGCATTTGAAGCAGCAAATCGAGACTGGAAATATGCATGGAGTTATGAAGTACGTGGATTTATGGAAGGTCGTAAGTTCATAGAAAATGCTAACTGGCAATCATCAGACTACTCAATTCAAGAACTTAAGAATGGTTTCTGGTCATATTTAATTAATGATCGTCAACAAACTGAGTTCTTATCAACAGAACCAACATTAGTCTTACCTACAAACGTATATTTAGAAAACTATGAATTCTTAGGTTGGTATGACAATCCAGGATTTAATGGTGAACCAATTACTGAAATTGCAGAATCTAAGACTTTATATGCTAAGTGGCAAGAAAAAGATCCAATAACTGCACTTGCAATCTCAAATGCAGAAACTGAAATGTTTAAAGGTGATACATTACTACTTGATGTCGTAATTACACCTGCAAACGCATTTAATAAACAATTAATCTTTACATCATCAAATGATAAAGTGTTAACAGTTGACGAAGATGGCTTAGTAACCGCAGTTAATGCTGGACAAGCTAAAATTACTGTAACAAACCATAATGGTTCAGTTAAAGTTGAAATGAATGTTATTGTTTATCCAAAAGATAGCTTTACATTATCATTTAGCCAAGGCTTTACAGGAAACATTAAGATTGGTGATGAATTTACAATTACAGTCGTTCCATTTGGTAAAGATTCAGAATTAAGAATATTTACATTCGAAATCGAAGCAGATGGTATCTTAGAATTAACAGAAGGAAACAATTTTAAAGCATTAACATCTGGTACAACACATATTGATATTTTTGAAGATGATGAATTAATCTTCACTTATACAGTACATGTACAAGAAGCATTAGACACAGAAGATCGTGTTGATGCCTTACTTGAATTACTTGCATCTGCAAATAATGCAGTGGTATCAGGACTAAATGTAATTACTTATTACACTGCATCTCAAGAATGGTCAGATCCAAGATATGAATCAGTGAATGCATTCTTATTTGACAACTTAGTTATTGATAGAACATCATTCCCTGCTAACCCTGCACAATTTAGTAATACATTAAAACCTTCAACTGAGTTTATCTTAGTGCATGATACTGCTAATCTTAACGGTGGTTTAATGACACACGGTGCATTCTTTGCAACCCCTGCTAACAAAGTAGGTATCCACTATACAGTTGGTGATTATGGTGTCCTAGGCTCACTTCCAGATGCATATGTAGGTTGGCATGCTGGTGATGATTCATCTTATACATTCACCTGGACATCAACAGGTATACTTGCAAATGGTAATACAAATCCAGTGATTGATATTTCTGTTGATGGATACTTTACATTCAATGGCATTAAATCAACAATTACAGCACCAAGAGGTAACTCTAACCAAATCTTAGATAAGTCTTACTTTACAATGCAAGGACCAGTTTGGGATATCCAAAATGGTTACTATGTCATGGCTCCTCATTACTTTGAAACATCACAGCAAGCACGTGGCGTTATTGGAGCAAGAGCCGGTAACAAAGTATCAACTGGTATCGAAATGAACATCAATAAGAAAGCTGATATCGTTGATACGGTTCAAAGAACAGCTAAGTTAGTCGCATGGTTACTTGACTACAATAACTTAGGAATCAACAGAGTTATTCAACATAACACAATTACTGGTAAGGGGGATCCTTATACTCTAAACAATACAGTTTGGAACGGTACATGGTATTGGGAAAGATTTATGCAACATGTAGCAATTGAACTTGAAGTACTTCAAAACTACTCTGATGCAACAATTGAATTCCAATCTAATTCACCACTTGTATCAAATACAGGTAGAGTGATCGTCTTCCCAGAAGAAACAACTGAAGTAGAATACACAATCACTGTAACAATTGATGGTGTATCTAAATCAATTACATTAACATCTATCGTTCCAGGTATTCAAACTTGGAACCAAGAATATGGTTTCTTTAAACCAACTCAAGCTTGGGCTAAAGCAGACTATAGAAAATAATATATAATGTCAAAAGAGAATGATCAGTGAAACTTGTCATTCTCTTTTTAAATTAGAAACTAAATATGTTAAATTAGTATATAAATTGTGTATAATGTTTGAAATCGTATAATGAATATGAATGAAACAATTAATAATAACTTAATTCAAAAAAAAATCAAGGATTTTACAAAAAAGAATGATCTAGAGTCGCTAGCTAGAGTTAATTTAAATGATGTTTTAACTGTAGATAATGATGAATTTGATAGAATGACAACGAATATAGCAAGTGAATTGTTAATACCAAGAAAATCATTAATGAAGATTTTGAAAAAATATGATGTTAACATAAGTGAGTTATTAGATTTTTTTGCAGTGCCAAAAAACTTACTCAATGAATCATTGAGAAACGTTAAAGGCAAAAAATGATGGATAGTAAATATACTGATAATACAGGACCGAGTATACCTGAATCACAAATTGGTTTGAAGTTAGATATTCACGAATATAAAAGAAAAATATTCAAAACAATATCTCATGATTTGAAGTTTATAAAGATAAATAGATACATTTTCTTGTATCTATTTACTGGAATATTAATAACATTATTGATTATAGCTGTTTTGATTATAACTGGTAACATTCCAATTGGTGAAGATATAGATATTGGCCATATATATACATTTCTATCGGGAATATTCGTTCAAATGATTGCACTTATGCTAATTGTATTTAAGTACTTGTTTGATCCAACTTGAGAAATTATGAAACATACGGTTAGTTTAATTGTAGAAGAAAAATTAAATAAAGATAATTCTGATTTTATTTCAAATAGTATTAGTTCAAACAGTTAGGAGTAATATAACGGCTATTTATATGGTGTCATATTATTTGCTTGACAATTCAAATGATTACGAAAATCTTTATGTGTACATAAAAAAATTTGATGCTTGGTGTCATTATTTAGAGTCTGTTTGGTTAGTTAAATCGTCTAAATCAGCATCTCAAATTAGAGATGAGGCTATAAAATATATCAAAAACACTGATAAATTGTTTGTTATTGAAGTTCAAAATCATTGGGCATCATTAAATATAAATAAACAAGGTGTTGAATGGTTAAAAAATATTGATTTTGAAAAGTGAAATTTTATAACAAGAAGGTCTAACCGACTTTCTTGTTATTTTTTTGTATAAATGTTAAAATTGATTAAATAAATATATTTATTTAGAACTAGTAGAAATAGAGGTGATTAGATGTTTAAACTTGTATCTAACTTTCAACCTTCAGGTGATCAACCTGAAGCCATAGAGAAGTTAATAAACAATTTTAATAAAGGTACCAATGAACAAATTTTACTTGGTGCGACAGGTACTGGTAAAACATTTACAATTGCCAATATTATTCAAAAATTGGGAAAGAAAACTTTAGTTCTAGCTCACAATAAAACATTAGCTGGTCAACTTTATGGTGAGTTGAAAAGTTTATTTCCTGAAAATAGAGTAGAATACTTTATTTCTTACTATGACTATTATCAACCTGAAGCTTATGTACCATCTTCTGATACCTATATTGAAAAAGATTCAAGTATTAATGATGAAATTGATGAATTAAGACATAGTGCTGTTGCCTCTCTCTTATCAAGAGAAGATGTGATTGTAGTTGCTTCTGTATCCTGTATCTATGGTATTGGAGATCCAGATGACTACAAAAATGCAACAATCTTCTTAAGAGTTGGTGATCAAATGGATCGAAACCAACTGTTAAATAAATTGATTTCACTTCAATATACAAGAAATGATATTGATTTCCACCGTGGAACATTTAGAGTGCGTGGTGATATTGTTGAAATCATTACATCAAACCAAAGAGATGTTGGTATTCGAGTTGTCTTCTTTGGAGATGAAATTGAAGAAATCATACTATTTGATGCCTTAACAGGTGTTTCAAAGGAAAGACAAACTTTCGTTTCTATCTTTCCTGCAACACTCTTTATGGCATCAAAAGATAAATTAAAAGAAAGTATTAGAAGAATTAAAAATGAACTTGCAGAACAAATTCATTACTTTAATTCAAAAGGTCAATTACTAGAAGCTCAACGAATTGAAATGCGTACGAAGTACGATATTGAAATGTTAGAAGAAATTGGATTTACATCAGGTATTGAAAACTATTCTAGACATTTAGCTTTAAGAGAAGCGGGTGAAACTCCTGCAACCTTAATGGATTTCTTTGGTGATGATTTCTTACTTGTTATTGATGAATCTCACGTTACTGTACCTCAAATTAGAGGTATGTACTTTGGAGATAGATCAAGAAAAGAAAACCTAGTTAACTATGGATTCCGTTTACCTTCAGCTTTAGATAACAGACCGCTAAAGTTTGATGAATGGGAATCTAAGAAAGATAAAGTTATTTACTTATCTGCAACACCTGGTCCATATGAACTTGAAAAACAATTACCTATCATTGAACAAATCATTAGACCTACATTCTTACTTGATCCAGAAATTGAAATTAGACCAACAACTGGTCAAATTGATGATTTATATTTTGAGATTAAAAAACGAATTGAAAACAATCAAAGAACACTTGTTACAACCTTAACAATTAGAATGTCAGAGGACTTAACTAATCACTTTAAAGAGTTAGGATTAAAGGTTGCATATCTTCATAGTGAAATTAAAGCACTTGAAAGAACGGCTATCTTACGCGATTTAAGACTAGGTAAGTATGATGTCTTAGTTGGTATTAACCTCTTAAGAGAAGGTCTTGACCTTCCTGAAGTAGGTTTGGTTGCAATCCTTGATGCAGATAAACAAGGTTTCTTAAGAAGTGAACGTGCTTTAATCCAAACAATTGGTCGTGCTGCAAGAAATGTTAATGGTCGAGTCATTATGTATGCGGATTCTGTAAGTGATTCAATGAAACTTGCAATTGATGAAACAAACCGTAGACGTTCAATTCAAAAAGCATACAATGAAGAACATAATGTAGAACCAGTAACGATTGTTAAAGATATTAGAGATAACATCTCAATTAAGGGAGAGGTTATCAAAGAGGATAAAGCTGGTAAACTTTCTAAGAAGGAAATAGAAAAAGAAATCAAACGATTAGAAGTATTAATGAAACAAGCGGCCAAAGATTTAGACTTTGAACGTGCAATGGAAATAAGAGACATACTATTTGAACTGAAAGCAGGAAATTAAAATGGGAACAAATTGGAATTTAAATGATTTATATAAAGGTTTTGATCAAGAATATCAAAACGATTTAAAGAAACTATCAGATTTAGTTGATAGTTACGCAGCATTCTTAGAAGCAGGACCTAAGTCTGATAAAGACTATGTAGAAGGTGATATTAAATTTGATGAAGTACTAACTGTCTTAGTTAGAGGTTTAGCATCATTTGCAAGTCTTACACAATCTACTGATGTATCTAACAATGAAGCATTAGGTTATTTATCAAAGATTTCAGGTATCATGAGAAAGTTAACAGCACCATCTGTTAAATTCTCAAGATATTTAGCAACTGTTGATTTAGATAAACTTGCTAAAGAATCAGATAAAGTTAAACTGTATTTATCAAATTTAAAACGTGCTCAAAAAGATGCACAACATTTATTAACTGAAAAAGAAGAAGTTTTATATTCTAAGATGCAAGAGTTAGCATCAAGTTCATGGGGTCAAGTTCAACAACTTGCAACTGCTAACTTGACTGCTGAAGTTGCGGGTAAAGAATACACTTACTCAGACTTAAGAGCACTTGCATATGACTACAATCCAGCAATTCGTAAAGAAGCATATGAAAAAGAATTAAAAGCTTACGAATCAGTTGAAAACTTTGTTGCACTTGGTTTAACAAATATCAAACGCGAAGTAAATACTATGGTTGAACTCCGAGGTTATAAATCTGCACTTGATAAAACACTTCAACAATCAAGAATGAGTGAAAAGACTTTAAATGCAATGATTGAAGCAATGAAGGATTATCGTCCACACTTTGCTAAATACCTAAGAGCTAAAGCAGAATACTTAGGTCATAAGAATGGTTTACCTTGGTATGATTTATTTGCTCCGGTAGGTGAATTAACAAAGACTTATACTTATGAAGAAGCACAAGACTTAGTCTTAAATGCATTTGGTTCATATTCAGAAAAATTAGCAAGTTTTGCAAAACGTGCTTTTGACAATGATTGGATTGACGTTTTCCCTAAGAAGGGTAAACGTGGTGGTGCATTCTGTTCAAACCAACCTCAAATTGGTCAATCAAGATTTATGTTAAACTTCACAGGCTCATTAGATTCAGTTTCAACAATGGCACACGAATTAGGACATGGTTACCATGGTGATGTGATTAAGGCTAATGCGCCACTTCACTGGTCATATCCAATGCCACTTGCAGAAACTGCATCAATCTTCTGTGAAACCATTATGACACAATACTTACTCACTCAATTTACTGATCCAAAAGATCGTCTTTCAATCTTAGAAACTGGTTTACAAGGCGATACTCAAGTTATTATTGATATTCTTTCAAGATTCTTATTTGAATCTAAAGTGTTTGAATCAGCAACTCGTCCAATTTCAAAACATGAAATGAAAGCTTGGATGATACAAGCTCAAAAAGAAGCTTATACTGATGGTTTAGATCACGATCAATTACATCCATATATGTGGTTAGTAAAAGGTCACTATTATAGTGCTGGATTAAACTATTATAACTTCCCATATGCATTTGGTTTACTATTTGGTAAAGGTTTATATGCACAATACTTAAAGAATAAAGAAAAATTCTTAAAGAACTACGATGATCTTTTAGCATTAACAACAAAAGAAGATGCAGAAACAGTAGCAGCTTCAATGGGAATTGATATTACAGAGAAATCATTCTGGTTAGATTCACTTGAAATGATTAAAAAAGACATTGATGAAGTGGTAGAGTTGTTTAAATTATAATTTAAAGCATTATGCTATAATGAGTATAAGAAAGCATTTGCAATTTAAAGGAGACCTAAGTATGGATTTTGAAAATCAAAATCAACAAGATTCAGGGATTAGTTTGGCTGATATTTTCAGAATCATCCGCTTAAACTGGATTCTTATTACTGCATTCACTTTAGTGATTACTATTGCTGTTGGTGTGTATGCCTATACACTCGTACCAGATCAATATAAATCAACAAGTGAAGTGCTAGTCCAAGTACCAATCAATAGTGGGGATGATGGAGCAATCAACTATCTAGATACACAAAGATTAATTCAGACAGCATCTGAGTTTGTTAAGAGTGACAATATTGTTAACAAACTAAGAACATCTAATTTAATCACTAACCCTAAGCATATTGAAAAATTAGACAACATGACAAACCGCCAAGTAAAAGCAGGTATTGCAGTTGCATCTACAACAACATCATTTATCATCAGAATCAGTTTCACATCAACAGATGCTGATTTTGCACAAGTGATGGCAGATGCAATTACACAAATTGTAATTTCAACTGATGTTGATATGTTTGAAGGTAAATTCGTTGAATTATCAGAAGCAGGGCAACCTGAAGATGATTCACCAAACAAGATTCTATTTATCGCAGTGGGTGCTATCGGTGGTGCTATATTAGGTATTGCGATTGCCTTTATGAGATTACTCTTCAATAATGCCTATATGACTAAAGAACAACTTGAAGCAGGAACTGGTATTCAAGTGATTGGTGTCATTCCAGAATTCGAATTTAAAGAGAGAAAAAGATCATGAAAAGAAGAAAATTATTTCAAAAAGAACGTGTAGCAGAATATGACTACATTGTTTCACGTGAACAACCTCTTTCATTTGTCGCAGAAGCATTCCAAAAAGCTTTAGTCAATTTAGAGTATGTTAACGTGGATGGTAATTTCAAAGTTCTCCAATTCACATCAAGTTTAGCAGGTGCAGGTAAAACTACATTTGTTTCGAACCTTTCTTATTTAATTGGTAAAAAAGGTAAAAGAGTTGTTTTAGTTGATCTAGACTTAAGAAAACCTAAAATTAACCGTATTTTTAAAGCACCAAATGAAAATGGTGTTACCGATTATCTTGCAGGAAAAATCGAATATAAAGACTTAGTAAAATATTCTGAAAAATTAAATACGTATTATGTTGTTGCTGGTGAAAGAACAACAGCTGTTGTGAACATCTTAGAAGCTCAAAAGTTAAAGGACTTAGTTCAAAGACTTAGAGAAGAGTTTGATTATGTTATCTTAGATTCACCACCAGTTATTGCTGTATCAGATGCTTTATATATTGCAAGACTAGCAGATGGTGTGATCTTCGTTGTTGCACAAAATGAAGCAAGAAAAGCAGTTATTAATGAAGCAATTTCAACACTTAAACAAAATAATGTCAACATTATTGGAACAGTATTTACTCAAGTAGACATCAAAGAAAATGAATTATACTCATATACTTATGGTTATGGATATGGTTATAATTCAAATAAAGAGGAAACACCTGAAGAAGGTGAATAATTATGATTGATATGCACACACACATCCTACCAATGGTAGATGATGGTGCGAAAACATTTGAAGAAGCACTTGAAATGTTGAAAATGGAATTTGAACAAGGATTTAGACGTATTGTCTTAACACCACACGTCCAAAATAGAGTTCAAAAAGTTTCAAGTAAAGAATTAAACTCAAGATTTGAAAAATTTCAAGCTTATGTTGGGGAACATTTGCCTGAAATAAAACTCTACTTAGGGGCCGAAGTAAAATATGATGCATTAAAAACTGATGCACCATATGAACGCTATGTATTCCAAGGAACAAAATATCTTTTAATGGAATTTTCGGTTAAATCCCCTGAGCCTATTGTAGATTGTTTGTACGATTTAGTTGCTAAAGGATTTAAACCGATTTTAGCGCATGTCGAACGTTATGACTACTTAAAACTTGAAGACGTAATAAGAATCAGACAAGACGGATCCTTAATACAAGTGAATGCTGGGGCAATTCTTGGAACTGATGGCTTTTCAATAAAACGTCGTGCGATGAAATATATCAATGAAGGTCTCGTTGATCTTATCGCGAGTGATACCCATAATACAAAATCAAGAAAACCTAATGTCTTACCAGCACTTGAAAAAGTTGCGAAAAAATATAATTCAAATAAACTAAAGGAGTTTAGATATGAGTGAATTTGTAATCATAACTGATTCAACCACTGATTTACCTGATTCATTAGCTAAAAAGCATGAATTAGTCATTGTTCCACTTAAGTTTCATATTGGGGATAAAACTTATGTGAACTATCCAGATAACCGTGATCTTGCACCAAAAGATTTCTATGAACAAATGAAGAATGGTGCACAACCAACAACATCTCAAATTAATCCAGATGAATATGTTGAAGTTTTAACACCAATTCTAGAATCTGGAAAAGATGTCCTAATGTTAGTTTTCTCTTCAGCACTTTCTGGTACATTCAATTCAGCAAGAATTGCATCAGAAGAATTGAAAGAAAAATATCCTTCAAGAAAGATTCTTTTAGTAGATACTAAATCAGCATCTTTAGGTGAAGGTTTACTTGTTACACTTGCTGCTAAGAAAAAAGCAGCTGGTGCATCAATTGAAGAAGTTAAAGCATACACAGAAGAAATGATTCCAAAAATTGCACACTGGTTCACAGTGGATGATATTGGACATTTAGTGCGTGGTGGTAGACTTTCTAAAGCGGCTGGGTTCATTGCTAAGTTAGCATCAATCAAACCAATCCTTTCTGCAAATAACGAAGGTAAATTAGTTGCACGTCATAAGGCAATTGGACGTAAACGTGCAATTAAAGCATTATTTGAAGAAATGGTTAAAACGGCTGAAGAAGGCCCACAAATCGTTTACATCGGTCACGGTGACGATTTAGGAGCTGCAGAAGGTTTAGCAGAACAAATTAAAGCAGAATTCCAAGTTGAAGAACTCGTTATTACAGATATCGGTCCAGTTATCGGTGCACATACAGGTGCTGGTGTCCTAGCTCTATTCTTTATTGGGAAAGAAAGATGATTGACAAGGATTACCGATTAGCATTACTTATTGATGCAGATAACATTTCTCCAAACTACTTAGATATCATCATCAGTGAAACTAATAAACACGGGAAAATCACCATAGCGAAAATCTATGGTGATTGGTCCCAAGAACGTTTAAAAACTTGGAAAGCAAAAGCTGAAAAATATAGTTTAACCTTTGTACAACAATACGCTAACTTGTCAAACAAAGGTAATGTTTCTGATTTCACACTTGTTATTGATGCCATGGACATTTTATATTCAAATAAAGTGAATGGATTTTGTATCGCCTCATCTGATTCAGACTTTACAAAACTCATCATTCGTCTTAAAGAAGATAATATGTACTTGATAGGTATGGGTGAATCAAAAACACCAGAGGTTTTAGTAAACTCTTATGAAAGATTCTATTATATTGATAAAATCTTAGAAGAACTTCAACCTAAAAAATCTAAGAGTGATCAAAGTTCAAACTCTTTAATCACTAAGATTGAAATTATTCTCAAGGAATTAAAGAAAATTATTGATGATAATTTAGAAGATGATGGATGGGCTTACTGGTCTTTAGTAGCAAACCAACTAAGAAAGAAATATCCAGGATTTGACCCAATTAACTATGGTTCTAAATTAAAAGCACTAAATTTCTTTAAAACATTCCCTGAATTTGAAATTAAAAACGAAGATAAAGTTGCATATATAAGAGTAAAATAAATTGAATCCTAGACATGAATTGTGTCTAGGATTTTTTTTATTCTTTATTCATAGGCTATCAAACCATTAACATATAATGTTATAATTGTTATGAGGTAAGTACAATCTATGATTGAATTTTCAGTTTTAATGGGAGTCTACATAAAAGATAGACCAAAATGGGTATCTGAAGCACTTGATAGTATGTTAAATCAGACTGTTAAACCGTCTGAAATTTTAATCGTACAAGATGGACCAATTACTAAAGAGTTAGAAGAAACGATTGAGAAATACATAAATGAAAATTCAATTGTTAAACTAATTAAATTTGAACAAAACCGTGGTGTTGGTGCAACGATGCAAGATGCTGTTCCACTTGCAAAATATGACTATATTGCAAGAATGGATTCAGATGATATCTCAGTTAAAGAACGTTTTGAAAAAGAAATTAAATTTTTAGAAGAAAATCCAGATTATGATGGCGTAGGTTCTGTTGTTATTGAATTTGAAGATGGAAAAAATCCATTTGAATCGACAATCTTTAGAAACTTACCAGAAACAAATGAGGAAATCATTAAATGGTCTAAAGGTAGATGTCCACTCCAACAGTCAACAGTTATGCTAAAAAAAGAAGCAATTTTAAAAGCTGGTGGTTATCGTG
This sequence comes from Acholeplasma equirhinis, assembly GCF_017052655.1. Lineage (NCBI taxonomy): Bacteria > Bacillati > Mycoplasmatota > Mollicutes > Acholeplasmatales > Acholeplasmataceae > Acholeplasma > Acholeplasma equirhinis. Next base: position 135,831 of record NZ_JAFIDC010000001.1, read on the forward strand.
AGTTTTATTTAGTTGAAGACTATGACTTATTTATTCGAATGATTTCAAATGGTTCAAAGTTCTATAACTTCCAAGAACCATTGACCTACATGAGAATTAATAAAGACTTCTTTAACCGTCGTGGTGGTTTAAAGTATTATAAATCTATCCACAAGTTTAAAAAATATATGTATCAATCTGGGCATATTACTTATATGCAATATCTTAAGACAAACACTGCATCATTAATCGTTTGTCTCATGCCGGGTTTCTTAAGAACATACATTTATAAAAAATTGTTAAGAAAAAAGAAGAAGGGTAATTAATGAATATAAAAGTATTTATTGCATCCCATAAACTTTATCCAAATGTAGAAAAATATATTGATGACAGTTATCAATTTATTCAAACAGGAAAACATGGTAAGCCTGAAATTCCTAATTTTTTAAGTGATGATGGAAAAGACTTAATTTCAGAAAAGAATCCAAATTATTCTGAATTAACAGCACTTTATTATATTTGGAAGAAAACTTCTTATGATGTTGTTGGTCTCATTCATTATAGAAGATTATTTAGCAACAAAAGATTCTCAATTTTTTCATATCAAGGATTAAAGAAGGAAAAAATTGAAACTATTTTATCTTCATATGATGCAATCTTGCCACTGCGTCCTCGCTTAAGAGTTAATATGAGAACAAATTATCAAAGAAACCATTTTATTAAGGATTTAGACCTTACAAGAGAGATTGTTTCTAATATGTTCCCTGATTACTTAGAAAGTTTTGATCAGTTCTTAAATTCTAATAGACCATATCTTTATAATATGTTTATTATGAAAAAAGAGCTTTTAAATCAATACTGTGAATTTCTCTTTCCTATTCTTTTTGAACTTGAGAAACAAGTTGATTTAAAAGCTTATGATGATTATCAAAAAAGATTGTTTGGGTTTATCTCTGAAAGACTCTTTAATGTTTGGGTTTTAAAGGAAAACATTAAAGTCAAAGAAGTACCAGTGATTGAAATCGAAAGAAAACCATATATTGAGTTTATTAAAGGTATTGCACGTAAAATCTTTGGTGCAAATGGAGATGTCAAAAGATGAAGAAAATTAAATTGCTTCACATTTTAACAGAACTTCAATTAACAAATGGCATAACTTCTTATGTCATGAATCATTATCAAAGACTTGATCATGATAAATTTCAAGTTGATTTTTTAATTGTGAAAACAGCTGATCAAAAGTATATTGATATGATTGAAAAACATCAGGACAGAATCATTCAAGCTCCAAGACTTTCAATGAAAAACTATGCTAAGTTTGTTAAACATGCAAAAACTTTATTTACAGAAAACAATTACGATATTGTGCATTCACATGAATTTAATTGGGGGATGCCTTATTTAGTAGAAGCTAAGAAAAAAGGCATTGCGGTGCGAATTTTCCATGCACATGCAACTCAAAGTAGTCCAAGTTTAGTTAAAAAGATTAGAAATGCACTTTTAATCCCAAAGACTATTCATGCAGCAACAGATCTTTGGAGTTGTAGTGAAGTTGCAGGAAAATTCTTTTTTAAAGATAAACCTTTTTATTTATCGCATAATGCGATTGATTATGAAAGATTTTTATTTAATCAAGAATACAGAGATGATATTAGAAGTATATTAAACTTAGAAAAAGATATTAAATTGATTGGATTTTTTGGTCGATTCGAAGCACAAAAAAATCCAATGCAAACTTTAGATGTATTTAAAGAACTACTTATTTTAAGAAAAGATGTACATCTTTTAATGGTTGGTGGTGGTTCATTAGAACCAAAACTATTAGAGTTTATTAGTGAAAACAATATGGATCAATTTGTTACAATGTTTTCACCGAGAAGAGATATTTATAAGTTCTATTCAGCAATTGATTTATTTATGTTACCGTCTCTTTATGAAGGGCTACCAGTTGTTGGAGTAGAAGCACTCTTTAGTAATTTAAAACAAGTTTATTCAACTAATATTACAAGAGAACTTAATTTAATTGATTCAATTACTTACTTACCACTCGATTTATCAGTTGATATGTGGGCAAGAAAGGTTAGTCAATTATTGGATCAAAAATCAGAAAGAGTTTTAAAATCATCCGATAAGTTAAATATCTACAAAATTGATTATCAAGCTAAGATGGTTGAAGAGAAATATCTTTCATTTTTCAAAGGAGCATAATTATGTATGATTATTTAGTTGTCGGAGCAGGTATCTTTGGTTCAGTCTTTGCCTATGAAGCAAAGAAACGAGGAAAGAAAGTACTTGTTATTGATAAGAGGGACCATATTGGTGGCAATATGTACACCAAAGATATTGAAGGGATTAATGTGCATATGTATGGTGCACATATTTTCCATACTTCAAATAAAACAATTTGGGAATATATAAATCAATTTACAGAGTTTAATAACTACATAAATAGCCCAGTTGCCAATTATAAAGGTGAACTTTATAATCTACCTTTCAACATGAATACTTTTTATCAAATGTGGGGTGTCAAAACGCCACAAGAAGCCAAAGATATGATTGAACGACAAAGAGAAAAATACTTTGTTGAACGTCCTAAAAACTTAGAAGAACAAGCGATTAATTTAGTTGGTTTAGATATCTATCAAAAACTCATTAAAGGGTATACAGAAAAACAATGGGGTAGAGATTGTAAAGACTTACCAGCCTTTATTATTAGAAGATTACCAGTTCGTTTTACATTTGATAATAACTACTTTAATGATACTTATCAAGGTATTCCTGTTGGTGGTTATACACCAATCTTTGAAAAGTTACTAGAAGGCATTGAAGTTAAATTAGGCGTTGATTATTTCAAAGAAAAAGAAGCTTTAGATAAATTAGCATCTAAAGTTTTATATACTGGACCAATTGACCAATTCTATCAGTATGAATTTGGTGTTTTAGGTTATAGAAGTTTGCGTTTTGAACACGAAATCTTGGATATGGAAAACTATCAAGGTAATGCAGTTATTAACTATACAGATAGAGAAACACCATATACAAGAATCATTGAACATAAACATTTTGAATTTGGTAAACAATCAAAGACAGTGATTACAAGAGAATACCCAGATCAATTTAGTTTAGGTAAAGAAATGTATTACCCAATCAATGATGAAGCTAATAATGAAATCTATAAGATGTATAAAGAAAAAGCAGATAGTGAAACTAAATATTTATTTGGTGGACGTCTAGCTGAATATAAATATTATGATATGCATGCAGTCATTGCATCTGCTTTATCCATGGTGAAGAAAGAATTTTATGAAGAAAGCTAGTTTGTCAAAAAACTATTTATATAATTTAATCTATCAAGTACTCGCTGTCATTATTCCAATTATTCTAATTCCTTATTTATCAAGAGTCTTAGAACCAAGTGGGAATGGACAATACGCGTTTACTTATTCCATTACAACCTATTTTAGTTATTTTGCCTTACTAGGTGTACAACTTTATGGCACAAAGATGATTTCGATCAATCAAGATGATCCATATCGTTTGAAAAAAACGTTTTGGGAGATCTTAGCACTTAAAGGGATGACATCAGCGATTGCGATTGTACTTTTTTATGGTGTATTACAATTCATACTTCCAAATCCATTATTCTTAATTCAAGGTATTTGGTTATTTGCGAATTTAATTGATGTGACCTGGTACTATACCGGTAGTGAAAGATTTAAATCAATTGTCATTAGAAATTCACTCATTAAACTGTTATCTCTTGCTGCAATCTTAATCTTTGTTAAAACGATTAATGATGTATGGATTTATGCAATCATCTTAGGTGGTGCAGAGTTAACAGGTCAACTCATTTTATGGTTTTCAATGAGAAAAGAAGCGGTCTTGAAAAATATTGGTGAGATAAAAAAAGATTTTAATCCATACCAACATTTAAAAGGGACATTAGTTTTATTCTTACCACAAGTGATTATTCTTTTATATACATCACTCAATGTCACCATGATTGGTGCCATGACAAATGATGTCCAAACAGGGTATTACGATCAAACCTCTAAAATTATTAATACACTTTGTGTGATTGCAACATCACTTGCAACAGTGATGATTCCAAGGATTAGTAAATTAAATGAAGATGGTCAATCAATTGAAATCGAAAATATGCTGAATAAAAGTATTGGTATTACAACATATTTAGCATATCCTATGATGGTAGGATTATTCCTTGTTGCACCGATATTTGTTCCACTTTTCTTAGGTGATCTTTATATAGATGCGATACCTGTTTTAAAACTGTATGCAATTAAGATTGGACTTGTTGTATTTTCTAATATTATTGGTGTACAGTATATGATTCCAACCAATAAAAATAAAGCATTTATTTTATCGGTATCAGCAGGTGCAGTCATTACTTTAGGTTTAAATCTATTCCTTATTCCTTTATATGGTGCACTTGGTGCAGTGATAGTATCACTCATTGCAGAACTTTTAGTTGTCGCATATCAAATATGGTTAGTTAGAAAAGATATGCCTTTTATCAAATTTATTGCAAGAACTTATAAAGGTTTAATAGCTAGTGTAGTCATGGCAATCTACATCATCTTTGCAGGTAATGTAGTTTATCTTGGAACTGGTATGATCGTTGAATCATTTATCCAGAATCAAACGATTGTTACAGGACTTGCACTTGCAATGCTAATTGGTACATCTATGATTGTTTACTTTGTAACAAACTTAATTTTAAGAACTGAAATCCAAACTGAAATTTTAAGAAAAATATTTAAAAGGGCATAACAATGAGAGAATTCCTTAAACGATTTAAATTTATCAGAGATATCTACTACAAACATAAAGAACGCAAGTTTGAAAACTTAAAAAAGAAAAGATCAACAACACCGCATACTTTTATTAATCGAAGTAAAAGTAATGAAAAACTGCTTGTAATTTTAGCAGGGTATAAAGATCGTCTTTTTGATTTAGTCTTTGAACGTGTTAAAGCATTTTTACCTAAAGATATTGATGTATGTATCGTATCTTCTGGCAAATACCATGAAGGGTTAGCAAAAAGAGCAGAAGTTGAAGGTTATTCATATCTTTCAACCAAAAGAAATCATATTGGACTTGCATTAAATGTTGCCATTAATCGATTTGAAAAAGCTAAATACATTTACAAAATCGATGAAGATATCTTTTTAACTAAAGGATTCTTTGAAACTTTATTTGATACATATCAAAAAGTATTAAAAGAAGGTGACTTTACACCAGGTATTGTTGCACCACTGATTCCAATTAACGGTTATACACACTTAGAGATTCTAAAAAAGCTTAAACTTGTAGATACCTACACTAAAAAGTTCGAATTGCCTAAATATGCATCAATGCCATACAGAATGATTGAAAACAACGATCAAGTTGCAAGATTCTTCTGGGGAGAAGGTGGGTATGTACCTAAACTTGATAAATTAAATGAGATTTTTAAAAAAGATCAATTTAAAGTCTCTGGTGCACCACACAAATTCTCAATCGGTGCTATTCTTTTCACCAAAGATTTATGGAATGATATGGGTAGGTTTTCAGTTCAAAGAGGTAATGGTTTAGGGATCGATGAAATTGATCTAAATAAGTATTGTTATTTAGAATCACTACCAGTAGTTGTTTCACATAACCAAGTTGTTGGACATTTCTCATTTGGTAAACAAACAAAATCAATGTTTGAATATTTAGATAAACATCCTGAAATGTTTAAATTATAAGACAATTTCACACAATAAAATAACGATTAGAGCCCTTAATAAGGCTCTTTTTTATCGTGAAAATCAATAAAACGTTTTCATAAGCAAGTCGATTGTTTATATTTAAAAATGATATAAAATAAAGTCGCGATTTCGATGGAAACATCAATTTTATAAAAAACAAATTATATCCACAACTTTTTTGTGGATGGGAGGCATATGTATGAAAGTCGTAGTTATCGGTTGTACACACGCAGGAACTGCTGCAGTAAAAAATATCTTAGCGCAAGATAAAAACATTACAGTTAATGTATATGAAAAAAATGACAACGTATCATTCTTATCATGTGGTATTGCATTATATGTTGGTGGCGTTGTTAAAGATGTTGATGGGTTATTTTATTCTTCACCAGATGAATTAAAGAAGTTAGGTGCTAACGTCTTCATGGAACATGAAGTGTTATCAATTAATTATGAAGAAAAAACAATGTCTGTTAGAAACTTAGTTACAGAAGAAGTATTCTCAGATTCATTTGATAAATTAGTATTAGCGACTGGTTCATGGCCAATCGTTCCAAATATCGAAGGTATCCGTTCAGAGAACGTGCTTTTATCTAAGAACTTCAATCAAGCAAATGAAATCATTGAAAAATCAAAATCAGCTAACAAAATCGTTGTTGTTGGTGCAGGTTATATCGGTGTTGAACTTGCTGAAGCATTTGAATTAATGGGCAAAGAAGTTGTCTTAGTTGATGGTGAAACAAGAATTATGCCTAAATACTTAGACCCTGAATTTACAAACCTTGCAGAAAAAGCATTTACAGATCATGGTATTAAATTAGCACTTGGTCAAAAAGTTAAAGGCTTTGTCACAGAAGGTAATAAAGTGACTGCAATCATGACAGATAAAGAAACTTTTGAAACTGATTTAGTTATTATGTGTATCGGATTCCGTCCTAACCAAAAATTATATGAAGGTGTGTTAAAAACATCTCCAAATGGTGCTTTAGTCGTAAATGAATATATGCAAACATCAAATCCAGATGTTTATGCATGTGGTGACTGTGTTAACATTTTCTACAATCCAACTCAAGAAGTAAGATACATTCCACTTGCAACAAATGCAGTTAGAATGGGTACACTTGTTGGTTTAAACATCATTAAGAATTCAATCAAATATCGTGGTACTCAAGGTACATCAGGTATTAAAATTTATGACTTATCAATTTCTTCAACAGGTTTAACAGAAGGTGTTGCCAAAGATATGGGTATTAACTATGGCACTGTTTTATTACACGATACTAACCGTCCTGAATTCATGCCTGAATATGATGAAGTTTTACTTAAACTCGTTTATGATAAGACAACAAGAAAGGTTTTAGGTGGTCAAATCTTATCTAAATACGATTTAACAGATAAGATGAATACATTATCAATCGTAATCCAAAATCAAATGACTATTGATGATTTAGCATTCGTTGATTTCTTCTTCCAACCACACTTCAACAAACCTTGGAACTTATTAAATATCGCTGCATTAAGAGCACTTGCTCAAGAAGGCGTAAACTAAAAATTAACTTAAAGGTCATTTTTATGACCTTTTTTTAATCCTATTTTAAATCTCATTACATGTTATAATTACTATTAAATCCGATTGCCTATTAAAATTTAGTGCAATTCAGATTAAAATGTAGCATAATAAGAATAGGGAACCTTTGTGGTTATAAAAGGAAAAAGAGAAAGCTATGTATAGTGAAACAAAGAAACATGTGAGAAGACTAGCAATTATTTTTGGAGTGTTATTACTCTCTTTTTATGTTTTTTATATGTTCTTATTAGATACAACTTTTAGACGTGAAGCGAATGAAATGGCTCACTATAACCATCAGTTAAAATCAGATACATTTGAACACTTACTAGAAACTTTATATGAAGCATACCAAGAAGATCAGCTTGCTTGGGATACGAAGTCGTACACAACTGAACTTAATCAAACAATTCCATTTAATAAATATACAATTTCAAAACTTTCAACTTTATTCTCAGATGAAACAGATGACCAAGTCGTATTAGCAATTAAAAAGGCTAATCAAAATGAGGTTGCATATAAACTGATGTCACAAGTGCTTTTAGATCAAGGCCTTACGATTAATCAAAGTGATTATATTGTTGCATCAACTGGATATATCTTATATGCACTAGATTCAAATCTTTTAGGTTTAAATTTCTTTACCTCACAACTATATCCACTCGATCACTATTCAGAACTGGATAGTTTAATTGGTAAAAATGAGTCAGCGTACTTTGACTATGTAACATTCGATGATCGCTTTATCTTATCGTTTGATAAAATTGAAGGTCAACTTTTATTTATTTCAATCCAACATCAAGCAGATTACCTAGCACCATATCGTCCATTAATTTGGAGTTATTTTGCATTATGTTCCATTTCATTGATTGCCTTTTTAGTCTTTTCACTTGTTGGTCTTAAGTTTAGATATGATGACGAAAGATTATATGAGAAGCATAAAGATGAACTACCTCAAAATGTCTTAATTTTAGATGTTGGTGGACTTGGTCAAATTCGTATGGCAAATCCTAAGTTCTATGAATTAACCGGAATGAAACAAGTTAAGATGATAGAAGATGTGACTAAAGATAAGGTTTTAATACGTGAACAACTTAAATCTCAAAAATCATTCTTCTTAGGTCTTGAAACAAAAGAAGGTTTAAAAGATTATCGATTTGTAGTTGTTAAGAAGAAACGCGGGTATTTACTGATTGGTGAGAACGTAGAAAATGTTACATCATTTGAAGGTAAATACAGAAATCTTGCTCTATTCAATCAATTAACACATTTACCAAATGAAATGAATCTAAAAGAAATTTTAGATGAAATTGATCGTAAGAAAAAATATTCAATTATTTACTTTGCAGTAGAAGATATTGATAATATTCAAAATACGATTGGTCGAGAATATAGTAAACAATTCATTCAAAAATTAAAGGATTTATTCTTATCTGTAGTTATTAAAGATGATATGACACTATTCCATGTTCATGATCAACGCTTTGCAATACTGTATCAAAATATCTTGAACTATGATTCAGTTGACTCTTGGGTTCAAGTGACAATCGATAAAATAAATAATTCAGTTTTACTTCAAGATTTACCATTTAAAGTTGCCCTAAAAGCGGGTATCATTCACAATGTTGGTAAAGTTATTTCAATGGAATCTAGTCATATTTTAGAAATCATGGAAATCACCATTGAACGTGTACTCCGTTCAACGGTTTACCATCAAGTAACTTATAATGAAAAATTCTTAGAGTATGTATCCAAGAACCAACAAATGGAAATGGATTTACAATTAGGGATTGCAAATGATGAATTTGAAATGTTCATGCAACCGCAATACGATATTGAAATTAATAAAACTGTTGGATTTGAGTTACTACTTCGTTGGAATAATCCTAAATACTTAAAAGATTCACCTGCAAGTTATATTAAGATTGCTGAAAAATCAAATATGATTATTGAATTAGGTAGACTCATCACTGAAAAAGTATTTGCTATTGCTGAAAGTTTTAATAAAACAGATTTAGAATTCTCATTTAATATTTCACCAAGACAACTTGTACAACCTGGATTTATTCAAGAACTTATTGATTTAACGAATAAATACAAGGTTGATCCAAACAAGATTGCAATTGAATTAACTGAAACAATCCTAGTTGTTTCATTTGAACTCATTATTGAAAAGTTTAAAGCATTAAAACAAATCGGGTTTAAGATTCATTTAGATGACTTTGGTACCGGTTATTCATCGCTTTCATATTTAAAGACTTTACCAGTTGATGTGATTAAGATTGATAAGAAGTTTATTGATGAGGTAGAAACATCCTTTACATCACGTCAAATCTTAAAAACTTTAACAAGTTTAGGTAAAAACTTAAAACTTGGTGTTATATTTGAAGGTGTAGAAACAGATAAACAAGTTGAAATTATTAGAAAAGAAGGTGGCACAATCATCCAAGGGTTCGTGGTTGCAAGACCAATGCCTGTTAAAGATGCTCGTGACTTCTTAAAGAAAAAGAAAGTTGAGTTTGAAAGCTAATTATGGAAATATTCTTAACGATATTAGTCACTTTAATCTTAATCGGACTCATCATTGGATTATACTTTGTTTTAAAACATGAATTACGTAAATATCGCGATGAAAAATTGTTAGTCTCTGATGAGGTTGTACCTTTATCAACATTAACAAATCTTGTTGATCGTATGATTAAACGTAATACAAAAAAAGCAAAGCCTTTTACTTTAATGTTAATTGACTTAGATCAGTATCAAGATATTGTAGATGCTTTTAATGAAGAAGAAGAGCGTCTTATTATGCAATATGTTTCAAATCATATTAAAACTGCATTACCTGAAGAATCCGTTATTTCTCAAGGTGTTAAACCTGATCAATTCTATATATTTATTCCAGATAGTTTTGATCATTCGAATATATTAAATTTAGCAAAACATATTAAAAGAGAATCTCAACGTAAGGTGAGTATTTTAGATGGTGTTGAAATTAAAAAGACTGTTTCTATTGGGATTGCAACATTCCCACTGCATGGTAATACGAAAGACTTATTATTCCAAGCATTAGATATTGCGATGTACATCGTTAAGAAAAACGGTGGAAATGGTATTAAGTATTACAGTGAAGAACTTTCACAAGGTAAAGAATATCTCGATTTATATCATGAAATCAGAGAAGCGATTGAGAAAGAAGAATTTATTTATTTCTACCAACCAATCGTTTCAACATCAGATACAAAAGATATTTATGGTGTTGAAGCATTACTGCGTTGGCAACATCCAAAAAGAGGCTTACTTGCACCACAATCATTCATTGGGCTTGCTGAACAGTCAGGAGAACTGGATGCAATTGGTATTTGGGGTGTTGAACAAGCATTACTCTTATTAACAGACCTTTCACAGTTATATCATATGCATAATTTGGTTGTTAATATTAACGTATCACCGCGTCAGATTCTAAATGAAGAAACTTTTACAATCTTCCAAAGACTGATTCTAAAACATCGTGCAAAACCTGAGATGGTTGCAATTGAAATTCCAGATTTCTCTACATATAAAAATAATGAAACATTTATGAGAAACTTAATTAAGATCAAAACACTTGGTTTCCAAATTGCAATTGACCTATCAACAACAGATTATGATGTTTTAGATTTAGTTGAAAGATTTAAGATTGATATGATTAAGCTTAATCGTGATTTCTTTAAATTAGAAGAAAATTATAATAAACGTAAGTACATTCAAATGTTAATAGATTTTGTAAAGGCAAAAGAGTTAAAACTGGTTGCGGAAGGTGTCGAAACAGAGGCACAACTCCAAGAATTGTATACTAAAGGTGTGGGTTACGCACAAGGGTATTTCATTGCTAAACCTCTCGACCAAACTCAATTATCGGCTTTCTTAACACAAAAATAGACATTGTAAATATTCATAATCATTTCTATTGACTATTAAAAAAAGTTTGGTAAAATAGCAGTATACGAAAAAGGCAAAACTAGAGAAATCTAGCGACGCAAAACTATAGGACCTGTCAAATGGTAGCCAGTTGCCAACTAATTATGTGGCAATTGGCTTTTTATTTTTTCAAGGAGAAAACCATGGCGTTAAGTAAAGTATGGGGCATTGGAAAAACAGTAAGAAATGCCACTAAATTCTCCAAGTTAATATTCCTATTCATACCGTTATTTGGATTCTTATCTGTAACGATGGGTGTTGTATCATTCTATGGACAATACACAGGGGACATGTCGGTAGTCGTTGATCAATTCAGTGATTCCTCAATTAGAATCGCAGAAGATCCGTCATTCGACAATGCAAGAACAGTTCTAAGATATCCAGGTATGAATTTTGTTAACCAAGCATCTTATGAAGGTATCATGGCTTTCCATTACAATAATGTTTTGAAAACCAATGGCTATTATCTTCCAGATGTAAGGGATAACGATCGAGAAGTGGTTGCATTCACATTCTACTTAAAAAACATGAATGAGGCAGCTACAATCAATAGGGTCAATTATAAGATTGTCTTTGCAGAGAAAACAAGACACATTGAAGAACACTTAAGAATCATGGTGGTTATCGATGGTGTTGCCGATGTCTACGAATATCAATCTTATCGAATCGAAGGTGTTCAATCACTCTCATTTGCAAGCCAAGACGTTGCAGTTGATGGTAATATCTATCAATTACAAGCACAATCAGTTGTCAAAGTCTCAGTCTTCATTTGGATTGATGGTTACCTAGAAGATTATTTAAAGAGTATTGGTAAGTACACCGAACAAGATTTAATCGCTGGCAGACTAAAACTTCAAATGCTCTTCTCAATTAATGATGAGGCGTAAATATGTTAAAGAAAATCTATTCTGTACTGTTTGCACTGACATTAATTGCGATCACATTGACAACCTCAGTCTATGCGTGGTTTGCAACATCAAAAACTGCACTTGTAGATGGGATTGAATTAGGGGTAGGAGAAGATGACGACTTATGGTTAAGCTTAGATGGTATTAACTATCATAAAAGCATAACAAATGAGATGTTAGTTGAGTATGTTGGAACACAACGAAAACTTGCAAGTATTACCTCACAAAATGGAAAAGATTTCTTCTTAGGTCCGGTATTACTTGAAACAAGAGCAATTCCTAAGGTAGACTATCTCTCATTTGATGTCTACTTCAAAGTTGTTACCAATAATCCAAATGTGGATGCACATCATAAATATGTCTATCTTGCAGATCGCACGAAACCGACATATGAACTTGCATCAAATGCTCCAGGAACCTTTGTTACATCAAGGGGAAAGAACTGGATTAATCCACTGGGATTTGATGATGGTGACATATATGTCACACCAGGCGAAAATCGCTTGTATTACGCCCACAATGCTGTTAGAATAGCATCATATAATGAAGCAGAAAACTTATCCTTCATCTATGATGTCTCTGAAAATGAAGCACGTGGATTTGGTAAACCATTCGGTGCAATTGACTTCTACTATAGAATGTTAGGTGTCAGAATGGAACCACCAGAAGCACCACAAAACATGATTTACAAGTTAACTGAATTTTCTAAACTTCAAAATGATATTGCAATTGATAAAACAAGTTTAGTATCTGAGGTAAGTTTAGTAAATGAAGTTGAAGGTATTTATGAATACCGAGGTCGAACTAAAATCTCAATCTGGTTAGAAGGTTGGGATGCTGATTGTTACGATGCAATCTTAGATGATCCGATGTGGATTCAATTAAGATTCAAAGCAGCAAGATTTGATGATTCATTATAGGTTATAAAAGGTTAAAAGCCGAATAACAAGAAAACTAAAATATAAATAAAAAAATATATCTCGAGGAGAGGAACAAATATGAAAGGTTTAACAACAAAATTTGCTTTATCAGTACTATCATTAGTACTAACAGGCGTTGCGCTATCAGTTGGCGTATATGCATGGTTTACAATTAACAACACTGCTTCAGTTGATCAATTCCAAGCTGAAGTACAAACAGGGGAAGGTTTCTATGTATCTACTAATGGTACTGCATGGAAAAATACCATTACTAATGCTGACTTAGCTGCTGCGTTATCAAGTGTTACATTCGAAGCAATCACTACAACAAATGGTTATACAATGGAAAAATTAGATGGTGCACCTGCATCTGCTACATCATTCATCAAATTTGATTTATTCTTTGTAGGTTCAACTACTTTAAGTGATATTACATTAACATCAATTTCAATCGCTTCACCTGCTGCAACTTCATGGATTCCAGGTCAAGCTGTTGCTGGTACAAGATCTGCTTCAGATGCAAATGCTGTAATTACTGAATATGCTTCTAATGCTGCACGTGTAAGTATTATTGACTTAGGCGATGTTGCAACTGTTACTATCTTCGAACAAGAAGATGGTGTTGATGGTAACTCACTAGGTATGGGTGCTTGGGGTAACAACGAAGCTGTATTATTCTATAACGCTATTAATACAACAGGTATAATTTCACAAGGAGTTTTTGAAGCTGCTGAAGCTTTATACCCTACAACAATTGAAACAACAAATGTTCCAGTTGATGTTGCGACATTATACGAACAAGAAGACGCTGCATGGTTTGAGGATTTAACAGTAGGTTCTGCAATTACTGGTACAATCGGTGAAGATTTTAAAGTAGGTAAGATTTCAGTTAGAGTTTGGGTTGAAGGTTGGGATCAAGAAGCATTCAACGCAATCTTATCTGGTACAATTCAAGTAAGCTTAAGCTTCGCTGGTACAGTTTAATTTTTGACAAATTGATAAGACTAGAAACCTTGTAAATTTTACAGGGTTTCTTTCATAGTCTTATAGCATTTTAGAACATATAATATATATATTATAAATCGGAGCAAAACATGGCAAAATCAAATAACAAACTCAATAAAACATTAAGCATTATCGGGAATTCAATATTTTATTTACTCTTACTCGTTTTGCTCCTTTTCTCAATAACTAATATTAGCGTACAGTCTCAAAAAGATATACCTAATTTATTTGGAAAAGGATTCGTTTCAATTCTATCCAGTTCGATGGATGGGACTGAACCCGATTCATTCCCTAAAGGTTCACTTGCATTTATCGATGTCTTAGATGAAAAAGGTAAAGCATCAGTCAACCCGGGTGACATTGTTGTATTCTTTGACCCAACACTTAAAATTCATATTATCCACCGTGTTGTTCATGTAAGTGGTGACATCATTACAACACAAGGTGATGTGAATGCTGAACTTTACGGCGGATTTAAAGGTGATAATTATAATCCTGACATGCAATTGGAAAGTTTTAATCGTAGTGAAATCATTGGACGATATACAGGATCAATTGCGGGATTAGGCGATACAATCCAATCATTAAGATCATCAGATGGATTCTTACTGTGGATTGTCTTACCACTCTTAATCCTATTCGCTTTCGAAATCGTTGTACTAGTTAGAACAATTCTAAAACATAACAAAGCTAAACTTGAACAAAAGCATGAACAAGAAAAAGAATTATTAAAACAACAATTATTAGAAGAATTAAAAAAGCAACAAGCTGAAGCAAATCAAAAATAACTAATCTAAGTGAGGCATTAATTCATGAGTGAATTTGCAACCTGGTATATAGAGTTCATACAAACGTTATTCGAACATATTGGTGAAATCATTGCAAACTTCTTTGCAGCGATTGTCCAAATTTTCTGGTCAACCCCAATTAGCTATGTTGACTCTTTTGCAGTAGCCTCAGTTAACTTTACTTTATTTGACTGGATCATCGGAACATTTATCTTAATGGTTAACTTTGTCTTTGTTGTATCACTTGCGTATTTCTTATATGTTATTGCAAGAAGATACATTAGATTTGTTAAAAGAGAAGTTTCCAAAGATGATTTATTAATGGAGATTGCAGATTTAAATCAAAAACTTATCGATTTAACAGATGAAAAGAATGCAATTCTTACCCTTAAATCAAGCGACTTAGGTATGCCAATGAATAGACGTTCTGTTCAAGGTACATTAAATAAACTTGCCGAAGAGGAAGAAGAACAAAAAGAAAATCAAGATCAAGGTCGATTCACAAAACTTATTTCAGTTGACCAAACATATCACTTTAGTGTCTTACAAACAAACATGACAGATAGTGATATGATTGGATTAAATCAATTAGTTGATAGATTCATTAAATTTGCAGCATCACAATTAAAATTATTTTACAATCCAAAAATTGTATCAACCTTCTTCGCAGGTATGGCATCATCTAAGACATTAATCTTAGAAGGTATCTCTGGTACCGGTAAAACATCCTTACCATATGCGATGGGTAAATTCTTCAATAATGATACATCAATTATTTCAGTTCAACCGTCATGGCGAGATCGTTCAGAAATGATTGGTTACCTTAATGAATTTACCAAGAAGTTTAATGAAACAGACTTCTTAAAATCAATCTACGAAGCAACATATCGAACAGATTTAAACTTTATTGTCTTAGATGAAATGAACTTAGCACGTGTTGAATATTACTTTGCAGATTTCTTATCCGTACTTGAAATGCCAAATCCTCAAGAATGGTTAATTGATATTACACCAGATACAATTCCTGGTGACCCAATTCACCTTCATGAAGGTAAACTCTTGTTACCACAAAATATTTGGTTCGTAGGTACAGCAAACCGAGATGACTCAACGTTTGCGATTACCGATAAAGTGTATGACCGTGCTGCATCAATCGAGTTATCAATTAAAGCAGATTACATTGATGCACCATTTACTGAATCCATTCACATGACATATGACTATATCGAAGGATTATTTAAACAAGCTTGGAAAGATTATCCAATCTCACAAAAATCCCTAGAGAACTTAGCTAAATTGGATAAATTCATAGCGGAAAACTTCCAAATTACATTTGGTAACCGTATCATGAAACAAATCCAAAGTTTCGTTCCTGTCTTTATTGCATGTGGTCAATCAGAAATTGATGGTTTAGACTATATTGTTACTAGAAAAGTTTTAAGAAAGTTTGAATTCTTAAACTTACCATTCCTAAGAAAAGAATTAGATGATTTACTTGCAATAATTGAAAAACTCTTCGGTAAGGGTTCATTCCCTGAAGCGAGAGCAATGATTGAAAACTACAAAAAACAAACATAAGGTGAAAGCATTTGAAACAGAGTTACGATTTAGATTTATTCTATAACATGTTAATATCGTATCTTGATGAATTAGAGACCGACACAGATTTTCCTGCTTACTTTTATCAAGGACTTTATGATGGACAGAATAAACTAAAGAGTTTAACCATTCATGAGACTAAAAAGTTTGATGATTATTGGATCTCTGCGATTGAAGCGTATTACCCATCAATTGAAAAAATTGCTAGAAATTATAAATCAGCATTAAAAGTTGAAGAAGAAGTTGTGATCATTGAAAAAGCTAGAAAGACAAACTCAAGAACAGTTCGTCACTTAGCAGCAAATTCACAATTCTTAAAAGAAACAGAAAATGATAAAAATCAAAAGGAACTTAAGCCTACTAAACTCTTAGTTCAACAAGCAGATATTGAATATGGAATTTATGAAAATAGATTTGTTGCAACTTTGATTACTAGATTATCAAAATTCGTTTCAGACCGTGTCAAAATCTTAAAAGAAGATATTAACACTAAAAAGTATCACCAAGTCGATAATAATGTTGAAATTAAACTAGACAACTCAGTATACAAGATTAATATTGCACTTGAAGAAATTGAAACAATTGAAGAAGGGGATGTTCAAGATCAAAATAGACTCATCCTTCGACATGCAGAAGACTTAAACAAAAGAATCACAAGTTTGACAAATTCTGTCTTCATGAAGACTTTGAAAAGCTATAAACCGGTTAAAGCACCAATTGTTAAAACACAAATTATTTTAAAGAATGTTGACTACAAAAACTGTTATATGTTATGGCAATATCTTGACCAATATAATAGTTTAGGTTATGAACTGATAAGAGATGAGAAACAAAAAAGATTCTCTGAAGCATACCGCAAGCATTTAAATCAAAATTCATTATTCAGCTTTGCAACATTAATGTTCCATGACAAGTTTAGAGAAAGCAATGCTAAACTTGACATGAGACGATTTAAAATTAAAAAAGCTGAAGCGATTAAGATTAATCCAGGAGACTTAGTCACTGATCCAAAAGAATACGAACTCGAAGATACGAAGATAAATGAGTACTACTTAAACAAAAACAAGCAAATCTTCAAAAAAATCATCGATGGTTACATGGAAACAGAAGACAAGTATGAAATAGCGCTTAAAAAGGCTTTAAAAGACACGATTGAAATTACAAACAGTCTGTATAAATCATACTTTGAAGTTGATGCGGATGAGGATGTCTTCGCTAGACTCATCCAACATACGGACCCTAAAGAAGATTTAGCATCTGCTGACCAAAAGTTCAAGATTGCACAACTTGTACGTGAAATTAAAGAACAAGATTTAAAACAAGCAATTGCACTTGAAAAGAAATGGTATCAAGCAGTTCTAAAATATCAAAAAGATTTCTTCAAATGGGTACAAGAAGAAAATGCTGACTTCTTAAAGAAAGAAGCAGATAAGGTTAAAAAGACTCACAATCTATATCTAAAACTTGAACGTAAGAAGATGTTAGAAGACTTAAGACTTCAAGTTGCTAAAGATAATGAAACGTTAACAGCATTAAAGAATAAATATCGTGATGCATATAAGAAAGAATCAGCAAGAATTGCTGAACAACAAAGACTTAAAGCTGAACGTGAACGTGAGCGTCTAAGAAAACAAAGAGATGCTGCGAAAGCTAAACTTGATAAACAAAAACAACGTGAACAAACTAAACAAGCTGCGTTTGTTAAGAAACAAAAAGAGAAGATTCGTACTTCTCATCAAAAAGCAATGGAGCAATTAAAAAAAGGTAAATGAAAAAGACCATAAACATCCTAAGTACCATCTTAGTGACATTGATCTTAATCTTCACCATACTATTTATCGCAATATCCGCAATGAGTTTTATATCAAGAAAACCTGTTGCAGTATTCGGATATAGTTATGGGGTCGTCGAAACTAATTCGATGTATCCAATGATTGTTCCAGGTGATTTTGTTTTAATTCAAAAACAATCATTTAGTGAGTATAACACTGGTGATGTGATTGCATATACTTCAGTTGAAAATGTAACAATCATCCACCAAATCATCGCGAAGGTTAGTTATGGTGTTGAAACAAAAGGTATTAACAATTCAAATTCAGATTTAGGAAAAGAAGGATTCATCACAGAAGATCGAATCTTAGGTAAAGTTGTTAACTATGGCGGTCATGAAATTGGTGCTATCTTAATTAATAACAGAGTCACTTTAATTACAATCAGTGTCATAATCATTGGAACTGGATTTGTTATTCAACTCATTAGTTTAGTTAAACAAATGATTGATAAACAAAAAGTTCAAAATGAAATTGATATAGATGCACTTAAAAAAGAAATTGAAAAAGAATTAGAAGAACAAAAAGAAACAGACAAAAACATAGATTAAAAGGCAAACTTAGGGTAACTTAAGGACGCAAAGCTATAGGGTCTTAATACAAAAAGACAGCCAGTTGCATCAGTAAAGGAAAACATTCATGAAAATGATTAGAAAGACATTGATCTTAATCTTATTCGTAATGATTTCAGTTGCTTCGATGGTAACTGGTGTTTTTGCTTGGTTTATTGGTTCACCTGGTGGTTTTGTAGAACCAATTAGTGGTGATCTAGAAACTGATATGACAATTGATATCCAAATTGACCAATCAGAAATCTTCTTAGGTGATAGAGTTCGTGATTTAGTTTATATTACAGATGAAGATTTTCAAACTGTTGGTTTTGACTTCTATGGCTACGGAGCAATCCTAGCAGTAAATCTTCAAAATTCTGGTGATCAAGCGATGAATGCTAAACTTGGGTTATATGCTCAATCTGCTCCAGATTATGGAATTTATGCTGGTGTTAATTCAGGATTCAAATATTTAGTTGTAGATAGCCCGTTTAGTGTAACACCGCTCATGTGGGGATTCCAACAAACATCTAATATGTTTGATGCAATGAATGCTCATAATGCAAATGGTGTATTAGTACCTGCGAATTCATCAAGTACAGCGTATATCATTATCTGGGGTTACTATGATGGTTTACCAAGTGGGCAAAAAGATATTTATCATGCAGTCGTATATAGAATGAGAATGACATTATTTGGTTAAAAGAGGTTAATTTATGTTTAGAAAATTAGGCATACTAATTTTATCACTAATACTCACCTTATCCACAGCGATAGGTGTTTATGCTTGGATGACTAAACCAACAGCAGGTATTGACCTTAATGTGAGAACATCAGAATTGTTTTCTGCAAGTTCAGAAATTAAAATTGGTAATACGTCTATCAACTCGTTACACAGTTACTATAATGCTGCCGATTATACAATTAATATTTCAGCTGCAAACATTACTGCAAATACAACATCTGGAGTCATGCCGATTACTATAGCAGTAGCAATTGACGCATATAAAAACATAAAAGTTAGAATTAAAATAGTTGAATATTGGACAAACAACTCAAATGTTTCAATTACAAGACCGAACGTATTCACATGGAATTATCACTCAAGTTACAATGATGGTGTTGATTCTGAAGGCTATTTTTATTACAGTGAAATGATTGTGAAGGATACATCAGATATCGTGAATGTGATTGATTCTGCGAATGTGAATACAACAAATATTCCTGCAGGTTCTACTGTTCGTCTTTCTGTAATTGTTTCTGCACTTCAAGGTAATAGAGAAGATATTTGGGAAAATGAAAACCATAAAATAAAATCATTTACTTTAGGACAAAATGCCAATAACCAAACCGTAAATGTCATCTTTAATGGTGTTGCAAATTCAGTTTACGGTCGTGGTGTTTATCTTGAGTTCAAAAACGTATCGAATAAGATTGGATTCCTTTGGCATAGTAGAGGTGGTATTACAAGACAATTAAGCCTACCTCAAGGAACTTATAATGTTTCAATTAATTTAGTTAATCACCTAGATTTCACAGTAACCAGAAATGGTAATGTGATTACAGTAAATATTCAATATGGTGATCCAGGAGAATGGGGATATGAAGACGTATTATTTGCACCATCTATGATTGCCGTATGGGAAACAGGCGTGACATATCCTTCAGGTGCGATTGTATATTATCGTGATGAAGACGGTAATGGCGTAAACGCAGGATACTATTCTGCAATTCAAAGTAACACGAATTCTCATCCAGACTCAGCAGCTTGGAACTGGAGAAAAATTTCACCATTCTACCAATCAGGTACGGTATATCCTCCTGGTACGATTGTATTCTATCAAGGGGCATTTTATATTTCAAAAGCAACTAATAGTGTCGCTCCAACAGAATTATGGGCATGGGAAAGACTTGATAGAGCGTTTAATGGTGGTAAAACCTACAAATTATACGATATTGTATTCCATAAGTATGGTGAAGAAACACGTTGGTTTATGGCAACAGGCAATGTGTCAACCGGCCAAACTGAGCCAAGAGATTATCAAGCATTCCGTCAATTAGGATTTAATTATTCTGCATTTAATAAACAAAAATATAGAGCAGGCGAATATGTAAAACATAATGATGCCTTCTATGTAGCAAATATTGATAATACTTATGCAGACCCAGCAGCAAATACGACTCAAGTATGGAGAAAACTTGGCCTTGTATGGGGAAGTAATCAAGTCAGTTATCCTCAAAATACAATTGTTTCTTACAATAATAACTACTATATAGCGACTTCAACCATTTCACAATGGGGTTCAACACCAGGTAGTGGTAGTTGGCAACTCATTACACATAGAGGTGATTGGTTAAATACAACAACAAACTATAATAGATATCAATCAGTAATATATGGTGGAAATAGATATTTCTGGAATCAAACAGGTAGTGCACCAGTTGGACAAGCACCAGATGTAACAGTTGGTTGGTGGTTGATTGGTGAAGCATGGCATTATAAAAATACATATGCACAACATGCATTAGTATTCCATAATGGAGACTATTGGGCTTTAAGATCTGGAACATCAACAAACCAAGAACCAGGTGTTTCTGGTGCTTGGCAATTATTATCAGATTTTTGGGCATTAACAGGTACATATTTTAATAACCAATATACACGTAGTGTGATCAATTACAACGGTTCATATTTTATGTGGACAGGAGCAAATAATTCGAACTCAACAACAGCTCCAGGAACTGCAATAAATGGTTGGAAAGAACTAACTGAAGTTTGGAAATGGTATAACAACTATGATGTTGGCGAAAAAGTTATTTATGATGGTGCATTCTGGGAAGCATTGAAAGTTCCATATGAAAATGGTGAAGCAATAGTTCCAGGAAGTGATTTCACATACTGGAAAGAGTATCCAATTATTTGGGACCCTAATAGAACTTAATATGAAAAAGGTACAACGCAAGTTGTACCTTTATTTTTTAAATTAAGATTCTCTAGATTTGTTTAAGAACATTAGAATATCGCGTTTAAGTTCACGTTCTAATGCAGTTTGTTTATTATTTTGTGTTTTAAATGATACACGTAAAGTTAAACTGTTAATCGCATTATCAACAACACCGATAAATTTAGGTGCTTCAGTAACGAATGGTTTATTTTGATAACCTTCTAAGAGTTCAACAAATGCTTCACTATAGAAGATAGAAAGATCTGTATAAGGAGATACTTGAAACTCTACAACACCTACTGAGTCATCCATACTAAATTGTGTTATGACTCTAATGTCACCATTATTAATCAATCTCACTTCATTTTTCCAGTTCATCAATTTAGTTTTTCTAATACCAACTTCAAGAACTGTACCTTTAAAGTCACCAATTTGGATGACATCACCAACGTTAAATGATTGTTCAAAAATAATGAAGAAACCTGATATTAAGTCTTTGATTAATTCTTGAGCACCAAAACCAACTGCAAACCCTAAGATACCTGCAGATGCAAGCACAGGTGCTAAATCAATACCAAGTTCAAGTAAGATCATCATCACAATCACAAACCAAAATGCATACTTAGTTAATGATACAACAAGTGCAGCAATTGTTTTTTGACGTTTAACAAGTACTTTCTTGTTTGAACGTTTAAGTTTATAAAGGATAAACTTAGATATAAAATGTGCAATGTATGCAATGAGTACCCATGCTGTGATCATAAGTAGTTTAACGAATAGGTCAGCAACTGCTGCATCACCTATAATTGAATTTAACCAATCTTGTAGAAAAGTTCTTAATAGATCCATAAAAAAACACCTCATATGTAGGATACCACAAATAAGGTGTTTTTTGAATATTATTCGAATGCTGGAATTGCAGCCCAACCGTAGTTGTCAAGAATCCATTGTTTAACTTTTGGACTTGTTAGGTGTTCAATAAACTTAACGATTCTTGGGTCTTGTCTGTTATCTTCACGTGTAACAAATGAAATTGCATAAGTAGCAGTTAATTCATTTAATGGTTCTTTAAATAAGAATTCAGAATCATCACCAAGATCGATTGCAGTTTTTGCATAGCTTGGATACATAACAGCTAATCTGCGTCCTGCATCATTGTATGCATGAGCTGTTAATAACAATGATTTTAATTCAAATTTTAAGTTTTTAGGATTAGATTCAATATCATCTAATGTAGCAGTAACGGTTTTACCTTCTTTTAAAGTGATTAAACCAGCACTTTGTAAAAGTAAGAGTGCACGAGGAAGGTTTACAACATCCTCAGGAAGATAAACTGTTTCACCATCTTCAACATTTATATTATTTTCACTATCAACTTCATATACAGCACTATATAAAGAGAAGATAGAGTGATAAACAGGTTGTGCAACTACTAAATTAGCGTTGTTTGCATTATTGAAGAATTGCATAAAGTATTGATGTTGAATCAAGTTACCATCAATTTCTTTATTGTTTAACGGTGTATTTAATAGATTATAGTCCATATTTACCATTTCAACTTTAATTCCATCTGCTAAAAGATCAGCCTCAATTAACTCAACAATTTGTGGCATTGGATAGAAGTTGACACCAATTTTTAGTGTGTCAGCACCTTGTTGACATCCAGATAATGCCCAGATTGATAATAAACTAACGAATATCCATAATTTTTTCATTTCTTAATTCCTTTTCTTTTTGTCGAGGTAACGTGCAAGCATGCTACCTAAAATTTGGATGATTTGTACCATAATAATCATAATAATTGTAGATACCCACATAATTTCTTGTCCATTAGGTGTGTAATAACCGAGTTGGATAGCAGTATATCCAAGACCACCACCACCTACAATGAAGACAACTGTTGAATAGGCAAGTAAACTAATTAAAGAAGTCGTATACCCTAAAATTAATCCTGCTTTAGCTTCAACATAAATGAAATGTCTAAATAATTGGAATTGGTTTGCACCTAAAGATTTAGATAAATCATAAATTTGTGGATTGATATCGGCAATTGCTTGTTCAACTTGTCTTGAAACCGTCGCAAACCCGATAATCGATAATGAAATGATTGAAGGAATGAATCCAATTGAGGTTCCAAACATTCTAAAACTAATTGGAACAATAATTACCATTAATAATATGAAAGGAATTGATCTAATGACGCTCACTAACACTGATAGTGTATATGCAACCCATTTCTTTTCATGAGGTCGATTCTTACCATAAAGTGCAAGAATAAATCCTGTGATTGTACCAAGAACGAGTGAAATGATACCACTTACTAAAAGTAATACTATTGTGTCAATTGTTGCATCTATGACTCTTTGTGTGTCAACTGGGGATAATAATAGATTAAACATTAGAATCACCCCAAATCTTCTTTTCATAATTGAATTCTAAGTTATTGGCCTTTTTGATTTCTTCTAGGCGTTTAATCTTTCCACCTTCAAGAAGAAGTACCCGATCACAAATGAACTTAACCATTTCAATTTGGTGAGATACAAAAATGATTGTTGGTTTAAACTCATCGTGAACATTTTTGATGAGTTTTAGAATTTCGTATGCCGTTTCTTCATCTAAAGATGAAGTCGGCTCATCACAAAATAAAATCTTAGGTTCAGTAATCAGTGCTCTTGCAATACTTACTCTTTGAGCTTCACCGCCAGATAAAGTTATCGGATAACTATCTTTTTTTGACTCAAGTCCAACAAATTTTAAAAGTTCAGCTGCTTTTTCAAGTCTTTCTTTTTTAGGAACACCAAGTAACTTTAAAGGTAATGCTACATTTTCTAAAGTAGAAAGGTTATAAAGTAAAGAGAAATTTTGATAAATATAAGAAGTTTCTCTGATTAATGACTTTATACGTTTATGATCTTTGAAGTTTACTTTTTCATCGAAGAAACTTATTTCACCAAAATCAGGCTTTGATTGAAGTGACAAAATCTTTAATAATGTTGATTTACCAACACCACTTTTACCAACGATTCCAAAGATTTCTCCGGGCTTAACATAAAAAGATACATCCGCTAGGGCATGTAGGGTCTCTTTTTTTGATATGAAAGTTTTCGTGATACCTTCTAGTTTAATCATGTGTTCCTCTAATCATTTTCAAAGTTCTAATATATTATACGCAAAATTAATTGAAATGAAATAATTATTGCATAGTTACCAAAATTATTGACAAACAAAAAAGACTAGTGTGCTAGTCTTTTTAGAACTACTTTAAAGCTTCCTCAATTGCTTGCAATTCTTCATTTGTAAAAGTTAAATTTTCTAATGTCTTTAAATTTTCATGTAATTGCGTAATCTTAGATGTTGATATTAGAGTTGATGTCATTCTTTCATCTCTTAAGCACCATGCAAGTGCCATTTGTGCAATGGATTGACTACGACTTTTTGCGATAACATCTAACTTCATAAGTTTAGCTCTTGCTTCATCTGTTATGTTCTTTTCACTAAACCACATGGAATCTGGGTTTTTAGCTCTGCTATCTACTGGAATATCATTAATATACTTATTTGTTAATAAACCTTGTTGAAGTGCAGAATAACAAATAGTACCTCCACCAATTTCGTTTTGAGTTTGAAGAAGGTTATCATGCTCCAACCAACGATTTAACATCGAATAACTTGGTTGAGTGATGACATAAGGTACATTCATTTCATCTAACATTTGATGTGCTCTTTTTAATTGTTCTGAGTTATAGTTTGATAAACCAACATATAAAGCTTTACCAGATAAGACAATATCACGAAGTGCAATCATTGTTTCTTTCATATCAGTTTCATGATCAAATCTGTGATGATAGAAGATATCAACATAAGGAATGCCCATTCTCTCAAGTGATTGATTTAAAGAAGAAATTAAATATTTTCTTGAACCACCATCTTGATAAGGACCATCCCACATACGATATCCAGCTTTAGTAGAAATGATAATTTCATCTCGATAAGGCATTAAAGCCTCTTTTAAAATCTTACCAAAAACAATTTCAGCATGTCCTGGTGGCGGACCGTAGTTGTTTGCTAGATCAAAATGGGTAATACCATGATCAAAAGCAGTTAGAATCATCTCTTTGCAGGTTTCGTAATCATTCTTTTCACCGAAGTTCTGCCATAAACCGAAAGATAAAACTGGTAATTTTAAACCAGATTTACCTAATTTACGATAGATCATTTTATTGTAGCGATCTTTATTTGCTTGATACATATTGTTACCTCCATCCTTATTATATTATATATAGAAAGAAAAACCTCGCTTAAGTCTTCCTTAATCGAGGTTTATTTAATGTTATTCAGCAATTAATTTAACAATATTTGTATAAATTTCAACAGCTTTTTCCATTTGATTGATACTTGCAAATTCTAATCTACCATGGAAATGAAATGCACCAGTACCTAAGTTAGGTGTTGGTAAACCACCATAAGTAAGTCTTGCACCATCTGTACCACCACGGATTGCTTCAAATTTAGGTTCAACACCTGCTTGTTTAGTTGCTTTTACAGCATAATCGATAATGTGTGGATGTTGTTTGATAATTTCATACATATTTAAGTATGAATCATGAATATCAGTTTTCACAGCTTCATATCCATATTTTTTATTCATATACTCAGTGATATCAAAGAAAGTCTTAATTTGATTTCTGAAAAGTGTCATATCGTGGTTACGAATAATATATTTAGTTACAGTTTGTTCAACTGAACCATTGAAATTAGTTAAGTGATTAAATCCTTCATAACCTTCAGTGATTGCTGGGTCTAAGAATTTAGGTAACATTGAATGGAACTCAATTGCTAAATGTTGAGAGTTAATCATTTTATTTTTAGCATTACCTGGATGGATAGAAATACCATTGAATGTTAATTTAGCTGCAGCAGCATTAAAGTTTTCATATTCAATACCACCAACCTCACTACCATCAGCAGTATAGGCGAAGTCAGCTTTAAACCAATCATAGTTGAAATGATCAGCACCACGACCGATTTCTTCATCTGGTGTGAAGCAAATATAAATATCACCATGTTTAATATCTTTGCTTTCAGTTAGTCTTTCAACTAATTCCATAATTTCAGCAACACCTGCTTTATCATCAGCACCAAGTAACGTATTACCATCGGTAACAATGATATCTTCACCGATGACTCTTTTTAACGATGGGTATTGATTTGGTTCCATACTAAATTCATTATTCAGTTTAATTAGTGATCCATCGTATTTCTCAATAATTCTTGGATTGACACCTTTACCTGGTGCATCAGGAGAAGTATCAACGTGTGCAATGAATCCAACTGCTGGAACTTTCTTATCTATATTAGAAGGTATGCGCGCGTACGTGTAACCTAAATCATCTAAAAATGCTTCAAGCCCCATACCTTTTAATTCCTCTAAAAGTACTCTTGATAAGTCTTTTTGTTTCTCTGTAGAAGGTACAGAAGATGAATCATGATTAGATTGTGTATCTATTTTTACGTATTTAATAAAGCGTTTTGTTAATCTTGTCATGAATTTTACCTCGTTTCTTGTTAATATTATACAATTTTTAGTCCAAATATTCAAAAAATTAAGTTCGAAATTAATTTTTTTAATTTTTTTGTTAATTTTTTATGCAAACCTATTGACATTAATAAATAAAATGAATAAAATTAATGTGTAAATTAAAAATGTTAAGGAATTTACAGGAAAAATGAAGAAAAATAAAATCTTGAATAAAGTTTATAAAAACAAAATGAATATAGAACAAGCTTATTCAGAATTGTATGAGCCGAAACCTATTAAATATCCTAAAGCACATTTTGTTAAAGTTAGAGTTTATATCGAAGGAAAGAGGGGAATAAATATGTTATTAGCAATTTTACTAGCTTTACCAATTCCAATTTGGATTGTAAAGAAAATACTAGATCGCAAAATGAAAACTACTGAGGGGTTAGACCAAACACAACTTAATGAATTACAATCATTAATTGAAGTAAGAGGTATTAGCCTTGGGGTATCAGATCAAAATACACATTTCACAGTAAAAACAATTTAAGGAGAATCTAATGAAAAAATTAAATCCAGTTATCACGACTTGCCCAGTATGTGAACATGACTTACACATTACACATTTAGAATGTGAACATTGTAACACTAAAATCTCAGGAGAGTTTAACTTCTCAAAGTTTAATTACTTAGATCAAGAAACACTCCTATTCATTGAACTGTTTGTAAAAAACAGAGGAAACATTAAAGCGGTAGAAAAAGAAATGAATGTTTCATATCCAACCGTTAAACGTCATCTAGAAGAAGCAATAGTTGCTTTAGGCTATAAAGTTGATGAAGATGATGAAGACGAAGAAGAAGACATTGTAGAACTAAAAAAAAGTAAACTCGCAGAAGCTCAATCTAGAATAGCTGAAGCAAAAGCAAAAAAATTAGAAATTCTAGACAAAATTAAAGGCGGACAACTCAAGGTTGAAGACGCCATTGAACAAATCAAAAAACTAAAGGAGAACAAATAATATGTCAGATACTTTAAAAGAAGAAAGATTAGCAATCTTAGAATTATTAAAAGAGGGTAAAATCAACCCAGATCAAGCAGAAGCTTTACTTTCTGCATTAGGTTCAAGCGAACCAAAACAAGCACCAACACCACCAACTCCACCAAGAGAATCAGGTAAAGACCAAGCTTTCAAAATGTTAAGAATTAATGTTGAAGGTAATGGTGGTGAAAAAGTTAAAGTAAATATTCCACTAGAATTTGCAAAAGTTCTTAAAAAAGGAAAATTCGGTAACTTTAACTTAGATGAATTTGACATTGACATCGACGAGATCTTAAACATGGTACAACTTGGAGCAGCCGGTGAAATTGTTTCAGTTGACAGTGAAGATGGCGAAAAAGTCAGAATCGTTATTGAATAACAATTAAAAGAGAGCCTTCTGGCTCTCTCTACTAATTAATTAAATAGGAGAGAAGTATGGAGCAAACCGCTAAAAAGAAGCAGGGTTTTTTAAGAACGCTTATAAGACAGTTCAAAGAATTTAAAAGACTCGACAAAAAAATTGTATATCTTTATATGTTCTTAGGCATCATCTCAACAGCTATCATCAATCTATCAGGCATATATTTAACTAAACTGATCATTGATGGCTTAACAGATTATGCACCAAATGAATTGTATTATTTCATTGCAACTTTAATATCTACATTAATTGTATTTATGTTCTTTAGAAGATGGTGTGATGCAAAAACAGAAGTTATCTTCATTGATGTTAGAATCAGACAATACTTAGCATTTAATAAAAAGTTTATGGAAGTAGATTATCCTAATATGGAAGATCCAAATTTCCAAAATAAAGTTCAAACATCACTCACATCATTAGGTGGTGACGGTGATGGTTTCCAAAGAACCTACACATTAACTTATCGTATGCTTGGTCTTCTAACAACTGTAATTGCAACAGCAGTAGTCGTTGGACTATTTAACTGGTTGCTAATCCTTGCATGTTTATTTACAGCAGTAGTTTCTACTTATGCAGTTTACTTAATGGCAAAATTTGATTATAAACAAAGAGATGAATTAAGTGAGAAGTTTAGACAAGAAGCTTACTTCTACAACACAACCTATGATTTCACATTTGGTAAAGATATTAGACTTTATCAATTACAAGATACTTTAGAAAAAGAACATTCAAAATCAGTTAAATCCTTAACTAACTCGATTAAGAAACTTGCAAAGTTCGATTTTAAAGCATCCTTATTAGAACTTATTCCATTATTATTACAAGATATTTTAGCTTATGCACTGGTCTTATGGTCATATTTCGAAGGACAACTTACCATTGCTGAATTATCTATGTATTTAGTTGCAGTTGGAACACTTTCAACATATCTACGTCAACTTGGTAAAGGTATCTCTGATATTAGAGCAGGTATCAGATATGTTGTTGACTACTATAACTTTATGGATGATCAATCATTTATTAATTATGAAGGTTTATTAGAACCATTAACTGAAACCTTTGATATTGAATTTAGAAATGTTTCATTTAAATATCCAAATACTGAAAATTGGATCATTAGAAACTTATCTATGAAGATTGAAAAAGGTGAAAAACTTGCTATCGTTGGAGCAAATGGAGCAGGTAAAACAACACTTGTTAAATTAATTTGTGGTCTCTTCAAACCAACCGAAGGACAAATCTTGATTAATGGTGTTGATGCAACTAAATTTAACAAAGCTAAGTTCCAAGAAATGTTCTCAGTTGTCTTCCAAGATATTCACGTATATGCAGCATCAGTGATGGAAAACGTGATTGGTATGCAAGATGACGAAACAGCTAGAGAACGTGCGAAGATGGCTTTAGAAGCCGTTGGATTAAAAAACAAAATTGAAAGTTTACCAAACCAATATGATCATCAAATCCTAAAGGTTATTGATCCTGAAGGTGTTGATTTCTCAGGTGGCGAACGTCAAAAATTAGTAATCGCAAGAGCACTATTCAAGAATGGACCTGTAGTCATTCTAGATGAACCAACTGCTGCACTTGATGCATTAGCAGAAGCTAAAATTTATGAAGAATTTAATGCTCTTGCAGGAAACAAAACTTCAATTTATGTTTCACATCGTTTATCATCAACTAAATTCTGTGATCACATTGCATTATTTGATGGTCAATCATTAAAAGAATATGGTACCCATGATGAGTTGATGGCACAAAAGGGGATTTATCACAATATGTTTGTAACACAAGGTAAGTATTATCAGCCAAGTGTAGGAGGAGAAGAAGGATATGTTCAAAACGTTAGCTAAATTCATCGTATTAACATTTAAGAAGAAACCTTCATTCTACTTCTTATCTGTCTTACAAGCATTAATTGGAGCAGCTAGACTCTATATCGGTGTCTATGCTGTTAAATGGGTGATTGACTTAGTAGCAACCAGCCAATTTGAAGAAGTATTTAGATTCTCACTTATTGTCGTTGCAATTCAATTTGCAATGACTATAGTAACAAAAGTTTTAGATCAAGTGATCCGTGTAACAACATTTAATTTAAGATATTTACTTAATCAACATGTCACTGCACGCATCATGAAATTTGAATATGAAAAACTGGAGGATCCATTCTATCTAGATTTAAGAGAACGTGCAAAGTTTGCAATTGATAACCAAGGTGTTATTTACCAACTTTTAAACTATGTTACAATCTTTATTTCAAGTTTCATTTCAATTGCAACACTTGGTTTAGTCTTATTTATGTTTGACGCATGGATGATCGTAGCACTACTTGTAGCACTTATCCTACACATCGTGATTTACAATATGTCAAACTCATTCCAAATCACATTAACTGAAACAATGATGCCAATCAATCGTAAAGCTGGATATTATTTAAACTCATTATTAAATGTTGAAAATCAAAAAGATTTCCGCTTTACAAATATGAACAAATTGATTCACCATAAGACATCTGGCTTTATTAATGAAACAACAAGCCATATTAGTAAGATTTCTTTAGGTATGAGTAAATATGAATTTGCATCAGATGTTGTCAACAATGTACTCATGGGATTCACTTATATTTATATTGCAATGAAAGCCGTGGCTAAGTTAATTCCAATTTCTGATTTCATATTATATACAGGAACTACAATTCAACTCAGTGAACAACTTGCAACTGTTGTTGGAAATGTAGCTAATTTAAAACGTAATGTTGAATGGATTAAGCCATACTTCACATTACTTGCAGTACCACTACAAGATGAGCTTCATACCGGGAAGCTACCACTCTCCGCAATTGATACCATTGAATTTGATAATGTGTCATTCAAATATCCAAAAACTGAACAAATGATTTTAAAACATATTAGTTTTAAAGTTAATCGTGGTGAAAAAATCTCAGTTGTTGGATTAAATGGCGCAGGTAAGACAACTTTAGTTAAATTACTCTCCAGATTTTATCAACCAACAGAAGGCCAAATCTTAATCAATGGTATCAATATTAATGCGTATGAATATAACAGTTATGTTCAAAAAATGGCTGCTGTATTCCAAGACTTCAAAATATTCTCATATTCAATTGCTAAGAATATTACCGGTAATGATCAAGACCTTGAAGGGGCACTCGATGCAGCGAACAAAGTCTCTCTCTCTAAAAAACTCGCTTCGCTTAAAGATGGCATCCATTCTAACTACGGTAAGAGTTTATACCAAGATGGTATTGAACTCTCCGGTGGTGAGGGTCAAAAAATAGCAATTGCCCGTGCACTCTACAAGAATTCAGACTTAATTATTCTAGATGAACCAACTGCAGCACTTGATCCTTTAGCAGAAGCAGAAATTTATGAACACTTCAATGATTTAGTCAAAGAAAAAACTGCACTTTATATTTCACACCGCATGAGTTCATCTGTTTTTTGTGATAAAGTTCTTGTTATTAACAATGGTGAAATCGAAGATTATGATAAACACACAAACTTAATGAAAAAGACAAACTCACTCTATTACGAATTATTTACAACTCAAGCAAAAAATTATCAATCATAATCAGTCTAATTTTAATAAAAAAATTAGTTGAATTTGATACAATGGTAACGAGGAGTTTATTATGATATTTCTAAAGCATTTCAGGCATTACTACATTAAATATGGACTGCAACTCTTGCTTGGTATCGTATTCTTAGTTTTATTAGATTATTACCAACTTGAGATACCTCGACTTATCAATGTCATCATTACAGGTGTTGATGAAGGTGAATTCACCCAAATTGAACACATATTCGGCATATTAGGTACAATGATAACAATTATCGTGTTTATGACGCTAGGGAGATTTCTCTGGCGTTATCTCTTGTTTGGTACAAGCCGAAAAATTGAGACAGATATAAGAGAACATATGTTCAAGCACGCAACCGAATTATCTCAAGATTTTTATTCTCGTGAGAAAATCGGTGGGTTAATGAGTTACTTCATTAACGATTTAGGGGCGGTCAGAGAATTATACGGATACGGATTCCTAACCTTAATTGACGGATTGGTCTTAGGTGGGTTCGTTTTAGCTAGAATGTTTTCACTTAATTGGGTGATGACACTCTATGCATTTATACCAATTGCATTAATGGGAGTCTTAGTGTTCTTCTTAGAACTAAAGATGGAAAAGAAGTTTAAACTTCGCCAAGAAGCATTTGAAAACATGAGTGATTTTGCACAAGAATCATTCACAGGTATTACAGTTATTAAAGCTTATGTAAAAGAGATGTACGAAGCAATTACATTTAGTAAGAAGAGTAAAGATGTCAAAGACAGATCAATGGCACATATGCGCTATGCAGTCTTTGTTAACATCATCATTGATGTCATGATCACCCTTGTTGTATTATCCATCCTAGTTTATGGATCAATACTTGTTGCACAAGGCTTTTCAACACCAGGTGATTTAACAGAGTATATTTCTTATTTCTTTACACTCCTTTGGCCAGTGTTTGCAATCTCATGGTTTATGAACTTAAATGGACAAGCACAAGCATCAGCTAAACGTATTCACAAATTTTTAGAATCTAAAGTTGATATTACAAATGATAAAGATGCAATTATCGATGTTGAACTTGATGGTTCAATTTCAGTTAAAAACTTAACATTCACTTATAAAGATGCAGAAAAACCAGCACTTGAAAATATTAGTTTTGATGTTAAAGCAGGTGAAATGGTTGGAATCCTAGGTAAAACTGGATCTGGTAAATCAACACTTGTTGAGTTATTCTTAAGAGTTTATAACACAGATAAAGATATGATTTATTTTAGTGGACATGATATTAATCATCTTCACGTAAAAACGCTTAGAGATGCGATTGGTTATGTACCACAAGATAACTTCTTATATTCAGATACGATTAAAAATAATATTGGTTTCTCATTTAAAGAACCAATTGATCAAAAGTATTTAGAAGAAGTTGCGAAACTTTCAGACGTTCATGACAATATCATGGAATTCCAAGATAAATATGAAACGATCTTAGGTGAACGTGGTGTGACTGTCTCTGGTGGTCAAAAGCAAAGAATCTCAATTGCAAGAGCACTTGCTAAAGATCCTAAGATTTTAATACTGGATGACTCGGTTTCTGCTGTTGATACTAAAACTGAAGAAGCAATCATTTCTAATCTACGTAAAGTTAGACGTGGTAAAACAACTCTAATGATTGCACATCGTATTTCAACAGTTAAAAAGTTAGATAAAATTATTCTTCTAGAAAACGGTAAAATGATTGGATTTGGAAGTCATAAAGAACTTTTAAAGAACAATACGGTTTATCAAGATATGGTCAAACTCCAAGAACTGGAAGCATTAGTAGGGGAGGGAGAAAATGCGTGATTTTAATGAGTCTACACAAGCTAGACAAGATTCACATTTAATTAGACGTCTCCTTTCATACTTAAGACCTTATAGTTGGAAGTTTGTTGGTGCATTCTTAATGATGATCCTAACAACCTTCTCAAATATGGTCTTACCACTTGCATCAGGTTTATCCGTTGATTTAATGGTTAGAGAAGATGTGACATTTGAAACTAAAATGATTGCAGTTGCAATCGGTGCAGGCATTTTACTCTTAATGATGGTGTTATCTGTTTTCGTTGGATTCTTCCAAAATATGATGTTACAAGAAATTGGACAAACAGTGACACACGATTTAAGACTTCAAGTATTTAAACATATTGAAAATTTATCAATTGGTCAAATTAATCAATTACCTGTTGGTAAATTAGTTACCCGTGCAACAAACGATCCAGGTAACATCTCAGACATGTTCACAAATTCAATTGTGAACTTAATTCGAAGCATTTTAATGATTGTAATTATTGCAACAATATTATTTGTGATTAACTGGCGTATGGCTTTAATTACGATGGTAACTGTTCCATTCATTGTGATTTCTTCAGTACTCTTTAGAAAATATTCAAGAAAAGCATATCGACAAGTAAGAAACAATGTCTCTGAAGTGAATGGTTTCTTATCTGAAAACTTATCTGGTATGAAAATCACCCAAGTCTTTAATCAAGAAGAAAAGAAGTTAAATCAATTTAAAGAAATCAACGACAAATTAGAAAAGAGCTATATCAAAGAAATTATTGTATTCTCTGTCTATCGCCCATTAATTTGGATGCTTGCAATGGTTGCAACCTTACTTTCGATTTACTATGGTATCTCATCTGTATTTGAAGGGTCATTATCCATTGGTATGTTCATTTCATTCTATGTATATGTTGGACAGTTCTTTGATCCAATTCAAAACATTGCAGATCAATTCAACTCACTTCAAAATGGATTTGCAAGTGCTGAAAAAATCTTTGATGTATTAGATACTGCTCCTGACATTGTAGATGAAGAAGATGCCATTGAACTTGAAGATTTCAAAGGACAAATCGAATTTAAAGATGTTTGGTTCCAATATATTCCTGATGAATGGGTATTAAAAGGTATCTCATTTAAAGTTGAACCAGATGAAACAGTTGCTTTTGTTGGTGCAACAGGTTCAGGCAAAACAACTATCTTGCAACTTATTGTTAGAAACTATGATATTCAACAAGGTGAAATCTTAATTGATGGTATCAACATTAAACGAATTAAACGCTCGAGTTTAAGAAGTTTTGTAGGACAAATGTTACAAGATGTCTTCTTATTTAGTGGTACTATTCGAGATAACATCACACTTCATGATGAATCTATTAGTGAAGAAAAAGTTATTGAAGCTTCAAACTATGTTGGACTTGACCATGTACTCAAAAAATTACCAGATGGACTAGACCATATGGTCAGAGAACGTGGAAATAATTTCTCAAGTGGAGAAAGACAACTGATTTCATTTGCAAGAGCAGTCGTCTATGAACCAAGATTAATGATCTTAGATGAAGCAACAGCGAATATCGATTCAGAGACAGAGAGCATTATTCAACAGTCTCTAACTAAGATGATGAACATTTCAACGATGTTAATCGTTGCACATCGCTTATCGACAATTCAACATAGTGATAAAATTATCGTAATGAGCAAAGGTGAGATCAAAGAATCTGGTACTCATCAACAATTGTTAAAACAAAAAGGTTTATATTATAACCTTTATCAGTTACAATATGACAAACAGGAGGTAGAATCAAATGCTTAGTAAATCAGAATTACAAGAGTTACTGCAACTCGGTTTAGAAACTGGTGCAGATTTCTCTGAAATCTTCCTAGAAGATACATACACAGGCAATATTCGTGTCAACAACGGTGATGTCATCGGTGTTGGAATGGGTAATGTCCATGGTGTTGGTGTACGTCTTTTACAAGGAATCGACGAAGTCTATGGATATTCAAACGATACTTCATATGAATCCGTTAAAAAATTAATGTTAAACTTAAGAGGTTCATTTAATGGTGCAGCTAATAAAGCTCTTCCACTTGGTGAAAAGAAACCTTATAAGTATACAGTTAAAATCCCTCATGGGGCATTAACACCATCAGAAAAGAGTGCTAAACTTGTTGAGCTTTCAAATTTAATGAAATCTCAAAACGAAAAAATCGTTCAAGCGGGTACAACTTTAATTGAATGGGAACAAAAAGTTTTAATCGCTAACTCAAAAGGTATTTACCAAGATGATGTTAGAACATACACAAGAGTTGTGATGTCAGCAGTTGCACAAGATGGTCCATTAATGCAAGATGCTTATGAAGCACCAGGGCGAAACATGGGCTTTGAAATTTTTGATGAAATTGATTTTAAACAATTAGCACTTGAAGTTGCTGAATCTGTAATGACATATCTTTATGCAGATAACATGGAACCACAAGAAATGCCAGTTGTTTTACACAACGGTTTTGGTGGGGTTATCTTCCACGAAGCAGTTGGTCACCCACTTGAAACATCAGCAGTTTCTAAAGGCTTATCACCATTTGCTGGTAAGTTAGGTGAAAAAGTCGCATCAGAGCTTGTTACAGCGTATGATGATGGTGATGAAGAAGGTCAATGGGGTCGTTCTACATTCGATGATGAAGGTAACAAGACTCAAAAGAATTTATTAATTGAAAAAGGTATCCTAAAAGGTTACTTATCAGATGAAAGAAACGGTAAGAGAATGGGCTATCATTCAACTGGTTCAGGTCGTCGTCAAAACTACAAATATGCACCAACAGCACGTATGAATACAACTTATATCGATAATGGTACTGACAATTGGGAAGATATCATTAAAGATACTAAGTATGGTCTATTTGCTAAAAAACTTGGTGGTGGTACAGTTAACCCAGCAACCGGTGAATTTAACTTCGCAGTTAATGAAGGTTATATGATCGAAGATGGTAAAATTACAAAACCAGTACGTGGTGCAATGTTAATTGGTCACGGTGCTGAAGTTATTAAATTAATTGACCGTGTTGCAAATAACAAGACTTATGGTCAAGGTATGTGTGGAGCAGGTTCAGGTTCAATCCCAACTGACGTTGGACAACCAACCATCCGTGTATCTAAAATGCTCGTAGGTGGTCAAGGAGGTAAACGTAATGTTTAAATCATGGATTGAATTAGGACTTAAAAAAGGATTTTCAGATGTTGAAGTTTATTCAACAAGAAATAAATCTTTATCAATTGAACTTTATGAAGGTAAAGTTGAATCATTTACAAACAGTGATGTAACAACTGCTCGTATTAAAGGTATTTATGACGGTAAAATGGTTGCAGCATCTGTTGAAAACTTATCAACTGAAGCAGTTGAACTCGTATTTGATCGTTTAATTCAAAATGCTAAAGCAGTTACTGTTAAAGAACCTGCAATTATCTTTGAAGGATCAAAATCATATCCTCATGTTGAAGAAAACAAGTTTGACTTTGATACAGTACCTGTTGAAAAGAAAATTGCATATCTTCAAGCACTTGAAAAAGAAGTTAAGAAAAACAAATTAGTTAAACAAGTTGAAGTTTCACAATATTCAGAATCATTTGGTGAAACTACAATTGTTAACTCTAAAGGCTTAAATCTTACAAAACGTCATAACTTTGCTTATGCACTTGCTTATGCAATCTTTGAACAAGATGGTGACATCAAAACTGGTTATGATATCAAAATTATCAAATCATTTGATGAATTAGATCCAGTTAAAGAAGCAGAAGCAACAATCCAAGAAGGTTTAAGAAAACTTGGTGGTAAATCACTTAAAACTGCTCAATATGATGTTGTCTTCTCTAGCAAACGTTTCTCTGATATGTTATCTGTTTACTCAGGTTTATTCTCAGGTGAAGCTGCATATCGTAAGACAACAGCATTAAAAGACAAGAAGGGTGAAATGATTGCATCTCCAAATGTTACAATTTGGGACAATTCATTACATGAATTATCACCATTTAAAAATTCATTTGATGATGAAGGTGTAGCAGCAAATCCTAAGAAGGTTGTTGATGCTGGCCGTTTCACTGGTTTCTTACACTCATTAAGAACTGCAGCGTTATTTAATGAAGAACCAACTGGTAATGCATTTGGTGGTGGTATCGCTCCAGCTGGACTTTACTTAGAACCAGGTGAGTTATCATTTGATGAAGTTTTAGCTCCAATTGCTGATGGCTTCTATGTAACTGAACTTGTTGGTCTTCATGCTGGTGTAAATACAACATCAGGTGACTTCTCACTACAAGCTGGTGGGGTTGCAATCAAAGATGGTAAGTTAGACCATGCAGTTAAGATGGTTGTCTTATCAGGTAACTGGTTCAATCTTTTAAACAACGTTGAACGTATCGGTTCAGATCTTCAATTCCAAACATCAGGTTATGGTTCTCCAACTGTCTACGTTGGTAAACTCACAGTATCTGGTGAAGAAAAATAATTTATAAACTTAGCCATATATAGTTAAACTATGTATGGCTTTTTTATTTAACCTTTGGCGTTGCGTGGTAAAATAGATATAGTTACAAAGTAAACATGGAGAAAAAGATGAGAAATAAAACAATGGTTATTGGCTCTGGTAGACTTGGTTCAAACATTGCATCACATCTAGCAGAACAAGGAAACTTAGTTGATATTATCGATAAAGATCAAACTGCATTTAGAAAGTTGCCAGATGATTTTTCTGGAAACATTATTCTAGGTGATGCAACAGAGATGGAAGTTCTTGAAGCAGTTAATCCTGAAAATGTTGAAAGAGTCGTCATCGTCACAGGTAATGATAATGTGAATATTTATATTGCACATTTAGCTTTAAACTTTTTTGATATACCAAAAATTTACATTCGACTTTTTGATACATCCAAGGGTAAATTAATTGAAAATACGAGAATTCAAGTAATCTATCCATTTAACTTGTCAATTGAAGCATTTATGAAACTAGAGGCAGGTGACAAGAAATGAAGATAATCATCGTCGGTGGTAAAAACGAAGCAGATTACATGATTGGCATGTTCTTAAAAGAAAAACATTCAGTATTAGTCATCAATGATGATGAAGATGCTGCAAAATATATTACAGATCATCATAGAATTCCTGTTTTAGTCGGTGATCCTACGAAAAGTTATGTTTTTGAAGATGCAAATGCTTATGATTATGATGTTATTGTTGCGTTATCTGAAAATGACATTGATAACTATATTACGTGTATGGTTGCTAAAAATCTTTTCAATGTTAAAAAAGCAATTTGCCGTGTCCTCAACCCTAAACGAGTTGATATCTTTAAAAAATTAGGTATTCATACAGCAATTTCTTCCATCTATATGTTAGGACAAATCATCAAAGAAGAAGCCAATGTAAAAGCAATGTTTAAAACCCTTACTATGGAAGATGAAAAAATTGCCATTACTGAGATTGAAGTGATTGAATCATACCATCTACATAATAAACAAATTATGCATATTAATTTACCACCTAGAATTAACATTTCGTGTATTTTACGTGGTAATCAAACAATTATTCCAAATGGTCGTACGACAATTCATGTTGGTGACAAATTATTAATTGTTTCAGCAGCAGAAGACCAAAAATCAATATTTACAATGTTAAATGAGAAGAAACAATGACAGAAGAAATAAAAACCATAAAAGGTTTTAGACTTTTACTCGGCTATTTAGGTATTTTTATTTCACTTGCGGGCTTAATTCAATTACTTGCACTTTTTGGTCTTGTCTTTAACCCAGAAGAATCTCAATATCTTTGGCATTTCTTAATTCCTGGTATTTCATCAATCATTATTGGGCTACTATTAAGTTTATTAATTAGAAAAAAACATCTTGCAAAACTCGAGCGTTTTGAAGATGCTGTGTTCCTTGTCACAATGTGGATTGTTGTTATCTTTGCATCAAGTATACCTTTTATGATGTATGGTGCCAATTTTACACAATCAGTTTTTGAAACAACCGCAGGATTTACAACGACCGGTGTATCACTATTTGATGCGGATACCCTACCTAGAATCTTTGTCTTATATCGAAGTTTCTTAATGCTATTTGGTGGTGTTGGATTAGTCTTAGTCATTACATCAACAATTTCAGATAGA
The DNA here is from genome assembly GCF_017052655.1 of Acholeplasma equirhinis. NCBI lineage: Bacteria > Bacillati > Mycoplasmatota > Mollicutes > Acholeplasmatales > Acholeplasmataceae > Acholeplasma > Acholeplasma equirhinis. The sequence continues at coordinate 176,156 of NZ_JAFIDC010000001.1, forward strand.
TATGGATTAAGACTTTATAATGCAGAAGGTCATACAGACAACCTAATTAGTAATGTTGCAAAATCTGCAAGACTCATCTTAGGTATTTATATTGGATATGTCTTAGTAGGAACGATTTTGTTTATGATTTTTGGTATGACATTGTTTGACGCTATCAATTATTCAATTACATCTGTTTCGACCGGTGGATTTGCACCACACAAAGCATCATTAGGTTATTACAATAATATTGGTATTGAAATTGTTGCAATGGTCTTAATGATTTTAGGGTCAACAAACTTTTTAATTCATACCTTCATCATTACTGGAAAATTTAAAAAAGCATTTAAACATGCTGAATGGATAGTCCTGGGTATTGCTTTTTTAGCAGGTGTTTCCATTATAACAATGAATCTAATGTTAAGTTTAGATTGGGATTTCTTATATAGCTTAAGAGTTGCATCCTTCCAATTTATTTCTGGAATTACAACAACAGGCCTTCAGATTGTTCCAAGTATCAATGCATTCCCACCACTTTCAATTGGTATTATTATTTTAATTATGATTATCGGTGGACAGGCAGGTTCAACAACAGGTGCGATGAAGCAAGGTAGAGTTGCATTGGCATTAAAGAGTAGTTATTGGTATATCCGAGATAAGATGAGTGGCAGAAGAACTGTTCGTTCAAACTTTATTTTAAGATTTGGTAATTATGAAAAAGTAACAGATGTTGAAATACGACATAACTATGCATTCATTGTGCTTTATATGATCTTTCTATTTTTAGGTAGTTATATCTTTATGGCACACGGATACGGATTTGAAGATTCATTATTTGAATTTGCATCACTTTTAGGATCTGTTGGTTATTCAACAGGTATTGTCTCATTATCGGCACCAGCAGTTGTATTATGGACCGGAACAATAGGAATGTTTGTTGGTAGACTTGAAATAACAGTTATATCAATTGCCTTAATTAAGATTTTTTTAAATCTTACGCGAAAGAATATTTTATAAATAAAGACGTAATTGAATAAAATTATAGTTAATAAAATTTATTTAATGAAAACGCATGCAAAACGCTTATGAAAAAAGAAATTTCATGATACAATAACACATGAAATTACGTTACATATTAAACCAACTTGATCATAAGCGAAAGTCATCACTTGACATGCGTATATTACATGCCATGGTTTTCTATGTCGTTAGGACGTTTTAAAGAAAAATTTTAAAGAAGGAGTGTTTAGATGAAAACATTAGAAAAGATCTATCAAGCTGAACAAGAAGCTTTAAAACTTAAAGATGATGCAGCTAAAAAAGTAGAAGCTCTTTTAAAAGAAACTAAAGCACAAATTGAAGCTTTAGAAAAAACATATCAAGAACAACTTGATCGTGCTTCATCTGATTTAAAGAAAAAGTTTGAATCAGAAAAAGCTAAACTTGAAAAAGATTTCGAACAAAATTTAGCAAAAGTTCGTCAATCATTTAAAGAAAAAGCAGATTCAATTGAGAAGACTTATAAAGATAAACTCGTTAAAGAGGTTATTTCTGCATGATTATTCCTGTAAAAAAGGCACAGCTTTTCGTATTTAACAATCAAAAAGAAGCCACATTAAAGCTGTTACAAAGACATGCCTTTTTTATGCTGACAGAGAATCATCAAAAACCCAATGTAGAAAATCAAAGAATAAAGGATGCAGAACGTGTTATTGAACTCTTAAAACCACATGTTAAGAAGAGTTTTGGATCTGATTTTATTGAAATTGATCAATCAAGTTTTGATGAAATAGATGAAAATGTTCTCTCAAGAATTCCATTGATACTTTCAATTGGAGACAAAATTGATGCCATCAACGAAAAGATGAATCAAGTTAAAGCCAAAATGAGTCTCATTAAACCATACCTTAATTTAGATATACCAAATCAAGATATCAAGAAAATAAAAACGATTGATACAATCTTTGGATCGGTAGATCATAAAAATGGTGAAGAATTCATTCAAACACTTGAACGCTTTGGCAGTCAGTATGAAGTCTTTGATACAGTCGATAAGCAAACATATTTTGTGGTTGCAACACTTAAACAAAGATTCTTCTTAAATGAATTAAAATTATCAGGTTTAAATAATGAACTACCACAAGGTACAGATTTACTTCAAAAACTAGATAATTTAAATTCAAAAATTCAAAAATTTGAAGAACAAAAGAAGCAAGCACTCCAAATCATTAATCAACTTGCTAAGAAGAAAGTTGATTCAAAAGAAATGACTGTGAATGAATCAACAATTCACAACGTCTTAGCACTTGCTAACGAAAGACAAAGTTTAAGAAATGATATTGCAGCTTTCAAACAAGAAATCAGTCAGTTAAAACCTTTTGAAAGTTTAACCTTAAGTCTTAAGAAACTAGATACTTCAGAACTCTTAGAAACGAAGTTTGCTAAGGTTAGATTAAAATCTAAAGGTTATAACAATCTAAAATCTAAAGCAGGGTTAAGTTTAACAAACTTTAGTGAATCTAAAACACACGCATATGTTGGATTAACTTACTTAAAAGATTTAAGAGACCAAGTTTTAGAAGGCTTAACTGATATTGAATTTATTGAATTAGAGAAAGTAGATTTAATTCCAACAGAGTTAATTAAACAAAAGGAAAGTTCAATCCAAAATGCAGAAGCTAGACTTGAAGAGATTTTAACAGCATTAAATCAATTTAGAGCATATGCCGATGAAATCAGTAAAGTTACTTCAATGCATAATGTGTTAAAACAAGAAATCCTTGAAATCATTTCAATGATGAGTCATGAAGAAATATTTAAAGCATTTAAGTTTAAATTAATGGATTTACTCCAATTAGGTTATATTAAACTTTATGTTGAAAATGTAACAGAAGATTCATTGGTAGTTAAAACGGTATTATCTCAAACTGATTTATTGAGAATAATCTTAGGTGATTATCGATTTAATCAAATTGAAATGCCAAACTATGCTCAAAAAAATCAACTGATTTATCAAGCATACTTAAATGATTCAGATCAATTAGCAGAAGAAAAAGCTAAACTTGAATTAGAACTTGCTAATGAATCTGAAAATATTGCACAGTATAAGATTCTTTATGACCAACTTGTGAATAAACATAATTTAAACCAAATTAGTTATGCACAAACAACTTATACTGAATACTTAGAAGGTTGGATTATTGAATCTAAGGTTGATGCATTAAAGAAATCACTTGATCAGGCTGAAATTATTTATGAGCTTGATTTAGTTGAACCAGAAGAAGGTGAAGTTGTTCCAACAGCATTCAAGAACAATAAACTGGTTCAACCATTTGAATCGATTACAAATACCTTTTCACCACCAGCTTCAAATGAGGTTGACCCTAACCCTTCAATGAGTGTCTGGTACTGGATTATCTTCGGTCTAATGATGGGAGATATTGGGTATGGACTAATTATGATGATTGGTTGCTTCCTATTCTTGAAGTTGTTAAAACCTAAAGGTGGCACAAAATCACTGTTAACTGTCTTTGGATTCTCAGGGTTATCAACTGTCGTTGCAGGTATACTCTATGGTTCGTTCTTCGGATATGAAATCGGCATTCTACCACCTGAGTATACATTGAGTCTCATGGAAAAACCACTTGAAATGTTAATCTTCTGTCTTGCTTTAGGAGTATTACATATCATAACTGGTTTAGTTCTTAAATGTATTAATCTCGTAAGAGATGGTGACATCTTAGGCATGTTAGGTGATGGTCTATCGTGGATCTTAGTCTTACTTGGTATTGGCATTGCAGTGATTCCAGGTATACCTTATGGTATGACAATTGGTGTTGTTGTTGCCTTAACTGGTGCCGCACTAGTTGTACTCTTTACAGCACATGCAAAGAAGAACGTTATCACAAGAACACTCTTTGGTATTATAGGACTTTATAATGCAACCTCATTCTTAGGGGATATCCTATCATACTCAAGAATCTTAGCACTTGCATTATCTGGTGCAGTGATCGGTTCAACAATGAACTTACTTGCTGAAATGATGTTCCCAATGGGCTTTATGGGTTATATCTTTGCAGGTTTAATTTACATTGGTGGACATATCTTCAACTTAGCGATGAACTTGCTATCCGCATACGTTCACGCTGGCCGTCTTCAATATTTAGAATTCTTCGGTAAATTCTATAACGGTGGCGGTATCTTATTCAACCCGTATCAACTAAATTTAAAATATGTATATTCCATTAAAAATAAAGAAAACTAATTTATAGGAGGAAAAATAAATGGAAATTTTATCACTTATTCTTGAAGATGGTCAATCTGTAATTGATGCAGGTATGGGCCTAACTTACGCTTTAATCGGTATTGGTTTAGCAGCAATTTTAGCTGGATTCGGATCTATTTTAGGGGTTATGATTGCAGGTAAAGCATCTGCCGGTGTTTTATCAGAAAAACCTGAATTATTCGGTAAAGTATTCGTCTTACAAGCATTACCTGGTACACAAGGTATGTATGGTTTCATCGTTGCAATTCTTTTAATGTTAAAGTTAGATTTATTATCAGGTAACCTTCCAATGAATTTATCAGATGAACAAGGTTTACTCTATATTGCTGCAGCATTACCTATTGCAATTGTTGGTTTATTATCAGGTATTTACCAAGGTGTAGTTGCAAGAGCATCAATTCTTATGACTGCAAAACAACCTGAAGGTTCAACTAAAGGTATCATGATGACTGTCTTAGTCGAAACTTATGCCATCTTAGCTCTATTAGTCTCTATCTTAATGTATATTGGCTTACCAACAGGAGCGTAAGACAAATCATGAGTCAGACGATTGAACAAATTATTTTAGATCAAGCTGAAAAAGAGACTAAGAAGTTAATCGCTGATGCAAACCAAAATAAGAAAAATCAATTAGAACAAGTAGAATCTCAATTAAAACTTAAGAATGAAAAAATTCTAAATGATTTAGAAAATGAATATGACCTCGCTTTAGGTTTGCTTAATGCGACGCATGAACGCGATTTAAAATTAGAGCTTGAAAAAGCAAAACATGAACACATTTTAGGTTTATTCCAAAATGTATTAAACCAATTAAAGGCATTAAAGGGTAAAGACCTTTTAGAGTTTGTAGCTACTCAAATTAAAAAAGAAACAGTCTCTGGTGATGAAATCATTAAAGTTTCTAAACAAGACTACACTTTATACAAAGCAGCATTATCAACTGGATCTGGTGATTTAGTTGAAGCTGATTTATTAAATAAAATCTTAAAAACTAATTTCAAGTTATCAAATCAACCTCTTGATATCGAATCAGGTTTCGTTTTAGAAGGTCCTGTCTTCGATTTAAACTTCAGTTTTGAATCAATGGTTGCAGATCTTGAAAAACGTTACGAAAAAGAGATTTACGAAAGGCTAGGATAATATGTCTGATTTAGGATATATCAATGGTGTCATTAAGTCTAAGTCAACTGAACTTTTAGATTTAAAACAAGTTGATCAACTCAATAATTTATCCAAAGACATGCTCATTAATACGCTTCAAAGTATGCAAATCTTTAAAAAAGAGTTAACAAACGATGAAGCCTTCATGAAAGATGAAATTGAGTTAAAAGCTTTTTTAATGACGCTTTATCCTGCGAATCATCTAATATTCCAATTGTTCTATTTAAGTGACGACCATCGTGTTTTATCAAATGTTATTAAAGAGAAGTTACTTGGACTTGATGTAGAATTAGATAATCGGCTTGCGAATATCAAATCAAGTGATGTTTTAGAGGGGTTATCAAATAATAAAGATCTTAAACAATTATTTGAATCTTTAAAAATCAAATCAAGTAAAGAAATTTCTGATGCAACATTTAAATATTTACATGGTGAAATAAGAAACAAAGTAAAAAAAGCAAATGATGATGCATTAACTTTATACTTTAAAAAGTTCACTGATAAAGAAAATCTCATGTTATACATGAGAGCAAGAGTCTTTAAACTTAGTTTAGATACATTCTATCCTTATTTCTTAGAAGGTGGCGATATCAAAGTTTCATTCTTTAACGAACTTGATAAGATAGATTTAAAAGACGCATATGCAGAACTAAGAAAGTTTTATAAGGTTGAAAACTTTAAGAGCCAGGGTAAACTTGGAAGTCATGACTTCTTAGCGCTCTTAAATATCGATTTAGGACAAGATTTATTAGACATCATTGAAAGTTTAACTTATAACTTAGATGGTTATTCACCATCTATTGAATACATCTTAAGAAGACGACAGATTATGCAGTCAATTAAGGAAATTTATTATAAAAAGGAGCGTGAAGTAAATGTTTGATATGATGGCATTTTCCACCAATCTAGCTTTTACCTCCTTAAATAGTGTAGGTGTTAAAGTATTTCATGACACAAAAGATAACTTAGAACGTCATATGCTCGAAGCACTTCAAACTGATGTTAAAATCATCATTTACGACTATGAAATGGAAGATTTCGTTCAAACACTTATCGAAAAATATGATGACAAAATGTATCCCATCTTCTTGAAATTACCAGTTGGTGGCAAACATGAAGATACATTGAAAGAATTGAAGACCATGATTGAAAAATCAATTGGTATTTCAATTATTTAAAGGAGAAACTTATATGGAAAAACACGGAATAATTACAAAAGTTTCAGGACCACTGATTGTAGCAAAAGGGATGGCTTCCGTCCAAGTTTATGACGTTGTTAGAGTTTCTGAAAAGCGATTAATTGGTGAAGTTCTTGAACTTCGTGGTGATTTAGCAAGTATTCAGGTTTATGAAGAAACTGCTGGTATTGGACCAGGAGAACCTGTATATTTCACAAATGAACCACTTTCAGTTGAACTTGGGCCTGGCTTACTTGAAGGTATCTTCGATGGTATTGAACGTCCACTCGATAAAATCTTTGATCAAGCTGGTGCACAAATTCCACTTGGTATTGACTTACCTCGTTTAAATCGTGAAAAGATTTGGAAATTTGAAGCAACTAAAAAAGCTGGTGACAAAGTATCTGGAGGTACAGTCGTTGGTACAGTTCGTGAGAATGAAACTGTTCTACACAAAATCATGGTACCACCAACTTTAAATGGTACATTAAAATCAATTCAAAGTTTAGAAGGCAATGTTGATGCAGTTATCGCAGTCTTAGTTGATGATAAAGGTATCGAACATAACCTTACAATGAAACAAAACTGGCCAGTAAGAAGAAAACGTCCTTACACTAGAAAATTACCTCCAACACAACCAATGGTAACAGGTCAAAGAGTTATTGATACACTCTTCCCGATTGCAATTGGTGGTATTGCTGCGATCCCTGGACCATTCGGTTCAGGTAAAACAGTCGTTCAACATCAACTTGCTAAATGGGCTGATGCTGACATTATTGTTTATATCGGTTGTGGTGAACGTGGTAATGAAATGACTGACGTTTTACTAGAATTCCCAGAACTTCAAGACCCAAGAACTGGTTCTTCATTAATGAAGCGTACTGTTTTAATCGCAAACACTTCAAACATGCCTGTTGCTGCACGTGAAGCATCAATTTATACAGGTATTACAATTGCGGAATATTTCCGTGATATGGGTTATAAAGTTGCGATTATGGCTGACTCAACATCTCGTTGGGCAGAAGCATTACGTGAAATGTCTTCACGTTTAGAAGAAATTCCAGGTGAAGAAGGTTATCCTGCTTACTTAGGTTCAAGAATTTCAGAATTCTATGAAAGAGCTGGTATGGTTGAAACACTTGGTAAAGAAATCGGTGCAATCACTGCGATTGGTGCAGTTTCACCTCCAGGTGGTGACACCTCAGAACCAGTATCACAAGCAACACTTCGTATTGTAAAAGTCTTCTGGGGATTATCTGCATCTCTTGCATATCGTCGTCACTTCCCAGCGATTGACTGGTTAAAGAGTTATTCTCTTTATTATGATGACATGCTTAAATTCTTTGATAAGACTGTAAACCCAGGTTGGAGTAAACAAGTTCATTATGTGAATGCACTCCTTCAAGAAGAAGCACAATTAAATGAAATCGTTCGTTTAGTTGGGGTCGATGCATTATCTGCAGATGACAGATTAAAATTATTAACTGCTCAACTTGTTCGTGAAGACTATCTTCACCAAAACGCATTTGACTCAGTTGATACATATGCATCACCAAAGAAACAATACTTACTTTTAAGTGCAATTGTTGAATTCAACCGTCTTGCACAAAAAGCATTACAAGAAAATAAAGCGTATAAAGATATCGAAAACTTACCTGTAAGAGAACGTATCGGTCGCTTCAAATATGTTGAAGAAAGTAAAGTGGAACAAGAAATTTCAGGCATTATGACTGAGATGCAAGATCAATTTGACCACTTAGAAAGGGCGTAAAGTTATGGCAATTAAAGAATATAAAACAGTATCTGAAGTTGTTGGACCTTTAGTCCTTGTCAAAAAGACTGAAAATGTTAAATATGATGAATTAGTTGAAATCAAACTCATGAATAATGAGAAAAGATTTGGTCGTGTACTTGAAATTGATAATGATGTTGCCCTAGTACAATTATTTGAATCAAGCCAAGGTTTAAAGATTGACGATGCGAAAGCAGTCTTCTTAGGACATGGTCTAGAACTTGATTTATCACCACAAATCTTAGGACGCGTCTTTGATGGTATGGGTCGTCCAATCGATGGTAAAGGTAAAATCGTATCTTACCAAAGAGCAGATATTAATGGTTCACCATTAAATCCGGTTGCACGTGACTATCCGAATGAATTTATTCAAACAGGTGTTTCTGCTATCGATGGTTTAAATACATTAGTTCGTGGTCAAAAGTTACCAATCTTCTCAGGATCAGGTCTACCACACAATAAACTTGCAGCTCAAATTGCAAGAAATGCTAAAGTATTATCTAAAGATGATAAATTCGCGGTTGTATTTGCCGCTATCGGTATTACATTTGAAGAATCTAACTTCTTCATTGAATCATTTAAAGAAAGTGGTGCAATTGATCGTACTGTCATGTTTGTAAATCTTGCAAATGACCCTGCAATTGAACGTATTGCAACACCTCGTATGGCAATTACTGCTGCTGAATATTTAGCTTACGAACTTGATATGCACGTGCTTGTTATCTTAACAGATATTACAAACTATGCAGAATCATTACGTGAAATCTCAGCTGCAAGAAAAGAAGTTCCAGGTCGTCGTGGTTATCCTGGTTACATGTATACTGACTTAGCATCATTATATGAACGTGCGGGTCGTGTTAAGGGTAAAAAGGGTTCAATTACACAACTTCCAATTCTTACCATGCCAGAAGATGATAAAACACACCCAATTCCAGACTTAACTGGATATATTACTGAAGGACAAGTTATCTTGTCTCGTTCATTACATAATAAGAATGTCACACCTCCAATCGATGTTTTACCTTCACTTTCACGTCTTAAAGACAAAGGTATTGGTAAAAACAAGACAAGAAGTGACCATGCAGACGTTTTAAACCAATTATTCGCAAACTATGCACGTGGTAAAGAAGCCAAAGAGCTTGCAACAGTTCTTGGTGAATCTGCATTATCTGACATTGATAAACTTTATGCAAAATTTGCAGACCGTTTTGAGAATGAATATATCTCACAAGGTTTTGAATCAAATAGAGAAATTATCAGTGGTACATTAGAACTTGGTTGGGATTTATTAAGAATCTTACCAAGATCTGAATTAAAACGTGTATCTACAAAACACTTGGACGAATACTACGCACCTAAACCTAAAGAGGATTAAAAATGGCAGACATTATCAATGCGACGAGAATGGAGCTTACGCGTCTTAAAAATCAATTAGTAACTACCCGTAAAGGACACAAGTTATTAAAAGATAAACAAGATGAAATGATGCGTAAATTCTTAGCTCAAATTGAATCATATAAACAACTTAGAACTAAAGTTGAACAACGTTTCTTACAAGTTGTTGATGATTTTTCATATGCCAAATCATTCCATACAAAAGAAGAACTAAAAGATAAGTTTATGATTCCATCTACTGAAGCTAAACTTCAAGTTGGTACCGTATCAGTGATGAGTGTTCCTGTTCCTGAAATCAAAATTGAAAGTTTAAGTGATTTTGAACTAACCTATGGTTTCCTTGGGACAAACCCAATCCTAGATCAAATTGTATTAAACTTATCTGACTTACTTCCTGATTTGATTCTACTCGCAGCATCTGATAAGAAAAATCGTATTCTAATTAAAGAAATTGAAAAAACTAAACGTCGTGTAAACGCGATTGAACATATTTTAATTCCTGAAATTGAAGAAAACATTAAAACTGTTAAGATGAAAATTTCTGATGCTGAACGTAGTAATACAGTGCGTGTCATGAAGTCTAAAGATTTAATCATTAAAAAAAACTTAAAGAAACAGTAAAAAATTAAGGTGAGCAAATGCTCACCTTTTTTATATACTTAAATCACGTTTATTAAATAAGTGGAAAGTTAAGAATGTTAGAAGTATTGTCATTACAATAAGCACACCATTGAAAATAAAACTTAATGGATCATAGGTAATAATATAATCTGTATTAAATAGTGAGAATGGTGTGAAATATTTGAAGACTTCATAATCCCCACCTAAATTACCGATCATTTGTAGGAAGAAGAAGAATACAGGTACACCAACTGAGAGTCCAAATGAAAGTTTACCTTCAAAGATACTTGATGCAAAGACATTAAATGAACCTAATGCAAACATCAATAATAAATAAGAGAAGTTTAAATATAGGAGTTTCAATGGGTCAACATAATCTGGATATTGAATCATTCCACCTAATGTGACAACTAGAAACATAATAAGTGCTAATAAAAATTGAAATGTACCTAAGACTTTAATTTGTGTAAACAAAATTTGAGTTCTTGAATGCGGTGTTGAATGTAAATAGACAAAACTACCTTTATCTAAATATTTGAAAATTAGTTTATTAGAAAGTAGAATTGCGAATATGAGGCCAAATAAGAGGAATAACATACCATATAAATAACCTGAAATAAATAATTGGTAATTTGTAAAATCCGCAATATTAAATCCAATTAAATCCATCATTTCAGGATAGGTTTCAATAATGAAATCTAACCATCCAGCTTCTGCAGGATCTGGATTAAATAATGTAACAACAATAAATCCATACATTAAAATTAATCCAACAAAAATACCAAATAACATTGCTTGAGATTTTAATTCTTTTTTAAAGAGTGGCCAAATCACATTAATCACCATAATATTGCATAAAGATTTCTTCTAGAATCATATCTTTTCTTGCAATATCCCTTACATCATATTGAGTTAAATTTTTTAATAATGTATTCAAATCATGATCTAAATTATAGATACAACTTAATTCAGTTTTAATTGTAACTTGATGGTCTTTTGAAAAAGAAGTTAAATCTTTAGAGTTTCCAAATGTAATTTCATACGCTTTTAGACGTTGTTGTTTCAAATCACTAATTGGTTTATCTGTTATGATTTTTCCGGTTTTAATCATAATGACTCGCGTACAGGTTTTTTCAACTTCTTCAAAGATATGACTGGATAAGAAAATCGTTGCACCATTTTTCTTATGCTCTAAAATTAAATCAATTAAGGATTGTTGCATGAGTGGATCGAGTCCTGATGAAGGTTCATCTAAAATTAATATTTCAGGTTTCGTAAAGAATGCAAGCACGATGCCTAATTTTTGTTTCATTCCTTTACTCATCTTTTTAATGGGTTGTTTAGGTTCTAAACTAAATCGCTTAAGTAGGCTGTCTGCATAGGATAAATCATGAATGTTTTTCATATCTGCAATTAACTTTATCAGTTGATAACCATCAAGGTCGTCTAGAAAGTTAATTTCACCTGGTAGATATCCAATGAGTTTTTGGATTTCTATTTGATCCTTTTTTGAATTATATGTTGAAATTAATGATTCACCTGCATGGTTTTTAATTAAACCTAAAAGTACACGAATCGTAGTAGTCTTACCTGCACCATTCGGTCCTAAAAAACCTACAATTTCACCTTTCTCAATTGAAAAATTTAAATCAAATATACCTTTACCCTGACCGTAATCCATTGTAAGGTTTTTTACTTCAATGACTTTTGACATTTACTTACCCCCTTTTATTTACTAAAGTTTTCTTTGACAGTATCAAAGAATGTTATCAGTTGTTTCATAAGTTTTTCTTTGTTTGGATGATCTGGATACATAGTGATGAATCCAGTAGATACAAATGTTTGCCAGGTAATAAAATCTTCTATAGAAATTGAATTCTTTAATGTTGAGTAGTCTATCTTTTGATAGAGGAATGTTTGACTTGATTCATAATGTTTTAATAAATCTAAAATACCTTTTTCCTGAAGCAATGCTTTATTATCCCTAATCGAACGGATTAAAAAACTCATCATATAAGGATATTTTTCAAGTGTTTTAAGTTTCTGCATTGTAATATAGGGTAAAAAATCAAACACATGATAACTGGTGACACTTTTTAAGTCAATTGCATCATTTAATTTATTAAGCGTTGTTTCAAAAGCATAGATAAATAAGTTTTCTTTATTCCCAAAATAGTGGAAGAGTGCACCTTTTGAAATGCCTCCTTTTTCACATATCAAATCAGTTGGTGCTTGTTGATAACCATATTTTGAGAAAACTTCGTAGGCTGCATTAAGGATAATTTCTTGTTTATCCGCTTTTAAGTTTAAAAATTTTTCGTATGTCATACGTTTATTGTAACTCTTATTGACTGAAATAGTCAATTAAAATACATAGATAAAAAAAGAGATACAGCGTAAACTGTATCTCAAATGAGTAATTAGAATTTGTCGAAGTAGATATGCTCTTCTGGCATACCTTTTTCTTTTAAGACTTTAATACATGCATCAATCATACCAGGTGAACCACAAAGATAAGCTTCATGTCCTGATAGATCATCTGTGTGTCTAGAAACAACTTCAGTGATTAATCCAATATCTAAATCCCAGTTATCTTCTGGAAGTGGAGTAGATAATGCAGGGATATATTTAAAGTTTGGATATTTCTTAGCAATTTCTAAGAAGTATTCAGTATAATATAAATCCTTTTTAGTTCTTGCACCAAAGAAGTAGGTAGCTTTTCTTGGGAAGCCTTGATCCATTAATTTATAGATAATTGAACGGATTGGTGCCTTACCTGATCCACCTGCAATCATAATGATTGGACGAGTTGATTTTTCTTGTAAGAAGAAGTCACCAAACGGACCAGTGATTTTAATATTGTCACCAACCATCATTGCTCTGTGAACAAACTTAGTAGCAACACCACCAGGAACTAATCTAATGATCACTTCTGGATGATATAAATCTTTTGAGTCCGATGCGATTGAGTAAGCACGAGTTGTTTCAATACCTGGAACTTGGATTTGTAAATATTGTCCAGGTTTAAATGGGAATTCTTCCTTCATTTCAAAACGAATACGTTTGATATCATGAGTTAATTGTTCAATCTCAACAACTTTCGCCATGAAAGGTTTAACATTTAAAACAGATTCTGGGACTTGTACTTCGATATCTTGCGTTACTTTAACTTGGCAAGATAAACGAACACCTTCTTCAATTTCATCTTTTGATAAGAATGGAAGTTCAGTTGGTTTTGGTGGTTCATGCCAGTCAACGAGTCTGAATTTACATGTTCCACAAGTAGCTTTACCACCACATGATGATGGTAAGAAAATTTTGTTATTTGTTAATGCATTTAATGCTGTGTCATCACCGGTAATAGTGACAACATTGTTTTTGTTAACAGTGATTTTTCTTTCACCGCCGCCACCTAGAAGTTTATCAACTAAAATGACTAAAAGTGTAACGATAATAAGTACACTAATTAAAATAATGGGTGTCCATAGATAATCCATGATGTCCTCCTAGAAGTTAACTCTACCGATACCGGTAAATCCGATAAACGCTAGAGCTAAGATACCTAAGATTAAGAATGCAATTGCACGGCCTCTTAAACCTTTAGGAATATTTGATACGCGATACATTTTTTGACGTACACCAGCAAGTAAGATCATCGCGAGAGTCCAACCAATAGAAGAACCTAAGGCAAATACTGTAGTTTGAGCAAAATCATAATTTCTTGTTTGGAAGAAAATTGAGACTGCTAAGACGATACAGTTAACTGTAATCAGTGGTAAGAAAATACCAAATGCGTCATAGATTTTTGGAGCTAATTTAGCGAGGAACATTTCTAAGAATTGTACGAATGTCGCAATAACGATGATGAATACTAATAATGATAATTGAGTCGTACCAGTCGCTTTGAGTAATTCATAAATTGGCCAGTTAATCATTGCAGTTGCAGTAACAACAAAGATAACCGCAACACCCATGTTAACTGAGTTTTTAATTGAAGTAGAAATTGCAATTAATGAACACATACCTAAGATGAAGATCAGAGCGATGTTATTTGAAAGCATTGAAGCTAAGAATAATTCAATAAGTTGTAACATGTTTTTTCCTCCTAATCTTCTTCATATTGTCCCATGAGGGATCTTAGTAACCAAGCAAACATTGTTAAGACAAAGAATCCGCCTGGTGCAAGTGCCATGATGTTCCAGTTGATCCATTCAGACATGAATGGTGCTTGATATCCAAAGAATGTACCAAATGCTAATGGTTCACGTACTGCAGCAATTGCAATTAATACAAATGTATAGCCTAAACCATTTGCTAAACCATCGATTACAGTGTAATGAACAGGGTTTTTAATTGCAAATGCTTCTGCACGACCCATAACAATACAGTTTGTAATGATTAAGCTTGTATATGCACCTAAGTTGGCTGCGACTGTTGGTACGTATGCTTGAAGTAGCATTTGTACGACAATCGTGAAGATTGAGATGATAACCATGTAGGCAACCATTCTAACTTTAGGTGGAATTAAGTTTCTTAAGAGCGATACAATCGCACTTGAAGCCATAATAACGAATGTTACACCAATACCCATGAAAACAGCATTTTCAACACGGTTTGTAACGGCTAATGATGAACAGATACCTAAGACTGTTACGACAATTGGGTTTTCTTCAGTTAAACCCTTCTTTAAAATTAAGAACCATTTCTTGTATTGGAGACGTAACCAAGTACTTGGTTTTTTAGTTGTTTCTTGTTCTTGCATTATTCATTACCTCCAAACGCTTCAAAATATTCTGCATAAGCAGCATTCATAGAATCTAAGAATCCGTTTCTAGTTCCTGTAACACCAGTTAAACCATCAATTAATACTTCACTATCATTTGAAGGTTCAGCAACCATTGTAACTGATGGATTAAACTTAGCTCCAGTGAATACAGCTAATACTGAAGGGTCTGTTTGAATCTTAGCTCCACCTTTTTCATTTTGATGGTAAACAGCTACTTTTAAAATTGTTTGAAAATCAGATTCTAATGTTAATACAGATTTAATAATTGAGAATTGACCTTGACCTTCGAATAAGAAGCTTACTGAACCAGTAGTTTTGTGAACATAAAGTGTTAAGCCACCTTCTGATTCAATATTGAATGTTTCATCAAATAAAGATTGATAATTTTCTGAAGTTGATTCAATACCATTGTTTGCAAGCATTGCTTGTTTCATAGGTTGTTCAATAAATAATTGATAATAAGCTGCATAAGTCTCATTAATACTGTTTAAGAAACCATTTCTTGTAGAAGTAACACCAGTTAAACCATCGATTACTTCACTGTCATTTGAAGGTTCAGGGACCATTGAGACAGTTGGATTGAACTTAGCTCCAATGAAAGCCTCTAAAATTGATGGATCTGTTTGAATCTTAGCACCAGCTTTTTCTGTTTGTTCGTAAACAACAACTTTTTTAATTGTTTGGAAATCTTGTTCTAATGAAAGAACTGATTTGATAGGTCCCCAAGCACCTTGTCCTTCAACTAAGAAGTTATAAGAGAAGTTTGTCTTGTGGATATAAACTGTTAAATCACCTTTTGTTAATACATTAAATGATGAAGTAAATAAAGTTGCAAAATTATCATTTGTTGAGTCAATACCATTATTTGATAACATTGCTTGTTTCCAAACCATTGTAGGATCAACTTCAGGTTCTTCAATTTCTTCATCCAAGAAGAATAAAGTATAAATTTCAGCTTGAGTTTCGTTTAATCCTTCAGTGAATTTAGATTTAGTTGTCGTTGCAGCAGCAAATCCATCTAAACCTTGGTTATCAGCAGTAGGGTTAGTTACGAATTCAATTGTAGGATTGAATTTCTTACCAATTAATGAGTCAAGAATTGGACGTTCTGCAACGACTGCACCTTGAACTTCACTATTTGATGTAACTGTAATATTCACAATCGTAATAAAGTCATCTTCAAGTGTTAAGATACCAGTAATTGGACCATTTAATCCACCTGTTTCAAAGATGAAACTTACATTACCATTTGTTTTATTCTTGTAAATAGTTCTGTCTTGTTTTGTTAAAACATCAAATGTTTCATCAAATAATGAGATATAAGTAGAATTATTAAATGAAACGTTGTTATGCGAAAGCATAGCTTTCTTCCAAATTGCATCAGGATCAACATCACTAAATGCATAAATGTATTTACGGTAGTTCGCAGTCAATAAGTTACCAAAAGCGTTTGATGTACCAGTAGCACCAGTAATCGCATCAACTTCATAGTTTTCAACAGCAACACCTTTAATAATTTTGATTTCTAAATCTTCGTTAAATTCTTTTCCAACAAAGTTGTCTAAGTATTTTCTTTCAGCAACACGACCACCAAGACCAGGAGTTTCAGCTTGTTTTGTTACAGTGATTTTAACAATAGTTTTCCAGTCTGGTTCGAAAGTTATTACACCTTCAATTGTGTCCCATAAACCCATCCCATAAAAACGGAATGACATTTGGCCTGTTTCATTGTTTGTATATAAAGTTAATAATTCTTCAGCATCTTCAGGAGTTGTTGAAACTTCAAATGATGCATCAAAGATCTCTACGAAGTCTGTTTGAGTGTGCGCAATTTCATGATGATCAAGAATTGCAGATTTCCAAACAAATTCTGAGTTTTTTGCAATTAATTCATTAGTTAATAAATCTGCTCCCATAAGTACACCGACTGAAACTGTACCCATGATTACAACGAATAGAAGCATTGATAAGTATTTCTTCATCATGTTATGCTTCCTCCACAACTAAAGGAACATCTTTAACTTTTGGAACTGTCCAAACGTCAATTAAACCAACAACTGCATTCATGAAAGTAATTGAGTAAATAATACCATCAGTATTTGGAGCAGAAGGGTTAAATAACCAGATGTTTTGAATAATCCAAGTTACAAAACCTAATAAGACACCATAAATGAGTCTACCTTTGAAATATAAAGGTTGAGTTTGTGGATCAACTGCAACAAACATAGCTGCAAATAATAAATGACCCATAAAGATTGAATATCCTGAATATACGAAAGCATCACCAAATGCAATTCCTTTTGATAAGTAATTGATTAGTGAGAATACAAAATATGTACCTAAGAATGTTACAGGAATTTTCCAATCAGAGATTTTTAATACCATGAGCAGTAAACCTAAGATAAGAATACCTAATTTAAAGGTTGTTCCTAATCCACCGGCATAATTTCCAAGGAGTAAGTCCATGAATTGGAATCCTTGAACAATCACACCAGGATTACTCTTAAAGGTTACTGCTGGAGTAACTGTTGTTGCTAATTGTGCAACTGGATCGAAGAAGTTTAATACATAAACCGGGAAAGAAAGTGCAATAAAGATGAGACCTACTGTCGCAGGGTTAAATACGTTTTTGCCTTCTCCACCCCAAATTGCTTTGGCGAAGAATACCCCAAAGCCTGTTGCTACGGCAACCATCCATACTTGATCAATAATGGTTGGTGTTGTAAGTAGCGTTATAATCAATGGTGTAATCCAGAAAGTTGTCCAGTCAAACTTTTCTTTTCTGGCAACACTATTGAGAAATTCTATAATGAATGATGTCGCGATTGCTACTAAGCCAATAATAAATACGGTTGGTCCAAAGATAAAGGATGCCGCTATTAAAAGCAGAAATAGAGAACTCGCAACAATTATTCTGTTACGTTGTGCAATATTCATTTTGTCTACCTCTCTGTATCGTTATTACTATTCTAACATAAATTTACGCTAAATCTATAAAGATTTACACACAATATTATATATTTTTCTGCTGAAAAAACTGTTTATTTGATTTGATATAAAAATCGTGTTATTTTTTGATAAAAAATGTGATGAGAATATATAGAAAATGCATATATATTTTATTTTAGGAACAGCATAAATGCTGTTCGATTGAATATACACTGCTTAATAGAGTAAATAATAAGATTTTTAAAATTGCAGTATCGACATGCATACACTGTTAGTAATCTTCAATTAGTTTCGAATTTATATAATTTTTTCAATAATCAAATTTATGTAAATTCTCTTAAAATTGGGACTAATCAATAAATTAATTTTATTTCTAAAGGAAATGTTATTTTTTAATTTATTAATTAAAGATGTTACAATGAAATTGGAGATATTTATTTTTTTATAAAGGGGGTATAACATGCTTAAAACATTACTTGATTCACAAGCGTCAAAAGAAGAAATACTAAAAGTATTAGAAGATACCCATGCTTATGATCTGGCTAAAATGTTTTCTGAATTATCAGAAGATGAACAGGAGAAAATTTTCTCATTTTTAGATAGTGATAAAGTTGCAGAAATTTTAGCATATTTAAACCCGGTCGATGCTGCTGATTTATTTCAAACACTTTCAATTGAAGAACAAAAAGAAGTTGTTGAAGAATTGGAACCGGATGATGCTGCTGATATTATCAATGAACTTCCTGATGAAGATCGTGTGGAATTAATTAAAGTCTTAGATCAAGATGAAGATGTTTTATCTTTAATCAATTATGAAGAATTTACAGCTGGTTCGTATATGACGAACGAGTTTTTGGTTGTAAAAGAATCTGATGATGTTAAAGATGCAACTAAAAAAGTTATTAAAGATGCAGATTTTGCATCTTCTATACAAACGATATTTGTTGTTGATGACAATAATCATTATGTTGGACAAGTAACACTTAAAGATTTAATTAAATCTAGATCACCGAAGGTTATTTCTGAAATTATGGAAATAGAACCTACAGTTTTAGTTACTGATGAAGTTGATACACTGGTTAAACATATGAAACACTATGGTGGTTATGACCTTGCTGTATTAGATGAAACAGGTACGCTTTTAGGTGCTATCACAATGGATGATATCTTAGATATCTATAAAGAAGAAGCAATTGAAGACTTAGAAAAACTATCAGCTTTACCAGATACAGATTTTAATGAAAATCTATTTAAAAGTGCATTCCATCGTTTGCCTTGGTTAATCATATTAATGTTGTTATCACTACCGATTGCATTTGTTACATCTCAGTTTGAGGAAATTCTTGCAAGTGTTGTTATTCTTGCATTATTCCAACCATTAATTCTTGACTCAGGTGGTGACGTTGCTTCTCAAACACTTGCAGTAACATTAATTTCCTTGACTCAAAAAGATTCTAAACCAGCTAAAAATGGTTTCAAAGAAATTATTTCTGGTATGATGTCAGGTTTTGTGATGGGACTACTTGCATTTGTTGCAACTGTCGCAGTGGGATATATCATGGGTCTTGATCATATTTATGCAATTTCGTTTGTTGTTGGAGGTGCACTCTTTATAACGGTTGCACTCGCACCAATTTTAGGTTTTTTAGTACCGTATATTCTAAAACTCCTTAAATTAGACCCTGCTGTTGCGTCAGGTCCATTTATTACAACAATGATTGATATTATATCGGTAATTGTATATTTTGGACTTGCAACACTTGTTTTAGGAGGTGTGATTAATGGCTAAATCAATTCGTTTAACCAATCAAGCACTTAAATTAAAACTATCTAAGATCCATGAATCAGATATTGCAACTATCTTTGAAGAATATCCAAATGACCAACTTAGAATTTTTACACTTTTAGGTGTAATGAAATTTTCAGAAGTATTCATACTTCTTGATGAAGATATTCAAAAAGTTTTTTATCAAACATTATCAATTGAACAAAAGAAGTCATTATTAAAAGCACTTGAAGTGGATGATTTAAAAACATTCATTGAACTATTCCCAGTTAAAGACCATTTATCAATTCTTAATCTGTTAAGTAAAAATACTAAACTTGCAGTTGAAAAACTGTTAAGTTACGATGTTGGTTCAGCAGGTTCGATTTCATCACCTCACTTTATTGCATTAACGATTGATACAACTGTCAAAGAAGCGACTCACTTTGTTACAACTGAATCTACAGAAAAAGATGAAGTTGATGTTATTTTCTTTTATGATGAACATAAAGTGTATAAAGGAGCAATCCGTCTTCAAGAGTTAATTCTTGCAAGAGCAAACCAAAATTTAAGCAAACTTATTGATGATACATATCCATATGTTCATGAAAATGATGATATGCAAATAGCCTTAAAAAAGATTCAGGACTATGACCTTGATATGATTCCTGTTTTAAATAAGGAAAAACATATTGTAGGTGTCATTACTGCAGATGATGCTTTAGTCTTAATGGAAGAATTTCATTTAGATACAGTTGCTGAACTTGTTAAAGTTCATGAAGTCGATGAAGATGATTCTCCATTGAAAAGAACGATTGTTCGATTACCTTGGTTATTAATTTCAGCAATATTGAATATTGCGATTGCATCTCTGCTGGCAGTCTTTCAAGGAACGCTTGAAGCACATGTTGCACTGATTTTATTCCAACCTTTAATTTTGGGTATGGCAGGTAATATTGGTACACAAAGTATTTCTGTAACGATTTTGGGCTTACATCAAAATCAAATTGAAGCAAAAAAACATATTGGTAAAGAACTTGCAATTGGTGCAATTAATTCATTAGTTGCTGGACTTGTTGGTATGGGTCTTGTTTATGTATTCTTAATGATCTTACCAAGTCAAACCGATACGATGATTGAACTGGCATTAACTGTTGGTATCAGTTTATTCTTTGCAATGTTCATCTCAGCATTAGCTGGGGTCTTATTACCATTTATTTTAAAGAAATTTGGAGCAGACGAAAAAGCTGCATCTGGACCACTCATTTCAACAATTAATGACTTTACTGCACTAGGGGTTTATTTCTTAGTTGCAACCATCATCTTGATGTTAATCTAATCAATATGTAGTAAATTAAAATTTAAAAAAGTATAATAGAGTAAACTATCTTTATTTAAAGATAAATGATTCATCTAAAAGGAGTCAAATATGAGAATACATTTAATTGGTTTAGGTAAAATGGGTGCAAACCTTGCCTTAAACTTAAAAGATCATGGTCATGAAGTCATCGGCTTTGATTTAAATGATTCTGCTAGAGCAGAACTTACTAAACAAGGTATTGAAACACATGATGAATTAACAACATTTTTAACACGTAAGAAAAACGATAGATTTGTTGTATGGTTACTCGTACCTGATAAGATTGTTGACAATGTAATTGACCAAATTACACCATATTTAAAAGAAAAAGATATCATCATTGATGGTGGTAATTCAAACTATAAAAAATCTTTAGCACGTTTTGAAAAACTAAAAGAACTAGATATTGAATTTGTAGACGTTGGTACATCAGGTGGAACATTTGGTGCTAGAAATGGTGCTTGTTTGATGATAGGTGGTACAAAAGAGGCTTATCAATATTTAGAACAAGTCTATAAAGATATTTCAGTTAAAGATGGCTTTGGTTACATGGGAGGACCTGGTGCAGGTCATTTCGTTAAAATGGTTCATAACGGTATTGAATACGGTATGATGCAAGCCATTGGTGAAGGTTTCGAATTAATGGAAAAATCACCATTTGATATTGATTATGCGAAAGTTGCTGATGTATGGAATAATGGTTCAATTATTGAATCTGCATTGATTAATTACACTAAAAATGCTTTCTTAAAAGATGCTAAATTAGATGAAATTGAAGGTCGAATTGATGATTCTGGTGAAGGTAAATGGATGATTCAAGAAGCACTTGATTTTGGTGTTGCAATTCCTGTAATTGGTGCATCTTTATTTACACGTTATAAATCAAGAGATGAAGAAAAATTCAGTGAAAAAGTTGTTGCAGCTATGAGAAGGGAATTTGGCGGTCACGCTGTTTATAAGAAAAAATGAAAAAAGATTTAGTGATTACAATATTTGGTTCAACAGGGGACTTAACAGCTAGAAAGTTATTACCTGCAATTGCCAAACTGTATAAAAATAAATTAATACCGAAAAATGTAGAAGTGGTTGCGCTTGGTAGAAGAGACTATCAAACAGATAGTTATCTTGATGCGATGCAAAATCTAACGACAAAAGTACTTGATTTAGAAACACTCAAATCAATTGTCACCTACTACAAAATTCAAATTACTGAACCGAACGCTTATGAGGCTTTTTCAAAATATATTCAATCGATTTCTCATGAAAACACGAAACACATTTATTATTTAGCAATTGGTCCTGAACTTTTAGGTTCTGTTGCTAAAAATATCAGTGAAGCGAAGTTAATTGAAAAGAATAATGCCAATCAAGTTCTAGTCTTTGAAAAACCATTTGGTCATGATTTAGATTCAGCAAAAGCAGTTAATCAAATGTTGTGGCAATATTATGATGAAAAACAAATTTATCGTATTGATCACTACTTAGGTAAAGAAATGATTCAAAACCTTATGACAGTTCGTTTTGCAAATCGTATATTCGAAGATACTTGGGATTCAAAATCAATTGAATCAGTAAAGATTTTTGTAAAAGAAAAAGAAGGTATCTTAAACCGTGCTGGTTATTACGATACATCTGGTGCATTAAAGGATATGGTACAATCACATCTACTCCAAATCCTTTGTTTAGTTGCTATGGATCCACCAAAAGAATATAATTCCGATTACATTAAAGATGAAAAGATCAAAGTACTAAGAAGTTTATCAATTGATGAATCATCTGTCTTATTTGGACAATATGATGGATATCTAGAAGAACCTAATATTCCAAGTGATTCAAAAACTGAAACATTTGTTTATTTTAAATGCTATGTAAATACACCAAGATTTAGAGGTGTACCGTTTGAAATCTTAACAGGTAAGAAATTAAAAGAAAAGAAATCTTATATAGAAATCACTTATTTTCCAACAACTGAACAAGAAAAGTGGAACTTACCAATTGAAAGAAATAAACTAATTATTAAGATTGCACCTAAAGATGGTGTTGACTTAACAATTAATTCAAAGAAACCAGGGCTAAAAGAAAACTTAGAACAAATTTCACTTTCATTTAAAATGAGTGAATCTGTTGAAGGGAATATTCCAGAAGCATATGAAAAGTTATTACTTGATATTTATCAAGGTTCTAAGACGCTCTTTACAAGATGGGATGAAATTGAAGCTTCTTGGCAATTCATCGATCAAATTAAGAAGTGTCCACATAATTTAGTATCCTACAAAACAGAAAAAGATATCATGAAACTTATAAAGTAAAAGATGGCCAACTAAGGCCATCTTTTATTTAAGTTCAAGATATTTTCTTTCAGTTAATTGTTTGTTTTCTTTAGGGATTTCTAAATGTAGAATACCATTCTCAAAGGAACCTTTAATATCGTCTAAATTAATATCACCGACATAGTAGTTACGACGCATTGATCCATAATATCTTTCTTGACGAATGAACTTACCGTCTTTCTTCTCGTTGTGTTCATTCTTAGTTTCAGCCTCAATTTCTATGTAACCATCATTTAAGCTGACTTTGATGTCTTCCTTTTTAAATCCTGGAAGTTCAATATCGAGATGATATCCATTTTCTTTTTCTATGATGTCGGTTTTCATTAATTTAGTGGTTGATTGGAATGGCCATGCATTGTTGAAATCATCGAAGAAACTGTCGAAAATATCTTTGTCTCTGCGGAATAAACTTAGCATATTACCCCTTCCTTTCTGTTACAACTCTATTATAAATCAGTGATTTGGCACTGTCAAGTATAGAGTGCTAATTTAATATAAATGTAAGAAAAATCCTACAATTATTTACTATGTTAGACGAATGTTTGCAAATATATTTTTAGTAACTAATTAAGAAATGGAATAATTAATATTTTATCGACTAATGATTGATGGTTAAAAATGATAAATTAGATCACCATTTAAAATCTATTTAATTATGGAGATTAAAACATTCAAAAACTTAAACAATAACCAATCTAACCGAAAATATCACAATTGTGACCGCTTTTCTATGAAAAATCAACTAAATTATGCCTTAAAGTGATATAATTGTAAGGAATAAATATAAGAGAGGTATAACTTATGCAAACCTATTTAGATACATATAAAAGCATGCGTGAACGTTTAACTGCGTTTAATTATGCTATGTGGGTTTTATCATGGGATTTAGAAACCGAAGCTCCCATCGGTTCAATGGAATATCGTAGTAAACAAATTGAAGGCTTAACTAAAGAAATTTACGCACTTGAAACAGACAAAGCATATTTAGAAGCAATTGATTATTTATACGCAAATAGAAATCAACTGGACGAATTAATGAGAAGAGAAATTGAAAAAGTTGAAAAAGAAATGCGTCTCATTAAGAAAATGCCTAAAGAAGAGTATATTGACTTTCAAGTACTTATTGCACAAGCATCAACAGTTTGGGCAGAAGCTAAAAAGAATAACGACTTCGAAGCTTATGCACCAACTTTAGAAAAGATTGTTGCTTATGTTAGAAAGATGACTAAATATCTTTCAACACCTGAACTTAAAGGTTATGATGTTTTACTTGATATGTTTGAAGAAGGTATGACTCAAAAAGAATATGATCATTTTTTTGAACAATTAAGAACTGAACTTGTTCCATTTGTTTTATCTGCAACGGCAAGTAAAAAACCACATCCAAAGAGATTAACTAAAGGTATTTTCCCAAAAGATAAACAAAAGGCATTTTCTGAATATTTAACAGGTGTCTTTTCATATGATATGAATCATGCTGTCTTAAAAGAAAGTGCGCATCCATTCACATCAAATGCATCTTCAACAGATGTTAGAATCACAACACGATATATTGAAAATATTTTAGAATCATCAATTTTCTCAACAATTCATGAAATGGGACATGCTATTTATGAACAACAAGTTTCACCTGAATTATTAGGCACACGCCTTGGTGGTGGTGCTTCAATGGGTATTCATGAATCACAATCAAGAATGTATGAAAACATGATTGGTCGTTCATATGCATTCTGGGAAGTTCACTTTGATAAATTAAAAGAAGTGTTCCCTAAAGAATTAAAAGGTGTAACATTACTGGATTTCTACAAATATATTAATCGTGCTGAACGTTCATTAATTAGAACAGAAGCAGATGAATTAACTTACCCATTACACATTATGGTTCGTTATGAAATTGAAAAACTTTTAATTTCTGGCAAACTTAAAGTTAAAGATTTACCAAAGAAATGGCGTAAACTTTATCAACAATACGTTGGTGTTAGACCTAAAAATGATGCTGAAGGTGTGTTACAAGACATTCATTGGTCTGGAGCATCATTTGGATACTTCCCAACTTATGCATTAGGTTCAGCTTATGCAGCACAAATCTATCATGCAATGAATAAGGATTTTAATATTGAAAATGCAATTTCAAATAATGAAATCCATAAGATTAATGCATGGTTAAAAGAAAAGATTCACATTTATGGTCAAACAAAAACTCCAAAAGAGTTAATGTTAATTGCAACGGGTGAACCTTTTAATCCAAATTATTATATTGATTATTTAAAACGTAAATTCTCAAACTAAGGAGATACCTATGAATGTTTTAGTTGTTGGTGGTGCAGGTTATATCGGATCACATACTGTGTATGAATTACTTCGTGCAGGCAATCAAGTTTCTGTGATGGACAATTTATCAACAGGTGAAAGATTCTTTGTTCCAAAACAGGTACCACTTTATATTGGTGATATTAGAAAAAAAGAAGATGTTTTAAAAGTTTTAGATGATCAAAAGTTTGATGTTGTGATGCATTTTGCTGCAAAACTTATCGTACCTGAATCTGTAAAAAAACCTTTAGATTACTACCATAATAATGTTGAAGGTGTTAGAACCTTATTAG
This sequence comes from Acholeplasma equirhinis, assembly GCF_017052655.1. Lineage (NCBI taxonomy): Bacteria > Bacillati > Mycoplasmatota > Mollicutes > Acholeplasmatales > Acholeplasmataceae > Acholeplasma > Acholeplasma equirhinis. The sequence continues at coordinate 202,360 of NZ_JAFIDC010000001.1, forward strand.
AAGCTATGGTAGAAAAGAATGTTAAAAATATCGTCTTTTCATCAACAGCTGCAGTTTATGGCGAACCAACAGAATCTGTGGTTAAAGAAGATTCTTTTAAAGAACCAATCAACCCATATGGTGAATCCAAACTTGCTTGTGAGAAGTTAATTCACTGGACTGCTCAGGCACATGATTTAAACTATGTGATCTTTAGATACTTTAATGTCGCTGGTGCAGATTCAAGTTTAGAAATTGGTTTAAAGAAACAACAATTAACACACTTGATCCCCGTGACAATTGAAGCTGCACTTGGATTAAGAAAAGAACTCGTGATCTTTGGTGATGATTACGAAACTAAAGATGGCACGAACATTCGTGACTATATCCATGTCACTGACTTAGCAATCGCTCATGTTGTTGGTGCTAAATATTTAATGGATGGTGGTAAGTCAGATATCTTTAATCTTGGCTCTGCAAAGGGATATTCCAACCTTGAGGTTGCAAATACAGTATCTAAATTCTTACCAGTTCCATTTAGATTTGGACCACGTCGTGAAGGTGACCCTGCAATTTTAATTGCGGATGCTTCAAAAGCAAAACGTGTTTTAGGTTGGCAAACCTTCTTAACGTTAGAAGATATTATTACATCAGACTTAGCTTATAGAGAAAAAATTAGTAAAGAAAGATAAAATGAACTTAGAAATTGGAAAAACAATTGAAGTAACAGCCCATGAGGTCGATCGATTCGCTCAAGGGGTATCTAGAGTTGAGGATGTGGTTGTTTTTACACATGGCTTATTAGCAGGTGAAAAAGCACTTGTAACCATTACTCAAGTCAAGAAAAACTTCGTTAAAGCAAAAATTAAAAAACTACTTACACAATCACCTTTAAGAAAAACCATGCCATCAAGACTCGGAGCACTGGATTTATTCCATTTAAAAGATGATGAACAAGATAAGTGGCAATATGAAACAACAAAAGAACAAGTTAAAAGAAATCTTGGATTAGAAGATGTTGTTGAAGCGACATTAAGTGATGAGAATAAACTACGTTACCGAAACAAAGTTGTGTACCATGTCTTAAATGATTCAATGATGAGATTAGGACTCTATACACAAGAACCAATTGAACTCGTTGAAGTGCATACCTTCTTGATTAACAGTTTAGCAATTCAAAGGTGTATTGCAAAAATCCAACAACAATCCATTGAAATTGACCCTGAAGTCTTTAAACATGTTGTTTTAAGAAGTAATGAAAAAGAAGAAGTCTTAGTGACACTCGTTGCATATAAAAAAGACTTTAAAGGGCTTAAAGAACTCATTGATGTCATTAAGACATTCAAAGAAGTTGTTGGTTTAACTTTAAATATTAAACCAAATGAAACAACCATTCTTGGTCGTGAAAGTATTGTACTTTTTGGTAAAAATGAGTTAGAGTTTTCTTTAGGTGAATTAAAACTTAAAGTCAATGATCAATCCTTTATGCAAGTTAACACTTCAATGATGAATAAAGTCTATGATGAAATCAAAAAAGAAGTTGAAGGTGAAACCTTGATTGATGCCTACTCAGGTATTGGTTCAATTGGATTTTATGTTGGTTCAAATGCAAAGAAAGTCATCATGATTGAGAACAATCTTAAAAACATTGAAGTTGCTAATGAATTAAAACATAAAGTTAAAGGTAATTATGAAGTTATCTATGGTGATGCTAAAAACTTTATTCCAAAGTTTAATGCAGATACACTTGTTGTTGACCCACCTAGAGCAGGACTCCATGAATCTTTATTAGCAACTTTAAAAGAGAAACATTTCAAAAAGATTATTTATCTATCATGTGAACTCAATACATTAATAAGGGATTTAAAAGTATTAACTGAAACATATAGAATTAAACGTATTGTTCCAGTTAGAATGTTCCCTCAAACAACAGCAATTGAAACATTAACGATATTAGATAGAAAGGCCCTATAAAAAATTTGGAGGTTAATCCAAATTAGGCTATAAAAAATATGGAGGTATCATCCACCTGTAAAAAATGTGGAGGTACCTCCTTTTTTGTTGCTGTAACAGTCAATAATTAGTTTTTGAATGGTACATATTTATTAATTGAGTACATAATTTTATTTCTCAATCGATAAAAGTTTTGAATGCCATTTGATGTTTTAATGATTGTTTTAATTCTTGAATTAGTTGCTTCTATAGGACCGTTAGATATGCGTCTTCCACTTGAAGTTAGGAATGAGTTTTTAATCTCTTTACGCCAGTTTTTAAGCATTCTACCAAACTCTCTAAATTCACTCACCGGATTTGATATAAACTCATCAATGAGTTCATCCAGTTCTTGATCACAGGTTTCATATTCAGTTGTTAAGTTAAAATATCGATAGCGTTCTTTTAATTTGAAACATCTAGTCAAAGTTTCATCAATGCTTAATAGATAATCTAAAATGGTTGTTTTATCCCAGTGTGTATCCAGTTTTTGAATATATACCGGTTTGAAATCTCTTAAGCGATCGAGGTCAATTTTAAAGAAGAAATGAAATTTCTTTAACATGTAATAATATATATCATTATTGATTAGTTTGGTTCTATTTAATCTAAATCGATTCATGGTATCAATTCTGATTCGATCCATTGCTCGATTTAGATTTGCTATCACGTGAAATGAATCTACAGCTATTAATGCTTTTGGGAAATTTGCTTGAATAACGTCTTTATAACTTTCTCACATATCAATGATAAAGACCTCCACTTGATCTTTTTCCTCGATGGGTATGCGTAAGAAGTATTGATTCAAATAATGTTTATGTCTGGTTGAAATGACATCAATGATTTTACGTCTATCAAAATCATACAGTACACAGGCATATGGTGAACCTTTTCTCTTACTGATAAAAACCTCATCCATACAGATTGTTTTCCCTAAGGGTAATCGCTTGGCATCAATTGTTTGATCAAATATATTTATCACCGTTTGACTGGATACATGATGCTGCAATGCGATATCTTTAAAGGTTCTTTCTGGTTCCTTTAATACTTCTAGAATGGATCTTTTAGTCAAGTTTGAAAGGTTCTTATGTTTGTTTGTAAATGGATTTCTTTCACTGATATATTTCTTACACAATGGACATTTATATCTTCTTGAATGATAAATAACTTGATATGATTCTTGACCATGTAAACTGTACTTGATTTGTTTTAAGCGGTAGCTGTGAAACTTAGTTTGTGCTTGGCAGACAGGACAATTTAAACTTTCCTTTTTGAGTTTTATTTCAATTCTTAAAACTTGATTGACTCTTTCCACTTCTAATTGTTCAATTCTATTTTTAATTGTGTCTAAGTATAAAAGATGTATAATATTATCATACATAGGGTCTCCTTATCTTTGATTGTTACAGTCACTTTCAATTATAAGCGAGATCTTTTATTTTTTTCTCCAAACAAATCACCTATCAAAAATATGGAGGTCTACCTCCAAATATTTGATTGGGTATCATTTACCTCCAGATATTTTATATACCTGATAGAAAAAACTGAGTCAATTTCTAGACTCAGTTTTATTTTTCGTTTTCTTCAATTGGTCTTACAATTGGATTATGTAGTTTTTCATGTCCAATGGTTGTAGGTTTTCCATGTCCTGGATACACAAATGTTTCATCAGGTAAAATAAATAATTTAGTTTTAATTGAATCAACTAAAACTTCATGGTTTGAGAAGGGAATATCTGTTCTACCAATTGTTTCATAAAATAAAGTATCACCACTAAATAAATATGGTGCACAATATAATGATGTTGAACCTTCACTATGACCAGGTGTTTCAATCACTCTAAAGACATATTTTCCAAAGTCGATTTCATCATCTTCAATAACGAATTGGTCAACAGGGATGTCATAAGGCCAGTAGTTATAAATAGTGTCTGTCATCCAGATTTTATCTTTGAGTGGTGCGTACACTGGAATATGATAAAGGTCTTTAAGTTGTTTAACACCACCATTGTGGTCGTGATGTCCGTGCGTAATGTATATAAATTGAGGTTCTAGTTTTCTTGAACGAATGTAATCAATGATTGCAGTCGCTTCAAAACCAGGGTCAATAATAAAACATTCTTTGCCTTCTGATACGACATAAGCATTAGAACGTACATTACCTAGTTTTAATCCTATTATTTCCATAAATTCACCATATCACATTATACTATATTGTCGGGTAATAGACAAATAGAGAATATATGAAAACGCTATGTGAAATCAGTCAAATTTGTTTTCATACGTCTAATATCTTATGATATTATAGATACTGTAGTGTAATATTTGCATAAATGTCGTAAAACCTTGACAATTTATGTGTGTTTTTGTTACAATGAATGAGATTTCAAAGGAGTAATGATAATTATGATGTTTCCAGACTATGTAATTTTAGTATTAAGTTTATTAATGATATTTGTATCAGCTATCTCATCTTCAAAAGAAGATGTCATGGAAGCTTTCACAGGATCAAATCAAGATTTATTTAAAAACCGTAAACAAATCGGTGCAGAAGCTATTTTAAGCAATGCAATGATGATTATGGGAGCATTATTCTTCATAATGATCCTCTGGAGTAACACGTTCGACCGTTTCTTCAACATCTAAAAACTTGAGTATTCCTTACGGGATACTTATTTTTTTCAAGTAAAAGAGGATTATATGCAAAGATACTTTTTAAATAAAGAAAATCAAATTGAAAATGACGACTTACACCATATTTTAAACGTGATGCGGTTTAAAGATCAAACTGAGGTTGAAGTATGTTTTGGAGGTAAGTGTTATTTAGCAAAACTAAATATCAATGGTAAAAGTGTTTCTTATGAAACAATTTCTGAAATTGATTCGAATGAACCGAAGCAAGTGCATTTAATTCAAGGGTTACCAAAAGGAGACAAAATTGAAACTGTAAGTAAGTTTGCGACAATTTTTGGAGCTGAAGAAATCATCTTTGTTCCAATGGTAAGAAGTATTGCTAAACTTGCAAATACTGACCATAAACTTGATCGACTTAAAAAGATTTCTAAAGAAGCAGCAGAACTTTCAAAACACTCAAGTTTACCTGAAATCAACTTCTTCGAATCTTTAAAAGCGTTGAACTTAGAAGGCAAAACAATTGTTGTCTTAGATGAAAATGAAAAGACAGTACACATTGATGAAGTTTTACCAAAATTAAAGAATACTGCAATTTATGTGATAGTTGGTCCTGAAGGTGGTATTGATGATAAAGAAAGATCACTATTTTCTAAGTTGAATGCACACTTTGTCACACTAGGTAAGACAATTTATCCAACAGAACTTGCACATATTCCATTTTTAACCAAATTATGAACACAAATCTAAAAATATTTTGACATCTTGCGAAAATTGTTTTATAATATATGAGGTTTGAGATATCAAACGTGTGGAAGGAGGGCAGACATGCCTAAAACGGAAGTACGCAAAGGTGAATCTTTAGAAGAAACTTTAAAGCGTTTTAAACGTAACGTCTCTAAGGATGGCACTCTCGCAGAAGCACGTAAACGCGAATTCTACGTAAAACCAGGCGTAGATCGTCGTATGAGAGCAAAAGCAGCTAAGTCTAAAAAGCGCTAATTTTGTGAGTAACGAATTGAAAATGCACCTTCAAAAAAGGTGCTTTTTTATCGCTTAATTGGTATAATAGTTATGATACTGGGAGGATACTTAATGAAATTAAACATCAAAGTTAATCATGTAGAAACATTACAATTATTAGTCGGTGTTGAAGATCGTAATTTACTCGTCTTTAAAGCGCATTTTGGATTTAATGTTTCTGTTCACGGTAATGAAATAGTCGTAGACGCTGACGAGTCTAAAAAAACATTACTTGAAGAAATTTTTAATACACTTGTCACGCTTGCAGAACATAAAGTTTTACTAACTGAACGTGATGTCTTATACATCATCAAAATGGCAGAAAACAATTCACTCGATGACATTCTTGATTTGTATAAATCGCAAAAGAAGATTTTAATTTCAGATCAAGGTAAAGCTATTGTTGCAAAAACTTTTAATCAAAAAGTTTACAGTGAAGCTTTATCGAAATATCCACTTGTCTTTGGTATCGGACCTGCTGGTACAGGTAAAACCTATTTAGCAGTTGCACACGCAGTAGCAGCATTAAAATCTGGAAGAGTTAAGAAATTAATTCTAACAAGACCCGCTGTTGAAGCAGGTGAGTCACTAGGATTTTTACCAGGTGATTTAAAAGAAAAGGTAGACCCTTACTTAATTCCACTGTATGATGCACTTTATGAATTCTTAGGAGTTGCACAAACAAATGCACTTCTAGAACGTGGTGTCATTGAAATTGCACCACTTGCATATATGCGTGGACGCACATTAGAAAATGCCTACATCATTTTAGATGAGGCACAAAATACAACAAAGACTCAAATGAAGATGTTCTTAACACGTTTAGGATTCTCATCTTACATGGTTGTTACAGGTGACCCATCACAGGTTGACTTAGGACACAGAATTGAGTCTGGGTTAAAAGAAGCACTTGAAATTTTAAAAGATGTTGAAGATTGTAAATTTATCTATTTCGACAAAGTGGATGTCATCCGTCACCCGCTTGTACAAAAAATATTAGAAAGATACGAAAACAATGGTCGTTGAATATCACAATCAAACAACTGAAAATGTTGATCAAGTAGAAATCTTAATTGATTCAATCTTTGAGACAATCGAAGAAACAAAAAACATGCAAGTGATTTTTGTTACAAATGATGAAATTAAAGAAATCAATAAAACTTATCGTGATAAAGATTACGCAACTGATGTCATCTCATTTCCAAATGATGAAGACCCTGAGAGTTTTGGTGATATCTTTATCAGTTTAGAAAAAGCAAGAGAACAAGCTGCATCATACGGTCATAGTTTTGATCGTGAAGTAGGTTTCTTAGCAGTACACGGATATCTTCATCTAAAGGGCTATGATCATCATACACCAGAAGAAGAAAAAGAAATGTTTACACTCCAAGAAGAAATTCTTCAAAGAGCAAATTTAAAAAGGGGTTAAAAGATATGGACTTTAAAGCTGTAAAACTTGCACAATCTCGTGCATATGCACCATATTCAAATTTTAAAGTAGGGGCAGCAATCCTTATGAAGGATGGCACGATTGTCCATGGATGTAATGTTGAAAATGCAAGTTATGGTTTATCTAATTGTGCAGAGCGCAGTGCTTTATTCTCGCTAGTGTCTCAAGGATTAAACCCAAAAGACATTGTCTCTATTACAGTAATTGGTGATACAGATGGTCCAATCTCACCATGTGGTGCATGCCGCCAAGTCATGTATGAACTTTTACCTAAGGATGCTAAAGTCATTCTAACTAATCAAAAAGGTGATGTTCTAGAAATGACTAAAGATAGTCTCTTACCTTATGGATTTGACTTAAAAGAAAGATAATTATGCAAACAAAATCAGGATTTATTACAATCGTTGGTAAGCCAAATGTTGGTAAATCAACACTTTTAAACGCACTGATTGGTGAAAAGATTGCGATCACATCACCAAAAGTACAAACTACCCGTTTTAGAATTACGGGTATTTTAACGGAAGAAGATGCTCAATTTGTCTTTATTGATACACCAGGGATGCACAAACCCATTCATGGATTAGGCAAACTTATGGACAAATCTGCAGAAAATGCAATGCAAGACGTAGATATTATTTGTTGGGTCGTTGATCAACCTTACAGAAAATCAGATGAATTTATTTTAGAGCGTATTAAAAATGCAGGACTTCCAACCATTTTAGTTATCAATAAAATTGATGAATTACCATCAAAAGGTGACATTGATAAAATTATTGTTTCATATCTTTCTAAAATGGAATTTGAAAGTGTTGTACCAATTAGTGCTAAAGACAAAACACACTTAGAACACTTGAAAAAAGCAGTTAAAGAACATTTAATTGAAGGGCCACTCTTCTACCCAGAAGATTATATTACTGACCAATCACAAGAATCACGTATGGGTGAACTCATTCGTGAACGAATTCTTTACTATACAGAACAAGAAGTGCCACATAGTGTTGCTGTTGTCATTGAATCAATGAAACATAATGAAGAAATTGGTACACTTGATGTTGATGCTTTAATCATTGTTGAACGTGATTCTCAAAAAGGTATTTTAATTGGTAAAGGTGGCGAAAAATTAAAACGCATTGGTACAGAAGCAAGAAAAGCAATGAACCAAATTTTTGATTTAAAAGTCCATTTAACATTATGGGTTAAAGTTCAAAAGGATTGGCGGAACAATCCAAACGTCATTTCAAAATATGGGTATGGTGAATAAAGCTTATGGAAGGTATTGTTACTAAAGTTCAGAGTTACTTAGAAAATGACCGATTAGTCTACGTTTACACGCCTTTAGGTTTTAGAACCTTGATTGCAAAGGGTAGTCAAAAACTCACATCTAACTCAAGAATTTTAGCACAATACTTAACACATATTGAATTCAAAGAAACCCCGAATAAAAACATGTTTATTTTATCTGAGGGTAAAATATTAAATCTTTATGAATCAATTAAAAAAGACTATAAACTTATCAACGATGCATCGATTATGTTTGATTTAGTTGAAATCTTTTTAACGACTGAAGAAAATCATAAAGACATTTATCAACTCTTAAAAGATGCATTAGAAAATTTTAAAAAAGAATCTGCATTATCATTTTCCTTTAAGTTATTAAGATATTTAGGTTATCCTTTGAACTTAAAACCTGATGGCAGAAAAGTTAAAGGTTTCTCAATTAGAGAAGCTAAAATCATCTATGTGGGAGAAAATCTACAATGTGATTTAAATTTAACTTTGACAACAATTTTATTAAAACTTACGCACTTACCTTATGATAAAATAGATGAGATAGAAGAAGCGTATTTTAATAAATTAAAATCTTTTATGTATCAGTATTACGAATATCACACAGACACATTAATTAAGCGCAAATAAGAAGGAGATTTACAACGATGGTCACATTAGATTACTTAGTACAGTATGCAAAACAAACTGGATTTATTTTCCAAGGTTCAGAAATCTATGGTGGATTAGCGAACACTTGGGATTACGGTCCATTAGGTGTACTCTTAAAAAACAACATTAAACAAGCGTGGTTTAAAAAGTTTGTTCGTCAAGGACCGAATGTTGTTGGTCTTGATTCATCTATTTTATTAAACACTGAGGTTTGGAAAGCATCAGGTCATATTGGTGGTTTTTCTGATCCTTTAATTGAAAACAAAACATCTAATCAAAGATATCGTGCAGATAAACTCATTCTTGAACATGATCCAACACAAAAACCAGATGGTTGGACATTAGAACAAATGTATCAATATATCGTTGATAACAAAATTAAAGACCCAGTATCAGGTACAACAGATTGGTTACCAATTAGAAAGTTCAACATGATGTTTAAAACTTTCCAAGGTGTTGTTGAAGACACTGCAAGTGAAGTTTACTTACGACCTGAAACTGCACAAGGTATTTTTATTAACTTTAAAAATTTAGTAAGAACAACTCGTAAAAAGATTCCATTTGGTGTTGGTCAAATCGGTAAATCATTTAGAAATGAAATTACTCCAGGTAACTTCATCTTTAGAACACGTGAATTTGAACAAATGGAATTAGAATTCTTCTGTAAACCAGGTACTGAACTTGAATGGTTCAACTTCTGGTTAGCATATATGCAAAAATTCTTAACTGATTTAGGTATTCGTCCTGAATATTTAAGAGCAGAACCACACGCTAAAGAAGCATTAAGTCACTATTCAAATGCAACCACTGATATTGAATTCCAATATCCATGGGGATTTGATGAATTATGGGGTTTAGCATCTCGTACATCATTTGACTTAACACAACATCAAAATCTTTCAAAAGAAGATATGAGTTATTTAGACCCTGAAACTAATGAACGTTATATTCCATATGTTGTTGAACCAGCAGTTGGGGTTGAACGTTTATTACTGATCTTCTTATTAAATGGTTTAGAAGAAGAACAACTTGGTGAAGGGGATTCTAGACAACTACTTAAAATTCATCCAGCACTTGCACCTTATAAAGCTGCAATCTTACCACTTGTTAAAAAAGAACATGCTGGTAAAGCAAATGAAATTTATGATATGCTCAGAGAAAACTTTGACGTCGTTTATGATGAAACTCAAAACATTGGTAAACGTTATAGAAGACAAGATGCAATTGGTACACCATTCTGTATCACAGTTGACCATCAAACAATGGAAGACAATACAGTTACACTACGTTTCCGCGATTCAATGGAACAAATCAGATTATCTGTTGATGAATTAGAAAACTTTATCCGCAAAGCTGTTAAATTCTAGGAGGATACATGGATCAAGCGCTCCTTACCCAAATAATTGAACAAACCGATATTGTGGCACTTGCATCTGAGTTCATGTCACTTACAAAACGTGGTAAGAACTATATGGGACTATGCCCTTTTCACGATGAAAAAACACCATCGTTTTCGGTTTCTCCAGAAAAACATTTGGCAAAATGTATGGGATGCGGTAAAGGTGGCAACACCATTCAATTCTATTCTCAAATTAAAAACATTCCATTTGAGGAAGCAGTAATTGAACTTGGTGACCGTCTTGGACTGAATGTTAAAAAAGTTAAAGTCCAAAAAGATCCAAATGATAAACTTTATGCATTAATGGAAGATGCATCAAGTTTCTACCGCTTTGCACTTAAAAATAGTGAAGCAGGTAGTAAAGCACTTGAATATCTTAAAAAACGTGATTTAAGTGAAGATGATATTGAACACTTTGAAATTGGATATGCACCAAATCAAAGCGATGCACTATATCAACTCTTAAAATCTAAAAATTATACTGTAACTGACATGATGAACTTAGGTCTTGTTAAACAAGCTCCAGATGGTTCATATTATGATGTCTTTAGAGCAAGAATTACATTCCCTGTTAAAAGTGAAAAGGGTCGCATTATTGGATTTAGTGCAAGAACCTTAAATCCAAAAGAAGTTGCAAAATATGTCAACTCACCTGAAAGTAAAATCTTTAGGAAGGGTGAGGTTGTATATCACTTTCAAGAATCATTAACACCAGCAATCAAACAAAAACATGTTATCTTACATGAAGGTTTCTTTGATGTTATTGCATCTTATAAAGCTGGTTTAAAATCAGTTGTTGCTACAATGGGAACAGCTTTAACGCAACAACAGGCAAACTTAATTAAACGTATTTCAAATCATGTTGTTATTGCATATGATGGTGATGATGCAGGGCAAAAAGCGACTTTAAAAGCAATCCCACATCTAAGAAGTGCTGGTCTTCAAATTTCAGTCTTAGCACTACCAAATAAACTTGACCCAGATGAATACGTTAAAAAGCACGGTTTAGAAAAGTATGCTAACCTTTATGAAAGATTGCAAGATCCATATCAATTTGGATATGAAATCTTTAAGAAAAATAAAAACTTTGAACGTGCAGATGATATTACACTCTTTAAAAAAGAAATGGATTCAATCCTAAGAGGTGCAAACCAAACCGTCCTAGCTTTTTATCAAAAGAAAGTTAAAGAAGAATTAGGTATTGATTTATTTTTAACCAAAAATAACAATCAAAAAATTGGTGATCTCTTACCAAAGAAACAAGAAATTTCTAAGGTCATTGTATCTAAAGCTGAACGTTCAATCGATTTACTTTTAATTGATCTTTTGAAAACAAGAAATATTTTAAAACTTGTACAAAAACATTTAGATTTAACTAGAATATCTACAGTAGGTACAAATGAACAAGTCACTTTGTATAAAGCACTGATTAAATATTATGTTATGACAGGTGAAAATGAACTAGATATAGATATCTTTAAAAAGGGTTATGCTGAAGGACTTCAATTACTAGATACACTTATCAATAAGCCCGAATTTAAGAAAAGAGTAGATTTTATCATTGATGATAAAGTTTTCAAAGAAAATCTTAAAGCAATCGAATCATTTGAGTATGAATTAGAAGTCAATCACTATAAACATTTAATTAACCAAAATTTAAATGGTGAGAATGTTGAAACATATGCCAAGAAATTGGATGAATTAACAAGAAAGAAGAGAGGGATGAAATCATGAACATGAAAGAAATAGTTGATGTTTTAGTTAAAAAAGCAGGGAAAAAGAAAGTACTTCAACAAAGTGATGTCGAAGGCTACTTCCCATACGGTTCAGAAGATTATTTTGAATTAGAAAAAGAACTTGCTTCATTTGAAATCGATGTCCTTTTAGATGATGAAGAAGAGGAAGTAGAAAAAGAAGTTGAAGCTCCAGCATTTGATCTTGATGAAGATGATTTTGATATTGAACCTGATGAACCAGATGAGTTTTCACTTTCTTCACTTGAAGTTGAAGATATTAAAGAAGATGAACTTTTAAACATTGATGAAATCCCAGCTTCAATAAAAGTTGATGACCCAGTACGTATGTACTTGAAAGAAATTGGTCAAATTCCACTCCTTAATATTGATGATGAAAAGAAATATGCAATTTGGGTTGCAGAAGGTCGTCAATCTCAAGAACAACTGGATTTAATTAAAGCTGGTGATTTAGAAGTTTCACCAGAAGACTTATTTGCACTTGAAGAATCTGTTAGAAAAGCAGGTATTGCTAAAGAACGCTTAGTTGAAGCTAACTACCGTTTAGTTGTTTCTATAGCTAAAAAGTACACTCAAAGAGGTTTATTATTCCTTGATTTAATTCAAGAAGGTAATATGGGCTTAATGAGAGCTGTTGATAAGTTTGATCATGAAAAAGGATTTAAATTCTCAACATATGCAACATGGTGGATTCGTCAAGCAATTACACGTGCTGTTGCAAACCAAGCAAGAACAATTCGTATTCCAGTACACATGGTTGAAACAATCAATAAAATGATTCGTATTCAACGTCAACTTGTACAAGAATTAGGTAGAGAAGCAACTGTTGATGAAATTGCTGAAAAGATGGGTATTTCACCTGAAAAAGTTCAAAATATTCAACGTATTGCAAAAGAACCTATTTCACTCGAAGCACCAGTTGGTGAAGAAGAAGATTCATCACTTGGAGATTTCATTTCTGATCCAAATGCACTAAACCCACATGACTTTATGATGCAAGAAATGGTAAAGAAAACTTTAGATGAAGTTTTAGAAACATTAACTGATCGTGAAGAAAAAGTGCTTCGTCTACGTTATGGTCTACTTGATGGTAAGACACATACATTAGAAGAAGTTGGTCGTGAATTTGGTGTTACAAGAGAACGTATTCGTCAAATTGAAGCGAAAGCATTAAGAAAATTACGTTCACCTCAACGTCAAAATAAATTGAAGGAATTCTACGTTGCAAGAAAATGAAACGCATAGACTTTATCGTAGAACTTATTAAAGGTTATGATACTGTTGCAGATATCGGAACTGACCATGGGTTAGTTTTAAAGAAAGCGTTTAATTTAGGATACATTAAAAAAGGCTACGCAACAGACATTAATCCTGGTCCACTTAAATCTAGTCAAAAAACTCTTACTGGTTACCCAGTAGAGTTTTATTTATCGGACGGTTTCAAAGGGCTTAAAAAGCCCTTTGATCTCGCTGTAATTTGTGGCATGGGGGCTTATTTAATTGCAGATATCTTAAAAGATGCACCAGATAATGCTCACTTTTTACTTGGTGCACATGACAATCTTGAGTTTTTAAGAGCATATCTTTCAAAAAATAATTTTGAAATATTTGATGAATATGTGATGTTAGATAAATTCTATTATGTTTTTTTAAAGGTAAGATCTGGAAAAATGGAGCTAACAGAAGAAGCACTGTATACAGGTAGTTATCTAAGAGATAAAATAACATCCCTACCATACTTTAAACATCAAATGGATCATTTCAAAAATTTATCCTTAAAAGCTAAAGGTGAAAATAAAGTGAAATATGAAAAGATTTTTACATATTTCAAAAATGCTTATGAACACAGTTCAAGTTTAAAGTAATTAAAATTCAAAAGTGTTATAATTTTTAATAGTTTATTAAAAGAAAGAAGATGTGAAATGATTAAATCATTTAGATATTTAAAACCATACATATGGTCCGTCATCTTAATCTTAATTCTAGTAAGTATAAGAGCATATTTTAACCTAATCATCCCGCAATTAATCGGGTTTATTTTAAATGACATGCTCAGTCAAACTTTAACGGAAGCAGAAAAAATATCATCGATTATCACAAATTCGATATGGATGTTTGTATCAACAGTGGTTGGTATTGGTGTCATTATCTTATCTGGATATTTTGAATCTAAAACTGCAACAGCTTATGGAAAAAGTTTAAGAGAAGCATTATACAACAAGGTTCAACAATTTTCCATGAATGAAATGGATAAATTTACCACCTCATCCTTAATTACCAGAACGACAAATGATATTCAATCCTTACAAGGATCTGTAGCAATGTTACTTAGAATGGCTATCATGGCACCAATTATGGCTGTTGGTAGTTTAATTATGGCCTATGAAACAAGTCCTGAGATTTCAACAGTATTGATCTTTACGATTTTAATGGTCATTGGTTCACTTGGTACAATCTTTTTAATAGCAATGCCTAAGTTTAAATTAATTCAACGTTTAGTTGATAAGATGAACTTAGTGACTAGAGAAAACCTTTCTGGTTTACGTGTTGTACGTGCATTTAATACACAAAATGTTCAAATTGAAAAATCGAAAAAAGTTGCTAAAGAATCGATGGACAGAAACATCTTTGTTAATAGATTGTTTACAGCAATGTGGCCAACACTTGGCTTCATTATGCAATTAACGACTGTTGGAATGTATTTTGTTGCAGTGTACTTTGGATTTATAAAACCAGGATCAACCTTAGAACCTGGAGATTTATCAACACTTGTTCAATATGGAACATCCACCGTCATGAGTTTCATGAACATTACTATGATCTTTATTATGATTCCAAGAGCTTCAATTTCTGCAAGACGTATTATGGATGTTATTGATTCAGATGTTTTAATTCAAAATCCATATCAACCTGTTGAATTAGATGATGTCAAAGGGGAAATCACTTTTGACAATGTCTCATTCTATTATCCTGGATCTGATGAACCAGTTTTAAGAAACATTAATTTTACTGCTAAACCTGGAGAGGTAACCGCATTTATCGGTTCAACAGGTTCAGGTAAATCAACATTAATTAATTTGGTTCCTAGATTTTATGATCCAACTGAAGGTAGAATTACCGTCGATGGCATTGATTTAAAAACAGTTACTCAAGAAGCATATTTAAAATATATTGGTTATGTACCTCAAAAGGGTAACCTATTTAAAGGAACGATTAAATCAAATATTGGTTTTGGTCAAGAAACTTTAAATGAAGCAGTTATTGAACAAGCAGCAAGAATTGCACAAGCTGCTGACTTTATTAATAAGTTTGAGTATGGATATGATTCACCAATTACCCAAGGTGGTACAAACGTTTCCGGTGGTCAACGCCAAAGATTATCGATTGCAAGAGCGATCGCTAAACAACCAAAAATTTATATCTTTGATGATTCATTCTCAGCACTTGATTATAAAACTGACCAACGATTAAGAAAAGCATTAGCAGATGAAGTTAAGGATGCAACAGTCTTAATTGTTGCACAACGTATTAACACAATCAGAAATGCTGATCAAATTGTTGTCTTAGATAAAGGTGAAGTTGTTGGTATAGGAAACCATGATGATTTAATGAAATCATGTGCGGTATACCAAGAAATTGCTGAATCACAATTAAGTAAGGAGGAACTCGCACGATGAATAGAGGCGGACACTTCAAAGTACCTCAAAAAGCAACAAACTTTTGGGGCACGCTAAAGAGATTGATTTCTTACTTAAATAAAGATGCATATGTTATGATTATTTCTGCAATTCTTGCAAGTATTGCAGCATTACTTTCTGTTTTCACACCATTTGTTGCAGGTAAGGTTCTAACCTCACTTACTGAAATTTGGCAAGGCAATAGCGGAGTTATTTCAGTCGTTCCTGGTTATGAGATGGACTTTTATGGACTCCTGATCCTAACACTTGGTTCTGCACTCATAACATCTGCACTTAATTACACACAAGGTTATATCTTAATTGGTATTACACAAAAATTAACCTATAAAATGCGTAGTGATTTAGCAGTTAAAATCAATCAATTACCACTTAATTTCTTTGACAAATATAAATTTGGTGATGTCTTATCACGTGTTACAAATGACGTTGATACCATTAACCAAACCTTAACTCAAAGTTTATCAGATATGTTTAGATCATTTACATTGATCTTCGCAATTCTGATTATTATGTTCGTTATGAACTGGCAACTTGCACTTATTACAACGCTCTGTACATTGATTTCTCTTTGGGTTGCAGGACGTTTTGTTAAAATTTCTCAAAAATACTTTATTCAAGCTGCACAAAACAGTGGTGATATGAATGGACATGTTGAAGAAGTTTATCATGGACACCAAGTTGTTAAAGTATTCAATCACCAAGCAAAAGCAAAAGCTGAATTTACAGAAATCAACGAAAGAATTTATCAAACTAGCTGGAAATCACAA
Organism: Acholeplasma equirhinis; assembly: GCF_017052655.1. NCBI lineage: Bacteria > Bacillati > Mycoplasmatota > Mollicutes > Acholeplasmatales > Acholeplasmataceae > Acholeplasma > Acholeplasma equirhinis. The sequence continues at coordinate 218,990 of NZ_JAFIDC010000001.1, forward strand.
TTCATCTCATCGATTATGATTCCAGTACAATTCTTTTTCTCAAACCTTTCATATATTGGTATTGCCGCGATCGGTGGTTACCTCTTAATGAAAGGTGAACTAGAAATTGGATTCATTATGTCATATATTATGTATGCAAGACTTGTTGCTGCACCGGTTCAATCCATTGGGCAATCAGCAACTGTACTGCAACAAACAGCTGCATCTGCAGAACGTATTTTCTTCCTACTTGATGCGAAAGCAGAAGAGGATGAATCTCACAAACCCAAGATGTTAGAAAAAGTTAAAGGACATGTTACATTTAAAGATGTTCACTTTAGTTACGTACCTGAAACACCAGTTATCCAAGGTTTCAGTGCGGATATTAAACCTGGTCAAATGGTTGCGATTGTTGGACCAACCGGTGCAGGTAAAACTACCATTGTAAATCTTTTAATGCGTTTCTATGAAATTAATCGTGGTGAAATCTTAATTGATGGTGTAAACATTAAAGATATGAAACGAGAAGAAGTTAGAGATTATTTTGGTATGGTATTACAAGATACTTGGATCTTTGAAGGTACAATCTTAGAAAACATTAAATACGGTAGTGAAAATGCGACATTTGAAGATGTTGAACGCGCTGCGATTGCTGCACAAACACATCATTTCATTCACTCATTACCTGATAACTACAACTTCATGTTAAGTGAAGATGGTCTAAATATCTCTGCAGGTCAACGTCAGTTAATTACAATCAGCCGTGCGATGTTAAGAGATAATCCAATGTTGATTTTAGATGAAGCAACATCATCTGTTGATACCCGTACAGAAATCCTCATTCAAAAAGCTATGGATGAGTTAATGAAAGGTCGTACAGCATTTGTTATTGCACACAGATTATCAACAATTAAAAACGCAGATATTATCTTTGTTATGCGAAATGGTAACATCGTTGAACAAGGAAATCATGAAGAATTGTTAAAACAAAATGGGTATTATGCCGAACTTTACAATTCTCAATTTGATGAATAAAATATACTTTACTTTCAGTAATGTTTCAGTTATAATAAAACGTGCTGAAAGAAAGTGTCCGAATAGCTCAGCTGGATAGAGCAATAGCCTTCTAAGCTATCGGTCGGGGGTTCGAATCCCTCTTCGGACGCCATTTAGTAAATAATTTATGCCACCCTTAAGGGGGGCATTTTTTTATTTAGTATGTTTTAAAACTAAAAATAAAATGTTATAATGAAATTAGACAAAACAAAAATATAATAAATTAAACATAAAGAAGTATTATAGACTTTAATATAAAGTTTAATTGTTTTTGTAAGTCAAAATGAATTTTCGTGGGAAAATTAAAAAATTAAAAGGGGACATTAAATGAACTATCAAAAAGCAGCAAAACATTTATTAACACAAGCATTTAAAGATAATCGCTTTAAAGGGATGGATAGATGGTTACAAGTAATTATTAAAATTGGATTAATTCCATTATACATAATGACATTCTTTTCATTAGCTTGGTACTACGTAATTTTATTCTTCTATAGTGGTCTAACAGCTCCAGTAGAATACCTTCATAGAATTATTAAAGATGAAGCAAAGGATGTTAAACATGCAACTCAATTTGCAATATATTGGATAGCATTCCCGTTTGTTTTCTTCTTATATGTTCTTAAGTCAATGGCTTCAATAATGTTTTATTTCTTATGGTTTAGTCTAATGTTATGCGTTTATCTTGTAACATTAGGTGGAGTTAGATTCCAACCATTCTTAACAGATGTAACATTTGAAGAAGAAAATTATGATTTAATTAAAAAACCTGGTTTAGTTGGTACTATGGTATTTACAGGAATACTTTATTTCTTTTATCTATTATTCTTAGTGGGAGTAATTGTTCCTCAAATTATGCCTATTGGCTTATTTGGAATGCAAATAATGTTACTAATTGTTAATCCTATAGTGTTTAGAAAAAAACCAGTAACAAACCCATTTGATTCAGAAGATCTAATTTAATTTAAATAATATAAAAGAGTAAGTAATGTAAAATCTCCCCCCCGAAATTACAATAAAAACTTACTCTTTTTGACTATAGTAATACTTATCATTATAATATTCCTAAATCAATACTGGTATACGGGAATATGGAAAATGAAATAACAAATGAAGTTGATATTGATATAGTTAGAAAAAACTTAAATATTATCAGGTATAATAATAAAGATTTAATTATCATGACTTATAATGAAATTCTTGAAAGAATTGATCTAATATTAAAAACCGAAAAATAGTGTTTATTATCAAGATATTAATGTGTAGCAAAATCAACACATCAAGTGGAAAATTTGTAGCATTTCATTTACAGCAAGACATAATTAAAAATTGAAAACTACCTCCACGGTAGTTTTTTATTTTTCTCCATATGTTTTATTAAATAATTGATATAATAAAGTTAAACAACACGATATGACTTAAGGGGATAAAAACAGGTAACATACATAAAAACTATGTATTTTTATTCTATTCATCAATTTAAAAAACTTGGGGAGGTTTTAATGATGAAATGTATTAAATGCGGATATGAAATGAAGAAGATTTCGACTTTTTGTCCTGATTGTGGATGGGATCAGAGAAAAGATCCAATTGTAGACGTAAAAAATGATTTCGTGAAAGAACCAATTGAACAATCTATCAAAGAAGAAATTGAAATCATAGAAATAAAACAAGAAGTGATTGAAACAAAAACTAAACCAATCATGATAAAGAATCAAGATCGTTACCTAATCATTAATCATTTATATGGGTTAAGATTGAATCAATTGATGGTCTATGATTTATATAAGCGTCACAAAAAATTTCAATCGATTTTAAACGATGTGTATAGAATCAAAAAACTTCAATTAGAACATAATGTTAAAGTAGCAGGTTTATTCAAAGAATTAAAACAAACATATAATAGAGAAATTTTAGATAAAACGACTGATTCTATTTTTCCATCTCATGAGATAAATAATTCCAGTAATTCATTAAGCAGTGAAAGTGCGTATCAATCACCATTTAAATATAAAGCTCAAAAGAACGTTAAAATCATATCGATTATATTAGCTCTCGTATTGGCATTTATTGGTTTATTCGTTGCTTTAATTACGTTTGCCTATGTAACGGGTAGAATCAATTCATTTTCATATTTTGAACTCGATCGATATTTAGACAATCCAGATGATCAAATGAATATTGTTGGGCAATTTATTATTACTGGTAGTTTGATTTCAATATATATTTTCTATAAAATATTTCAAGCCTTACTTTTGCCTAGGTTATATAAAGGTGGTGGACATAAAAATTATGGAACTTGGTATTTGAACCTTAGAAGATTTAATCAACAAATGATTGAAAAAAGGTTAAAAACAGATGAAGATTTCCAATTGTATCTCATGATAGATATAGAATCTAAAAGAAAAAACTTTTCTAAAGGTAAGAAATATTCAGAAAGTAAAATTAGAAAACTTGCAAAGAAAAACAAACTTGAGAAGTATCCATATAATTTTGACGCTCAATTCAGTAAGATTATATTAGATTATGAACTAGAGCATGATTTGAAAAGGGTTGTAAAAGATGCTAGGGATGATTTAGAAAGCATTAACCAAAAAACAGCTTTAATTTACAGTTTAGAAACTACAATTCTTGATACGATTCAAATTTATAAAACAGAAATTAAAGAGATGTATAAAAAAATTGAAGATACATATAAAGAAATCCTACATCCAACAGATTGGGAAAGTGTGGATACAATTATCTTCTATCTTGAAACTGGAAGAGCTGAAAATCTAAAAGAAGCTTTAATTCTTTTACAACACAGACAAAATGCTGAAATGATTGCAGATGTGATACGTCAATCTGCTGAATACATAAGTCAACAGCTTTCAATTAAAATTAATCAACTAGAAAATAATATTTTAGATGCACTTGAAGAACAACGCGCTTATATTTCAAATCGATTTGATGAAATCGATGGTAGAATAACTGAAATGTTTTATGCTTTTTCTTACATTGAACAATCTGTTGAAGAAGCAGGAAGAACAGTTGCTGCCTCAGTACATTCAGCATCTATAGATATTAATCAACATTTGACACAACTCGCATATTCAAACAGTGAATCATCAAAAGAAATTGTATCAGCTGTTAGATCTGTACAATAAAAAAAGTGGTAACCGCAATGGTTACCACTTTTGATTTATAAATTAATTTTGATATGCAAGTTGTTGTTTCTTAGTTTTTAAAGTTGCTAGTTTTCTAATGCCGTTGGCACTAAAGTGAACTAGACTTGCAACAAATGTAAATCCAAATACATATACGATTAAGAAGACAACATGTGGGACAACCGGTTCAATTAAGGATAGTACTGGAATTTCTGTACCAAATCTATGATTAATAAAGAACATATTGAATGTACCTTCCATACCAGAAAGGTTAAAGATCGTGTTCATTCCATAAGCAATTGCAGATAATGTTACAAATGTGATAACACCTCTTACAAACATTTTCATATCCATTTTATTTCGAACTAGTAATGCAACACCGATTGCACCAATGAGTCCATGGTGAACCATTGTTTGAATGTTGATACCAACAAGACTGATAAATACAGAAGATGGATAAGCCATAACTGCTAATCCTGCGAATGTGCCATAAGTTGCAAGGAATGCAACAATATAACTATCTAAGGTTTTATTTCTAGAAAGACCTAAAACCAAGAAGAGATACATTGGTGTTGAGCAAAATTGGAATGGGAATGCATACCATTGATAATAACCTGCTTGATATGTGAAGATCCATTGTTTGTAAATTTCACATACAACCATGACGATACCAGCAATGAGAATCGTTCTTTTAAATTGCTTATCAGTCGCTTTTTTGAATTTAACAATAAGATACACAATAACTGCAACTAAAACTAGAAGTGATACATAATGAAACCAAGAAGTTTCAAATGGTGAATACGCAACGGGTGTTGGCATAGTCGACTCGAAAAAATCAATAATACCTTGCATTTTTGTCTCCTTTGACATTTGACAATCAATCAGCAATTAAAGTGAATATAAAAAACCTATATAGACCAGATATATATTAATAATATATATACTTGCATTATGACTGTATTTTATATGATTGTTTAATCGTCAAAGTTTGGAGGTTTTTATGTGAAAAAAACACAAACTAACGCATATATTGTATCAAAAATTTAGAATATTTCGATTTAGAAGCAATAATTAAGTAAGAAAAAGCACATTTTAGTATGATAATTAGGATGTTTCACATCGGAGGAATGGTATTATGTTTGATAATTACATAATTGATAGTTGGCAAAAAGGTGTTTTATATATCACTGCGATTGCTGTATTATCATTAATATTTTTAACAGGGAAATTAAAATGGAAATTTAGTTTCAAAGTATTGCTTGCAATGGGATTAGGTTTAATTGTTGGTTTTTTATTTGGAGGCACAAAAACAATTATTGATGGCAAAGAAGCAAGCATCATCGCAACAATTCGTCCAATAGGACAGCTTTATACAAGATTAATTCAAATGATTGTTGTACCATTAGTTTTAACTGCAGTTATTAAATCTTTTACATCATTAGAAACTACAGATAAACTAAAAACTATTGGTTTAAAAACACTTTTTTGGTTACTTGCAACAACAACTGTTGCAGCAGCAATCGGATTCTTCTATGCATCAATCACTGGTCTTGGTAATGCATTCGAACCAATTGGTGAATATACAAAAACAATTACACCAATTGAAAAAGCAATTTTAGATTTCTTCCCAACAAATGTGGTTTCAGCAATGGGTGGAAGTGTTGTGATGCCAGTGATCACTTTTGCATTATTTGTCTCAATTGCAGTGATTGTTGAAAATAAGAGACATAAAGAAAGAACTCAACCATTTATTGATTTTAATAATTCATTAAATACAATCATGACTAGAATTACTAGGTTTGTTATGAAATTAACACCTTATGCAGTTTTCTCATTCATGGCTTATGCAGTTGGTAGAAGTGATTTTGATTCAATTATGCAACTTGGTTTCTATATTTTAATTATGTATGCTGCGATGTTAACACATTTTGTTTTTATACAAATGGGTTCATTAGCAATAAATGGAATTAATCCATTCAAGTTCATTCAGAAATTCTCGCCTGCAATGTTCGTAGCGTTTACTACTCAAAGTAGTTATGGCACATTACCAGTTACTATGGAATCACTAACTAAACGTGTTGGTGTATCTGATCGAGTTGCAAATTTTGTTGGACCTTTAAGTGCAAATGTAGGTATGAATGCATGCGGTGGAATTTTCCCTGCTGTTGTTGCAGTATTAACAGCAAATGCTTATAATATTCCATTTGGACCATGGGAATTCATTTTATTACTCATTGTGACAACTGTTTCAGCAATTGGTATTGCTGGTGTTCCAGGGATTGCAACTATCGCAGCAGCAGTTGTATTATCTTCATTAGGACTTCCAATTGAAGGTATCGCATTAATTATTGCGGTTGATCCACTTGTTGATATGGGTCGTACACTCATTAACGTTATCGGTGGTGGTGTCGCTGCTACAATCGTTGCAAAACGTGAAAAAGAACTTGATTATGAAATGTTAAATAGTCAAGATACACAAGCTTTAAACGAATAATAAACTTTAAGACCAGAGAATTTCTCTGGTCTTTTTATTTATGTAATTTTTAATCACCAACAATATATTAGATTCTACTTCCCAAATAATGGAGAAACAGACTTTGTTATCATATTTAATGATAATATTAGATACTTTATTATTCCTATTCTCGTATTAGCAGGTATTGACTTTGCCAATGATTTATATAAGATGACACTAGGCAGAAAAACTCAATTAACTGTTGCAATTACAACAGCTAATTCACTTTTACAAATTCTTTTATTACAAGTCATCTTGACAACAAAAGCAATTATCAATCCTGAATTTTTCGCAAAACTTGCAGATATTTTCGAAACAGACCTATCAACAGTAATGAGTAACTATGAACTTGCATTACCTGCAATTCATGCCACTATGTTATTTGTTTGTGTGATTGTATTAACTGCACAACTCATTGAATTTTTTGAAGTGAGAAAATTATCCAGAGCATAAAAATAAGGACTTCAGCAGAAGTCCTTATATTTTTTAATCATTAATTTTAACTGCGATACCTAAAGCTTCAGGTCCAGTATGGATTGCTAAAGCTGGAGTGATATTTGAAACTTCTATGTTTCTTACCTTAGGTAATGCTTCTTTAATTTGATTTTGAAGCTTTTCTAAATCAAGTTTAGAATCTGCATTCATTAAGCTCAAGTCATAAGAAGATGCATCACCTACGAACTCTGAAACTAAATTAATTAATTGTTTAACAGCTTGTTCATAACCACGTTGTTTTTTAACACTATAGTAGACTCCATCTTCATTACATGTAATCACTGGTTTAATTTTTAATAGGTCAGCAATGGTTGCTGAAACTAAACCAATTCTACCACCACGTTTTAAGTAAATCAGTTTATCAACTGTAAAGAAAACTTTCTTTAATGTTAATCTCGTATTGATTGCATCAACAATTTCTGAATAAGATTTACCTTGTTCAATCATTTCAAGTGCTTCAATAGAAGAATATCCACTTGCCATCGAAATGTTTTTAGTATCGATAATGCTAATTTCTAAGCCTTCATAGTCTTCAACAATCGTTCTAATGACATTCATCGTACCACTTAAACCTTTAGAAATTGGAATGACGATAACATGTGTGAATCCATCTGCTTTAATTTGATCAAGTGTTGATTCAATGTCTTTTGGACTAGGCAGAGAAGTTGTTACTTTATGTGTATCTAGTTTGCTTAAAACCTCAGTTAATGAAATTTCTTTCTTATCAATATATTCAACACCATCGATGACGATTCTAAGTGGCAGAATATAAAGCGGAGATCCTTTTTTAAAATTATTGATGTCAGACCCTGAGTCTGCAAGGATTGCTATTTTTTGCACGTATTTTCTCCTTTTATTTTTTTATTTTCGAGAATAAGTATCTCGATAACATGCTGGATGCGAACGCAATTGTCGCGGTTTTTAACGGTAGAAGGTCAATTGATACAGCCTTTTCATAGAAAGTTCCATCTGGTTTTTCAAGTAATTCATTTTTAACTGAGTGAAGTGATGTTTCCAAAAAATCAATAAAAGTATCAAATGCTTGTTCTTTTCCTAATACGGTTCTCAAGTGTGTAATGCCACCATGCACATCTTTTAAATTACCAACTTGTTTCAGTATTGTAATTGTAAAGATGAATGCGATATGTGCTTGATAATATTTTTTCTTCACAGGAGGCACCATGATTTTATGTTTAACATAATTATTAATCATAGAAGCAGTGACAAAAAAATCTTCAGGTTCTTTACTATCTAAGAAAATTGAACTTAAGTGCTCATTGACATAGTATAAAACTTGTTCAAAATAAAGACCTATGTTTGGTAAGTCATCCCATCTAGGAAGTTTTAACTGATCGATTTTATCAATCCATGATTTAATTTCTAAATCCATAATTACCTCCATCTAGTAATTGAAACTAGATTAACACGTTTTTAAAACAATTTCCATGTATTTGCAATAATTCATTGAATTATGTACTTATTCAAATAATGTTATAATTTTTATATAGATGATATCTAATATTTTGATTTATATTTAAAGCATTAAAAAAATTAGCAAAGGTGAAATAATAAATGTTAATTCTACACATTTCAATATTTATATGTATGATTGGTTTTTTACTTTATATGCAATTTGGAAAATTTAAAAAGATAGAAGGTAAAATATCACATTTAAATCAACGTGTAGAAAATGCACTGAGTCTTTATCCTGAAGAAACCACAAAGTCTGCTAAAAAACTTGAAATTATTAATGTTATAATTTGTTTCCTGCTTATGATGGTTTTGTATATACTTCCTGGTATCTTGGACTATTTTATTAAACCAGATGATTCATATACCTATTTAGAACTTGATCGACAAGCATGGCCATTGATTTCTGTGATGTTTTTAATGATTGGCATTATCGGTTTAACTTTTTATCCAATTTATTCAAAAAAATATTTAGTAAGAAAATGTACGATTAAAAGTAAAAATAAGCAGGTTATTAACACATATCGCTTGAGTGAATTAGCTAAAGAAATCAACACATTATATTGGTTGGCATTTGTTACAGTAATGCTATGTTATCCAATATACATTATGGGGTTAAATCAAAAGGCTTACTATAATTCAAATGAAATATTTATACAAGATGTGTTTGATGCTGAACCAAAAATTTATACGTATAGTGATTTGATTGATGTAAAGCGAGTTTTCAACTATAACTACCAAGGTAATGTTTCATCTGTTTCTTATATATTAGTTTTTGATGGACATGAAGAAGATATTCTATTTGGAGATAACTGGAATCAAACACTAGAAATACATTTATGGTTAACTCAATTAAAACCAGAATTATTCGATGATCATATAGAGATTACACCTGCGATGAAAACATACATCGATAAAAAGATAGAAGCATATCAAAATGCATTGTACATTATCTTTAATTAGGCAATCTCATGTAAATTGTAAGTGATTATTTTATGGTAAAATCTTAATGAAAATCTCAGAGGTGATTGTACTTTATGAAAAAGCTTCTTAATCTGTTCTTATTAAGTTTTATATTAATAGGTTGTAACAATAAATTTTCGGATACAGAATTTGATTCAAGATTATTTTCAGATATAGAAATAGTAGAAGAAATGTTAGCGTCAAATGCTTTTTTTGCATATAAAACTGAAAAGTTTGGTACAGAATTTGTTCAAGAAATCTATATTTGGGATAATCAATTAAGAATCGATTTGCACACTGATTTATCTGTAATATATGAAAGATTAGAATCAGAACCAGCAATTAAATCAGTATCATTTGAAAATTATGAGATGTTTATTGAAGGGAGTTTAATTGATATTCCTTATAGTTCAGAACTCTCTCGTGAAGTTTTTCATTTAATGTTTCCAAGAAACTTTAATGTGGAGCAGTTATTATTTAAAAATAGAATTATTGGAATGATTGTACGCTTAGAAACTTTAGAGGAATTTGGAGATACAGAAGTCATCGTTTTAGAAACCAAAACAACCGTTTCAATGCGCACTAAAAATTTAGAAACAGAAACTATTTATTATTTTGATGGTAGTGAACACTCTATGTTATGGAATGATTAAATTCCAAGAAAGAATATCCTATGAAACTTGTTAAATTAACGAAAGAAAATTACCCACTTGTCGTTGAGATGATGGATGAGTGGACAAATGTAGAAAAAGATATTACACCATGGGCAATTGTTAGAAGTGATTATCATGATTTTGAAAACTACAAAGTCAGTTTAGAAAATGGATTTAAACCAATTGATGAGTCGACTTTCTTTTTATATGATGAAGTTGAAAACATCATGCTTGGGGCAATTAATATTCGACATGATTTAAGTGAATTGATGCTCTTAAAGACTGGACATATTGGTTATGGCATTCGACCAAACATGCGTGGAAAAGGTTACGGGACAACTCAACTAAATATGTCACTCATTGAATCTAAAAAATTAGGACTTAGTAAAGTGTTACTTATATGTGACCCGAATAATCTAGCATCTAAACATACCATTATTGCATGTGGTGGCGTATTTGAAAATGAAATCACATATAATGAATATCAATACCAAAGATATTGGATTACATTGTAAATGGAAATCATAAATGTATTAGATGTTAAAACTAAAGAAGATTTTAGAAGTTGGTTACAACAAAACTATAAAACTGAAAAAGCATGTTTTGTTGCGCTTTCTAGAAAAAAAGATAGTGATAAAATCTATTACATTGATGCAGTTTATGAAGCGCTTTGTTTTGGGTGGATTGATTCAACACTTATGCCTATAGATGGTCAAAGTTATCAAAGATTCTCACCACGCTCTAAAAATAGTCCTTGGACTGAACTCAATAAAGCACGTGTTAGAAAATTAAGAGAACTTGGATTGATGACAGAAGAAGGATTAAAAGTTGTTCCAGGTTTAGATGATCCGTTCATAATTGATGTTGATATCATTGAAGCGATAAAAAGTGATGATGAAACATATCAAAACTTTTTAAAATTACCTGAACTTTATATAAGAGTCCGAATTGATAACATTCAAAGAATAAGAAAAGATCAAGTAACTTTCCAGAAAAGACTCAATAAATTTTTAGAAAATACAAAACAAAATATCATCTTTGGTGATTGGCACGATGATGGTAAATTATTATAATCAATTAAAGTAAACCACCTAAAATTAGCTGGTTTTTATATATTTAACTGAAAAATCACCAAAAATATTACATATTAAAGGTTAATATAATATTAAATTAATAAAACATAAGGTAAAAAGATGAAGAAAATTTCATTTTTGATGAGTTTAGTTAGCTTTCTTTTTTACTTACAGTATGTGAACAAATTCCAAGTAATTCTAATAAACCAGACCCTACTGAGGAAATTATTATAACAATTTATCATATCTACCTACATTGACACTTTATACAAAATGGGAAAACATTGAAGCATAAAAAAACCACCGCTATTGGTGGTATTTTTTAATCTTTATTTTGTAAAAGCACACACTTCAAAATGATGATCATCTAAATCCTTGAAGGTTCTAATATACATGAAGTCATAAATATCTGGTTTAGAGATTTCCCCACCAAATTGTTTAACTTTATCACAGATTCTATCAACATCTTCTTTAGTTTCAACTTCAAACGTGAAGAGTGCTTCATTTGCGTGTTTTGAATTTGTTAGTTCTTTCTTCGTGAAACCTTTAAATTTATCTGGAGTCATCAGCATGATATATAAATTTTCACCAGCTTTTAAGCATGAGTTCGAATCATCTGAAAATTCCTTAACTAATTCTAAACCTAAACCAACAAAAAAAGCTCTTGATTTTTGCACATCATTTGTAGCTAAATTAATGAAAACACCTTTTGCATTCATAATAAAACCTCCAATTTAATATATCCTTATTCTATTACTATGGGATATATCATGCACAGTATTTACATTTCTATTATTTATAAATAAGTCATTTAGTGATATACTCTAAATATATTTAGAGGTATCTATATGGTTTATGATAGATTAAAGGAAGCATTTGATATTGTGGGTTGTATCGATGCAGATAGATATTTAAAGAAGAAGTTTGATGCAAATCTTATTGGATACGAATCCATTTTTGTTGTTGGACTTGGATATCCAAATGTTTATCTTAAACAAGAAAAAGATAAACTTTTAGCCTCTATGTATACATATGGATATGATTATCATGATGTCATCAAAACACTGATGCATGAATCACTTAAAGATTTAGATATAGAATATAAAGTTTTAGTTGATAATCATACCATCAGTGAACGTAAATGTTTAGAAATGACTGGACTTGCTTTTCATGGTAAAAACAACTTAATGATCAATAAAGATTTAGGTAGTTATTTCTTTATCGGTTTAGTTTTAACCAAAGAAAAATTTCCTGAAGTGATTGAAGAAAATACACTTTCTTGTGGAGAATGCGATATTTGTATCAAAGCATGCCCAGTTGGTGCCTTAACTGATGGTTTTGATTGGGATAAGTGTATGAGTGGATATAATCAAGAAAAACGTTCTTTAACCGATTATGAAATTGAAAAGAACATGTACTTACTTGGTTGTGATATATGTCAACGTGTGTGTCCATTTAATAAAGGCGTTCAATCAGATCATGTTGAAGCCTTTAGAGCAAAACCTACAGCTTATGTGATTATCCAGGATTTATTTGATTTAACAAATAAAGAATTTATGGCTAAGTACGGAAAACATGCATATACGTGGCGAGGTAAAACAATTCTATTAAGAAATGCACTTACTTTATTACTTAGACAAAAAAATCCAAAATATAACGAAGATATTAAAAAGACATTGAATGATCCAAAATATCCGGAATGGTATAAAAAGGATGCGTCAAATATTTTAGAGAAATTAGATAAATTTGAAATATAACTACCTGAACACAGGTAGTTTTTATTTAACAATTTATTATCAAAAAAAATTCTGATTTCAACTATTAAGTGACCATTCACACGGTTATTTTTTTTATGCAATCTTTCTTTGAAAAAACCGAATCTTAAGTATAATAGGTATACGAATGGAGGGCTGGAAATGACAAACTTTACTTATCCTGCTAACTGTGGCAATTCTCCTAAATTACTTAGAGTAATCGAAATTGTGGATCGATACTTTAAAGGTATGCCAATTGATTTCGAAAGTTACTTTGAACCAACATGTATCATTGAAGTTACAAAAGAGATTATTTTTGGTGGTATTGAACAAATTAGAGAAAGTACTTCAAAGTTTAATTCGAAATTATCAAGTGTTGAGTTTATAGATTTGTTGTCTCATGGTAATTTAGTTTCAGTGTTTGGGAAATTAGAACTAAATGATTTAACTTACGAGTTTGGGTTACTAGCTAGATACAAAGGTCATAAATCAGGTTCTAAATTAAGTTATGTTAAACTATATTTAGTTAAATGAAAGGAAGATTGAAATGACAATTGAAGTATGGAGTGATTTTGTATGTCCGTTTTGTTATATTGGGAAAAGAAAATTAGAAAAGGCACTCAGTCAATTTTCAAGAAAAAATGAAGTTAAAGTCATTTTTAAAGCATATGAACTGAATCCTAATGCACCAAAACATAATGATAAAGTTGGATATGAAGCATTCGCTTCATTAAAAGGTGTATCTCTTGCAGAAGCAAAACGCATGAATGATTATGTCACACAAATGGCTGCAGATTATGATCTTTTCTATCAAATGGATAAAGCGCATTTAACTTCAAGTTTTGATGCACATCGTTTAGCTAAATGGGCAAGAACTTACAATAAAGAAAAAGCTTTAACAGAAAAGTTTATGGATGCATATTTTACCAAGGGTGAAAATCTTGCTGATTACAGCACTTTAGCTAAACTTGTAGGTGAAGTCGGACTGAATACCGATGAAGCTTTAAATGTACTTAATAATGGTGACTTTGAAGATGTTGTTGAAGAAGAAATCGGAATGGCTGAAAGTTTTGGAATTCGTGGTGTACCATTCTTTGTCTTTAATAGAAAATATGCAATATCTGGTGCGCAACCGGATTCACAATTCCTTCTAGCTTTAAATAAAATGGCAGAAGATACACCAAAATTTGAATCCTTAGACACAGATGAAGAAATGTTATGTACAGATGAAGGGTGCGAGATTTAATGCTTGCATCCTTTTTTTATCTCTAGAAATGGATTATCATTGTATAATAAATTTAACGATTCATTACTATTTATAAAAGGAAACCATTCATATGAAGAAAGTTAATTTATTTTTCACTGCAATGATTTTGTTTTTGCTTGTTGCATGTACTGAAAAAAGTTATGCATATGTCATTGATAAATCTAATTATCAAGACTTTATTAAAGTTATTGTAACAACTTATAATTTTGAACTTAAAATTGAAGTCTCTGCTAGAGATGAGTTTATGATTGATGATCTAGAATTAGATTTAAGCGTTAATTTAAAAAGTGACTTCTTCGGTAATAGTACAAGAAATTATCACATTACATTTACAAATGCTAAAGAAGAAATCATCATTGAAAGTACTTTAGCTAATTATCAATCACATACTGTGAATGTATTATTTGGTGTGGTAAGTTCTGAGACATATCAAAATGATGCTTTAATAGAATCACAAAAGACATTACTTGATTTGTTTTACCAAACAAAACCATTTAGAGATGCGAATAATTCTAAAATGGTGATGGAATTAGATTCATCAGTAATGGAAATGTCTACAACGACGATTCTACAAAAAGAACCTTTTTATCTTGCATCATTTATGTATGATCAAGCAGTCATTGTAGAATCAATTGACGATACAATCATTGAACGTACATTTGATTTCATTGAAGGAAATAATCAAAATAAAGTCTTTTATCAGTACATCAATGATTATAGTGAAATGAATCCCAAAGTAATTGATTATTTAATTCAACAAAATTCATTCTCTCTACTTGGCTTTACTACTAACTTGGAGTACTCATATCAAAATAATCAATTTATTATTAAAGGAGACATTAGAAATCTTTTAAATGAGATGATCGATGATCCCGATATGATTGAAATGATTGAATCTATGTTTAAAGAAACAGGCATCGAATTTAAAATAACTGTTTCAAACACGTTAAAAATAGAAATAATGATGGATTTTGATGTTATAGATATAAATATCAATATGACATATGACAAAGGTTATAGCGAAAAATTTGATACGACTAAATATATTGAATTTACATATTTAGAACAATTTGCTAAATTACTTGAATTGGGTAAAGAATATGATTCTGAATTAATTGTTTCAGGTATTGGTAGTGTATTTCAAATTGAGGTACCAGTTGAAGGTCAATATGAAATTACGATGCCTATGAATTTAAATCACTCGATTTCAGGTAATCATAGATTTGATGAAATTACTGAAGATCTTGAAAATAATACCTTTACATATACATATACATTTTTTGGTGAAGATAAATTTTACATGAATGTTGCAAGTTTTTATGAGTATTATGTATTTGGTTACTTTAAAATTGAAAAAGTACAATAAATGATAAAATATATTTAAGTATTTTTTAGATGAATTTGTTAACTTTTGATAGGGTTGACAATAAAGATGAATTCATCTATAATCTATGCGTTATCAAAGAAGGTATATATGAAAACTTTAGAATTAAAGCATATTGAATTAAATATTAAATTAAATACAAAAGATGAAATTTTTGATTTTCTAGCAACTAAAATGTATTCACTCGCTAGAATTACAAGCATTGATGATTTTGAAAAAGCATTATTAAAACGTGAAAAAGAAATTACAACAGGTATTGGGGAAGGGATTGCAATCCCGCATACTAAAGATATCTCTGTTTTATTCCCAACACTTTTATATTTAAGACTGGATAAACCTATTGATTATGATGCACTCGATAAACTTCCTGTGACAGATATCTTTTTAATCGCAATGCCTAACTCTTATCAAAAAGAACATTTAGAAATGTTAAGTAAGATTGCAACTATGCTCCTTGAAAAGAAAGAAGCACTGTTAAAACTTACAGATAAGCAAGAAATTTTTGATTTAATCAATACATCGATCAAATAACAAATAAGGAACTTTCAAGGTTCCTTTTCTTTTTAGTCTGTCGATGTGTTAAAATAAATTTGAGGTACTTATGAGAATAGATTTTTGGTTTGATTTTAATAAAGATTCTTATCAAACATTGATAAATTTGAATGATGCATTAGATAGTTTCAGACATCAAGCAGATGTCTCTGTTTTTTATCGTTCAAGTGTAAAGGATGAAAAGAATTTCTATCTTCATGCAATCTACCACTACGGTCGTAAAAAAGAACTTGATAAAAGTTTTATGATTAAACTTTTTGAACTTGCAATACTTGAAAAAAGTAAAGAAGAAATCATAGCGGTTCTTTCAGTGACTTATCAATTAAATCTAAAAGATTTATCTTTAGCACCACTTGATGAAAAATACAAAAAGATTGTTTTAAATCAAATGGAACATGCAGCATTAAATAAAATAAATATCACACCAACGTTAACTTTTAGTCATGGTTTAAGACTAACTGGTTTAAATAACAAAGATGAGATTAAAAATGTACTCATTGCTATGTATGAAAAAGAGATGGGAATTGAGTATTGTGACTCTGGAGATTGTGAAAGATGATGTGATATGCATCTTTTTTTGTATTATTCATTAAATAATTTTCTTTTGTGGTATACTTAACAAGGTTTAAAAAACAAATTTATTGTAAAAAGGATTATTATGTCGATTTTATTTCAAGATTTTCAAATTAGAACTTCAACTAAAGAAGCATTAGCTGCTTTAGGATTTGATGTTCCAACCCCTATTCAAGAAAAAGCTATTCCTGTAATTTTAGAAGGTTTAGATATTATTGGTCAAGCACAAACTGGGACTGGGAAGACTTTTGCGTATGCAATTCCAATGGTGGAACGCATCGATCCAAAAGTCAACAAAATTCAAGGGTTGATTTTAACACCAACCAGAGAATTAAGTATGCAAGTTTACAAAGAGATTTTAAAACTTATTAAATTCTATCCAAGTTTAAAAGCTACAACAATTGTTGGTGGTGAATCTTATGACCGTCAATTTAGAGCTTTAAGTCAAAATCCACACATCATTGTTGGTACACCAGGTCGTATCATTGACCATATCAACCGTGCGACAGTTGATTTTTCACACTTATCTATGCTTGCATTAGATGAAGCTGATGAAATGTTAAAAATGGGTTTCCAAGAAGACTTAGAAACTATTTTAAAAACTACACCAACATCACGTCAAACTGTTTTATTTTCAGCAACCATGCCACCGTTTATTAAAAAGATTGCTAAGGTTTATCAAAAGGACCCACAATCAATTAAAATTGAAGCGGAAAGTTTAACTGTTGAAAACATTGAACAATCATACTTTATTGTTAAAGATGATGATAAAGCTAAATTACTTAAGCGTTTAATTGATTTAGAAAATCCTAAATCAGCAATCATTTTCTGTAATACAAAAGCAGATGTTGATAGAATTGCTTTAGCGCTACAAGATGAAAGATATAATGTCGATAGTTTACATGGTGATTTAAAACAATCACAACGTAACTATGTTATGTCTCGTTTCCGTAACAAACAACTTGCAATCTTAATTGCAACCGATGTTGCTGCACGTGGTCTTGATGTTTCTGATGTTGAAGTTGTCATCAACTATGACTTACCACAACAAGATGAAGTGTATGTCCATAGAATTGGTCGTACAGGACGTGCAGGTAAGAAAGGTAAAGCTTATTCATTCGTAACACCACGTAAACAAAGAAACTTAAAGATGTTAGAAGTGTTTACAGGTAAAGAAATTAAGAAATTAGCTATTCCTGATCAAGATGCAATCTATCTAGAAAGATTAAAACGTTTCAAACATGATTTAAAGATTTCAATTAAAAAAGAAGTGCCTAATCATGTGTTATTGCTTTCTGATTTCATCAATGATGAAGAAACATTAAAACAATTAATTAATCATTTATTAGATAATTCAATGCCTAAGATGAAGACTTACGATGATATCGAAGTTATCCAAGATAAAAAAGATAGAAATCGTCGTGAAGAAAGAGCGATGCCTGGTCAATCAGGTAGAACGGGTTATGACACATTTATGATCACACTTGGTCGTAAGGATGGTTTAAATCCACAAGGCTTATTTAAAGTCTTAGAAAAAGAATATGGTATCTATTCAAAACATGTTGGTGATATCAAACATATGAATAATGAAACCATCTTCGACTTAAAGAAAGATACTGCACACAGATTAAAACTAGGTAAAGTATTTAAACATCAAGGTAAAAATGTTAAAGTTTCCGCTTATCATAAGAAGTAATCAATCTTAAAATAGGGGGGGGGTAATTTGAGTAGAGTCATTCTGTACTTGGCAATGTCACTTGATGGTTATATTGCTGATAAAAATGAAGGATATAGTTTTTTAGAAAATTATTCTGATCCTGAGGTCTATGATTTTGATTGTTTTATGAACCAAATTGGAACGATTATTATGGAGCGAGTAAGTTATCAGCAAATGTTAGAAAATTATGAAACATGGCCTTATAAGAATTACAAAACGTACGTTTACACAAAACAAACAGATTTAGTTGATCCTAATGTAGAATTTATTCAAAAAGACCCAAAAGTCTTATTGGATGAAATCAAACAAAATGAAACTAAAGATATCTGGTTATTTGGTGGTTCTCAAATTATTGATCTCTTTATTAAAGAGAACCTTGTTGATGCATATTGGATTTATTATGTACTAGAAGTTTTAGGGAAGGGTATTCCTTTATTCAAAAGACCACTACTTGATCAATTAGAAGTAGAGTCAACTAAAACTTATGGTCAAATTGTTGAGATTAAATTAAAACCAAAAAAAAATAAAACCACTTTCGAGAGTGGTTTTTTTATCATCAATTATTGTCTTGCTACAATTCTTAATTGAAACGTTATGTTTTTACCTGAAATTGCATGAAATGCTTCCTCATCTTCAGGTTCAATTAATCTAACTTCAACCGTGATTTTCTCTAAATCTTCATCAATTTCAATATGATTTTCAACGATTGTAATTGATACAAGATTTGAATATAAGTCACTATCACCAATTTGAATATTTAAAGCTTCAGCGGTTAATGTAATATTTTGGTTTTTTAATTCTGAAACATCAATTGAGTAAGTTAAAGTGACAACCTCAGTTTGTCCTTTAAAAATTGCATAACCTTCAGGAACTAATTTTTCATTCGTTGATGTTGAAGGTGTTACATTTAATATAATGGATTGATTTTTATATGAAAGTTTATTTTCACTTATACGTTGGGTTGATTGATGATCATCAAATGCTTTGAATCCAAAAGCAATTGACCCTGCAATAATGGTAAGGATTACCATTATACTGAATATTTTTCTCATGATTGATACCTCATCTTTAAAAATGAGGGCGACGAAATAATTTAATCTTTTTCCAACAAAAAAAGACTACTTTGAAGTTGCAACTGGCTGCCATTTCGTTTAGGCCCTATAGCTTTGCGTCCTTACGTTTCCGTAAGTTTGCCGATTTATCAGAAGCTTGTCTTCTGTCTTTAATAACATAATCCTACAGCCCGATTATATCATTATTATCAAGCGTTTTCATGAAAAAACGATAAATCTGATAATTATGGGAAAAAAATGTTGATTGCAAGGTAATAATTTGGTTCTTATAAATAGTATTTATAAAAAAATAATGTTACAATATGGGGTATACCGACAAGGAGGATTTTTGGTGGCAAATTTATTTGATAAGATACCAGATACACTTTTTAATGTGCTATCCTCCCCTAATCGAAAGATATATGTTGATTGTTTATTCATCATATATGATGCTACAAACTCGATTGAAGATTCTTTCCAAGGGGAAAGAAATTATGTTATTGGAAAGTTAGTTGACTATTTCGATGAACTTAAGGACCCTTTCGAAGTTGATGATGAAGATGAAGTTTCTACACCAAGACAAAAGAGTGTTGCGGTATTAAATGTACTTAAAAACAATGGTTGGTTAGGTGAAGAAGAGTTAGGGGATTATAAAACGTCTTTAAACCTCTTTGATTATTCAATTAAAATCATAGATATTTTAAAAAGAATTCAAATGGACGAACAAACTGAGTACACCGGTGAAATTTACACCGTTTACTCTCTTTTGTCGTCTTTTGACATTCAAGATGGTTTAACAATTATTGAACAAGCATATCGTAAAATTGATGATGTCTTAAGAAAGTTAAAGACATTAAAAGCAAATATTTATCGATATTATTATGATCTTGTTAAAAGACAAAGACAGGAAAAACTACAAGATGTTTTAGAAAAACTTTTAGTAGATTATAAAACGAATTTCTTTGATAGTGCATACTATCAATTAAAAACAACCGATTCACTACCACGTTATAAACGTGCAATCTTAGAAAAGATTGGTATGATTTATCAAAATGATCAATATTTAGATGAAATGACCAATCAAGCAATCGAACAACGAAGAAAAATTGATTATAATGATGCATTCAACTATGTTGAAGAACGCATTCGCTATATAAAAGACAGCGTGGACGCGATTGAATTTTTAATCAATGCAATTGATGAAAAGAATGAACTTTACATTAATGCAGCAGCATCAAAGATTATGTTCTTGACCAATACATCAGATAACTTAGAGGGGTTATTAAATAGACTATTCAAGATTGTTCTAAAAGAAAAAGAGTTTGACTATACACCACTCTTTAACTTAGTAAGAGCAAGAAACCTAGATGACAATTCACTTTATAAAGAACGTCGACAAAGAATTGATCCTGTTGCTGAGGAAGTCAATTACGAACAAGAAATTCCAGAAGATGTCAAAGAAAGAAAACTTGCATCTTTAATGAAAGCATCAATCTATACAAAATCAGAAATTAATCAACATGTTTTATATCTCTTAGGAGATTCAGACAAGATTAAAGCATCTGAAATTCAAATCGAAACGAATGAAGATTATGTCAAATTAATCTTAATCTTCTTATTCTCAAAGAGTGTTGGTATGAAATATGATGTCAAACTCTTAAATTATGATGTGAGAATTGGTGACATTAAGTTTAATGAATTTGAAATCTTTAGAAAGGGGTTAAAACGATGAGCGATAAAAAACAAGCAATCAAATTACTCAACGATGAGTTTGTAAATTTAAAAGAAGCTGAAAAGCAAATCTTTTCTAGAATTGTTAATAAACTTTTCCAAGTAAACTACATTACAAGAAAAAAGATTGGTGATGCAAATGACTATCGTTTTATCTTAGCTTATAAAGATTTATTTCAAGCGTATTTTTCGATTGCAGACTTTGAATTAGAAATCAAACGTCATGAAGAAGTTGTCTTTATTAAAAATGTATCTTCATTCAATCATTTAAGATTAAAGAAAGAAGAATCCATTTTATTATTAGTTATTAGATTAATCTATCAAGCTAAAATGGATGTCGTTACACTCGATGAAAATGTTGAAGTTTATTTATCAGATATTCATGCTGAACTTGCAAAAATAGGTTATTTAGATAATAAACGTATGACCAAAGATCGACTTAAACCAAGTTTACAACTTTTAAAGAATTATAACATCATAGATTACATGGATCAAAAACTCCGTGATGATGCAAGAATTAAAATTTATCCAACCATTCTATTTGTTGTCAATATGGACTCTCTAAAAGAAGTCTTAGACCACTTAGATGAATACTTACAAGGAGGTAGTGACAATGAAGAGACTGACGAAGATTAAACTCGTAAACTGGCACTTATTCTTTGACCAAACAATTGTGATTAATGATAATACATTAATTTCAGGTGAGAATGGTTCAGGTAAATCTACTTTACTGGATGCACTGCAATATTTACTTGTCGGTGGTAAATCTGGTGCTAAATTCAATATTGCAGCAACAGATGAAGCTAAACGTTCACTCGAAGGTTATATTCGTGGACGTATTGGTGCTGAGAATAAAGAATATTTACGACCAGGTGATGTAATTTCTCACGTAGCACTCGAATTCTTTGATGAGCAAAACGATCAATTTGGAGTTATTGGGTGTATTTTAGAGTTGCCAAAAGGTGGCTCGTTAAAAGAAAGATTCTATTTACTAGATAATCTAAATATTCATGATGGTATCTTCTTGGATAAGAAAAAACCAAGAGATTACCGTTCAATGAAGGCGTATTTAAAGACGATTCAAGTTGAACTTGATCCATTCAATACACAAAAAGATTATCGTGATGCACTAGCAAAATACTTTGGTATTGATGCGAAAAAGTACGCAAAAATTTTACCAAAAGCATTAGCATTTAGACCGA
Organism: Acholeplasma equirhinis; assembly: GCF_017052655.1. Taxonomy (NCBI): domain Bacteria; kingdom Bacillati; phylum Mycoplasmatota; class Mollicutes; order Acholeplasmatales; family Acholeplasmataceae; genus Acholeplasma; species Acholeplasma equirhinis. The sequence goes on from NZ_JAFIDC010000001.1 coordinate 241,572, forward strand.
TTGATTTACAATCTTTCGTTTTTGAGTTTTTACTTGATGATGAACCAATTGATATTCAATCACTTAAAAACAATGTGACTCAATTAAAACGTGTTGAATCACAAATTAGACTTGATCGTGAAAAATTAGAAAAATTAGATAAAATTGTTAAACTCGGTGAAGCTTTAACATCAAATACAGATCAAATCAATATTAATGAAATGATTGAAAAAATGGCATTTATTGAAAAGAGAGAATTCTTCTTAGCACACGCACAAGAATCCATCGATAAAATAAACGCAAGATATGAAGTTTTAAAGAAAGATAAAGAAGATTTAGATAGCCAAGTTGAAGAAAACGATGAAGCAATCATTCAACTTGAACAAGCAAGAAATACAAATGATGTTGCAAGAACATTAATCAATCTTAAAGAACAATTAGAGAAAAAAGGTGAGCAATATAATGAACAAAAACGCATTGTATCTGACCTTAAAGACACTTTAAACAAAGAGTTAGAGATTTATCGTGACTTTGTTCAACTCAATCCAAATACTGCAATTTCAGCGTTTATTAAGTATTATTCTGGACATGAAGAGAATTCAAATGTTTTAGAATTAACATCTTTCATGGAAGGTGCACATGCTGCAGCAAGTGGTTATTTATCTGCACTTCAAGTTGAGAAGATGGATTTAGAACGTGAAAGAACTAAACTTTTACAAGATCTTAATATTACTCAAGCAAGATTAAATGCACTTAAACGAAATGTTAAAACATATCCTAAAAATGTTCAACAATTAATCGAAGCAATTAATACAGATCTTTCCAATTATTATAAGAAAGAAGTCAGAGTGCGTCCTTTATGTGAACTCATTGAAGTTGCAGATGAATCTTGGCGTAATGCATTAGAAGGATATTTAGGTGGTCAAAGATTTGACTTAATCATTGATCCATTGTATTTCAATGATGCACTAGAAGTTTATGATCGTGTTAAATCTGAACTTCAAATTTATGGTGTAGGTTTAGTTAATACTGCAAAACTTGGTGAATACACAAATATTCTTCCAAACTCGCTTGCAGCTAAAGTTTCAACTGATCATCCACATGCTAAGAATTTCATCAATATGATTATGGGTCATGTTGTAACAGTTGAAAATATACAAGATTTAAAGAATTATTCTCGATCAATTACGAAAACTGCAATGACGTATTCAAACTATACAGCACGTCAAATCAATCCAAGAAACTATGAAGTTCCATATATTGGTCAACAAGCAACATCAATGCAAGTTGAACTCGATGAAAAATTAGTTAAACAACTACAATCAGACTTAGACCGATTATCAAAAGAAATTGAAAGAAATCAAAAAGCAATTCGATTACTTTCACAATCAAGATTAAATCAAATACTTTCAACAAACCAAGTTCGCTTCTTTGAAACAGTCAAAGTCATTAGAAGAGAGTTTATTGAATTAGAAGAAAAAGTAGGAAGCTTAGAAAAGAATCCTCAATTCAATGAACTTGAAGCTCAACTCCAAGATGAAAAGAATAAGAAAAGACAACTTAAACTTGATCTTGAACGTCTTGCAGATAAGATGGCAGATTTAAGAAGTGAAAAGACACGTATTCTTGAACAAATTGAAGAAACAAGAACAAATCTTGATGAATACTTTGAAGAGCAAAAACAATTACACGCAAAGTATCCAACTTTAATCAATACAGCATATTCACAATTTAATGCATTAAAAGAAAAATACTCAAGCAATTACGACCTAATTAGTCGTGATCTTGCACAAAGTACGGTTGCAATTAATGCACAAAATGCTAAAGCTGAAAACGAAGTGATTAACTTAATGCGTGTATATATTGCAAACTACCACTTTGGAGCAGCTCCGGATATCAGTGAATTAATTCACTTCGAACGTGAAGCCAATCTGATTCGAGACAACAATTTAATGAAATATGAACAAGAGGCAATCGATCTACGTCGTGCTTCTGAAATTGGATTTAGAGAAGAATTTGTTGGTAAACTTCGTGCTTCAATTGAAGCAGCTCAAATTCAAATTGCTGAACTCAACATGGCACTTGAAGGTAAAAAGTTTGGTGTAGATAGTTACCAATTAATTACAAAACCTTCAGAAAATCCAGAATTTAAGACATATTACGACATTATTATGGGCAGTGAAGCGATCTTTAATCACACATTATTCACTGAAAACTTAACTAAGAAGAATGAAATTGTTTTAATGGAACTCTTCAATAGAATTGCGTCATTTGATCCTGAAAATGATAAGTTTGCATTACAATTCTTAGATTATCGTTACTATATGAGTTACGATATTGAAGTAACTTCAGAAAACGGTAATAAATCTTACTTTTCAAAAGTTTCTAGAGAAAAATCTGGTGGTGAAACCCAAGTACCATTCTATATTGTTATTGCAGCTTCATTCCAACAACTTTTAACTAAAAATAGAAGAGTGGATTCAGGTTGTATCGTATTATTTGACGAAGCATTCAATAACATGGATGAATCAAGAATTGATGCAATGATGAAGTTCTATAATTCACTTTCAATTCAATTATTCATTGCCGTACCACCACAACGTGTATCAAATATTATTAACTATGTAACAACATCACTTGCAATCGTTAAAGATAACGATTTTGCGATTGTAGAGGCATTCAATAGAGAGGTTATATAATGGAAAACAAAATCTATGGTATTTCAACATCAAATGGGATAGCAATTGCACAGATTCATCATTTAAATGAAGTACCGCTGATTTCAGTAAGTAAACTTGGGAAAGGTCCTGAAATTGAAATAAATAGACTTAACGAAGCTTTAGAAAAATCAAAAAAGGAACTTCAAGAACTTTATCGTGATGTCGAGAAAAAAGTTGGACCGGATCAAGCTTCCATCTTCAATGCACAAAGTTTAATGCTAGAAGATCCGATGCTAAGAGAAGAAACAGAAAAGAAAATTAAAGAAGATAATTATAGTGCAGATTATGCATTCCGTCAGTCAATCTCTGAAATGATTGATCTATTCGAAGCATCTGAAAATATGTATATTAAAGAGAGAGTTTCTGATCTTAAAGACATCATGAGACGTGTTCTTGGTGCACTTTCTGGTATGAAGTCTTTAAAGAGTCAAATCTTTAAAGATGTTATCTTAGTTGCTGAAGAGATTATGCCAAGTTTAACTGTTTCTTTAGATAAGAAATATATTAAAGGTATTATTACAACCTCAGGTTCAAAAACAAGTCACGCTGCGATACTTGCGCGTCACTTAGGTATTCCTGCAATCTCAGGTATTGATGTATCAAAATTACCTGAAAATACACTTGCTATTGTAGATGGTAAAAAAGGATTTGTAATTTTAAATCCAAATGATGATGAAATTACGCTTTTCATGGAAAAGCAAAAACAAATTTTAAAGGAACAACAAATTTATCTACAACTTAAAAATCAAAATGGTAAAACATCAGATGGAAAAGAAGTTGGCATTCTTGCAAACATTTCTGAACTTCAAGATGTTGAAAATGCTAAAGAAGTTGGGGCCATGGGCGTTGGTTTATTAAGAACTGAAAACCAATATATGGAAAGCCAAGATTTCCCAACAGAAGAAGAACTTACAAACTTTTATAAAGAAGTATCTAAATCATTTTTCAATCAAAGTGTTACTTTACGAACACTAGATATCGGTGGTGACAAAGATTTACCATATCTTTCACATCGTAATGAATTAAATCCATTTATGGGTAATCGTGCGATTAGATACTCACTTTCATTCCCTTCACTTTTTAGAACACAATTAAGAGCGGTGTTAAAAGCGAATTTATCTGGAAACATTCAACTGATGTTACCTATGGTAACAGTTAAAGAAGAAATTGATGAGGCTAAGAAGATATTAGATCTTGCAGTTTCTTCATTAAAAGAAGAATTTGTGGATGTAAATCTTCCAAAATTTGGTATCATGGTAGAGGTGCCTACTGCTGCACTACATATTGAAACTTTAATCAAGTATGTAGATTTTGTTTCTATTGGAACAAATGATTTAATTCAATATTTATTTGCAGTTGACAGAACAAATGAAAAAGTAACGAATCTTTATCAACCGTATCATCCTGTGTTATTACAAACAATCAAACGAGTTGTGGATGTAGCACATAAAGCTGGTAAAAAAGTTTCTGTCTGTGGTGAGATGGCATCAAGTCCAAAACAATCATTACTTTTAGTAGGTTTAGGTGTCGATGATCTATCGATGAATGCAAATGCAATTGCAGAGATTAAATACTTAATTAGTAAAGCAAGTTACAGTAAATTAGAAGCGATTGTAAATAAAGCATTAACCTTAGAAACAAACAAAGAAGTACATGAACTTATTGAAGTATATTATAAAGAGCTAGCTGACTAGCTCTTTTGATGGAACAATACTCAAGTGGCTGAAGAGGCAGGCTTGGAAAGCTTGTAGGTCTGTAACAGGATGCGGGGGTTCAAATCCCCCTTGTTCCGCCATATTGAATGCATAGGTTTGATACAAAAGTATCGGACCTTTTTTTCATGAAGAAAGGGAAGTTTTTCCTATATTCAGAAATCAGTTGAATTATTAAAATCGTTATTAAAACTATAAATCAGTTGATATTGTATACATCATATATTTAGTAACACGATTATGGCCTTAAATACACGATTACATTTTAATTTTAAGTAGAGGTTTAAAATCGGTCATGGCGGATAATGGCAAATTTTAGATAATAATTATAATAAAAACAGGTATGTGTTTAAGTTTTCTTTGTCATTTGATAAAAAAGTGTTATAATTTTGACATAAACGTTGAGGTGATAACCATGACATACGCTGAGGGGATTAAAGAATTAAGAAAAAAGCTCATTTTAACACAAACTGAGTTTGCCGAATTATTGGGAGTTTCCTTTCAATCTATCAATAGATGGGAAAAAGGTAAACATGAACCTACCATTAAAGTTAAAAGAAAACTCGCAACATACTTTATCAAGCATGGAATTGAGGTGAATTAACTTAATGGAACTATTGGATAATAAAACGAAGTTATTAGGTGATGATCTACGTAAGGAAATCATTCCTGGGAGTAAAATAAAAATTGTTGCATCATTTTTCTCTATTTATGCTTATGAAACACTAAAAAAAGAACTTGAATCTGTAGAAGAACTAGAGTTCATTTTTCCTGCACCAACCTTTGTTAGTGAAGGTATTAAAGGCACCATCAATAAAGAAGATAAGGAGTTCTACATTCCTAAGCAACTTAGAGAAAGTTCATTGTATGGTACTGAGTTTGAGATTAGATTAAGAAATCAGCTTACTCAAAGAGTCATCGCAAGAGAATGTGCTGAATGGATTAAAAACAAAGTAAAGTTTAAATCTAATATTACTGCAAGAGGTTTGCAGAACTTGAATTAATTCATATTTATTTTATTATTTGTATAAATCAACTAGTTAATATACAATAAGCTTATCGTATTAAATAACTGGAGGAAAGAACGAATGAAGAAAATAGGTGTATTTGTTTTATTTTTATGTCTCATCACCGCATTAGCAGCATGTGAGCAGTCTAACAAAGCAGAACCAAAAACAATCAAAGAAGCCGTTAGTTTGTATTATGGTGAATTAAGTGAGCTTTTGATCGAAGACGATGAAAAAAGAAATAAATTAACAAGCACTCATCAAGAATCAACGATTAGTGATGATAAGTTTATTGCTCGCGAAACACTTTTAAACGTGTATGAAACATTAGATGATGACACGTTTGAAGTTAATTTATCGATGCATTTGTCCTATTACCAACGATTATTAAATCAACTTAGACTTAAATTAGAAAATGACACAACCACAAAGAAAACATTTGAAGGTAACTTAGAAACCAATCAAGGCACGACGGTTTTGTTTAAGTTGACTTTAACAGAGGGTGGCAACCTTGTTTTTGACTACAACGATGTCTTATCAAATGGTAAAGATGAAAATGCGTTTGTGGCTAGTATTAAGATGGGCTTTGATGATAACGATTTTTATCTAAATGAATTAAGGCATATTGAGGAAATAAACAGCTACGACTACTTTGAGTTTATTGAGCAGCAGTCGATTCATCAAATCAGTTATTCAAATGAGAATAACTATCAATATAAAGCAGATAACCTAAAAACCAATCAGTACGCCTCATTACTAGTTAGAGAGGACTTCAACAAAAATGTTGAGTCCACGATAGTTTGGATTAATAGCGATAATCAAACAAGAACAACCCTACGTAATGGTATTAATCAAACAAGACAACTGGCTTTATATAATGAACATGGCATGGTGTTTACCTACGCAGATGAACTTGATGGACCAATTAATCTATGGTTTGAACTCTTAGAGGCAACCGGATGGGACCGTGCTTACTTTGAGACGAGTGACGATTTAAACGTAGGGGTATATAAAGACGGGCTTCGCTTATTTAGTGAAGGACAATACAAAGACTTTAATTCTAATTTTGATGCATTAAACAAACAAGCAAGTTATGGGGTATTTATTGAGCTAGCAGAAAACGAGCTATCCAATGACATTTTAAATTTAAGCGCGTATCAACTAGCCTTTTATGACAATAAAGTGACAACCGAGTGGGTTTCATCGGTGCTTGATGGTGCTTATAGTGAGGCGTCCTCATTGATGGTTTATCAAGACGTCGATTTTACTAACGCAAGTACTATCCTAGCATTTTTTCAAGCCCTAACAAACGAATGATTTACCCTATCTTTTAATACAATATCACAATGTCTCACACTTATGAAATGTGATTGCAATCATTGTTAGGAAAACTGATATTCTGTAAATCGCTAAAGGCTTTAAAATTAACTTTTCTATATGTAAGAATCGTTAGAATAAATAAATAAATCTGATACAGTTACACTTAATAGATTTGCTATCAAGTTCAATTTATCAACAGTAAAAGAGTGTAAACCTAATTCACACCTACCATAGTAAGCTCTAGAAATATTGCATTCTAGCGCAAAGGCTTCTTGAGAATATCCATTTTCCACACGTAGTCTGGCAATATTTTGTCCGAGTCTATAATTTATATTGTTTGTATCAATATGTTTATTTTTCATGTACTAAATATATCACGTATCAATCAATAACGCTATTTATGACGTTAACATATATCGTTTTTTTCTTGACTCACGAAATCGCATCATTGTGGATAATCTTTTATTGTTGTTAAAAACTGTATTACAAATATTGATCTTTCACCTATCAATTATAATTATAATTAAAAATGCCTTGGTACAAAGGGTAATGCAGGTTAATCCTGTGAAAAAAATGGCATTCACCAAAAGGAGATACTTATGAAAAGTATTGAAATTAACGTACCAAGAAATTTGATTAAGAAGTTTTATCCTCACCCTGAACCTTATGGAGACGGGGGCTATGTTGTTGATTTAATCAATGGCATGTACACTGATGTTTTTTATAGAGAAGAAGGAGACTTTGTCACCATTACAAATGACAGCAAATTGATCTCTTATCTTAAAAAGAATCAGATTAAGTCAAGACATTATTTTTTCAGAAATGGAGTCTACTCATTACGTCTCAAAGAGGATATCGATAATAAAAATATGGAAGATTGGAAGCTAACTACACCAATCCTTATTGAATTAGAAATACCTGAAGAACACAATCTACCTAATGTGTTTATGTTTTGTTTCTATTGGATTGAAGTTGGATATGCTACTATAAAAGATAGAACAATGACGCTTAGAGTTTATGAAATAGATCTGATCCACATGATCGATATTGGTGTTGCAGTCGATTTACTTGTTGAAGCTATAAAAAAAGATAGTTAATAATCATATAGAATATTGGTTGACTATTTGCATAGGGTGCTAAAAATCATACAGGGGTGCTAAATGGTATCCCTGTAAGTTCTTTACCACATTTAGAAATTATAGGTTTGATACAAAAGCGAATTACAATTCGCTCTAAGTGTCAGACCTTTTTTATTTAAATTTACTTGGCTCTTTTTGAAGAGAATTAATCAAATCATAAAGATATGCTATAATTAAGTAATTAACCTAAACATCAAATTATCAAATTCTAGTCCAAGTAGATTTTGCTAGGAATTACGAATAATAGATAAGATTTTAAGTAACGCATCACTTAAGTTATTATAAGATAAATTATAAGAGGGGATTTGAATTGAAGAAAATCATGATTTGTTGTTTTTCGGTATTAATTATTGTTCTTTCAGGTTGCAGTCCTAAAGAAAATTTATTGGAGTCCGAATTGTTTTTTTATACTCTATATGCCGAGGAAGTTACAATTATGGGGTTAACAGAGGCTGGACAATCATTAGAGACACTCATCATACCCATTGAGATAGATGGTTATATGGTAACTAGCATAGGTAAGGAACCATCATTTATGTCAACTGGAGGAGGAAAATTAAGTAGCAAAACAGTTAAGCGAATATATATACTTGGTAACATCTATATTTTTAGATATTCCTTATCTTTAGAAAACATTGACTACATATTTAGTAATTTTTATTTACCTCACTCAACTTACGATACAGGATATGATGGTAAATATATTGATATATTTTTTCCTAGCTACGTTAAACCAGATTTAGATTTTATAAATCGAGCTAATGTTCAGTTTTTTTACAATCTCTTTGAGGATCCAAGTGAGGACATATATTTAATCGATTATTATGAGAATCAACTGATTGAGTTTATCCCTGATGATCCTAAAATTAGCGATAAAACGTTTATCGGTTGGTATAAAGATAAAGAGGGTTTAATCCCTTGGGATTTTACAAATGATATAGTGGTTTATAATGAAGATGAACCCGTATTAAACCTCTTTGCCAAATGGTCATAACAAAAAATACATGGTTAATGCCAATCTATCTATCGTATAAACTGTTAAACAAAAAACTTTCTTATAGCTACATATATAATAGTTACTATAGATTTAATCATTGAATCAATCATTGAGCACAAATAATCATTATTTATAGCCTTGTTAAGCCGTTTTTACAGGGGTAAAAAATAAATTGTAGGGTGTTAAAAATCTTGATGAGGTTCTAATTTGTATCAAAATAGTGGCCTTACCACATCTAACTAGAATAGGTCTGTTACACAAGCGATTTACTAATCGCCTCAAGTATCAGGTCTTTTTTGTTGAAAGGGATACATGTTTCCTATCCGCAATTCTTGTCTTCCATAGATTGAGCTAAAATTATAGATATCATGAATACCATCACGATAGACAATACATTTAATGTGCTATAATTCACTTGTAGGAGCGTGATTACTAATGGTAAATGATGAAAAATATATGATTATAACGGTAGAAAGCTATCCTTTTGGTTGGGAAGTAAAGTACTTCTATTTACCAGTTGGGCCAAGGTTAACCATAGGTGACGTAATTAAATCAATAAATGGAAAAAGTTATCGAATTTTAGACGGTAAAACACAATTAAACTTTGAAGATATTGATTTAACCAAATATTCGTTATTCGAGTAATTTTGGGTTTAGATGCATAGGAATTTTCAATGATTTTCATTTTACTACAGTATGTTGATTATTTAGTTGAAGATGATGATTAATAAAGCTTGGGCAACACAGTTCAAATTGAAGAGTCATTATCAACACTTCTCTTTTTTAGTCATTTATATAGGGATGATATCATATTTGCAAAGGTGCTAATTTGTATCAAAATAGGTAGTATTACACATATAAGAAGCATAGGTTTGATACAATTCGCATCAGACCTTTTTTTGCTTTAATAAGGGCTTTTTCTCATTTTATAAATAAACTTTTGATCCATAATGTAACTAAAATATAGGATAAAAATCCATAAGGTATTTAGTATAGAACAGTAGACATGAATAGTAAGAATCCTTACTTATGATAAAATATGAGGAAGGTAGATTAATAATTAATCACGAATTAATCAATTGACATTTTAGCATTAATCATAAATACGATTCTATAATTTGGATTTAAGCGACAAAATTTACATTTATTGACAAAGTCGTTAAAATACAAAATATGGCGATATAATTTATGGTATCGCTTTTTTTTTGAAACTATAATGTAAATGCACTAAATGAAAACGCTTTATAAAAAAGGAGATTAAAATGAAAAAAGCATACGTTTTACTAGTGACAATATTTGTGTCATTGACACTATTTGCTTGTGGTCCAGGAGAGGATCCAAATACGATTACCTTCTGGCACACATACGGGGATAACGAAGAAGCAGTATTAAAGGATGTTGTCATTCCAATGTGGAATGAACTTAATCCTGATATTCCAATTAAACCAGTTAGACAAGACTCTGGTCAGTTCAATGAAATGCTAACATTATCATTTGGTACTGGCGCGGGTCCTGATGTTGCACGTATCGATATTGTCCAAACCGCTGGATTTGCAGAACTTGGTGGTTTAGTTAAACTTGATGATATGTCTGGATTTAACACATTCAAGAATACTTTCCTAGATGGACCATTATCAACCAATTATTATCAAGATGGTTATTATGGAGTTCCGCTGGATACAAATGCTAAAGCAGCTGTTGTCAATATGACATTACTTGAAAGCGAATTAGAATTAACTGAATTACCTGCAACTTGGGAAGAATTAGAACCATTACTTGACGCACGTGAAGGTTATTCAATTAGTGTTTCAGGAGTCGGTGACTGGGATTCATATCCATATTTCTGGTTATTTGGTGGTGAATTAACTAATAGTACATTTACCCAAGCTTCTGGATACATCAACTCTGCAGAATCAGTTGCTGCAATCAATAAAATTAAAGACTTAAGAACTAAAGGTATTCTCACGATTCGTGATATCGATGGAACTGCTGATGCATGGGCAGGTATTAATGATCAATATATTATGTTCTTTGAAGGTCCATGGGCTCCATTTAATGACAACATTAAGCCAGCTTTAATTCCAACCTATCAAGGTAAATCAGCAACGGTTGTTGGTGGTGAAAATATCGTTATCTTAGAAACTGCTAAGAATAAAGAAAATGCTTATGAATTCGTTAAATTCATGACATCAGAAGACGTTCAACTTGCAATGTTAACATCTGGTCAAATTCCTGTTCTTAAATCACTTGTTAATCATGAAGATGTCTTATCTGATCCTAAATGGTCAGTATATATGGAACAACTAGAATCTGCTCATGCAAGAATTCCTTCACCTAATCATTCAGATATTTCTGAAGTATGGAGTGATGCAATGTTAGCAATCTTCCTAGAGGGTGCCGATGTTAAGACAACCCTTGATGCTGCTGCAGCAGAACTGGATACTTTACTCTCACAAGAATAATCGTTTCTTCATGATTCACTCTTAAACCTGATGATAAACTAAGTTCTGTTTGACTGAAAATAGAACTTAGTTTTATTGTCAAAGAAGAAAAGGTCCAAACAATGAATAAAATAAAAAATAAAAAACTTAAAAACCTTTTGTTGGCATTACCATTTGTCTTACCAGGTTTGTTACTGGTCAGTATTTTTGTCCTCTATCCAATGTTTTTTACGATCTATATCTCACTATCTGAATATAAAATCGTTTCACGAGAAATCAATTTTATTGGTTTTGCTAATTATATTGCTATTTTCTCGAGTGGTTCAGAATTTTGGTATGCAGTCAGAAATAACTTCTTATATGCAATTGTAACAATTCCTGTCATCATCTTTGGTGGATTATTCTTTGCATATCTGCTTGATAATCTAAAACACGGGAAGACATTCTTTAAAGTTGGATTCTATTTGCCAGTTATTACCTCATGGGTGATAGTAGCGCTAGTATTTAGATATATGTTTGGAAATGCTAATACCGGATTCTTCAACTATTTACTTGTTGATGTCCTGCACTTAACTGATGAATATATTCCATGGCTATTTAGAGAATGGAGTGGAAATGCTGCCATTTGGCTCATGGGGATTTGGAAAAATCTTGGTTGGGCATTAATTATCTTTCTAGCTGCACTTCAAACAATTTCTAAAGAACTCTATGAAGCTGCTTCAGTTGATGGTGCAAGCTTCTGGCAGAAATTTAAGTTCATCGTGATGGCATCGATTAAACCAACCATCTTTTTCGTCATGGTAAATATGGTGATTGGTTCGTTTAATGTGTTCCTACAAGTATTAATGTTAACAGGTGGAAATCCAAATGATACAACCACAGTCCTACAATTCTTACTTTATTCACTAGCTTTTTCTGATCGTGAATTTGGACAAGCATCAGCACTTGGTTTAGTCATTGCTGTCCTTGTTTTAATCGTCACGATTATATTAAACAAATATTTCAAACTGAATAAAGACAATGAAGGAAATGATGCCGTATGAAGAAAAAAAGACTCAGTTATGAAACGACTCGTCGTTTGACACAAATCCTTTTATGGGCTATCTTAATTATTTCTTTATTCATCTTTTCAGTACCGTTTCTAATCATGATTTCTGCATCAATGGAAGAGTTTAGTTATGTTCTCCCTTATCCACCTAAAGTCTTCCCAACTCGCTTTAATTTCTCTGCTTATCAATACGTTTTGAGCATGCCAGCCTTTGGAACTGCACTCATGAACAGTATCATCAATACAACCATTACTGTTTTTATATCTTTACTAGTATCAACACTATCAGCTTATGGATTTGCTCGTATCAAATTCCCTGGTCGTGATTGGATCTTTAGATTATACATTTTCACACTAATGGTTCCAGGATTCTTAAATATCATTCCACAGTTCATTGTTTTAAGAGGAATTGATTTTATTCCAGGCTTACCTAATGGATTAATTGGAACAACATTTGGCTTAATTCTTATCTATACATCAACTTCGATTGCAGGACATACGTTCTTCTTAAGAAATTACTTTAGAACCATTCCAGAAACATTGTCCGAATCGGTTTATATAGATGGTGGTGGTCATTTCACGGTATTCTCAAGAATATATCTCCCATTATCACTACCAGCAATCGCAACCATGAGTATTTTCTCGTTCCAAGGCTATTGGGAGGAGTACTTTACCGCTAAAGTTTTAATTGGTGCTAATGAAAATCTCATCACCCTACCGTTATTGCTACAAAGACTTAATGGTGAACATTCAACTCGTTGGGATTTAGTTTTTGCAGCATCACTTCTTGTATTAATTCCAATTATTATCATTTACACGATTTTCCAAAAGAAACTCATTGCAGGAAATTTAACACAAGGTTCCGTCAAAGAATAGGATTGGTAAACATATGACATTAAAAGCAACATTTGATAAAGCTCAATACTTGAATAAAGAATCCGTTCTGTGTACGGTCTATGGTCTTAAAGATTTAGATAATAAGATTTCCGTTGAACTCTATAATCTTCATCAAAAGGTCGATGTTAATTATTTCCATAAATACGTTATAAAAGATGAAATTATCGAGCTTGTTTTTGAATTATCGATGGTTAAAGTTGGCAACTATGGATTACATATCCATATTAATGATGAAGTCTTAATCCTCGCATTTGATGTTGTCAATCACTATAAGGAAGCATTTAGATATGGTTTCTTAAGTGACTTTAAACCAAATGATGGGGATCAAAACGACCTAGATTACATTAAAGACTTAAAACTTAATGCAGTTCAATTTTATGATTGGATGTATCGTCATGATGATCTGATAGCACCTAGCGAACACTATCTAGACCCACTTGGACGAGAAACTAGTTTAACAGTTATTAAAGATAAGGTAAATTACGCTCGTAAGCTTGGTGTACGTCCATTTGCCTATGGTGCAGTTTATGCTGGAACAAAGGAATTATTCCTAAAACATCAGGATTGGGCATTATACACAAGAGAAAAAGAACCAATGATTTTTGCTGATTGGTTATACTTCATGAATGTAACACATCAGTCACCATGGAGTAATCATATCGTAAAAGAATTTTATAAGAGTATGAATGAACTAGGATTTATGGGTATTCACATGGATACCTATGGTTTCCCTAAGGTCGGTGAAGATTATGAAGGAAATGAAGTTAGACTTTATGAAGAACTTCCAAAACTGATCGATCAAGCGGCCGATGAAGCTGCTAAAATCAGTCAAGAACATGGTGTAATCTTTAATGCAGTTAACAATTGGCCGATTGATAGTGTCGCACAAACCAAACAAGATGCTTCCTATATCGAAGTATGGCCACCGCATAATAGTTACTTAGATTTATATCAATTAATTAGAAGAGCTCGACAAATTGGTCATAAGAATGTCGTATTAGCAGCTTACATGCATCCATTCAAAGATGCAGTAAAACTACATGAAGTAGAAGCTGCAGAACGCTCATTACTCCTTACTCAAGCAGTTATTATGGCATCTGGTGGAACGCAACTCGTATATGGTGAGGATGAATCCATTTTGTGTGATAGTTATTATGCAAACTACCGAAAACTTAGAAAAGAATTTTTACCAGCAGTTTATCGATATACTGATTTTATCGTCCGTTATGCATCGTTATTATATAATGATAGTGGATACGATATTTCAATGACAGCAACCGATGGCATCAATAATGACTATCAATTTAGTCATCCAGAAGTCAAATTCTCTGCTAATGGTAAAGAAAATACAATTTGGACAATCTTGCGGGAACGCCAAAAAAGAGTCACGATTCACTTGATTAATTTAGTTAATCAAAATGATAGATGGAATGAACCAAAGAATGAACTCGTTGACATTAAAAATATCGATTTAAAGATATTTATCAACCGTAAAATTAAAGGTATCTATACCGCATCACCAGATGATAACCTACAAGCTCAATCAATTCCTTTTGAAGTTGTTCATAAGGATAAACAAAATGGTTATCACCTCTTAATTGATAACTTAAAAGTGTTGCGATCGGTATGGATTGAAATGGAGTAAAAGGTGGAATTATTCAGTTATCAAGTGAATCAATTACCAAAAATACGCTTTTTAGGTAAAGTCTTTTATAGAGAGCCTTGGAAACACTTTGCACGAACAATCAATGAATATATTATCTATATTATTAAGCAAGGTAATCTTTATATTAAAGAAGGTAATAAGAGTTATAACTTGAAACCAGGTGATTTCTTTATCCTTGAACCCAATGTACCTCATGTGGGATACCAGGCGGCATCCTGTGAGTACTATTATTTACATTTTAAAGATATTTCGTTACTAAAAACTTCAAAGAATCCAGTTGTTTATCTTGAAGAATTAAAAGATAAAAGACGTAAAGCACTGTTAAGTGATTATCTATCAGGTGATGTTATTAGTGATGGTGTGACGTATTTACCCAAATACTTTTCAATTCAATCCACCATGACTTTTGATCGACTTAAATACTTAAAGGATCTATTCTATAACAAAGAAGAGTTTTACAAAGAGACCGCAGCGACCTTAATGCATACATTCTTACTGAATGTTTCTCATAAGATGCTTGTAGAATATATGACAAAGGAACGCACCACAAGAGTTAAGAAGAGTGAATTGATTTGTGAGCAAATCGTAGAATACATCAACGAAAACTATATGAAACCAATGAATTCAACGGATATCGAGGATTTATTTGAAGTTAATTTCGATCACATTAATCGTGAATTCAATCACTTAATGGGGACTACCATTATTAAATATCTTAACCAAGTCAAAATCAATAATGCAAAACACATGATTGAAGCATCAAACCTAAACTTTGGTGAAATATCCTACTTAGTTGGAATTGAAGATCGTTTCTATTTTACAAGAGTCTTCAAACGATATACAGGGATGACACCAACCGAATACTATCGCTTCATTCATATCAAAAATAAGTAAAAAGGGAAAACACGAGATGAATCATCAAAACACATGGTGGAAACAAGGCTTTTTCTACCAACTTTATCCACGCTCTTTTATGGACTCAAACCATGATGGGATTGGAGATATCAGAGGTATTATTAGCAAAATAGATTATTTGAAACAGTTAGGGATTAAGGCAATTTGGCTTAATCCGGTTTACCAATCTCCTAATGATGACATGGGTTATGATATCTCTAATTACAATGAGGTTATGACCGAGTTTGGAACTAAAGAGGATCTAAAAGAACTCATTGATTTACTTCATCAAAATGGGATTAAACTCGTCATGGATTTAGTGGTTAATCACACCTCTGATGAACATCAATGGTTTATTGAATCAAGAAAATCAAAAGATAATCCATATCGTGATTTCTATATCTGGAGAGATAATCATAACAATCAACCACCCAATAACTGGTCATCATTTTTCACCCCATCAGCATGGAAGCTAGACACGTTAACAAATAGTTGGTATCTCCATTTATTTTCTGAAAAACAACCTGATTTAAATTGGGAAAATGAATCGATGAGACGTGCTATTTACGCGATGATTAATCGCTGGTTTGATTTTGGTGTGGATGGTTTTAGAATGGATGTTATTACCTTAATTGCCAAAAATCCAAAACTTCCTGATGGAAATCGGTTCTTTAACGATCATGGCTACTCCATGGCATTTGAAAATTATGCCCTTCAACCTAAAATGTATGATTATCTTCAAGAACTAAAAGAAAACACTGCAAGACCACATACGATGTATTTAGGAGAGGCAACATTTGCCAATCAATCCAATGCCCACACTCTCATTGGTGATGATAAGCCAATGGATTTAATTTTCCAGTTTGACTTAATGGATGTTGATTCTGGTAAACACAAATTTGATGTAATACCAATAGATTATAATCGCTTTAAGCGAACTTTATTTGATTGGCAAAAAGCAATTCCTTGGAACACTTTATTTCTTTGTAACCACGATCAGGCACGGTCTGTTTCAAGATTTGGCAATACCAGTAATGAATCCTTATGGAATAGAAGTGCTAAAATGCTTGGAGTTGCTATTCACTTAATGAAGGGGACCTCATTTATCTATCAAGGTGAGGAAATTGGAATGACCAATTCACGATTTGAAGATCCAAAAGAACTAAAAGATATTGAGAGTATTAATTACTATAAATTATCACAAGAACAAGGTCATGAAGCGATTGCATGGGAAGGTATCCTAAAGAAAGCACGCGATCACGCAAGAACTCCAATCCAATGGAATGGGTTAGATTACGCTGGGTTTTCAACTGTTGAACCATGGATGAAAGTTAATCAAAATTATCATGAAATTAATGTCCAAAAACAACAGAATGATCCAAATTCAATTCTAAACTTTTATCGCAAGTTGATTCAATTGAAGACAAACTCGGTAACTCTCACATACGGTGATGTCATCGAAATTGAAACGAATATAAAATCACTCTTGATTTATAAAAGAGTATTAGAGAATGAAGAATATTTAATTATCTGTAATTTATCCAATGAGATACATCGACTCGATTTTAGTTTGAAAGGTTATCAATTGGTGCTTTCAAACATGTTACATAGTGGATATGAACTTGAATCCTACGTTGCATATGTGTACCGAAAAGTGTCATAATTATTCAAAAACAAATTTGAAATAAAACCGATATCCTTTATTATATAATACAAAAAAATAATAAGGAGTTACACAATGAACACAATAATTTTCGCGCATGTCAACAAGCCCGTTCATATGGTTTGGGATGCATTTAACTTGCCAAAGCATATTATGAACTGGAATCATGCCAGTGATACTTGGCACTGTCCAGCTGCAAAAAATGATTTAAGAGTTGGTGGGTCTGGTCAAAATGCTGGTAACGGTAGTTCTGGTCAACCAGGTTACACAGCACTCACTGCATCAGTAATTAATATTACATATGCGAAATTGATAGCAAATGGTGGAAAAGGTGGAAACTATTACAACTCATTTGGTTTAGTATGGAGAGTTGCCGGAGGTTCTGGAGGAAATGGTGGTGCCAAAGGTGTTAAAGGTAGTTTTGGTACAGGAAGTCCAGTAAATGGTATTGGCATTGGTATAAATTTTGGTCAGATTTATTTTGATGAAGAAAATCAACCAAAAGATGGTGTACCCGGAGAACCAGGTATTGTATTAACTGCTAAATAAAAAAACAACCGGATTACTATTTTAGTAATTCGGTTTTTCATTTTATGCAAGAGTATTGTAAAAAGACCACAAAGTGTAAATAAATTAAACTTAAGTGTTACAATTTTAATTGAAATTATTTAATAGATGGTGATGCAATGGAAAAGACTAATGTTATGCGACTTTTAGATACAGTAAAAATTGAATATACAGCAAGAAACTATGATCCTACTTTAGTTGATGGTGAAAAAATTGCTAGTATATTGAATGAAGATTTTGAACGTGTTTTTAAAACTTTAGTCACTAGGGGAAACGATAAAAACTATTATGTATTTTGTATTCCAGTAGTTTTTCACCTGGACTTAAAAAAAGCAGCGAAGTCAGTTGGAGTAAAATCTATTGAAATGATTAGCCAAAAAGAACTTTTACCACTGACAGGTTATATTCATGGGGGCTGTTCACCTATTGGTATGAAAAAGAGATTTAAAACAGTCATTGATGAAACAGCAACTCTACATAAAACAATTTACGTTTCAGCAGGTAAGGTTGGGTTTCAAATTGAATTAAACCCAAACGATTTAAGAACCTATATCAATGCAAAATTTGATGATTTGGTCATTTAATCATAAAATTTCTGAGTTTAATAACTTACAAAAAAGTTATTTTATATCAATATTATTCGTAAAGTTATTTGAATGTTTTATATTTTTAACAAGTTTTTTAATAACAACAAAACCTAAACTTAAAATAGAATAAATCAAAATATGAATAAATTTACTTTCTAAGATCAAAGTGTGTTCAAAAAAGAAGAAATCATAAAACTTCGTCCCTACGCCAAAGATACTATAACCCGTGTTCATGAAAACACGGTAACTTAACATGTAGGCAAAAATAAGTAATAAATTAGATAGTATAAATGTTTTTGGATTGATTGTAATAATCCCTGAACAAAATGCATGTACAAGATAAGCAAATGTAACTGAGTTCATGAATAGAATCCAGAAGTATCTTTCGTATGAATAATTCATTTGAGAATAGAACATTAAGACATCAAACATGTTAACCAGTAATGCAAAAGATATGTAAAATGAAACGGTTAAAACTGAGATTTTTACTCGAGACTTGTTAGGTAACATAATGACAAGTCCACATAGAAGAATCAGTAAATTGGATACATTTAAACTAGGTAATAGCATTTGTGTATCGGTTGAATCAATATTTGAATTGGTATAAACTTCTCCAAAAGTGACACTATATGTTAAAAGTATAAATAAACCAACGAGTGAATTAAAATTCTTACTCATCAATTTTTGTTCCTTAAAACTTACAAACATACAAAAAAGAGTGAATGCAATAATAACAAAAAATCTAAGATAATAAAGATACTGAACCATTGATTAATCCCTCCTTTTTGTAAACTTTTGATTGAATAAATAGAATGATTAGATAGCTTACTGTAATTAATCCTAGTAAACCAAACCAATAAATACCAAGATTGATGTAAGAATTATCTGTAACAACTCTGTTATAGATGTTATGCCTTCCATTTAAGTTCAAACCAAAATAAGATGTATCATAAATGAAATTTAAGGTTGCCATAACTAGTGGTACTGACATAATAAAGATAAATGTGAATAGCGTTTTAATTTTAGTAAATTTAACTTCTTTACTAATTATTAAGTAATAACCATAGAGTGAAACTAATGTATGACCGATTTGATCAAATGACATCGAAGTGTATAAGTATTCACCTGCATGTATTACGTAATTAATCGAATTTACACAGGTTGCTCCAAACATTGGGAACGACATTAGAGCGAGAAAGTAATTGACCGGTTTTTGAAATTTGGATGGTAGAAAAATTAAGATTGTAATTATGGTAAATGTAAAAGGACTATAGTTTCCAAAAGGAATCAACAGTCTTAACCAAGCTGTGTTATTCTCAATCAATTTCTCAAATAAGTTCTCCAAATAACAAACAGAGATCATTGCGAAAACTAGCTTTTTTTGAATTTTAGTTAATTTAATTTTCTTTTTAGAAATTTCAAGTATACCCAGGATGATAAGTGCTAAATTAAATATAGCTAAAAATATATAAATGGATTGACTCAGTACTGCATTCATCATATACTCCAAATATTTTTATATCTGTATTGAAAATAGCAATATTTGAATATAATTAGTAAAAAAATCCCTTAATGGCAGTTTAAATGCTTTGAATGCCTAAACTTTCTATATTTCTCAAATAAATACATAATTTCCACAATAATCAGTTGATGTCTAAAAACTGTATTTCAAGTGGCTGAAAATATTTAAAATGCTGTTAAACTATAGGGTAGTAATGACTATAAATTATTAAAAATAGATAGAAAGAACATATGATGGGACTATTTGACTTTTTAAAAAAACAAAAAAATAAAAAAAGCCAAGCTGAAATAGAAGCACTACTTAACAGCGGTTTAACACTTTCTAAAGAAGGTAAACACAACGAAGCATATCCAATCTATTTGGAACTTTATCAATACGAAAAAACACCAATAAATGCTTTTAACTTATTACAAGCATCAGTCTATACAGATAATAGAGAAATTGAAACGGAAACTTTTGATCTTCTAAAAGACTATATTCCAGACACAAAATTTGAACCTATGGAATTGCATGGTGCATTTGTTAAATTGTATTATGGCTTAGTGCTTTGTGATAATCAGAGAAATGATGAAGCTATACCATTACTTGATTATTTACTTGAAAAATTAAGTGAGTTCCAACTTACGGACTCTAAATTCTTATACGCAAATGGCATGCC
This sequence comes from Acholeplasma equirhinis, assembly GCF_017052655.1. Taxonomy (NCBI): domain Bacteria; kingdom Bacillati; phylum Mycoplasmatota; class Mollicutes; order Acholeplasmatales; family Acholeplasmataceae; genus Acholeplasma; species Acholeplasma equirhinis. The sequence goes on from NZ_JAFIDC010000001.1 coordinate 262,389, forward strand.
TCACGTTGGTATGGTAAAGGATCTTTTACAAAGAACCTTTAAAAATGATCCTGTCAATTTAGCGATCTATAAAAAGAAACTTCTAAATGTTGTTGATGTTGAAAGTAAACAAGCACTAATTGAGCATTATAAATTCGAGAAATAATTTGAAAAAAGTTTGATAAATTTATCAAGCTTTTTATTATGTATTATTTTCATGAAAATTTTCATAAATCTTGCTATAATGATTTAAGAAGGATGATAATTTTTATGACAGAAACACAAATGATTATCTTTGGCGTCTCGTTCATATTTGTTATGACAACAGCAGGTGCCGCATTAATTTACTTTTTTAAAGAAGGTTTATCGCCTAAATTAAACACAATATTCTTAGGTTTTGCAGCAGGTATCATGATCGCTGCAAGTATTTGGTCATTATTAATTCCAGCAATTGATCAAAGTGAATTTTTAGGAAACTTTGCATTCGTTCCTGCTGCACTTGGATTCTTACTAGGTGGATTATTCTTATATGGTATAGATAAAATCGTACCGCATTTCCACAGTGAAACCAAACAAGAAGAAGGAATGAAAACCAAACTTTCTAAATCAACCAAATTATTCCTTGCAATGGCAATCCATAATATTCCAGAAGGATTAGCTGTAGGATTTGCATTTGGTGTTGCTTTAGTTACGCAAGATGCAACAAGAGCTGCTGCATTCACATCAGCACTTGGATTAGCAATTGGTATTGGTCTACAAAACTTTCCTGAAGGGGCTGCAGTTTCATTACCTATGGCTGAAGAATTAGGTAGCAGAAATAAAGCATTTGGTTATGGTGCATTCTCAGGGATTTTAGAACCAATTGCTGCAGTAATTGGTATTATTCTTGCGACAAGTTTAACAACCATTCTACCTTGGTTCCTTGCTTTTGCTGCTGGTGCGATGATTTATGTTGTTGTTGAAGAACTCATACCTGATTCACACGTTTCTGAACATCCACATTTAGGTACATGGGCAGTGATGGTTGGATTTGTTATTATGATGATTCTAGATGTTGCTTTAGGTTAAACCACTTTAAAATAAACTTTACGGCTTGATTAAATTCAAGCCTTTTATTTTGAAAAAATAATTTCTATTCAAACCTTTATAAACTATAATAGATACATAAGAGGTGACTAACTATTAAAAGTCAAGTACCTTTTGTAGATAAACAGTAAAAACCTCCTTTTGCTAATTAAATTCGGAGGTTAGCTAGTATTACAGATGACTTTTACTTAACCGCCACAGTTTAAGTAAAGAGTTTAAATGAGTTTAGAAGAATCGAAATCTTCATGATGTGTTTCAAGATGATGAATCACTCTGACAAGCTTTTTAGAAAGATGAATGAGTACGACACGGTGATGCTTACCCTCTTGTTTCTTCTTGGTGTAGTAGTCGTAGAAGATGGGGTTATAGATCATAACCATCATTGAGATATTGATGAGTGTTGCGCGTAAATACTTGCTACCGCGTTTGACGAGTTTTCCGGTCGAAGACATCGTTCCAGATTGTTTGATCGTAGAATCGAGACCTGCATAGGATAACATTTCAGAAGGATTAGAAAAAAGTGAAATATCACCATATTCTGAAATGATGACAGCTGCTGAGATAACTCCAATACCTTTAATGGTTTGAATTCGTGTAGGATACTTACCCATTAAAGAAGTGATTTGTTTCTCAGTTTCTTCAATATCCATGTTAAGTTGTTCGACATAAGAAATCGAAGTTTTGAGTTTAAAGAGTTGATGATCTTGTGTGATACCGATGGTCGATGCTGCTAGAGTTTTCAGATTAACAAACTTAGGATAACTGAATTTCCCCATCGATAATTTACGTAGTGTTTCAAAATGAACATCATTCATTTTTGCGATTCTTTCAGGTGATGAAAACTGCTTCAAAATGTATAAAGATGTATCACTATAGCCTTGTTCTCGCATAAAAGGCTTGAATTCAGGAAAGATAACATCTAAGACTTTAGTCATCATGTTGTAGTGTTTCGTCCGAATCGAGATGAGTTTGAAGCGTAACCTGGTTAGTGATTTTAGGGCACTTATATGATAAGATTGATGATGATAGGCTTTGTAGTCTACAGATCTCATATAAGTTGAAATCATTTGTGCATCTTTCTTATCCGTCTTTGTTTTTCTTAGTGATTGGGCTTCTGAAAACTTCTTCACGAGAAAAGGATTAATCTCCATGAATGTATATCCATGGAAGGTAAGAAATGACTTAAGATTTTCACCGTAGTGACCTGTAGCCTCAAGGCCTATTATCATTTCTTGCTTGACTAAGGGTTTAAAGTGTCCTAATAGTTCATTAAACCCAGACTGACTGTTCTCAAATGAGAACTGTTGATCAACTGTTTCAGTGGCGATGAAACAGTCGTGCTTGTACTTAGAAATATCGATTCCGATATAGATCATAAGTACACCTCCTAAAATTAAATGTGTACATGTGGTAAGTCCAGCGAGTCTTTATCTCATAATCATGTAAAAAGCGTCTTGCGCTAACTAACTATTGCTGATTAAAATAAAGACCGTGGTGAGCGTCACCTCTAAACAGTCATAGCCGTATTACAATGACACAAATCCACAGTACATTATTAGTATATTAAATTAGAACGAAAGGAGTAAAGATTTAAATAAGTCTTAAGTACTAACTTAATACAGTTTAAATCTTACATGAATATAATGTTTAAATCTAAATTTTTAGAAGGTGTAGATTTATCAAAATCTAATGCAGTCTACACACTAAATAATGGTGTAAAAATCCCGGTTGTCGGTTTTGGTACTTGGCAAGTTAAAGATGGGGAAGAAGCATATCATTCTGTACTACATGCACTTAAGGTAGGTTACAGGCACATTGATACTGCAGAAGCATACAGAAATGAAGAATCCGTTGGTAGAGCGATTAAAGACTCAGGTGTTCCAAGAGAAGAAGTATTTATTACAACAAAACTATGGAATAAGCATGCAACTTATGAAGATGCTAAAAAAGCATTTGAAGAAAGTTTAAAAAAACTAGGTTTGGACTATGTGGATTTATATATTATTCATTGGCCAAATCCATATATGCATCGTCCAAATTGGGAAGTAAGAAACAAGGAAGTTTATCATGCGATGGAGGATCTCTACTTTGAAGGTAAAGTTCGTGCAATTGGTGTCTCAAATTTTAGAGTGCATCATTTAGAGGCATTACTTAAGACGGCAAAAGTGGTTCCAACAGTTAACCAAATTTTTGTTAATCCAAGTGATCAACAAGAAGAAGTTGTTTCATTTGGAGAAAAACATGGCATTTTAACAGAAGCTTATTCTCCACTTGGTACTGGTAAGATTTTTGAATTAACTGAATTAAATGTACTTGCAAGTAAATACCAAAAATCAATCGGACAAATTGTCTTAAGATGGAGTTTGGAACATGGATATTTACCACTTCCAAAATCTGTTACACCAAGTCGTATTAAAGAAAACCTAGAATTATTTGACTTCAAATTAGATGAAGATGATATTTTAAAACTAGATGAACTACATGGTGCATTTGGATTAACATCAGATCCTGATCAAGTAGACTGGTAAAAGAATAATTCTTGTAATAAATACCTATTGATTGTATACTTTATGTAATTAAATAGTTTACCTTGGTACATGGGGTAATACAGATTAAATCTGTAAAAATTAAAGGAGATACTTATGAATAGTATTCGAATTAAAGTACCAAGTGATTTAATTGTAGCTTTCTATCCACATCCTGAACCATATGGTGATAACTATTTTGTTGTCGATTTAGAGAATGGAATGTACACTGATGTGTTTGAAATGGAGAATGAATTCTACACGATAACGAATGATACAAAATTAATTAGTTATCTAAACAAAAAAAGAAAAGGTCTGATTTAATCAGGCCTTTTCATTCTTTTAGACACGTTTATATGGTGTGTAACTCTTTTCTGGTTCTGTTTTAGGTTTGATGACTACAAAACCATAAGGTTCAATATTAAATTCCATTAAACCAGCAAGTAAAGTTACCGGTTCAATTTTACCGAAGACATAATTAAATCCACTAAAATTCATGAGTTTTGAATCTTTAAGTAAAACAGTTTCTTTAACTTGTTGATTTGTTGGATTAACGACAACGATACAAGTATCTTTAACATTATTGGTTAATCTCATAAAAGAAATTAACTGATCAGAATCAATTGGGATAAAGTCACCAATTTTTAAGGCTCTATTATCTTTATGTAGTTTAATAAGTGATTTAGTCCAAGCAAGTGTTTTATTTTCTTCACTTACTAAATCCCAACGCATCGGTGCTCTATTTGCAGGGTCAAAGCCACCATCCATGCCAAGTTCAGTTCCATAATATAAATTAGGAGAACCAGGTAATGTAAATTGTAGAACTTGTGCAAGCTGTTGAAGTTTTTCTGTTTCAAGTAGATTTTTCAGTCTAGGTACATCATGGTTATCTAATAAGTTCCAAGATTTTAAAATCGGTTCAATACCAGCATCGTTAATTGTATCAGTGATCATTTTCAATGCTTTTTTAGCAGAGATTTCACCACGAAGTAATCTCAAGGTGATTTCTCTGAAAGTGAAATTCATAACACCATCAATAGATTTTAACCATTTTTCAGGATAGTTCCAAATTTCACCGACGATCATTGTATCTTCTTTATCAAGTCTTGCATGATCGCGTAAATCTTTTAGGATATTAAATCCGATATCAAATGCAACATCCAGTCTCCAACCATCTACACCTTGTTTAATATATGAACGGATAACAGAATCATTTGAACGATAAATGTAATCTTTTACTGAATCGTTTTCTAAATTAAGTTCAGGTAAACTCGGTGCATCTGCCCAAAGTCTAACACCTCTTGGGTATTTTTGATTGAAATCAAAGAAATCACGGAATCCCTCGTTTTTAAGTGCTTTTTGGAATAAAGGATTATTGATACCAACATGATTGAAAACACCATCTAACATGATTTTCATGTTATTACTATGGATATTTGAGATCAATTGTTGCAAATCTTCCTTAGTTCCGAACTCTTTTGAAATTTCAAGATAATCGGTGGCATCATATTTGTGGTTTGATAATGATTCACATATAGGATTTAAATATAAAACATCCATACCGAGATTTTTGATGTAATCTATTTTTTCTGTTACACCTTTTAAGTCACCACCCCAAAAGTCGAGTTCGTGTGACCAATATCTAACATCTTCTAAAAAAGTACCACCTTTTGGAAGTTCACCCCAAGGTTTTAGATTTTTAGGATAAGGATAAAGGTTCCTTTTTTCTTCGATGGTTTTAGATGAGTAAAAACGATCCACAAGTACTTGATAGACTAAAGCACCATTTCGCCAATCTTTTTCTCTGATATCAAATTTATTTTCTGACATGATTTTGCACCTCTAGAAATATTATACCCTTTATTCATGAAGACTCAAAATGACTCCTTCACAAAGTGAAACGCTTTCATATCATAAGTTGTGTAACAAAATGTAAAAACTTTCACACACTTACATTTTCTGTTATAACTTTCTTTGCAAATAACTTTTATTTTATGTAGACTAAAGGTGTAGAAAACGATACAGAAAAATTAAATAAAAAGGAGAACGTATCATGGGAACAAAAGACAAATTAGCAGCAATCAGAGAGGCAGTCTTAGCTAGACTAAAAGAAGTCTACAAGAAGGATGAATTTGCAAAAGAAGCAAAAACTTTAGAGTATATTATGTGTATCATTGAAGCTGATGATAAACTTGTAGATTTTGCAAAAGAATGTTTAATCAGAACATACGAATAATCAATTAAAGAAACCTCTTCATAATGTGCCTACCTATTCATAACCCCTTTAGGTTTGTTAGGTAGGTTTTTATTTTTAAATGATTTTGTTATAATGAGAATACATTATAATCAATTAAAAATCATATAAAGGATAAGTGTATTCATTGATGGGGAATAATTCTAAATTTGTGCAAAATCGTAAGCTTTGGTATAGAGGCCTTAAAAAGCTTATGCATGGAAGATATAAAAAACCAGAATTTATCTATTTAGGTGAGAAACCAAAAGAAGGATCAATCATACTTTCTAATCATGTAGGAACAGATGCACCAATGTCTTTAGAAATCTATGCTGATTTTCATTTAAGAATGTGGGGAACACATGAAATGAATTCAGGATTAATCAAAATGTATAAATATCAATCGAGAGTCTATTATCATGAAAAGAAACATTGGAATTTACATTTAGCACGTTTATTTTGTTTAATAGCAAGTCCACTAACAAATCTTTTCTATAAAGGGTTAAAACTCATTTCAACGTATAAAGATTTTAGATTCAAGTATACATTAGAAGAAAGCTTAAATGTAATCAAACATACAAAAGAAAATATTGTAATATTTCCAGAAAAATCTGATGCAGGTTATTTGGATCAACTTCAAGGATTTCATGAAGGATTTGTAATACTTGCAGAATACTTATTAAAAAGAGATATTGATGTACCAATTTACGTATCTTATTTCAATAAAGAGAAGATGACTTATACTTTTGGAAAACCTGAATTATATAGTGAATTAAAAAATAAATTTAATGATCGAAGAGAAATTGCAGAGTATTTAGTAGCTGCTTGTAATGAACTTTATAGTATATAAATTGGTTTGTTTAAGATAAGATATATAATTCGCTTGATATAGCGATTTATAATTGTTACAATGTATTCAACTTTATAAATGAAATCAGGTGTTATTTTGGAAAAGTTCGTTAAAGAATTATTAACAGAAAATATATTAATGCGCATATCAAGTAGATACAAAGTTGAGAGAAAAGCGTTAACTTTTATCGGTGGATTTGAAAATTATATTTATGGATTTGAGAAAGATAATAAGTCATATGTTGTTAGAGTTTCTCATAGCTCACATCGTGATTTAGAAGATATCAAATCCGAACTTGATTTTGTCTTTTACCTTGCGACAAATGGTGCAAAAGTTTCAATGCCTGTTTTAACAATTGATCAAAATCTTGTTGAAAAAATAGATGCATCTGATGGGTCATATTTTATTATTTCAGCATTTACAAAAGCTGAAGGAAAAGCACCGAAAATAGAAGATTTTAGTACAGATTTTTTCATCAATTATGGAAAAGTCATTGGTCAATTTCATAGATTAACTCAAAATTATACGCCTTCACCTGGTATAAAAAAGAGATTTGTTTGGTATGAAGACCAAGTATTAGTTGAAGCAGATAAGTATTTAGATACAAACGATAAAATTATCTTAGACAGATTAAAAGAAGTGATGGATGAAATTAAAAAAATCCCAAAAACACATGAGAATTTTGGACTCATTCATACGGATGTCCATATGGGTAATTTCTTCATTAAAGATAATCAATTTACTGTCTTTGATTTTGATGATGCAAGTTATCATTATTTTATTAGTGATATTGCAATATTCTTATATTATTTAACTTGGTTTACAAATGAAGTTGATCGACTTAAATATGGAAATTTCTTTATGATCAACTTTATGAAGGGTTATAAAGAAGAATTCAATTTATCTAAAGAAGATTTCATACATATTGATAAATTCTTGAAACTAAGAGAGATTTTACTCTACATCAATGTATATAAAACACTTGATGTAGAAAAAGATGAATTTGCGAAAAGATACATTGAAAGATATCGTGATAAAATCATTAATCGTGTTCGTTTCATTGAATTAAACTTTGAAGATTATATATAATTTATAAAATCGCTTATTATAGCGATTTTTTTGTTATAATGAGATTAAAACATAAACGAAAATGGGATAGGTAGATATGAAAAATAAAATAATTCAAAAACTTGGGTTAGTGGAAACTAACGGTCTTTATTTTATTGAGCGAGATGGATTTAAATTTCAAATTGTTGAAGCAAAAAATGGAATTTTTAAAGTTCCATTAATTGTTATGATTTTTAATCGTTCTTTATCAAACGATGAATTTAAAGTAATTTCAAAAGGTAATCCGCTTGCATTACGTGGTGTATTATTTGATGTTTTTAAACCGAAAAATGCAATTTATTATGGATTAATGATAGATAAAATGGATAAACTTAATGAATTTTTAGATAAGCAAGTAGCTAAATATAGCGCATTAGGTTTAGAACAATTGACAGAAGATATTACAGGTAGTGATGTAACAGATGGTTATAAGTACATGAATTTTACAGCAATGAGTGGTCAAATCTTATTAAATAATGTAGAGGTTCCTGTTAATCTTAATAAGTTTGAAGCAGAAATAAAACTTGAAGAAGAAAAATTAAAAGATGAAGCAGTTGATGTCAAGAAGTATCCAGTTGCACTCCTCATGGCACTTGTTGGTGCTTTTGTTGGTGCGATTCCCTCTTTAATTCTTTATTCGTTTGGATATATGCACGCACTTGTTTTCATGATTATTCCACTTGTCTCTTTTACACTGTATAAACAATTTAAAGGTCCAAAAACAATCCCACCCATCATTTTTATTGGTATTGTTGGTGCAATTGCTGCAGTCGGTACATATATTTATGGATTAAGTACGATTGCTGAAGCATATGATGTTCCATTCAATTTATTGTTTGAAGATGCTGAATTTGTTGCGATTATTATCGAAGATCTTTTATTTACAGTTCTATTCTACGCGATTGGTTTATATTTCTCATGGCGTTTTATGTATAAAGAAACAACAGCTAAAAGGTTAAAAGATATTCAAAATATAAAGTAGTTAATAAGAAGTTAAGGTAAGGCATTTAAATATTTTCAGTAGTGATAAAAATACGGTACTTACAAGTGCCGTATTTTCTTTATTGGATGTCTCATTTTTAACACAATTGAGTATAAAAATAAGAAATTTGAAGTTTCATATCAAATAACAAGATATTTATATATCTTATGTTAAAATAGTAAAGGTTTATTACATGGGAGGATATCAAACATGCTAAATGTATCGAACGTTACTTATCAAATTGGAAAAGATATTTTATTTGAAGATGTCAATATAAAATTTACAGAAGGAAACTGTTATGGGGTCATTGGTGCTAATGGTGCCGGTAAATCTACACTATTAAAACTATTAAGTGGTAAATTACAAGTTTCTAAAGGTACAATTTCATATCCACAAACAAAACGTATGTCTGTTCTAGAACAAGACCACTTTAAGTATGACAATTTTACAGTCATGGAAACTGTTTTAATGGGTAACCAAAAACTTTTTTCTGTAATGAAAGAAAAAGAAGCAATCTACATGAAGGAAGACTTTACGGATGCTGACGGTGTCAGAGCTGGTGAACTCGAAGAGTTATTTGACCAAATGAATGGTTGGAATGCTGAATCTGATGCTGCAATTTTACTATCTGGATTAGGTGTTGAACCTAAATTCCATTATGAGCAAATGGCAAATTTAGAAGGTAATTTGAAAGTTAAAGTTTTACTTGCAAGAGCGATCTTTGACAATCCTGATATTTTACTATTAGACGAACCAACAAACCACTTGGACATTGAAGCTGTACGTTGGTTAGAAAACTTCTTAATTGATTTTGAAAATACAGTTATTGTTGTATCACATGATCGTTATTTCTTAAATAAAGTTTGTACACATATTGTTGATATCGACTACAAGACTGTTAATCTTTTTGCAGGCAATTATGATTTCTGGTACGAATCAAGTCAATTAATGCTTAAACAAATGAAAGAACAAAATAAGAAGTCTGAAGAAAAAATTAAGGAACTTCAAGATTTCATTTCTAGATTTAGTGCAAATGCATCTAAATCTAAACAAGCAACTTCACGTAAAAAATTACTTGATAAAATTGAATTAAATGAAATTAAACCTTCAACTAGACGCTATCCATATATTAATTTTAAGATTGAGAAACCTTTAGGTGATGATATCTTAAAAGTAGAAAACTTAACCAAGACTGTAAATGGTAAAAAGATCTTAGATAACATTTCATTTACAATTGGTAAAGAAGATAAGATCGTATTTGTTGGTTTAAATCAAAAAGCACATACCATGTTATTTGATATCATAGCCGGTAAAGAAACTGCGGATAGTGGTGTAATTCGTTGGGGTCAAACAACGAATGTAGGTTATTTTGAAAAAGATCATAATTATGAATTTACAACAGATACTAAAATGGTTGATTGGTTAACTGATTACTCACCAAATAAAGAATCCGCATATGTTAGAGGATTCCTTGGTCGTATGTTATTCTCAGGTGATGATGCACTTAAATCAATTAAAGTTTTATCTGGTGGTGAAAAAGTTAGACTTTTAATGAGTCGTATGATGATTTTATCCAAGAATGTTTTAATTCTTGATGAACCGACGAACCATTTAGATATGGAAACTATTACTGCACTTAATAAAGGATTACAAGAGTTCCAAGGTGTCGTATTATTTACGACACAAGATCATCAACTTGCATCAACAGTTTCAACTAAACTTTTCGAAGTTAAAGAAGATGGTAAACTGATTGAACACATTGATTCATACGAAACATATCTAGAAACATTATAAAACTAACAAGTCTAGTACTTAAGTACTGGACTTTTTTATAAATGAGTATTTAATGTTAAAATTAAATTAGAAGAATCAATAAAGAGGTGTCAATATGAAAAGTTTAGTAAGTGTTTTTTTAACATCGTTATTTGTAGTTTTCTTAACTGCATGTTTTGGAACAAGAACCGATCTATTTTATTTATCAGTCGAAGAAACTACATATTCAATTTCATCGGATGAAACACTACCTGAACTTTTTGGATATCAAATTGAGTCTATAGAACTTGAATTTACTGATTTAAATCAAACTGTCAATGATGACTACACATATGAAAAGAACGAATTTGGTGATTTTTCATATTCTGATATCAAACTTTATCAAATTAATCTTATGATTAGACTCAATGGTGGTTCACCATTTGATGTTAATTTAGAATTTGGTGGTAATGCGAATCCAGGAAGAAAAAATGCTTATAAATTTACTGCAAACATTCCACAACTACATCATGAAACAAGTGAATATAGAATCGTATTAGAACTAAATAGTAATACTGGTGGTAATTTCAATAAACTTGGTTATATTTTGATTCAATTCATTAATAATAAATCATCAGAATATGATCATATCTATAATCTTAGAACTGAAATTGAAAATCAAAGAATTAAATCACTTAATAATTTAGATAATTTATTTTATAATTTCAAAAGAGCTGACTACACACAAGAAAATTGGAACCTTTTATTTTCAATTGAAAAAGATGCAAGATCTGCGATAAATCAAGCTGAAACTAAAGAAGAAATCTTACAATTTTTTAGTAAAGCAGTATCAGATTTGAATGCAGTTCCAAAAATAAATTAATGTAAACTAGATGATTGAGAATACTTTAAAGACTTGAAAAATAAGTGAAAGTTTGATACTTTTGTATCAGGCTTTTTTCTTTTAATATTTATGCATATTATAGTGCTATAATTAAATCATGAATTGTGAGGGAAAAATATGCTATCACTTAGATCACTTTATAAAATAGGACATGGTCCATCATCCAGTCATACAATGGGGCCAGCACTTGCAATGAAGACCATTGTAGAAGAAAATCCAGAAATTACATATTTCAAAGTAACTTTATATAATTCACTTGCATTAACAGGTAAAGGTCATCTAACTGAAGATGCGATGTTAGAAACAGTACATCCAAGAGAAATTACTTTTGATACTAAAATTGACTTAGAGAAGTTTGCGAATACAATTTTAGTTTTAGGTTATAAAGGTGATGAATTAGTCTCAACCGATGAAGTAAAGTCTACTGGTGGTGGTAGAATTGTTTTTGTTGGTCGTGAATCAGAAGAAGTTCAAGTTTATCCTCACAAGAATTTCAATGAAATTAAAGCATATTGTCGTCGTCACAAAATTTCACTATATGAATATGTATTAAAGTTTGAAGGTGAAGACATAATTGACTATTTAAAGTCAATTTGGGAAGCAATGAAAGCTGCTGTTGAACGAGGCATTAAAACAGAAGGTGTTTTACCTGGACCATTAAAGGTTCAAAGAAAAGCAAAAACTTTATTTGAAAAAGTAATGGCTAAAGAACCTTCTGAAATTACAGAAAACAGATTAGTTTCAGCTTATGCATTTGCAGTCAGTGAAGAAAACGCTGCAGGAGGTATCATTGTTACTGCACCAACTTGTGGTGCTTGTGGTGTCTTGCCGGCTTTGTTATACTACATGAGACATAAGCATAAATTTATTACAGACGAGAAAATCATTAAAGCACTTGCAGTTGCTGGTTTATTTGGTAATTTGATTAAACATAACGCATCTATCTCAGGTGCTGTTGCTGGTTGTCAAGCTGAGGTTGGATCTGCATGTTCAATGGCTGCAGCGGCTCACGCAACACTCTTTAATTTAGATATTAACCAAGTTGAATACGCAGCAGAGATTGCAATGGAGCATCATTTAGGTTTAACTTGTGATCCAATTAATGGATTTGTTCAAATTCCATGTATTGAAAGAAATGCTGTTGCAGCACTTCGTGCGATTGATGCATGTGGACTTGCATATTTCTTAAGTGATTCAAGAAAAATTTCATTTGATACAGTCATAGAAACAATGTACCAAACAGGCTTATCTATGCATACGGATTATAAAGAAACATCCATTGGTGGACTTGCTAAAAATTATAAAAGTACAGACGAAAATTGTTGGTAAGGAAAGGAATTTATTATGTTTAAATGGTTAAAAAAATTATTTGAAAAACAAGAAGATGATTATTCTGATATTCAAAAAGAACACAAAAGAAAGTTTGTTGAATATTTAGAAGAACATAAGAATGATAGTCCAACTTTAGAGGCTATGTACATTATCTTTAATAAACAAGATATTGAATTAGCACAACTTATTAGAGATAACAATTTAGAAGTTATGTATGATCATATTTTGGATGATGGATACTTTGAAGTTTTTGTTCAAGACGAAAACACGATATTAGAACAAGTTTATGTAACAGTTGGTATCGAAAGTAACTTACCATTTATAAATACACAACGTGTGGAAGAACCGATAGAGATTAATGCAGATATGACTGCTAAAGAAATTGTTGAATTTGTCATTAAAGAAGTTAAATTACAATTAATAGCGATTAAATAAACTATAAATTGAGAGCCTTGGTGAACTGCACCCCATTTAGTAGACACTAATAAAAAAAAGGTATATCTATAAATTCATTATAATTAGTAAACATCTCTATAATAAACATATGGAGGTGTTTTTTTTGAATAAAGTTTTATAATATTTTTAAGTGGAACAATACTCAAGTGGCTTAAGAGGCTCGTCTCGAAATCGAGTAGGTCTGTAACAGGATGCGAGGGTTCAAATCCCTCTTGTTCCGCCATCTTTTGGAAAGTACACACTAAACCTTTATCTTTTTTAAATACCTTAATAAAAAGCCATACACTTTTCATATATAAGTGTATGGCTTTTTAATGAGTTATATTATTTATTTTGGAATAGAATTACCCTACATAAATTAAGAATGTGGTAGAAATACCTTCTAAAGTTTTATGTGAAATGTTAACAGCATATACAGAGTAACCTGAATCTGCTAAATCAATATCAAATATATTAAATGAAAAGTCAGAAAGTGGTGCGTCTACAGTTTCAAAATTAGCTGTTAAATAAGTTAAAAATAAACCATCAAGTTCAAGAGTTTCACTGGTTGGAACTGTTTGATAGAAAACTGTTGCTGGAAAATCTGTAATATAAACCATTTTAATTAAATTTGGAGATTCTTTTACAAACACAGTAAAGTCAGCTTCAAAATGATTGTGTTTAACTCTAATTGTATGTGCTCCTAACTGATTTAATGCTGTGTTTGATAGTGTGTAATCATCAGCAGTTAGATCTTTAACATCACCATTACTGTTGTAAGATTGAACTTTTAAACCAGTTGCATCAAATGTTTCACCTAAAATGTAAACTGTTTTATTTGGTGCTTCAATTGAAATGCCAATCGTTGTAGGGAATAAACCCGTACATCCGACTAATATCAATGTAAAAAAGAAAGCCATTATTGACAATATTGTTTTTTTCATATTATCCTCCTACCCTTTATATAACTGAAAAATAATTACATCTCACGTGTTATGCTTTATGTTGAATGTCAATGTCTATAACCTATTAATTCTATGTACTAATAGTTGAACCAGTTTTCCATATATAAAAAAGGTGAATCTATTAGGATTCGCCTTTTGACTTTTGTTTATTAACTATGAACGTACGTTATCAACCATTGTATTGATTTTATCAATATTAGCTGCTGATAAAGTAGTTAATGGAACCAAAACGTTTGTAGCATTCTTATTGTAGTAAGTTAAGTTAGCAAGTGCCCAGTTATGATACCATTCATCTTCGCTGTCAAGATTTGCAACGATTAAATCGTATGCTTCAACTAATGCAGTTGCATAACCAACAACTTCACTATTTAATGCAACAACTTCAGGATCAAGTAAGAAGTTGATAAACTCATGAGCCATATCTACTGACTTAGAAGTTGTAGGAATAACTAAGTTATCCATGAAACCCATTGTAGTTTCTGGAATATAAATATCAAAAATTGCTTGAACTTCTTCTAAAGTTTTACCGTCTTCTAATTGAATGTATAAACGATCTAGATAGTCACCTGTGTAAACAAATGCCATATCAAGGTTGTTTGATTCTACATTACGTTTAAGTAAATCATCAGCCCACTCAACAAAATTTGCTTGAAGAATAGCTTCTTCAGCGGCATTTAATGAAGCAGTTGTAACTGTGTTAATATCTTGTTCTAAATAGAAAGAAGCAGCAGCATAAGCATATTGAGGTACATCATACATACCGCGTCTCACATTTGCAGGTGTTAAACTTGGATCGAAGAAAGCACTCCAACCATGCGTTTCAAGTGCAGTTTTTAAACCTTCAACACGATTGTTATAGATAATACCGAATGATCCCCAGAAGTATGGAACTGCATAATCTGTATAATCAACAGTTTTACCAGTTCTAGTAAGTGTTGTTGCAGTCATAGCTTCAAAGATATCATTTACACCTTCCATATAAGTCACATTTGCATGATTAGGTAATTTAGTGTAATCAAGTTTAACTAACATATCTTCATCAACCATACGTTCAACCATATAATCTGATGGAATTACGATATCGTAAGCAGTTGTACCACTTTTAATTTTTGCATAAAATGATTCATTTGAATCAGTGACATCGATAGAAACACGATATCCAGTTGCATCTTCAAAAGCTGCAACAACATCATCATTGATGTATTCGCCCCAGTTAAGGATGCGTAAGACTTGTCTTTGATCACATGCAACTAGCAATGTGATTGCAACAATTGCAAACATTGTAATAACTAATTTCTTCATTTTTTCTTTCCCTTTCTCTTTCTTTGAAGTATTTGTACGGTTATTAAACTTATTAATGTAAATAGGGTTAATAGAGTAGAAAATGCATAGACTGATGGTGTAAGATTACGACGACCTAGTACACCATAAATCCATATTGATAAGTTATCATACCCAGCACCAGTAGTGAAGAAACTGATGACAAAGTCATCAATACTCATGGTTAAGGCAAGAATCATTCCTGAGAAGATACCTGCTTTAACTGCTGGTACAATAACAAGATGAATAGCTTTCATAGGTTTAATACCTAAGTCCTGAGCTGCATCAATTAAGTTTGGATCAAGTTCTTTTAATTTTGGTATTACACTTAGAATGACATAAGGTAGTGTAAAGAATAAGTGTGCAAGTACAAGCGTTGTAAGACCAAAGATCTCAGGGAAGATAATCATTAAAAATCTAAACATGATCATTAATGAAAAACCCGTGACGATATCCGCATTTAAGATTGGTACATTGTTTAAGAACATAATTCTACTGCGTGCTTTCTTAGGCAAGTTATAAATACCTATCGCAAAGATTGTACCAAGCACAGTTGCAATTGTTGTTGCAATTGCAGAAACTAAGAATGTATTTGAGATTGCATTTAATAAGTCAGGTTCACTAAATATATTTAGATACCATTCAAATGTGAAACTATCAAAAATTGAAGTGTTTTTACTTGAGTTAACAGATTGTATCGCAATAACAATAATTGGTAAATAAAGGAAGATAATCATTGTAATTGCAAATAAAACGGAGAAAACTTTAAGAATGGGTTTTAAAAATGAATAATCTTTATAACCATAATCAGAAACTTTTGCTTTTTCATATTGATTTGTCATAATAGCGTTTCTCCTTCCTTATCAAACTTACGGATTAGAAGGATTGCTAAAAAAATGATTAATAACATGGATGCTGAGAGTAGTGCACCATCATTAAAAATTGTGTAGTTAAATTTAGTTTCAATAATATTACCTAAGAATACCATGTTGCCTTTAGATAAAATCTTTGGAATTGCAAATCCTGAGAATGTAGGTAAGAAAACCATGATTGCCCCTGTAACTACACCTTTAAATGAAAGTGGGAAGGTTACATAAAGAAATGTTTTAAGTGGTGTTAATCCTAAATCGGAAGATGCTTGATTTAAACTTGGATCAATTTTTTCTAAAGCAGTATATATTGGAAGAATCATAAATGGTACATAGGTGAAGACCATACCAATTAAAATACCAGTTGGTGTACCAATTAAACCACCTAATGGACTAAATCCAATGAGTTCTACTAATATGTTATTCTCATTCATAATATTTGCTAATGCATCAATTCTTAAGATTAGATTACTCCACATAGGCAGAATCATAATCGTCATAATTGCAAACTTATTATTAAACTTACTTTGATAAATAATGTATGCTAGCAAATATCCAATAACAAAACTGATTAAAGTTGTTAAAGCGGCATAAGTTAAACTGTTTGAAAATGCAGTTGTAATCGATCTTTCTCCAAACATATCAAAGTTTTCAAATGTGAAATGAACATTTGAAAATGAAATATTAGAAGTCATATCTGTGAAACCTAATACAACTAATGCAATCATCGGAATGAAGACAAGAAGCATAATCCAAACAGTATAAGGAATAGATAAAAGTTTATACTTACTTGTTTTCATTTGAAACCCTCATTAAATGAATTTCATATGGGTCTACTTTTAATCCAATCTGGCTACCAAGTTCAAATGATTCATAATCATTTACTAAAACTTCTTGATTATCAATATTGACAATCAGTTCATTATGAACACCTTTGAAAAGTGAGAAGGTTACAAGTCCTTTAATTGTTGCTTTTTCAACTGGTACGACATCAAAGTCTTCTGGACGAATAACAACATCAACAGGATCACCAATATTAAACTCATCATATCCAATGTACTTAAATTTACTACCCAGGAAAGTTACTTCATTGTGATCTGTAATAGTTCCAGGGAAGATATTTGTTTCCCCAATAAATCTTGCAACATATCGATTGACAGGTTCATTGTAGATTTTCTTTGGAACACCGATTTGTTCGATGATACCATTTTTCATAACAACAATACGATCTGACATTGTCATAGCTTCTTCTTGATCATGTGTAACAAAAATAAATGTAATACCTAATTTATTTTGCATTTCTTTCAATTCGTATTGCATGTTTTGACGAAGTTTTAAATCAAGTGCTGCTAATGGTTCATCTAGAAGTAGAATTTTTGGACGATTAATTAATGCTCTTGCAAGTGCGACACGTTGTTGTTGACCACCTGAAAGTTGATCAATTTTACGTGTATCGTAACCTTCAAGTTTAACCAGTCTAAGCATTGATTTAGCATCTTCATAAATTAAAGTTTTAATTAGTTTACGAATATTCTTTTTCTCAGATGAAGCTTCAATTTTATCTTTATAAAATTCCGCTAAATATTTAAGTGGACGATGGTTTAAACCAAATGCCACATTATCGATTACATTTAAATGAGGAAATAATGCGTATTTTTGGAAAACAGTATTGATTGGTCGTGCATATGAAGGAATATCACTAAAATCTTTTCCTTCGATAAGTATTGTTCCTGCATCAGGATTTTCAAATCCACCGATCATTCTTAATGTTGTTGTTTTACCACATCCTGAAGGACCTAGTAATGTCACAAACTCATTTTTGTAAATAGTTAAATTGATATTATTTACAACAGCTTCTGCATCAAATATTTTACTAATATTGATGAGTTCAATTAAAGGTTTTTTATCCAATGTCGGACTCCTATAATAATTAATTTTACAAGCAATAATTATATACTAATTTTTACAGTTTGCAAGCATAATATTTCAGCAATTTCTTAAGAAATTTATTTTACGTAAGTTCAACGCATTAATTTTCAATTTAACAGCCTCATGAAGCGATTAATATAATTATATAAATCGTAACGAACATTAATTTAAACTATGTTAATTTAAAGAAAAAATAAGTATAAATAATTGAGTAATCACTACTGTTATGATTTCAGTAAAAATCTAAGTAAGAAAAACATTAGTTTAGAAAAGAGTTGAAAATTATTTATGGCATAAAAAAAGGGGAAGTACCCCTTGATTGTTAGTCTAAATTTACATGTATTCCAGCTGTGAATCCGGTTGAGAATGCAGAAGTAATGTTGAATCCCCCAGTAAATGCATTAATATCTAATACTTCACCACAAAATGAAACATAAGGATTCATTTTAGATTGCATTGTTTTTGGGTCAACTTCTTTAACCATGACACCACCATTGGTTACAAATGCAGCACCAAAACCTCTGGTAGCATAAGTTGTCATCGGAAAGTCTTTAAGCATTTTAAGATATTCTTTACCTGCTGTATCTTTACAAAAATCAACAAGTCTTTTTGGGACATTATGATCTCTAAATAAATCATCCAGTGTTTTAGATTGCTCAAGTTCTCCTAAGGAAACCTTAGGTAAGAAATCTATTGAAAGTTTAACGGGTTCATTCTTTTCTTCAAGTAAGTTGAGTGCATAGAAAGAAGCGCGTAGTGCAGCAGGACCAGAAAGTCCAAAGTGTGTAATTAATAAATCGTGTGTAATTGTTTTTTTAATTTTCTTTCCATCCCATACAGATAGACTAACATCTTTAAATGATAATCCTTGTAAAGTTTTATCGTGGATGAATTGATCGTTTGATACAAGAGGTACCTCTGCAGGCAATAGTTTAGTAATTGTATGGCCATATTTTTCTGCGAGACGATGGCCAGTACCATCAGATCCTGTTGCAGGAAGGGTTATACCACCCGTTGCAATAATTAAATGTTGATACTTCATATATTCATCATTTATAATGATTTCTTTTCTTTCAACATTTACATCTGATACATAGCTGTTTAATAGGACTTTGACATTTAGTTGTTTAATTTTTTCTTTTAAAGTATCTACAATATCTTGTGCTTTATTTGAAACAGGAAACATCCTTGCATGATCTTCCTCTTTTAGTTTACAATTGAGTTTTTCAAAGAATTCAATAATATCATTTGGTCCAAATGAATTTAATGTTGAATATAAAAATCTACCGTTTTTAGGAATATATTCAACGACTTCATCAACAGGCATTCTGGCAGTCACATTGCATCGACCACCACCTGTTAATTTCATTTTAGTACCCAAATCCTTACCACGTTCAACTAAAATGACTTCATAATTTTTATGGTGCATTTTTGCAGAAATTGCAGCCATCATCCCAGATGGTCCACCACCAATAATCACAATTGGATTCAAGTTTTATACCTCCATAAAAATATATAGAACTATTATAGCATGCGAAAAGCGCACTTAAGTTATATAAATCAAAGTTGGAATTTATTTTGAATAAGGATATCATTATTTAAAGTTGTTACATGTTAAGATATAAATAGGAATGTTGATAAAACATAATCATATTTGGAGTTAGAAATTGATAAATCAAAACTTAAAAAAATATATAGAACAAAACATTCTTCCAATATATCAAAAACTTGATAAAGCGCATTCTGGCAATCATGTTTTTGATGTCATCAATAAATCCTTTGAAATTGCAAAAGACTTTGATGTGAATCTAGATATGGTTTACACGATTGCTGTATTTCATGATATAGGTTTAATTAAAGAAAGAGAGCACCATCATTTAATTGGTGGAAAAATGTTAGAAGATGATCCATTTATACAATCATTATTTTCTAAGGAAGATTTATGCATCATGAAAGAAGCAGTTGAAGATCATCGTGCAAGTTCCAAAACACCACCACGATCAATTTATGGAAAAATCATTTGCGAAGCTGATCGTTCTGACACAATGGATATTGTGATTGAAAGAACGATACTATTTAGAATGAAAAACAATGAATCGTTTGAATCAATATATCCTGATGTCTTAAAACATATTCAAGATAAATACGGTGAGAACGGATATCTTAAAGTTTGGTTAAAAACACCAGGAACAACGAAAATGCTAACTGAAATTAGAAAATTATTACAGCATGAAATTGAGTTTAAGCAATATGCTCAAAAAATTTATGAAAAAATAAAAACTAATGGAGAATCTAATGATTAGATTAGCAAAACCAAGTGATTTAGAGCATATTATGGCTATTTATAAAGATGCTAGGGAATTTATTGCATCTTATGGGTCACCACAGTGGCAAAATATTTATCCATCTGTAGAAATAGCATTAAAAGATATTCAAAGTAATGCTTTGTTTGTATATGAAGAAGAAGAGATTTTAGGTGTAATGTCCGTATTTGACTATGAATCAACTTATGAATTTATTGAAGGCAAATGGTTATCTAATAAACCATACAAAGTTATTCATCGAATTGCAACTAAAGCATCATCCCGAGGGAAAGGAATTTCTGCAAAGTTAATTAATTATGTTTTTGAACATTTGAATGCGCAAAGTATGAGAATTGATACGCATAAACTTAACCTGCCAATGCAAAATCTTTTAATCAAATTAGGTTTTGAATACTGTGGGATTATTTATTTAAATCAAATTGAAGATAAAGAACGTTTAGCTTATCAAAAAGATATTTGAGTTTTCTATAATTGGTTCTATTTTTGACAAATATTTTCATTATTATAAATAATGATTTTAATTTATTAAAAAAAGCCTATAATTAAGTTGAATTGTACGATTAGTATTTAAGGAGAATTAATCATGTTTATTAAAAATGTAAATATTGTTTTAGAAAACAAAGAAGTTTTTGGGGATGTAACAATAAAGAACGGTATCATTACTGAAATTGTTGAAAAAGGTAAAGTTGATAGTAAAGCAAAATATTTAATTCCAGGTTTTATTGATGTACACATTCATGGATCTAATAATTTTGATGCAATGGATGCTAAACCTGAAGCAATTGAAAAAATGGCATTATCACTTATCAAAGAAGGAACAACAGGGTTCTTACCTACAACAATGACTCAAACAATTGAAAATATTGAAAAAGCTTTAGAAGCAATTGCTGTTTATGAAAAGAATCAAAATCCATTAGCAACTGAAGTTTATGGTATTCACTTAGAAGGTCCTTTCATTAATGAAGGTGCTGCTGGTGCACAACCTAAAAACTGTATTATCAAGCCAACAATTGAATTATTCAAATCATTCAATGCAAAAGCCAACAACTTAATTAAAAAAGTATCACTTGCTCCTGAAATTGAAGGTTCAATGGAATTAACAAAATACTTAAAAGAAAACAATATCGTTGCATCAATTGCTCATACAAAAGCCAACTATCAAACAGTAAAGCAATCAATTGAAGCTGGTATGACCTCACTAACACACTTCTATAATGCGATGACACCTCTTCACCACAGAGATATTGGAGTTGTTGGTGCTGGTTTACTACACAATGAATTAAATGCTGAATTAATTTTTGATAAAATTCACGTTTCAGTACCTGCAGCAAAAGTATTATTACAATCAAAAGGTGTTGAAAATATGATTTTAATCACAGACTCAATGCGTGCTAAATATTTACCTGATGGTGGTGAGTCTGAACTTGGTGGTCAAACTGTTTACATTAAAAATAATGAAGCAAGACTTGCTGATGGTACACTTGCAGGTTCGATTCTCAAGATGAATGACGGTTATAGAAATCTTGTGAATGATTTAGGACTTTCAATGGTAGAAGCTTCAATACTTGCATCAGTTAATCCTGCAAAACAATTAAATGTGTTTAATCAAGTTGGTTCAATTGCAGTAGGTAAGAAAGCAAACTTAGTTATCATAGATAAAGATATTAACGTTCTACAAACAATCATTAATGGTAAAATTGCATATCAACAATAATTAATTAGAGATTTTGACTGCTGTCAAAGTCTCTTTTTTACATGTTATAATGATTGTGACATAAGTTGGTAATAATATTGAGGAATTCATATGAAAAAGACAGTTTTAATTTATATTGAAAATGAAAATAAATATCTTTTGATTCTTAAACAAAAAAAAGATATGAATCAAAATAAATATAGTGGTGTCGGTGGAAAAATCGAACCAGGTGAAACCGCTTATGAAGCTGCAGTTCGTGAAACAAAAGAAGAAACTGGATTAACTATTAAACCAATCTTTAAAGGTATCGTTCATTTTCATCAAGGTGCATATGAAGAACATATGACATTATTTAAAGCATATGAATTCGAAGGCAAACTTCAAGCAAGTGATGAAGGTGATCTCTTTTGGATTGATAAGAACGAATTAAAAAAACTTCCGATGTGGGAAGGTGACTATTATTTTATTGAGAAATTAGAAAACGAAGACATTTTTGAAATGCACCTTTATTATGAAGGTGAAAAGTTAATTAAAATTGAATGACTTTTACATTAACTGAAATATGAATTTGATAAGAAGAAAGAAGATTTAGTAAATGAAAGAAACAGACCTTTATTTACCCTGTAAAGAACTTTTAGAATCTCTTGGATTTGAAGTTAAAGCAGAAGTCCTTCATACAGATATTACAGCAATTAAAGAAGGTTATACTGTCATTGTTGAGATGAAACTTAACATTTCTTTAAAGTTGATTTATCAAGCAATCGATCGTCAACGCTTTGCTGATAAAGTATATATTGCCTTACCAACTAAAGTGATTAGTTCACAAAAAAGTAACTTCAAACATTTTGCTAATCTTTTAAAAAGACTTGAAATTGGTTTGATTGCTGTTGGAAGAAAAGCAGAAGTTTTAATTGAAACCTTTGGATTTGATTTAAAAAGAAGTGTGACATCTAGTAGAAAGAAGAAAGAGCGTCTTGTAAAAGAGTTTTCACTCAGAAAATCTGACTTTAATGTAGGAGGATCAAAGGGTAAAAAAGTGACACACTATAAAGAAAAAGTGATTGAGGTTGCAAAACTTCTCTATAAAAAAGGACAGATGTCACCAAAAGAAATCAGTTTAGAAACCAACATTGACGATATACAAAACATTTTACGTAAAAATTATTATGGCTGGTTTAAGCCGATAAAAAGAGGTATCTATGATTTAACAGAATTAGGTATCAAAGAAATTGAAACAATGATTCCATCTGAGGAAGGTAATTCATATTTAGGTGCAACACCTTTCTTTGATGATGATATGCTAAATTAAAGTAAAAACTAAAAGAGAGTGGACTTATTATGAAATATTCAATTGATTTTGTGAAAGAAACATTAAGTAATCATTTAAATATAACTTCAATTGAATATTTAGGAAGTGGCAATCATTCTGATGCATTTTTAGTGAATAAAAATTTAGTCGCAAAATTTCCAAAAAATAATCGTGCAAACAACAGTCTAATTAAAGAAATTGAATTATTAAAAAAACTTGACCAAAAAATTAAAATTGAAATTCCAAATGTTATCAAAACTGGTTTATTTAATTCAAACCACAATTTATATACCTTTTTTATTTCAAAGAAGATTGAAGGTATTCAATTAAATAAAACAAAATTAAATCAATTACCGTTAACAAAAAGGGAACTAATTTCTAAAAGTATTGCAGAATTTTTATACGGCTTGCATCATATTGAAAATTTAATCCAAATAAAAAGGAAAGATTTAGTTTTACTACATGGAGACTTTAGTTTAAATCATTTATACTTTGATACACAATTTAATTTGGTTGGTGTTATTGATTTTGCAGATAGTCGAATTGGTAAATTTATGTCTGATTTTAAATACTTATTAGATGATAATGATGAAGAAGAATTTGGAAGAGATTTTGGATTAATGGTATTAAAAATGTATCAGGAGATGAGATAAATGGCTGAAAATTTAAGTAACTTCAAGCTAGAAACAGAACGATTAATTTTAAGAGATTTTATAGAGAGTGATTTTGATTTCTATCAAAGTTTAGAAACTAATCCATATGCTATAACATATGAAAGAGATACAGTTCCAGATTTAAATGAATTATTAGAAAACTTTAAACAAATTTTAGAATTACAAGCATCAACTACGAGAGTGAAATATTCTCTGTTGGTAGTTGATAAGAATACATTAAAACCGGTTGGTAGAGTAGTTATGTGGCAAACAAATGTAGATATCAATGAATGGGAAATTGGATGGATGATAAAAAAAGAATTTAGCAGTATGGGGTATGCGACTGAAGCTGCTAAATCCTTAGAGGATTATGCTTTTAGTATATTAAAAATTCATAGACTTCAAGCACTTTGTCATGAAAAAAATTATTCGAGTGAGAAAGTGATGATTAAACTTGGTATGATTAAAGAAGGTCAATTAAGAAGTGTTAGAAAATTAAATGGCAAGTGGAATAATATGCTAATCTATTCAAAGTTGAATTGTGATTTATAAGTAATCTCGGATTAAAAATGTTGATTTTTATTTTCAAAGCATATACAATTAACTTGATGTAAAAAATATACCACGGGGGTAAGAAATGAGCGATAAAAACTTAGTCAGATTTTTACTGACATTTTTCTTGGGTTGGATTGGAAGTTTAGTTATTAACTTAACTGATCTTAAACCAGCAGGTTGGAGAAGTAGAACATTAGCATACTTGTTCTTAGGTATCATTACATTTGGTATCTATTCATTAGTAGCTTCAATCTGCAACCTAATCTTTGATCCAGCTAAACCATCAAACATTGGTTACGCAAGAGAATAATCTGTATATTAATTTTCAAAATATATCCGGTACTTTTCAAGTATCGGATTTTATTTTCACTTGAAAGTTCTATCTTCAAACAATTTTAGACTCAATTATGCTAAAATACGATAGAATACTACAAGAAACCACAAAAAGGGGATAATTATTCCGTGATTGATATTAAAAAATTTGATATGTTAAAGAAACCGTTGAAAGAAAGGTGGTATTTAACACCGCTTGCTTACGCATTAAGTTTTTCAGCAACAATTCCAAGAAGTTTAAAAGTTAACAAGGTAAATATGAAGGGGTTAAAACCACCGTATCTTTTACTTTGTACACACCATGCTTTTATCGACTTTAAAGTAACTACACATTCGATTTTTCCACATCGTGCAACTTATGTAGTTGCGATTGATGGATTTTTAAAGCGTGAATGGTTATTAAGAAATGTTGGTGCAATTGGTAAACGTAAATTTACACCTCAAGATACTGTACTTTTTAAACAACTTAAATATTCTTTAGAAAAATTAAAGAAAATTACAATTTTATATCCAGAAGCATGTTACTCTGTAATGGGTACAACAGCCGCACTACCTGATTCACTTGCTAAAATGGTTAAGATATTAAAAGTACCTGTTGTTGTCTTAAATATGCATGGTAATTTCTTAACTCAACCTGTGTGGAATATGGGTAATAGAAGAGTTCCTCTTGCAGCTGATATGACACAAATCGTTACTAAAGAAGAAATTACTGAATTACCAGTTGAAGAAATTAATAATCGAATTCATAAAGCGTTTGAATACGATGAATTTAAATATCAATTTGATCACCAAATTAAGATTAAAGATAAAAACAGAACTAAAGGCTTACACAAAGTTCTTTATCAATGTGATGCATGTGGTACAGAATTTATGATGGATTCAAAAGGTACTGAAATTTGGTGCGATGCTTGTGGTAAACGTCATTATCAAAATGAATATGGTCGTTTAGAAGCTAAAGATGGCCAAACAAAATACCCACACATCCCTGATTGGTATGAAACTCAAAGAGCATTTACGAGAAAACAATTAGAAGATGGCACATACTATTTTGAAGATGAAGTGTATGTTGAATCAC
The DNA here is from genome assembly GCF_017052655.1 of Acholeplasma equirhinis. Classification (NCBI taxonomy): domain Bacteria; kingdom Bacillati; phylum Mycoplasmatota; class Mollicutes; order Acholeplasmatales; family Acholeplasmataceae; genus Acholeplasma; species Acholeplasma equirhinis. The sequence continues at coordinate 288,599 of NZ_JAFIDC010000001.1, forward strand.
TGCCAAATGCAAAAGCATTCTTACCGATGGGTGAAGGTAAATTAATTCATACCAAAGAAGGTTTTAAATTAACTGTAGATGATCCAAACTATCCACTTGAATTAGTTAAAGAATCATCATCACTTTATTCAGTTCATATTGAATTTGATTACAAATTAAGAAGTGATGGTGTCGTTGCAGATTGTATCGTATTATCTACACTAGAAGATACTTACTACATTTATCCTAAAAACAAACGTGATCAAGTAACAAAATTAAGATTTGCCGTAGAAGAAGCCTATAAGTTACTAAAAACATCATAAAATGCTGTTTTTTTATATAGGTTTTAGTTAGAATAAGATTAGTAAAGGATAGCGAATTATGTCATTTATTCTAGAAGCAATTATTGAAATTTTTGGTGAGTTGATTTTTCAACTGCTTGTAACAGTTATCAGTAAAGTTGTAGCGGTTGTATTTAAAAAAGTTGATACAAATCAAATGTTAAGAAGAGGATTGAAGTTTACATTTGTGTATGTTTTCTTCGGACTTGTCATTGCTCTGCTTGTTGGTTCAATGATTTATAGTACAAACTTCCTTATTGTCATCTCACTCTCGTATTTAGTTTATCAAGCTGTACTTTCACTATTGCAGATTATCAATAAAGATAGACCAAAACATCCACTCAACATAACGATTAGAATTTTTAAAACAATTGGTCATTATGTTTATCCAATTCTGTTAATTGTTTTTTCTGCAATATGGATTCAAAATGAAGATGGAAAATCAACGATTATTGTTTTATCAAGTATTGCCATATTTGTATGGTTTATGATTGATATGTACCGATTATGGCGTTACAATACTAAAATTAAGCAATCAAAAATAGAATTAGAAAACAAAGAAAAATATAAAGATATGTTTAGTCACTTTGAATAAAGAGGTAAAATTATGCTAATTAGTCAATACAAAATAAAGCTACCAAGCGATTATAATATGGAAATTATTAAAAATAGAGTGAAACAAAATGGCTTTAAAACAGATGGCTTTTATGGTTTAAATTTTAAACTTTATATGATTTCTGAAAAAGGTAAAAATGGTAATGAATTCAATAGTTATGCACCACTTTATTTTTGGAAAGATACAGAAGGATTGAATAAATTTTTATTTGACGGCTTCTACGATAACATATTAGGATCATTTGGTTGGCAAGAGGTTGTAACATTTATTCCACTTTTGAATAATCTACAGAAAATTTTGAATCAAGATATTAAGTATCTTTGTGAATTAGAAGGTGATATCCTTCCAAATAGCACTTTAAAACAGGTTAAATTAGAATTGATGGAAGAATTAAAAGAAATTAAAGATCTGTCTTATATCGTTTGTTATAATCCAACAAATTGGACATACAAGGTTTATGTTTTATCGAGCGATTTGGAGTCATTACTTCAACTAGATGGTGAAATTTATCAAGTACTTTATGTTTCAAAATAAGAAAAAGGTTGTTCGGATTTCGAACAACCTTTATATTTTATGCTTGATTTAAATATTTGAAAGTTAATTCATCTGAAACATAAAGTCTCCAGTTTTTACGATTAGGGTTCCAATCATATATCACACCAAAGATGTCAACAGTTAACGCATATTTTCCAGCTTCAACTTCATAATCAATTAAGAACTCTTCTAAATCTTCAACATCATTTTTAAAGTATAAACCATTATTAATGTATTGTGTATCGTTTTTAATATAAGTTTGATTTATGGTTAGTGCATAATCACTTCGTGTTGAGTTGTGTGTATCAAGATGTAAATAACCTGTAACTTTCAACATGGATTGAAGATAACCATTGTAAATATTTTTAACAAGTTCTTCGCGCTTTAAATTTAAGACATCTTGAAGTGATACTTCTTTATAATAAATTGTATCAAGTGTACTTGTACCTAATGATTTAATGTCTGTATTTGGATTGATGACATCAAATGTTGGTTGATAGATATAAGATTGATAATAACCTTGAACTTCATATACGGTATTTAAAGAAGTATAGTTATGAATTTTATCACCATGTAGTTTAATAAAGTTTTTACCGTCTGTAATATAGACAAGTGTAGTTTCATTTTCAACATCCATGAAGACAGTTCCACGGATTGTAATTGCTTGAGTTGAAATTGCTGTACCTTTATTATCAATTGGTAAGTTCATGATTAATGTCATTAAAAGATCGAAATCATCAATAACAACATCATAAAGATGTGTAAAATGAATACCTGCATTTTTATATGAATTTTCAAATTGTAAATCCCACTCAGTTGGATTGAAAGTAGAAGTTGGTTGAGTAACTTGCATGTTTCTTGTATAAACATGATCAACTGTACCATAAGTAGATTTAACTATCCAACCATTTTCTCCAGGTGTTTGATCTATTTTACCGAAAACATCAATCACTTCATCATTCTTGAGTAATGCAATTGCATCTTTACCAGTAAAGTTAAGTGCAGCACTTGATGCATAGCCAATGTCTTTAATATCTTGATTAGAATTTGGTGCATAGAAGACTAATGCTTCATTTGATGCAATCATACCTTCTAAATTGTAAATAAGAACAGAATCTAAACTACCGTTTTGATACACTGCAAGATCATAATTTGAAAGATCAACTGCATGATCAAATGGATTGTAAATTTCAATGTACTTTGTAGTTTCATAAGTTAAAGAACCTTCAAAGTATTCTGAAATAAATAAATCCATTTGTGGTTCTTCTGGTTCTTCACCTTTAGGTGGTTTGTAATATAGCATATTGTGTTGTTTTAAATTATCATACTTTTCAAAACCTAAGACTAACCATTCTGATTCAGTCCAAGTTGCATTTGGACCATAGACATTTGGTTTTCTAATAATTGTATTGTCTTTGGTTGCTGTTAAGTTTGAACCGATTTTATAACCTTCTGAAACTTGTTGGTTTAGATCACCAACAACATCAATTAATTGATTATTTTTAAAAAGTGCAATTGGATCATTTCCATTGAATGATACAACAACATTTGCAAGATCACCGTTTGCTTTAATCGTATTGTTAGCAGAGCCATGGTAAATAACATAAGTGTCACCATCTTTTAAAATACCTGAAAGTTGAAGTACATATTGTGCTTCAGCTTGTGCATTATTAAATAGTTTCACACTGTAATCAGCTAGATTAATATCTTGGCCAGTACCGTTAAAGATTTCAATGTACTTATTTTGACTTGAACCCTCAGAATATTCTGAAATAAATAAATCTGTTGCAAACATTTCATCTGGTTCAAGAACTGTTATTTGAATTGTAAGTGATTGTCCTTGAAAAGAAATCGAGATTTCATAAACACCAGGTAAATCGATGTTTAATTTTGAAAGGTCTAAATATTCATCTTTAACTTCAATATTTTGATTATTTGAATCTTTAATAATAAAGAATTGTTTATAATCAACAGTTCTGTCAAATAGCATAACAACTAATTCTAATGAATGATTCCAATCTAATATAAAAGTTGGTCCTAAATCAGGATTTATGACAGTTATATTAATTTCTTTAGATAAATCATTAAATGTAATTGAAACAGAATAAGTTCCTGCTTCATCTATATTAACTTCACTGAAATCAATCATCTCTATTGTGACTGGTATGAGGTTACCTTTATTATCGGTAATGATAAAGAAATTGGTAAAGTCAATTTCATCACCGATTTCAAAGATTGTTTCAGCGTTTGTGTTAATCGTAATTTGATAAATTATTGGATCTTCATCAATAGGTTCTAATTGCTCAGGGGTACATGCAACAACTAGAAAGAGTAGTAAGATACCCAATAATATGTTAGATAAATGCTTCATATTTTCTCCTTTTTAGGAATGGTAGTCTAAAGACTATTATATCATGAGAACAATTTTACTTTCGTTGATAATATAAATATATAAAGATACGTGTACAATAGTAAGTAAGTAAGAAATAGAGAGGTTCCTATGAAATACTGTCCATATTGTGGAAATGAACTCATAAAAGATTATGTTGATCATGTAAATGTAATGCGTTGTACGCACTGCGATTTTATTGATTGGAATACTTGGGTTAATGTTGCATGTTGCGTGATTGCAGTAAATGAACAAAATCAAGTCTTATTAGTTAAATTAAAAGATACTGGGAAATTAACATTTCCTGGTGGATACCGTAATTTAGGAGAAACATTAGAAGAAGCTGCTAAACGTGAATTCATGGAAGAAACTGGTGGAATGCAAGTTTCTAATTTAGAACTTTTTAGGATTTACACTAAAGATGAACAAAGGTTGATCTGGGTCATATATAAAGGAAAAGTAGAATCTGGAACTTTTAATGAAAATGATGAAACAGATGAAATGATCTATGTAGATAAATATACAGAAATTGATGAAACTTTATTTAGAGGTAAATTAACACAACAACTCTTCAAAGAATTCTTTAGCAAATGAAAGTGAGACTACATGTTAAAAAAGATTGTTATTAAATTAGGTATGATTGTTTCTGCAATTTTAGGTATCATATTGTCTATGATGACGTCAGAAGATGGATTTATGAGTGGACCATCTTTACTTTTATATTTCACTATACAAAGTAACATTTGGATGTTAGCAATTGCATCCGTTGGTATTTACTTTGATTTAACTAAAACGGAAGTTAAACAAAGTTATTATGTTGCAAAATACATTCTAACAACTGGTATTTTACTAACCTATATAGTTTTCTCAGTACTTTTGTCACCAACAATGCCACTTTCTTATTTATTAAGTCCTTCTAATTTATTTTTACACACCTTAACTCCGATACTGTCAATGCTAGATTATTTACTAAGTGATAAAAAAATTGAACTTAAAGGTCAAATGATTTATGGCTTAATTACTCCAGGATATTATTTAGTTTTTGCCTATATACTTTATGGATTTGGTGTTAAATTTGGTGGTTTAAACTTTCCTTACTTTTTCTTAGATTTTGAAACAAATGGATGGTTTGAGTTAACAAGCACTTCAATTGGAGTTATATATTGGTATGTGATTGTTTTTGGGATTATGTTGCTGATCAGTTATTATACAAAATTTTTCAAACATCGATTAAATAAAAATATTCCAGTATACGTAACAACTGGAATGATATTACTTACAATTATCATGACCGTGTTTAGAGCATCACTTTCTTAAGGTATAAACATCAGAAATTCAAAAGATTATTAAGTAGATTCGTAACAAAGAGAATTTGTAAAGTAGGCTATCACAAGTCTACTTTTTTTGTGTTAAAAATCTTTATTATAGAAAAAATAACAAAATTGCTAACTGGGATAGCAAAATGATTGATATGTTAATTTAAAAAGCGTAAACTGTTATCAGTTAAAAAAAAGGAGGTTCATATGGCAAGTAGAGAAGAAGTCTTAGAACTGATTGAATCATTTAAAAATCTACATCCACAACATGTTGTTGAGAAAGCACAATTTGAACAACGTGGCATGAATTTCGTAGTGAAATATTTAGCAAAAAATGGGGGTACAACCTATACATTTGAACTGGCAAATGTTATGGGCATATCAACCGCAAGAGTTTCAAATCTGATCAACAAACTTGAACAAAAAGGTTTTGTTGAAAGAAAAATAGCAGAAAATGATGCAAGAAAGACCATTTTAATTCTTACTGAGCGTGGTAAAGAATATCATGAAGAAATGGAAGAAAAGTACTTTATGATGATGTCAAAGATGATTGATGTCATTGGAAAAGAAGAAATTCTTCAATTTATTCAGACATTTGGAAAAATGCAAACATTTTTTGAATCACATATAGATAATCAAGAAAAGGAAGACAAACATGATTAAATTACTCAAATATTTCAGAAAAATTGATGTTTTATATCTTGTTGCAATCGTTGGTTTGATTGTATTCCAAATTTGGCTTGAAATGACAATGCCAGATTACACATCAAAACTTACACAATTAATTGCACAAGAGCAACAAATACCAGGTACACTTAATATGAGCGATGTCTGGTACAACGGTGGCATGATGTTACTGTGTGCTGCAGGTGTTATTATCGCTATGATGCTTGCAGGATTCTTTATTGCAAGAATGGCAAGTGATTGGAGTTTTGAACTTCGTAAAGAAACGATGATGAAAGTTACGACTTTCTCAAATGCAGAAATGAACGAGTTCACTACACCTTCATTAATTACACGTACAACCAATGATATTGTTCAAGTTCAAAATTTTGCAGCGATGGGATTCCAGTTCATGATCAAAGCACCAGTAACTGCGATTTGGGCATTATTCAAATTATCAAATACATCATTAGAATGGACAACAGCTACACTAGCAATCGTTATTGCGATTTTAGTGGTTATGATTTCTCTTGTTGCAGTTTCAATGCCAAGGTTCAAGAAAATTCAAAAACTTACTGACGATTTAAATGATGTTACAAGAGAAAATGTCTCAGGTGTTAGAGTAGTTCGCGCATTTAATGCTGAACGATATCAAAATGCTAAGTTTGAAAAAGTAAACAAAGATGTAATGTCTAACAACTTATTTGTTTCAAGAGCAATGGGTATTATGCAACCATTCATGATGTTATGTATGAATGGATTAACAATTGCGATTTACTTCATTGGTGCAATATTAATTAATGAAGCTGCAATGATGGATAGACCTGCAGTCTTAGGAAATATGCTAGCTTATACTTCAATTGCTATGCAAGTTGTTATGTCATTTATGTTCTTAGTTATGATTGCTGTTATGCTTCCTAGAACACAAGTTGCTGCTGGACGTATTCGTGAAGTCTTAAAGAAAGAACCAAAAATTAAAGATGGTAAGAATTTAGACCAAGCAACAGAACAAGGAACGATTGAATTTAAAAATGTATCTTTCTCATATGTTGATGATGCATCACATAATGCCTTAAGTAATTTAAACTTCAAAGTTAAGAAGGGTGAAACTTTAGCAATTATTGGTTCAACAGGTTCAGGTAAAACTTCGCTTGTTAATTTAATGACACGTTTCTTCGATACAACTGAAGGTGAAGTTATTATTAATGGTAAAAACGTTAAAGATTATAAATTAGAAGATTTAAATAAAGTTGTATCAATGGCAACACAAAAAGCAATTCTTTTTGGTGGAGATGTTAAGAAGAATATCACTTACGGTGATACGTATGATAGCGATAGATTTAATAAAGCTGTAAGTCTTGCTCAAGCTAATTTCATTTATGAATTAGAAGGTGGCGAAGATGCAACTGTAGCACAAGGTGGTACAAACTTCTCAGGTGGTCAAAAACAAAGACTATCGATTGCAAGAACACTTTATAAGAATGCAGATATCTTTATTTTTGATGATACATTCTCAGCACTAGATTATAGAACTGATATGTTAGTTAGAAAAGGTATCTCTGAAAATCTTAAAGATAAGACAATTGTTATTGTTGCTCAAAGAATTGGTACAATTCGTCAAGCAGATCAAATTCTTGTTTTAAATGAAGGTAAAATTGTTGGAATGGGTAAACACGAAGACTTACTTAGAAATAATGAAGTCTATCGTGATATTGCATTATCACAATTATCAGAAGAAGAACTTACAGTAAAGGAGGCTATCTAATATGCACGGTTCACATCCAGGTAGAGGTGGCGAAAAAGCCAAATTCAATCCAAGATCATTTAAAAAGATCTTAAAATATATGGATAAGTATGCTGTTGGATTAGTTTTCTCAATCATACTTGCTATCGGTTCAGCTGTTACAACAATTGTTGGTCCAGACAGAGTTTCTGAACTTTTAAATGAAATCATGGGTTCTATGATGACTGGTATCAATATGGATACAGTTACAAATATGGCCCTTGGTATCTTAATTTTATACATCCTTAGTGCAACATTTGGTTACCTGCAACAATTCATTATGGCAACCATTACTCAAAAGACTGCAAATAGATTAAGAAGTGATATGGATAATAAATTATATCGCTTACCACTTGCTTACTTTGATAAAAATCAAAAAGGTGATATTTTATCAAGAGTAACAAATGATGTTGATACAATTGCACAATCATTATCTCAATCCATTGCAAACTTATTCTCATCAATAATTTTATTTATTGGATTATTAATCATGATGTTTATTTCAAACTGGGTGTTAGCACTCGTTACAATTTTCTCATCTATGATTGGTATGATCTTCCTTCCAATGATTGTTAAGAAATCTCAAAAATTCTTTAGAAGCAATCAACAATTACTTGGTAAATTAAATGGTCAAATTGAAGAAGTATATACTAACCATAATGTCGTAAAAGCATTCAATGGTACAGAATCAGAAAGAGCAATCTTTAATGATACAAATAATCTATTAAGAAAGAGTGTTTGGAGAAGCCAATTCTTATCTGGTCTAATGGCTCCTGTGATGATCTTCGTTGGTAACTTATCGTATATTTTAATTTTCGTCGTTGGTTCAATTCTTTACTTAAATGGCTTTACAGTCGTAACAATTGGTACTTTAGCATCATTCGTAATTTATGCTAGATTATTCTCAACACCACTTCAAACATTTGCACAAGCAATGACAGGTATGCAACAAGCATCAGCAGCAGCCGATAGAGTATTTACTGTATTAGAAGAACCCGAAATGAGAGATGAAACAAATCTTGAAACAAACATTGATAATGTTCAAGGTAACATCGAATTCAAAGACGTTAAGTTTGGTTATTTTGCAGATAAAGAAATTATTCATGGTTTCTCTGCATCAATCAAAAAAGGACAAAAGGTTGCGATTGTTGGACCAACAGGTGCGGGTAAAACAACGATTGTTAATTTATTAATGAAATTCTATGATGTTAATCAAGGTGATATTGTGATTGATGGTGTATCAATCCATGATATGAAACGTGAAAGCATTCATAATTTATTTGATATGATTCTACAAGACACATGGTTATTCAAAGGTACATTAAGAGAAAACTTAGTCTACAACAAAGAAAATGTATCAGATAAAGAACTTGATAGAGTTTGTGAAACTGTTGGCTTAAAACACTTTGTTCAAGCACTTCCTAATGGTTATGACACCTTCTTAGATGAAAGTGCTCAATTATCAGAAGGTCAAAAACAACAAATCACAATTGCGCGTGCAATGATTAAAGACGCTCCACTCTTAATCTTAGATGAAGCAACTTCATCAGTAGATACACGTACTGAATTATTAATTCAACGTGCAATGGATGAATTAACTGTTGGTAGAACATCATTTGTTATTGCACACAGATTATCAACTATCCGTAATGCTGATATTATTCTTGTTTTAAAAGATGGTGACATCATTGAACAAGGTAATCATGAAACGTTACTTGCTAAAAACGGCTTCTACGCTGAACTTTACAATTCACAATTCCAAAACGTTTAATCATAAAATGAGCTTGAAAAACAGCTCATTTTTTTATGATATAATGGTGGAAAGAGGAACATAATAAATGAAAAAACTTAATGAAATGTCATTAGATGAACTATGGCAGTTGTTTCCTATTTTCTTAGTCCCACATAATGAAAAATGGAAAGTCGATTATGAAACAGAAATAGATGAAATTCTATCAATATTACCAAATAGTATCGTAAGATCGAATCATCATATTGGAAGCACAAGTATTCAAAATATTTATTCAAAAGATATTATTGATATCTTGTGTATTATCAACGATTCACAAGCTTTTCAAATCATAATCGATAATCTTCAAACAAATGGTTATATCTTAATGAATCAAAATGAAACAAGATTAACCTTTAATAAAGGTTATACAGAAAATGGATTTAGTAATAAAGTATTTCATTTGCATATCAGACTTCAAGATGACCATGATGAACTATATTTTAGAGATTATTTGATTGAACATCCTGAAGTTGCTAAAGCATATGAGTCCCTAAAACTTGAACTAGCAGTAAAATATAAGCATCATAGAGATTACTACACAGAGTCAAAAACAGAGTTTATTACAAAATATACCCATCTTGCTAAGGAACTCTATAAAAATAGATACTAAAAGGAGACATAAGTGAATTCAATAGAAAAGTATAATTTAGTTAATAAAATTGTTAAAATTGTTTCAGGTTTGATTACTTTAAGTTTCATCGTAATCATGATCATTGATTTAGTGAGTGGTACTTTCTTTGATCGAATTTTAACGCTGTATTTACCATATTTTGGTATCATTGTTTTCATTATGTTGAATGTAAATTTTATACTTGATATCGAAAGAAAAAAAATAATTGACAAGAATTTTGGTCCTGTTACTCAGGAAGATAGAAAGCAGGCTAAAATACTTTATAAAAGATATTTATCTTTACTAGCAAATAATACAGACTTTTCAGGTAAATATGCCGATTTTGATTTTGAACTGATTTCATTTAAAGCAGTATTGAAACAACTCATGAGAGGCTATAAAGTGCATTATGAGTCAGTTAAACACTTTTATGAAATGGAAGTTTTATTAGACTCAGAAACATTTAAGGAATTCTCAGAAGATATGAGTGAATTTAAGTCATTTGTTAAATCAGTTACAGAACTTTTCCAAAATAATCGCGTTGAATTTTAAACAGGAGCAATCCTGTTTTTTTAACTTGCCAACATTTATACTTTGTATCTTTAAATATTTTCCAATTTCTTTGTTGTAAAATAAGCATATCAAAAGGAGGTATTTTATGAAATCATTTGATAACCCAAGAGTATTTAGAATGCCTTTTAGTTCTATTTACCCACTCTATATTCAAAAGGTGACAGTTAAAAACAGAACTCAAGAAGAACTTGATCAAGTTTTATCTTGGTTAACAGGATACTCGAAAAAACAATTGATTGAACAAATTGAAAATGGAAATTCACTTCAAGCCTTTTTTGATGAAGCACCAAATTTTACAGATAAAGCACATTTAATCACTGGTGTTATTTGTGGTGTGAGATTAGAAGAAATAGACCATCCATTAATGAAGAAAGTTCGCTATATGGACAAAGTGGTTGATGAATTAGCTAAAGGTAAATCATTAGAGAAAATATTTAGAAATTAATTTGAGCAAAATACTTGCGATGTAGCTTATACCACTCTAAACTGGGCTTACAAGGAAGGGTATTATGGAAAAATCTCAAACAGAAATTAAATTAATTAACAAGGTGTCAAAATACAAAGAACCATTTAGAACTATTTGTCTTAGATTGCATGAAATTATTATGGAAACTAAGCCTGAACTTATGCCATCTTTTATGTATGGTATGCCTGCATACAGAAATAAAGAAACAAGAGAGATACTATGTTTTTTTAGACATGATGATTATGTCACCTTTGGACTTCAAGGTTCAGCAAAATTAGAATTTAGAGAAGGTGAAGGTAAAATTCAACCAATTGCTTGGTATATTGAAGAGATGAATCAAGCAGTTGAAAAACAAATTAAAGAAATACTTAAACAAGCGATTAAGTAGCAAAAAACATTCAAGAGGTTTACAAATTAAACCTCTTTTTTGTAATGTGATACAATTAAAACAAATAATCAATTCATTAGGAGCTTATTATGCCAAAGATCAAAGGGGTAAATCTTGGAGGCTGGTTCGTTTTAGAACGATGGATGAAACAATCACTATTTGAGAATGTCGATAGCAAGGATGAAACTGGCTTTGTTTTAAAACACCCAAATCCAAAAGAAGCATTAATCAATCACTGGAAAACATGGATTACTAAGGATGATTTTTTTTGGTTGAAATCTATTGGAATTGATTCAGTTAGAATACCAATTCCTTGGTGGTTACTTGATGACAAACCTTATTTTTCACCACTTGAATATATTAAGAATGCACTATCTTGGGCAGATGAGGTTGGTCTTTCTGTAATGCTCGACCTTCACACAGCACCTGGTTGTCAAAATGGATTTGATAATGGTGGTATTGAAGGTGTTATTGATTGGCCAAAAGATCCTAAAAACATCAAACTGACTGTTGAAAGACTTGGATTTATTGCAAGAGAACTTGCAACAAATAACTCAGTTTTCGCAATCGAAGTATTAAACGAACCACATTTTAATATGGACTTAGATATTATCCAAAATTTTTATAAAGATGCTTATCAAGAAATTAGAAAGTATTCAAGTAAAAAGATTGTTTTCCATGATGCATTTAGACCAAATGATTCCTCTTGGTTAGAATTCTTTAAAACCAATTCGTTTGAAAATATTGGATTTGATTTACATCTTTATCATTGTTTTGATGAAAAACTTACACACGGTACACCAAAAACACATGTTGATGAAATCTTTAATGTAAGAATACCAACGATTCAAAAACTAAATTCTATAATCCCTGTTTATATTGGAGAATGGAGCTTGGGTATTAGACAACAAACTTTAGTAACAGATTTAGATTTTGATTACTTAAATTTTGAAAAGATGTTAGCAAGCCTCCAACTCTATGCATACAATTATGCATCTGGATATTATTTTTGGAGTTACAAAATTGAGCATCAAGAGGCCCATCATGGATGGGATTTCAGATCATTAATTAAACGAGGCATTTTACATATATGAAATATACGATAAAACTTGTAGAATCAAAAAAGGATGCTAAAGCATTTACTGAACTTCCGATTAAATTATTTAAGCATATCGATGCATTTGTACCAGCACTTTCAATGGATGAAATGAATGTTTTTGATCCTAAGAAAAATCCTGTTCATGAGTATTGTGAAAGTGTTCGTTATATAGCACTTAATGATAAAAGTGAAGTTGTAGGTCGTATTGGAGGCATCATTAATCATCGATATAATGAAAAATTTGGAAAAAAGATTGTTAGATTTACGAGACTTGATATGATTGATGATTTTGAAGTAACAAAGTTACTTACAGATACTATCATTGCGTGGGGTAAATCAAAAGGAATGAATGAAGTGATTGGTCCAATTGGATTTACCGATTTGGATCGAATGGGTATGTTAGTTGATGGGTTTCAACATTTAGGTTCATTCATTACAATTTGGAATCCTCCGTATTATAAAGACCACTTAGATCAATTAGGATTTTCTAAAGATGTTGACTGGATTGAATCGCAAGTACCATGGCCGAAAGAGATGCCAGAAAAAGTTTCTCGTGCCACTGAAATTGTTACTAAACGATTTGGTTACAAACTCGTTAAAATGAAGTCAATGAAAGAACTCCCTAAGTATGTTTATGAAGCTTTTGATGTGTATAATAGAGCATTTTCACCTCTATATGGATTTTTACCGGTTACTAGAAAAGTACAAGATTATTACATTGCACAAATGAAATCACTAGCTAAACTTTCTATGATTTGGTTTGTTAAAAACAAAGAAGATAAAATTATTGCTTTTGGAATGATGATGCCAAGCTTAGCTAAAGCAAATAAAAAAAATCAAGGTAAATTATTACCTTTTGGATTCTTGCGTCTTATAAAAGCAATCAAATCTTATGATGTCATTGATTTTTACTTTGTTGCAGTAGATCCTGAGTACCATGGAAAAGGTGTTCTATCTTTAATTATGGAAGATGGTATTAAACAAGGTATCAAAGCAGGTGTAACACATGCTGAAACAGGTCCTGAATTAGAATTAAATACTAAAATACAGTCACAATGGCGTGATTATGACCCAATTTACCATAAACGTCGTAGATGTTATAATAAAAAAATCTAAGTGCATGTTATCATTGTTAATGTGTAAGTCATTTGAAAATTAAAACCTTTATTTATAATAAAGATTAGACTATTACTGAAAGGGGCAAACTTTTTAATGATTAAAGTCATTCTTAATAAAGCTGATTTGAGTTTGGTACAACCAGAACTCAATATAGCATCAGGAATTCAAGTTGTCGAAGAAACCAATCAAATCACTATGATTATGGATGAAAAACATTACGAAGTTTTGGAGAGAATACTTAAACGAATTACCATTAACAGAAAAGAAATCGTATTTGAAACACCTGAAGGTTGGGCAAAAATTTATATTAGAGATATTCTTTATATTGAAAGTTTTGGTACTGAGATTTATATTCACACACAAAGTCAAGGTGAGGTTGAAGTCAAACAACCACTCTATCAATTAGAAGAAATGCTCTCAAACTTCAACATCATTAGAATTGGTAAATCGTATTTGGTAAACTTAAGTAAAGTTGTATTTATCAAAACAAAGTTAAATGCGAAACTTGAACTTGAACTCCAAAATGGAGATAAATTAGAAGTCATGAGAAGTTATGTCAAATCTTTCAAAGAACGATTAGGTATCGGAGGAAAGAAATGAACGCTTTAGGTATAGTTGTAATCTCAGTATTAGGGGTTATTTTCGCATTTGTTCTTTACCGCATGATTGTAGATATTATTTGGAATAAAAGACTAGAAAAATTTCACAAAACAAATGAAAATCCAGTTTTTAAATCACCTCTTAGAATGTTGAATTTAAAAAGAGGCATGATTGGTGCATCAACTGCGCTACTTGCACTTGTACTGGTTGTTACAGGTGTTTTTGATTTATCACAGACTGTACTTGATGTTGATACTGGAAAGTTGAAAACATTAGAATATGCAAAAAAAGCTCATTCAATGGAAGATATTCTAGATAAAATGAACGCAGATGATGCTTCATATTACTACGGACCTGAAGCAGGTAATGGTGCCCTTGCACCAGAAGAAGATCTTGACGGTACAACAGCGTCACAAAAGTCAATTGTTGGAACGAATAATCATGTTGAGAGTGTTGAAGAATCAGACACTGTTAAAACAGATGGTGATTTAATTGTTTTTGCTGATCAATATAATCCTGATACACTTCAACTATTTGAAGTGGATGAAAATGGATTATTAACTAAACTTGCACCAATCATTTTTGATAAATACTATATTTCATCCATATTCTTAACTGAAGATTATATCATCACAATCGGTATGGAATTTGAAAATATGTATACATATTATGATCAAGATCATGGTATATATAGCATGGCTTATGTTGGTTGGTATCCTACGCTTTACCAAGGTAAAGCAAACGTTGTTTCAAGAGATACACATGATATTGTTTATTCAATTAAGACAAATGGATTGATTAAAGCTGAAAGACTGATTGATAATAATTTATACTTAATATTTAATACTTATCGTCAAGAAGCATCAATATTACCAAAATTTATTGAAATAAAAGATGATGTAGAAGTTGAATCTGTATTGCCTTTTGAAGATATTTTCTTCTTTGATCAAATTCCTGCTTATAATTTAACAACAATATTAAGTTTAAATTTAAATACTTTTGAATACGATGCAGAAGCTTATTTAGGTGTCGCAGAAGATATCTATGTGACGAAAAATGCAATCTATGTTTCTGGTTATTATTATCAAGAAGGCATTTTCTTTTTTGATGGTGGAAACAAAACACACCTTGTTAAATTTAAATTGAACACTGAAACTGGAAAAGTTAGTTATGCTGCAAGTATCGTCTTAAGTGGCTATATTGAAAATCAATTCTTTATGGATGAATATCAAGGTCATCTAAGAGTTGCAACCTCAATTCAATGGGATGCATTTGAAAAAAATAGACTTTATGTTTTAGAAGAAGATGAAACAACGGATAAATTCTATATCGTTGGTTTACTCCAAGATGGTATTGGTAAACCACAAGAAAGAATCATGTCTGTTAGATTCTTTGAAAACTTCGCTTATATCGTTACTTTTAGAAATACCGATCCTTTATATACAATTGACCTTTCAGACCCAGCTAATCCTGTCATCATTAATGAAATAGAAGAACCAGGATATTCAACATATCTTCATCGATTTGGTGATCAACAATTAATTGGTATTGGATATGATGAAAGTTTTGGTGTTAAAATATCTGCATATCTTTCAGAAAATACCTCTCTTCCTATAGAAACTTTCTATTTCAAAGATGATAGTCCAGAATACAGTTGGAGTTATAGTCAAGCATTAAATGATCATACGAAGATTCTAGTATCACCTGATTTAGGATTTATTGGCTTCGCAGTATCTAAAACAACTTACGGAAATAATCAAAATACTTATTCAAGTGCGTTTTATGTCTTCAATATTAATTTTGAAGATGAGGATATTATTAAAGATCCAATCATTATCAATCATACAGGTGCACTATATACATATACTGTAGATAAAGCAGTTTATATCGATGGTATATTCTATACATTCTCTAATCTATCCGTTGTTTCATATAATGTTTCAACATCGAGCATAATGCAAACAGTAGACCTCAAATCCTAACATATTATATAATCAAGTAAAAGAGGGATGATTTTATGAAGAAATTATTTGCCATTTTAGGCTTGTTGTTAGTATTATTTGTAACCGCATGTACCCCTGGAGGACCAAATCCAGGAAATGATAATCAAGATGGAAACCAGAATGAAGGTCCTGGTGTTGGAGAATACGAAGAAACATAAATGAAAAAAAGCCAATATGTTTGGATAAACATGTTGGTTTTCTTTTTATGATATAATCAAAGCATACTTAATAAAGTATGGATTGAGTATTTGGGAGGTACGATATCCATGGACCAAATGATTCTTGTCATGGTCGTGACAGTGATTGCAGCCACCATTGTCTTTGGCCTCGTTTTTACACATATATATGTGAAACAAGTATTTAAGGGGATTGATTTTTGGATCTACGGTCTAATCATTGAAGCTGTTGGTTTCAACCTATTTTTATTTGGACACATTCACGCTGACTATACAATTTATATGTTTGCCAATATGCTGTTATCCGTAGGATTACTGTTCTTTTATATTGGAACAAATCGATTTATTCAAAATGATGTATCCTATGTTGATATGGCAATAGCTTTATCAATTACATATGTCATGCTCGTTATTTTCTACTACGGATTTGATTTAATGATGGTACGTCAAATTACAATGAGTGCTTACATTATTTATGTTACAGGTAGACTTTTACATACATTAAATTTCCATTATTATCGTGGTCAAAGTGGTTATTTATTACCATTTATCATCGTTACTTATGGACTTGTCTTCTCACAAGTTATACGTATTGTTTTAATTTTATTTGGACTAAACTTCCAACCAATTTTTATCGAAGGATTCATCGTTGATGATCTCATCATGTTGATTATCAGTTCATTTGTTGCAATGCTAGCATTCTTTATGACAATTGCAGTTAACATTAGAATGGTCAATGAACTCAATAAAGAACGTGAAAAACTGCAACACTTATCGATGACTGATTATTTAACAATACTTCCTAACAGAAGAATGTTAAATCAACATATCGAAATGTTAATTGATAAACAAGTACCATTTGCAGTTGTAATCTCTGATATGGATGAATTCAAACGTATTAATGATCGTTATGGACATGATATTGGCGATAAAGTGATCCAAGCTTATGCAGAAAGACTTTATCAAAATAAACGAGAAGGTGATTTCATTGCAAGATTTGGCGGTGATGAATTCATTACAGTTTATAGTGACTTAGTTGATACTGATGAGCTTAGAGCATTCTTGCAAAAAAAAGAAAAAGAACTCTACAAACCGATAGAAATTGATGGTCATCGATTTGAGATTTCATCTTCAGTTGGTGTTGCCAAATACCCAACTGATGCTACTAACTTAGATGCGGTCATTAAAAAAGCAGATAATGCACTTTACATGGTGAAAACATCTGGTAAACGTGGTATGATTTTCTATTCTGAATTAAAAGATATAAAAAAGTGAACCTTTGACGGTTCACTTTTTAATTAACATACGTAATCCATTTAGAATAACTAAGATTGTAGATCCTTCATGGGCAACCACACCAAATGGTAATGGAATTTTAATAAACACGTTAAACACGAGAAGTAAGAAGATCACTAAAGTTGAGAATAACATGTTTTGTAAAATGATTTTTTGATTTTCTTTTGCCAAATGCAATAATTTAGGAATGTTGTCTAAATTATTATTCATAAAAATGATATCTGCGGTTTCGATTGAAAGGTCAGTACCTGAACCCATTGAAGCACCAATATCTGCACTTGCAAGTGCTGGTGCATCATTGATACCATCACCAACCATAAAGGTTGGACCATATTTAGCTTTTACTTCATCAACATATTTTTTCTTTTCATGTGGTAATGCATTAAAGATGACTTCATCAATACCAGCTAGATTTGCAATTGTTTTTGCAGTTTTTTCATTATCACCAGTTAGAAGAATTGGTTTGATACCTTGTGATTTAAGTCTTTCAATCATCTTTTTAATACCAGGTCTTAAGTTATCATTTAATGCAATGTATCCAACTAATTGATCATTTAATATAATATGGACAATTGAATAACCTTTTTCTTGAGCAGTCACTAATTTTGGAGATAATAAATGAGAATGAATATATTCGAACTTACCAACTTTATAGGTGTTGTTGCCAAGTTTTAATGTCATACCATGACCAGGTTCTTCAGTAACCTTAGATGGTGTATAAGTCGCCTTATCTTCTAAGTAGGAAGTAATCGCAGAAGCAAGTGGATGACTTGATAATTTTTCCATTGAATAGACAATATCATAAATATCTTTTTCATTGTATGATTTATCAATTTCAAATTCTACAACAGTCGGTGTACCTTCTGTGATTGTACCAGTTTTATCCATGACAACAGCTTTAATTGTTGATAAAGTTTCTAAATGATAAGCACCTTTAATTAAGATTCTATGTCTTGCAGCATTCGACAATGCAGATAACATTGATGGTGCAACTGAAGCCATTAAAGCACAAGGTGAACCAACAACTAAAACAACAGTTGCACGATAAATTGCTTCTTCCCAAGGTAACCAACCAAAACTAGAAGGTATTAATAACCAAGAGATAGCAAGTGCAATCACTGAATATACATACCATTTTTCAATTCTAGATAAAAGACTTTGACGTTTACCTTGATTTTCTTGTGCATCTTTTACAAGATTTATGATTTTTGAAACCACGAAGTCTTCAGGAGAAGTTGTAATCTCAATTAAAATAGGTGAAGTTAAGTTAAATGTACCAGCATAAACTGTATCATTTAAATCTTTAAGTACTGGCATTGATTCACCAGTAATTGCAGCTTCATTAATTGATGATTTACCACGGATGATTTTACCGTCTACTGGGATTGAATCACCAACTTTAACAATTACTTGATCACCAACTTTTAATTCTGAAACATCAACAACTGTTTCTTCACCATCTTTATATAGTGTTGCATGATCGGGAGAAATATTTAATAAATTTGTAAGTTCTTTTTTAGACTTATTTGTTGCATAACCTTCTAAAATACCGGATACTGCAAAGATCATGATTAGCAATGCACCTTCACTTGGGTTACCTATTAAAAATGCAGATATTGCAGCAAGTATCATTAAAATTTCTACATTCAAAGCTTTATTTTCAATGGTTTCTTCAATACCTTCTTTGGCTTTGAAAAATCCTCCAAGTAAGAATGCGACTCCATAAACTGTTACTACATAAGGACTTGATTCACTTAAGTAGTTTTGCATGATATATGCAACAATGGTTAATAATATTGAAATAGAAACGACTATCGTTTCAATTAAGAGTTCGTTTTCTGGTTTAGCATGAGAATGTGTATGCATAATAGTTACCTCTTTCTTAATACACATATACTGTAACACTTATAAAGATATATCACAAGTTATTTATAAAAAAATGAGCCTTATTTATAAAGATAATGAATAAGACTTACATTTAGGGAACTGCTACCACAATTTAATCTGTTTAATCTATGGTAAGATAAGGCTGAGGAAAGTGCTATGAAAAAGATTTGGTTGTTGATTTTATCATTGTCAATGATACTTGCAACCTTTAGTTGTAAAATAAATCCAATTAATACAAATCCAAAAGACGATGATCCAATTGTCGAAGAACCAAATCAACCAGAAGAACCTTCTGATTTATTTGGTTTTAATCGACTCTTTAATGACGATATTTATAAAACTTTAACAATAAAAATAACACGTTCTGAGTGGCAAAGATTTAGACAACTTCAACTTCAAAATCAACAACAATATGGCACGATTAAATTAGATACTTATGTAAAAGCTGATCTACTTTATGAAGATCATGATGGTAGTTTATTAATTAAAAATATCGGATTCAGAAATCGAGGCAATACATCGATTGACTTTATCAGTGATTCAAGTGGGAATCCTATCATCAATCATTTTAAATTCAATTTTAGATATCAATTTGATGGAGAACATCCAGAAAATCAAGGTAGACGTGGTTTTGAATTAAAAGAACTTGATCTTAAATATAATAAAAATCAAGTTCCACATTATATGACAGAAGCTTATAGTTTAGAAATGTTTGAGCACTTTGGAGTTTATGCACAAGAAGTTTCACATGCTTTAATTAAACTGGATATTGATGGAGAAAAACATACATACGGTCTATATACAATCTTTGAACCGATTGATGATGAGTTTATCGAAAGAAGATTTTCAAAAGAATCTTCTAAAGGTGATTTATATAAATCTTTATGGCAGGGATATGGACCAGCATCCTTACAAATACCAAATAATCAAGCTGCATATGGAGAAGAAACTTTAACTTATCATCCTGCATATGATCTTAAATCGAATAAAGATATTTATCCAAAACACAATAATCTTTCAAGTTTTATAAATGGCATAAATGCTTATACAGGTGAAGACTTCATCCATTTTATTGATCAAAACTTTAATGTTGAAATGTTTTTAAGATATTTAGCAGTCAATGTCTTTTTAGGTAATCCGGACGATTACAGAGCAATGGGTAATAATTATTACTTATATCAAGATTCGAAAACAAAAAAATGGTATATGTTTCCATATGATTTTGATCATGCATTAGGTAATGGTTGGAACCCAATAAATAACTATACAATTGGAATCGATATTTATGACTGGTTTAATCAAATGGTCATTAATTCAAACAACAATTTTTATAAACCAATTCTTGCTCAAAAAATACTGGATATTCCTCAATATAGAGCCCTTTACGAAGAAATTTTAACAGAAATTTTAAATGATCAATATTTCACTTTTGAATACTTTTATCAACGATATCAAAAAACTAAACTTCTCTATCAAAATACGTTTTCAAATGCTATATTAAACCTTGGGTTTAGTAGAGGAAATAGTGAATGGTATATCAATGCTAAAATACAAGATGTACAAAATCAATTAATGTAAAAATTGAATTGAAAAAGAAGAATTGTTGTGTTACAATAAACATGCTTAAATGGTAAGCACAGTTAGCTCAGCGGGAGAGCACCTGCTTGACGTGCAGGGGGTCACAAGTTCAATCCTTGTACTGTGCACCACTGCATTATCACTTATTTTATCCCCATTGATTTGAATCTAGTAAGAGCCCTACCAGGCATATCTTACCACAAACTGTAGTACTAGTTTACTACGGAACGTGGTAACAGTCAAGGAAAGTGAGTGATTTTTATGCTAAAATTACGTGAGTTTAGACTAATTAAAGGTCTAACACAAACAAAATTGGCAGAAATGTTGGGTATTTCGCAACAAGCTATAGCAGCTTATGAGAATGGTGTTAGAAAACTAGATCAAGATTTAATTATTAAATTTTGTCTGGTTTTAGAAGTTTCACCAGATGATCTTCTTGGTTACAAAGATGCTTATAGTAAATATACGAAATATCTAATGAGTCTAGAAGAAAACGATAAGGTAAAATGAAGACCACATTTTTTTTAGTGTGGTTTTTCTATTATTAAGAGGTGATTTATTGAAGAAAATATTGCTTATATTTAATCTACTATTATTATCTGTGTTAAGTGGTTGTATTCATAATTTAAATGAAATCATTGATCATACAGAAGATCATGTTATTTTAACTTACTCAGTACAATTTTATGTGGAGAATTCTGTTTATTATGAGTACAATGAAAAATTCAATAGTTATGTAAAAGTTCCTAAAAATCCTGAAAAGTTATA
Source organism: Acholeplasma equirhinis (assembly GCF_017052655.1). Classification (NCBI taxonomy): domain Bacteria; kingdom Bacillati; phylum Mycoplasmatota; class Mollicutes; order Acholeplasmatales; family Acholeplasmataceae; genus Acholeplasma; species Acholeplasma equirhinis. The sequence goes on from NZ_JAFIDC010000001.1 coordinate 310,575, forward strand.
TTATATATTCGATGGTTGGTTTGATTCTTTAGGCTCTAAGTTAGATCCGAAAAAGAGTTATAATTCGAACATTAAATTTTATGCTAAATTCAGTTTTGATTATGTACTTGCAAATAATACTATTCAAACCAAGATAATAAGTTCAAATGTAAAGATAAATACATATGTATATGATCTCGGGTTTTTAGGTTGGTCACACATTAATCAAGGTTATGGCAGTGGGAGTGGGGTAATAATTGATTTGTTTCAAGATTACTTCATTGTTTTAACTAATGCACATGTAACTTATAATCATGGTAGAAGTCATATTATCATTGATGTAATTGACTATAAAGGTAATGCATACAAAGCTTATAAAATGGAAGATTCAGAATTATTAGAATATGACCTATCATTGATATATTTCAAAAAAACTTCAATCTCATATAATATTATCCAAATTGCACAAGACAATCCAAATATTGGAGAAATAGCAATTTCAATTGGTCAACCTGGTGGTCAAAATAATAGCGTAACATACGGTACAATAATGAAATATACAAAAATAAATGAGTATAAAGAAGGTTCAAGTTTTGAGCCACCTGAATTTAATGTAATGCAGCATAATGCACCAACAGCTCCAGGTTCAAGTGGTGGAGTGATTTTAAATGATAAATTAATGTTAATAGGATTGCATTTTGCAGGATCAACAGATTCTTTTGGTAATTTTGCTTTTGGTTATGCTATTCCTGTGGGTAAAATTCGAGAATATTTGAAGTTGTTCAATTTCATCCCTGAATAATTCAAAAACTTTTATTGTACAATTTTGGGGTTATTAATATAAATTTAAAAGGGGAACGTTAATCAATTCCCCAGTTTGAATGTTTTTTATATTCGTCTAGTGATCTTTTTTCACTATGTTGAACATACTTGATTGTGGTTTCAATACGCGAATGATTAAATAGTCTTTGAAGATCCTCGATATTTAATCCATTCTCTGTAAGTTTAGAGGCAAATGTTTTTCTGAATCGATGTGTATGAATTCTATCGATTGAGAGTTTACTCTTTAAATACCTATAAAAAAGTTTTATATCATTTTTGTTCATTGGTCTATTACGTAAAAAATTAAAGAATAAGTGCTCTTTTGTTAGAGAGTTGTTCATCAACTCTAGTATATATGGCCTACTGAATTCTGAAAATGGTGCATACCTAGACTTTCTTGTTTTTCCTGACCAGATATTTATTAAATTATTTGTGAAATCAATGTCTGTTAATTTGATGCTCAATGCTTCTGATACTCGTAGACCTGAATCCAACAGAAGTCTTACAAATGCTTTATAAACAATACTGTTTTTGCTTGTATTCAAGTCCTTTGTATAATTCATGATACGTCTGATGTCATCATCAAAAAAACGCTGAAATGGTCGCGTATCTTTCGGTAATTTAGGTAACTCAAAAAAAGTAGTTATGATCTTATAATGAGTCATAACTTTTTTTAAGTAATTTAAAATCTTGTTAATGCTGTTATTACCATTTTTAGTGTGGTCTTTTAAGTAGTTAATTAGTTTATAACCAACTTCTAAATTAACTTGTTTAATTGATTTAACATTCAGTGAATGAAATGCATTCCCCAAATGCATGATCATTCTCTTATGGTAATTATTTGTACTTGCCTCAAAACTCCCCTTTGTCAGCTCGTAGTAATCATTGAGTGTTTTAACAATACTCATAACGTTCACCCTTTCAATTTAATATGAAAGGTGGCCACCTAAGGATGATTATAAATCAAACAGGTTAAAAAAATTCCCACAATTTTTGTGGAAAAATTGACCCCTTTAGATAGGTCAAACCATTTTCAAATACAGTGTGCGAATAAGCATATAGTATTTATAATATATATGTATATATAGTAAACTATATATACTATATTTATAATCTAGTGATTTTTGCTACTTTTTGATAGGTTAGAACTAAGTTTTAGCTTCCACAGAAGTTTTTTTAGCCTCTACAGGTAATTGCTTTTTAAGTTGATTATTAAGTTTACCCATTTTCTCTAATTCAACTTCATTCTGAGTTAATTTCTTTTCTAGATCCTTATTCTTTTTAATGAGTTCTATCTGTTCTTTTCGCAATGAATCATTTTCATCAATTATTTTTTGATAGCCTTTCCATTCGGATGCTATTTGAATATCGATTTCATCTAATTGAGTTTTTTTCTCAGCAAGAAGTTTATCGAGTTCATTCTTTTTATATACTGGATATAAAATTGTATTCCAAACAACGAAGGCAATCAAAAATGCAACCACTGCAATTGCTAGGATTAATAATAATATGTAAAGTACGTTAATTAGTATATCTAAACTCATGACATTGTCACTCCTTTCATAGTTTCAAGTGAATCAAAATTCTTTTTAAGATTAAATTGTTCAAAGAATTCCATATCATCATGTAATGTACATGGATAGAAGTAGGTCTTATATGGAATGATTTCGTAATCAGCTGCACCAGTTAGGACAATTTCGTAGGTTTTAATTTTCCAACCTTTTATCGTAAATCTGAATTTACCTGTTTGAAGCCAATGAACATAATCAAATTTCTTTTTAATCTTTGGTCTGTGATAATAAGTTAACATCTGCATAATTTGAATATCTGTCTTAGGTAGTTGAGAAATAAAGTCAAAAATCTCAATACCTTGATGACGTTGAGCACTCATTGATGCAATCATTGGAATAACGATATCTTTATATGAACTTTGATTGTTAAGTCGATGATTAAAACCTTGAGTAAGGATTTCTTCAAAAACGACTTTATTAAATCTTTTGTCCCACGCTTTTATTTGTTTACCCTCTACAAAGAGTTCATTTGGATCAAAAACCTGGTTATAAACAAATTTCGTTCCATCTCTTCTAGTTCTTGGTCTCTCCATTTGAACAGTAGTATAAGCTGCTTTACCAGTTAGGTATGCATGTTCCATGTTTTTATGAAATACACAAGTTGATTTCCCCTCACCAGGTTTAGCGTACCAATAATGAGCACCGTTTTTATTAAACGGTAAATCCATGAAATCTGGTTGATCTTCAACCATTTTTCTGAGTGTAATGAAAATCCATAACCAGTGTAAAGGTATGGTTGAATATCTTGCTATTTTGTAAAGCTTGTTTATCAAATTTGCAGCCGTTCTAAAGAATATATCGATGATTGCTATGAAACGAAAAATTGCCTTGCGGTAACAGACAATGATTGAGATTAATTTTTTCTCGTATCTATCAAGCAAATTAAAAACTTTTGTTTCATATTGCTGATAAATATGAATATTTTTATCATTATCAATTTCCATTTCATCCACCTAACCCTAAATTAAATCCAAGTAATGTGAAAACTAGCACCAAAAGCAGAAACAAGAAAAATCCACTCCAAGTGAATAATTCTCTTACTCCTGCAAAAAATTCATTGATTTTTAATTTTAAAGGTTTAAGCCAAAAGATAATCAATAACACAATACCAATAGCAGTATAAATTTGCCAATATTGAATAACATTACCAATGATATTTGATATATGTTCCATGATTAAATCCTCAAGATTAATCTAATTGAATTAACTGTGACTATATTGCTGAATACTTGTGCTGCAATAAAGTATGCGATAAATCCAAACATGACACCATAAAACATCAGCCTGAGGAATTCACCCAATTTAATACGAGTGATTCCACCTTTATGATTTAATGCACCAATCACCATTACAACTCCAAATACGATTAATCCAATTGAATATTCCAGGTTAAAATTAATCGTTGGGAATTGTGGCCAAAATGGTTCATCATTGGTTCCGAATCCAAGTGTTGTATCAACTTGAATTTGTTCACCAGCAATTGTGTATAATTGCCCTTGGGTAATATACGTCATTTCAATGATGTTAATACCTTTTTGCTGATCAATTGCAGAGAACTCATTATTAATCTCAAATCCAGAAGCCCAAGGATCATTATATTGGCCAAGGAATAGTTTATAAACACTCATACCAGATGTAATTGTAACTGGATTTACTCCACCATAAGCTTTAGAATAAGCTTGTTCAAGTGTAGTCTTGAATTGTCCTGTAGGTGTAATCTTTTGGATTTCTTGAACGGAGGTAATAAATAAATCACCGGTTGAATATCCATTTGTTCTTAGTAATGAAACGTAAGTACCGTATTGGAAAACTGGCATTAAAATCAATGGATTTAGAGTCAATGCACCACCAACCAATAACCATGACTCTTGCCAACCAAAAGTATTGATATATTGATTATTTGTATCCTCTAGGACAACATCTTGTTGAATCCATGGCCCACTAGGGTTAAATGGATTCCAATAGTGATATCTGTACTCAAATCGAAGAGATATAGATAACAATCTTTCAATGATGAATTCATCCGTATAAAAATATGCATACACTGCATTGTTTAACTCTCTAACAGTAAACATATATGATCTAAAACGATTTACTACATGAATCTCATCCGAATTCAAATGCCATAGTACATATGGTTGAAAGGTCGAACGAATTTCACCTGTCGAATTATACATCGTTTCATCACCGATATTGATCAGTAAAAACTTTTGGTCATCGTCTGTAAAATAAAACGATTCAATTTCATCAGTGAACATACTCATATCTGTTCCAGCTTGCATACTGTAAACCAGTCGATAAGCTTCACCATCAACTTGAATTAGCACATCTAAATTTAAGTTATCTACTTCAAAATCTACAATACCCATCTCACTTATTTTTGCGTTTTCGAAGAATGATTTATCCGTATTAGGTAATTGATCATAAGTTGTAGTTTCTGCAGGAATATCAACAACGGTCGTTCTCTCACCTTTAATCGATGATTTGTAATAATTGTAAGCAACTTCAGTATCAAGACGTGTATCAAAGTAAGTCAAACCATATCCAAACTGATTCACTTTTTGAAGCAAGATTTCAGGTTTAAAGGATCCTCGCATTTCATAGAACAATGTATCCATAGCCGCTTTTTGATTAGGAGTAGAAGCCCAATTGATACCGACCGGAACCGTTTGATTTAAAAGCATGTTTGCAAAGTCCATATTTATTCTGAATTCAAATTGAATATATGCATCACTTGAAAGAGAAACAGGTGTGTTTAGATATGCAAAATCCACCCAGTTTCCACCGGATGTAACTTTCAAATTCACCGTTTGATATGGTATAGATGAAATCACTGAGTGATAGAGTTTCATATCAATTGAATAAATATATGGATCTACATATTGGCTATTATAAAATCCTAGGGGAACCATGTCCTGAGTCAATAAGAATGTTGGGATTTCAACGTGCGTAATTTTGTCTACATTCGATTTAATTTTCTTTGTTCGAATTCGATAACCGAATGGGTCAGAACCAATCGTGTAATCCCAACCAGATGATGAATCTTTAGTTGCAGTATAATTTGACAATGGGTCATCAACAAATAAAGGTGTTAAATTAACTTCATCAACAATTGTGGTTGTTGCTGCATACGTTTCCACATTTGATGAAGCAATAATTCCTAATAAACTGAGAGCAACCAACAAAAGTAAAAATGCTTTTTTCATCTTGGTACTCCTTTCTTAATCTTTTTAGATACTTTATATCCAACGTATAATAGGATCCCTACAATACCGATGGTTATAATAAATAAAATCGCGTTCCAAACCATACTACCAAATGCTAGAAGTGGATTAGGATCTGGTGGAATGATATCACCAGGTTCAAAGGAGGTGAAATCTTCTGTGACATAAATTTTAATTGATACATTTTGAATTGCACCAGATGATGAGATTAATCTAAAACCATAGTTATAATTACCCTCCTCAGTTTCATGCCCTGTATATTCATCAATTAAAATTTGGTAACCAGTACCTACACTGATTGAGATTAAATTTACATTCCTTAAAACATTTCTAATTTTTGTAAAGTCTAGTGTTTGGTCTGGTCTCACATAGATATTGCCTAGATTATCTACAAGGGTTACGTCACCGATACTTAATAGGACTTTTACTTGAATGGTCCTTAGAATCTCTGTTAACCCATCTGAAGCTGCAATTGTAACATTGTATGAGCCAACGACAGCACCGTTGCCTGTATAACCATCATTTGAGATGCTTAAGACACGACCATCTGATTCATAAAGTAATAAGATATCGTAAATTGTAACAATTGCAGAAACTTCTTTAAAAACCACATCCGGTCCATGAATGACACTGTCAACTGCATGAACCGGTTTAATGGTTGCGATTATCATTGTAAGAACCAGGAATAACACAGCAAATATTTTTTTCATAGTTATTCCCTCTCTTTCGTATTATTTCTTTTTAGTAACAAAGTAAACAGCTAATGTAAGAACAACAAAAGTGGTCACTAATAAATACACCCAAGTATCATTAGATGCAGGTTCTTCAGGAATTACAGGGATTGGTAATTGAGGATCATTCACGCCAAGAACTGTAATTGAATATGTTTTTGGAATTCCCATGTGATTTAAAGATAATGTATAAACACCTGGAACACCTGCTTGATAATTGGTAGATACATTCTCGTAGTCATCAGTGATTTCAAGAACTGCTAAGATTTGTTCAATAGTTAAAGTTGCACCAGGTAGTAATCTAACAGATGCACCATCGACTACAAAGAAACCTGGAGGTGATGAAACGATTGTTACTTCAACCTCATGGAATGTTTGATTACCTGCAGAGTCTTCAGCCTTAAAGATGACTGTATATTCACCAGGTGTTGTTTCATTACCTGTTAAATCATCTGAATCAACAGTAATCGAAGCTGAAACATTACCATCTTTAGCATCAATAGCTGCAAGTGCAGCTTTAATTTGATCTACTGTAAGATTTTCATTAATAGAAGCAGTAATTGTTGAGACACCTGTGAATACTGGTCCAACTCCGTCAACAACAGTGATGTTTCTTGTTAACGTTCCAACATTACCTGAACCATCTGTGGATTTGACAGTAATTGAATAACTACCGACAGTAGTCTTATTAGCTGAGTAAGTATTCGTTTGAATTGAAATTGTAAGACCGGTGTAATAGTTATCTGAAACTGAAAGTCCAGCAACCCAGGATGTAACATTAAACTCTTCATGATAAGAAATTGTGACTGGAGTAGTTGTTCCTGTGATGACTGGTGCTTCAATATCTACAACGTGAATAGACGCTTCCAGGTATGAAATATTACCTTCAGAATCTTCAACAGCAAATGTAACATCATAAACACCAACTACATCAGGTTCGTACCCACCATCATCATCAATATATACTTGATCAGAAATATCACCATAAATATCATCCCAAGCTGTAATATATTGTAAGAAATCTTCCAGTGGTGTTAAATTGTCAACATTAGCAATAAAATTTTCGCTGGAGCTAATTGCAGGAACTAAACCACCATGGAATTGAACTTGTAAATTAGAAGATTGTGCTGTGGTTAGATTCTCATTTTTACCACCGGTATGAAGCTTAACTTCTCCACCATCCCAATAATATGCATCAACGCTCATCTTGTAAGGACTGAGACCAGCAATTTTAGTGAATTCAATCTCAACAATTGCAACATTTGATTTAGCATAGATATTCGCAGACCTTGATACTTTAAAGTCTTTATAAGGTGCTTGGAATACAACTTTAAATGATTCATCGTTTTCTAGGTCAAATTGAGTTAAATCAAGTTTTCCTGATGTTTGACCCTCATTTACTAAATAGACAGCACCATTTGTTGTATCATGCCATAAATCTAAACCCGGAGTTTCTGATCTAAAACGTCCATAAGAATATGATTGAGTCCACGACTTGCTTAATCTAAGTGTGTAACGCCATACATCACCAACTAAAAGACTTGTAGGACTACCATCATCTTCTATAACACTACCTGGTTTAATCATAGCGTTATAATCTGCACCACCAATAGCATAGTAACCTTCATGACTAATAATATTAGCAGGTTCGTCAACATCGTTAACTGTTAATGAAAAAGGTTGATCCATATTACCGAATTCATCAAATGTCATATTTTCAGAAATCCAAGTATAGACATCAATGTCAGTAGTACCAATACCATCACTAAATGTTGTAATTTCAAACTCTAAAACTATTTCTTCATAAAACAAATCATAATAATCATCCTCAGTTGTTGCATACACTGACTGAATAGATGTAAGTAACAAGCCAAAAGATGCTGTTGCCAGCATCAAAAACGATAGTAGTTTTTTCATATTCGCCACCTCTTACTTGTTTCTAAGTAATGAACGGTAGTAAATGACACCTGAAACTACTAAAGCAATAGCAAAGAACAATGCACCTTGGAAGTCAGCAATAAATCCATGAACATCATGTGCATGAGTTGAGAAATCTACTAACCATGCTTGATCACTGAATACTTCTGCAAGACCTGGCATTAATAAGATGTATAAACCATAGAGAATTAATGCAGCTAGTGCTAATAAGAAGAATGGTTTATTTTCTTTGTTTTGATAGCTCTTGTAGAGTAATAGGCCACCAATACCAGCAATAAATACTAAAATAACTACCATTGGATCAAACATTTCATTGAATGCTGTCGTATTGGTAATTAAATCAGCTAACCATTCTGGTGTGTTCGCATCTATTGTAAGATTTGGAATCACAAGTAACCCAATTGCTACTAGACCTAATAATGCTAAGCCAAGAGTAGCCCAAAACTTATTTTTATTTACAGATTTTTTCTTTTTGCTCATAACAAGCCTCCTGAAATATATTTGATGCATAATGCATCATACTCTCAACTTAACTAAGTCTAAAACGTTAATCAAATTAGGTAACGTACTTTTGTAAGAAAATATTGATATAATTAATCAAAAAGGGGTTATATTATGGGAAGAAAATCAAAACAAAACAAAGATGATCAAAATCAAATAAAAAAGAAAATAGAACCTGATCAAACTACTCAATTCATTCGCAAATTAAGCATATATTTCATCGTTATGCTTGTGCTTTATTTCTTATCTAGATGGGCTATTCAAAAATCAACACCAAATGAAACAATATGGGCAGTTACCACAGACTTTTTAGTTTTTGGTGCTACGATAATAAATCTGAGTATTGTTGCAATTCAGTTTAATATTTTTGCAAATAAAGAAATGGAAAGCAAGAAAGCAATATTGAGGGCAAATATAACATCTATTGAGAAAGAGCCAAGTACATATTTTCGATCATTTATGAAATCATATTCCTTAGAAGTATTCAATTTAGGTATGTCTGGTGCGTATGATATATCATGTGTTGTGCATTGTTCGAAAATGAATGTTGAAGGGGTATCAGAAGGATTGAGAATTTTCTTGCATGAAATAAAAGTGGTAATGGCTCAATCAAGTGTTAAATGCACATTTAATTCATCCGTTTTTAATCTAGAAAATATGGAACGTATAGAAATAAAATTCAAAGATTCAAGCACAAATGATTTTCAAACAGTGTTCATTGAAATTGGCAAGTGAAAACTTGCTTTTTATTTGGATCTAAATCTGTGACAATCGGCAGACGTGAGGACTCCAACAGAGTCCGTTTAAACTCCAACTGACAAAGGTCAGGCAGGAGTTAATTTACCCGCATTGTTTTTAAATAGGCCAATGTCGCATGAACAGATGGATTAATTAGAACATGATTTGCAAGTTTAATTAGTCTATCCATCTGTGAATATCGAACGGCCAGAAGCATGGTTTTTATGCTTCTTCACTGAGGCGACTACCTTCTTTAATAGGATGATAATTTTTATTTATAAAAATTAGAAGCCAATACTATGGTACGAACGGATTTAAAACAAGGAGTACGATTTAACTAAATCACCTAAAAATGAGGTACGAACGAAAATAGTTTCCATGCAAAAAAATAACTCCTTCAGGTAATAGAAGGAGTCATGATCATAATTTTGATGTTTTTTATGAATTCGAAATAGGAACCATTCCTGGTATCCTAACTTCAGTTGATTAAATTGAATAATTCTCTGGTGGAACATAACCAAATGAACGAAGCATGTCAGCGAATGTTTGTACGACTTGGCTTCGTCTAATAGATTTATGTTTCTTAGAATTGATTTCTTGTTGTTTCATGCTGCGTCTTTCTAGGTGCTTAATATATTTATCGTATAATTTGTTGCTGCGTTCAGCAATGGCTTTTACACGTGCGTTTCTATCTTCAGTCTTACGATTACCTAATGCTTGAATAACGCGTGATTTTACATCTTTAATGATAAGAAGAGTTTGTCTTACTACAGCTCTAAATAATGATCGCTTATCAGCTTTTAGATACATCTCATCATAGATAGTAGTGCTTAACCATTTAATAGCTTTATCAACATCAAGTTTGAATTCTCCACGGATACGCTTCTTAGTGTCTTTAAATGTACGTACAATGATGCCATCAGATTCAAGTATTTTAAATGCACTGTGAAGGCTTGAAAGACGTTTAATTCCTAATTTTTCGACCAAGTCATTATTAGAATAAGTCAATAGCTGTTTATTAGCATAAGTTTGAATAAATAACACGATTATTTTTACAGCAATAAACATACCTGATTGACGTAAAGATTCAGATATGTTTTTTGTTATATAGATGAAGTTTTGATGTAACTTCGCTCGCATTACTTACCCTCTTATAATTCGTCTTCTTGATTATCTAGTTCATCCAGGTAGTCATTTAACCACGGTGGATTATTTGCTCGTTTTGGATCATGTGCATATCTAGCATCAATTTCATATCCTGGTAATTCATCCACATACTGTTTAACCCAATCAGGACTGTTATCTTTTTTGTTCTTACGCATCGATCTTAACATTTCGATATCTTTTGTTAGTTTATTGATTGCTTGTTCTGCAGTGTTGATAATTATCTTTTTGTTCTCATCCAGGACAAACGATTCAAACGTAAGTCTAAGATAGGCTTCATTAATTGTTTGATGCTCACCATGTACTCGCTTAGCTGTGATTACTGCTTTAACCAGGACTGCATTCAATACACCTTGATTCACTCTATGTTTTCTATTCATGAAGGTTTTGATTGTATCGTGCATCAGAGTGAGTTCTTTTGTTGAAAGAAGAAGTTTAGCAAGATCTTCCCATGAAATTAATTCTAAAGCATCTGCATAGGTTAGTTTAATACCTGCAGTTTTTGAAAGTGTCAATGTTTCAGTCATCATATTCACCAAGTTTCTTATCCAGATAAAGCACAGTTAAAGATATCGTTATTCCCATTAACATCATTAATACCAGGATGATAATTAAAGCTGCCGCAATTAATTCAAACACGTTCTTTACCTTCTTCCTTAAGACTCAACGTTACATAAGGTAATTGAACCAGATGTTTTCCTTTTTCATCAGTAAATTCACAACCTACAAAATGTTTATCCATCGAAGGATCTTCAGCAATTACAATATTTAATAAATTCAAAATCTTACAAGTTACTTTGTCACCTTTTTTAATCATAATGTACCTCACATGATTGAAATCAAGTTACCTGATACTTCATGTCTAGTGGGTGATAATTTGTCTTGTCTTTGTATTAGATATCTCTTTTCATTCTCGATAGTTTCAATACTAATTACTTTACATAACCCTAGGTTGGGATGATTAACTAAGTCACCAACGTTTATCATCTAATGTCTCGTTAAATTTTCGTTGAATTACTTTTGGAGAACCTAGGAGATTTCTAGCTACATTCATAGCGGCTTCTCTGGTTTCATACAATGTTGCTTCAATCGGAGTTGAAACCAAATAAGGTTTGTCTTCATTAAAAAACATGATTGACTTGTCCTTAAATTTGTATTTAATAATAAACTTAATTTTAGAAACTACCATTTCATTCTTCCTTTCTTCAAGAAGAACATTGATATAGTTAATGATTTCAGTCATACAACCGGTGTCTAACCACACTTCAGCAAAGTTAGGTGATTTATAGGTGTATGTTCGCCATGATGGTAACCAACTTATAGTCCCTAAACTTCCAGATGTGTCATCATGGTCTTTATCGAATTGATCAATAAGAACATCAAAAGTTTTCTTGTTTTTATACTTGATTTTAGTAAGCTTCATGAATTTTGTAATTTTAATATCAATTATGTCATAATCATAAATTCTCATAATTACTCCTTCTATAACCAATTGAATGGATCTAAACCATCAATGTTATAGCAAATCCAACAACATCCTTTATTAAATGATTTAGATTTGCCTAGAAACTTAATTCGTTTCTTGAAAATCAATATTGATAATTTATCCTTGTGCTTTTCAAATAATTCAGCTCTGGTTTTAGTCTCTAGAGTTGAGAGTGGAAGCAAAAGAGCGAAAGCTTTAATTTTTCCAGATGCTATTAAATCAAAGGATCTTCTGATAATATCATTTTGCTGTTCGAATGGTGGGTTACTAATCATAAGTTCACAGTTTTTCGGTGGTTCTGTTGTGAAAAAATCGTTACCAATATCATCAAACAAATGAGTGGCTTTATATTTCAATTTCAACTCATCAGCTTTAAGCTTAAACTCCGAGTCGTAATTATTGAATGGAAACCAAATGTTTTCATATCGGTCAATTTTAATTATCTGATAAATCTGTTCTACAACATATCGAGGTGTAGCAACATGATTTTTATCCAATAAACAATTTTGCTCGTAAGTTAATGGAAATAAACTAACTGATTGCATCATGAGATTTCCTTAATTTTGAAATGAAGTCTGCCATCAATAATTCTACTTTCACACCATGAACTTTCAAAAATTGTTAGTGCATTTCTAATGCCAGATTTAGCGTTAGAATAATGATTTCTAACACCTTCACAGCCTTGAATTATATTATTGATTGATAACCAATTAGTACCGAGATTATGATGATACTTCATGTATTCAATAACCTTTTTCATAACACCATTTTCTTAACGAAATTCCATCTACAAAAAATTTTACGTTGTTAGCTTTGGAATAGTCTTTTGTCTCATTCATGGATTATCACCATCCACACATACAACTTGATAAACAGTATCAATTGACCAAGATCGTTTACAAGTTGCACTTCCTGTTTCAACGATTTCAGCAATTAGATCATCTGTATATACTTCACGTCCAACTGCATCAAAGAATTCATCTATTGTTACAGTTCGATTGTTAATCTTAAATTCGTATTTCATTTTTATCCTCCTGAATCCCATCTTTAGATTCTGGGTACCACTCGTATCATGTTCGCTAAAGATGGGAACTAGGAGATTCGAGTGATACTCAGAATCCACTAAACAAGGGGATAGAGTTTAGTGAATTCAGAGAGGTAATAAATACTAGTGCTCTTAAAACACATAAAAGTAATTGATAGATTGAGCGACCCAGAAAAATGCTCAAAAAATCAATTACTTTTATCTATTCTGGGTCTATTAAGTTTTTCTAATTGATATCTTTTTTTACGATACTCAATCTTATATTTTGCATCGCTAACTTCATGTCGTTTCCACCCACAAATCTTAACAAAGAAGTTGAGTACTTGGTCATGTGACCCTAAACAGTTTAATACAAACTTATAAAGTCTATTCTTCCCCATATGATTCATTTGTAACTCAGCATTAAGCTTTGCACTTACTGTTTCAAATAAATCCGGCATTGAATCACCCCAAATAAAAACCCGTTGAATGCAATCCAACGGGGACTATTTAATTGACGTGCAGGGGGTCATAGGTTCAATCCCTATACTGTGCACCATTTTTTATTTATGTAAAAGTCAATTGTTTATAAAAACAATTATTTAAGTTATAATAAAATTAGATAATTTTGGGGGAATACATAATATGAACGGTTTAGATATGTCACAAATTCCTATGTACTTTTTGATTTTTGAGTGTGCAGTCGTAGGTCTTTTTGTCTTATTCCACTTTTTATTAGGCATAAGAAGAGGATTTTTTAAAACTACTTGGAACTTTTTTGGCCAAGTTTTATTAGTCTTAGCATTATTCTATGGACTTGGATTTTTCCAACTAAATGAGTTTGTAGATGAAAGTACTCTGAGAGATATCGTGAACATGATTGGTAATGTCGGAATTGACCTCAATCTATATCTCGATAAAATCATTGAAGCTGGTGCATTACCTTTAGTTTTAGCGCTTGCTGATTTAGGATTTAAGATAAGTATTTTCTTCTCCTTTTATTTCATATTAAAATTTATTTTCCAATGGATTATCATTGGTATACCTTGGTTATTTATAAAACCGATGGTTAAAAATCTACCTAAGAATCGATTATTTGGTGGATTAATGGGTGCTGCACGTGGTGCATTCTCAGGATTTATTTTAATTTTCCCCGTTCTTGTTCTAATTAATACAATTGTTGGACAAGGTGTAGAAATTGAAGACCCTCAATATAAAGCTTATGCTGAAGCAATCAGTGCTTCAAATGAATACAATTTTGTAAAAGTTATAAACGATGCAGTTCAATATGAAGATAAAGGTTTAGCTGACTGGTTCTTTGACCTTGCATTCCATTCTAAAGTTAATGATGATGAAGTAATTACTTGGAGAGCAGAACTTGCTTGGATTGGTGAAGGTGCAAAAGCAGCATTACCATATGTTGTTGGTGGTGAACAATTCAATCCAGAAACATTTACTGCAGAAGAATTAGGCAGATTTGAAGGATTCTTTACAGCCTTTGCAAAATCTCAGCTTTTAAACTCAATCTTAAAACCTGGTATTAAACTAGGTATAGCATTCGCACCTGAATTTGGTGTAGAACTTCCATTAACTGATTCAGAAATCCAAACTTTGATGGCAAGACTTGATGCAACTGAAATTAGTTTAACAGATGATTTTAATGAAATTTATTTAGCAGTGAGTGAATTACTACAAGTTCAAAGTTTTGGACAGTGGCAAGTCCTTGCTGAAGACTTTGGTGCAATTGGAAACTTTACTGAAGATCAACAAGAACTCTTCAAGAGCGCACTTTCTCGTATTGCATCACTCGACTTATTAAAGGTTGGGGATATTGCACTTGAAGTTGGTATGTATAACCAAGCAGTACTAGATCAAATCACTTGGATAGATTCAACTGAAGCTAAGATTGATATGCTTGATAAAATACGTCAACAAATTTCAGCTTTCAATGGTACATTTATTTCAACAACTTTAAATGAACTCGTAGGTATCTTAGACACTGTTCTGTATGCGTTCCCTGGAATTGACTTAAATGGTGACGGTCAAGCAGATGTTTCACTATCAGAATTCATTTCTGGTATTCAAGAAATTACAATATTATTAAACTCTGATCCTACTTATCATGCGTGGTTCCAAGAAACATTAGGCAAAGTTGCGGACCTTTCAATCATCGAAGTAATGTTGGATCCAATCATTTCATTCGGCGTCAACATGTTGACTAACACTGAAACTGGTTGGACAGAAGAAGAAATGGAAATGCTCCTTTCAATCATTGACACTAATTTCGAAGATTCCGCTGATTTGAAACGTGAATTATTATGGATTGCCTCAGTTTATCAAAAACTTGGTGAACTTGAAATTGCTGAACCTCTTGTAAATGAAGAGGATATGCTCGTTATTTTAGATAATTTACTATCATCAGCTGATGGTAGAGACTTATTTAAATCAGCAATTGATACATTCTTAGATGGTCAATTGATATCTTCACTGACAACTCAAATGAGTAATGTGTTAATTAAAAAGTATATCACTGAACCGTTAGAACTCGTTCAACCGTTATATAAAGCAGTTGATCTTCCAGACTTTAATTTCAACGATGAAATTGAAGTTGTTGTAAATGTTGTCTTCGGTTTATATGAAAACGGACTCCTCTTACAAGAAGCACTTGCTGAAGATTCAGATATGATCTCAGTTCTTTTACCAGTACTAGTTAACTTTGTTGCAGATGATGACAACATGGCTACCGTTTTAAACTCAAATATTTTATACGCATTTATTGACGATAGTTTAGGTAACCTAGGTGATTTTTCAATTCCTGATGTTGCTAAAGTGAGTGATCCTGATTCACCATACAATGGCTGGATTAAGAAGACTGAACTTTCTACAGTCTTAGAAATCTTAGGTGGATTAATTGAAATCATGGATGAAGAAGGAATTGATTTCGGTCAAATCTTAAATTCTTCAAATATGCTAAATGATTTATTCCCAATTATTAAAAAATATGTTGCTGACCCAGATAACCGCGAACTCTTATTATCAAGTGATGTTTTATACTCAACAGTATCTGATATGTTAGGAACTGTTGAAGGTATTACTGTTCCAGATTCTGCATTAGTTACTGATGAAAATTCTCCGTATCATGGTTGGATTGCTAGAGAAGAACTTTCTAAATTATTAGAAGCACTTGTTATCCTCGATTTAAATTTACCTGGTGAAGGTGAATCAATTAATTTAGATACCATTACAACGGAAGTTTTAGTTGAAGTTATTCAATTAGAATCTGCAATATTAAGAAAGATGATTACAGATCAACTTGTAAGTGCGAATCTATTTGATATTCCAGTTGAAGCATTCACGAATGAAACTAAAGAAGAATTAAGACAAGTTGAATTAAATAAACTTGCTGAAATGTTACAGCATTTAGAAATTGAAGTTTCATTATTACTTTCTGGTGATGGTTCAATGGATGCCATCCTTGATGAGATATTAGTTTCTAAATTAACTACAATTGATTTTAAAGACTCATTTATTATTAAAGGATTTATTACAAAAGGTATTACAGATAACTTAGGTGAACCACATCCACTTGCTATGGATGCAGAATACCCAAGTCTACTTTCAGAAGATGAATTAGATGAAATCTTCAAAATTTTAGGTTCACTTGACACAACAGGTGAAATGTCACTGAACGAATTAATGGAAAGTTTCATTGATGTTGACAGCATTACTTTTGCAACTGTGAATACTATGGTTGCAGCTGGTGATTCTATCCTCATTAGATCAGTTATCAGTGACAATATGTTAACTGTTGACATGATTGCTGAGCTTGACCTTAAAGATGATGTTTACCATGTTCATAATGGTGTCCCACAATACGATCTCATTTCACAAGATGAATTAATCAAATTAGTTGGTGCATTAAATCAATTATCAGATGATGAAAATGATGCAATTCTTGACGTTGTAAACAATTTAGACATTAATACAATAACTATCAATGATATTGAATTGATGGTTTCAAAAGACTCTTCAATTATTAGAACGCTAGTTTCAGAAAAGATTCTAGAAATGGATGACTTTGAAGTACATCCTGATGCCATTGTTGATAGTGAAATTACTCAAATAGAATTAGAAAACTTATTTGGAGCACTCTCTGAAGGTTTAGGTCAAGATAGTAATATTGATGCACTTTCATCAATTGCAGATACTATTTCTATTGGTAACTTAAAAGCTATGCAAAGCAAAAAATCTAAAATTGTCAACTACATGATGACAAATATGATCGTTGATAATATTGGTGAAGCATACGATAGAGAAGCAGCAAGAAGCGAAGATGATTCACTGCTCTTATCAGATGATGAGTTTACTGCAATCTTTAACTCACTTGCAGTTATCGACCCAACAGAAGAACAACCGATTGTTAATGTTGCTGATGAATTAACTGAATTAACTATCGTTAAGATTGGTGCAATAGTTGAACAAGGTTCTCATATCCTTCGTGCTCGTTTATCATTTGAATTAATTGATAACTTAGGTGAAAATAAAGTTCACCCAGATTCAATCGATGAAAATGAAGATATTTATCAAGATGATTTAGATGCATTGTTTAAAGCATTGGTTCATGTTGGTGGAGAAAAACCAGTTACAGAATTATCAACGCTTGCAGATGAAATTAATATTGCACAACTTGAAGCAATGAATGATAAAGAATCTAGAATGGTATCATTCCTAATGACTTCAATGATTATTGAAAACATTGGTGAAGAATATGATAGACCTGCTGCAAGAGATAATAACGATCCACTTGTAATTTCTAATATTGAATTTGACAAGATTTTTGATTCACTTTCAGTAATTGATCCGACAAAAGTCGAACCTATTATGGACGTTGCTGGACAATTAACAGACTTAAAACTTGGTCAAGTTGCTGATATTGTCGATAAAGAATCTATTCTATTACGTGCAAGACTTTCTAAAGAATTAAAAGACAATTTAGGTATGGATAAGATTCATCCGAATTCAATTGAGCCTGAATTTGGTGATATCTATCAAGCAGATTTAAGTGACTTATTTGAAGCATTAAGCACACTTGATGAAGAAAAACCTGTCACAGAGTTATCAAGTTTGGCAAATGACATTACAATTAGTGATTTAAGAAATATGAACGATGTTGAATCATCTATGGTATCTTTCTTAATGACTAAGATGATCTTAGAAAAAATTGGTGAAGAATATGATAGAGAAGAAGCAAGAGATATGGATGAAGATCCACTTGTATTCTCAAATCTCGAATTTGTAAGAATATTCGATGCATTAAATGTTCTTGATCCAGAAGAAGATGATCCTATATCAACTGTAGCAGGTAAATTAACCAATGTAAATGTTGGTGAAGTTAAAGATATCGTTGATGCTGGATCAGTCATCTTAAGAGCAAGATTATCTAAAGAAATTATTGAAAATCTTGGTGAAGAAAAGATTTACCCAACAACAATTGATGAAAATGGTGATATTTTCCAAGGTGATCTAGAAGATTTATTTGCAGCATTAATTCATGTCGGTGAAGAAAAACCAGTCACCAGTCTTGGGTCAATTGCTACTGACCTAACAGTTAAAGAAGCTAACGATATGAATTCAGAAGGTTCATTAATTGTACGTGGTTTAGTTTCAAATATGGTTATTGAAAATATAGGTGTGGATGAAATTAGATCGCACGCATACGATGCAGCTGATTTAGTATTACCAGTTGAAGAAAGATTTGGTTTATTAGATGAAAATGAACTTAATCGTTTATTCGCTGCATTAACTGCAGTTGCAGAAGATGAAGAAGATAAGATTATTGACTTAACAAATAGTCTTACAGATACTAACAATATTACAATTGGTAAGATTAGTGCTGCGATGGATAGTCAGTCAATTATTATTAACTCGTTAGTTTCAAAAGAAATGATTCCGATTTTAACAATTGAAGATATTCATCCAGAATCTTTAGAAGAAAACACAACTCCAAATCCAATTAATAACGTTGTCCTTGAAATTAAACGTGAAGATATGGCTGACTTCTTTGTTGCAATGTTAGTATTAGGACCAAATCTTGCAATTGGACAACTTGCAACTGAATTATCTGACGATTTAAATATATTAACGATTAAAGCAATGCGTGATGAACAATCTAAACTGTTTGAAGGTAAGATTTCAAGAGTTATTGGTGGTTCAATTGGTGAAACATATACAATCCGTGACGCTGCATACTTCGATGTAGATGATGCAGTTTTAGGTAAAGATAAATTTGCGTTATTAGACCCAGTTGAAATCACGAAGCTACTTAATGCAATGCAAGTCATTGACGGAGATAGAAATACTGCAATTTCAAATTTAATTTCGGAATTTGAACCTTCAATCGTTACAACTTCTAAGGTGATTGGTGCAATTGAACAAGACTCAATTATCATTAGAACAATGATGTCAGAAGTTATTACTTCAGCAGTGACTGTGGATAGAATTGTACCTGATGCTTACGATGTAATAAATAACCCTGATTTAACTCAAGATGAACTTGAAAAATTCGCATTAAGTATTAAAGCAGTCGATCCATCTGCAAATGATGAAGATCCGGATAATGACCAAAGTATGATGTTATTCGCAACAAATTTAGGTAACGATGTGGATCAATTCACATTAGCAATGTTATATGATCTTGAAGCGATTGATTCGCTTATCGTGCGTAAGTTTATTTCTGAAGGTATTATTTCAGCTGTTGGTAGCAATAACATTAGAGAAGACGTTTACGAAATTATCTCAATGGAATTCATAAAACGTACTCAAATCGTGACATTGCTCGATACGTTAGAAATCGTTGCGACTGCGAACGGTTCTGAGGATCCGTTATTAGAACCATTAACAAATGTTGTAAATAACATTAGTGCAGAAGGCGTTACACCTCAATTATTAAGAGATATCGCAACTGCAGACTCAACGATTGTTATCCGTATGGTAACTGATGTCATTGATAAATTTGGCACAGCTATGATTCCAAATGCTGCACTTGAGGTACATGCTTACTCAGGTAAAGACTTAGATAAAGCTGAGTTCTATAGATTAGCGGATGCATTAGAATCTCTAGGTATCGTAAACCTTGATCTTGGTGCAGTTGATACTGGTGATATGGATCTTGAAGCAATTCAAAATGCAATCCAAGAAGAATCATATATTGTAAACCGTATGATCTCAAGAGCAATTATTGCTGCTAGTCTTTCAACTGATGAATCTAGAACAGATGTCGAAGATGAAAACTATGATGTACAAGTTGATGAAATGGAAAATCTAGTTGCTGCATTTAGACATTTAGGTATTGAATCAATTGATACAGCTTCTGCGAAAGATCCTTATGAACTAGCTCTTGCCGCACAAGCTATTGGTGATGAACAATTTGATATTTATATTGGTTATGAACAACCATATGATGAATTAACTGAAGATTTAGGTATGACAATCGTTAAAGACTTCTTAATCGAAATGCTTGATGATACATTCCCAAATCCATTTGATCCACTTAATAATATATCTGTATCAAATAGACAAGAATTACATGATTTAGTCTTTGTGTTCTTAAACATTTAATTAAGATTTATGATTTAGCCCAACCAACTCGGTTGGGCTATTTTCTTTTTATTAATCAAAGATTAAATTTTAAATTATAAGTCGTATCGGTTGAAATTATAAAAAGATAAGTGTATTGTATTAGATATGATATTTTGAAGTTCAAAGAAAGTGGCTACAATGGAAAATTTAACAACTAGAAGAAAACTAACGATACTTATCTCGGGATTATTCATAGAACTGACTGTAGGTATTGTTTATGCATACACAGTTTTAAGAGTTTATTTAGAAAATGAACTAGGTTTAAATCAAGTCCAATCATCGATACCTTATTTACTATCCCTTTTCTTTTTTGCATTCTTTGTTATGATTGCTGGAAGAATGATCCATGAAAAAACCTTTAAACTTTGGATTGTTGTAGGTATCACGTCTGTCGTATTAGGTTATATGCTTGCAAGTATTGCTAAGGATATTACTTTAATTTCAACATCTATTGGTGTCTTTTTAGGCAGCGGAGTAGGAATTTTATATGGGATACCAGTAAAAATATCTCAAAATCTTTTTAAGAAACGAAGAGGTTTGACCGTCGGTCTAACAATTGGTGGGTTTGGCATGTCTAGTGTTATTACAGCACCTTTATTACAGTTTTCATTGGATCAATTTGGGCTTCAACAAACATTTATTATATTTGGTATTATTTCAGGTATTATTTTAATTACAGCATCAGTTTTAATGACTTATAAGGTAGAATTAAATCAGATGTATCGAAAAATACTGAAAAAGGAAATAGAAAAACCAGGAAAGTTATTTCCGGTATTTTTTGTTGTCTTCATGATAGGTATAATGTTTGGGTTATCTATGATAGGATTAACATCTTATATTGGTATTAAAGATTATAATTTATCGATCGAATCAATCAGTTTATGGATTATTTTATACTCAACTTGTAATGGACTTTCACGACCTTTATTTGGATATATCTATGATAGGTTTCACCTTAAACCCACAATATATTTATTATCTGGTATGACTTTACTTGTTTCTTTATTTTATTTATTTATTGATTTTAGGAGTGAAAGTTTCTTTATATTAACTATGGGGCTAAGTTGGGCTACAGTTGGTGGATATTTATCTTTAATGCCTAATTTAACTAGAGATTTATTTGGTGAAAAATCTTTTACCAGAAATTACGGTACGATGTATTTTAGTTATGGTATAGCAGCAATCATCGGTAATTTATATACAAGTTTTATGATTGATCAACAAATTGATTTTGGACTTATTTTTATTCCTGTTATTATTTTAAATCTTGGATTAGTTATTTTTATGAGTTATAAAAAAATAAAATATTACGATGTGAATCAAAATGCAGTCTAAGATATTTAACTCATGTAAATATAGTGTATAATTAAGATATTAAAGGGGGATTTACCTATGCAAAAACCTTCATATGGATGGCTTCTTAAATGGATTTTAGCTGCAATTTTAATTGCAGTTGGTGTTACAATGTTCTTTGCACAATCTGTTGTCTTTATGGTAACAGGGATGGCGATTGTTATTTTCAGTTTATTTAGAGTCGTTCCACTCTTAAAAACTTTAAATAAAGAGGTTTTAAGAACGTTAAATTTAGTTGAAATTTTATTTGATATTATACTTGGTGGCATTATGATTTGGGCTGGTGTGGATGCTTATAATACCGGTCAATTAGATCCAGTTTGGGGTCAAGTATATAAGTATACATTAGTCTTTGTATTAGTGTTAAGAGCACTTGTATTCCTATATTCAGTTGTGTTTCTTGGAGAAAAAACAGAGCAACCTAAATATTGGGCTCATATCATCGTATTAATTTTAGGTGCGATGATTGTCCCGATTGAAAACTTTGATCATGCATGGGTCGCTTGGTTATTACTGATTATTTCTGTACTTGGTGGTGGATACCTGATTTATGATGGTGCAAAAGGGTATGGAACTTATCGTCGTTATAGCGCTGAATTAAATCAAACAAAACAAGTTGGAAAAGATAAAAAGATAGAAAAAGAGTTGCCAAAGACAGATCAACCAGTCATTGAAAAAGATGACCAAGATCGTCCGTTTGTAAGTTAATTTAGAGATAAAAATGGAAAACTAAATAGATAGTTCCTTTATAAGGAACATCTATTTTTTTATTTTTTTAACTTTGTAAACGTTTGCAATAATTTGAATATCAAAGTATTTGACAAATAAGAAAATAGTGATAGAATGTTAATATATTTGAACATCAAAACATTTGATGAATTTCCATATATGCTTTCACACCAATTTATACCTTGCCAAAATTATGAAAACTTGAAGAAATGGTATAATAATATCAAAGTTTCCTCTGGCGGGAAAATACGATCACAAAAAAATATTAATAGAGAGATAAATATGAAATATAACGAAATAAAAAGCATAATTAAGGATTTCGAAGCATCCTCGTTAACTGTGCTTGAATTAGAATCTAACGACGTTAAATTACGCCTTTCAAAAAACAAAGAACAAGCATTAGAAACTAAAGTAGTTGTTCAATCAAATGATCAACTCATTTCCGATACAACAGGACAAAAACCAACTGTAACAGAAGCAAAAGCACCGTCCCAAACAATCAAATCACCACTCGTAGGTACTTTCTATGAAAGTTCAACACCAAATGGGAAACCATTAGTTAAAGCTGGTGATAAAGTTAAGAAAGGACAAGTGGTTTGCATTGTTGAAGCTATGAAGATCATGAATGAAATCACCTCTCCAGTTGATGGAACAATCGACCAGGTGATGTTTAAAAATGGTGCTGTCGTAGGTTTTGATGATGTGCTGTTCACTGTGGTGTAAATAATGGCTCAAAATAAAATTTTAGTTGCCAATAGAGGAGAGATTGCTGTACGTGTAATCCGTGCTTGTAAAGAGTTAGGGATTCCAGTTGTAGCAGTCTATTCTACTGCAGATGCAACTTCACTTCATGCAAAATTAGCCGATGAGGCTGTATGTATCGGGCCTGCTTCATCTAAGAGCAGTTATTTAAATATGCAAGCGGTTTTATCAGCAGCTATAGCAACAGGATGTAATGCAATACATCCGGGCTATGGTTTTTTGTCTGAGAATCCAAAATTCATTGAAATGGTCGAAGCGACTGGTATAAAATTTATTGGAGCCTCATCTAACGTTGTTAGTCAATTGGGAGATAAGGCAACTGCTAAAATGATTGCTAAACAAAATAATGTACCTGTCGTAGAAGGATCTGATGGTATTATTCAATCCGTTGAAGAAGGATTGAAAGTTGCAAATCGAATTGGTTATCCAATTATGATTAAAGCAACCGCTGGTGGTGGTGGTCGTGGGATTGCCATTGCATATAATAATCAAGAGTTTGAGAAATCATTTGAACTAACATCGTTAGAAGCAGAAACATCATTTGGTGATAAATCAGTTTATATCGAAAAGTTTGTTGAAAATCCAAGACATATCGAAATTCAAATCATGGGTGACTCTAAAGGTAATGTTGTTCATCTTTTTGAGCGTGATTGTTCTATGCAACGTCGTAATCAAAAATTAATTGAAGAAGCACCTTCTGCAATCTTAGATGAAGATTTAAGACTTAAGATGGGGGAAGCTGCAGTCCGACTTGCTAAAGGTGTCGGTTATGAAGGTGCAGGAACGATTGAATTCTTAGTAGATAAGAGAAAGAATTTTTATTTTATTGAAATGAATACGAGAATTCAAGTAGAACATCCAGTAACAGAAATGATTACGGGTGTTGATTTAGTTAAAGAACAAATTAAAGTAGCATACGGTAAAGAATTATCATTCAAACAGTCTGATCTTAAAATTATGGGTCATGCGATTGAATGTCGTATTAACGCTGAAAATCCTTTAAAGAATTTCATGCCAACACCTGGTCATATTCAAAGAATTTTATTCCCAGGTGGTTTTAACGTGCGTTTTGATAGTCATATTTACCCAGATTATGATGTTCCACCATTTTATGATTCCATGTTAGGTAAATTAATTGTATTTGCACCAACAAGAAAAGAAGCGATTCGTAAAATGAGAATAGCTTTAGAACAATTAGTCATTGAAGGTATTACAACAAATATTGAATATCAATATGCAATTATGCACGCACCTGATTTTATCAAAGGTACATATGATACAGGATTTGTTGCTAAATTTAATGGATTAATCCAAGGTGAATATAATGAAGAACTTGTTGGATGAAAGAAAAATTAAATTAGCTAAATTTCAAGAATTATTAAAGAAAACACCTGTTGAAACAAAACCAGTAGATATTCCAGATGGTGTATTTACTCAATGTGAACAATGTAATTCAGCAATTTATAATAAAGACTTAGAAACTAATTTAGATGTATGTCCATACTGTGGATATCACTTTAGAATTAATGCTAAAAAACGCATTTCTTTTACTTTGGATGAAGGTAGTTTTAAAGAATTAGATCAACATATTCGTTCAAAAAATCCACTTGGAATGCCTGATTATGAAGATAAACTCATTAAAGGTGAAAGAGCTGCAAAAATGAATGAAGCTTTCATTTCAGGAACCGGTAAAATTTATGGTGCTGATGTCGCATTCGGTGTTTTAGATTCATATTTTATGATGGGTTCGATGGGTTCTGCTGTAGGTGAAAAAGTTACAAGACTGATTGAATTTGCAGCAGATAGTAAATTACCACTCATCATTTTTTCAGCATCTGGAGGTGCACGTATGCAAGAAGGTATTTTATCTTTAATGCAAATGGCTAAGACTTCTGGTGCATTAAATTTACTTGATTTAAACGGTGTTTTATATATTTCAGTTATGACAAATCCTACGACTGGTGGGGTAGCTGCAAGTTTTGCAAGTTTAGGTGATATCAATATTGCAGAACGTTCATCCTTAATTGGATTTGCTGGTGCACGCGTTATTAAACAAACGATTGGTCAAGATTTACCTTCAGGATTTCAAACAGATGTTTTCCAACTTGCAAAAGGTCAAGTTGACATGGTTATATCAAGAAAACACATGAAAGAAACATTAGGTCAAATCTTAAAATTACACGGAAGCAAGGTGAAATTATGAGTAATATAAATCTTGTATGGGAACGTGTAAAACAAGCAAGAAGCACGGATCGTCCAACTGCATCTAAAGTCATTGAGAAACTTTTCCCTGATTTCATTGAATTACATGGGGATAGATTATTTGGTGATGATGCTGCAATTATTGGTGGTATTGCAACGCTCAATAATATTCCTGTAACAATTATTGCAGAAGAAAAAGGAACAAATACTGAAGACAAAATTAAACGTAACTTTGGGATGCCACATCCAGAAGGTTATAGAAAAGCATTACGTTTAATGAAACAAGCTGAAAAATTTAAACGTCCAATTATTACGATTATTGACACGCCTGGTGCATATCCAGGTCTTGGTGCAGAAGAACGTGGTCAAGCGCAAGCAATTGCATTAAACTTAAAAGAACTTATGGAATTAAAAACACCAATTATTGTAGTTATTCTTGGTGAAGGTGGTTCTGGTGGAGCACTTGCAATTGGCGTAGGTGACGAAATATTAATGTTTGAAAATTCAATTTATTCAATTTTATCACCTGAAGGATTTGCATCGATTTTATTTAAAGACAGTACTAAAGCAAAAGAAGCTGCAGTTCATATGAAATTAACAGCAGATGATTTGAAGTCATTACATGTCATTGATGAAATCATTTTAGAAGGAAAGGGCTTAAATGTTGAGCCTGATTTAGGACTAAAGAATTTAAAGAATGCTTTAGTCAAACACGTAACTAAATTAAAAAAGGAATCTTTAACAACACTACTCTCTAAACGTTATAAAAAGTTTAGAAGAATGGGTGAATTTGAAGATAGTGTGACTCTCGATGAATAAAAACTATATAAAACTTGTCACAACAGGACGTTATGTTCCAGAAAAGGTTATGACAAATGATGATTTTGCAGCATTTTTAGACACAAATGATGAATGGATTACAACCCGTACAGGGATTAAACGTCGTCATGTTGCAGCAGATGATGAATCAGCAATTGATTTAGCTTATAAAGCAGCATTAAATGCGATTGATAATGCAAAATATGATGTGAATAAGATTGATTTAATTGTGGTAGCTACAATCACCAACCCAATGAAATCGCCATCTATAGCGAATCTTGTACAAGCAAAGCTTGGTTTAAATGAACATCATGTCATGACATTTGATATTAATGCAGCATGTTCAGGATTTGTTTATGCACTTGAAATTGCATCTTCAATGATTGGATCTGGTAACTACAAATCAGCACTTGTTATAGGTGCAGAAGAAATGACTTCAATTTTAGATTATAAAGATAGAGGTACATGTATTCTCTTTGGTGATGGAGCTGGTGCTGCGATATTAGAACCAACAGATGATCCTAATTATCAAGTACATTTCTATAATGGATCTCGTGGTGATGATACTGGTATCCTATGGATAGATCCTTTAGTCAAAATGGATGGACGTGAAGTATATAAATTCGCAACCGATATTATGCCTAAAGCAATAGATCAAGTTCTAAAGAAAGCTAATCTTACTTTAGAAGATATTGATCTTATCATTCCACATCAAGCAAATATTCGTATTATTCAATCAGTTGCAAAAGATATGAATCTTCCAATCGAAAGATTCCTAGTGAATATTGATGAATATGGTAATACGTCATCAGCAAGTATTCCAATTTTACTTGATGAATTCAAACAAAAAAATAAGGCACCTAAACGTGCATTAATGATTGGTTTTGGTGGTGGCTTTACTTGGGGTGCAGCCATCTTAATGGTGTAAGTATATGAAATTAGCAGTTTTATTTTCAGGTCAAGGTGCCCAATTCGTTGGCATGGGTTTGGATTTTATTGAGAATGTACCTGAGCTTAAAAAAAGAATGGATACATTTTCAAAAGCAACGAATTTACACCTTCAAAGTTTATTGGTTGATGAAACAAAGATAAATGATACAAGATATACACAACCATTGATGGTTGCAGTAGAAATATTAATTCATGATTATTTAAAAGAAGCTTATGGATTAAAAGTAGATGGTTATCTTGGTTTCTCACTTGGTGAGTTTTCAGCACTTTATGCAGCCGGTTATTTTAGTGACATTGAAATCATGAAAATCATTAAAATGCGTGCAGAGTTGATGGCAGATGCAGGCCAAAATACATTTGGTAAAATGGCAGCAATCCTAGGTCTATCTGATCAAGATGTTGAAGTAGTTTGTGAAGAAGCATCATTGAAAGATTCAATTGTTGTTGCTGCGAACTACAACTCTCCTGGACAACTTGTCATCTCTGGAGAATCAGATGCAGTCTTGCGTGCTGTTGAGCTTGCAAAGTCAAAAGGTGCTCGTAGAGCGATTTTGCTTAACGTATCTGGAGCATTCCATTCACCTTATATGAAAGATGCGGGTAAAAAGTTAAGACAATTTGCAACTGGTGCAAATATTCAAGTTGCAGATAAACCAGTTTACGCAAACTCAAATGCTAGAGTTTTGAAACAATCTGAAATTTTAGATGAACTTGAAACTCAAATTAAATCACCTGTTTACTTTAAACAATCTATTGAGAAAATGGTTCAAGATGGATATTCACACTTTTTAGAAGTTGGTCCAGGTACTGTTTTATCTAACTTAGTTAAGAAAATTAATCCGGAATTAAAAGTTTATAACGTATCTTCCTATGAAGATATCCAAAATATAAAGGAGATATTATGATGAATTTAAAAGGTAAAGTCGCTTTAGTTACAGGTGGTTCAACCGGTATTGGTAAAGCAATTGCAACAAAACTAGCATCTATGGGAGCACACATTGTGGTCAACTATTTTGTTGGACCAGAAGAAGCTGAGGCTGTTGCAAAAGAGCTTGAAACTACTTATGGAGTTGAAGCAATTGCATTACATGCAGACGTTTCCAATTTTGAGTCTGCACAACAACTTATTGATAAAACCGTTGAAAGATTTGGTACTTTAAATATTGTTGTAAATAATGCAGGTATTACAGATGATGCACTTATCTTACGTATGACTGAAAATCAATTTGATAGAGTTATAAATACAAATTTAAAAGGCGTCTTTAATGTTTCTAAACATTCAGCAAGAACTCTTTTAAAATCAGGTTATGGACGCATTATTAACATTGCATCAGTTATTGGTGAATATGGTAATGTTGGACAAGTTAACTATGGTGCTGCAAAAGCGGGTGTCATCGGTATTACTAAAACACTCGCAAAAGAATTCGCATCTCGTGGTGTAACAGTAAACGCAGTTGCACCAGGGTTTATTGAAACTGCAATGACAAAGAAATTACCAGATGAAGTTAGGCAAGAAATGTTAAAACATATTGCAATGGGTAGTTATGGTCAACCAGAAGATATTGCAAATTTAGTTGCTTTCCTAGCAAGTGAAGATGCAAGATATATTACAGGTGTTGTTGTTGATATCGATGGTGGGCTAACCATATAATTTAAAAAGAAAGAGGGAAAACCATGAAAAAACGAGTGGTGATCACCGGGTTAGGTGCTATTTCACCTGTGGGTAACACAGTTGAAGAGACATTTACTAACCTTGTCAATGGTGTAGGTGGTATAGACTACATTAAAAATTTTGACACATCTAGATCTAAGATTAAAATCGCAGGTGAACTTAAAAATTTAGATTTTGAACAATATCTAGATAAAAAAGATATCAAAAGAAGTGATCGCTTAATGGTACTTGGTACGATTGCAGCGATACAAGCATACGAAGACTCAGGTTTAAAGGATACAGACTATAATCCATATCGTTTTGGTATCTTTGTAACGAGTGGAATTGGTGGTTTAAATACGATTGAAGAAGGTGTTACTGCAAGTGCATTGCGCGGTCCAGATCGTGTTTCACCATTCTTCATCCCTAACTCTATTATTAATATGGTTGGTGGCATGATTTCAATGAAATTTAAAGTGAAGGGTCCGAATATTCCAGTTGTTACAGCATGTTCTGCTGCAACTAATTCAATTGGTGAAGCATTTAGAAATATTCGTGATGGTTATATTGATTTAGCTTTTGCAGGTGGTGCAGAGGCATCAATTAATGAGATTGGTATTGCAGGTTTTACTTCAATTAAAGCTTTATCTACAGAAGAAGATCCAAGAATTGCATCACGTCCATTTGATAAAGAAAGAAGTGGATTTGTCATGGGCGAAGGTTCTGGCGTCTTAATTTTAGAAGCATATGATCATGCCGTTGCACGCGGTGCAAAAATTTACGGTGAGATAGTAGGATATGGTTCTACATCTGATGCATTCCATATGACTGCACCAGATGATGAAGCAGAAGGATTAACTGAAGCAATTAAAATTGCATTAAATGATGCAAAAGTTGAACCATCACAAATTGGATATATTAATGCCCATGGTACTTCAACTTACTTAAATGATAAGATTGAAACCTTAGGTATTAAAAAAGCATTTGGTGAACATGCTTATAAATTAAATATTTCATCAACAAAAGGTGCAACTGGACATATGTTAGGTGCAACCGGAGCAGTAGAATCGATTGTATGTGTTAAAGCTCTTCAAACGTCTTTAATTCCACCAACGATCAACTATAAAACTCCAGACCCTGAGTGTGATTTAAATTACACTCCAAATAAAGCTGTTTCTAAACCAATTGAATATGCAGTGAATATCAATGTTGGATTTGGTGGACAAAATGCAGTTTTAATCTTTAAGAAATATGAGGCGTAATTATGGCGTTAATGAATCGTGAACAAATTATGGCAGTGCTTCCTCATCGTGATCCATTTTTAATGGTTGATGAGGTTTTAGAACTTGATGATAAAGAGCGTTGCCTTGCAGTAAAATATGTGAGACCTGAAGAATATTATTTCAAAGGTCATTTTCCTGAGTATCCAGTGATGCCAGGCGTATTAATTTTAGAAACGATGGCTCAAGTAGGTGCAATTGCATTACTTAGAATTCCAGAGTTCCAAGGTAAAATTGGTTTCTTCACTGGAGCTAATAATGTTAAGTGGCGTAGACAAGTTCGCCCAGGTGAAACTTTAACAGTTGAAACAAAATTAACTAAGATTCGTGGACCGTTTGTTTTTGGTGAAGCGAAAGCTTGGGTTGATGGTCAACTTGCTTGTGAAGCTGAAATTAGTTTTGCAGTTCAGTAAAAACATATGGCAAAGTTAAAGATTGTTGAGTTGAAACAGGTTGATTCCACCAACGATTATTTAAAAAAACATTATCAAGAACTACCTTCTTTTACAGTTGTGAGAACGGATTACCAAACTGCTGGTCGTGGTCAATTTGAAAGAAGATGGAATTCAGCAAGAGGTAAAAATTTATTATTCTCATTACTGTTAAAAGATGTCCCATTTGATCAAATCATTACGATTAAAGAATGGGTTAAAAGTTCAATTTTTTCACTCCTTGGTTCATATGGACTGGATGTCTATTTCAAGGAACCGAATGATGTTTACGTTGATGATAAAAAAATCTGTGGTATATTAATTGAAACAAAGAGTACAGAAAAAAACTTTGAGTATGTCATTGTAGGTATTGGCCTTAATGTAAATCAATTATTATTCTCTGGCTTTAAAGCAACATCATTAACAATTCTTACAAAGAAGATGTTAAATGTGCGTAGTGTGTTTTCTAAGTTAATTGCAAATCTCTTAGAAAGCTACTTTTAATAGGGGAGGTCACTCAAATGACCATTCGTAGGATGACAATGATTTCAATGTTTGCTGCTATACTTTGTGTATCAGCACTCGTATCTATTCCAGTCGGGGTTGTTAATTATACTTTTCAAACCTTAATCATTATCCTAATTGGATTGTTGCTTCGCCCTTTAGATGCTTTTTTAACCGTGTTGATTTATTTAATGATTGGTACACTTGGTGTACCTGTCTTTACAACAGGTGGTGGATTTCAAGCATTAATCGGTCCAACAGGTGGATTTCTATTAGGATTTTTAGTAGCAGCAGTTGGTATCTCATTATTTAAGTCAAAAAATAAGAACTTTATTATCGATATACCAATTGTTTTACTTTTTGGATTTGTTGTAATTTATTTGTTGGGTATACTTTATTACAGCCTAAATACTGAAACTGAAGTGAGTTATGTTGCTTTTACTGTCTTTATCCCATATTATTTTTGGGATTTAGTTAAGTTAGTTTTAGCTTATAGTACTTATTTCATCCTACCTAAAGAGATTCAAGATCGTTATTTAAACTTTGATAAACGATAATTTAACATCATTTATGATGATAAAAGCAAGACGGTTTTATAAAAAATATACGCATGTTATACTTAATAGAGATTAGAAGAGGTGCATAACATGTTAGAAGTATTAATCATTGGTGCGGGTCCAACAGGACTTTATGCAGCATTTTTAGCGGGGCTAAGAAAATTAAACGCAGCTGTTATTGAATCAGCTGGTGAACCAGGTGGACAATTAACCGCTGTTTATAAAGATAAGTTCATTTATGATATTCCAGGTTTTCCAAAGGTAACTGCAAAATTATATATTGATGAACAAGTTAAACAATTAGAAAGATTCAAATCTGATATTCCTGTTTATTATGGTGAAGAAGCAATGGAGATCACAAAAGTTGAGGATTACTTCATTGTTAAAACTGAAAAAAGTGTGTACGAGACAAAAACAATCTTAATTGCCCATGGTGGTGGTGGATTTGTTCCACAAAAATTAAAGATTGATAAACATTTTGAAAACATTTTATATTTTGTTAAAGATTTAAATGTGTTTAAAGATAAGCATGTCGCAGTTTTAGGTGGAGGCGACTCTGCACTTGACTGGGCAGTGTCCTTACTTGATTATGCAAAAGATGTAACTTTAGTACATAGAAGAAATGAATTCAGAGCATTACCAACAACGGTTGATGAATTTAAGGAAAGAGGAACTATCCTAACGCCTTACTTAATCGATGGTGTAAATGGTGAAAAGTTAGCAACTGAACTTGTTTTAAAAAATGTACAAACAGGAGAACAACTCACATTAAATGTTGATTATATATTAGTCAACTACGGATTCTTACTTTCTAAATCAAAATTAGAAGAATGGGGAATCAAAGGTGAAAAAGGTTTAATTGAAGTCGATTACTTAATGCAAACAAATGTCGAAGGCATTTATGCAGCAGGTAATGGTGTTTCATATCCAGGTAAAGTTAAATTGATTTCAACAGGTCAAGGTGAAGCTGCAACAGCAATCCAATCGATTACGACAAAACTCTATCCAGAACGCAATAAAAACTTTGAACATTCAACTTCACTCATTAAAGAATAAAGGATCAAATTACTTTATATATAAGGAGAAGTTTTATGATTATCAAACCTTCAATTCGTAGTAACTTTTTTACAAATTCACATCCACTAGGTATCAAAAAAATGATGGATACTTATGTTGCTGAAGTAAAAAAACTGGACAAATTTCAAGGACCTAAAAATGTTTTAATCATTGGTGGTTCCAGTGGTTATGGTCTTGCAACAAGATTAACACTCGCATTCTCTGCTGGTGCAAACACAATTAATGTGTCATTTGAAAATCAAGGGTCAGCTTCAAAAACTGGTTCTGCTGGATATTGGAATAATTTATTCTTCCAAGATGCAGTTAAAGATTTCAATCAAACCCATTTAGATTTTAATGGGGATGCTTTTAGTCCTGAAATGAAACAAAAAGTCTTAGAAACTATTCAAGAAAAGTTTGGTAAAATTGACCTACTTGTATATAGTCTTGCAAGTGGCGCAAGAAAGAATTTTGAAACAGGAGATTTAATTCGTTCTGCAATTAAACCAATTGGTAAACCTGCAGAAGGTAAAACAATTGATATTAAATCATTAACAGTTGAACCATTAACAGTTGAACCTGCTACTGAAGAAGAAGTTAAAAACACCGTATTTGTTATGGGTGGTTCTGATTGGTATGACTGGGTAATGACGCTTGAACAAGCTGGTGTTTTAAATGAAGGATTTAAAACAATCTCATATACCTATGTCGGTGGAAAAAATACTGATAATATTTATCGCTCAGGAACAATTGGTAAAGCAAAAGAAGATTTAGAAGCTGCAGTGATTAAAATGGACCAAGTACTTAAACCTAAGTATCATGGTGAAGCTCTAATCTCATCTTCAAAAGCAATCGTTTCAAAAGCTTCAGTATTTATTCCTCAAATGCCAATTTATGTTTCTTATTTATTTGATGTAATGACTAAAAACCATACACATGAAACAACACTAGAGCATAAACATAGATTATTTAAAGATATGGTTTATGGCAACAAACGTTTATTAGATGATCTTGGAAGAATTAGAATTGACCATAAAGAAATGGAAGCATCTACTCAAAAGATTGTTGCAGATTTAATGCACCAACCAGAAGATGAAAATTTCTTAGAATTACCGGGTACTAAACTATTCTTAACAGAGTTTTATCAAATTAACGGCTTTTCTGTTCCTGGTGTTGATGAAGAACAAGAAGTAGATTTAGAAACCTTAATTACTAAATATCACAACGAAAAGTATCAAAACGTATAAAATATTAAACTAAGCTAGAACATTCATGTTCTAGTTTTTTTATGACTTAATTGAAAATATTTTCTTTTAAAAAAGTTTTAGCAAAGGTATTGCGTAATACACAGTACCTATGATAATATAGTAGTGTGCAATACACAATACACTAAAAAAAGAGGGTGAAATATTGAACACACAATTTAAAAAAGGGGTTATTGAGATTTGTATTCTAAAAATTGTAAGTGAAGAAGATATGTATGGATTTGAAATCATTGATAAGTTAAGTCATTTACTAGACGTCAATGAAAATACGATTTATCCAATCTTAAGAAGACTCACAGAACAAAATATGTTTGAAACGTATTTAAGAGAAAGTTCAATGGGAGCAGCACGTAAATATTATAGAATCACAGATCAAGGTAAAAAGAGTTTAAAAGAGTACCAAGATGAATGGCAATCATTTATTGAAAATGTAATGAAGATACTAAAAGGAGAGATAAAATGAAAAATACTTATTTAAGTGAATTATATTTATATTTGAAAAAACAAAATGTTACAAAAGAAGATGTTTCAAAAGTCTTAGAAGATTATGATTTATTATATGAAGAAGCAAAAGATGCGGGTTTGACACACAATCAGATTGTAGAAAGATTAGGAACCCCAGAATCAATCTACAAAGGATTAAAAGGTGATTTAAATCACACAGATAAAGGATTAAATAAACTAACTGCAATTTCTCCATTTGTTGCATTAGTGATTTTCTTCCTTATTGGTAATTTAGTACCAGGTGGTTATCAATATAGTTGGATGGCATTCTTATTAATTCCAATTGTGGCAATACTAATTAATGTTGAAGGGTTAAATAAATTTGTTGCACTGATGCCTTTCTTATCAATTATTACATTTATGCTCGTTGGATTTACAACCGATCTTTGGCATCCAATGTGGTTAGTATTCTTATCTATTCCAATGGTAGCTATTACTTTAAATGTATCTGCTAAAGATGGTAAGTTTGTCGCATTAAGCCCATTTGTTGTAACAATTACGTATATTTTAATTAGTTACTTCAATCAATCATTCTTCGCATATGGCTATGCATTATATGCACTTGTTCCATTACTTGCAATCTTTACGCATAAACTAACAACATCTAGAGTTTTAACTGCACTACTCATCATTCTAGCTGTTATTGCACATCAAGTTTTATTCCACTTAACAACATATGGTCAAAATGCATATTTAGTTTATTTAGTTCCAGTTGCATTCGGTATTTTAACGAATCAAATTAAGATCTCTGTAAATGACTTAGATGTATGGAAAAAACATCCAATGCTTGCATTTAGTATTTTATTAGTCATCATGGCATATGGCCTTGTTGTCCTATTCTTTCCTGAATCAATCGCTTGGAGTTGGGTCATCTTACTTTTAATTCCAATGATGTCAATCTATGTTACAAACAAGTTTAAGTATTTAGTTGCATATACACCATTTATTGCACTGGCAGCATTTATCTTACTTGGAAACTTCGTTCCTGGTGCATGGCAATATGCTTGGACATTCTTCTTATTAATTCCAGTAACCGCAATTCTTACAAACAACGAAACATTTAAAAAATCAGATGAATAATATAAATGAGAGTTATACGAAAGTATAGCTCTCTTTTTTGTTATAATAACTTTATGGAGGTAAAACGATGATCGACCGCTATACAGATATTAAATTTAAAAAACTCTGGAGTGACCAAAATAAGTTTGAGACTTATTTAAAAGTAGAATTAGCAGCTAGCTTTGCACACCATAAGATTGGTTTATTTGATCAAGCAACTTTAGATAAACTTTCTAAAGCAAATTTTAATTTAAATAGAATTTATGAAATTGAAGAAGAAACAAAACATGATGTGATAGCTTTTACAAAAGCATGCATGGAAACATTAGGTGAAGAAGCTAAGTGGTTTCATTATGGTTTAACCTCAAATGATGTCGTTGATACAGCATATGGTTTGTTAATAAAAGAAGCAAACCAGTACATTGAAACTGAAATTATTGAATTTTTGTCGACGCTCAAAGCGATGGCATTAAAGTATAAAGATACAATCATGATGGGTAGAACACATGGAATGCATGCAGATTTAACTACATTTGGTTTAAAGTTTGCTTTATATTATGATGAGTTTAATCGTCATTTAAAACGTTTTAGATTAGCAAGAAAAGATATTGAGATTGGTAAAATTTCAGGTGCAGTTGGTAACTTTGCACATGTTGATCCAATGATTCAAAAATTAGCACTAGAAAAACTAGGTCTTAATGAGGCAAATATTTCAACTCAAATTTTACAAAGAGATCTGCATGCATTTTACATACAAGTATTGTCTTTAATTGCCTCTTCGATAGAAAAGATTGCGGTTGAAATTAGACATTTATCTCGAACAGAAGTCAATGAGGTTGAAGAAGGTTTTTCTAAAAATCAAAAAGGTTCATCTGCCATGCCGCATAAAAAGAATCCGATTGCCTCAGAAAACATGGCAGGTATTGCAAGAGTCATTCGCGGTTATGTTGTCACTGCAAATGAAAATATTGCGCTTTGGCATGAACGTGATATCTCACACTCATCTGCAGAACGCATCATCATTCCTGATGCAACAAGCTTAATTTATTATATGTTGAATCGTTATCGAAATGTCTTAAAAAACCTTGTTGTCAAAGAAGACCAAATGCTTAAGAATTTATCTTTGAACTATGGTGTATTTTTTAGTCAAAAGTTATTGAAAGCTTTAATTGATAAGAATTTAGATCGAGATCAAGCTTATGACATCGTTCAAAAATTGACTTTTGATGCGTTAAAAAATAAAGTCCAATTTGAAGATGTGGTTTCAAAAGATGAAATAATCCTAAACGTATTGAAAAAAGAAGAAATTAAAACTGTATTTAAACTAGAAGGCTATTTAAATCATTTAGATGAAATCTATAAAAGTGTGGGAATATAAGCCTTATTTATTAATAAATAAAGTTCAAGTGTTAAAATGAAGACATAAGGGAGGTATTTAGTATGACAGTTAAACAATATTTGGAAACTGAAAAACCAAAAAAATATATTATCACCGACCGTATGCGTACACCATTTTCTGATGAGCAACTCAAATGGTTAGATCTTGCAGAAATAGACATTAGAAATGTTGATAAAGTTGATGCTGAAACAATACGCATTCAAACTGATTATATGCCTGATGCTTGTTAATGAATAAACAACCTTTAATGGTTGTTTTTTTTATGCAAATTTTCGTCAAAATAATGTGTTGACATTTTGAAATTATTCTATATAATATATGCAGTTTCAGTTTATTATTGTTTAACCAATAGTTAATATATACTAAACATTTGAAAGTTAAATTCTTTTTAAAAATTACTGTGAGTAAACTCATAAAGAAAGGAACTAAGATGGCAGCATTAATTCAACTAAAAGACGTAACAAAAGAATACAACGGGCAAGTTGTATTAAGAGGTATCGACTTAGAAATTAAAAGTAACGAATTTGTTACATTCTTAGGGCCATCTGGCTGCGGTAAGACAACTACTCTACGTATTATCGGTGGTTTTGTTGAACCTACAAGTGGTGAGGTCCTATTTGACGGGGAAGATATTTTAAAACTTCCAGCATATAAGAGACCAACAAATACTGTATTTCAACGTTATGCTTTATTTCCACATTTAAATGTTTTTGAAAATGTTGCATTCGGTCTACGTGTAAAGGGTAGAAATGCTCAACAAAGAACTGAAATTGAAGAATTGAAGAAAGAACTAAAGACTAAACTAGCTCAACTTGACAATAAATCAGAAAAATCAGATTTAATTAATTCAAATAATGAAAAGATTGAAGCAATCAAAAAGACTTTCATCACTAAAAAAGAATTTGAAAAGATGATTGATCAAAAAGTTGCTAAATATTTAAAACTTGTTGGACTAGAAGGATATGAAGATCGCCACATTAATAAGCT
Source organism: Acholeplasma equirhinis (assembly GCF_017052655.1). Lineage (NCBI taxonomy): Bacteria > Bacillati > Mycoplasmatota > Mollicutes > Acholeplasmatales > Acholeplasmataceae > Acholeplasma > Acholeplasma equirhinis. The sequence continues at coordinate 348,900 of NZ_JAFIDC010000001.1, forward strand.
ATCTGGTGGTCAAATGCAAAGAGTTGCTATCGCAAGAGCGTTAATTAATGAACCAAAGGTTTTACTACTTGATGAACCACTTGCTGCACTTGACTTAAAACTTCGTCAAGAAATGCAATATGAATTAAAAGAAATTCAAAAGAGTGCAGGTATTACCTTCATCTTTGTAACACATGACCAAGAGGAAGCTTTAACAATGAGTGATAAAATTGTGGTTATGAACAAAGGTGAAATTCAACAAGTTGGTACACCAATTGATATTTATAATGAACCAGTGAACCGTTTTGTTGCAAACTTTATTGGTGAGTCTAATATTGTTCCTGGTATTATGAAGAAAGATTTCTTAGTGAGTTTTGATGGTAATGATTTTGAATGTGTTGATAAGGGATTCAATGATAATCAAGAAATTGAAGTTGTCTTACGTCCTGAAGATTTAGATATTGTTGAACGCGGTAAAGGAAAAATCCCTGGTGTTGTCGATTCAGTAATCTTTAAAGGGGTACACTTTGAAATTGATGTAAAAACTGCACATAGAACTTATACAGTTCATACCACTGACTATAGAGCAGAAGGTAGTGAAATTGATTTAGATTGGTGGCCTGAGGACATCCATGTCATGGAGGTCTGGTAATGGAACAATTGATTCGAAATAAACAAACAAATTCTAAAGAAAAAATTAAATTTGAAACCGTACTTGGTATTCCTTATTACATTGCACTCGTCGTATTTGTTATCGTACCATTATTAATTATGGCATTATATGCATTCACGACAAATGAAACAAGATCCATTTTCAATATCAAATTTACAACAGATAATTTTTTAAGATTTGTGAATACACCTTCATTTGTTAACTCAATGTGGGAATCCATTTGGATTGCAATTCAATCAACTTTCTTTTGTTTATTAATTTGCTATCCACTTGCATATATCGTTTCTCTTATGAAAAAGAGAACACAAACAATTCTTGTCTTGTTACTTACTGCTACAATGTGGATTAATTCATTGATTTTAATTCATTCAATGAAAAACGTATTTCTAATTGCAGGATCATTTTTTGTTGGTGGTAATGCACCATTTCTACAACAAGCAATTTTCCTTGGTCATGATTACTCAATCATTATTGGTATGATCTTCTTGTATTTTCCATATATGTTCTTACCAATCTATACACAGATGACTAAAATTGACCACCATTTATTAGAAGGTGCAGCTGACCTTGGTGCAAATAAGTTCCAAACAATTATTCGAGTTGTTGTACCACTTACGATGTCATCAGTGATTGCAAGTTGCCTTGTCGTGTTGCTTCCTGCAACAACAACCTTAGTTGTACCTGAAATCATGGCATATGGTAATCGACCAATGATTGGTAACTTAATTGAACGAAGAGGTGGCTCTGGTAACTTTGGTGAGATGGCAGCAATTGCATTAATCTTAACATTAGTCTTACTTGTCATTGTCTTTGTTATGAAAAAGTTAAATCGATATGAGGAGGTACTTTCAAATGATTAAGAAAGTTTCCATCTACTCATATATATTTATTGGATTAGTACTAGCATTTATTTATATCCCATTAATAGTTATGGTTATCTTCTCATTTAATGAATTAGGTAGTCAAACAGTTTATCAAGGATTTAGTTTTAAATGGTATGGTGATATCTTTAAAAATCCAGAACTTTCTAAAGCAATCACAAATACATTAATGATTTCAATCATTTCTACAGTCATTGCAACCATACTTGCAACACTTGCAGCACTTGGACTTTCTAAACAAAAGAAAATCTTTAGAGAAATTGTCTTAGGTGTAAATAATATTCCAATTTTATCACCGGATATTCTAACTGCAGTTGCATTCTTATTATTCTTTATTGCATTATCAATTGAACCAAACATGATGACAATGATCATCGGTCATGTTACAATTTCTGCACCATATGCATTTGTGACAATTTATCCTAAAGTAAGAGGTCTTGACCCAAATATTCAAGAAGCTGCTTACGATTTAGGTGCAACGCCAATCAAAGCACTCTTTAAGGTAATCCTTCCACAATTAAGTGGTGTAATCTTAGCTGGTGCTGCAATGGCTTTTACGATTTCATTTGATGATTATATCGTAAGCCAACTTGCAGGTGGTGGCGTTTCAAATATCTCGATTTACTTATATAGTTTAAATCGTGGTATCGAACCAAGTGTTAACGCATTATCAACAATTATTATATTAGCAATTGGTATTAAGGTTGTTTATGATTTAGTAAAATCAAAAAATGAGAGAGAAGGAGAAGAATAACAATGAAAAAAATGTGGGCTTTAGCCTTTGTTGCATTCGCAACATTCATGATGACTGCATGTACATCAAGTGATTTAATTATTTACATGCCAAAAGAATATATTGCTGATGGTATCGTTCAAGCTTTTGAAGAAGAATACGGTATCAAAGTAGATTTAAGAACTTTTGATTCAAACGAAATCGCATTAACTCAAGCTAGAATTAGCCGTTATGACTTAATCATCCCATCTGATTATGCTATCGAAGAATTTGCTGATGCGGGTCTTATCCAAGAATTAGACTGGGATAAAATTGAATTTGATCCAGCTGATTTCTCAGAAGCGCTAGTTGATACACTTGCAGAATTAGAAGAAGCAGGTTTTGATTTATTAAAATATGCAATGCCTTATTTCTGGGGTACTATCGGTTTAATCTACGATAATACTAAAGAAGGTTTAGCTGAACAATTAGAAGAAGAAGGTTGGGGTATTCTTGCAGATCAATCATTAACTAAAATGATTTATGATTCTCCAAGAGATGCTTTCATGGCTGCTCTATATGCTCAAGATCCAGTTGTATATATGAGTGATGCAACTCAATCTGATGTTGAAGCTGCTAGAGATTGGTTAATTTCAACTAAAGGTACAAATACAGTATTACTTTCAGATGAAATCTTAGACCAAGCAATTGGTGGAAATGTTCCATATGATATCGCAATGGTTTACTCAGGAGATGCAGTTTACATCTTACAAGAAACTGATGATTATTCATTCTTCATTCCTGAATACTCAAACGTTTGGGTAGATGGTATGGTTATTCCAAAAAATGCAGTAAATGTTGATATGGCTTACAACTTCATCAACTTCATTTCTTCGTACGAAGTTTCATTAGAAAATACTTGGGGAATGGGTTATTCACCAGTACGTCAAGATGTTTTAGATGAACTTATGGCTGATGAAGAATTTAACTGGGATGATGAAAGAATCGGATATGCATTCGCTTTAGATACAACATTATTCTCATATGAATTCTATCGTTTCAACAACGAACTTAAAAAGTGGATTGACGATAGTTACGACGAATTCTATTACGCTTAACATATAGGACCTTTTCGAAGGTCCTTTCTTTTTTCTTATAAAGAAAAGTGTTATAATGATTTCGAGGTATTTTATGACAAAAGAATTATTGTTCGAATCTTATACAAAGTTAATGGAAGTTATGTATCAATATGCATTTTTTGGTGATATCAGTTTTAATGATTTTGAAAAACTGGATACAGATTTAAAATTAAAAGCTATTGATATCATTAAAAGAAAAGATGAAGTAGATGCATTAATTTCCAAGAATCTTACAAACTATACAATTGATCGCTTAAATTTAGTTGATTTAGCGATTATTAGAATTTCAGTCTATGAGCTTTTAATTGGTGAATTAGACCCAGTTAAAGTTATCAATTTAGGCATTGACCTTTCAAAAGAATTTAGTGACTTAGATGATGAAAAACAACATAAGTTTACAAATCGTTTATTAGATAACATTTATAAAGGACTGAAGTAAGTTTGAACCAACCACAATATTTATCGGTTACGGCTCTAACTCAATACTTAAAAGCAAAACTAGAAAATGATCCCCATTTAAAGAAGATACTTCTTAAAGGGGAAATTTCTAATTTTAAGGCACATTCAAGTGGCCATTTTTACTTTAGTTTAAAAGATGATAAAGCTCAAATCTCTGCCATGATGTTTTCAACATATGCAAAGAATATAAACTTTATGCCTAAAGATGGTGATAAAGTTCTAGTTGAAGGTTATATCTCGCTATATGAAGCTAGAGGTAGTTATTCAATTTCTGTTTACCAAATGACACTCGATGGTATTGGTGAACTTTTCCTAAAATATGAAAATCTAAGAAAAGAATTTGAAGCATTAGGTTATTTTGATCCTAGTTTAAAGAAACCAATTCCAAAGTTTCCAAGAGCAATTGGTGTCATTACATCACCTACTGGTGCTGTAATTCAAGATATCAAAAATACAGTATCCAGAAGATATTTACTGACTAAAATTGTGCTTTATCCAGCACTTGTCCAAGGTGAAGGTTCTAAAGACGATTTAGTCAAAAAGATTAAAAAAGCCAATGAAGATAATTTAGTCGATGTCATTATTCTTGGTCGTGGTGGTGGTTCAATCGAAGATTTATGGAGTTTTAATGAAGCTGAGGTTGTTGTTGCAATCCATGAATCAAAAATTCCAATCATTACAGCAATTGGACATGAAACAGATACAACCCTTTCGGATTTTGTTTCAGATTTAAGAGCACCAACACCAACAGCAGCTGCAGAGCTTGCAACACCGAATGTCTTAGATTTAAAACAAGATATAAAAGAAAATACGAGACTATTAAACTACTATATTAATGAGAAGATTAAACAGATTAAAACAAATCTTCTCAATTTAGATGAAAGATTAGTCTTATCAAGTCCAAAAGCAAAACTTGATCAAGAAAAGAAAAATACGGTAAATTTAGTTTCTAAACTGAATCAAGTATATCAAGTTAAACTTCTAGATTTAAATTATCAAACAAATCTTTATCGTCAACGTTTAATCTCACCAAAGGATAAAATTGAACGTTTAAATGAAAGATTAGTCGATCTAAGATATAAACTCAATCAAAATTATCAAAATAAATTAACATTGAGTACATATCAGTTTAATACATTAAGAGAAGCTTTAAAATCAATCAATCCACTATCAGTAATGGAACGTGGGTTTGCATTAACGATGAAAGATGATAAAGTATTAACTTCTATCAAAGATGTTAAAGAAAATGATTTAATTACAGTTGAATTAAAAGATGGTAAATTAAAAACCAAAGTTATAGAAAAAGAGGTAAAGTCGCATGAGTGAAAAACTATCGTTTGAAGAAACAATGAAAAAGTTAGAAACAGTTGTTAAAGCACTTGAAAGTAAAGAAATTTCTTTAGAAGATTCTATTAAGAAATATAAAGAAGGTTTAGAACTTTCTAAAGCACTTTACGATATGATTGAAAAAGCACAAAGTTTAATCGTAGAAACTAAAGAATAATTAAAATGAGACTTGATGTATTTTTAGCAGAACAAAATAAAGACTTATCACGTTCTAGAATCAGTGATTTAATTAAACGCGGATTTGTCTTAGTTGATGATAAACCAGTGACTAAACCTGGTTTTTCAGTGCTAGAAAATCATAAAGTAGAAATCATTAAAACGGATCTTTTAGCATCACGTGCTGGTGAAAAACTAGAACATGCTATCGATTTATTTCAAATATCATTAAAGGATTTAACAATCATTGATGTTGGTGCATCGACGGGTGGATTTACAGATCTTGCGATTAAATCCGGAGCAAAGCATGTTTATGCTTATGATGTAGGTCGTGACCAAATGGTTGATTACCTTAAATCGCATCCCCAAGTTTCATCGTATGAAGAAACGAATATTTTGGATGTGAAGGTACCTGAAAATGATTTATGTTTAATCGATGTTTCATTTACATCAGTATTTCCAATTTTAAAACATTTAAAAAACCAAACGGATACCATTTTATTTCTTTTAAAACCTCAATTTGAAAGTGAAGGTCAAGGACTTAAAAAAGGTATCTTAAAAGATGAAAAAGTTTTAAAACGTATTATGGCAAAAACTACACAAACAATTATTGAAATTGGATTCAATATTAAAGGTTTTACCCCATCACCAATTAAAGGTAAAGATGGCAATCAAGAATTCTTATTCCTAATTCAAAAGGGGTCATAAAATGCTTTCGAAATTACTGGTTAAAAATTTCGCATTAATTGATGATTTAGAGATTGAATTTAAAAATGGACTCACTGCACTTACAGGAGAAACTGGAAGTGGTAAGTCCATTCTTTTAGAATCTTTATCGCTTTTATTTGGTAAAAGAAGTGATGCTGAATACATCAGACACGGAAAATCAAAAGCTGAAGTCACAGGTCAATTTTTATTAAACCAAGTTCAACAAAAAGCTTTAGAATTACCTGAAGAAATTACATTGCATCGTGAAATTGATGAGTCAGGTCGACACACCATTCGTTTAAATGGTGAAATTATCACACTTGCCAGACTTAAATCAATTACATCCTTAATTGGGTTAATACATGGACAAAATGATACATATATGTTGTTTGATAAAGCGTCTTATGTTACCTTTATCGACCAAATGGATTTAAATAAAGCAACAGATCTATTGCAAAAGTACTTAATTAAAAGAAGTAAATATCAAGAAGCAAAAGCGCACCTTGAATCTTTAAAATCTAAAAAGCAAGAAAGTTTAGAACGTATTGATTATTTAACTTTCCAAGTAAAAGAACTAGAAGGATTAAATCTACTTCTAAACGAAAAAGAAGAACTTGAAGATAAAATCGAAAAATTAAAAAACTTTGACCTTATTCAATCTGCTTTAAAACAAGCAAATGAAGCTTTAAATAGTCAAACTTTTCAATTAGATGACCTATATCTTGCATATAAACAAATCGCTAAAATTGCTGAGTATGATAAATCATATGAAATGTTATCTAAGAATCTTGAAGATTCATATTATACATTAGAAGATTCGATTAAAACTAGTTCTAACCTATTAAAGAATTTAGATTTTGATGATGAAGCATTTAATATGTATCAACAAAGAGTATTTGAATTGAATAAAATCGAAGTTAAATATGGTAAAACAGTCAATGATTTGATTGAGTATTTAGATAAAATTAAAGAAGAACTTGCGTTATCAAGCGATTATGAAGGTTACTTGAAAGAAGTTAAACAAAAATGCGATAAGTTATATGATGAAGCTTATCAAGATGCAACTAAACTTCATGAGTTACGTTTAAAGCTTGCTAAACGCTTAGAAGATGATTTAACGAAAAACCTTCGTGAACTCGATTTAGAAAAAGCAGAATTTAAAATTGAATTTGATGAAATTAAACATGGTATGACTTTAGACGAAACTGGTGTCGATGCTGTTGAGTTTATGATTTCACTCAATGAAGGTGAACCTAAGAAACCTTTAAGTAAGGTAGCATCTGGTGGTGAAAAAGCTCGATTTATGTTTAGTCTAAAATCACTCTTTGCCAAAAACTCAGGATTATCTATGTTAGTATTTGACGAAATTGACATCGGTATTTCGGGGAAAACTGCAGCGAAAGTTGCAACTAAGATGAAGGAAATCTCAACAGAACTTCAAACACTAGTTATCACGCATTTACCACAAGTTGCTGCAAAAGCAGATTATCATTATTCAATTTATAAAACTAAAGTGGATGATCGCATGCAAACCTTCATTGAACTACTTTCACAAGACGATAGAGTACTTTCAATTGCAGGTATGTTAAGTGATGATTCAATTTCACCTTACGCAATAGAACAAGCAAAAGCATTATTATCAAAATAGAGCCTAACGAGGCTCTTTTTTTAATCAAATGCATAATTTTGTATGGAAAATACATATTAATAAATGTTATCATAAATTAACTTAATTATAAAAGAGGTTTCAATCATGATACATTATAAAAATGCAGTAGAATTATCAAATGAGCAAATCATTAAAGGATTTAATAGAGGTTTTATTGATTACATAATCAAGCTCACTTTAGACGAAGAAAAATATTTAAAACATTTTATGGGACTTGAAGGTAATCAACCTGAGAATTCTTTTGTTGCTTTTGATGATGAAGAACCTATCGGTGTGATTTTTGGTGGGTTAAAACAGTATGAAGGAAAGAAAGTACTTCGTTGTGGTGCTTTAAGTGTTGCACCAGAATATAGAAAACTTGGTGTTGCATCTAAGCTTTTTGAACTGCATAAAGAAAAAGCGATTGAACTGGGTTGTGATGAACTTTATTTAGAAGTAATTTCAGGTAATGTAAAAGCAATCAATTTTTATTTCAAGAATGGGTATAAGATTTTATCAGATTTAAACTACTATCAATTAGATTCAACTTCAAAACTCAAAGAACTTGACTTAACTCAATATGATATCAAAGAACTGAGTTTAGACTCAGTTAGAGAGATTCATGAAAATGAGGCTAAAACACATATGAACTGGCAAGGTGAATTTGATTACATTAGTAAATTTCCAGTATTAAAATCATTTGGTTTATATGAAGATGGAAAACTTGCAAGTGTCATTTCAACCTTACCTTCTGGTAGATTATTCTATCTATATACGAAAGAAGAAATGAGAAGAAAAGGTTATGTAAAAGCATTACTTGCATATGTTACAAAAACATTTAATTTAGAAAGAATGAGTATTGCATTTCCATATAATGAAAGTTTGAAGGATCTACTTACATCGCTTTCTTTCATTAAATCAGCGATTCAACAATATGATATGGTTTTTAAATTAGAGTAAGAAGATGTATTTAATACATCTTTTTTATGAGAAATTTAATGATTAAGTGAATGAAAACATTATCATGAAAATATTTACATGAAAACTTTCATTTTCTTTCATAGTATGTTATAATGTATTTACCTAAAAGGGATAGGTACTTAAAAATTCGATCGGTTTTAAGAAATTATCTTGAGTAAGGGAGAGTCTTTTTGACTCTATATATGTTTTAATAGGAGGTATGCGTTATGGAAAAACGTCAAAAGAAAAGCATCTTAAAATTGCTTGGTGATATGTTGCTTACAGCATTTTTGATGGTACAAGGTAACTAACACATGAATACAATTGAATGTAGTTATCCAAAATAAAAAATGAACTTTAGAATTAAGCTCTAGAGTTCATTTTTTTATATATAAAATTATTAAATTTTACTTAAAGAAATCGTAAATAGCGATACCTGCACCAATTAAGATGACTGCGATTGTACCGAAAAGAATAATACCTACAACGATTTTTCCCCAAATAGATTCAGTTGGATCGGTGAAAACATCATATGATTTTTTTTCAGTTTTTTGTACCGGTTTTTTAGAAGTTTGTTTTTTTGCCATTTTCATCACTCCAAATTTTTTCGACTGTAAATATTATACTATATAATAGAGTTTAAAGGAAGATAAACATGCAAAAAAAAGTTAAAATCATTTTCCATATAGATATGAATGCATTTTATGCATCATGTGCAATGATTAAAGAACCTTATTTAAAGCATAAGGTCTTTGTTGTTGGAGGTCAATTATCATCAAATCGTGGTGTGATTTCAACTGCATCTTATAAAGCTAGAAAACTAGGTATTAAGGCTGCTATGGGTCTTGCTGAAGCTTTAAAGATCTATCCTAGACTTTTAGTTGTTCCAACGGATTTTAATCTATACCGAGAAAAATCTGAATTATTTATGAATTTACTTTCTGAATATAGTAATTTAATGTTACCAGCATCGATAGATGAGGCATATTTAGATGTCACTGAGTTAGTAGAAACACGTCATCCTTTAGAAATTGCAAAAGAAATTCAAACAAGACTTTATAAAGATCATCAATTACCATGCAGTATAGGTATTGCACCGACACTCTTTTTAGCTAAAATGGCAAGTGATTTAAAAAAACCATTAGGTATTACAGTGCTTCGTAAAAGAGATGTTAAAAAAATATTATATCCTTTAGATGTGGCAGATATTCATGGGATTGGTAAACAGACGTATCCAAAACTACATAAACTAGGGATACAAACGATTGGTGATTTCATGAATCCGGATAATTACTCAAAAATATTAACAGTCATGAAACCAGAAACGTATCAGGTACATAGAAGTGATGTATTAGGTGAAAGTTCTAATATCATTGAACCAGAAAAATATAGTATCCCAAAATCAATTTCAAGTGAAAATACATTTAATTATGATGTTTTAGAATCAAGTGTCATTTTAAATGAAATATTTAATCAATTAAAAGAATGCGTTAGACGTTTAAATAAACATGAAATGTATGCGAAAACTGTATCGATAAAACTAAAAAAAGCAAAAGATTTCAGTTTAATAACGAGGTCTTTAACTTTAGATGACTACACGGATGATTTTATATTATTTAAAGATAAAATTGAGACTTTATTTGAAACACATTTTGATGGTGATCCAGTTAGACTTGCTGGTGCAGGTTTAAGTAACTTATTACTTAAGAAGGATAGAAAGATTCCATACAATCTTTTCACATATCAGAAATTCATGTAGTTTTCATGTTATAATGCTATGGGTGATGAAATATGTTAGTTAAAGAAATGTTAGAAAAATTAGGTTTTAAGAATTTATCACCAATTCAAGAGAGTGTGATCCAAAATTTTGACAAACCAGGTCATATTGTTGGGCTTGCACCAACTGGAACAGGTAAGACACATGCTTACCTTTTACCGTTGTTAGAAAAGTTGAACCGTGAGAGTGAATTCACTCAAGCGGTTATTTTACTGCCTACGAATGAACTTGTCTTACAAGTTGATAAAATGTTGGCTGAAACTGATGATACTGTATCATATAAGAGTTATTATGGTTCAGTTGATATGGAAAAAGAAGCAGGTAAATTAAAGAGAAATCAACCAAGTATTGTCATTACAACACCTGCAAAATTAATTGATATCGTCGTTAACCGTAATGCATTAAATTTAAAACACATTAAATATTTTATTTTAGATGAAGCAGACATGATGTTTGATGAAGATTTCTTAGGGTTAATTGATCCAGTCGTTGCGAATTTAGAAGTCGATAAATTCTTACTTATGAGTGCCACGATTACTAAACAAATGGCTCCATTTATTCAAAAATATTTTGGTACACATCAATTATTTGATACAACCAAGGATACCAAATTAAATATTACGTATCCAATGATTCCAGTAAGTGGGACAAGATTAAATACGCTTTTCCATATTATGAAAGCAATCAATCCATATTTAGGTATTATTTTCGTATCTAAAAATGAAGATATTGAAGCAGTTTATAACTTTGTATTAGAACAAGGATATAGCGCAATTTCATATTCTTCAACAGTTGGTGTTAAACAAAGAAAGAAAATATTAGAAGATATTCATAATTTAAAATATCAGTATGTTGTTTCATCTGATTTACTATCACGTGGTATTGATTTTAAAGCAAGTCATATTATCCATTATGATTTACCATATAAACTTGAATTCTTTAAGCACAGAAGTGGTAGAACAGGTCGTATGGGTGATGAAGGTGTCGTTATTACCATTTTTGATGAAAACGATCAAAGAAAAATGGATAAACTACGTGTTCAAGGGATACCATTTGAACCATATACAATTTCAAAAGGTGAATTAAAGCCAATTGAAAAGAAATCAAAAACTTATGATAAGAAGATTGCAAATGCAATTAAGAAAATACCAAAACCAAAGAAAGTAGCACCTAACTATAAAAAGAAACACGAAGAAAAAGTTAAAGCTGCTATAAAAAAAGTAAAGAAAGCGAGATATAGAAATGCTAGTTTTAGGAAGTCACGTAGCGCTTAGCGGTGATGAAATGTATTTAGGTAGTGTTAAAGAAGCTTTAAGTTATAACGCTACAACCATGATGGTTTATACTGGCGCACCTCAAAATACAATCCGCAAACCTCTATCTTCAATGCGAATTGAAGAAGCTCAAGCTTTAATGAAAGAAAAAGGCATCGACATTAAAAATGTTGTTGTCCATGCACCGTATATAATTAATTTATGTAATCCAGACTCTGAACGTCGTGCTTTTGCAGTAGAGTTCTTAACTAAAGAAGTTGAAAGAACAGAAGCAATGGGGGTTACTCAAATGGTACTCCATCCTGGTTCAGCAGTTGGTGGCGATAGAGAACAAGCTGCTAAATGGATTTCAGAAGGTTTAAATCAAATCATTGCAAATACACCGAATGCAAGTGTTAGAATTGCACTTGAAACAATGGCTGGTAAAGGTAATGAAATGGGGAAAACCTTTGAAGAATTAAGAGATATTATTGCAGGTGTAGATAATAAATCTCGCGTTTCAGTCTGTTTTGATACATGTCACACACATGATGCAGGATATGATGTCAAAAATGACTTTGATAGTGTCATCAAACACTTTGATGAAGTTGTTGGTAAAGAAAAGATTTCAGTAATACACGTTAATGATTCTAAGAATGAAATTGGTGCACATAAAGACCGTCACGAAAACATCGGATTTGGTTATTTAGGATTTGATGCACTCATTCATATCATCTATCATAAAGACTTTCAAAACATTCCAAAGATCTTAGAAACACCTTATGTTGAAGAAAAAGCACCATATAAATTTGAGATAGAAATGATTAAACAAAAAGCTTTTAATGCGTCTTTAAAGGACCTCGTTAAAAATAGCGTTGAATAATATAATTATTCGTGTTATAATTATACTCGCGAATTACAGAAGGAGTTATTTAAATGGCTAAAAAATATCAGGCAATAGAAACAAAAATTCATTGGGCTACATGGACAGCAATTGCTGCAATCGTAGTTTTAATGATTACAACTTTAATCCTTGTACAACCTTCACAAGAAGAAATCTTCTACACCAATTTCCAAGCAGCAACAACTGATGTTAATTTTGATAAGAAATTACCACGTGATAACAAGTTCCAATTTGTTAACAGTTTAGATGATCAATGGTTAGGTTTAGAAAAAGGTGTTTACTCACTTGCTTCTAGAGAAAATCATGTTACCTTTGTATTCTTTGGAAATGTAACAAATCAAGCAACAGTAGCAAATGTTGCAAATGTTTATGCTAGACTTTATGGTTCAACTAAGACTTCTCCAGCAATTTCAGCTGCTGAAATCTACACTAAATTAGGTGATGACCAAGTTTCATTATTCTATTATGAAGTTAAAGATAATCAAGTTGAAGGTATTGTAAATGCATTAAATGATAAATACGAAGATGCTGAAATGGTTATTGCAACAATGCCATTTGTAATAGCATTCTTAGACGGTAATATCGTTGATTATGCAGTATTAACTGAAGCAAATGTTCCATTACAACTTGTAAACTTCTATCAAGCAGTGTTTGATAGTGAAGCAGTTCAAAAATTAGTTCCTTAATCTAGTCAAAAACAAATGGTAGTCAATCGACTACCATTTTTTTACGTTTATTTTTTAATTTTTAAGAATTGTGCATTAATACTTACAACAATTGTTGAAAGACTCATTAAAATTGCACCAACTGCAGGGGAAATAACAAATCCTGTAAATGCCAGTACACCAGCAGCAAGCGGTAATGTAAGAACATTATACGCAAGTGCCCAAATTAAGTTTTCAACCATTTTACGATACGTAGATTTTGATAACTCAATTAAGTTAAGAACATCTTTTGGTTCTGATCTTACAAGAATAATATCCGCAGTATTTATTGCAACATCTGTTCCCGCACCGATTGCAATACCTAAATCAGATTTAGCAAGCGCAGGTGCATCATTGATACCATCACCTGTCATCATGATAAATGATCCGGGTTGTTTAATTGAATCAATATATGCACTCTTTTCGTGTGGTAACATTGAATGTTTGAAAGTTGTGATACCAAGTTCATTTGCAACTTTTTCTGCAACAGATTTATTATCACCGGTTAACATATGTGTACGAATACCAAGTGCATTAAGCTTTTTAATCGCATCTATTGCTGATGGTTTAATTTGATCTTGTAGAGTGATTAATCCAAGGACTTTTTGATCTTCTATAACATATACAAGCGTTTGTCCTTTATCAACAAGCTCTTGATGTAGTTTTTGATCATATTTAATGTTTTCTTTATCAAGATAAGCAACAGAAACTGCACCAGAGTTTAAACCATTAATCGTTGCAGTTACACCATAACCGGGTAAGTTTTTGTAATTAGCAACTTTAAGGTTAGATTCATTAATTTGTGAATAAGCAAGTATACCTTTGGCAATTGGATGTGTTGATGGTTTTTCAAGTACATATGCTAAATCTAGTACATATTCAATATCTTTTGAAATAGCATAAACATTTGTTACTGAGAATTTACCATCTGTTAATGTACCAGTTTTATCAAAGATTACATCTGTAACTTTTCGTGCATTTTCAAATTGACTGCGATTTTTAATAAGTAAACCATTTTTAGCTGCAAGTGTTGTTGAAATTGATGTTACAAGTGGAATTGCAACCCCTAGTGCATGTGGACATGCAATAACAATAACAGTAACTACTTTTTCTAGAATAAATTCTTGAGATTCACCGACAAGACCCCATGCTAACCAAGTAAGAAGTGCGACTGTAATTGAAACATAGAATAAATATTTAGCAGCGATATCAGCAAGACGTTGAGTTTTTGATTTATTACCTAATGAATCATTGACAAGTTTAACAACTTGAGAAAGATAAGTTTCTTCACCAAGTTTAGAAATTTTAACTTCAAGTAAACCATCTCCATTAATTGTTCCACCAATCACTTGATCATTAATTGTTTTAACGACTGGATTTGATTCACCCGTAACCATGGATTCATCAATAGCAGATTCACCTTTTACAATGTCACCATCAACCGGTACTTTTTCACCTGGTTTAACTAAAACAATTTGATGTTTTTTAAGTTCGGATAATGGAACATCTTTTGTTTCATTATCGTTAATAATTAAATGCGCTTCACTTGGTAAAAGTTTAGTAAGTGATTGAAGTGCATCTGAAGCAACCATACTTGATTTCATTTCTAGGAAGTGACCAAGTAACATAATATCAATTAAAGTTACAAGTTCCCAATAAAAATCCATACCACTTAAACCGAATGTAACTAAAACTGAATATACATAAGAAATTGTAATACTTAATGCAACAAGTGACATCATTGCAGGTTCTTTAGCTTTTAATTCATAATATGATGCACTAAAGAATGGCCAACCACCATATGCAAATATAGCAGTTGCAAAAATTAAAACGACATACTCTTGATATTGGAAAGTAATTGAGTAGTTTAACCAATTTTGAATCATTGGTGATAAAAGAAGAACCGGGATTGAAAGAATTGAAGAAACTACAAATCTAATTAAATAATCTTTAATATGCGCAGAATGATCATGTCCGCCATGTCCATGATGTCCATGATGACTGTGATCGTGATGAGAATGATTATGATGTGAATGATTATGTGTATGATGGTGATGGCTATGATCCTCTCCATCGTGATTGCAACTTTTTTCACTGTCTAAACAACCACAATTACATTCAGATTTCCTTTCGCCTTTACAACCAGGACATGTACAAACTTTTTCTTCTTGGTTGGCTTCATGTTCGCATTTACCGCAACATTCATGATTTTCTTCATGATGATGTTCATGGTGTGAATGTTGGTGTTCATCATGGCTACAACTCTTATCTCCAGTTAAGCAACCACAAGTACATGAATCCGTTCCTTCACCCTTACAACCAGGGCAGGTACAAACTTTTTTTTCTGCTTCATGATGATGTTCGTGTTTTTCATCTAAACAATCACATTCACAAGTAGAAGTTCCTGCATCTTCACAGCCGAGACAAGTACATACTTTTTTAGTTTCTTTATGGTGATTTTCATGATTACATGAAACATTACCTTCTAAGCAACCACAACTACAGTTTTCAGTGCCTTCACCTTTACAACCAGGACAAGTACAAACTTTCTTTTCATCTGAACCATGATTGTGGTCATGATGTTTAAATACATATATTTTTTTCATTGTATGCTCCTATACTAATTTCTTTAATAGTGTATTAATTTCTTCTAATTTGTCTTCAACATTACCTTGTTCAATTGATTCTTTAACACATGAATGAATGTGGTTGGAAAGAATTTCAGATTGAGCTTTTTTGAGTAATGCGATTGCAGCTGATATTTGAGTTGAAATATCAATGCAATAACGATCTTCCTCAGTCATTTTGATTACAGCTTCAACTTGACCAAGTGCATTTTTTAATGTTTTTAATGATGATTGATGATTATGCATAATTACCTCGCTTCCTACCCCTATATAGGGGGTATATCATAAACATTATAGCACTACATCATATCGGTGTCAATTTCAACATCAATATTATTGATATAGGCTGAAATTTTGAAAAATTTGTTATAATATAATGAATGAGGATGATAACATGATTGTAAATATTAAAGAAAATATTAAATCACAACTTATGAATAACTTTGGACTTGACCAAGTAGCGGTTGAGGTACCAAAACGAGGTGATGCAGATTTAGCAATTCCACTTTTTGGATTTGTTAAGTCAATGAGTATCCCTGTAACTGAAGTATTTGAGAAATTCAAGGTTGTATTAGAAAATTTACCTGAAATTGACAAAGTCGTATTTATTGCTGGCTTTTTAAACATTTATTTAAAACGAAAAGATTTATCATACGCTATATTAAAATCTATTTATAATGAAAAACAAAACTATGGTTCTAAACCATCAAATGGTCAAACTGTAGTAATGGATTATTCATCACCAAATATTGCTAAAAGTTTCTCAGTTGGTCACTTAAGATCAACTGTTATTGGTAACTCATTAAAACAAATTTATCAAAAGAATGGTTTTAATGTTGTTGGTATTAATTATTTAGGTGACTGGGGAACTCAATTTGGTCGCATGATTGTTGCTTATCAAAAATGGGGTAACAAAGAAGAAATCGCTAAAAACCCAATTGCTGAACTACAAAAACTCTATGTAAGATTCCATGAAGAAGAGCAACTTGATCCATCACTTGATCAATTAGGTCGCGATGCATTCTTAAAATTAGAACAAGGTGACCCTGAATATATTGCACTATGGCAGTATTTCCGCGATGAATCATTAAAAGAATTCATGCAAATGTATGAATTATTAGATGTGACATTTGATTCTTATAATGGTGAAGCATTCTATAATGATAAAATGGATGCCGTTGTTGAAGAACTTGAAGCTAAAGGTTTATTAAAAGAAGACCAAGGGGCTAAAGTAGTTTATGTGGGTGATGAACAACCACCCGTCTTAATTAAGAGAAGCGACGGTGCAACATTATACACTACACGTGATTTAGCAGCACTTTTCTACCGTAAAAAGACATATGATTTTGTAAAAGCTTTATACATTGTTGGTAATGAACAAAAACTTCACTTTGAAAATATTAAAAAAGTAACTAAACTTATGGGTTATGATTTTGATATCGAACATGTGAATTTTGGATTTGTTTTACAAGATGGTAAAAAGATGTCTACTAGAAAAGGTAAGACAGCTAAACTCATTGATGTTATCAATGAAGCAGTTGATAATGCAAAAACTGCAATATTAACTAAAAACCCAGATTTGCCAAATAAAGATGAAGTTGCAAGAGCAGTAGGTGTTGGTGCAGTCATCTTTAACGACCTTAAAAACGAACGTCATTTAGACTATGAATTTAATTTACAACAAATGGTTGCTTTTGAAGGTCAAACAGGTCCATATCTACAATATTCTATCGTTAGAATATTCTCAATTTTAAAACAATCTCAATTTGATTTAAGTAAAGTAAATACTTCATTATTCCAAGAAGACGTTTACTTCAATTTAGTTAAAGTGTTAGATCAATTTCCAAGTGTGATTGAAAGAGCATGTGCAGATAATACACCATCAACAATCGCGAGATACTTATTATCTCTAGCTCAAGAATTTAATTCATTCTATGCAAAGGTGAAAATAAATACACCAGAGGAAGATGTTAGAAATACCAACCTATTATTAGTACAAGGTATTTTAACTGTGTTAATTGAAGGCTTAAGATTATTAGGCATCAAACATTTAGAATCAATGTAATATGGAAAAACAAAAGAAGATTGGCTTAAACATTATTTTAGTCCTCATTATTCTACTTGTAATGATCACAATTATTGGTAGTTTAAATGATATGACTGAAGTAATGTCGATTATTGGAAAAATAGACTTACCATTCTTTTTACTTGCTTTAGTTTTAGGCTTATTAAGTTTTATCTTAATGTCTTTATCAAGTCAATTTGTTTTATCTGCATTAAGTAAAGATTTACCATTTTTAACTGGATTTTTAATTCAAGCTACGGAACCCTTTTTTAATGGTATTACACCATTTTCATCCGGTGCGCAGCCTTTTCAAATTTATTATTACCATAAACATAACGTAGACAGTAAAAATGCAACCAGTGTAATTGTTGTAAACTTTATTCTATTTCAAATTGTTTCTGTTGCACTTTCACTCATAGGATTAATTATTTTTTGGCCAAATATTTATGATGCAATGGGAATGAATGTCGTATATATTTTGATTGGATTTTCTATAAATGCAGTTATTCTCGTCGGATTATTCTTGATTGCATATGTCAAAAAAGTATATCGACTCTTTGAAAAGTTATTTGTATTCCTTCAAAAATTTAAACTTACAAAGAATTTAGCAACTAAACTTCTTTCAAAAACAGCCAATTTTGTTGGAGAATTCCAAGAAGGTGTTAAGTTCTTATTTACGAAGAAAAGAGTTTTTATTTTAAGTACAACATTTAAACTCTTATCACTATTATCAGTTTATGCAACAACAGTTTTGATTTCAATTTCTTTAGGATTCTACTTTAGTATTGAACAGAATTTCTACATGATTTTTGCAGGTATTCTTGCTACAACAACCATGATGTTTGTACCACTACCTGGTGCATCAGGTGGAACTGAAGCTGCGTTTACAGGGCTTGTTTCATTGTTATTTATTACTGCAAGTCAAGCAGCAACTGCAGTTACAATTATGTTGCTCTGGCGTGTTGCTACATATTATTTTGGAATGTTATATGGATTTATAGGTTATATCATACTTAAACAAAGGAAGGTCAAATTATGAGAATTGGTATTTTCACTGATGCTTATAAACCACTCATCTCCGGCGTTGTAACATCAGTCGTCACATTAAAAGAAGGACTAGAAAAAGAAGGCCATGAGGTATATATCATCGCACCTTCAGCTCCTCGTCACTACAAAGAACTTGATCCTAAAGTCTTAAGACTTAAGGGTTTTATCATTCCAAGAAGATCTTTGAAAGGATTTAGATGGATTCCACTCTCAAGAATCTTTACAAAACGTGTACGAGATTTAAAACTTGATGTCATCCATATTCATACTGAGTTTTCAGCAGGTGATCTTGGATTACATGTGGGTAAGAAGTTTAAAATACCAATGGTATATACACTCCATACAAGTTATCAAGATTATACACATTATATTTCTAAATTCTTAACTAAGTTTGCACCAAGTTTAGCAAAAAGAGGTGCATTCATTATTAACAATCGCTATACTAAAAATTGTCAAATGACAATTGTACCTACTAAGAAAATCTATGATAAGATGATTCGCTTAAAACATGATGGCCGCTTTACAGTGATTCCATCGGGTATTGATTTAAAACCATTTTATAAATCCAGTCATGACCCAAAAGATGTTGAGGCTTTAAGAGAGAAACTGGGTATCAAACAAGGTGAATTTGTCGCAATGGTTGTTGCACGTGTTGCTAAAGAAAAATCTTTACCTGATTTAGTAGATGGTTTTATCGAGTTCCATAAACACTATCCAAACTCAAGATTTATCATCATTGGTGATGGTCCAGATAGACCTGCACTAGAACACCACATTGACAAACTTGATGCAAGAGATTTTATCCAAACAACTGGATTTGTTAAACATGAAGAGGTTGGTATTTATTACCAAGTCGCTGATGTTTTCTTAAATGCATCTACAACTGAAACTCAAGGATTAACATATGTTGAAGCACTTGCTGCATCATTACCAATTATTGTAAGATATGATGAAGTCTTTGATGCGTTTGTAACAGATGGTGAAAATGGATTATTCTTTAATAAAACAGAAGAACTGACTGAATTACTAATTAAAGTACAAGAAGATAAAGTATTGCTTGAAAAACTAAGAAAGAATGCTGAAGCAAGTGTTATTAATTATTCTCAAGAACAATATGCTAAAAATGTTACAAAACTATATGAAGAATTAATAAAAGAAAACAATGAAAAATTAGCATTGAAGAATAAAAAGTAAGATGTTATAATCTTACTTGCACCCCCGCTTGGTGAAATGGTAGACACGCTTGACTCAAAATCAAGTATCGAGAGATGTGCTGGTTCGAGTCCGGTAGCGGGGACCACATTAAATGCGTAAAAAAGCTCCAATTTAATTATTGGAGTTTTTTTATTTTATACGGAAGAAAATAGACCTAAATATCTTCGCACTTGATAGCATTATGACGAAAATATACAAGTGATGATTAAAAGATTTAAAATGTTTGATAGTGAAGCAATGAGGATGGGCGTAAGGGAATTTAAGGCATATTATTGTCCAAATTGTATGAAAATAATCTTAAATGTTTCAAAGATATTGAATAAAGGCAAAAAAGATTTATAATAATTAAAGGGAATGATGTTCTCCCTTGTAGAAATCTACAAAACCGCAAACAAATTTGCTGATGACGTCTAACTCTTTTTGAGTTAGGCGTTTTATTTTAACGATGAGGTGTAATTATGGTTTATAGTATAGGTTTAGTTTTAATTCTTGGCTTCATTCTTGGCTTTCTTTTTGAAAGGATTAAGTTACCTAAAATTATCGGAATGATTTTTATTGGTATTCTAATGAGTCCTTCACTTTTCGACTTACTAGATCCAAGTTTGCTCAACATTTCAGCATCCTTAAGACAGATTGCACTTGTCATTGTTTTAACAAGAGCTGGACTCTCTTTAGACCTTGACAGATTAAAAGCAATCGGTCGACCTGCAATCTTATTATCTTTTCTACCAGCAACTTTTGAAATCATTGGAATCGTAATTTTCGGACCATTATTGTTTGGTATTTCATTACCTGAAGCAATTCTTTTAGGATCTGTTATTGCAGCAGTATCTCCGGCAATTATTGTTCCTAGAATGATTGATTTAAAGAAGAAGCGTTTTGGTGAAGAAAAGAAAATTCCGGAGATGATTTTAGCTGGTGCATCACTTGATGATATTTATGTCATTATCATCTTTTATGCAACACTGGGTTTAGTGCAATCTAATAGTTTTAATGCACTCGCTTTACTGAATATTCCAACATCCATTATCTTAGGTATCACACTAGGGTTTTTAGTAAGTTTATATATTATTTTTATCTTTAAAAAATTCAAGTTTTCAATACCTATCCAAGTACTTTGGCTAGTAGGTGTTTCATTCCTTATGATTGGCTTAGAAGAGGCATTAAAGCCTTATCTTGAAGTTTCTGCACTACTTGGTGTCATGACAATGGGTATGATGGTATTATTCAAATTAAAAGATGAAGCAATCAAACTTGAAATTGGATATCAAAAAATGTGGGTATTCTTTGAAATTATTCTATTTGTTTTAGTTGGTGCATCTGTTGACATCAATTATATTTGGAATTTTGGTTTACTTGCAGTATTACTAATTTTTGGTGCGCTATCATTTAGAATTTTTGGTGTCTATTTAGCACTTATAAAGACAGGTTTAGATTTTAAAGAAAAACTATTTGTTGCAATATCGTACTTACCAAAAGCAACCGTTCAAGCAGCGATTGGTGGCATTGCATTATCAAATGGATTAGCAATTGGTAACTTAATTTTAACAATGGCCGTTTTATCGATTGTCATTACAGCTCCTATTGGGGCAATCCTAATTGATAATACATATAATAAATTATTAATTTTGGAATCTATTCATGAAGATAATCACCTTATAAATTAGACTTATTTGTGATATGCTAGAAGTACATAAACGATTCTAGGAAGAGGTATATCATGTATAAAAACATAGATAAATCAGAAATTTTAATATTAAAAGAACAAGTGACTTACCAAGCACATCAAGTATCAAGTAAAACGATTGCTCAAAATAAACATGTCAGTATTACTTTATTCTCATTTGATAAAGACGAAGAAATTGGATTGCATAAATCAAATGGTGATGCAATGGTTACAATTCTTGATGGTAAAGCAAAAATTACAATTGATCAAACAGAGTATTTCTTAACTGAAGGTGAGACAATAGTTATGCCTGCAAAAATCAACCATGCACTTTATGCACTTGAACCATTTAAAATGATTTTAACCGTTGTATTCCCGATTGAAAATTAATTCAAAATCATTTAGGACACCTAAAGGTGTCTTTTTTTTGCTTTTTTCATGTAAAGTTTTCTGAAAAATGATATATTTAGATTTGTCATAATAAATCAGAAGGAAAGAAGATGAACACAATGAATAATGAAAAAAAAATGGGTGTTGACTCGGCATCATCAACACCGACATTCTGGCAAAAGACAAGACAATTTTTATACACAACATTAAACGCGATGACGTTTGGTATTTTTGGGACAATCGTTGTTGGTGCAATTGTACAAACATTAGGTCTTGTAATAGGGATTGAAGTTTTCAATCGTGTATCCCAAATCCTAACGTCTTTACTTGGTATGGGTATTGGTTTAAGTATTGGTTTATCACTTAAGTTAAATGGACTTAAGCTTGTTATGATTTCTGTAGCAGGTGGTATCGCAAGTTTACTTAAAGTTGACTTTACATTACCTGGTTGGTATGTTCCTGGTGCATCATCAAACAATCCAATTACTGTGTATTTAGTAGTAATTGCAGTTTATTTCTTGATTGAGCTTGTATTTAAAAAGAAAACTGTTTATGACTTATTCTTTATTCCATTACTTGCTTCGCTTGGGGCTGTTTTAGCAGTATATGTTGTATCGTGGCCAATTGATCGCTTGATGGAATTAATTTATGCAACGATTAAATTCTTCATGACAGCAGAACCGTATTCTACAAGTGCATTTATTTCATTAATCTTCGGTATTTTATTAACATTACCATTTATTTCAAGTGCTGGGGTTGCTATTGCAGTCTTTACAACGCCTTTCTTACAAGGTGATCCAATTGCGATTACCGCAATGTGTGCAGCGGTTGTTGGATGTACTGCACAAATGATTGGTTTCTCTGTCCAAACAGTGCGTAAGAATGATGTTGGTACCATCTTTACAGTAGGTCTTGCATCTAGTATGTTCCAATTTAAAAACGTTATGAAGAAACCAATGACTTGGGTTCCAACTTTAGTTGCATCATTTGTACTTGCTCCGGTAGCATATCTATTATTTGATGGTTATCAATGGTTTATCAATGCAATACCAGATAATCATGCATTCACTGCAGCATGGCCTGGTATGGGAAGTAGTGGACTGGTTGGGCAACTTCAAACTTTAACAATTTCTGGATTTTCATTCCAAGGATGGTTATTTGTTGCCTATCAGATCATGGCACCTTTAATTTTAGTCTTATTTTTAGATGTATTATTCATCAAGATGTCTTGGTATAAAGATACAGATTTAATTTTAGACGCAACATTGTAAAATAAATCCCATGAATTGGGATTTATTTTCTTATAAAGAAAGTTTCAAAAAAATGATGTTAAAATAAAGAAAGGTGATAATAATATGGATTCAAGAAATCTAACACTTTTAATGGATTTTTATGAACTAACTATGGCACATGGTTATTTCAAAGATAATAGACATGAAGATGTTGCAGTGTTTGACGTATTTTTTAGATCAGTACCTGATCAAGGTGGTTATGCTATACTAGCAGGGCTAGAGTCAATTATTGACTATATTGAAAATCTTAAATTCGATAAAAGTGATATCGATTTTTTACGGAGTAAGCACATTTTTTCAGATGAATTTTTAACCTATCTTAAAAATTTTAAATTTACATCAGATGTATATGCAATACCAGAAGGCACACCAATTTTTCCAAATGAACCACTTTTAATTATTAAAGGTCCATTAATTGAGTGTCAACTTGTAGAAACTATGGTTTTACTTTCAATTAATCATCAATCTTTAATTGCTACTAAAGCATCTAGAATTGTAAGAGAAGCTAAAGGCCGTACTGTTTTAGAATTTGGTGCAAGAAGAGCACACTCATATGATGCTGCTAATTTAGGTGCAAGAAGTGCATATATTGGTGGTGTCACAGGTACTTCAAACACATTGGCAGAAAAGCTTTATGGTATTCCAGCACTTGGAACTATGGCACATTCTTATGTCCAAAGTTTTGATACAGAATATGAAGCATTCAAAAGTTATGCTTTAAATTATCCTGACAATTGTTTATTACTTGTTGATACTTACGACACTCTAAATCAAGGCGTTCCTAATGCGATTAAGATTCATAATGAAGTTTTAAAACCAATGGGTAAATACTTAAAAGGTGTCAGAATTGACTCCGGTGACTTAGCTTATCTTTCAAATAAAGTTAGAGAAATGCTAGATGAAGCTGGTTTAACAGAAACAAAAATTACAGTTTCTAATTCGCTAGATGAATTCTTGATTAGAGACTTAATCGTACATCAAAATGCTAAGATTGATTCATTTGGTGTTGGTGAACGATTGATTACTGCAAGAAGTGAAGCAGTTTTTGGTGGTGTATTTAAATTAAGTGCACTTGAAGTTAATGGCAAATTAGTTCCTAAAATCAAAATTAGTGATAATGTTGCAAAAACAACTATCCCAGGATTTAAACAAGTCTATCGTTTTTATGATGAAACTGGGATGGCTATTGCAGATTTATTAACATTGAATGATGAAGTGATTGATCAATCGAAGCCTTATACACTTTTCGACCCTGAACATCCATGGAAAGAAAAAGTTGTTGAAAACTTTAAAGCTGTTCCATTATTAGAAAAGATCTATGAAAAAGGTCAGTTAATTTATCAACTACCAACCTTAAAAGAAATTCGCGAAAGAAAGCAAAAATTATTTTCAACACTATGGCAAGAAGTTATTCGCTTAAATAACCCACACCAATACTATGTGGATTTATCTAAACCACTTTGGGATTTAAGACAAGAACTTATGACAAAACATAAAAAGTAGATTAGAAAGCGTGTATTAAACATGGCAAATGGAATGTCAAAAAATACTTATAAAATGTTGAATGGTAAGAACATTTGGTTAACCTTATTGATCTTATCATTACCGATTTTAATTAATAACCTTATCAAATCATTTAACGGGATGGTCGATATATATTTCGTATCTCGTATGGATGCATCAGAAGCAACAATCAATTCTGCAATTGCTGCATTAAACTTACATGAATCGTTTAATAACGTTATTTTAGCTGTTGGTGTTGGGCTATCGATTGCTGCAATGGCAATTATTTCTCAATATATTGGTGCTAAAAGAGAAGACAAAGCGAGATTTTACTCTGGTCAATTTGTTTTCTTAGCAGTAGTGGTTGGTTTAGTCTTAACTGCATTCATCTTAAGCCTTTCTTGGGCTTTTGTTGGATGGCTTGGTGCACAAGGTGAGACTTATGAATTTGCACTTGAGTACTTCAATATTCGAGCACTCGAACTTCCATTTGTTGTATTTTTCTTAGTTTACCAGTCGATTAGACAAGCTCAAGGTTCAACAATCATGCCAACGGTATACAACATGGCAGGTATTTTACTTAATATCGTCTTAACGTGGTATTTTGTAGCTGAACTGAATATGGGTGTTGCAGGTAGTGCATGGGCGACATTAATTGGAAATGCAATCTTTACACCACTCATGTTATTTGACTTGTTTAGATCAAAAAAATATGTAAGAATTGATCCAAAAGCGATTATCCCTAAAACACAGACGTTAAAAGATATTTGGCCATTTGCATATCCTGCTGCAATTGCTCAAGCAATTACATTCTTTGGATTTTTACTGATCAATGGATTTATTATGTGGCAATTTGGTGATGTCATTGCAGCAAGTTTTGCAACTGGTAACAAACTTTCTCAGTTACTGATGAATCCAATTTATGCGATTACAACAATTTCCGCTGTTTTTATTGGTGCAAATATTGGTCATCGTCAACCAGAACGTGCTGAAAAAGTGTATCGACAATCTGGGACATTGACTTTTACTCTAACGGTAGTTGCGATTACAATCGCAATCATCTTGAGAACTGAATTTGTTACATTCTTAGTTGGTGAAGAGAGTCAGGAATTAATTGAAATTTCAAAAGAATATACATTCTGGTTATTAATGACACAACCATTTATGTCTATATTCCAAAACTATATGGCAATCTTTAACGGTTCAGGTCAATCAAAACTTGGACTTCGTGCACAAAGTTTCAGACTTTGGGCATTAAGAATTCCAATGTTGCTTATTTTATTTATTTTAATGAAATCAACAAATTGGTTTAATCCAAATTATTCAATTATATGGATTGCAATGAATATCTCAAATATCGTTGCATTATTCCATGCACATAATTTAAAGAAACATGTATCACTTGATATTAAAGTTAATTTAAATGATGAACAGCAAATCGAGGTAGTTGCCGTATGATTCATGTTGTATTATGTCAACCAGAAATTCCACAAAATACAGGTAATATTATGAGAACCTGTGTTGGAACAGGTACTAAAATACATTTAATCGAACCATTAGGCTTTAAAATTGATGATCAAAAATTAAGAAGAAGTGCTGTTGATTATTATGATGCGCTATATTTTGAAGTTCATAAAGACTTCAAAACATTTGCAGAAACACATCCTGGTAAATATTTCTTTTTAACAAGATATGGAAAACATAGATTTTCAGATTTTAAATTCAATGAAATTAAAGAAGATATTTATCTAGTGTTTGGTAGTGAATCTTATGGTATCGACCGTAAGCTTTTAGCTGAAAACTTAGATCAAACATTTAGAATTCCTACAAATGATAAAATTAGAAGTTTGAATCTTTCAAACTGTGTTGCAATTACTGTCTTTGAAGTTTTAAGACAATTGGATTTCCCTGGCCTTTATGAAAGTGAACCTGAATCATTAAAGGGACCAGATTATCTAAATAAATTTAAGGAGTAGTGCATGCAAGAAAAGAAAATAAAACGACCACAAACAGTTGGTGAAGAAATTGCCAACGCAACCAGTCATGGCATCATGGCAATCTTTGGAATCTACGCACTTGTTGCACTTATCTTAAAATCAGATAACGCATGGGAATTAACGAGTGCAATCGTATTTGGTATCTCAATTATTATGCTTTATTTGATGAGTACCTTATATCACTCTTTAGCTTTTACAAAAAGTAAATCACTCTTCAAAAGATTTGACCACATTTCAATTTATATTTTAATTGGTGGAACTTTTGCACCAGCTTTACTTTTATTACCAAGTTTAAGATCTACGCCATTCCTTGGAATTCCTGGAATGCTAGATATTGGACTTACGCTATTTATTGGTCAATGGATATTAATTATCGTAGGTATTGTCTTTAAATCCATTTGGGTTTACAAATATCAACCAGTCCATATCGGAGTCTATTTATTACTCGGTTGGAGTGCAATTTACTTTATTTTAGATTTATACTTATATGCACCAAATGCAATGTGGTTGATTCTATTAGGTGGTATTTGTTACTCAATCGGTGTTGTTTTCTATGCCTTATCACGTATAAAGTATTTCCATTTTGTGTGGCATATTATGGTAGCAGCTGGCACAATTTTACAATTTTTAGCAATATATTTATATTTAATGTAGTAAAGTTAGATATGTTTAAAATAACTATTGAAAATAGCGTCTAATTAAACTATAATTCTAACAGGTATAAAAGGAGAATTAACTATGAAAATCATGTCCGTCAATGCCGGCAGCTCAAGTCTTAAGTTCCAATTACTTTTGATGCCAGAAGAAAAAGAAATCGCATCAGGCATCGTTGAAAGAATTGGTAATAAAAATGCCGAATTCACTTTAAAGTTCAACGGAACTAAAAAACAACAAAAAGATTTAGTGATCTTAGATCACTCAGTAGCTGTTGACTTAGTAATCAACGGATTACTAGAAAATGGAATTATCTCATCACTTGAAGAAATTAATGGTGTAGGTCACCGTGTCGTTCAAGGTGGTGAATTATTCAAAGATTCTGCAGTAATCGATGATGAAGTTGTCTTAAAGATTGCATCACTCAACGATTTAGCACCATTACATAATCCTGCACATATTATTGGTATTAATGCATTTAGAAAAGCATTACCTAATGTTATTCAAGTTGCAGTTTTCGACACTGTTTTCCATCAAACAATGCCACAAGAAAACTTCCTATATGCAACACCTTATGAATGGTATGAAAAATATGGTGTACGTAAATATGGTGCACATGGTACATCTCACCAATATGTATCACAAATTGCACATAATCGTTTAGGCAAAGAAGATTCAAAAATTATTGTTTGCCATATCGGTAATGGTGCATCAATTTCAGCAATTAGAGCTGGAAAATCAATCGATACATCCATGGGATTAACTCCACTTGAAGGTATCCCAATGGGAACAAGAAGTGGTAATATTGACCCAGCTGTATTCTTATTAATGAGTCAAAAAGAAGGATATTCTTTAGAAAAAACTTTAAATGAATTAAATCGTGCATCAGGTTACTTAGGTGTATCTGGTTTATCACATGACTCAAGAGATATTGTTGATGCTGCTCATGCTGGTAATCATCGTGCTCAACTTGCAATTGATATTCAAGCTAAGAGAATTGCAGATTATATTGGTTCATATTATGTACTTCTTGAAGGCCTTGATGCATTATGCTTCACAGCAGGTATCGGTGAAAATGCTAAAGAAGTTAGAGAAGCTGTATGTAAACGTCTTGAAGTTTTAGGTATCAAACTTGATTTAGAAAAGAATAATTCTCGTGGTGAAGCTGAAATCTCATCAGATGATTCTAAAGTTAAGGTTTGGGTCATCCCAACAAACGAAGAAGTTATGATTGCTCGTGACGTTATCCGTTTAGGTAAAAAATAAAATTAAGGAGACTTAAAGTCTCCTTTTCTTTGAAACTTTAGTCTATTAGACTTAAGTTTGGTATAATATATTTGTAGGTGATTTTATGCAAAAACATGTCAAACTAAATGATGTTATTAATTTAGATATTAAAAGAATGGGTATCAACGGAGAAGGTATTGGCTACTATGAAAAGTTAGCTATTTTTGTTGATAAAGCCTTACCTGGTGAGAACGTTGATGTAGAAATCACTGAAGTTTATGAAAATAGAGCAGTAGGTAATTTAAAAAACATCAACAAGAAATCGAAAAATAGAATTGAAGCATTTTGCCCAGTTTACGAACAATGTGGTGGATGTCAAACTCAGCATTTCAACTATCATGCGATGTTAGGTCAAAAGAAAGACATTCTATTAAAATCTTTAGATCGTTATGTGAAATCATACCCAATTGGAATCGTTAAGCCAACTGTTGGTATGGAAAATCCAATGCATTATCGCAATAAAGCAACCTTACCTTTAAGAAAAGTGAATGGTAAAAATCGTTTTGGTATGTATCAAAGAGGGTCAAACCATTTTGTACCAATCGAAGATTGCGGTGTACAACACCAAAAAATTAATGAAGTCTTTTCAACGCTTGTAGGTTTAATGGATAAACATGCAATTGATGCTTATGATAAAAAAACTAAAAAAGGTTTTATTTCACATGCAGTTGTAAGAATTACTCAAAATTTAGGTGAGATGCAAGTTTCATTTATCGTGCCTAAGCGAGTTTCAAATATTGATGTATTGATTAAAGATTTAGTAGAATTTCATCCCGAAATTAAATCAGTTTATGAAGTCGTTAATAAAGAAGATGATGCACAATCATTCTTTACGGATGAATCCTATTTACTTTATGGTAAAGATATGATTAACGAAATGCTTGATGGAAAAAGCTATTCACTTAAACCAGAAGCGTTCTTCCAATTAAATACCTATCAGGCAGATAAATTTTATCAAAAGATGAAGACATTATCGAATCTAAGTGGTAATGAAATTGTTATCGATGCTTATGCAGGTATTGCACCAATTTCACATTATATCTATAAAGAGGCGAAGAAAGTTTACGCAATTGAAATCAATAAAGATGCTGTGGAATCTGCTAAAAATTCACTTAAATTAAATGGTATTAATAATGTTGAAGTGATTCAAAAGGATTTCAAAAAAGCTCTTGAAACGTTAAATGAGAAGTCAATTGATGTGATGCTATTCGATCCTCCAAGAACAGGACTTGGAAGTGAAACAATTAAACTTATTAAAAAATATAAACCAAAACGTCTTGTTTATGGATCATGTAATCCATCAACTCTGGCTAAGGATTTATCTGAATTAACAAGTCTTTACGAAATTAAAGAAATTACACCTTTTGATATGTTCCCATATACATCATTGGTGGAGAGTATCTCATTGCTTGAATTAAAAACGGCTTTGTAAGGCTATCAAAGACACTTAATAAAATGACAAAATATAAGATGTAGGCTGGAAATTCATATTTTCCAGCCTTTTTTTGTTTTTATCTATTTTCTTAATGTATAGGGGTAGTGTGTGGAAACATGTAACTCAAGGTAGGGTTGAGTGTGTTGCGTGGTTAAGGTATTTTTAATAGGCTATGGAATAATAACCTTGAATTTCATCTTTATTGAATGGGTTGGATCATTGAATGTGCCTTCGATAACTGGTGGATGTGTTAAGAACTTATCAATGCTTTCTGCGAATGCTTGATCAGTATACGTTCTATTTGACATCATGCAGAATACAATCTCATCAGAATTTACAGAAATGATTTTTTGAATAAATGCTTTGATGAGATTGTTTGTTAGAATTTTAATACCATTTTTATTTTCTCTTAAGATATTGTTGATGGTTGCCAGTCGTTCTTTAGCTTCATGACCTTTAATGAATGAAGATTCCATTTGGCTTAACTCATTTTTAGCAATAATCAATCTATCATTTACTGCAGATAACTTTTTATTGAAAACATCTTGAGGGATTGGGTTTTTCAAATGAAGATCAATCAATGATTCAATTTCATTTTCTATTTCTATAATTAGCTCACGTTTTTCAATCAGTGCATCTTCAGCTGCACCAACCGAAATTGCCTTATTTGTAATACTAAACAGTAAATCAATAAAGGAAGTGTCTTGCATGAACAATGAATCGATTACATGCGCCGTTACTCGCTCGACAACGTCGTTTGTTAAGGCTTTGGCATCACAGTTGCCTTTGCCTTCTAAATAGCCCCCACACTGCAACATAACCTTCTGTGCAGAACTTCCGTAGTTCCAATAACGTCTTTTAAGAGATCTGCCACAATGTGCGCATACAACCATTGATGAAAGTGGGTATCGATTGTTATACTTGGTTGAATCTTTATTGGCACCTATCTTGCTATTGGCTCTATCCTTTATAATATGCTGTGCAAGTTCAAATGTCTTTCTATCAATGATTCCTTCATGATTATCTTTAGAGTAATATTTTGGTGCAATATCAATGTTTCTCACTTTTCGGTGAGATAGGAAATCAAGTGTAATAGTTTTTTGCTGTTCTAGATCTCCAACATACTTTTCATTCTTTAATATTTTGATAACCGATGCTTGTCGCCAAATGGTTTTATTAGCACCAGTTTTTAATCCTTTTTCCATCAGACGTTTACATATTTCTTGTGGTCCAATGCCTTTGGTATACATGCTAAAGATTAGTTTAACAGTTTCAGCCTCTTCAGGAACAATGACAAGATTGCCACCTTTTTTATCTTTGGTGTATCCTAGCAGTCTTGAATGATTTACAATTGGCACGCCATCTCTGAATCGTTTTCTAACGCTCCATTTTACATTTTCTGAAATTGATCTTGCTTCCTCCTGGGCGAATGTTGCAAGCATCGTTAGAATAACTTCTGTATTGTTATCAAAACTCCAAAGATTATCCTTTTCAAAAAAGACCTCAACAGCATAACTTTTAAGTTCTCTAATGTGTTGTAAACAGTCAACAGTGTTTCTTGCAAATCTTGAAATTGATTTTACTAGAATCAAATCAATCTTGCCATTTTTAGCATCTGATATCATTCTATTAAACTCAACTCTTCGTTTGGTATCAGTTCACATTATTGATCATTTAAAATTCATATATCCATATAATGCTAAAATCATTTTACTTGGGCATTCCAAAGGTGGTTTGGTAGGTGTAGAGTATGCAAGTAGGTATACAAATAAAGTTGCTGGATTAATTAGCATTGCAACACCATACAATTATCAAATTTTCTTAAATGGAATATCAGGTGATGGAACTTTGATGTGGCCGTGGAAAATGCTGGAAATTAGAGATCAGTGGAATCAATTGAACATTAAACCAAAAGCATTTGCACTTGCTTCAGGTGCATTCGTTGCACGCACAATTCCTGTATATTATATGGGACATCTATATAATCATCCTGTTGAATGGTCAGATCCTTATGTGGAATTAAGTCACGCAATGGCAAAAGGGTACAATAATATCAAAGCATATCAAATTGCATACCAAGGCAATATTGCGTATGAACATTCAGGAATGGTTGACCAACTGTTTACATACCATCGTGTATTAGCTTGTATCAATCAAATAGAATCAGAATAGATGTCGTCATGACATCTATTTTTATAGAGAGGGAAATAAGTATGCCATATAGAAAAAACATTGAAATAAAATTTATTAGAAATACACTATTTACTATTTTTAAAGATTATAATCAAACTAAAAAAAGAGAAGATAAAACAATAAATTCAGATCCTAATTCAAAAGCAGTTATGAAAATTATACAGCTCATAAAAGATCAAGTTTCAATAGAAATATTTATCAATAAAATAGTGAAGCTCATTCCTGGTTTTAATAAAGATAAGCACATTGATTATGATTTGCTGAATAAATTACCAAAGACTGATGTTTATCAAATATTTTCGTATATCATGTTAAAGAATGTATTTAAGGAATTTTCATTTATAGTTTCAAGCATGATTTTTAACAATTTATACTTCAAAGAAAAGGACAAACTGCTTATTTTATATAATGGATATCAAGAAAAAATATATGATTCAATGCAGTCGAAAGAATTAT
The DNA here is from genome assembly GCF_017052655.1 of Acholeplasma equirhinis. NCBI lineage: Bacteria > Bacillati > Mycoplasmatota > Mollicutes > Acholeplasmatales > Acholeplasmataceae > Acholeplasma > Acholeplasma equirhinis. The sequence goes on from NZ_JAFIDC010000001.1 coordinate 382,027, forward strand.
TTGAAACTGTGATTAAAGAAATAGAAAAGGCTCATGAGGGTTATTACAAAGAGACACAGTATAAAAAACTTGAAGAAATCGAAAAATGTATTAAAGAAATACCAGTATCGGAATTGCAAATGTTTAAAATAACAGATATATATGTTTATGGATCTTTTGCTAAGGGGACACAAAATAGTTACAGTGATGTAGACATATTAGTTGAGATGAACACAGACACATCGTATGATGTTATCAAGATACTTGTAAAAAATTTGTTTGTCAAATATTTAAATACAAAAATTGATGTAACAATTCATAAAAAAAATGAACCCATTAAAGGATTCATTAAGAATATACTAGAGTATGCAAAACATATAAAAAGTACTTAAACTATTTATTTCTTTTGGATTCAAAAAAATAATATACTACTAAAAGAAATGTCATAGATATGCCAGTTGCTAACGTTGTCCACCCATATCCCGATAGATTACCACCAGAAAGTCCATAATCAGCGTAAAATGCAAGAAATGATATTGCAATAATACCAATTGAAGTGAAATAGAATATTTGCTTTTTATAAAAGAGTTCCACAAAATATAGTATGATACCGATTAAATAGAGTGTATGAACAATCGGTTGATACATATTGATTGATAAAAGGGATATTAAAAAAGCTGATAAACAAATGAATGATGCTATATATAAATATACATTTTTTGATTTGTGCATAAGAATAGCTCCTTCCATGAATAATTATAGCATATATATACGTTGCTTAACAGTATATTATATATTTTTAATATATGCAATCTCTAGATTGATTTTCTCTAAAAATACTAGGAGACAATCATTTCTTTTTGTATGACAACTCAGAATTGTTAAATAAATAAACAAGAAGATGCAGCAAGTCGATGAAACAATCGATCTGCATCTTTTTTTGTTTACTTCCACTTATTATGCATAAACTGATTAATATCGATATGATAGTCATCTTCAATCAGTTTAACAAACTTTTCTCTTTTCTTTGGATTACCATCAACACTTGAAGCAACGATCGCTAAATAGATAAACTCATTTCTTTGATCAATCTCTCCTAAAGAATGATGACAGAGCGATGCATAGTAGTATAAGTAGTCAAGTGAATAGAATGTACCAATGGATTTACAGATTTTAATGCCGGTTTGACAATAGAAAAGAGCTTTCTTGAAATCTTCATGCATACCAAGCAGTTTAATGATTCTCACCAAAACCATGACAATCATTTTCTCATTACTGCCAGAGATTACTTGACTAGGGTTTTCAAGTATCTTTTCTATCCGTTTTAAAACAACCATCTGTTCATTTTTAGGCAACAGTGTGGCAAGCATACCCAAAATCATAAATTCATTTGAAGACAGTGTCTTGAGTTTTAGAATATTTGGATAATCAATGAGAATTTTCAACTTAAATAGAGCATCACTATCACTTAACTTCTTTTGAAACAGATCCTTTAGAATCAATACATAGCGATAAAGCAGTTTATTTCTATCCTCTAAAAAGAAGTCATCACTTAGGTCAGCAACTAATGCATCAAATGCTTCATAATCATAGTTAACAATGAAATTCATCAAACGAATCACCATTCTCCTCTCTTTATTCTTAGCGATATCTAATTCCTCTAAGATATAATCGTATTTTAAACCAAGACGATTAGATAAAGCAACCATCACAGGAAAAGGAATCGGTGGATGACCCTTTAAATAACGTTTATACTGTGAGATAGATACAATATCGAAAATGAAGCTTTCTTGACTAAAACCACGTTCATAACGTAGTCTTTCAAAATAGAACGCAAGCTCCTTATATAACATATATCCTCCTTAAATGACAGTCCATATGTGGACTGTTTTTACATGTTTAATACCTTTATGATAGAGCCAAACAAGGAAAGGAGGAAAGTATAAATGAAAAAGATACTCGCAGCGATGGTGTTAATGTTACTTGTAGTTTCTAGTTTTGGTTCTACTCAACCGACTGTTGTTGAAGAAGAAAAGGATCAAGCAGTGACTTTAGGTTTTGGTAATTCTGGTGAACCTGAATCGTTTGAAGATATTGGAATTATCTAAAAATGAACGCAAACCGTCAATGAAACCATTCGTTTTCAAAAAAAGTATTATTCAAAGAATAATAGAAAAAAAGTTTGCGTTTTTTGGGAACTCAAGTTGTCTTTATAAGTGTAGAGAGGAGATTTAAATCTTCAAACTGCATCAGGTGGGTAGACACATAAGGTTTCAATTCCCAGCATTCAATCAGGAGATAGTGTCAGACTTTAACGTCATAGCAAACAATTGATATGCGTTAAAGGGGGTGAATGTTAAAACTATCTATTTCATCTTATTTTTGAAGTATGAACAGGTGGGTGTGCCAAGGATTTATTCCTGACTTTCAATTGGATTTGGCACAAGGGGTGAAAGTCGAAAATCATTAGTGGATTTCATTATTAATTTTATGGAACAGTATGAATCAATGATCAACAAAGTGATCCAACAGTTTGGTAGTCTCAGTCAAGATATGAAAGAGGATATCAAACAAGAACTAAGAATGTACATTTTTCAGAATCAAGTGGATTTTGAATATGAAGCTTTAGAAGTCAATCCCTTTATGTTTATTGCATTAAAGCGGAAATTCATCAATCTACTCAAACATAGTAAATATCGAAAGTACCAATCCTTAAATGAGGTCACAGATGCGGGAGATGAATACATCGATCTCATATCTTCATCTGAGATGACTGAAGAGGACGTTTTAATTGATAAATCAATGATTTTAGATTATGTCAATAAACATCTAAAAAAGAAAGATAAGGATATTTTATTAGCTTATTTTTATCAAAACATGACCTATAAGGCAATAGGAAAAAAATATGGTGTTTCGGCAGACACCATGAGAAGAAGAATACAAAAAATACTAGATGAAATCAGAAGGCGGTGGCAATAAGTATGGAATCAATTAATGAAAAAGAAATAGATGAAGCAAAGCATGAAAAGCATACGTTTGAAAGTAAAAAAATTATGAGTCTTAACAAATTTTTCATGAAAAATGTGATGTGGGGTTTGTTTTCTTCGGTTTTACTGTTTGTAGTCAGTGTGTGCTTATTAATTTTCATCATTATGATAACCAATATGGATGAATCAGTCAAAATAACGATTATAACAATGGTAGCAACGTTTATTTTAACAACTAGCAAAGCCTTGATTGATAGATTAATTGAAGTGGTTGTTTATATCATGCGGTTACTTGGAGAAGAGCAACGTGGCTTAAACAAAAAAATTGGAATTGAGATCGATGAAGTCGAATTTGAAACTTTATCAGAAGAAGACAAGGAGGAATAACATATGTTACAGTTGAGAATTCCACCATAATCTTAAAAGTTGTTAACTTAGCAAAATAAAAACCAAAGGAGCAAGTTATGAGAAAAGTTAATGAAATAGAAAATATTACGGAATACAATCAAAAGATTGATGCAAGGTTTATCAGATATCTATCAGATGGTAAACCATTTTCGTATGAAGATACAAAGGATGAAAATAGTAGATTTCAAAGCTTGTTGAAGGCGTTTTTGGTGTTTAAAAAAGCGCCAATTACTGAGACATCACTTAATGATATGTATCAAGCATTGACAAGTAAAAATATAGTGATATCAGAGGCATTTATTGAAAAGACACTGAAGATTAAAACCATAAGCGAGATGATAACATGTTTTGTTGAAATCGTTCAATCTGAGTTGTTTTTAGATCAAACAGAAGAAATGGCCAAGCTTATTTTTAACTGCTTACTCATTAGTCAAGAATATTGTCCAGTTATCTTTTATCCTAGCATATCTAAGCAAATCATCAAAGCAATCATTGACGATGCAGAAGCGCATAGATTAGAGTTGTTGTTTTTTCATGCATACATGAATACAGTCAATAAACTTAATAGGAAGCAAAAAGTTAAAACTCAAGATGAGGTTATACAAATGATGCAAGCGCATCAAGAAATGCTTAAAGATCTATATGGCATTACATCAATAGGCTTATTTGGCTCATTTGCTAGAGGTGATCAGCATGCATACTCAGATATGGATATCTGGATTAAATCGGACAGACTCATCAGTTATAAAGATAAGTTTTTAATCAAAAGCTTGCTAGAAACGATGCTTGATGCTCATGTTGACTTAAACATTTGGACTAAAAATGTTGCAGAGACTGTCTTTCATGATAATTTAACGGTATTTTGAGATGAAAGATATGACGGAGAAAGTAGTTATCAATGACAAGTTGTTTTACCGGTTCATTGAATTTACCAGTAAACTTATTAAAGTTGATTTAGTGCATGAGACATTTAAACAAATCTGTCTAGATCAATATACTACACAAACTAAAGCTGAGCTAAGAGTGAAAAAGTTTGCTGATGCGTTTAGGTATTTGATTCACAACACAAGTTCTGATGTAACAAAAGAGTTAATAGAAACAACATATTTTATTTTAACAAGTAAAAAACTATCAAAAAAGATCAATCAGCAAATCTTAGAAAAGTATTATCAACGGTTAGATGATCACGCACAACAAAAGGCGTGTCAAATGCATCTTATGCTGATTGATTTAAAGATTAGTTCAAGAATTGAGTTTGCATTTTTAATAACAAACTACATATTGATTAAAAGAGGATTATATCCAATTATTGTGTATCCCAATGATAAAAAAATTTATATGGATGCGATTAATTTAAGAAAAACCAATCCCAATCAGTTTTATCTGTTTTTAGTTCAAGCAGAGCATTTTGTTAGGAAAACGCATGACCATAAGATTTTAGATATTTCAGAGCGAAAAACAAAAGAAGAAGTTATTGCAATCTTAAAAAGTGAAAGAAGTATTTTACAAAAAAAATATTATGTAAAACAACTCTATCTCTATGGATCATATGTTAAGGAAACAAATATTGCAACCAGTGATATTGATGTTTTAGTCATTTTAGATAGTCACATCATCAATTACGAAAAACAAGAAGTAATGAAAAAATTAAGAACATATTTATGCGAAATTATGGCTTATCGCATGGATGTTATGGAATTTAGCCATGCACTGACATCTCTTGAAATACACGAGATGACACATGTAATAACAATCATTTAAAAAATAAAAAAGGAGAAATAAAAAAATGATACAAAGACTTACAAATTTAAATGGATTATCCATTGTTACGAATTACTTGCATCCAAATCAACCAACAGTTGGCAATTATAACATTGAACTGATTGATTCAAGCAATCAATCAGAAGGTATACTTTTACTTAAGATTAGTGGGTTAAATTTCTCATATATTGACGAAATTGCCAAAATGAAACTTGTTTTACCAATAGCATACATGAGTGATGGCGTCAGATTCTTTGCAAGAGAAGTAACCGGAACTTATATTCCAAGTAGTGTGAACTGGAATTCTAAACCATCAGTAAATCTAAGTCAGATTGAAGCGGAACATTATGTGGAAATATTTGGTTCAGGTCAAGCATCTCCAAGTACTCAAGCAGCAATATTTGATTTAACCAATCTTGCTAGAAAATGGAAAAAGAGTGGAACAACGAACACAAGTATTGCAATTTATACAACAGCATCTTGGGGACATATCTACACACCGAGACACAGTCAAATTCTAAATATTAATGAAGTGTTAGTTGTTGAGAATGCCAGACAAACTGGTCTTGCGCCACATTTAAGTTTTACAGAACAAGAAGCTGGTTTTGCAGGTAAGGGATTTGTTAATAATTTCACTGGTAAACTACTAGCAGCATTTTCAGGTTTTAAAACAGAATCACAAAAAGCACCGATTTCTATTGGCGCATTTTACGCACAACTTCGACCAACTGGTATTTCACCACTTAGCCAAAAAGTTTCAATGCCATCAAATTGGCGTATGAGTTTTGATTTTGGTGTTTCAAGCACTAATAAACGCTTCACAGTGGTACATCCTGATGGTTCAGTACAGCACTATGATGAAGTTAGTCAATCACAAGCATCGCAATATGGTATTGAAACTGAAAAAGATAAAGTGTTTATTAATTTCTTTGACTTTTCTTATCTAGAAGAAGAAACAAACGATCTTGTAATTTTTGACAGACAAAAAAATCAAATGAAACTTGGCAAGACAGGACTTATCAAAGAATTAAAACAAGCCGATGGAACTACAATTACCTTTGTCAACAATGGTACAAAAATTACATCGATCAATGCAGACGGAAGAAATGTAACCATCACATATTCAGGAAACTATGTCAGTCGTATTGAATTTATTGAAGAAGCCAAAAGTCTATATTTTGAGCATGGTTCATATGGACCAACAAAGATTAAACTTCAAGATATTACTTATGTATCATCAAGTACGTCATCTGGTGGATCAGTTACGACTAAAGATTATATTGATCGATATGAAGCACGTTATCAATATAGTGGTTCAACACTTATTCGTCTAATTGATGTTAAATTGAATATCGCAATGAAGTTTGAACTTACCAATTCAAAAGTTATAAAAATCATCAATCAAGTATACTCACCAGAAACAAATGGCACGTTTGTAACAATGTTTTATGATTCAACCAGATTACACACGAAACTTCAAGATCATATGGGTAATATTACTTATCTATATCAAAACAACTATGGACAATGTATCCAAAAAATTGATGGTGATGGCAATGCAATTGCTATGGGGTATGGTAAGGTTTCAGAAGATGGTACACAACAAATGCTACAAGAAGCATCTGCAGTCGTATTTAACGTACGGAATCCTATTTTAAATCAAAGCTTTGATGAATCAGTAGAAGCTATTGGAACTAGTACTGTTGGATGGAAGACAGATGCACCTGCAACAGTGAAAGTTGTTGATGGTGGTGTGTATGGTGATAAATGTCTAAGAGTAAGAAAAACAACATCTGGACAAACAAAAGTATTCCAAAATGTGACACCTCAAACAGGTAATCAAAAACTAGTGTTTTTTGCTAAATCCAAAGATGCAGTAGGAATTGCAAAAGTAAATATAAAAATATATTACTCAATTAGACGGTTAGCATTACCAGGTGAAATTGGCATGATTGATGAAGCAGATGGGCAAGCATATGTTATTGTCGATGCAGATGCAATTATCAAAGATAGTATTAATGTAGTAGGAAATGAAAATTGGACAAGATTTGAAATCACCGGTTTAAATATTCCAAGTAATGCTACATCTACATCTATGGAGTTAAACATTTTATGTAATCATACTGAAGGTGAAGTCTATTTTGATGATTTCCAAATGGTAACACCACATCGAACATCATATAATCTTATCCAAAATGGTTACTTTGATGGTGAAGCTGGAGGCTTACCTACTGGTTGGGTTCCTTCAAACAACTACCATTATCAAGATAGATTGGTAGAATCATACATGACAGAACCATTTGATAAAATACTAGGTTCTAAAAACATGATGCTAGTAGGTGAAATCAATAAACTCAAAACACTGTCTAATCATTTGGTTATCAGTGGTGGTCCAGGTGAGGAATTCACCTTAGTTGCATGGGCAAAAGGATATAGTTTAGCAACAGATATTTTTAGAATTAAAGTTGCAATTGAATATCCTGGATTTGACAACGATGTATTAGAATTTGATTTTAGTAGAGAAACAACTAACTGGCAAATGCTACTTAGAAACATCACAACTGGTAAACCTTATACAGGAATTACAATTATCATTGAACACAATGGACCAAATACTGTTAATTTTGATGCAATTCAATTATATAAAGATGCCTCTGGTAAGCACTATAACTATGATGAAAAAGGTAATTTAATTGATCAAATGAATAGTGATAAAACGAAGTCATCTCTAGAATATGATGAGAATCATAAAGTCATAGCGACAATTGATCCATCAGGTGATACATATAAGTATACTTATGGTACAAACGATAAACTTACAGAAATTAATGATGCAAAAGGTAACAAGATTAATTTTGAATATGACAATAACGGAAATCGTAAAAAGTCTGAAATCACGTCAGAAGATGGTAAAGTCACATTCGAACAGACATTTAATGGCAATAATAAAATTGTATCTACCAAAGATGAATTAGGTAATACTTCTACGATTGCGTATGATTCTAAAGGACGTGTACACCAAGAAACAAATGCTAAAAGTGTTGTAAAAACAAGCAACTATGATGCATATAATAATCTTATTCAACTCATTCAAAGCGGTGAAGGGAAATCAGCCGCGCACACATATCAATATAATACAGATCAGTCATTAAAATCTATTACTACTGATAATGGTACAAAGTATGATTTTGTATATGATGTGTGGGGTAAGCTTAAACAAGTTAAGGTAAACAATCAAGTGTTTGCATCCTATGAGCATGGATTTGTAAAAAATGGTGTAGAAACTGATTTAATTACAAAACAAACATATGGTAGTGATACCAATGAATCATTTGATTTTACATACGATACAAAAGGTCGTTTACAACAAGTGAAGTTTAGAAATGTTGTTGTTGCAACCTATCACTACAATGATAAAGGACAAGTGTATCAAATTGATACAGATGCAGTAACAAAATACTTTAGTTATGACTTAAAAGGAAAACTCATTAAAGAGTCAGATTCTAGTGGTAAAGTAATTCGTTTTGATTACGATAATTTAGATCAGGTTCAAAAAGCAACCTTTGACATCAATGGTGCTGTTAGAAGCTATGATTTTGAATACACCAATGAGTTTAATCAATACAATAAAGAAGGATTAAGAACGAGAATTGCTAATGCTTTTGGAGATGACGTTGTAAAAGATTATTTCTCCTATACTGGTTTATTTGGTATGAGAACTGATTTGGTATCAAGTGCATACTTTGGAGATGATAACATCTTAAAAGACAAAGTGATTACACTAACTAAAAATTCCTCTAAAGTTGTTTATGATTTATCAACAGTTAACAATAAAAGAGAAACAGGTAATATTCATGGTGGATGGTTTGATAAGATCGATTGGCGTAACAGATTCTATTACAATAAATCCTTCTTTGGTTGGTTTAGACTAACAGGCTTATCAGATGAACGTATACTTTTCAGTGCTGGTAAAGATGGAACAGACTACTTCAAAGTACTGGTTAAAAAAGTAGGAAGTAATTATGTGTTCACACTAAAATATACAAAAACCAGTCCAAATAGTACGCATGGTACAATAACTATTCCTGCAGTAGATAAATGGATTTTTGTTGGGCTTGCAGTTAACAGAGCAGGTGGCAATACAGAGTTGGCATTTGCTGTTGAAGATCAATATAATAATAGTTTTAAGAATAACGTCGATGTAACCTATGAACTTAATAAACTGATAATTGGTGATAGGGGTCAATCATCAGGTGGAAGTAACGAACCAAATTCGACATATCAACCAAAAGTACACATGCTAACTGTTGGTGCATATAAACATCGTCAAAATACATTTAAGGTTTTATACAACCAAGGTGCTAAATATCTGACAAATGATGCTGGTATGACACCAAAAACTGGAGTTTCATTTGAAAATCCAGAACTATATGACGGACTTGACACAGTTACACTCAATGGTAGCTTCATATCAAAATATGGTGTTAAACCATTAAGTTATGCATACACAGATAAAAGTTATGCACTTGATAAGACAAGATTATTTGAGTATAGCAATAGTGATGGAAAGCATGTTTATGGTAGTTATGATGAATTGATGGGACTTTCTGATACAAAAGGTAAACTGGTATATGATTTTGATTTAAATACAAAAGGAACTTTAAGCGTTAGATTTAAACCAACAAGTACATCTTTAGAAAATAGAACCATTATCATGAATAAAAAAGATGGAACAAATCTATTCGGTGTCATTTTAAAGAATGATAATAAACTATACATGGTTCTAAACGGATCTGAATATTTAGTGAGAAATGCAGTAGTACCAACTGATGCATGGAAAACAGTTATCTTAACGTGGAACGGAACCGAGTTCAAGGTTTATGACGGTATGACAACATTAACTAAAACCGCAATTATTTCATTACAAGGTGCACAAACCATCATTGGATGTGATTTAGATGGATTTAACCCAATCGATCATTTGAATGGTCAACTTGAAATGTTAGCATATAAAGACGATGTGTTGGATGCAACCAGAATTAACAGATTATTCCAAAACAATCATATGATGTCTGTTAAAACGCATGTTGATGTATTAGGTAGAAGTAAAAAGGATGTCATTGATACAGGACTTGTTACATTAGAAAACACTTATGCATATAAATCCCCTGGTACTGGTAAAACCTCTTTACAAGTTGAAAGTATTACTAAGTATGACCAATCAGTCGTAACTTACTCGTATGATGTATTAGGAAATGTCACTTCAATGACAACACCAGATGGCACTTATGAATACAATTATGATTATCTAAACAGACTGGTAAGAGAGTACAATCCAGTTGATCAAAGAACATTGATTATGACATATAGTGGTAATAACAATATCCTATCAAAGAAGTATTATGCAGGAAATCAACCATTAAACGTAAGTGGTACACCTGTGGAATCATACGAATATACTTATGATAGTTCATGGAAAGATAAACTACTATCCATTGTTAAAAAAGAAAATGGTGTAGTTATCAATACAGAGAACTTTAGTTACAGCAGTAACTTTATCGGTAATCCATCACAAATAGGTAACAAAACATTAACTTGGAAGGGTACTAGTATAGTCGCTATTGATGGATCAAGCATTGAATATAGTTACAATAATCAAAATGTTAGAACAAGCAAAAAAGTTGATGGTATTATTACAGACTATGTTTTGAATGGATCGGACATCATATCTGAAACCTGTGCTGGAAACACAACCAGATACAATTATGACGAAAAGAATAGACTGGTAGGATTTGAATATCTTGGTAAACAGTACTTCTACATTAGGGATTTACATAGAATCATTACAGAAATAGTTGATGAGAACGGTCAAGTCATGGTATCATATAAATATGATGCATGGGGCAACATTATTGGAAAAATAATCAATAATTCTACGATTGATGATATTAATCATTTTGTATACAAAGGTTATTACCTTGATCAAGAAACAGGATGGTATTATTTAAAGAGTAGATACTATAATGCCAATGTTGCACGATTTATTAATTCAGATAACATGTTGCGAGTTAAACTTAAAAACACAATTGGTATGAATTTGTTCACATATTGTCGTAATAATCCAGTAAAGGATTATGATGCAAATGGTAACTGGGGATTCTTTGAATGGATTGAAGATCTATGGGAAGATACTAAAGATGCTGCTGAGGATGCATGGAATTGGACAAAAGATACCGCGACCGGAGCATGGAACTGGGTTACAGATAAAGCAAATGATGCATGGAATTGGACAAAAGATACCGCAACTGGAGCATGGAATTGGGTTACAGATAAAGCAACAGAGGGATGGAACTGGGTAACCAATACAGCAAACAATATTTGGAACTGGGTGGTTAACACCTCGGAAACTGTTTGGAACTGGGTATCTAATACAGCAAGTAGCGCATGGAATTGGATTACAAATACAGCGTTACCTGCAGTTGGAAGTTTCTTTGTTGATACTATATGGCAAAAAGGAATTGTTGATGGTCTATGGTATGGCGGATTAGTACCTGCATGGAACTGGATTTCAACAGATGATTTTAGAAGACTTAAAGCAATATTTGAACTTATTGCGGGTATTGGAGCAGTTTTAGGTGGTATTGCAGCACTAATAGCTCCAGAACCTACTGGATTAAGTAAAGTGGCAGGATGGGCTGCAATTGTTAGTGGAGTTGGACTAATAGGATTTGCTGTATATGAAATTTTTAGATAGGAGAAAAAATGAAAAAAGGACTCAAGTTAGCAATTTTAGGAATTAATATACTTATTATTTCTATATCAGTATTCAATGATAAACTTATGGAGATTGAGTGGTTATATTATCTAGTTATAATTGCATCAAGTATTTCAGTTGGAGCAATTCTATTAAGTATGCTTCCTTTCAAGAAAAAAAAACATCAATAGTGATAGAGTAGATTTTATCCAACACTATTAAAAATTATATTTTAAAACCACTCAGTTATAATTTTGATTGAGTGGTTTTTTTGATACAGTATGGCAAAAAGAAATTGTTGATGGTCTATGATATGGCGGATTGGTTCCAGCGTGTCTGACATTGATAGCTTGCTATATGTAATAGGTGGACTTGCCACAATAATTGGTGGTATAATCACTATTGTTGGTACAGATGTGACAGTACCAGTTTGGGTAACAGTAGTTGGAGTTATTGCAGCAGTGGTTGGTATAGGATTAGGTATTTGAGGATTAGGAAGACAAGCAAAATGGTGGTGATATGATGAAAAAAGTGAAAATAGTATCAAGCGTGATTTACGTAATTGCAATAGTATTTTTAACTATAAGTCTTTTTGAAGTAGATAAACTGTTCAATTACATAGGATTTGGATCTCTTTTGGTTGCATCAATTTTAGTGATATTGATTAATATCTTAAGTAAAAATAAAAAAAAGTAATTCTCTTCTTATAAGAATCTAAATTTTGATGATTATTTAAATCAGGCAATTATTAAACAAATAAAAAAATAAACAAAAAGATGCAAGTTCGACCACTTTTGGTTAAAACTTGCATCTTTTTTTGTTTTACTTCCACTTGTTATGCATAAATTGATTGATATCAATCTGATAGTCATCCTCAATCAGTTTAACAAAATTTTCTCGCTTCTTTGGATTACCATCAACACTTGAAGCAACGATCGCTAAATAGATAAACTCATTTCTTTGATCAATCTCTCCTAAAGAATGATGACAGAGCGATGCATAGTAGTATAAGTAGTCAAGTGAATAGAATGTACCAATGGATTTACAGATTTTAATGCCGGTTTGACAATAGAAAAGAGCTTTCTTGAAATCTTCATGCATACCAAGCAGTTTAATGATTCTCACCAAAACCATGACAATCATTTTCTCATTACTGCCAGAGATTACTTGACTAGGGTTTTCAAGTATCTTTTCTATCCGTTTTAAAACAACCATCTGTTCATTTTTAGGCAACAGTGTGGCAAGCATACCCAAAATCATAAATTCATTTGAAGACAGTGTCTTGAGTTTTAGAATATTTGGATAATCAATGAGAATTTTCAACTTAAATAGAGCATCACTATCACTTAACTTCTTTTGAAACAGATCCTTTAGAATCAATACATAGCGATAAAGCAGTTTATTTCTATCCTCTAAAAAGAAGTCATCACTTAGGTCAGCAACTAATGCATCAAATGCTTCATAATCATAGTTAACAATGAAATTCATCAAACGAATCACCATTCTCCTCTCTTTATTCTTAGCGATATCTAATTCCTCTAAGATATAATCGTATTTTAAACCAAGACGATTAGATAAAGCAACCATCACAGGAAAAGGAATCGGTGGATGACCCTTTAAATAACGTTTATACTGTGAGATAGATACAATATCGAAAATGAAGCTTTCTTGACTAAAACCACGTTCATAACGTAGTCTTTCAAAATAGAACGCAAGTTCTTTATATAACATATATCCTCCTTGAATAACAGTTCTTATATGGACTGTTTTTACTCTTTTTATACATTTATCATAGAGCCAAACAAGTAAAGGAGGAAGAGAAAAATGAAAAGACTACTATCAGTATTGGTTATCGCATTACTACTGTTTTCTAGTTTTAGCCAAGCAGCACCTGCTGCATCCAGTGATGAAAGAGATCATTCGGTTACAGTAGGTTTTGGCAATTCTGGGGAGCCAGAAGCTTTTGAAGATGTAGATATACCTTAATTGTTAAAGGATAAATGAGATAAAAAAGTATTATTCTTTGAATAATAAAAATTTTGTTTGCGTTTTTTGGTTATCTCAAGTTGTCTTTATAAGTGTAGCAAGGAAAACAAACTTTCTAATTGCTACAGGTGGGTAGACACATAAGGTATAAATTCCTAACGTTCAACAGGAGATAGTGTCAGACTTTAACATCATATCAAGCAATTGGTATGTGTTACAAGGGGCGAATGTTAAAAATATGCATGTTGTATTTGAATTTAACAACAGGTGGGTGGTGCCGAGGATTTGTTCCTGACTTTCAATTGGAGTTGGCATAGTAGGGGTGAAGGTCGAATAGTTATACAGTCTTAAAAATGAGGGGACAAAGCACAAAAGGTTTAAATTCCTAACACGGGAGATCAGTGTTTCACTTTAATGCCATCAACAAGTATTTGAGATGAGTGCTATGGTGTGAGTGTTAAAAATAAAACTTTACTTATGATTTTTAAATAAATCTACGGTGGGTGGTGCCAAGGAGATAATCCTGACTTTCAATTGGAGTTGGCATAGTAGGGGTGAAAGTCGAACGTCATTAATAGATTCCATAAAAAACTATGGAACAGTATGAAGCATTGATAAATCAGGTGATCAAACAGTTTGGGAATCTTGATCGCGAAATGAAAGAAGATCTCAAACAAGAATTAAGAATGTATATTTTCCAGAATCAAATGACATTTGAAAGACAAGCTTTAGAAGTTAAACAATTTATGTTTATTGTACTTAAGAGAAAAGTTATAAATCTACTTAAGCATAGTAAATATCGAAAATATCAATCTTTAAACGAGATGACTCAAGAAGGTGATGAATATATCGATTTATTAGCTGCTTCTGATATCGGTCTTGATGATAATTCAGGAACAGAAGTACTAATTATGGAATATGTAAATCAGCACTTAAACAAGCAGGATAAAGATATTTTATCAGCTTATTTTTATCAAAACATGACCTATAAGAAAATAGGCGAGAAATATGGTGTCTCAGCAGACACAATTAGAAGAAAACTGCAAAAAATACTAGATGAAATCAGAAGGTGGTGGAAATAAATTATGGAATCAGTTAATGAAAAAGAAACAGAAGAGTTAAAAAACGAAAAACATGCATTTGAAAGCAAAAAAATCATAAGTTTAAATAGGTTCTTTATGAAACATGTTTTATTAGGACTCATGTTCTCATTCTTAATATTTATTGTAAGTATTGTGTTATTGATCGTTATTATCTTAGTAACCAATATGGATGCATCAGTCAAGATAACCATTATTTCGATGGTTGCAACCTTTATTCTTACAACAAGCAAAACGATGATTGATCGATTAATAGAAGTTGTTGTTTATATTATGAGACTGCTTGGAGAAGAGCAACGAGGACTCAATAAAAAAATCGGTGTAGATATTGAAGATGTTGAATTTGAATCTTTGTCAGAAGATGTCAAGGAGGAGTAAATAAGATGTTATTTATGAGGAAACCACCATAAACAAAAAATTAGAATAATGATTTGATCACAAAAGATTGGAGAGACAGGCAATGCATAAAGTCAATCAAATAGAAAAATCTACTGAATACAATCCTAAAATTAATGCAAGGATTATAAGATATTTGTCACATGATAAACCTTTCTTGTATGAAGAGATCAATGATACAAAAAAAGAATTGTTTGACGCATTGCTAGATGCGTTTTTGAGATTTAAATCAGAACCATTAACTAAAGCATCCATTCTTGAAATGTATGAGTCATTAACAGGTTTAAAGACAGATATAGATGATATGTTTATTACAAAAATTCTAGAGATTAGAAAAATGAGCGATATCATCAAATGTTTTATTGAAATCATCAAGTCTAAACTGTTTCTAGAACATACTCATGAAATGGCAAAATTGATCTTTAATCGACTATTGATTGAAAACGGTTATTGTCCAATGATTTTTTATCCGAATGTTACCAAACAAGTTATTACATATATCAATGAAAATGCATCAGATGAAGTGTTAGATATATTGTTCCATCAATTGTATGCATTAACTGCACAACGACTTAATCAAAAACAAATCATCAAAACACAAGATGAAGTCATAAATATCCTTTTGAAGCATAAGGATATGATCAAAGATTTGTATGGTGTTATCTCAGTTGGTTTCTTTGGTTCATTTGCAAGAGGAGACCAAAATGAATACTCAGATATTGATGTTTGGATTAAAACTGCTACAAGAATAAATTTTACAAAGAGGTTTGCTATTAGAAGTTTGTTGCAAATCATGTTAGGTGTAAAGGTTGACTTAAATATATGGACTAGAACATTAAGTGAAACTGTCTTCCATGATAGTCTAACCATCTTTTAGGTGTTGTCATGGATGAAAAAATTGTTATCAATGATAAGTTGTTTTATCGATTTATCGAATTCACCAGTAAATACTTAAAGATCGATTTGACACATGAGACATTTAAATTAATATGTTTGGATCAATATACACCAAATACAAAATCAGAATACCGAGTCAAGAGGTTCGCTGATGCATTCAGATACTTAATCTACAACTTGAAATCAAACTTTACAAAACAGCTTATTGAGACTACATACTTTATCTTAACAGGATTTAAGATGTCTCAAAAAAATCTTATCTATATTGTAGAGTACTATTACAGGAAAAAAGATACACACACACATCAAAAAGCATCAGACATGCATTTGAAGATTATGGATATGAAAGTAAAACAAAAGATTGAACTTGCTTTTCTAATCACAAATCTCATATTAATGAAAAGTGCATTCTATCCAATCATTGTCTATCAGAACGATATTGCAATATATATAGATGCGATTAAACAAAGAAGAGTAAATCCGAATGCATTTTATATGTTTTTAGTCAATTGTGAGCACTTTATTAGAAAGACACACAATCATAAAAGAATTGAAAACGATATTCTTAAAGATAAAGATGAAGTAATCTACATACTCAAAAACAAGACTGAGTATTTAAGAAAAAAATACAAAATTAAAGAACTTTATCTATATGGCTCATATGTAAAAGAAACAAATTTGCCAACAAGCGATATTGATATGTTGGTTGTATTAGATGATTCATTCATCAATTACGAAAAGTATGAACACTTAAAGGCGTTAAAACAATATCTACATGATGAAATGGGGATGTGATGGAATTTAGTCATGCACTCACCAATTTAGAAATTAATGAAATGAATAATATTATTACAATATTTTAAGGAGAAAATAAAATGATACAGAAAATTACGAATTTAGATGGAATTACATTCCAAACAAACTATATTCAACCTGGATCTCCATTTGGACATCATAATGCAGCATCATTCACGATGAATGATGAAGGATATGCATTGTTTAAGGTTGAAAATTTAGATCTCAGTATTTTAGATCGAATTGCAAGAGTTAAACTTATCTTGCCGGTTTCAAGTATGTTACTTGGCTCATATTTTTATGTGAGAGAAGTGACAAGTGCTTATAATCCATCACAAGTTAAATGGGGTGGTACTGGTGATGCTACACCACCAACGATTAAATGGTCAGAACTTGAAGATTATCATCAAGTTGACTATCCAACTGGTTCAGGACAATCTGCACCATCTAGCTATGCAGTGGTTCTTGATATTACGAAACTAGCTAGAAAATGGAAAGAAACCGGTTCAACGAACATGAGTTTTGCTATTCATACGTCAAATCCAAATGTTACAGTTTTCACACCAAATGATCCAAATATTTTAGGTGAAAAAGAAGTTTTTTTAGTTGAAAGTGCAAGACAAAGTGGCTTATCGGGACATTTGAGTTTTACTGATAGAGAAGCAGGTTTTGCAGGAAAAGGTTATGTAAATAATCTTACTGGCAAATTGTTGGCTGTATTTTCAGGATTTGGAACTGATTCCGTCAAAGCGCCAATTCAAATCAGTGCAGTTTATGCAAACAACAGACCAATACTTCCAACAGGTATGCAATCAAAAGTGTCATTTCCTAGCAATTGGAGAACATCATTTGACTACGGAATTAAATTAGAAGCAAGCAGAATCACGATACTACATGCTGATGGTAGTATGCATTATTACGATAAAATATCTAAGAACAATGCAAAAGCATACGATATCATAACTGAAAATGATGAAGTCTATGTTAGTTTCTTTGATTTTTCATATATTGAAGATAATGGAAATAGTACATACTCCATTTTTGATAAACAACAAAACAAATTGACGTTAAAATCAGATGGTTTGATTTTAGAAATCAAGACCGCAGACGGACATGCTACAACATTTCATAACACAGGTGGCAAAATCACTTCTATTAATGCAGATGGTAAAAACGTAATTGTGACATATAACCCTTTAGGAAACATATCCAGAGTTGAATTTGTTGAAGAAGAAAAAAGTTTGTTATTTGAGTATGCTTCCAATAATCTTGCGTCTGTAAAGCTACAAGATATTCATTATGTATTAGGCAGTACGTCATCTGGTGGTTCAACATCTCAAAAAAGTTACACAGATAGATATACTGCAACATATGAATATACAAGTGGTGTTCTTATTAGAATGTATGATCCAAAACTGAATGCTGGAGTTAAGTTTGATCATTCAAATGGAAAAGTATCTAGAATAACTGAACAAGCTAAACAAAAAGTTACGCCATTTAGTTTCATTAATGGTGCATATTTGGATTTTACATATGCATCTGATTACACAAAAGTAACAAGTTATTTAGACAATTCAATCTATTACTATTTTAGTAATTATGGACAATGTACTCAGAAAATTGATGCTGACGGTAATGCTGTAAGTTATCAATATGGAAAAGTAAGTGAAGATGGCACTCAACAAGTCATTAGAAATGCATCAGTATCTGTGTCCAATATTAGAAATGTTATTGTCGATCATAGCTTTGATGCCAATACTACACCGATTACAACATCTGGGTTTGGTTGGAGAGCATCTCATAATGGATTAGCAAAAGTTGTTGATGATGGAGTTTATGGCGATAAGGCATTAAGATTAAGAAAAACTGCCAGTGGAACAAGACATGTTTATCAGGCAATAACACTAACACCAGGAACATACAACTTATCATTTTTTGCCAAAACAAAAAATTTAGTAGGTAATGCAAGGGTAAGCGTTGCTGTTGATCATATCGTAAATGTACCTGTCGAACCAGGCGGAATCGGAATTGTTGATGGGAATGGAAATATTTATATGCCAACACCGACAACAACAGAATACAACAGTGTATTATTATCAAACAGACAATGGCAGCAATTCAAGATTTCAAACATTGTAGTACCAGCATCAGTTACAGGTGTGACTCTTTATATTAGAGCAAACCATTCAAGCGGTGATTTGTTTGTTGATGACTTCCAGTTGATTCTTCCGCATAAAACACATTATAACCTTATTCAAAACGGATATTTTGATACTGAAACTACACAACCGTCAGGCTGGACTAGAACAAACATGACAACAAATGATAAGATTGTCAACAATTCAGTAACAACACCATTCACAAAAGTATTGGGTAGTAAATCATATCAAGTAACAGGAAACATGATTTTGTTAAAGAAAATTGAAAGAACACTCTCTGTTAGTGGTGGTGCTGGTGAGGAATTTACACTTGTTTCATGGGCAAAAGGTTATTTATCAGAAGCTGATATTTTTAGAGTTAAGATCGCAATTACATATCCTGGATTTGAAACTGAGTCATTTGATTTTGATTTCGACAAATCATTAACAGGATGGCAAATGTTATTAAGAAACATTGTAACTAGCAAACCATATACTGCAATTACGATTGGGTTAGAATATCAAGGACAAAATACAGTTAACTTTGATTCTGTCCAGTTATATAAAGATGCATCAGGTAAACACTATAACTATGATGAAAAAGGAAACTTAATGGATCAAATAAGTGCAGAAAAAAACAAATCTTCACTTTCTTACGATGCCAAAAACAAGGTAACAGAGTCTATTGATCCATCAGGAGATACGTATAAGTACACATATGGTGAAAATGACAAACTAACTAAAATTGTCGACAATAAAGGTAACAAAATTGAATTTGAATATGATGGAAATGGTAATCGAATAAAATCTGAAATTGACTCTGAAGAAGGTGAGTTGATTCTTGAACAAACTTTTAATACTGATAATAAAGTTATATCTACAAAAGATGAGCTTGGTAATACAACATTGATTTCATATGATGAAAAGGGTAGAGTACATCAAGAGACTAATGCGAAAGGCGTTGTAAAGACAAGTACCTATGATGTTTATGATAATCTAATTCAACTCATTCAAAGTAAAGATAGCAATTCAATCGCACATGCATATGAATATAACTCAGATCAATCGCTAAAATCTATAACAACTGATAATGGTACAATTTATGCATTTGAGTATGATGAGTGGGGTAAGTTAAAAGAAGCAAAAGTCAATGGGAATGTATTTGCTTCATATGAACATACACATGTTGAAAATGGTGTACTAACAGATTTGATTACAAAACAAACCTATGGATCAGATGCTAATGAGTCTTTCGTATTTAGTTATGATGCAAAAAGCAGACTAGAAAAGGTAGAATTTAAAAATGAGCTTGTTGCTAAGTATCACTACAATGACAAAGGTCAAGTTTATCAAATTGATACAGATACAGTCGTTAAATATTTCAACTATGATTTAAAAGGAAAACTCATCAAAGAATCAGACTCATCTGGTAAAATCATTAGATTTGATTATGACAACTTAGAGCAGGTACAAAAAGCTACTTTTGATATAAATGGTATTGTACGCAGTTATGATTTTGAATACACCAATGAATACAATCAATATAATAAAGATGCATTAATGCCAAGAATTGCAGATGCATTTGGCGATGATATACTAAAAGGTAACTTTTCACGCAATGGTTTATATGGCATGAGACCAGAATTGGCTTCATCGGCGGGATTTAGCCAAGATGAAGACCTTGATCAGTATGTCATGACACTTAATAAAAATTCATCAAGAGTTATTTATGGTTTAGAAACTGTTAATAGTCTTAGAAAATCTGGAAGAATTCATAATGGTTGGTATAGTCCAACAGCGTGGAAGAGTCAATTTAACAATTGCAAGAGTTTCTTTGGCTGGTTTAAACCAGTTAATTTAACTGATGAAAAAGTAATGATGAGTATTGGAACATCAACTGAGGATTTCTGGAAAATTCTAGTTAAAAAAGATGGCTCAAATTTTGTATTCACACTTAAGTATACAAAAGGTGGTGCAAACACCACACATGGCACAAAATCAATTCCAGTAACGGATAAATGGATATTTGTTGGATTTAGAATCAACAGAGCAGAATCCAATACTGAGATTTTGATGAAAATCAATGATACTGCACCAGTTACAAATTTCTTAAACGGAGTTAATGTTACTTATTTGGTAACTAAAGCAATACTTGGTGATAGAACACAACCATATGGTGGCAGTGATGAACCGATTACAGACTATAAGTTAAGAGTTCACATGTTAAGTATTGGTGCATATAAACATACCAATGAAACATTTGGATTATTACATGCACAAGGTAAGAAGTATTTTGTTGATGATTATACAGTTGTGCCAAAAACTGGTGTATCATTTGAAAATCCTGAAATTTATGATGGATTAGATACTGTATCACTAAATGGAACGTTCATATCTAAAAAGGGTATTAAACCATTAAGTTACTCATTCACAGACCAATCCTATGCATTGGATAAAACGAAACTGTTTGAGTATGATGTTGCAGAAGAAAGACATCTATATGGCAGTTATGATGGTTTAAAGGGATTATCTGATACTAAAGGAAAACTCATCTACAATTTTGATTTAAGTACCAAAGGAACATTGAGTATTAGAGTAAAACCAATACATACATCTACAAACGATCGAACCATTCTAATGAATAAGCGGGATGGAAATGATTTATTTGGTGCAATATTAAAAACCAATAACAAATTGTATATGATCCTAAATGGAGCACAGTATCCTACAAATGGTATAACTGTACCAACCAGTGGATGGTTTACAGTTGTCTTAAAATGGGATGGTAATCAGTTTAGTGTAACAGCAAATGGTACTACTGAAAGTCAAACGTCATCTGTGCTACTAGCTGGTGCAGAAACAATTGTAGGATCAAATGTGGATGGATTCAATCCAGTTAATCATCTCAATGGCCAATTAGAAATGTTAGCGTATTATGATGATGTATTGGATTCAACAAGAACCAGTAAATTATTCCAGACAAATCATATCGCATCTGTTAAGACTTATGTAGATATACTCGGTAGAAGCAAAAAAGACGTGATTGATACTGGACTTGTCAAACTTGAAAATGAATACACATATAAATCACCTGTTGCTGGCAGAACATCACTACAAGTTGAAAGCATCACTAAATATGATGAATCAGTCGTTTCATATGAATATGATGCGCTAGGTAATATCATACACATGTTTACGCCAGAGGGAACTTATAAGTATGAGTACGATTATTTGAATAGGCTTATCAGAGAATTCAATCCTGTAAGTGGTTTAACAATGATTATGGCTTATACAGGTAACAACAATATCTTATCTAAAAAGTATTATAATGGAGATCATCCACTCGATGTCAGTATTACTCCATATGAATCATATGAGTATCACTATGATCTTGTATGGAAAGACAAATTGATTGAAGTTGTTAAAAAGATTGGTGATACCCAAGTCGATTCGACGGAGTTACTGTATAATAGCAACTTTATGGGTAATCCATCTGAAATCGGTGACAAAGAACTCACATGGCAAGGTAGAAAGTTAACAAATATTAATTCAAATATTTCATATACATATGATGAAAATGGTGCTAGAACAAGTAAAGAAGTAGATAACGAAACAACCACGTATTTCTATGTAGGAAAAAAATTAGTATCTGAGACAACAAATAATCATAGTACGATATATTTATACAACGAAAGAGGTTTATTGATTGGATTTGAATATCAGCAGAAACAATACTACTATATTAGGGATTTAAATGCAATAATCATCGAAATTGTTGATGAAAATGGTAATACTATGGTATCATACAAATATAATGCATGGGGTGAAATTATTGATAAAACAGTCAATAATTCCACAATTGATGAAGTCAATAATTTTGTATACAAAGGGTACTATTTAGACAATGAAACCGGATGGTATTATTTAAAAACTAGATATTATGTCCCTTCATTAGGAAGATTTATTAACGTTGATGATAGAATTGCAATCGATAAAAATGTTGTAGACGGCTCATTGTTTACTTATTGTGTAAATAATCCTATTATGTATAAAGATGAAACCGGAAGTAGTTGGAACTGGGGAACATTTCTCTTGGCAGCTACAATTGTGGTAACAGCTGTAGCAGTTATAGCGTTGACAGTAGCAACTGCTGGTGCTGCAGCTGGTGCTGCAGGATTGGTTGCTGGTGCATATTTTGGAGCATCTGGTCTAGCGGCAGCCGCCGTGTATACAGTAGCAACAGTCACAGTAATAGGAGTGACAGCATTTGCAGCTGCTGAAGTAATTGAATTGTATACAGGAAACAACTTTATGTCATTTCTAGGAAGTGCGTATGATCCTATTAAATTTGGTTTATACATGGTTCCATACATGTTTGGTATGATGGGGCAATATGCGCCGCCTAAGAAACCAACAATAACCAGTGGTAATACACGAGCTCCAAAAAATGGTCAAGGAACTCCAAATTCAGTTTACGAACATGTTAAAGAAAAGGGATCGGATTATACATTTTATGATTCAAATGGGAAGGCATATATAAGAATTGATGACTCTCATTGGCACTATTCTAAAGAACATGGTCGATACTTGTGGCCACATCAACACGATATTAAATGGCACCAATCTCCAGATGGCGAGTTATATTGGGAAGATCGTACGGTTCATCCATACAAGGATTAAGAGAGGAAAATAATAATGAGTAGTAGCATCACATTTGTTTACAATAAAAAAGAATTAACCACTGAAACAAAGAATAGCTTGATTGAATATGCAAAATCAAAAGATATGGGTATACACTTCGGTTTAGTAACAGCGATAAATGAAGATATAATTAATAGTTTGAGTACCGATCAAGATTTCTTTATTCTATCTGATAAGCAATTTCATGACACAGTCGAAGATTTGCTTTCAATTGATTTGCAACTATCAAAAGATCAATTGATAAAACATCATTCATTCCTCGACGATTTTAAAAACACCATGATTGACAATGGGGTAGAAACGCTTTGGATTTATGTTTCGTTTAGTGTGGCTGTAAACTTATTTGAGTATGAAACTGAGTATAATGTGAACAATATATCGGAATATTTAGTAGCATACATGTTTAAACACTATATGATACCAGATCCGACTAAATTTGTTTATACCAAAGAACTACAATGAACCACATGATTTAACTTAGAGTAACAGTTAAATAAAAGAATAAAATAAACAGATGCAAGACGTAAAAATATCGTTCTGCATCTGTTTTTATTTAAAAATTCATTTACAAAACAATAATTAGCAGATTTCATGTATAAGAATTTCAATATATAAAAATCATTCTATGTATAATCACCGATAATCCTTGTGAACGGCAACTCAAAGTGTATGTCAGTAGCATATAAAAGTAGCAGTAAGTAGTTATCACTTGTATCTAGATTAACGGTATGAAAAATAATATAAAATGGCTATATAAAGATAATTATTGTGCAGTTTGCTTCTTTACATGTCAATAGGTTTTTAGTAAACTATCATTATCGTGGAGTACTGGCTTTTAATAGCCTAGAAGTTTAAGGATCATGTCATTTCATGGTCCTTTTTCTTTTGCAGAAATACATGTAGTAAATCCAACTCAAAAAACTGGAGTTGAATTATTATGGCAAACACGAAAGATATCTATCAGAAATGGAAAGAGGCAGGTATTTTAAGTGAAAAGTTAGATAGCATCAAAAGATATTATGCATACCAGGAGAGCAAGGATCTCATCTATAACATTTTAGGTATTAGTGAATCTACTTGGGAAAGATTAAAGAAAAAGTATGCAGATATCAAATTTGTTATTCAAGAAGCAAAGAAACTTCATGAACATTTGTTATTGGTTAGTTTAACCAGACGTGCAACCGGTGAATACTATGAAGATGTACAAACCATTATTGAAGAGAATGCCGGTAAAACTAAAAAGAAAATTGTTAAATTTAAAAAATACTTGCCAGCTGATGTTGGTGCGAATAAATACTTACTATCAAGATTACATGGTGAGAAGTATAACGAAAATAAAGAAATGCTTGAAATTGCAAGAAAACGACAAGAAAACAATACGGAGGTATGGAACACGAATGAAGATACAAATAATGAAACCGAGTGATTTAATCGAATATGAGCATAATCCAAGGAACAATGATGATGCAGTTGATGCTGTTGCTAATTCAATTAATGAATTTGGTTTCAAGGTGCCAATCATTATTACAAGAGATAACATCATTGTTGCAGGACATACCAGACTTAAAGCTGCACTAAAATTAGGATTGACTGAAGTTCCCTGTCTAATTGCTGATGATTTGAATGAAGATCAGATTAAAGCATTTCGTTTAGCTGATAATAAAACAGCAGAACTGGCTACATGGGACTTAAAAAAGCTTGAAGATGAACTTTTTGATATCGACATGGATATGTTGCAATTTGGTTTTGAAGAGTTAGAGTCTCAAATACCAGATAATGCAACCGATGATGATTTTGATCCTACCAATGAAATACCAGAAGTACCAGTAAGTCAAAAAGGTGACCTTTATGTATTAGGTAATCATAGAGTCATGTGTGGAGATTCAACAATCAAGGAGAATGTTGAACAGTTGTTGGATGGTAACATAGTTGATATGGTATTTACTGATCCACCCTATAATGTAGATTATGAAGGAACAGCTGGTAAGATTCAAAACGATAAAATGGAAGATAGTGCATTCTATCTTTTTTTATTGGATGCATTTACGAACATGTTTGAACACACCAAAAAAGGTGGAGCAATCTATGTATGTCATGCTGACACCGAAGGACTTAACTTTAGAAATGCATTCAAGAATGCTGGATTCAAACTCGCAGAATGTTTAATCTGGGTCAAGAATGCTTTAGTGCTTGGTAGACAAGATTATCACTGGCGACATGAACCAATTCTTTATGGTTGGAGAGAAGGTGCTGCTCATTATTTTGTAGATGATAGAACCCAAGATACCATTTGGGAATACAACAAACCTAAAAAGAATGAAGAACATCCAACCATGAAACCACTTGAGTTAGTAGGTAAAGCAATTGCTAATTCGTCAAGACCAAACGAAAAGGTTCTGGATTTATTTGGTGGTAGTGGTTCAACTCTGATTGCTTCTGACCAATTATCAAGAAAATCTTTTTTAATGGAATTAGATGAAAAGTTTGTAGATGTCATTGTTAAACGATATTTACACCATGTAAGTGGTCAAAATGAAGGTTGTTATCGCGTGCGTGATGGTGTTTCAACACCATTAAATGAAATACCTGAATTTAATTTTGATTATTAGTCACTATGGAGAAAAAAGTACTTGCTATTTAAGTGCTTTAGAGTGATTAATAGTGTAACGAAAGGTTGTGGTTGAGTAACTACGTTAGGTGATTAAGATGAAACAACAAAGAACAAAAGAAGGACAAGCATTAGTTAAGATTTTACATGATAAACTAAAAGGATTAACATTTCAGCCAAATTTCATAAGTGAAATTGATTCTGATCCAAGATACAAAACATTAAGAGTAATTGAAGAAAAATTAAAAAAGGATATTGATTGGAATTGGGATGAAACTGATTTTTCAAGTATCAAAGGTGAACCAATCATTATTGAGTTTTCTGCAAATGATGAGATTTCAATACTTGATGCGTGTCAAATAATCAAAGAAAACTTGCCAGAATCATTCATACCAATGAATGGTGGAGACTTACTCATTATTCTTAATAAGTAATACAAAATTAAATGTGTAGTCCTAAAAACAGTAGATTAAATCTGCTGTTTTTTGATTATGAACAACGGATTATCAATCGCTTTGTGAAGATATTTACAGATAAAAAGTTGTTATCAAAAAATAAGTTACTATAGTGAAAAAATATACTTGCTATTTCGTGCCTTTAGAGTGATATATGTTAGTAACCAAAGAAAAGGAAGGTATAAGGAATGAAAGTAAAATTTGAAAGAAAAGCAGACAAGGAACAGTTGTTACCACAAGATGAATTCAAAGTGATTGCTCCAAATGACAAAAACAATGTGTTCATAGATTTTGTCTATGAAAATTATCGTGATCAGTTGTACTTAGATGAAAACTTGGAAAATGCTCTCAAACTTACTGATAAACTAGTGAAAATTGAGGTAGGCAGTCTAACTGAAAAAACAACTACTAACAAAGTGTCAAGGTCAAGAAAAAAACCAGATTATGATGAAATCAACAGAAAGAAAGGTATTCAAGGAGCATTAGCAGAAAAAAAGGTTTTAGAGTATGAATTGGAATTATTAAAAGATGTTTCTTTACCTAAAAATAAAAAACCTAAAATAGTATCAAAAAATTCATCTTTAGGTTATGATATTTTGAGTTATACGTTGGATGGTAAACCAAAAAAGATTGAGGTCAAAAGCAAATCTGGGGGAAGTTTAACTAACATTGATTTTTTTATAACTCAAAATGAATATCAAAAAATAGAAGAAGCTAAAGAGAAAAAAGAGATTTTTTCAATTTATTATGTGTTTTCCTTGTATAAAAATCCTAAGTTTATTGAGATTGAATGGAAAGATATTATGAACTTGAAAAATGAGGTTGTAGCATATAGATATCTATTAACAACTAAATAGAATTGTCTAATATGTATATGATAAAGAATTAGGTATTTTCTGAAAGATAATTTATAATTAGGCTATACATATCAGACTTAGGGAAAAAGCATGAATATGAAAATTGAAACTGAGAAGTGTAATGTAAATATGATGATAACAGAGATTTAGACTGAAATGTTTGTTTTGATATTTTTTAGAAACGGGGCACAATATGATTAATACAATTTTATTTAATGCTAATGAGTTTTTTGAAGCTGCGAGAAGATGTGATTTTCCTAAAGGTGAAGTAACCAAAGACAATTTTCCTCTAATGATTCCTGAGTTTGTTAATAGAGCTTTTGCCTGTGAATTATATATAAAAGCTATCGCTGAATTCACAAAAGTTAATATTAAAAAAAACCATAAACTGGATGAATTATTTAAAGAAATAAGTGATAGTGATCAAGAAGCGATTTATTCTCTGTGGAGAACTACTAACGGTAATAACATGATTGATAGTGATTATGTTAGAAAACAGTTTTGGGATAATTTAGAAGCTATCACCAATGTTTTTGTAAGATTTAGATATGCTCATGAATGGATAACTACCACTATCAGTTTAGAACACAGTTTTACCGCTGAACAGTTTACAAAGTTTTCACCAATGAGTGCAAGTAAACCTTTTGGATCACCACGTGTATATTCTGGATTTTTGAAACAATTTGCTATATCATTAAAAGTATATGCAGAGAAACTAATTCTATTTAAGTGATAAACATGTAGACTTGAATAGTACCAGTCATCTAAATCGTAATTTTATATATTGCATCACTTAATTTGTTGAGTATAAGTTTCAATTCGTTATTAAACTTATCAATCATACCGTATATGCAAAATCAAATAAATGAGAAGAAATAATGGGATGAGTAATTATGATAGATGATAAAGTGAAAAATTTGATAGAAAAATTCTCTTTTGAGAGTGACAATAAATACTTTACTGAAGTTCTTTATGTTGCCAAGTATGCATCAAAACCACAAGCAGGTATGTCTAGTAATATGCAGTTAAAGGAAATTGAAAACCCTAATAGAGCATTAGCATTAATAGGCGATAGAGTTCTCAAACTTGTATTGGCTCAAGAAGGCAGAAAAATGTTTGATAATGTAGAGAAAATCAATGACTTTATAAACAGCAATGAATCAAATGAACATCTTGATTCTTTAGGGATTATCCAATCATCAAACGGATATTGTACAGAAAATGATAAAGTAGTCGAAAACAAAAAGTCAGATGTGATTTCAATTGCAACTATGATTGAAGCCATAATTGGATCACTTTATCTTGATGAGTATCAGAAATACGGAACATTTAATAATGTATACCAATTTATAATTAAATATATCATTACTGGTACAAGAAAGCAGGGTTTAAATGATTGAGCTAACTAAAGAGAACATTATTGAGTCTATTAGACAGATTGAATCAATTATCCATAAGATAGAGCGAATTGACAAAAATAAGCTCAAACAACCACAGCTGACTTTAACTGAACGAAGATTGGCTGCCTTGAAAATATCTCTCCAATTACTTAATACCGAATTAGAAGGAATTCAATAATACATGTTTCCATAGTCAAGGTTCGCTGGAATTCGCAACTAGATTTATATACATGATGTATCCTTACCTCCTATTTTCTCTTGAGTATGGAAACATATTTATGTTCCCTACCGCATTTTTTGCAAGCAATCTAGGGTTCACTAGGTTAGTTGAATCTGTAACACTATTAGAAATTAAAAGATAATAAGTTAATGTTAAGATAACCTAAGGTAGAAATACTTTAGGTTTTTTTATAATAAAAAAATATTCTTGTAATCTAAATGTTAAATACAGCTCTATCATGTTAAGATAAAACTAGAGGTGATTGATATGGCACTAAAGAAAAACGACTTACTTGAAGAACTTGATCAACTTAGAGAAGCGTTAAGATTTGAAGCTACTGCTATTTATGGTGATACACCAGAGATTTGTACAGATCAAGCATTATCTGAAATTTCTGATAAAAAACCTGTGAAATTGACCGACTTTGAAGCAATCTCAGGTCTTGATTCAAATTTTATTGAAAAATATGGTGATAAGTTTTTAGAGTTGCTTAAAAATCACCGAACAAAAGTGACCAAATCAATTAAAGTATCTAAATCAGCTTATAAAGTACTCCATCACTATAAAGATAGACTTGCAGATATTTCTAAATCTAATCCAAACTTATATTTAGGTCGAATTGAACATATTCATTCATTTGATTTAACAGAAATTGATAATAAAAGTGAAATAAGTGACTTCTTATCAAATTCAAGAGTTAAAAATCTAAGATTACAATTATCTAAGGATAATTTAGATCAACATATTACGAAGTTATATCGTGAAGTGAATAAAAACTATAGAGAATCTGGTGCCTATAATCTTTATATTGCTTATCCATTTATAGAAGGTATGTATTCTAAAGAAAAGTTTCCAATTAAAGCACCGTTGTTATATTTTCCTGTTAAATTAGAAAGAACATTAAGAACTTTTTCGATTAAAAAAGATAATGAAAGAGATATCTTATTTAACCGTGATTTAATTTTACTTTCATCAAAAATGGAAAAGAGTAAGATTGATTCAGATATGCCTAATCTTGAAATATTTAATGACAAAATATTAAAAGAAGTTGTCATACCATATTATCAAAAACACGGTATTATCATAGACGACATAGAAACAAGTGAATTTATCCAGTTTAAGAGTGAATTGAAAGATGAATTTTCAAAATCATTAAATAAAAAGAATTTTTCGATTAAACCTTATGTTACTTTATCAAGATTTAAATTGTATTCATCAAGTATTCAACGTGATATGGAACAAATTCTTTCATCTAATAAATATAATGAATTATTAGAAGGGTTAATTGATGAACAAGCTTTATTTTTAGCAGAAAAGAATCTAGAACTCCAAGTTTCAAAAGATCCAATTGATGAAGGTAAAATTACATATATTAATGACTTAAACTACTCACAAGAAAAAGTAATAGAACTGCTTTCAAAAGAAAAAAAGGTTGTTATTTGGGGACCTCCAGGTACGGGTAAAAGTCAAACAATTACATCTTTAATTGCTGCATCTATATTAAAGGGTGAAAATGTTTTAGTTGTATCAGAAAAGAAAGTTGCACTGGATGTCATCTATTCTAGATTAAAACGTGCAAGTAAATACGCAATGTTTATAGATGATGCAGAAAATAAACAAGATTTTTATGAGAAATTGAAGAAGTTTTTAGAACCCGAAGTTCCAATTCGAACTTTAAATAACGACCAATATGCTTTAGACCAAAAGATTAAGGCATTAGTCACTGATATGGATCAGTCATTAAAATTACTTTATGACACAAAAGTAGATGGTATTTCGCTTAATAAAGTATTTGAACGATATATTAAAGATAAAGATATGCATGAAACTTTAACACCTAAAATCGTGCATCAAACTTTTAATAAATACTATAAAAATGCTAATTTTGAACTTATTAATGATTTAGAAAATGTATTTGATACAGACACACACTTTAGAAAATTTCTAGATTTAGGAAAAATTTACTTTGAAAATTCTTGGATATTAAAATTGGATACAAAAATTTCTAGAAGTTCTAAATTAGAGTTTAAAGATTTCCATGAAAGTTATTTAGGTTATAAAGATGCATTGCATCATAAAGGTTTCTTTAAACGTCGCAGTCTTACGAAAAAGTTTATCAAAAATCATTCAATGACTTTAGGTTTTATGACACATAAAAAAACTTTGGATAAGACGTATCTAAATACCTTAGTAAAAAGTGAT
Source organism: Acholeplasma equirhinis (assembly GCF_017052655.1). Classification (NCBI taxonomy): domain Bacteria; kingdom Bacillati; phylum Mycoplasmatota; class Mollicutes; order Acholeplasmatales; family Acholeplasmataceae; genus Acholeplasma; species Acholeplasma equirhinis. The sequence continues at coordinate 413,671 of NZ_JAFIDC010000001.1, forward strand.
AAAGTACATCAATATATTTTAGAAAACATCAATAACTTAGACAAATATTTCTTCCAATTTAACGCACTTAACAACAATCAAAAAACATTTTTAAAAATGGTTTTATTTGATCCTGTTTTTCAAAATATTGAAGATATTTCAAAACTTAGAACATATTTATTTGATGCGTTTTATTCAGGTTATCTAGAAGAATTTATTGCAAACAATCAAAAGCATTTATACATAATTAATGAATATAAAGAAAAGTTAACACAGCTTGAATTTTTAATGCATGAAAAAATGCAGTTATCAAATGAAAGTTTTGAAATGGAACTTTATAAACAAGCTCTTGCATTTTCAAATACAAGAAGAATCATGGATATTAAACGTATTTTAGAATCAACAAGTAAACCAAGTGTTAAGGCATTTATTGATACATATTTATTAGAATCAATGAATCATATTAGATTATGGATGATGACACCTGAGGTAGTTTCTGCAATTTTACCACTTCAACATGGTATGTTTGATTTAGTTATTTTTGACGAAGCGAGTCAAATGTATGTGGAAAAAGGTATACCAGCAATATATCGTGCTAAGAAAGTTGTAATCGCAGGTGATCCAAAACAATTACGTCCATCTTCATTAGGTTTTGGACGTGTTGAAGATGAGGATGAATTTTATGAAGATGAGGTCTTAAAAGATGTATCAATGGATGCAAAAAGTTTACTTGACCTTGCAAGATATCGGTTTAAAGAAGCTTTATTAAATTATCATTACAGAAGTCAATATGAAGAATTGATTGCATTTAGTAATCATGCATTTTATGATGCAAAACTTATTATTTCACCAAATCAAAAACATGCACCTGAACCTCCAATTGAATATGTATATGTTAAAAATGCAACCTTCGATTCAAGAAAAAATGTAGTTGAAGCTAAAGCTGTCGTTGATGTCATTAAATCAATTTTTAAAACAAGAAAACATAATGAATCAATTGGCGTGATTACTTTTAATAGTACTCAAAGAGATGCAATTGAAAATTTAGTAGACCAAGAACTTTTTAAAAAAGGTGTCTATCAAAAACAATTTGAACAAGAAATGTTTAGAAAAGATGATAATGAAGACACTTCACTTTTTATCAAGAACATTGAAAATGTTCAAGGTGATGAAAGAGATATTATTATCTTTTCAATGGGCTATGCAAAAGGTAAAGATGGTAGACTGATGCGTCGTTTTGGTTGGTTAAATCATGAGGGTGGTCAAAATAGATTAAATGTTGCGATTACACGAGCAAAGAAGAAAATATATTTTGTTTCAAGTTTATATCCAGAGGAGTTCAAAGTAGATGATCTAATTTCTACTGGTCCAAAACTATTAAAAGATTTCATGAGATATTGTTACTTTGTTTCAAATAAGAATGATGAAATGACAAAGGAAATATTAAATCAATTATATGAAACAGAACAAGAGACAAAAGAAGCGCTTAAAAATTTAATGGCAAAAGACATCAAATTACGTCTTGAAAAATTAGGGTATATTGTTGAAGAACAAGTAGGTATAGGAAAAAATAAGATTAGTTTAGGTATTAAAAAACCGAAAGACGAGTCATTTATCTTAGGTATCATCTGTGATTTAAATTATGACAATTTAAATGCACGTAGGGATTTAATTCATCAAGATAAATATCTCAAATCGAGAAATTGGTCTATTTACCGTGTTTTTGAATCAAATTGGTATACAAACCCTCAAAAGGAAATAAAACAGATAAAAGACCTCATTAAATCACTTGATAAGTCATGATGATGTCTTAAACTCAAGCATGTTAATATCTATGTAGCTTTAACTATGATATCATGAGAGAAATTTAAATTTTGAGGTGTAAAATGGGATATATTGAAAATTTTGATCAGTATGTAAATCTGATTAAAGAAGACTATAAAAAGCATGCATTTTTAGAAGTGATTAATTTCATTAAAAATGAATATCCAGAATTGAAATTAGAAATGAAATGGAATCAACCTATGTTTATTCATCAAGGTACTTTTATTCTTGCAGTTAGTACATTGAAAAATCATATGTCAATTGCACCTGAGTTAAAGGCTATGACATATTTTAGAGATGAAATAATCATGGCTGGTTATGAAGAAACTTCACAATTATTTAGAATAAAATATAAAGAACCTGTTAACTATACATTATTAAAGCGTATCATTGACTTTAACATCAAAGATAAAATGGGTTATGATAAGTTTTGGAGAGCGTAAATAAACGCTCTCTTTTCATTTAAATAGACCTCAAAATATTCTATGGTAAAATAAGAGTATTATTTTAGGGGATTACAATGAGGATACAAAACAATCAAAACTTACAGAAGAAAAAAAATATCATAACCTTCTATTTTGAAAATAAGAAAATGGAAGGATTAGAAGGGGATACCATTGCAAGTGCATTAATTGCGAATGGTGTTTTTGTATTTTCATATGGAAGAAAAACGAATCGTCCGAGAGGATATTCATGTTCAACAGATTTTTGTGATGGCTCATGTCAGATGACTGTTGATGGAATTGAGAATGTAAAGACATGTAGTAGAAGATTAGAACCTGAAATGAAAGTTTTTAGGAAAAAGGTGACGCATCATGAAAAGTTATGATTTAGTCATTATTGGTGGAGGTGTTGCAGGTATAGCTGCAGCGATAGAAGCTACAAAGTTAAGCATGAATGCAATCATTATTGAACAAGGGTTTACATTAGGTGGTAAGACAAGACTCATTGCACATAAAATGAAAAGTTATAATCAAAATGGACAAGAACTCCTTGAAGTACTGTTAAAAGATTTAGATTTTACAAAAGTTGATATATTAACGAATCACTCAGTTGCAGCTATTTATACAGATTTGGTGGTAACTGCAACAAATGGTGAAGATTTTGTTAAAGTTCAAGCTAAATCCATTTTGGTTACAACTGGTACCTATCAAAAGACAATCGCATTCCCTAATAATGATTTACCAAATATTTTCGGTGTCATTACCACGATTGAATTACTTAATTTATACGGTATTAAACCAGGTAATGAAGCGATAATTTTAGGAAGTTCATTTACTGAACTTGTAAAGATGTATTTAGAAATAGCTGAAATTAAAATTGTTGAAGTCATCGATCCAAATGATTTAATTGAAGCATTTGGTAAGGATAAGTTTGAAGGTGTAAGAACTTCAAAAGGTGAATATAAAGCTGATTTTTTAGTTGTTTGTGGCGGTTTATTACCAGCAAAAGAACTTTTGAATATGCTTGATGCAGAAATGGAATATGACTCATTTTATGATGCATATAAACCTAAATTAGAAAATCATCAAACAAGTATCAATGGTGTCTTTGTTGCAGGTAATTTATCTGGTATGAAAAAGATTCATGAAAACATTGAGGAAGCGAAAGAAACTGTCAATGTAATCTATAAAAGGTTAGGTGAATCTAATGGATAAATCGCATACGATTATTTGTAAATATGAAGATATCACTTTAAAAGACATCCAACGTTGTTTAGAATTGGGTTTTACGACAGTAGAGGATATCAAAAGGTTAACTCGTGTTGGCATGGGTCCTTGTCAAGGTAGAGATTGTATTCATTTAGTGATTGAAGAAATTCATAAGTTTACTGGAAAACCCAAATCAGAAATTAAAGGTATTAAGCAAAGACCCAATTTATCAACAATTCCACTTAATGCGCTTGCTAAAGGGGATTACAATGAATAAAAAAATCTTAATTATTGGTGCAGGTATCTCAGGATTATCTGCAGCTTATCACTTATCTTTTATACCTGAATTTGAAGTCACTGTGATTGATAAAGGTTATTTCATGAATGGTGCAACAGGCAGAAATGGTGCGGGGATTCGTACTCAATGGAGTACGCAATTAAACATTTTATTATCTAAGTATTCGGTTGAATTTTTTGAAAAAGGTGAAACTCATTTAGACTTTAAGGATAGTTTAGAATTTAAACAACAAGGTTATTTAATACTTGCATCAGATGAAAATGAACATGAACAATTTAAAAAGAATGTAAAACTTCAAAATGAACTTGGTATTCCAAGTCAATTATTAAATAAAGAAGAAACTAGAAAAATAGCACCACTACTTAATTTAGATAGTTTCTATAGTGCAACTTATTGTAAACTTGATGGTCATTTAAACCCATTTAAAGTAAGTCAAGCATTTTATTTGAAGTGTTTAAAACAAGGTGTTATTTTTAAATTTTTTGAAGAAATTCTTGATTTAAAAATGACATATCAAGAAATTAAAGCAGTTGTTACAAATAAAGAAACCTATTATGTAGATTATGTTATCAACTGTGCTGGAAGTTATTCAAAAGAAATTGCCAATATGGCAGGTGTTGATGTACCAGTTTACCCTGAAAAACATGAAATACTTGCAACTGAACCGGTAAAACCGATCTTAGGTCCAATGGTCATGAGTTTTTCAAAAAACTTTTATATTCAACAAGTTCCACATGGACCACTTATTATGGGACAAGGTGGTAAACATTTAGAGTCAAGTCATGATCAAACATCAACAGTAGAATTTTTAGAAAATATTTCAAAAACAGTTTTAGAGGTACTACCAGGAATTGGTAATGTGCGTGTGCAAAGACAATGGGCAGGTAGCTATGACATGTCACCAGATCGTTCACCAATTATTTCAAAAACAGATGTGAAAAATTTAATTGTTGCATGTGGGTTCTCTGGACGTGGATTTATGATTGCACCAGCAACAGGACTATTAATTAGAGATTTAGTACTTAATCAAAAATCTTCAATTGAAGGTATTGATTTAAAAGATTTGAGTTTAGAAAGATTTAAAAACGAATTAAAAATAAATGAACTTTCATTTGTCTAAAGGAGGACTTATGGCATATTATCCATACGAAACAGAAAAGTTAGTTGACTTTACAATTGAATCAAATATAAAGAAATTTGAAGAGGGTATAAAAACTGTTAGATCTTATCTTGGTAAAACTTATCCACTACTTGTAGATGGAAAGAAAATAGAAACAGATAACCTATTAAAATCATTTAATCCAAGCAATCATAGTGAAGTGATCGGTATGATTCACCAAGCTGGTAAATTTGAAGTTGACCTAGCAATTGAAAGTGCATTAAGAAATTTTGAAACTTGGAAATTAACTGATTATAAAATGCGTGCTGATATTTTATTTAAGTCAGCTTCAATTATTAGAAAAAGAAAGTTTGAATTTTCATCACTTCTAGCTTTAGAAGCAGGTAAACCTTGGGCAGAAGCGGATGCGGATACTGCTGAGGCTATTGACTTCTTAGAATACTATGCACGTTCAATTTATGATGTGATGGAAAAAGACAAGCATATTCTTTCTAGAAAGGATATTGAAAGAAATGAATATGTTTATAAACCACTTGGTGTGTGTGCTGTCATTACACCTTGGAATTTTCCACTTGCAATCTTAGCAGGGATGACAACCGCAGCAGTTGTTACAGGTAATACAGTATTATTAAAACCTGCAGTTACAACACAAGTGATTGCGTATAAATTTATGGAAGTATTAAAAGAGGCTGGACTACCAGATGGTATTGTTCAGTTTATACCAGGTGATGCTATTGAAGTTGGAGAATATATCGTAACTCATCCAAAGGTAAGATTTGTATCATTTACCGGTTCAAAGGCAGTTGGCGTTAGAATCTATGAAAAAGCTGCAGTCGTTCAACCTGGACAAAAATGGTTGAAGCGTGTTATTGCAGAAATGGGTGGTAAGGATGCAATGATTATTGATGAGGATTGTGATTTGGATTTTGCAGCTAGTGAAGTAGCAAAAGCGGCATTCTCATTTGCAGGTCAAAAATGTTCTGCAGCAAGTCGTGCAATTGTTCATGAAAAAGTGTATGATTCATTCATAGAAAAGTTAGTAAATATTACAAAAACTTATAAAGTTGGTGCGGCAGAACTTAAGGATACTTTTGTTGGACCAGTTAATGATGATAATGCATTTAATAAAATAACTTCATACATTGAAATTGGTAAAAAAGAAGGTAAATTAGTATTTGGTGGTACTAACGATAAGTCTAAAGGTTACTTTATCGAACCAACGATTATTAAGGACCTTAAGAAAGATTCTAGAATTATGCAAGAAGAGATCTTTGGACCAGTCTTAGGTATTACCAAATTTAAAACATTTGATGAAGCACTTGAAATTGCAAATTCGACTGAATATGGTTTAACAGGTTCAGTAATTTCAAATAATAGAGAAAATTTAGAAAAGGCAAGAAAACATTTCGAAGTAGGTAATCTATATTTAAACCGTAAATGTACTGGTGCAATTGTAGGTTATCAACCATTTGGTGGTTTTAATATGAGTGGTACAGACTCAAAAGCAGGTGGACCTGATTATTTAATACTCCATATGCAAGCTAAAACCATCTCAGAAATGTTTTAAGGAGTAAATGATGCATCCATATATTATTTATATTTATGTTGTTCTTTGGTTTATTATGTCGCTTGTAACATTTATTCTTTATAAGACAGATAAAGTTAAAGCAGAAAAAAATAAGAGAAGAATTAGCGAAAAAACACTCTTACTATCAAGTTTTTTATTAGGATCAATGGGTGGCTTACTTGGCATGTATTTGGTTAGACATAAAACTAAACATTGGTACTTTGTTTTAGTTAATTGGGCATCATTTGTACTACATGTCGTGATTTTAAACTTACTTTTACCGGATTTTAGTGCTTTTCTAAGCTAAAAATGGCTTTTTTTGAAAAATGTATTAAAATAGAATTAACAAAGTTAATAGGAGGGATTAGTTATGTTAGTATTTGAAACGGGATTAGATTTTTCAGGTTGGGGTTGGCAAGAAATCGCAATCGTTGCAGCAGCATTGTTTTTAGTTATTGTTTTACTTGCTGTTCTTTTAAAACCTAAAGGTAAAAAAGCACCAAAACAAGTTCCAGCATCAAAACCACAAACAGATGTGAAATTGGAACAAAAAGCCGAGGTTAAGGCAGAAACTAAAAAAGAAGAAGTAAAAGCCGAACCTAAAGTTGAGACTAAAAAAGAAGAACCAAAGGCAGAACCAGTCAAAGAAACGCCAAAGGCAGAACCAGTAAAAGAGACACCGAAAGCTGATGATTCAGAAGAACTTGATGAAGAAACTGCTGAAAAAAAGGAAAAATCTGCTAAGAAAAAAGTTGCAAAATATCATATTTCACAAAATAAAGATGATGATAGTGAATATGCAAATTGGTGGCGTGTAAGAAAAGAAGGTTCTCAAAAGACAATCAAGTATTTCAAAACTCAAAAAGAAGCGATTGCCTACGCTGAAAAATTAGCAGAAAATCAAGATTCATCAATTGTAATTCACAAAAAAGATGGATCAATCAGAAAACAAGATTATTCTAAGAAAGATTAAATGAATCCTCCAAAAGGAGGATTTTATTTTGCTATGGTAAAATGAGTATACATCATGGATTTGGAAGGTTATTCAAATATGAAAAAATTACAACGTTTAGGTGATATCCTTTATGCATTTGACAGTGAAGAGGTCTTTGGAAACTTGAAACTTAAAGGAGATTCTGCACTTCAGTTTTTAGTCAAAGATATCAATCTTCAAACAGTACAACTTGATTTTGATTTTCATTCAGATGTTGATATCAATGAGGTAAATAACTTAAGAAATAAAATCAATGAACTTTTACCGATTATTTTATTAAAGAAAAATTTTGCAGTTGATTTAAAAAAGAGTCAAATTACAGGTTCACTCGATAGATTTTTAGTTGTTGATCAAACAGATCAAACAAAATTTACATTAACTTTTGATTATTTAAATAGAAGACATATTTTAGGACCTGAATATTTTGCAAGAAAAGATGAAATGTTCACTGATTTACATTTAAATTGTTTATCTACGTTAGAAAATTATGCAATCTACTTTTTATCATTATTTCAAGGTAATAAAAATACCTTGTATCTAAAATCAATTATTGATAATCAAAAAATCATGCCTCAACAATATCCATTTATACGAAAGATGATTGCGTTTTATTATGGATTATCAGATTTTGGGTTATCACTAGATGTGCTCAATTTCGTTGATAAAAAGTATCATCCTTTCTTAAATGAAATTATTAACTTTAATGAAAAAGAGTTGCAGTTTATAAGTGATTTTAGAAAAGGAATTTATGATCCAACTTTAATCTTACCTGGTATGTTAGGCACCAACTTAGTAAATCATCCTAAAGCTAAATTAGTTGCAAAAAGGAGATTAAATAATTGAAAGAAATGACTTTTGGTTTAACGACCTTTCTTGAAATCGGTGTAGATCCTAAAACTGGAATGACAACGCATGCTGAAAGAATCAATCAATCTATTGAAGAGATTGTTTTAGCTGATAAAGTAGGATTAAATTATTATGGTATTGGTGAACATCATAGAATGGATTATGCTGCATCAAGTCCACAAACCATTCTAGCAGCTGCCGCAAAATTAACTAAAAAAATTCATCTAGGCAGTGCAGTTACAGTACTTTCTTCAGAAGATCCAGTCAGAATTTATCAAGAGTTTGCGACTTTAGATATCCTTACTGATGGACGTGCAGAAATTATGGCAGGACGAGGCTCATTTATTGAATCGTTCCCACTCTTTGGTTATGCATTAGAAGATTACAATACATTGTTTAGTGAAAAACTTGAAATGTTATTAAGGGTTCGTGAAGCAGAACATGTCAAATGGCCAGGTGGAAAACACACACAAAAACTAAATGGTGAACCGGTTTATCCGCGTTCAGTTCAAAGTAAACTAAAGGTAAGCATTGCAGTTGGTGGCACACAAACATCTGTGATACGTGCAGCAAAACTTGGTTTACCGATTGTGTTTGCTATTATTGGTGGCGAACCCATTCGATTTAAACCACTTGTTGATTTATATAAACATTTTTATTTAGAAGCTGGTCATGATATGAACGAAATGGAAATCGGAGTGCATTCACACGGGATTGTAACTGATGAAAATCCAGAAGAGTTAGTTAATAGATATTATGAACCACATCACGCTGCGTTTTCAAAACTCGGTCAAGAACGTGGTTGGGGGATTTATACTAAACAACATTATTTAAACTCTATTCAATATGGTCCACTTTATGTTGGAGATGTTGACTTTGTCGCTAAAAAGATAGCCAAGACAATGAAAGATTTAGGTATTAATCGATTCTTACTCCACACACCAGGTTCGTATATGCCACATCAAGATGTTTTAAAGTCAATTGAAGTTTTTGGATTACAAGTCGTTCCAAAAGTTAAGGAATTATTGAAATAAATTAAGCGCTTTCATTTGCGCTTTTTTTATAACTACATGTTAAAATGTAATTATAAAGAGGTGATTTTATGAATATAGCAATTATCGGAGCATCCGGGTTCGTTGGTAGAGCAATCGTTTCAGCTTCACTTTTTAAAAATCATTATGTTTATGCAATTTCACGTTCAGGTAAGTTTGATAATCATCCACGATTAGAAGTTGTGCATTGTGATGTATTTGATGAAATAAAACTGCATGAAGTTCTTAAAAAGGCAGATCTAATCATCTCAAGTTATAATGCAGGATGGACAAACCCTAATTTATATCAGGAATTTATGGAAGGTTCCAAGCACATCATCAATGTTGTTAAGAAATTAGAAAAACGATTGATAGTTGTTGGTGGTGCATCATCTTTACTCTTATCAAATGGTGATTCAGCTATTACACAAATTTCAGCTGAATGGAAAGATAAGGTAAAAGGTTCATTTGATTTACTAGATGTACTCAGAAAAGATTTAACTTTCCCTTGGACATTCATTTCACCTGCAGCGGAAATTTTACCTTTTGATACGCACGAAAGTTATAATGTTGGTGGAGACTATATGCTCTACAATTCAAAGGGTAAGTCACAAATTACAGTTGCGGATCTTGCTAAATTTATTGTAGAACAAGCTATTCAACTGAATAATATTCATAAACGATTAACAATTTGTAATATTTAATTAAGAAAAAAAGAATGGGTTTTATCCATTCTTTTTTGTTTGTTCATATAAACTTTCGATTTCTTTTACCATTCTTGGATTTAGATCTGCATAAGTCGTCATATATGCAAGTAAACTCATTGCTGCATCTGGTGTATTTTTATAACCGACTAAAACTTTAGAAATGACTTGTGCAAATTGAGGGAATCTTTTTTCTAATCTTCTAGTTGGTGTATAGAAATCCCCTTTAACCATTTCTGGTTCGATAAGTGGAAGCACAGATAAAACATTATTAAGTGCATGACCTTGAATGAATGTATGTGCAGAGAGTAATTCACCTCTTAAATATCTGTTAAGTCCAACATAGATGTTTGTTAGTGCCTCATTGAATGCATAATCAATTGAACCATATTTCTTAGTAGGATTTAGTGTTGGTTTAAAGTCAAAATTAGAACCAGGTTTTACCCAGTGCAATCTCGCATCAACTAAATCAATTTCTTTGAGTCTGGTTTCAGAGAATACTGCATATTCTCCATAAACTCCATCCTCGAATAATATCTTGCATCCTTCAGTTGTATTGTAGAAACTGTATGCAAGTGGATATGCTTCATTTAACCAGCCTAAATTCTTAATAAATTGCTCACTATAACCATCTTTAACAATTACGAAAAAGTCGATATCAGAATATTGATCCAATCGGTCCGTATCAATGCCAACAGATCCTAATCCAATTAAAGCAACAGTTTCTTCATATTTTGATAAAGAGCGTGCAATTTCATCAAGTCGTTTCATTAAGTTATGTTTCATATTTATCCTTAGCCCCCAAATTGTGGTATTTTTTCCCCTATAATTTGATTATACCTATATTTTGGTAGTTGTATACTATAATGTAAACGGTTGCATAAAAAGTGACATCTTTATCTATGATAAAATAAGAGTGTTTGATAGCACAAGAAGAAAGGAACAAAATAATGAATCATATCTTCGAAAATAAAGAGACGTTTAAAGGTGCTTATGTACTTGCATTAAATCATTTATTTGCTAAAAAAATAGAAAATGCAACCCTTTATGAACGTTATGCAACACTTGCATCAATTTTAGATACACATTTAAAAACTGATTATAGAAGTACTACTGAATATGTAGAAAAAAATAACTTAAAGAAAACTATTTATTTCTCAATGGAATTTTTAATGGGTCGTTTAATCACTTCAAATTTAATGAATGCTGGTTATGCATCAGTCGTTAAAGAAGCATTTAAAGATTGGGGTTACGATCTAAATGAAATTGAACAAACAGAATCAGATGCTGGACTTGGAAATGGTGGTTTAGGTAGACTTGCTGCTTGTTTCTTAGACTCAGCTGCATCACTTTCATTACCATTATATGGTAATTCTTTAAGATATCAACATGGATTCTTTGTACAAAAAATTGAAAATAATAAACAAGTTGAATATCCTGATAACTGGTTAGAAAGACCATTCATATGGGAAGAGAAAAAAGAAGACGAAGCTGTCGAAGTGCCATTCTTTGGTTACGTTGAAAACATTCGTTTAATTGATCCTGTATGGGTTCGTGCTATACCTTACGATGTAAAAGTTGTTGGTGCACAAAATGGTGTTGTTACACATTTAAGACTTTGGTCAACAGAACCTTCAAAGAAATACCATTATCAAGATCAAGCTTATTTAAATATGGTTAAGAACATCACGGATTCACTATATCCAGATGATTCTACTGAAGATGGTAAATTACTAAGATTACAACAACAATATTTATTCAGTGCTGCTGGAATTAAATCAGCAATCAATGAACACAAACGTTTAGGACGTGATGTGCGTAGTTTAGCTGATTACTATACATTCCAAATTAATGATACACACCCAACATTAATTATTCCTGAACTTATGAGAGTCTTGATGGATGAAGAAGGTTTAGGTTATGATGAAGCATGGCAAATTGTTAATAAAACATGTGCATACACAAATCACACTATCTTAGCAGAAGCTCTAGAAAAGTGGAATATTAAGATTTTTAGAAGATTATTACCTAGAATTTATGAAATTATTGCTGAAATGAACAAACGTTTTATTGCAGAGTTAGTTTCAAAAGGTTATTCACAAGAGAAGATTTATCGCATGCAATTAATCGGTGTGAACAATGTTCGTATGGCGAATATTTGTATTAATGCATCATTCTCAGTAAATGGTGTTGCTGCATTACACACAGATATATTAAAGAAAATTGAATTGAATGATTTCTATCAATTATATCCAGAAAAATTCAATAATAAAACAAACGGTATTACTCACCGTAGATGGTTACTTCACATTAATCCAGAATTAACATCTATTATTGATAGCTTACTAGGTTCTAAGTGGCAAAAAGACTTATCTTTAATTAAAGGGTTAGAAAAATACGCGAATGATGCGAAAGTTCAATCACAAATTAAAGATATGAAATTGACTAAGAAACGTATTTTAATTAAACGTATTTATGAAGATACTGGTGTAATGTTAAATGAAAATGCAATCTTTGATATCCAAATTAAACGTCTGCATGAATACAAACGTCAATTATTAAACATCTTACATATCATTTACCTGTACTTAAGATTAAAGAAAGATGCTGAGTTCAAAAAGAATTTCCATCCACAAAACTTTATCTTTGGTGCAAAAGCAGCACCATCATATCACATGGCTAAAGGTATTATTGAATTAATAAATGCTGCTTCAAAAGTTATTAACAATGATAAAGATACAAATGAATTGTTAAAAGTTGTATTTGTTGAAAACTACAATGTAACATATGCAGAATTCTTATTCCCAGCTGCTGACCTTTCAGAACAAATTTCAACTGCTTCAAAAGAAGCATCAGGTACTGGTAACATGAAGTTTATGTTAAACGGAGCTGTTACAATTGGTACGATGGATGGTGCCAATGTTGAAATTGTTGAACAAGCAGGAAAAGAAAATGCTGTAATCTTCGGTATGTCTGCAGAAGAAGTTACAACTCTTTATAAGAATAATGGTTACAAACCTAGAAAATACTATGATGAAGATAAACGTTTAAGAGATATCTTTGAATTCATTAGAACATTAAATAGTAACCCAACACATTTTGATTTTATTTTACATAACTTATTAAACAGTGATTACTTCTTAGTTATGGCTGACTTTGCGAGTTATGTTGAAGCACAAGCTAAAGCAAACAAACTTTATCAAGATGCCAAAACTTGGTGGAGAATGTCAATAATGAATATTGCAAATGCTGGATTCTTTACATCTGACAGAACAATTGCTCAATATAATGAAGACATTTGGCATCTAACGCCTATTACATTTTGAATAAACTGCCACTAGGCAGTTTTTCTTTCTTAAAATAAGGTAAAATAAAAGTAAGGATCAAAGGGGGTCTTTAAATGGGATATACAAACGAACATGTTGATTTATATCTACTCGGAAAAAACTATTTAGCATATGATTTTTTAGGTTCACATTTGAATAAAAATGAGCAGGGTGAAGTTGTATCAACAACATTCACAGTTTATGCACCAAACGCTAAAGAAGTTAGACTCATCTCAAGTGATAATAACTTTGAAGGTTGGAAACATGTTTTAACTAAAATTCACCCTCAAGGTATATGGTCAATCACGATTCCAAGAAATTTAGAATGGGTAACATACCGATATGAAATTCATTTAAATAACGGAAAAGTACTTTACAAATCGGATCCATTTGCTTATTTTGCAGAAGAAAGACCTGCAAATGCATCTAAAGTATATGATATCGATGGATATCAATGGCATGATCAGGATTGGTTTAGGTTAAAGAAAAAAGTTTATCAAGAACCAATGTTGATCTATGAAGTTCACTTAGGTTCATGGAAACGAGATCATGGTAAATTTAGAAAATATAACGAAGTTGTAGATGATCTAATCTCATATGTAAAAGAACATGGTTTTACTCATATTGAATTAATGCCAATATATGAGCATCCGTTAGATGATTCATGGGGCTATCAAGGTACAGGATTCTTTGCAGCAACATCACGTTATGGTGTACCAAAAGATTTAATGTATTTTATTGATCGTTGTCATCAAGCAGGAATTGGTGTCATTATTGACTGGGTTTTAGGTCATATCAATAAAGATAGTTTTGGATTACATAAATTTGATGGTTCATATTTATATGAATTTGAAAACAAAAAAGTGAGGGAAAATATCACTTGGGGTACCGCAAATTTAGATTTTAATAAAGGTATTACGAAAAGTTTTATGTTATCTGCTCTAAATTTTTGGGTAGATTACTTCCATGTAGATGGATTTAGAATTGATGCAGTCTCTAATTTAATTTATCACCTTGGAAATAAAGATATGGGTGAAAATAGCGGAGCAATTCAATTTGTAAAGGAAATTTCAAATCATTTATTCGCAAAAGATGACAGAATCATTTTTGCTGCAGAAGATTCAACAGATTATCCTAGAGTAACTTGGCCAACAGATGTTGGAGGGCTTGGATTTAATTATAAATGGAATATGGGGTTCATGAATGATACTTTAAAATATTTTAAAGAAGATCCGATTCATAGAAAGTATCATCACGATAAGATTACATTTGGTTTAGTTTACGCGTTCAATGAACAATTCATTTTGCCATTTAGTCATGATGAAGTTGTTCATATGAAAGGTACATTATTAACAAGAATGCCAGGAACATATGAAGATAGGTTTAGAAACTGGCGATTATTAATGACACTTTATATGACTCATCCAGGTAAGAAATTACTATTTATGGGTCAAGAATTTGCACAAGTTGCAGAATGGGATTTTAAAAAAGAATTAGATTGGAATTTACTTCAATATCCAATTCATGATGCTGCAAAAAGATATTTTAGAGATTTAGCTTTAGTTTATCGTCATCACGATGCATTATATCGATATGACCACAATGAAAAAGGATTTAAATGGTTAATTGTTGATCACAGAGATTCTTCAGTATTTGCATATCTTAGAAGTAGTGATTTAGAGGACTTGGTAGTTGTTTTAAATATGACACCAGTATTTTATGATCACTATGAAATAGGTGTACCTTTTGATGGTTATTATGAAGAAATATTAAATTCAGATAAGGATATTTATGCAGGTGGTAACCAATATAATGGTGCACTTATTAAAGCAATCCCTGAAGGTAGAAATGGCCAACCTTACCATATCAAAGTTAAATTAGGTAGTTTAACAGGTTTAATCCTACGACATAAAAAATAGGAAATCGATCGGTTTCCTATTTGGTTGATTTTCTTTCAACGAGTTCAACATCCATGACTTCATGAAGAGTATCAAGTTCAACACCTCGAATAAGTCTTGTAAGGTTGATAAATGCTTGTTTACCTAAAAGATTAATTGGTTGACTGATTGAGGTCATTGGTGGGTTTACCCAAGCACAGAATGGTGTGTTATCATAACCAATAATTTGGACATCTTCTGGAATTTTCTTACCAAGTTTTTGTAAGACAGAAGAAATAACTAGTGCTAAGGTATCAGAGTAAGCAAAGATACCATCAATGTGTGGATTAGCTTTTAAAATTTGTTCAATTAATTTCACGTCTGGTGAAATTAAATCGAAGTCGAAGACATCAGCATGAAGACCATGTTTCTTAAGTTCCTTATTAAAACCAAGCGTTCTTTCAATGGTTGTCATTAAAAATGAAGGTCCACGGAATACTGCAAGATTCTTCGCACCACCTTTGATTAAACGTTTCGCAGCAAGTTCACCAGCTTTGACAGAGTCAGCTGTGATTGATGGAATGTTTTCATCTAGGATGTGGTCAATCGTAATAATTGGTACTTTCATTTCATCAAGTTTTGAAGCGTTTTGGAAATTAGATGCAATGATAATCCCTTCAATATTATATTGTTCAAAGAATTTGATATATTCAAGTTCGCGTTCAGGATCATCTTGAACGTTAAAGAACATGATTTTATAACCATTTGCTTGTGCTTGAGCTTCGATAGATTCTAAAAGTTCACCATAAAAGTAAGGTCCAATATGTGGGACAATTACTGCAATAATTTTAGATGAACGATTCGTTAAGCTTCTTGCAAGTTGATTAGGTACAAAGCCTAAATCCTTAATTGTCTTTTCAATCAAATCTTTAGTTTCTTCATGCACATAACCTTTACGGTTAATCACGCGAGATACGGTTGAAATTGATACATTTGCTTTTTTAGCAACATCTTTAATGGTAGGTTTCATTGTATTCCTCCCTAACACATTCATTTTATCATATTCAATTAAAAGTTAAAGACATTAAAAGAAAGAGAGTCTCATCATGAAAGCATTTATTGATGATTTCAATTTAGTTAGAATTGAATCAAAAGAATATATCTGGTCTATCGGTATAGAAAGTTACCAACTTTATTGGTCAAAAAATGAAGATGGTAATCAATATTTTAAAGTAGATAAACCGTTAAATCTACAAAAAGTTGATCATATTTGGATCAATGAAGTTAAATATCCACTTGGAATTGGAGTCGTTACATTATTAAAAAGTTTTGATAAAAAGTTCCGATATGATGGACCGCTTGGTGTGAACTATCAAAAATCATACACTGAGTTTTTTGTCTTTTCACCTGTTGCAAAAGAAATGTTTGTGGTCATTGATGGAATACCATATGAAATGTCTTATGAAGAACCTGTTTGGACAGCAAAAGTAGAAGGGGATTTAGAAGGCAAACCATATGTTTATCGCGTAAGACTTGTTGACCAATTTGCTGATGTGAAAGACCCATATACAGTTGCTGCTAATTTAACGGATTCAATTATTATTGATCCAGCTAAGTTAAATAAACAAATTTTTGATTATGTACCATTAAAAAAATATACAGATGCAGTTATTTATGAAGGTCATGTCAGAGATATGACCATTCATTTAGATGTGATTGATAAAGGGCTATTTGATGGTTTAAGTCAACCTGCACCATCGCTTGGAACATCTGTTTTAGGTTATATTAAAAATTTAGGAATTACACACTTACAATTGTTACCTGTTTTTGACTTTTATGGTGTAGACGATATAAATAAAGAAAAAGCATACAACTGGGGTTATAACCCAATGCAATATTTTGCAGTTGAAGGTTGGTATTCTAAAGATCCAAATGATCCTTATATGCGAATCAATGAATTTAGAAATTTAGTCGATGAGGCACATAAATTAAATTTAGGTATTGTCATGGATGTAGTCTATAACCATGTATACGAACGCGCATTATTCCCATATGATCAATTAGTTCCAGGATACTTTTTCAGACACGATCGTCACTTCCAACCAACACATTCATGTTATTTAGAAAATGATGTTGAAACGACAAATTATATGGTTCGTCGATTAATTATTGACTCACTTGTTCATTTTGTTAAGAATTATAAAGTCGATGGTTTCCGTTTTGACTTAATGGGTTTAATGGATGTTGATACATTAAATCAAGCTGAAATGATTTTAAGAAAAATTAATCCTTCAATCATTTTATATGGTGAAGGTTGGAATATGGATTCTGCAATTAACAAGAATTTAAGAAGTAATATGAATAATCAACATTTGATGCCAAAAATTGGACATTTCAATGATTTTTATAGAAACTTATTTAAAGGTCCATTACACACGACACAACTTGGTTATGCAACAGGGTCTAAACATGACTTTGAGAAAGTATTGTTAGGTTTAACTGGTTCAAGTCACATGTTTAATTTACCGACTAAGTCATTAAACTATGTGGAATGTCATGACAATATGACATTCTTTGATACGCTTGCTTTTAATTATAAAGATGAAGTTAAAAAGAAGATGTATCAAGATTTTGTGAATCATCTAATTGCCATTTCTATAGGTGTACCATTCTATCATGCAGGGCAAGAAATGTATCGTACGAAGTTTGGTGAAGAAAATTCATATCAAAGTTCAGATGACATCAATGCTATAAGATGGTATGATTATAGTAGTATTTCAAAATTTAAGAAGATTTTAAGATTACGTAAAAAATACAAACTTTATCGTATGGATAAATACCCTAAAAAGGAAGTTCAAACTGCAATCTTGGAAGATTACATCTACTATGCTTTAAAAGGTGATGGTTATATTTTAGAACATTACTTAAAAAATGACTTCAAATCATCCACTTTAAAAGTAGATGGTGATTTAATCTTTAATTCGCAACGTGTTAAGAAAGACAATGGGTTATTAATTTTAGATAAACCAGGTGTTTATATTGTAAGAAAGAAGTTAGGTAAAAAATCATGAGTTATTACATTGGTGTAGATGTTGGTGGAACCAACATTCGTATGGGTTTAGTTGATGAAAATTTAAATATCTTACATGAAGAAAAATATGCTTCAAGTAAGTATGCTCCTGAACTATCAAATCTATTAAAACAATATGTTGAAAAACACAAGGCAAAAGGTCAAATTAAGGCCATTTCTTTAGGTTTTCCTGGTTTAGTCGATCAAGAAACAAGAACTGTACTGCATACACCGAATGAACGCCGTTTTGAAGGTTCATATCTAATGGATTTAGAAAAAGAACTTTCTATTCCTATTGTTATTGGAAATGACGTCAATGTCTTATTAATGTATGATGCAGATTTCTTTGGTATAGATAAGAATAAATCTGTTTTAGGATTTTATCTTGGAACTGGATTTGGAAATGCTATCCGTATTAAAGGTGAACTCTATCAAGGTGAATTTGGTGCTGCTGGTGAGATTGGTCATGTACCGGCTTATGCATCAGGAATTGAATTTGATGCTGAAAAACAACCGGATTTAGAACAACTGGTATCAGGCTTTAACTTAATTGAAATTCATAAGAAAAATTTTGCAGATTCACCATTTGAATCATTATTTGTTGATCATTTCAATTCAAAAGAAATTCAAATATATTTACATATCTTAGCTTTTTATATTGCAACAGAAATTACTATTCTTGATATTCCTACCATCATTTTAGGTGGTGGTGTGATTATGAGCGAGCAATTTCCAAAAGACTACTTAGAAAGTTTAATTAAGAAAAACTTATTTAGTAAATTAACAAAAGATAATTTTAAAGTGTATTATGCACAAGCAGATGTTAAATCTGGTATTCTTGGTGCAACTATATATGCAGAAAGATATTTAAAAAATTTAACAAAATAAATTTTACAAAGGAGCTTTCTATGAAGGTCTTACTATACTCTCAAAAACAAAGTATGTTAAAAAGATCTGGCATTGGCCGTGCTTTTTATCATCAAAAGAAAGCTTTAGAATCTGTTGGTATTGAATATACGACTGATCCAAAGGATACATATGATTTGGTTCATGTTAATATAGCACATTCTAAAGTTATTCGTCAGTTTAGAAAGAAATATCCTGTGATTGTCCATGGACATTCCACAGTGCAAGACTTCAGAAGAAGTTTCGCTATGTGGCGTTTTATTGCACCATTTTTCTACAAACATTTACAAAACATTTATCGTGATGCAGATTTAATCATCACACCGACGAGATATTCAAAATTCTTAATTGAATCGATGCATGTTGTTAAAGCACCTGTACTCGCGATTTCAAATGGTATCCATTTACCTGATTATGCGCATGATGAAAAGAAAATTCAAGCATTTAGAGAGCGTTTTAATTTAAAACCTGATCAAAAGGTAGTTATCGGTGTTGGATTACTTTTTGAACGTAAAGGTATCCATGATTTTATAGAAGTTGCAAGAACATTACCCGATGTGACATTTATTTGGTTTGGTGGATTACCGGGTTATATGATGACACACTTCATCAGAAAAGCCATTAAACGTAAACCTAAAAATGTGATTATGGCTGGTTATGTCGAAGGTGATGTCATGAAAGGTGCATTCCAAGGTGCAACCTGTATGTTCTTCCCAAGTTATGAAGAAACAGAAGGCATTGTTGTTCTTGAAGCTCTAGCATCTCGATTACCAATCATTATTCGTGATATTCCTGTTTATTACGATTGGTTATTTGACAAGAAACACGTATTTAAAGGACATAACAATTATGAGTTCAAGATGATGATTGAATCATTATGTAAAAATGATGTTCAGTCTGTCGTAGATGAAGGTTATAAAATCGTTGAGGAACGTTCAATCGAAAAAGTTGGTATTGAATTAAAAGCAGCATATGAAAAAGTATTAGAAATGAAAAAGAACACACGATGAAAAGACACTTAAAAAATCAAGTAATCAGAATTGTATATATGAGTTTATTTGTTAACGTTTTACTTACGGCAAGCAAATTAACTTTTGGATATCTATATAAATCTGCATCCATGGTATCGGATGGATTTAATTCCATGAGTGATATCATTATTTCAATCGGTATGATTATCACACTGAAAGTTGCAAGTAAAGCAGCAGATATGAATCACCCGTATGGCCATCAAAAGTATGAAGGTATTATGTATCTTTTACTTGGTGTCATTGTTTTTGCAACTGGTGGATTTATTGGATTTGAAAGCTTGATACAAATTATCAATAATACACATCAATTACCGACAAGTGAAGTTGTCGTTTTTGCATTCATATCAGTAGTTGTTAAATTAGGACTTGCTGGTCTTAACTTATATGGACTTAAAAAATATAAAACCCCGGCATTAAAAGCAGAAACTGTTAATCATATGACAGATATTTTAGTATCTAGTTTAGTATTAGTTTCAGTATTGTTAGCAACAACATTTAATTTAGAATCTGAACACTATGTTGCAATTGTCATTGCAGGATTTATTTTATTTGCAGGTTTTAAACTCATCAAGGAAGGTATTTCATTTATCGTTGATGAAGCACCGGATAAAGATACATATACGGAAATTAGAAATGAAATTAAATCAATTTCAGGTGTGATTTCAATTGATATGTTAAAAATGCGAAAACACGTCAATTATCTCTATATTGATGCTGAAATTGGTGTTGATGATCGTTTATCTTTAAAAAGTGCACATCAAATATCGGAAGATGTTCATGATCATATTGAAGAAAAATATCCTTTCGTGCTTCATATCATGATTCACGTCAACCCAGTTAAAAAAGGAGAATAGTATGGAATATTTTGTCTTATCAAATGGATTAAAAATTCCAAAAGTTGGTATGGGTACCAACACCTTTGGAAAAGCAGGAAATGATTTCCACGGAGAAATCAACATGGATACCAAAGAATTACTTTGGGCATATGAAAATGGCTATCGATTAGTTGATACTGCTATTGCTTATCGTAACGAAGCAGTTATTGGGAAATCAATTAAAGAATCCGGTTTAAATCGTGAGGAAATCTTCGTCACATCTAAAATTCCAATGCGTGATGAAAATGTTGGAACGGATTTACTCATTGAAAAATCTATTCAAACCTCAATTGAAAAAGTTGGTGATTATATTGATCTTTATTTAATTCATCATCCCAGTGAAAATGAGAAGAATCTTCAAGTATGGCAACATCTTGAAAGATCCTACGAAAAAGGATTATTTAAAGCAATCGGTGTATCTAACTTTAATGAAGAACAACTGACCTATTTAATAGAAAATGCAAAAATTAAACCAATGGTTAATCAAATTGAATCTAATCCTGCAAAATTCAATCATGAATTAATTAAATTCTGTTTAAAAAATCAAATCTTACCAGAAGCATGGGGACCGTTAGATCCTGTTCCAAATAAAGAAGTTTTAGAAAAGATTGGTCTTAAATACGGAAAAAGTTGGGCTCAGGTCTTATTAAGATATCAAATTGAACGTGGTGTGCTTGTGATACCGAAGAGTCATAACAAAGAGAGACAAAAACAAAATCTTGAGATCTTTGATTTTGCATTAGATGAAGCGGATATTGAGGAAATTGAGGGATAATTTGTGATTAAAGTTTTGAAACACATTTTATTTTTTATCATGTTATAATATATAAGGTTATAGTTTAGAAGGAGATCACTATGAAATTTGAAAAATTATCAAGCAACCGTGTAAAGTTCACATTTACTGTTACACCACATGAATTCGAACATGCATTAGAACATGCATTCCATCATATTAAAGATGATATCGAAATCAAAGGTTTCAGAAAAGGTCATGTTACACGTGCTATCTATGAAAAGAAATTTGGTGCAAATGCACTTTATCCAGATGCATTAAATCATGCAATTGGTCACAAATTCGATGACGCTTTAGCTGTTAAAGAATTTACAATCGTATCAGACCCATCAAATATTGATTTTAACTGGGATTTAGTTGGTAAAGGGGATTTCGATATTTCATTCGAAGTTGCTATTAAACCAGAAGTTACACTTGGAGATTACAAAGGTATCGAAGTTGCTAAAGTAGATACTACAGTTTCAACTGAAGAAGTTAAAGCTGAAATTGATTCTTTACTTAAACGTGGTGCTTCACTTGAACCTAAAGCAGAAGGTGCTTTAGAAACAGGCGATACTGCAATCTTTGATTTCGAAGGATTCTTAGATGGTGTGCCATTTGAAGGTGGTAAGGCTGAAAACTTCTCACTAGAAATTGGTTCAGGTCAATTTATCCCTGGATTCGAAGAAGGCATGATTGGTTTATTACCTGGCGAAGAACGTGATGTAAATGTCACATTCCCAGAACAATACGGTGCAGAACACTTAGCTGGTAAACCTGCAGTATTTAAAGTTAAACTACATGAAATCAAAGTTTCAAAAGGTGCAGAATTAAATGATGAATTCGTTCAATCATTAAACCGTGAAGGTGTATCAACAGTTGCAGAACTTGAAGCTGCAATTGCAAACGATATGATTGAAGCAAAAGAAAAAGATGCTAAGAGTCAATTAACTGAATCAGTTGTTGAAAAAGTCGTAGCAAATGCATCAGTAGATGTTCCACAAGAAATGTTTGATCAAGAAGTTGCGAACTTCAAGAAAAACATTGAAAATCAAGCTAAACAATATCAACTTGATTTACAAACTTACATTCAATTATCTGGACTTGATGAAGCATCATTCGAAGCACAAGCACAAGAACAAGCTCAACGTCGTGTTCTACAATCATTAGTGATTGAAGCAGTTGCTAAGAAAGAAGGCTTTGGTGCGACAGTTGATGAATTATCAGCACGTTACGCTGAACTTGCTCAACTTTACAAGATGCCTGTTGATGAAATCAAAAAGTACATTACAGATGATTTAGTAACTAACGATATCGCATTCGAAAAAGCACTTAACTTCTTAGTTGAATCAGCTGTTCAAAAATAATTCATAAACCCCTAAAACTTAGGGGTTTTAATTTACAAATATTTCACATAATAAAAAATTGGCACTCATGCATTATGATTGCTAATTGACAATTTTGTATTATAATATATAATATAGAATATCACTTAGAGAAAGGGATGAAATTATATGGAATTACAAACAAGTTTACCGGCCGTTATCGTCCGTGGTATCGTACCTCTTCCCAACAATGATTTTCGAATTGAAGTTGGAAGAAAAGTATCCCTTAGAGCCATTGAAGAAGCTGAAAAAAGTTTCTCATCTTTCGTACTGATTCTTGTTCAAAAGAACCCTTTAATCGAAAATCCAACGACAGCAGACATTGAAAAGTACGGTGTACTAGCTAAAGTTGCAATGAAGATTAAATTGCCAAATGACAATTATAAAGTCAAATTTAATATTGTATCGCGTGTGAGAGTGAATGAATATTTCTTAACGGATCCTTATTTTGTTGCTGATTATGAAGAAGTTAATACAATCGTTGGTAATCAAGATGAAGAAGCGACATTGATCAAAATGATTGCAACTGAAACACTTGCTAATGGCAATCAATTACTTAATAATGCACAACAAACCAATGAACAACTTCAATCAGGTTTATCTGTTGAAAAATTAGCAGACATTTTAGCATTTAATTTAAGAACTCAAGATACTGAAAAGTATAAATACTTAGCAGAACTCGATTTAAATAAACGCTTAAAATTAATTTTAGAAGACATTTCTAAGTTAAAGATGATTGCTGATTTGGAACAAAGAATTAATGATGATGTTAAGAAAGCAATTGATGAAAATCAAAAAGAATATTATCTTCGAGAAAAAATGCGTGCAATCCAAAACGAACTTGGTGATAAAGCGAAAAAAGAAGATGAAATCGATGCTTTAAGAGAAGCGATTAAAAAGGCTAAAATGCCTAAGAATATAGAAGAAAAAGCACTTCAAGAATTATCACGTTATCAATCAACACCTTCTGCAATGGCAGAAAGTCAAATTATTAAGACTTACCTTGATTTCTTAGTAGCATTACCATGGAAGAAAGCAAGTAAAGACTTAAATGTACTACAAAAGGTACAAGAAAAATTAGATAAAAACCACTACGGCTTAGAAAAGGTCAAAGAAAGAATTATTGAATATCTAGCTGTTAAAATTATGACTGGTAGAAATCCACAGACAATTCTATGTTTCTACGGACCTCCTGGGGTTGGTAAAACATCACTTGCGATTTCAATTGCTGAAGCACTTGGACGTAAGTTTGTTAAACAATCACTTGGTGGTGTTAAAGATGAATCTGAAATCAGAGGTCACAGAAGAACGTATGTAGGGGCAATGCCTGGTCGTATCTTAAAAGGTATGAAAGATGCAGGTACTGTTAATCCAGTCTTCTTACTTGATGAAATCGATAAGATGGCAAGTGATTATAGAGGTGACCCTGCTTCTGCAATGCTTGAAGTTTTAGACCCAGAACAAAACTCTAAATTCTCAGATCATTATTTAGAAGAACCATATGATTTATCACAAGTATTATTTATTACAACTGCTAACTATTTAGAAAATGTTCCAGCTCCTCTTCGTGACAGAATGGAAATTGTTGAATTATCAAGTTACACAGAACATGAGAAAGTTCAAATTGCCAAGAATCACTTATTAACTAAACAACTTTCTGCACATGGTCTTGATAAAGAAAAATTCAATATTGATGATGAAACAATTTACTTCATTATTCGTCACTATACGAGAGAAGCAGGTGTTCGTGAACTTAACCGTTACATTGGATCTTTAGTTCGTAAAGCAATTAAAGAAATCTTAATGGGTGAAGTTAACATTGTAACAATCAACAAAGAAAATGTTCAAAAATATATTGGTAAACCTAAATTCAATCATAATATGATTGATGAGCAAGAACAAATTGGTGTTGTTACAGGTTTAGCATATACAGCATTTGGTGGTGACACATTACCTGTTGAAGTAACTTATTATAAGGGTAAAGGTCAACTTGTTTTAACAGGTAAATTAGGTGATGTCATGAAAGAATCAGCAATGACTGCCCTATCTTATGTGAAATCACATGCCGCTGAATATAATTTAGATCCTACAATTTTTGAAACAAATGACTTCCATGTTCACGTTCCAGAAGGTGCCGTTCCAAAAGATGGTCCATCTGCAGGTGTTACAATGGCAACAGCTATCATGTCAGCTGCATCTAATAAATTTGTTAAAAAAGATGTTGGTATGACAGGTGAAATTACACTTCGTGGTTACGTTCTACCAATTGGTGGATTAAAAGAAAAAGCAATTGCAGCACACAGAAGTGGATTAAAAACAATTCTTATTCCAAAGGAAAATACAAGAGACATCGAAGATATTCCACAAGAAGTTAGAGATGAACTTAAAATTATCCCAGTAGAAAAAATCTCAGATGTATTCCAAAACGCATTAAAGTAAAGATAAGAATGGATGTAGAAGATACATCCATTTTTTACGGTTTACATGGTAAAATAGAAAGTGGTGATTAGATGATTAAAAACGCAGAATTTATAACTTCAGTCGTTGGAGGAGACAATCTTCCAAATGATAATTTGCCGCACATTTTACTTCTTGGTAGATCAAATGTAGGTAAGTCATCATTGATTAATGCACTTACAAATAGAAAGAATTTAGCGCGTGTATCAGCAACACCTGGTAAAACAATTACACTCAATTTATTCTTGCTTGATAAGAGTTTATATTTAGTGGATGCACCAGGGTATGGTTATGCAAGACGTAGCAAAACTCAAACAGCAACATTCTTAAAAATGATTACATCATTTATTGAGAAAAATCATAATTTAAAGCAGATTTTTTTATTGATAGATTTTAAAGTGGGACCTACTTTAGATGATTTAGAAATCTATCGTAATTTGTTACCGCTTGATATTCCACTTGTGATTGTTGCTACTAAATATGACAAGATTCCAACAACACGCCGTCAAAAACAAAGAAAAGTAATCGAATCTTTATATACTCAAGGACAAAAAATATATTATACATCCAGTGAAGACAAGATAAATATTGATCATTTAAGTCTAGAAATTGAAAATATCTATTTTAAAGAGGGGACTCAGAATGAAAACGAATAAAATCTCTATTATTGGCGCAGGTAATGTCGGTGCAGCAACAGCGTTTGCACTTATGATGAATAAAGTCGCATCAGATATTGTAATGTATGATATAGATCATAAAAAAGCAGAGGGTGAAGCCTTGGATATTTTCCAAGGGACTTCTTTAGTGGCACCAGTTGATGTTGTTGCTGGATCAATTGAAGATACTAAAGACTCTGATATTGTTGTTATTACTGCAGGTGCTGCTCAAAAACCTGGTGAGACAAGACTTGACTTAGTCAATAAAAATATCGCAATCTATCAAAAATTAATTCCAGAAATTGTTAAGTATAATCCTCACACAATTTTACTTGTTGTATCAAATCCGGTGGATATTTTAACCTATGTAACTTGGAAGATTTCAGGTTTCCCTAGTGAGCGAGTTATTGGTTCAGGTACGGTACTTGATACATCGCGTTTTAAGTCAGCAATTGGTCGTGCATTTGATATTGATGCAAGAAACGTACATGGTTACATCATTGGCGAACATGGTGACAGTGAAATTGCTGTATATTCAAAGACTACCATTGGTGTGATTACATTTGACGAATATTTTAAGAGTCAAAAAATCAAAGAAAAAGGCTTTAAAACTAGAATTGCTGCTGAAGTTAAAAACGCAGCTTATGAAATCATTCAAAGAAAAGGTTATACAAATTATGCAGTTGCTGTTGCAGTTGCAAGAATTTGTACAGCCATTTTAAGAGATGAAAGATCGATTCTAACAACATCTTCATATTTAACAGGTGAATATCATGTTGATGATGTCTATATTTCAACACCGACAGTGATTGGTAGAAGTGGTGTTGCTAAAATTTTAGAATTTGATTTAGATGCAGATGAACAAATTGCTTTTGAAGAATCTGCAAATATTATTAAAGGCATACTTAAAGCATCAACATTAGAAAAATAACAGGAGGAAAATCTATGCGTATCGTTGTGATTGGTGCATCTGGATTTGTCGGTGAAAAAGTGGTCAATGAAGCACTTTTAAGAGGACATCAAGTCGATGCAATCTATCGAAGAAACAAAATTGCTGAAAGAGATAATTTAACTCAGCATAAAATGACCATCTTTGATGTAAGTGATTTTGAAAAAATCATTGAAAAAGCAGATTACGTTATTTCGGCATATAATCCTGGTTATTACCATGTTGCTCAAAAAGAACGTTATTTAGATGGTTATGAAGTGATCTTTAATACGGTTAAAAAATTAAATAAAAAAATCGTTGTTGTCATTGGTGCAACAACACTTATTCAATATGATGGTGAAACAGTTAGACAGGGATTCTTTCCTAAACCTTGGTTAAAAGCTTTAGAGGGACCAGATGCAGTTTATGAAAAGTATAAAAATGATTCATCACTTCAAGTTTCATTTATTTCACCTGCAGCAGAACTTATCGAAGGTGAAAGAACTGGAAAGTTTGGAATTGGTAAAGATCATTTACTTTATGATAGCAATTTAGAGTCTAGAATTTCAGTTCAAGATTTAGCGTATGCAATCTTAGATGAAGTTGAGAATCCAAAGCATTTAGGGTCACGTTTTACCATTGCATATCAATAACATTTTAGATATAATATAATAAAGCATTGAAGTGAAGGAGTAATTATTTTACAGCTTTAAGAGACAAGTTGGTTGGTGAAAAACTTGATTGTAAATAATGAAAGTCGTCATGGAGCTATTTTAGTGAAAATTTAAGTAACTAAAATCGGGTTGTGCCGTTATCCATGAATGAAGTGCGCGACATATGTTGCGAACTAAGGTGGTACCGCGAATTTATTCGTCCTTAGACTATAAGTCTAGGGACTTTTTCTTTTAAGAGGTGAAAGGTATGTTACCTGAATTAATCGGCAAACGCATTATCTTAAGACCACCAAGACAATCTGATCTTGTCTCGTTTTTCTATTATGCATCTAAACCAAGTGTCGGGCCATCTGCAGGATGGTTTCCACATCAAAATTTAGATGAAACGAGAAAAGTCTTGGATTTATTCATTAGAGAAGAAAATATATTTGCGATTACGATCAAACCACATGATGTGATGGTGGGTACAATTGGATTTCATAATAGACAAATTGATCAAGTGAATGGTGAAGGTTGTGAAATTGGATTTGCACTGGATGATACCTATTGGAATAAAGGTTATATGACAGAAGCAGTGAAAATCATTATCGATTATGCATTCACTATGTTAAAGTTTGATTATTTAATGGTCTCACATGCAGATTTCAACCTTGCAAGTAAAAAAGTAATCGAAAAGTGTGGTTTCACTTTTAAATATAAAACCCATAAAACAATTATTGAAAATCCTGAAATATCAGAATTGTGGTATTACAAAATGACAAAGGAGGACTATTTCCAAAATGAAAAAAGAACTATCAACTAAGTACGATTTTAAACAAGTTGAAGAAGGTCGTTATCAGTTCTGGCTAGATAATGAGTTTTTTAAAGCTGGAAAAGATCAAAGAAAAACACCATTTACTATCGTTATTCCGCCGCCAAACGTTACCGGTAAATTACATTTAGGTCACGCTTGGGATAACACATTACAAGATATTATTATTCGTCGTAAACGTATGCAAGGTTTTGATGCACTTTATCTACCTGGTATGGACCACGCTGGACTTGCAACTCAAGCCAAAATTGATGAACGCTTAAGAGCACAAGGTTTATCACGTCATGACATGGGTCGTGAAAAATTCATGGAAAAAGCTTGGGAATGGAAAGAAGAGTATGCTGGTCACATTAAAAAACAATGGGCTGCATTAGGACTTTCAGTTGACTATTCTAAAGAACGCTTTACATTAGATGATAAATTAAATGAAGCAGTTAATGAAGTATTCATTAAACTTTATGAAAAAGGTTGGATTTACCGTGGTAACCGTATTATTCAATGGGATGTTGAAGCTAAGACTGCACTTTCTAATATTGAAGTTGAATATGAAGAAACACAAGGTAAACTTTATCACTTAAGATATCCATTTGTTGATGGTTCTGGTTATATGGTCATTGCAACCACACGTCCTGAAACGATGTTTGCAGACCAAGCATTAATGGTTCATCCTGAGGATGAAAGATATCAAAAATATATTGGTAAACTTGTAACAATTCCTGGAACTAAAGTAGAAATCCCAGTTATTGCAGATAGTTATGTTGATATGTCATTTGGTACTGGGGTTGTTAAAGTAACACCTGCGCATGATCCTAACGACTTTGAAGTTGGTATTAGACACAATCTTGCTATGCCGCTTTGTATGGATGAATCTGGTAAGATGAACGAAATGGCATTCAAATACCAAGGTATGGATAGATTTCAATGCAGAAAACAAGTGATGGAAGATTTAAAAGATATTAACTTAGTAGAAAAAATTGAAGACTATGTTCACCAAGTTGGTTACTCAGAACGTACAGGTGTTATGGTTGAACCTAGATTATCTTTACAATGGTTTGTTCGTATGAAAGAACTTTCTGAACAAGTGTTAAATAACCATAAGGTTGAATTTGTTCCAGAAAGATTTAAAAAGACATTTGAAAACTGGTTAACTGGTATATATGACTGGACAATTTCACGTCAAATTTGGTGGGGTCATAGAATTCCTGCTTGGTTTAAAGGTGATGAAGTTAAAGTTCAAGTTGAGTCACCTGGTGAAGAATGGGTTCAAGATGAGGATTCACTTGATACATGGTTCTCATCTGCACTTTGGCCGTTTTCAACATTAGGTTGGCCAGATATTAAAGATCCTTTATATCAAAGATACTATCCAACAGATGTACTTGTAACAGGCTATGACATCATTTTCTTCTGGGTAGCTAGAATGATGATGCAAGGTTTAGAATTTACAGGTAAAGACCCATTCAAAACAGTTTTACTGCATGGTTTAATTAGAGATGAACAAGGCAGAAAGATGAGTAAATCTTTAGGCAATGGTGTCGATCCAATGGATGTTATCGCTGAATATGGTATTGATGCGTTAAGATTCTTTATCGTATCAAATTCAGCACCAGGTATGGATACACGTTATGATATTAAAAAGGTTGAAGCTGCTTGGAATTTAATTAACAAACTATGGAATATTACAAGATTTGTTACAATGAACATTGATGATATCAATGTTAAGATTGATGCATCTAAATTAACAATGATTGATAAGTGGATCTTAACTCGTCTTTCAAATGTCATTGAAGATGCAGATAAGTTCTATGATAAATATGAATTTAATGAAGTTTCCAGAGTTTTACAAAACTTTGTTTGGGATGAATTTGCAAGTTGGTATTTAGAATTAGCAAAAGTCTCATTACAAGATCCAGCATTAAAAGTAAATACACAAGCTGTACTTTTATATGTCTTAAAAGCAATCCTAAAACTCATGCATCCATTCATACCATTTGTTACTGAAAAACTTTTCTTAGATATTTATGATGAACGATCAATCATGGTTTCAGATTGGCCAACACCAGAATATCGTTTTGATAGTGTAGATCAATTTAATGAAATGGCTGATGCGATTGTTAAGGTACGTAATTTACGTGCAGAATACAAAGTAATACCATCTAAAAAGTTAAAAATTTCACTTTCATTTAGAGATCAAAGTTTACTTGATGCAATGAAAAAATATGAAGTATACTTCATAAAATTCTTAAATACAGAAGAATTAAACTTTGAATTGAATAAAACAGATGACAAATCTGTTTTAGTTGCAGGAGCAAATATTAACATTTATGTTAAAAAAGAAGGATTAATCGATCTTGCAGCTGAAAAAGAAGCATTATTAAAACAAAAAGATACTTTAGAGAAAGAAATTGCACGTTCTAAAGGTTTATTATCAAACGAAAGCTTTTTAGCTAAAG
Source organism: Acholeplasma equirhinis (assembly GCF_017052655.1). Classification (NCBI taxonomy): domain Bacteria; kingdom Bacillati; phylum Mycoplasmatota; class Mollicutes; order Acholeplasmatales; family Acholeplasmataceae; genus Acholeplasma; species Acholeplasma equirhinis. Next base: position 444,907 of record NZ_JAFIDC010000001.1, read on the forward strand.
CTCCAAAAGAAAAACTTGATGTTGAAAAACAAAAATATGAAGACTATCTTAAACAATATGAAGATGTCCTCAAGAAACTAGAGAATCATGTTTAATACACTAAATGATGCTAAAAACTGGGTAGAAACCCAAGTTAAATTTAGACCAAAAGTAAGTTTAGACCACATAAAGAGAGCACTCGCAATGCTCTCTTTAGACTTTAGTGGAATTAATAAAATTCATGTGACAGGTACAAATGGTAAAGGTTCCGTTTGTATGTATACAACAACTGTTTTAGTCGAAGCAGGTTTAAAAGTTGGTACATTCACATCACCTTATCTCATTTCATTTAATGAACGTATAAAACTTAATAATCAAAATATTACGGATGAAGCATTCTTAAAATTATTAAATGAGATTTACGAACTTAATGAAAATTATAAACGAGAAAGTGGAGAAACACTTTCATTCTTTGAACTTTTAACTCTTGCTGCATTAAAATATTTTGCAGAAGAAAAAGTTGATGTGATGGTAATAGAGGTTGGTATTGGTGGTTTACTTGATTCCACAAATATTTTAGATTATGATGTTTCAGTCATCACGAATGTCGGTTTAGAACATACTAAACAGTTAGGTGATACGATTGAAAAAATCACCTATAATAAACTTGGAATTGTAAAGAAAAATCATCATTTAATTACAACAATTGATCCAAAACAACATGCTCAAGTTATTGCTCATTGTCAAAATGTTGGTGCAACTTATCAATTAATTACTGATGAAATGATCAAGACAATTTCAGATTATCCATACATAATCGAATATGATAATAAACAATATGAACTATCACTGTTAGGTGATTATCAAAAATATAATGCTTCGCTTGCTATTGAGGTTGTTAGATATTTATATCCAGAAATTGATGACACCTTAATTTCTAGAGGATTATCTAAAACTATTTATCCTGGACGTTTAGAAACAGTGTTAGACGGTGTGATTATTGATGGTGCACATAACATGCATGCAATAAATGCACTCATTATATCTTTACATTCTGTATTTAAGATGTATAATATACATGTACTATTTAGTGCATTATCTGATAAAGAGCCGTTAACAATGTTAGATGCGTTAAAACCGCATGTCTCCACTATCACAACGACTGCTTTTCCGGATACTCGTTATGTAACTTTAGAAAAACTCCCTTATAATTTTGAAATAGATCCATTAAAAGCTTTGAAAAACTTAATCAAAAACAAAAGAGAAAATGACTTAGTTATCATAACTGGGAGTTTGCACTTTATTGGGTACATGAAAAAGGAAATTATTCCGTATCTATAAGGTGAGACCTATGTTAATTAACCAATCCATGATATATACAGAAAATCAAACTGTTACCAAAGCAAAGGCAACAGTTATTATTACGCACGGAATTGCATTACACTCTGTTTATTATAGAAAACTAGCAGACTTATTAAATGAAGGTGGCTACAACGTTGTATTATATGATGTTCGTGGTCATGGAAAATCCCAAGGTAAAAGAGGGGATATTAAGTCTGTTTTTAATTTCACAGATGATTTATATCAATTAGTTTTAGACACTAAGAAGAGTTTTGATTTACCAGTTTATCTATTAGGACATTCGATGGGTGGCATCATTACGAATTTATATTCGACTTTACATGATGATTATGATGGATCGATTATTCTTGCAAGTCCAACTGAACCAACAAGTTTAGGACCATTCAATGTAATTCCATATCAACTATTTGGTTTCTTGAAATTTAAAACGGATTTTAATGATGATCGATTATCACATTTTCCACCTTCAGATAATTTAGATCCTTATGCACTCAAATATTTCACTTTAAGATTAACTGGAAATATCATGAGAACTGGTATTAAATTATTAAATAAAAATGTCGATAAAATAAAAAAACCAATACTTATTGTGCATGGCACGGAAGATAAGTTGGTTGATTATTCACAAAGCCAAAATTTCATGAAGAAATTGGGCAATATTGATAAGACTTTAAAGTTAATTGATGGTGGTTATCATAATTTACAGCACGATACTGTGACTGAAGAAGTTGCTCAAACAATTATTGATTGGTTAAATAAACAAGTTAAAAAATAACATTAAAAAAAGATGCTTACAGCATCTTTTATTTTTTATCATCTAATGATTTTTTCTTTTGACCAATTTTATTTTCGGTACCATTCATCAAACGGATGAAGTTTTTCTTATGCTTATAAATAACAAATGCTACAAGTAAAGTTACAAGTGATAAATTAATTACTTGAGCTTGATATGTGAGTATCAGATTTTGACTTGGAATCCAGGCTTCTGGAATCAATACTGAAATCCACATCATAACACCAACCATGAATGTTGCAACAACCGAACCGATTGACACATATTTTGTTGTAAATGCGACTAAGAAGAAGATTGCAATACCAAGTAATCCAACGATTGGATTTAGTGCGATAATTGCACCAACACCAGTAGCAACTGCTTTTCCACCTTTAAAGCCAATATATATAGAAAAGATATGTCCAATTGCAGATGCAGCACCATATAATACCACGATATCAAACGTTAAACCACCGAGTTCAATTAAGTTCAACTCTGGAAAACCTAGTATATATCTTGCGATTACGATTGGAAGTGCACCTTTAATTGAATCGAGAATAAATACAGGTATACCATATTTTGGTCCTAAGACCCTAATAACATTCGTTGAACCAACATTTTTTGAACCGTGGTCTCTAATGTCAATATTCTTAAATACTTTTGGAATAATAAACCCAAATGGGATTGATCCAATTAAATATGAAATAACTAACGCGATTAAAATATATAAAAATTGCATAATTCTCTTACCTCGAAACTCATTATAACATATAATTATGATTTATAATCATATTGCACAAATTGTTAAAATAGCACATTATTGTTGACAGTGCTAATCAAATAAGATACAATGATATTGGCACAAAACAATGGTGAGTGCTAAAAGGTGGGATAATATGCTGACTTCACGTCAAAAACTGATTCTAAAGGCAATTATTGAAATATATCAAGAAACAGCAGAACCTGTAGGATCAAAAACACTGATGAATCTTCCTTATTTAGATTTTTCAAGTGCAACTTTGCGATATGATATGGCATTACTTGAAGAATTAGGTTATTTAGAAAAAACGCATACTTCATCAGGTAGAGTACCTTCTGATAAAGGTTATAGATATTATGTAGATAATCTAGTAACAAGAGACTCAGAAGTTGCAAAAGTATTTCCATTAGTTGATGAAATATTTGCGAAAAACACATTGGCTCGTGATAAAGCGGTGCAAGAAGCACTCAATTTATTGAGTGAAATTACTAAATATACAGCTGTTGCAGTTGGACCTGACAGTAATGAAGCTAAAATTAAACGCATTGATTTTATCCCATTATCTGATTCAGATGCAGTGATCTTAATCGTAACTGATCAAGGTCATGTGCAACATCAACAAATTCATTTATCGGGTAATTCATCCGTATCTGAATTGAAAGAAGTTATAAAAACACTTGATGATTTATTAAAAGACAGATTATTAAATGAAGCGATTGAGATTCTTAAGAGTGAACAAGCAACCCAAGAACTCAATGCATTTATGACGTATCAAGCCCAAATTATTGATTCTTTTATTCAAGCATTTAGTAAATTTGCATCAGATTCATTCTATTTATCTGGTATGACGAATGTGTTTGAACAACCAGAATTTAATAATGTGAATCATATTAAAAAATTCATGGATATGATGGAAAGAAGAGAAATTGTCAAACTAATTGGTAATGAAGATGGATTATCAATTAGATTCTCATCCGATATGGAAATTATTCCTATGGATCAAATGACAATTGTCTCGGTTCCCTATCAAATCAGTAATGAAGAAAAAGGAACAATCGCATTACTAGGTCCATCACGTATGGCATACAAGAAAGTCATTCCATTATTGGAATATATTGCAGCCAATTTGGCAAAATTATATAAAAAAGATGAGGAGTAGTGATTAAATTGGCAGAAAATCAAGATATTAAAGATGAGAAGCTTACTCAAGAAAACACTTCAAAAAAAGCAAAAAAATCAAAATTAGAAGCTAAGATTGAAGAATTAGAAGCTCAACTTAAAGAAGCTAATGACAAATATTTAAGAACTTTAGCAGATGCAGAAAATTTTAAAAAGCGAATTGATCAAGAAAGAATTATTGATCGCAAATACGCAGCAAGTAACTTTGCAATGGAATTACTTGTTCCATATGAACAGTTTTCTAAAATAGTAGAATTTAACACCGATAACGATATGTTAAAAAACTTCTTAATTGGTTTCAAAATGATTAAAGATCAATTTGAACAAGTTTTAGAAAAAGAAGGTGTGAAAGAAATTAAAGCATTAGGTGAACAATTTGATGCAAAAGCACATTATGCAATTGAAAAAACATCTGATAAAGAAAAACCAAATGGAACAGTTTTAGAAGTATTACAAAAAGGATATATGTTTAAAGATAGAATATTACGACCAGCCATGGTTAAAGTTAACGAATGGAGTGATGAAAATGGCGAAGACAAATAAAATTATTGGTATTGACTTAGGTACTACAAACTCATGTGTTTCCGTAATGGAAGGATCAGAAGTAAAAGTAATTACAAATGCTGAAGGTGGTAGAACTACACCATCTATCGTTGCATTTAAAGGTGATGAGGTTTTAGTTGGAGAAATCGCTAAACGTCAAATGATTACTAACCCAAATACGATTTACAGTATTAAACGTCATATGGGTGATATGAATTACACAGTTGACATTAACGGTAAAAAATACACACCACAACAAATTTCAGCATTCATTTTACAAAATTTAAAGAAAACAGCTGAAGATTATTTAGGTGCAACTGTAACAGATGCAGTTATTACAGTTCCTGCATATTTCAACGATGCGCAACGTCAAGCAACTAAAGATGCTGGTACAATTGCTGGTTTAAATGTTAGAAGAATTATTAACGAACCAACGGCATCAGCTTTAGCATATGGTATTGATAAAACTGAAAAAGAACAGACTATCTTAGTCTTTGACTTAGGTGGTGGTACATTCGACGTATCAATCTTACATTTAGCTGATGGTACATTTGAAGTTGTATCAACTGCAGGTGACAACCGTTTAGGTGGAGATGACTTCGATGAAAAAGTATATCGTTATCTTGCAGAAGAATTCAAAAAAGAACAAGGTGTTGACTTATTACAAGACAAAATGGCTTTACAACGCTTAAGAGATGCTGCTGAAAAAGCTAAGAAAGAATTATCTTCAGCGACAACAACAACAATTTCTCTACCATTTATTACGATGGGAGCTGCTGGTCCATTACACTTAGAACAAACTCTAACACGTGCTAAATTCAATGAGATCACTAAAGATTTAGTTGATCGCTGTTTAGGTCCAGTGCGTCGTGCATTACAAGATGCTAAATTAACAAACAATGATATCCATCAAGTATTATTGGTTGGTGGTTCTACACGTATTCCAGCTGTTCAAGAATTAGTTATTAAAGAATTTGGTAAGGAACCAAATAGATCAGTAAACCCTGATGAAGTTGTTGCTATGGGTGCTGCAATTCAAGGTGCTGTCTTAGCGGGTGATGTTAAAGATGTCTTATTATTAGACGTTACACCATTATCACTTGGTATTGAAACTTTAGGTGGTGTATTTACTAAATTAATCGAAAGAAATACAACAATTCCTACATCAAAATCTCAAGTATTCTCAACTGCATCAGATAATCAACCAGCTGTTGATATTCACGTTTTACAAGGTGAAAGACCAATGGCTCAAGATAATAAGACTTTAGGTAGATTCCAATTAACAGATATTCCACCTGCTCCACGTGGTATTCCTCAAATTGAAGTTACATTTGATATTGATGCGAATGGTATTGTCTCTGTACGTGCTAAAGATTTAGGTACAAATAAAGAACAAAAGATTACAATTAGCGGTAATGGTGGATTATCTAAAGAAGAAATCGAAAAGATGATCAAACAAGCTGAAGAAAATAAAGAAGCGGATGAAAAACGTAAAGAAGAAGCTGATTTACGTAATGAATCAGATAATATCATCTTCTCAGCTAAAAAAGCAATTGAAGATTTAGGTCAAGAAGTAACTGAAGATGAAAAATCACAAGTTGAATCAGCAATTTCTTCATTAGAAGAAGCATTAAAAGGTTCAGATTTAGATGATATCAGAGCTAAAAAAGATGAACTTGTCAAAGCTAGCCAATCAATTGCTATTAAAGCTTATGAAAAAGTAAACAAAGATAAAGGTCAATCTAATGACAACGGTGACAACACTGTTGACGCTGAATTTACTGACAAAAACTAACAATAAGCAGGGTTAAATGCCCTGCTTCATCCTATATGAAATAAAGGTGTGGTATTATGGCACAACAAAAACGAGATTATTATGAAGTGCTTGGTATATCCAAGACTGCTTCAACTGAAGAAATAAAAAAAGCATATCGACAGCTTGCGAAGAAATATCACCCAGATGTGAATAAAGAACCAGATGCTGAAGCCAAATTCAAGGAAGTACAAGAAGCTTACGATGTGTTAAATGACCCACAAAAACGAAGCCAATATGACCAATTTGGACATGCTGGTGCACAAGGAGATCCATTTGGAGGCTTTGGTGGTTTTGGTGGTGCAGGAGGATTTGGTGGCTTTGAAGATATCATCAATTCATTCTTTGGTGGCGGTGGTAGACAACAACGCCGTGAAAAGAGTCAAGGTGATGATATTCAAATGCGCATGACAATTGATTTCATGGAAGCTGTTCTAGGTACTAAAAAAGCAGTTGAAGTTGAATTAACTGAAGATTGTCATCATTGCCATGGTACCGGTGCAGAATCAAGTAAAGATGTTGATGTATGTAGTCGTTGTCATGGTGCAGGATATATTAATGTAGATCAACGCACTATTTTAGGTACTATGCGTACACAAACTGTATGTCCTCAATGTCAAGGTAAAGGTCAAACTATTAAAAATAAATGTCATGTTTGTTCAGGTTCAGGCCGTACAAGAACTAAGAAAAATGTAGATGTTAAAATCCCTGCTGGCGTAGATGATGGTATGACACTTCGTGTACCAGGTTATGGCCATGGAGGTAAAAAAGGTGCAGAATCAGGTGACCTTTACATCACTTTCAAGGTGAAACCACATAAAATCTTCAAACGTGAAAAAAATGAAATTGTTCTGGATTTACCAATTACATTTGCCCAAGCTGCACTTGGAGATAAGGTAGAAGTTCCAACAATTTATGGAAAAGTTGACTTATCGATACCAGCGGGTATTCAATCAGGAACTGTTTTAAGACTTAAAGATAAAGGTATTCAAGATGTTCGTTCTGGTAGAAAAGGTGATCAACATGTAGTTGTACAAGTTGAAACACCGAAGAACTTATCTTCAGAGGAACGTAAGATTTTTGAACAACTTGGTAAGTTAGACGGAAACAGAAAAAAAACAACTTGGGAAAAATTTAAAGAATTTTTTACAAATTAAGAGGCCTAGCCTCTTTTTTTTAGTATAATAAAGTAAGAGGTGAAGTCAATGATTTTAGTAAAACATCACAACGAAGGAAACTATGAACCATTCTTTTATTATGCCTTAGAACATTACATTTTAAATGAGCTTTTAAAAGGTGATGAAACATACTTTTTTACATGGCGTTTAAAAGGTATTATTTCAGGTAAAAATCAAGTAATTGAAAATGAAGTGAACTTTCCATATGTCAAGGAACATGGTATCAAAGTATTTAGAAGACCAACCGGTGGTGGATCAGTTTATGCAGATGAAAACAACACCATGTTTACCATTATTACAAAGCGATCTCCTGAAGGATTTTCATTCAAAAAATATCTTGGAAAAATCATCGATGCATTTAAAAAACTAGGTGTAAATCTTGAATTCAGTGGTAGAAATGATATTCTTTTAGATGGAAAAAAAGTATCAGGAAATGCCTTTTTACAAAATAAAAATGGTATGCTAATGCATGGCACTATGATGTATGATTTAGACATTGAGACAATGGTTAGAGCACTTAACCCACCAGATGAAAAACTAATTTCAAAAGGTATTGAATCAGTTCGTTCAAGAGTGAATAACTTAAAGCCATATCTAAATGGTATGTCACATGATGCGTTGATAGAATATCTTGAAAATGAATTAACAGACGAAGTCTATGAATTGAGCGAAGCTGAAGTTGAAAAACTTTGGAAGGATGCACAATACTATATGACAGATGAGTTTTTATATCAAATTCAACCACCGTTTACTCAAGTCCTAAAGAAGAGATTTTCGTGGGGTGGATTTGAATTAAAATTAGACATCAAAGAAGGTATCATTGAACATGCAAAAATTCACGGTGACTTTTTTGAATTGCAAGATTTAAAACCATTTGAAGATGCTTTAGTTGGTCAAAAATACACATTTAAATTCTTAGAAAAAGTATGTGAAAATCACCCTATTTCTGAGTATATTCTAGGATCTATTGACCAAGATTTGATTGATTTGTTTAAAGATGCATTTTTAAATGTCTAATTAAGTACTAAGCATTGACTTATAAATAACATTTATATATAATAAAGCAGGTTGAGGTGATTTTATGAAGCTAATCGTTAAAGAACTAGAAAAACTGACCTCAATTGAAGAAACTTTAAATCTTAACAGTTTCTTAAATGAGTCTGTAGATTTAATCGAATTAAAGGATGTTTTAGTCCGTGGTAAAATTCTTAAATCATTTGAAGAAGTTAAATTAAACTTAGCAGTAAACTTAACAGTCATTCAAAAATGTGCAAGAACTTTATTACCTGTAACTTATCCATTAGAGTTTGAAACGGAAATTATCTACTCAAAAGATGATAAAACGTATGATTATTATTTAAGTGATACGATTGACTTAGATCAAATCATATTTGCTGAAATTCTCTTGGAAAAAGAACCTTTTGTTTATCATGAATCTGCAAAAGATTATATTGATGAATCTGAAGGCAGTGGGCATCCTGCTTTTCAAGCGTTAAAAATAGATACCAAATAGGAGGTGAATTGCATGGGTGCAATTTTTAGAAGACACAGTAAAGGATCTAAAGGTCGTCGTCGTTCTCACTATAAGTTAAAGACTCCAACAATCGTTGTTGATCCACAAACTGGTGAATTCACATTACCACACCGCGTTACACCAAACAGCGGATATTACAAAGGTCAATTAGTTTTAGAAAAGAAAAATAAAGAAACTAAATAAACCTTTTAAGAAAGAGCACGAATGAAGTGCTTTTTTCTTTGGTATAATAGTTATGAGGTAAATATGGAACATTTTTCAGTCTTACTACAAGAATCAATTGAAAATTTAAATATTAAAAAAGATGGCATTTATGTCGACTTAACATTAGGCGGTGGTGGTCACTCCTTTGAAATTCTCAAAAGACTTAAGACTGGTCACCTTTATGCATTTGACCAAGACTTATACGCCATTTCACGTGCAGAAGAACGTTTAAAAGCATTCAAGAATAAAACGATTATTCACGCTAACTTCAAAGAAATGAAGTCAAAGTTGTTGGAATTAGGTGTTACTAAAGTCGATGGTATATTAATGGATCTTGGATTATCATCTTTCCAAATTGATGATGAGACAAGAGGTTTTTCATATCTTAAAGATCATGAACTTGATATGAGAATGGATAGAACGTTAACATTTACTGCAAAAGATGTTGTAAATAATTACAGTTTAGAAGATTTAACACGTATTTTTAGAGAATACGGCGAAGAGAAAAATGCATATCAAATTGCCAAAATGATTATAAAAAGACGTCCACTAGAAACGACATTTGATTTAGTTAAGATTACAGATATCGTGAATCGGGATTCTAAAGGTCATTCAGCTAAACGTGTGTTCCAGGCATTAAGAATTGAAGTTAACCAAGAATTAGAAGTATTAAAAACAGTGCTTTCCCAATCATTGAAGTTTTTAAAACCTGGTGGTCGACTTGCATGTATCACATTCCATTCACTTGAAGATAAAATCGTAAAACATTTCATGAAAACAAATAGTGAAATAAATCTCCCTAAAAATGTTGATATTAGAAATGTACCAAAACCACCTTTAAATCTTGTTTCTAGAAAGGGTATCGACCCTTCAAAAGAAGAACTTGAATTAAATAAAAGAAGCCACTCCGCAAAACTTAGAGTGGCTGAAAAATCATAATTTTTTCTTTGAACCAGTAACGAGTATTCTTACAGATTCAATATCATAATGTTTGAATACAGGATGTGATTTAATCGCATCATACATTTCTGGATAATCAAGTTCAGAAATTGTAATTTTACCGTGTTCATCTTTTGTTGCAAGATGAAGATGAGAGTTTTGATCGTGATAAGGGTTATCTTTACCTAAATCATAGTATTTAACACCATCAATATCAAATTCAATAATGAGTCCATTTTCTAAAAAGAATTCTAAATTATTATAAAGGGTTGAGACGTTTTTGAAGCCCTTTTTTATTAGTTCATTTTGAAGTTCCTTAAAAGTCAAATGACGATTTACAAGTATTTCAAGGAGAGCTTTTCTTGCTTTAGTGAAGCGATTTCCTTCAGAAAGGATTTCATTTTTCTTCATAACCGTCCTCCTTTAAATCAGAGTAAGTATTAAAATGTTTTGACATCACGGAATGTACATAATCTTTTGTAAGTGTTAGTGACTCTTTACTTGTTTGCCCAATGATTGGAGTGATTGGATCTAAAACATGCATTTCTAACCAAGGTTTTTTCTTAATATATTTGAATAATCCCTTAGGTTTTTTATAAATATAAACAATTGGTAAGATTTTACTATCTGTATCAACAGCAAAGCGGAATGCACCAGATAAAAATTTACGAATACCTACATGGTAAGGTTTTATCGCAGCTTCAGGCATGACAAGTACTGGTGTTTTTTTTGAAAGTTCAGTCTTAAGTTCACCTAAGAATCTAATCATATGATCTTTAGTTTCAGGAATTGGAATACCACCAGCAACACGTAAGATTTTACCAACAACAGGTAAACCTAAATTTGATTGTAACATCGTAACATAGATTTTTTTAGGGAAAATAGCAGCACCAATCCATACTGCATCCATGACATGCATATGATTTGAAACAAGTATAAATCTATCTTTTTTAAGATGTTTGAAATTTTTCTTTCCCCTTATTTTGAGGCCTCTAAAAACTTTCCCGTATATGAAAAAGACAAATATTTTAATCAACAAGACAACAAAAAAAGACAACATTTTAAAAAATGGATTATGGTTAAAGAAATTATAATCTTTTTTTAGTTCTACAGGTTTCGCAGAAATTGTTTGATAGTCGTGTTCTACGCGGTTTTGATTATTTTTATCCACTGTCTATTCCCTCGAAGATTATTTATATAAATTATACCATTATTTATAATTTGATTGATATAAATATTGTAAGAAAAATACGTAGATTTACTTTACTAATAAGTAAAGTTAACTTACATGTTATAATAAATTAGGGTGAAATTATGGTTTTAGTCTATGGTGGTACGTTCAATCCGCCTACAAAAGCACATTTTGAAATCGTCGAACAATTAAAATTAACGTTTAAACCAGAAAAGATTATTATTGTTCCTGTAGGTAATTCATATACATGGAAACAAGGACTCGTTTCATTTAAACATCGTTTTACAATGCTTCAAAATATGTTTGAAAATGATGAAGCTATTTTAATTTCCGATGCAGAAGATAAACCAGATTTTAAAGGTACTTATGCATTATTAGAAGAGTTAAGTAAAACATATCAAGAGATATATTTTGTCTTAGGCACAGATAATTTAATTAATTTAGATAAATGGATTAATTATGAAAAATTATTAAAGGAATTTGGGTTTGTAGTTATCTCAAGACGTAAATACCTTGCTGATTATACAATTTTCGAAAGATTCCAAACACCATATTATAAATTTTATTTTGATAGTGACATATCAAGTTCTAGAATTAGAAGAGAATTTCACAAATATAAAACCGATCTTAAAGAAGAAGTTCTAAACTACATTGAAAAAGAGAAACTTTATCAAGGAGAAAACTTATGACACAACACGGATATTTAAAAGTTGCACTTACAACACCAAAAATTACCGTTGGTAATCCAAAATTAAATGTAAAACCAATTGTTGATTTATTAAATCAATCAAAGGCTGCTTTAACATTGTTACCTGAGCTATGTGTTGCAGGTTATTCTTCAGGAGATCTCTTTTATCAAAAATCTTATATTGATGAAACTTTAGAAGCACTTCAAGAAATTATTACAAAAACTACTTATCAAGGTGTTTATGTACTTGGTTTTCCTGCTAAAATTCAAGACGTTTTATATAATGTTGCAGCAGTAATTCAACAAGGTAAAATTAAAGGTTTAATACCTAAATATTTCTTACCGAATACAAAAGAGTTTTATGAAAAACGTTGGTTCCAATCAGGATTCCAATCTCATTTTAATGAAGTGAATATTCTAGGTCAAAAGGTACCATTTGGTCGAATGATCTTTAGTGATATAAATGCTGATATTTCATTTGGTGTAGAAATATGTCAGGATATGTGGGCTATACAAACACCTGGTGATGAATTAGCACTTGCTGGTGCGCATTTAATGTTAAATTTATCTGCATCAACTGAATATGTTGGTAAACCAGATATTAGAAGAATGACAGTATTAGATGCGTCAAGAAAACAACAAGGTGCATATCTTTATACATCAAGTGGTCCATATGAATCAACAACTGATGTTATTTTTTCAGCCCATAAACTTGCAGCAAGTTTAGGGGAACTCATTGCTGAATCTGACCTTTTTGAAACAAACGAATTTTTATATGTTGATGTAGATATTGAAGCTATTAGATATCAAAGAAGAATGGATGCTACTTTCCGTGACGAACAACTTTTCCAACATGTTTCAATTCCAAAAATTGAAGTTATTTTTTTAGAGACAAATGATTATAAATTTGAAAAAGATTTAGAGCAATTACCATTTATTCCTAAAGATGAGGAAGGTTTAAGACTTGCGAATGAACTTCAAATTAGAGGTTTATTAGGTAAGTTAAGAAGTTTGAAAACTGCAAAAATCGTCGTTGGTATTTCAGGTGGCTTAGATAGTGCACTAGCACTTTTAGTTGCACATCAAGCGATGAAACGTTTAGGACGTGATACTAAAGATATCATTGCTGTTACTTTACCAACTAAAATTACATCACATGCTACAAAAAGTGATGCAATCAATTTAATGGAAGGTATCGGTGTTACAGCACTTGAGGTTCCAATTGAAAAAGATGTTGAAACACACCTTAAAGGGTTAGAGCATGACGGGTCTAAAGATATTACATATGAAAACGTCCAAGCAAGAATTAGAACACTATATTTAATGAATTTAGCAAATCAATACAATGGTTTTGTTTTAGGGACTGGTGACATGAGTGAGATTGCACTTGGATGGATGACATTCAATGGTGATCATATGAGTATGTATAATGTCAATGCAGGTATTACAAAAACACTCGTGCAAGCATTAATTGATTATCATAGCAAAAATGATTATAAGGACGTTGGAAAGACACTTCAAAATATTTTAGGTCGTCCAATTTCACCCGAGCTTAAAGAAGGCCAATCAACAGAAGATAGTATTGGTAAATATTTAATAAATGATTTTATCCTTTATCATTTCTTAGTGAGTGGTGCAGGATTAAATAAGTGTGCTTGGTTAGTTGAAAGAGCATTTAATTTAAGTAAAGAGGAATCTATGAAATATTCAGAAAGATTCTTCGATAGATTTTTCTCTCAACAATATAAACGCCAAGTGATGCCAGAAGGACCAAAAGTTTTACAAGTATCTTTATCACCAAGAGGTGAATTAAGATTACCTTCTGAAATGAAAAGAAAGTAAGTAGTTATATGGAAAACAAAAAGAAAAAAGTATTAGTGGGTTTATCTGGTGGGGTTGATTCATCAGTTGCTGCACTGCTTTTACTACGTCAAGGTTATGATGTAGAAGCAGTGTTTATGCGAAACTGGGATTCTGCAACCAATATGGATTTTAGAGGCAATCCGACCTTATATGATGAAACCTGCGAACAAGAAAAAGATTATCAAGATGCTAAAAAGGTTGCTGACCATTTAGGCATTACCTTACATAGAGTTGACTTCATTCATGAATATTGGGATCGTGTTTTCTCTTATTTTATTGATGAATACAATAAAAATAGAACACCGAATCCTGATGTCTTATGTAACAATGAAATTAAATTTAAAGCATTTGTTGATTATTCAGTAAAATTTAATCCAGATTATATTGCTATGGGACATTATGCACAAATTGATCATAGCGGTAAATATCCAAGATTATTAAGAGCACATGATAACAATAAAGATCAAACATATTTCTTATCACAACTGCGTGAAGATCAATTAAAGAATGTGTTATTCCCAATTGGGCACTTAGATAAGAAAGAAGTTAGAAAACTTGCAGAAGAAGCAGGTTTAATCACTGCAATGAAAAAAGATTCAACAGGTATCTGTTTCATTGGTGAAAGACATTTTAATGAATTTTTATCAAACTATTTACCCGCTAAAGCTGGTGATATGAGAAGACTTGATGGCACATACATCAAGCCACATTATGGTTTAATGAACTACACAATCGGACAAAGAAAAGGTTTAGGTATTGGTGGATCTCATGAATCAACTGATGCCTGGTTTGTAGTAGGTAAAGATTTATTAACAAATACACTTTTTGTTGAACCTGGATTTGAACATCCATATGCCTACAGTGATTCTGCGATAATTACAGATGTTGTTTGGCGTGGTGAAAAAAGAAGTGGTAAATTTACAGCTAAATTTAGATATCGTCAACCAGACCAAGATATTGAATTAACTTGGTTAGATGATCATACAATTCGTGTCGATTATCCACAAAAAATCAGAGCAGTGACACCTGGACAAGTCTGTGCAATTTATGATGGTGAAGAATGTGTTGGTTCAGGTTTTATTCATGAAGTATACTCACAAGGGGAAAAACGTCTTTACAGCTAATGAGTGAAAAAGTAAAAGGTTATATCAAATCATATATATATAGAAACGATGAAAATGGATATGTCATCGCAAAACTCGAAACCGACAATAAGGAGAATTTAACTATTGTCGGTTATTTTCCATTGCTTAACGAAGAAATTATGTATGAATTTACAGGTGAACTCACTAATCATATTAAATATGGTAAACAATTTAAAGTTGAAAGTTGGGAACGTTTAGTTGATACAACAGAAAGTGGATTAGTTCGTTATTTATCAAGCGATGATTTTTCAGGCATTGGTCCAAAAACAGCAGAAAAAATCGTTGATTTATTAGGTATGGATGCAGTTAAATTAATTATTGAAGATGCAGATGTGTTAGCACCAATTTTAAATCCTATCAAACGTGTATCTTTGAGAAAAACATTAATTGAAAAAGAAAACGAATATCGTACATATGTCGCATTAAACGAATATGAATTATCTCAAAGAATTATTCGAAAACTTTACACACAATATGGTAATCAAACGTTAGATATTATCAATCAAGATCCATTTAGATTAATGTATGAAGTTGATCGTATAGGTTTTATTAAAGCAGCAGGTATTGCTGAAAAAATTGGTATACCAAAAGATGATATCAGAACAGTGAAGGCTGCAATCACACATATCTTAAAAACAACAGCAGCATCTGAAGGTAATCTTTATGTTGATTACGATGAATTAAAATTAAAAACAGACAAGCTTTTAAATTTAGAGTTAGATTATAAAGAAGCAATAGAAGATTTAATTTCAGAAAAAAGAATTATTGAAGAAAATGGAAACTATTTCTTAAAATCAATTCACTGGACTGAAATAGAAATTGCTAAAAAAGTACGTAACTTTATTCAAAAAGAAAAGAGAAACTTGGATAAAGATTTACTTGACTTATTACTTACACAGATTGCAATTCAAAAGAGCATTGATTATACTGAACGTCAAAGAGAAGCCATTTTAGAAGCAATGGTCAATCCTATCTCAATTATTACAGGTGGACCGGGTACAGGTAAAACAACTTTAATCGATGGTTTACTATCTCTTTATGCAAGTTATCATAAGATTAATCTTAAAAACCCTGACGCAAGAGATCAAATTGCATTAATGGCACCTACCGGGCGTGCTGCAAAAAGAATGAAAGAAATACTTAAATTTGAAGCAAGAACAATTCATTCACATTTAGGTATCTATGATTTAGAAAATAACAGTATGCAATATGGTCACTTAATTCAAGATTTAATCATTGTTGACGAAGCATCAATGATTGATATCTTCTTAGCAGAACGTTTAATTTCTGCGATTCATGATGATGCACAAATCATTATTGTTGGTGATGAAGATCAATTACCTTCTGTAGGTCCTGGTAATGTTCTAGCAGATTTAATTGCTAGCAATCAAATTCCAGTAATCAGATTAAATGAAATCCATCGTCAAGCGAAAGATTCACACATTATCAAACTCGCTAGAGAAGTTAATAACCAAAACTTAACAAATGAAGAATTTATTTCACACCAAGATGTCATTTTTTATAATGGTGATGCTGCAACAATTAAACGTGTGATCATTAATCAAATTAAAGGTGCGATTGAAAAAGGTTATGACTTAATCGAAGATATTCAAGTATTAATTCCTCAATATAAAGGTGATCTTGGAATTGATGTTATGAATCATGAAATTCAGAAAAATTTCAATAAGAATTATCAAAAAGGTGTATCAGTCACCTATGGTGATAAAACGTATTATGAAGGTGATAAAGTAATTCAACTCTTAAACGATAATGAGAAACACATCATGAATGGTGATATTGGTGTTGTGGAAAAAATCTTTAAAAATGAAAAAGGTTTACCCGTGTTACAAATTAAATTTGATGAAACAGTTGTATTTTATGAACAATCTGATTTAGAGAATTTAAATTTAGCTTATGTCATTTCAATTCATAAATCTCAAGGTTCAGAGTATAAAATTGTATTCTTACCAATTATGAGAAGTTACTTACATATGTTAAAAAAAGAACTTATTTATACAGCGATTACGCGTGCTAAGAAATTCTTATTTATCATGGGTGATATGAATCTATTAAAATATGCTGCAAATCAACTCGTTGAAACAAGAAGAACTAAATTAAAAGATCGTTTATTAATTAAAGATAATTCAATCTTTGATTTAGATGTTGAAGAAGATTTAGAAGATGAAGATCCAACAGCTGGATTAAGTCCATATGACTTTATGAACTAAGAAAGGAATTTTAACTTGAAATTATTTGAATTCATTAAAATGTTTTATAAAAATTCCGAAAAAGACACCTTCCAAAGAAGTAGAGATATTAGTCCAAAAATACGTAAAATTATCGTGTACTTAATCTATATATTTACAATTGCTGGAGTTATTTTATTAGCATTTCAGTTATGGGTTCCAAGTATATTCTTATTTATCCTTATTCCTTACTACATTTACATTTCAAAATTTAGTTTGATATATTATCTTTATCAATATAAGTTATATCAATCAAATTATGGTATTTATCAAAGTCTTATCAAACAAGAAAGATTAGAGAACAATTTAGTAAAAGAAATAACTAGTTACTTCAAATTGAAATCTGGTAATTATAAAGTCACATTAATTCATGGTTATAGCTTTTCTCATGTGAAAATGTCTATTTATAGAGATAAGGGTAAAAAGATGTTTAAATTAATCATTCTTCCTAAAAAAGCATACTTAAAATATGATCAAAAAACTATTATATTTAATTCTAAATATGATCAAACAACAAAGTTCTATGATGATCTCATAATTGAAATGAATAAATCTTAAACAAAAAAGGCACTTTAAGTGCCTTTTATTTTAGATTATTTTGAATGTGAGAATAACCAATCAAGTAAACCTTCAGTTTCGTAAGCTCTATGCCATGAAGGATGACCTGTGTCATTATACTCAGTATATCTAACAGGTGCTCCCATTTCCATTAAAACTTTCGCACCATCTCTAAATGGTACATAGCTTACGGTTGTATCATCACTTGAATGGAATAACCACATTGGTGTTTTCTTATATGTTTCAAGTTGAGTGATATCAAGTGTACCGCAAATTGGAATAACTGCCGCAAACATATCTGGATATCTTGTAATGTAATCCATAATACCAGATCCACCCATTGAAATACCACCCATGTAAACATGGTGTTTATCAATTGGATAACGTTTAAAAAGTTCGTTTTCTAAGAAATCATTAAAGATTAACTGAATTGGTGTTGGCTGATTTGTTGCATAACGATAGGTACCTTTAAAGACATCTTCTAAAGGCATCCATCTTTGTTCGGTTGGAACTTGAGGTGCAATGATAATTGTTTCTTTTCCATATACTGGATGTTCAATAATCATTTTTGCTATTTTAGCGTGATACATAATAGGTTTTAGACCATCTTCACCACGTTCTCCTGAACCATGCATAAAGATGAAAAGTTTATATTTATCTCGTTTTTCTTGAGGTATATAAACTGTGTATTGCAGTTTTTGTCCAATTGCTGGATTATCATAAGATTCTAATTTCATTATATCGACTAAGTTCATGCGTATACTCCTAATATTTTTATATTTAGATCGATTGAGTTTTTAAGTGTTTGTAACAACTCTTTTAAGTTTTTTGATTGAAGATTTAATTCTAAGAAGAAGTGATATGTACCAATTTTATCTTTTTTAGGTCGAGACATAATTGAGGAGAGGTTGATGTTGTGTTTTGCGAAAGTCCCAAGTAGGTTATAAAGTAAACCTGGTCTATCAACATTCGGTGAAAGTACCAATAAGACTTTTAAATTTTTTTCAACTCTTTCTTCCCATAATTTTTTCTCGATTAAAACAAATCGTGTTTGATTTGTTAGTTCATCTTCAATATGATTGATTACGAGTTGATGTTTATTTGAAACTAAATGGGTTGGAACAACAGCTGCAGTTTTTTTCGGATTCTTTAGATGAAGATTTAATGATTGAACGTTTGAATCTGTAATAACAAATTTCAAATGTTTAAATTGATGGAAGAAGTTTAAACATTGGTTTTGAGTTTTAAACTGCACATAAACTGTCTCTATCTCATCCATTGAAACTTCATTTGATACAAGTGAAAATGTGATAGGAATTGAGAGTTCTTTATTAATATAATAATGTTCATTTGAGTTCAATAAATCTAACGTTCGTTGAATGTATCCATCAATTGAATTTTCTAGTGGAAGCACTAAATAATCCGTTTCTTTAAATTTTTCAAAACAAAAATCAATACTTGGTTCAAAAAGGATCTTAGCATCCATATTTAAGACTTTTAATAATTTTTTAGTTGCAATTTCTGAGTATGTTCCTGCAGGACCTAGTGTGACAACCTTTTTCAAGTATTTTCTCCTTAAGATATAAATCTTAAAACTAATTAAACTATTCATATTGTAACATAATTTAAGATAATGATGTATTATGTATACTAAAATTTCGAATTCGAAATATAATGTAACTATACAAGAAAGTGAGGTTTTAATATGATGAAAGTTAAAGGTATCCATCACATCTCAGCAATAAGTGGACATGCACAAGAAAATGTAGATTTCTACAGTTCTTTTTTATCACTTAAAATGGCTGTTAAAACACTCAATTTTGATCAATATAACATTTATCATTTATATTATACAAATGGTAATTACGATTTAGGTTCAGGTTTAACTTATTTTCCATGGAAGAGTCACTATAAACAAGGAGAAGTTGGTGCCGGTCAAGTTACAACAGTTATTGTATCTATTCCAAAAGGTTCAATGAATTTTTGGATGAATCGATTAAATAAATTTATGATCCCTTATGATTTATTAAAAAGATTTGGAGAAACTAGAATACATTTTAGAGATCAACATGGACTTGCAATTGAACTTGTAGAATCTGATTTAAAAGTAGAAAACATTTATACATTTAATGGTGTTGAAAAAGAATCAGCAATCACAGGTATTTATGGTGCATTATTAAGCAGTAATGATTTTGAAAAAACAAGTGAATTTTTAGAAGATGTTCTAGGGTTAGAAAAGTTAGTTGAAGATTCAGTTTATATAAGATACCAAGGTTCAAATGAGATTGGTAAATATATAGAATTATCAAAACTTACACTTCCTCAAGGTATTTCTGGAAAAGGAACATATCATCATATTGCATTTGAAGTCTCAGAACCATTAGAAGTTTGGCATCAATATCTAACATCTAAAGGTATTGAAGTTACAGAAATAAAAGATAGACATTTTTTCAAATCCATCTATATGAGAGAACCAGGTGGTATCATGATAGAACTCGCAGCAACTGGCCCAGGATTTGAGAAATCTGATACAAATAATCCAGAACTTTATATCCCAGAACAATTTAAACAATATGAAGCACAAGTTAAAAGTGAATTGTTCCCATTGTTTATTAGAGAAGTCGATCGACTACAAAACTATACTTATCAAAATTTAGAAGAATTCAATACATTTGATAGTCATCAGAAATTGCTTTCTGAAATTAATAGACTTGCAAGAAAATCAAAATCAGAAGGTTTAACTGAAGAAGAAACAATTTATCGAAATGAACTTAGACGTAAGTATGTAGAAAGTATCACTGGGATGATTGTTCAAAATCTTGAAAATGTAAAAGTTGAAGATGAGAATAAGGAATTCCAACAATTAAAACGTAAGAAAGTTTCGCAGAAAGAGTAATAAAGAAAAGCTCTTTTTATCAAAATGATAAAATAAAATGCGAAGGGGAAATGAATATGAATTATAAAGAAGAACTTAAATCAATGACCATTCTATTTAAAGCATTTCAATCAGTTGAAGCTTTCGCTAAAAAAGATATTGCTAAATATGGAATGAATCCAACTGAATTTGCTGCACTAGAAGCACTGTATCATAAAGGTAGACTACCTGTCCAAGGTATGTGTCAAAAAGTACTTATTGCAAACTCTTCAATGACTTATGTACTTGATAAGCTTCAAGAGAAGAAATTAATCGAAAGAATTCAAGATTCTACAGATAAACGTACATTTTATGTTGAACTGACAGGATCTGGAAAAAAACTTGCTGATGATATTTTCCCTAAACATTATGAAGTTATGAGACAAGTCTTTGAAGTACTTACTGCCGAAGAAAAGAAAATGCTTGGTGAACTCCTTAAAAAAGTAGGATTCAATGCATTGGATATGGCGGATAGTATCGAATGATTCACTATTTTGAAAAAGGTAGTAACGATAAGTTAATGATTCTTTTCCACGGAACTGGTGGAGATGAATATGATTTAGTACCACTTGCCAAAATGATTGATAAAGATGCATCAATCTTAAGTTTAAGAGGTAATGTATCAGAAGGTGGTATGTTTAGATTCTTTAGAAGATATCCAAATGGTACATTTGATTATGAGAATATTGATCATGAAATCAAAGTGATTTCTAATTTTCTAAAAGATACTTATCAAAAATATCATATTGATGAACTTAAAAAAATAGGACTTGGATTTTCCAATGGTGCGAATATGATTCAAAGTATCATTCAAGAGGAAAATGGTGTTTTTGATTCGGCAATACTATTAAGTCCTGTGTATGTAAATGATAAAAAAGATTTTATTGATCTTAAGAACTTACCAATTTATTTATCCACTTCACAATTTGATAGTTTTACAACGGTAGATAAAACACTAAAGTTAGAAGCAGCATTAAAAGAAGCACACGCTAAATTAAAAATGGTTTGGCATCAAAATGGACATACCATTCCACAAAGTGTGTTAAAAGACTTAATTATTTGGTATCAAGAATTATGAGCGTCTTTTAGACGCTTTTAGTTTATAATAGAGTAGAGAAATTAAATGAAATGAGTTGAGTATTATGGTAAAAGAAGTATCTGCTGGAGCGATTGTCTACACAAAAACAGAAGATGGTAAAACATTATATCTTTTAATTCAGCATAAACTAGGTGGTCATTTTTCATTCCCAAAAGGGCATATTGAAAAGAATGAATCTGTGATTGATACTGCTAAAAGAGAAGTATATGAAGAAACTGGTATTATGTTTGACTTTGTTTCAGACAAAATGAAAGTGAATACATATTTGATGCCAAATGGTGTATATAAAGATGTTTACTATTTTTTAGGAAAAGCAATTAGTACAAAAATCACTAAACAAGATAGTGAAGTAGCAGTTGCTGGATGGTATACAAAAGACCAAGTATTTAAATACTTAACATATGATAACGATAAAAAAATATTTATTCAGCTTGCGGGGAAGGTAGAGAATTAATATGCGTATTCATATTATAGGGGATTCGACTGCAGCACCAAAACAATTACATGCAAGACCAGAAACCGGATGGGGTGAAAAGTTTTACTTATTCTTTAATGAAGAAGTAGAAATTTTAAATCATGCATTTAATGGTAAATCAACACGCTCTTTCATTGCAGAAAAAAGATTTGAAGAAGTGATGCGTGTGATTCAAAAAGGTGATGTATTAATTATGCAATTTGGGCATAATGATTCAAAAATAGAAGATCCTTTAAGGTATGCAGATCCATATGATGCATACCCGAAAAAATTAGAATTTATGATTAAAGAAACGAAAGAAAAAGGTGCATTTCCGATTGTTTTATCATCTGTTTCTAGAAGACACTTTAAATCTAAACATAGAGTTAACAAAAAGAATGTAATTGTTTATCCAATGATTGCAAAACAAGTGGCTAAACGTGAAAAAGTCGTTTTCTTCGATATCTTTAAGAAAACAAGAAAGCTTTATGAATATTTTGGATGGGATTTATCAAGAAAACTCTTCCTTCATATCCATAAAGCTGAACATAAAAATTATCCAGAAGGGATTTATGACGATACGCATTTTAATGATTTAGGTGCAATGGTTGTAGCAAGTCTTGTTGCAGAAGAATTGTATTTCACTAAACAAGACCATCCATTAAAAGACTATATATTAGTTGAAAACCTCATCAATAGAATCGACGTCAAACGTGCGATAAATGTATAAAAATTATAATGACGATAGCATTGCATTAAGCTATAAAACAAGTGACTTTGAAAAATTAACTGTTGAAAAACAACTAGAAGTTAAACAGAAGATGGTTGCTGATCTATTTGGTAAAGAAACTTTACCAATCATACCGAATCCAAAACCTAAACATTACAGACATAAAGCTGTTTTATCTGCAGTAAATGTCAAATTAACAAAGAATTTTCAAATTCGATTAGGTTTATATATTGAAGGTAGTAAGGAAATTAAACCAAGACTTGGACATTTCTTACATCATCCTGGTATTGATAAAATCTTTGAAGATGTCGAAAAGTTATTAATTAAATATAAGATGAGAGCTTATCATGAAAAAAGTGGTGAGGGCATCATTAAACATGTGATGATACGTAAGTCATATGCATTTAATGAATATATGGTTATTTTTGCAACTCAAGGGACACTTTTCCCAAATCATAAAGACTTCACAAAAGAACTTGTAAGTTTGCATCCTGAAATTAAAACAGTTATCCAAAATATCCATCGAAAAGATACGAAACTCATTCTTTTAGAAGAAGAAAAGATTTTTTATGGTCCAGGATATATTATTGATCAGATTGATGATTTGAGATTTCAAATTTCATCTAGGGCCTTTTATCAAGTAAATCCTGAACAAATGATGAATCTTTATCATAAATCATTGGAAATTGCACAAATCAATACTAAACAGCTTGTTCTTGATTGTTATTCAGGTATTGGTACAATAACTTTATTAGCAAGTAAACTTGCACACCATGTTTACGGATTTGAGATTAACGATGCGTCAGTCAAAGATGCTGTGAATAATAAAAAAATAAACGATATTAAGAATGTAACTTTTGTACAAGGTGATGTTGAAAACTTAATTGAGGCATTTGATAAACCAGTAGATTTATTAATCATGGACCCAACAAGAGAAGGTGCATCGCTTAAATTTAACCAAGCACTTTTAAAACTCATGCCAAATAAAATACTATATATTTCATGTGATCCTGTAACTCAAGCTAGAGACATTAAACAATTGTCGAAATTTTATCGAATTAAAACGGTTCAACCGGTTGACATGTTCACCTATACTCAACACGTTGAAAGTATCGTATTGCTTTCCCTAAAATAGAAATTTCACAGCCTTACAAAGCCATGAATAATTTTAAATTTCGAACGCAATTGGCTATATTCAACGCCTTTTGTCTGTATTGAAGTAACATAATATGTTTAGTTATACAATGTTGCATAGTTTGACTAAATATATAATAATTTCCATGCATCCTATAATCATTGTGTATGGATTAGTGCAAATGCATTTATATGAATTTATAAGTAAAGCAAATGCACAACCAATGAATTTATATGCATAGGGTTGTTCACATGTTGAAATAGTAAGTGAATGACCTTTAAATGTAGATAAAAAATGTTAATAAATATAGATTAATGCAATAAAATATAAATGATATGCAACTTATTAAGAAAAATAGGGAGTTGTCATGATACTAAAGGAAACAATACAGGCTTTGCAAGAAAAGAAAGAATGGGCGTTCAATGAAGTATGGTACGCATATTCCACTCTTATTTTTACTGTAATATATAAGATTACCAATGATATTAATGTTTCCGAAGAATTGCAGATGGACACATTCGTTTCTATTTTTAATGAGTGTACCAATTATCGTGGTGGTAATTTTAAATATTGGTGCTTAACTATTGCAAAAAATAAGGCTAATATGCATCTTAGGAAGATCATATCAGAAAAAAAAGCCTTGGAGAAATATAAAGAGAGTGAAGAACTTCGTCTTATAGATGAAGCAATCAACAAGAAAGAAGAAGAGTTATCAGACTATATTACTAATGAAATATATCGTATATTAGAGAAGGAAACTGCTGAAATCGTAATATTGCATTTATTAAAAAAAACAAAATTTAAGGATATCGCAAAGTTTAAGAAACAACCCGTAAATACTATCCTTAGTAAATATAAAAGAGCTATAGAAAAAGTTAGGAATGGAATTAAATTATGAAAAGTATAGATCAATCAATAAGACAAAAACATGATGAAAATCTACTTAATAAAGTAAAACAAAAACTGGAATTTAATACAGAAGTTCAATTAACAAAGAAAAAAACAGTTTTATTTTGGCCATCTATGGCAAGTGCATTTTTATCCATCATTATACTCGTGATTGCTATTGCATTTTATTTAGATACACAATTCCCCAAAAGTGGTATTGATACAAATCTAACTCCAGCCCAAAGCTATTTAGATGATATCAATGGTGTAATTGATTATATTGATAGTCCAATTTCAACCATGATATTTATTGAAGGTGAATTAACAAAGATTAGTATCTATTATGCAGTATATGATGATGGGGATTCTTACGTTAATCTTCTGTTATTTGATATTGTCTCATCAAATGAAATAATGTTGACGATCTCAATAAAGAGCAATGGTGAAACTGTTTTATCATATAATCATAGTTATAATAACCAATCTACAAGATTCTATTATGTGATTTTTAGTGAAGATGATATTAAAGTCCAAATTGATATAGATGATGAAAGTCAAATTCAAGAGTTTAATTTGGATCTATTTAATGAATATTTGAATAACATTTAAAATAATGCAATAAAAACAAAAGTACAAGCACCTTATTAAGTAGAATTACTTAAGAGGTGTTTTATTTTTCTACCTCAGAAAAGGAGAATAAAATGAAAAAAACATATGTACTGGTATTACTGGTTTTATTGGTTGCGTTTCTATCACAAAGCGTGGTATATGCAACAGATAATGAAAATGATTACCAAAAAGTGATTGAATTATCTAGAGAAAAATTAGGTAATCAAAGGATTACAGTTCAATTAATGGATGGTTTAAATTCATATGAAAGATTCTATTTAGCAGAAGGTGTTGAAAGCGGATACCTAATATACGATCGAGATAATGGTATATTTCTTGAATATTCTGCTGAAGACTCATCACCATTTGGAAATAGTATGGGAGATAAGAAATATATTGGACCAACTTATTATTATGTTGAAGTCAATAATGAACTGACTGATCTTGGAACAGGTAATAAAGTAGGAAGCGATGAAAAACAAAAATTAATTGCTATGGAAAATCAAATTAAAGAAAGCATTGCTGTAAATAAAGAACATAATTCAACAGAAGCAGAAAAATCAGGTTTAAATAAAAGAAATGCAGATCATAAACATGAAATTGATGACATTATGTCATCTGATTTGCCTGATTTCACAGAAGTAGAATATGCATTTTATTCATCATTGCAACATAAAGCATACTGTTCATGTGGAAACTATGTATTAAGAGCACATTTAGGTTTGGCCCAAGCTCCAGGAATGCCTATCTATTGTGCATCGTGTGGTTATGAAATGGATGATGGGGAATAGGTGGGTTAATATGACAAAAATCTCAAAAATCATAAAAGATATTTCAACACCAATTGTACTAATCCTCATTAGTGTTGTAGTATTTATGTTTTCTGAAATTGTAATATCCAGTCCTGGTATCGCACCAAGTGGTTTGGTGGGATGGAAGTTTATTTTTGGATTTCAAGCATCAATCGGATCTGTTGAGTACTCTACAAATAGCGTTACTGGATTTGGATTATCATTTGTGCTTTTATTGATACCAATATTTAGTTTGGCTGGAATCATTCTTCTTATTCTTGAATTGTTTGATATTGTTTTTCCATATTCAAGATTAGTGATTTTTATCTTATTTTTATTGGTTGGAATATTATGTTTTTTACCAATACAATTTGCAAATTATAATAGAGTAGTGGAAGATAGTTTCAGATTCATTAGACTGGATTCATCAGATTTGTATCTATATTTTGGTGGTTATATCAGTGGATTATTATCATTAATATCCGCTATTATGGTAGGATATAATATAATTATTCCAAAAAAATGATTATTACGAATAAAATTCCACTATTTAAGTATTAATTTGAAAGACTTTAGATTCATTCATTAATCAATTAATATTGAAGAATTTTTATCGGCAGAATATCTGTGGAAATCAACACCACCAGTAGTAGTTGTGTATGGATTAGTGCAAACGCATTTATATGAATTCATAAGTCAAGCAAATGCAAAACAAGCGTATCTATATGCATTAGGTTATTCATATGCTGTAATAGTAAGTGAATGATCTATAATTTTCAACAGAAATATGTTTCTTCCCTACATTTAAAAGCATAATGACTAAAAATATTTATGTTACTTGCCTCCATTATGTGAAAAATCGGCAAGCAATTTGCACCTTTCTACGCACGTTGAAAACATCGTATTGCTTTCATTAAAAACGGCTTAACAAAAACATTCATACTATAGAACAAGAAGCATCTAACTTCTTTAAATAGGGTTAAATGCTTCTTTTTTGTTTTATGCCTAATGTGGAAACATCTAAAGAAGTTGTTTTTATTGACTCAGTAGTTTATTGTGATACAATATATCTATATGAATGAGCGCTCATATAGATAGGGGATTAGTATGGATCAAAAAGATATAATAGAGTTTTGTGAATGTAATGTTCTTCACCCTGAAAAAATAGAAATAGCCCATAAAAACTTACTAGATAATGAATCTATTTCACTGCTAACTTTGTTCTTCAAAACATTTAGCGATCCCACAAGAATGAAAATCATATTGGCATTAAAAGAAACCGAGTTGTGTGTGTGCGATCTGTCTGCTGTGATCAATGTCAGTCAATCCGCTGTCTCACATCAATTGAAAACCTTAAGAGAGAATCGTTTGGTTAAATACCGAAAAGAGGGGAATGTTGTTTATTACTCGCTTGACGATGACCACGTCCACGTGTTAATATCTCAAGCAATGAATCATCTAAAACATAAGTAGAATAGAGAAAAAACATGAAAGAGATTAAATATAGTTTATCAGAAATTAGCTGTGCGAGTTGTGCGGCTAAGATTGAAGAAAAATTAAACAAGACCGAAGGAATTTTAGGTGCCAACGTTGATTTTATAGCAAAAAAACTGACACTTCAATTCAAAAATTCGCTAGATCAAAAACGTATAGAAGAAAAGGTTCAAAAAATTATTGATAAAATTGAACCTGGCGTAACGATAGCACAATCAAATGTGAAGAATGAAGATCACGTGGATGAAGAATCATCAATGACGAAAGATTTAATCATCTTCGGTATAGGTATCTTACTATTTACTGGAGGATTATTGATTGCTGAAGGAACGGTTTTTCGTTATGTATTACTTATACTAAGTTATTTCATCATCGGTGGAGAAGTTGTACTGAAGGCAGTCAATAACATATATCGAGGTAAGGTGTTCGATGAAAACTTCTTAATGACGATAGCAACTATGGGTGCATTTGCTATTGGAGAGCATCCTGAAGCAGTTGCAGTTATGATTTTTTATAAGGTCGGTGAATTTTTCCAAGACGTAGCAGTCAATCGATCCAGAAGATCCATAAAAAAATTGATGTCAATCAGACCTGATGTCGCAACGATTAAAAAAGGCAACACTTCTGTGGAAATGCGTGTTGAAGACGTTCAAACTGGAGAGATAATGATCATTAAACCAGGCGAAAGAATTCCGCTTGATGGTGAAGTGTTGTCAGGAGATTCCACAATTGACACAAAAATTCTAACAGGAGAATCTGTGCCTGTAAATGTTACAAAAGGTGAGATGGTACTCTCTGGTTGTATTAATATCAATGGTTTATTGACCGTTAAAGTTACCAAACTCGCAAGCGATTCAACTGTTTCTAAGGTACTTGAAATGGTTGAAAATGCAACCAGCAAAAAAGCACCAACCGAGAATTTTATCACTAAATTTGCTCGAGTATATACTCCAATTGTCACTTCGTTGGCTGTTTTGATTGCGGTAATACCACCACTCTTTATACAAGGTGCAACTTTTGAGGAATGGATCTACAGAGCACTTATATTCTTAGTTATTTCGTGTCCATGTGCACTCGTTGTATCGATTCCGCTTGGTTTCTTTGGTGGTATTGGAGCTGCATCAAGAAATGGTATCTTAGTTAAAGGTGGAAACTACCTAGAAGCATTAAATAACATTGAGATTGCAGTTTTTGATAAGACTGGCACATTGACTGAAGGAACTTTTACAGTGACTGAAATTAATACAGCTAATGGTGCAACACAAGAAGAGTTACTCGAAAAAGCAGCGTATGTGGAAAGTTTTTCTAATCATCCTATCGCTGTCTCAGTCGTCAATAAATACAATAAAGAAATAGATCAAAGTTTAATAACTGATGTTGAAGAAATATCTGGACATGGTGTAAAAGCAGCCTATCAAAATGATATCATTGCAATCGGGAATGCTAGATTGATGAAAAGAGAGGGTGTTGAATTCAAGGAATCTATTGCATTGGGTTCGATTATATACATCGCTATCAATGGAAAATATGTTGGAAATATTGTTGTCTCAGATCAGATAAAGCAAGACTCAAAAACTGCTATTAAAATGTTGAAGTCATTAGGCATTAAAAAAACTGTCATGCTAACTGGTGACAAGAAATTAGTTGCTGATGCAGTTGGACAAGAGTTAGATATCGATGAAATTCATAGCGAATTGTTGCCTGAAGATAAGCTCAATATTGTAGAGAAGTTATTACTCCAAAAATCGAGCAGAGGGAAGCTGTTCTTTGTAGGTGATGGTATCAACGATACACTAGTATTAGCGAGAGTTGATATTGGAATTGCTATGGGTGGACTCGGTGCCGATGCAGCCATCGATGTAGCTGATGTGGTGATTATGAATGATGAACCTTCTAAGATAGGTACTGCGGTCTTTGTGGCAAAAAGAACTAGAAAGATTGTATGGCAAAACATATACTTCGCATTAGGAGTTAAACTCTTGTTTCTAGCCTTAGGAGCTGTCGGAATCGCAACTATGTGGGAAGCCGTGATTGCTGATGTCGGGGTGTCATTATTAGCAGTACTAAATGCAATGAGGGTACTCAAATATAACTATAAAATAAATAATTAACTTAAATTATACTAACTTAATAGAGTTTATTCAATTTACCGTTATGTTTTTTAACAAGTCTCAAATAAAAACAGCTTCATTAAGCCATAAATTAAGGGTGCTAGAAAATTACATATATATGACACTAGGGTTCTAAAATTTTTACACAAATTGAAGGCTAGGGTGCTAAAGTTGTATTAAACCTCAAAACCTTAGACAGTAGAGTGACGGAGAACTTAAACCCTTTTGAATACTCTTTAGGTGATGAGATAAAATGAGTGTAGTTCGTATTGACAATTTAGCATAAAAACCAAAAAATATGTTACTTTGGTATTTTAGCCATCAGTTCAACCATGTAAGGGGAAACATATTTTAGTCGATTTTGATGTTTCTTTAATACACACAAGGTCGATTTTGCAAGCAATATGGTTTTTTCAACGCACGTTGAAAACATCGTATTGCTTTCATTAAAAACGGCTTAACAAAAACATTCATACTATAGAACAAGAAGCATCTAACTTCTTTAAATAGGGTTAAATGCTTCTTTTTTTGTTTTATGCCTAATGTGGAAACATCAAAAGATGCACTAAACATATATTTTGCTTTAGAAAGGAAACACTCATCTACCCATAATATATTGATTTTCTCCAGATAATAGCATATAATAAAATTAAGTGGAGGAAATAATATGATTGTTACAACATTAAACTTAAAAGAAAAGTATAAGAGTTATACGGATATTAATGGCAAAATCAAAAGAGATATTGATAATGGTTTCTTATTTCCTCTTGTACGAGGCATTTATGAAACAGAAAGCTCTGTTGATGGTTTTTTACTTGCTTCATATATTTATGCACCGTCCTATTTATCTTTCGAATATGCACTTTCATATCATAATCTCATTCCTGAAAGAGTTGTTGTTTATACGAGTGCTACATTCAACAAACGAAAAAGAAAGGTTTATCAAAATCATTTCGGACTTTATACCTATAGAGATGTTCCAAATGCTGCATTTCCTTATTCAGTAAAAGCTTATGAAGAAGACGGGTATGCTTACTTTATAGCTAGCCCAGAAAAAGCACTATGTGATTTACTATATAATAGAAAACCAGTAACAAGTATCAAAGAATTAAAGAGACTGCTTTTTGAGGATTTACGGGTAAATAAAGATATGTTTGAACAACTTAACTTTGATGAAACAATATTTTTATCTGATAAATACATATCGAACAATATGAAGTACTTAAGAAAATACATTGAAAGTGAGTATATGAAATGACAATTATTCAGCAGATGATCAATAAGTATAATCCAAAAACCTTAGAAGATAAGAAGCATGCAATAAAAGAAGTTTTACAAGAAGTGGTGTTGGCTGGTCTTTCTAAAACTGACTTTTTTACCCATGCTGCTTTTTATGGTGGAACAGCTTTAAGAATTTTTTACGGAATGGATAGATTTAGTGAGGATTTGGACTTTAGCTTACTTGTATCAGATGATACTTTTGATATAAGTAAATATTTTAAACCAATAAGTGACGCCGTAAACTCACTTGGACTCAATTTTGAAGTTTCCAAAAAGGATAAGACGGTAAACTCAAATATTGATTCGGCTTTCATCAAAGGTAATACAAAAGAAACCTTGATTACTATTTATTCAAGTTCATCAGATTCTAGACTTATTATTCATAATGAAAAGATTATCATCAAGTTTGAAGTTGATGTAAATCCCCCACTATACGCACATACAGAAATTAAGTTTCGATTATTACCATTCCCATACCAAGTTCGAGTTTATGATGCCTCATCGTTATTTGCTGGCAAAATTCATGCTGTGATTGCTAGAAGTTGGAAGAACCGCATAAAGGGCAGAGATTTATATGATTATGTCTATTATTTAAGTTTAGATACAAAAGCTAATTTAAAACACTTAGAATCTAGACTCAAACAAACTAAAACAATTGACGAAGAAGTCAAACTTTCTCGAGATTTATTAATAGATATCTTAGAAAAACGATTCGACCAGATTGATTATGATATTGCCAAATCCGATGTTAGACCATTTATTAAAGATCAGTCTAGTTTAGACCTTTGGAGTAGCGAATTTTTTAAATCCATTACTAAGCAAATTAAAGTAGATTTAGAGGATAATAATGTTTAAACCCAAACAACTTAAAATAGGTGACATACATTTGCCACATTATCATCCATTCGGAAAAGAACATCCACATGCTTTATTCATAATATATAATAAGTAGGAGGTATTCATGCTTAATAAAAAAGAAATAAGAAAGAAATTAAGCAAAAAATTTAATCCAAGGTTAGCAAGTATCTCAGACCTTAATGAAATTCGTGGAGATAGATTTAAGCAACATAGTGTATATAATCACGAAAATATGGATTTAATTGACATTACTGAAGGTGTGATTTAAAACACATGGAAAGAACTTGTAGAACGCTATGATATTTTTGTTTTTGACAGTGAAGAATCCAAAATAATCGATGATTATGAGTACGGAGAAAATGATGGATATACATGCAATTTTCTAGTTGTTGAATATGATGAACATGATGTGATAACACAGTACTTTATCTGGAATGGCTATAGCAATATAACAAAAGAATCACTTGAGATATTAAACCAATTTAAATAAGATCATATGAAAAATCCTTTGTTTATTGTGCAACTTAAATGGATTAAGGATTTATTCTTTTATGGAGATGAGATAATTATGACGCTCATTTATAGTTTTAGATTAAAACCTATAAATATGTTACTTTGGCATTATAGATGGTTTTCAACCATGTAAAGGTAAACATATTTTAGTCGATTTTGATGTTACTTTGATACACACAACCTTGATTTTGCAAGCAATCTAGTCGTATCAACGCACGTTGAAAACATCGTATTGCTTTCATTAAAAACGGCTTAACAAAGCCATTTATAAAATAGAAAAAGAAGCATTTATCCCTTAAAAACTGGGTTAAATGCTTCTTTTTTATGAACTAATACTAAAAGACGACCTGAATTCAACAGGATGATATCTGATACCTTAGCAGGCAAGATTGACCTCATCATTACAAAGTCCATCTCAAGATTCGCACGTAATACGCTTGATACAATATCCTTTGTTAGAAAATTAAAAGATAAAGGAGTCGAAGTTTTCTTTGAGAAAGAGAACCTATGGACCTTAGATCCAAAGAGCGAACTCATTCTGACCATTATGGCTTCGATCGCACAAGAGGAATCAAGATTGATTAGTCAAAACGTCACTTGGGGTAAGAGAGCTAGTTTTCAACAAGGAAAAGTATCATTTGCCTATAAGCGATTCTTAGGTTATAAAAAAGAAAACAAGAAAATAGTAATTGATGAAGACGAAGCCATCATTGTTAAGTTAATATATCGTATGTTTTTAGTTAAAGGGAAGTCAATCACTGGAATCGCAAATCATCTTACTAAACTAAATGTTAAGACGCCAAGTGGGAAATCAACTAAATGGACAAAGAATACCTTAAACTCGATTCTTACAAATGAAAAGTATAAGGGCGATGCTTTACTACAAAAAAACTATACCGAAGATTATCTAAGTCAGAAACTTGTAAAAAATACTGGTCAAATTCCTCAATACTATGTTGAAAACAATCATCCTGCTATCATTGATAGAGATACATGGGAATCTGTCCAGATAGAGTTGGCAAGGAGGGATGCGCTAGGAGCTAAGTACTCATCAAATGATATATTTGCTTCAAAGTTAGTCTGTGAAGACTGCGGTGGTTTTTATGGCCAAAAGAAATGGCACTCCAATACCAAATACTCAAGGTTCATACATCAGTGCAATCGCAAGTTTGAAAAAGGTAAAGATAAATGTACGACTCCAAATCTAAAGGATAACGAGATAAAGCATAAATTTATTGAAGCTTACAACATAACCATGCAAGACAAGAAAAGAATTATTGATGATACAAATGCGATGATTGCACTCCTTACTGATACAACTCAATTAGATAATCAGATTGATGACTTATACGATGAGATGGTTGTGACTACTGAACTCATAAATAAACTAATAAAAGATAACTCAAAACCAAACATGGATCAAGATGAATACGATAAAAAGTACATGGAACTCACAAAGAGGTATGAACAAGCCAAGAATCGTCAAGAAGAACTCATAGATAGTAGAACCAATAAAAAGACACAAGAACTTAATATGAAAACATTTGTCGCAAATTTGAGTAAAGCAGACGATAAAATAACAGCATGGAATGAATCAATATGGATGTTATTAGTTAAAAGTGCAATAGTACATAGAGATAAAAACATAACATTTAAACTCAACAACGGGAAAGAAATTAGAAGCTAATTAAAGTAAATTAGGCGCCATACAGCTAATATTAGTTGTGTGGTTTTTACGTATTCTATTTATGATGTAGATTGAGGTTTTATAAATAGAATAAAAATGTTATAATTTAAATAACCAAAAAACAAAAAGAAAATGATGATAATTACTAAAAATAGGAGTTAAGATGGATAATTTTGATGTCGTAATTTCAGCCGTAAAAATCGTAGAGAAAATACTTAACTTCCCTGCTCCAGAGTTATTTATTATAGAACAGAACCAACTGTCTAATAGTGAAATAACTGGCATGTATAAATTTGATGACAACGAGATTATATTTAACGAAGATTGGGTTTTAAGAAGTGATTGGACTGAAGTTATCATTACTGCTTTTCACGAGATGAGACACGCATATCAAGGTTACTGTCTACGCACCCAAAGCAGAGAGCCGCAATCGACATTAGATAAATGGGAGTACGAAACACTAAACTATATAATGCCTTCAGGCAAAAACAACGAGATTGATGATGAATCGTATCATAAACAGGAAATAGAAATAGATTAGATCCATCTTTTAAAGTAATTGTACAAAATAAATTCGATATTTTTGAAATAGATTTTTATTGAAAAAAATACCATAGATTTAATACATTATAAAAATCAAGTTAAAAGATATTATATTAAGCAAGAGGTTGAACCAATCTCTCTATAATCCAAATGAAAATCAATCAACTTCACCTAATGAAAAAAATAGTAATGTAATATTTACATCAAAAAAATTGTTTAATATAAAGAATGTCTAATAAAAATACTGCAAAAGGATAAGTGAAATGAAGAAAAACTGGCTAGTCATATTTGAAATAATTATATACATAGGTGTAATATTAATTTTCAATTTTTTTTTAAATGATATTTATGTAAGTATAAGAGGTTATAAAAACTATTTTAATAGTATGCCACTGGACTTTATTATTATCTATAAAACACTTCTTTATTTTATACCAATATTAATACTAATCATTTTATTTAAATTAATAATTAACAAACAAAAAAAGACTGGTATTAATGGTATTTATAGGTTAATAAAAAAGATATTAAAACCACATAAATTAGTTTCTATTTTAGTAATAATAGTGTCTATAGTATTATTATTTTCATATACAATAATCAATATTCATGATTTATTTATTTATTTTCCAACTGACGCTCCAGGTGCGGAGAATATAGTAAGATATGAAGGTATTTATGAAAAAATCAATATTATTTCAGATGATGGAAATCAATATAATGGATGGGCATTAATTGATGAATCTAACACTGAAACAATAATTTATTATGGTGGTAATGCTCAATTATCGGCTGTTTTCTTTATGAATCAAAATGAGTTAAAATGGAGAGATTATCAAGGATTTAATTTTGTTATGGTAGATTATCCAGGATACGGGTTAAGTAGTGGAATACCTAATGAAAACGATATTAATGAAATGTCACTTAGCGTTTATGATTATGTAAGTAAGATGAAGTATGTAGATTCGAGTAAAATAGTTGTTATGGGTTTTAGTTTAGGAACAGGTGTTGCCTCCTATGTGGGTAGCCAAAGAAATGTATATAAATTAATTTTAGTATCCCCTTATACATCGTTAATTGATGTATTTAATGCTAGATTTCCAGTATTTTATGGCCCGTTTGAATTACTTATTAAATCTAAATTTAAAACAATAGAAAGAATTGAAAATATAGATTCAGATGTTTTGATTATATATTCATTAAACGATGAAGTTATACCATATAGATTTTCAAAACAAGTTGTGGATAAAGGCAAGAACATAGAATCTCTTGTGTTAGAAGAAGAGAGTCATAACAATATTCTTAATAATGAATCGGTATTTATTAAGATTAGTGAATTTATTAGATAGTGTACTTTTAGTTATTATAACTACCACTTTTATTAAAAAATTCTTAGGTTAAACAAGACTAAGAATATATAAAATTAGGGTGCATAAAAATAGTTAATGTTGCGTAATTGTATCAAAATAGGTAAACTAATACAGTCGAGTAAAGGGGATTTAAACCCTATTGAATATTCTTGGGGTTAAAAGATCAATGATGGTGTTTCCGACAAGATAATTTCAAAGTAAAATCCAAAAAATATGTTACTTTGGTATTTTAGCCTCCTATCCAACCTTGTAAGTGGAAACATATTTTAGCCGTTTTTGATGTTACTTCAATACACACAGGGGTGATTTTGCAAGCAATATGGTTTTTTCAACGCACGTTGAAAACATCGTATTGCTCGAATTAAAATAGGCTAACCAAGCATTCAAGATTATAAAACAAGGCCCTATAAAAAATTTGGAGGTTAATCCAAATTAGGCTATAAAAAATATGGAGGTCTACCTCCAAATATTTGATTGGGTATCATTTACCTCCAGATATTTTATATACCTTAAAACAATAGCTATATCGCGCTTGATATGGCTATTTTTCTTTGAATTCGTTTGAGCTTTATTTTTTTATTATTAATTAATACATTTAGCCAGATAAAACTCTTTATGTGATAACTGATTGATGACAATTAATATATACTGTAAATATATAGTAATGAATTCAAAGATATCATAAAGATTAAAAAAATTATAACTTGAATTCAAATTAACATTTAAGGGGAATATACCATGTATAGTAGATCTGTAAATATGACTGAAATAGAGTATATTGAGTATATGCGATTTTTAACATCAACAAATGATCAATTCAAGAAAATGTACAAATTAATTAAGTTTTTAATCCCTTTTTTTTGGTAACATTTTTTATATTATCAAGTATATTTATTAACGATGTAGTCACTATGATTATTATGTTTTCTGTATTTGTGATTGCTTCAATTCTTTCTATTTTTATCGTTCCAAAAGTAATCAAAAAACAAGTAGAAAAGAATTTTATTAAAAATCTTAAAGAAAAAAATATGTTAGAGATGGTGATTCATTATGATTTTGAAGAAAATTATATTGAGTCTTTGATTAAGGGTTCGATTGGAAAAACTGATTATAATCAATTTGATCGCTTAAGCGAAACAAGTAACTTATTTTTGATTCACTTGAATGGACAAACTGAAGCAGTTGTAATTCCTAAAAGATGTTTTGAAGATGAGATGCAAGTTATTGATTTTAAAAAATTTATTGAACGAAAACTAAAAGAAAATAAGTCGCTATGATGCGACTTATTTTAATCTTTGTGTAAGTTATCTTAATTATTTGACATATCAAATTAAATTAATTAGAATATATTCAATTTATATGAAAGAGGGATACATATGATTAATCAGACGATAAAAGATAGAGTCTTACAAAGTATTAAAGAAACAAATGAATTTTTTGAAAACATTACTGTAGATGAATTAAGATCTAAACTACTTAATTTGCCATCAAATACTGTTGGTGCTCAAGCGTGGTGCATCATTGGTGCAAGAGAGTCTTATATGAAAGCTTACGTTGCAGGTAAATGGGTTGGATTTGAATGTTCATTAACCGAAATCTATGATGCTTCTAAAGTAAAACAAAAATTAGTTGAAACCGCAAAAATGGTTGAAGATTTAATGAATCAATATCCTGATAAAAATGAACATCAACTTATTGATTTGCTGGAACACGAAGTGATGCATCATGGTCAACTGATTCGATATGCATATGCAAATAGAATCCTATTCCCAATGAGCTGGATTCATAAATATGCACTTGATCAAGTCAAACCAAAGAACGAATAACAATGGTAAATAACCATTGTTTTTTATTTATATTCTGTATATTTATAATACTTCCTCAAAATTAATTTTAGAATATAAGTAAAAATACTTGACCTCTACGTTGCGTCATAGTTTATACTAAAGTTGGTGATATAAATGACATTTAAAAATAGTGAACTTGCCAAGCTAGCAGGCATTAGTACACGAACACTTAGATATTATGACCAAGTAAATCTTTTAAAGCCAAAACGAAATGATGATTCAAATTATCGTTATTATAGTCAAGATGATGTTGATAAGTTGCAACACATTCTAATATTGAAAGAAATGGGTTTAGAGATTGAAGCCATAAAAAAACTTTTAAAAATAAAAGATTTAACTTCTCGTATAGAACTTTTTGGAAAGCATTTAGTTGAACTAAATTTGAAAAAAAGTAAGTTGGAGAAATTAATATCTAATGTCAATAACACCATTAAAGCTATGAAAGGAGAAATTAAAATGAGTGACCAATCAAAGTTTGAAGGTTTAAAAGATGATCTCATCAAACATAATGAAGAAACTTACAAAGAAGAAGTTATTTCCTTTTGGGGACAAAAAGCTTATGAAGATGCTAAAAAGTACTTCAAAAATATGTCTGAAGAGAAATTTAATCAGTTTAATCAAATTCAAATTGATTTAATTCATACATTACAACATGCAAAAGAAAACCCAAACGATTTAAGTTTAAGAGAAAAAGCAGCAAGACTACACAAAGAATGGATTATGATTGCATGGGGTAAATATAACCTAGAAGCACATCATAATCTCGTTAAGATGTATGTTGACGATGAAAGATTTAAGCGATATTATGATCAACATGGTGAAGGACTTGCAAAACTCTTAAGGGATTCAGTATTAGAGTACATCAAATAATAGATTAACGGTCTTAATTGACCGTTTTTTTGTCGTTTTTTTACCATTTATTATATTTGATAAGTTGTATGATTGCTAGTTTTATATAAAAGTGCTAATATCATTTTGAATGTATGAATTGAGGGGCATTATATGGCAATTATTGTCTTTGTAACAACTGTAATTTTGATGATGTCAGGTTTAATCTTTTTTCCAAAAATTAGACTATTTAAAAAAGAATTTGAATCGTATTGGTTAATTGTTCTAATTGGTGCAATCGTTGCAATTTTCACAACTGGAATGGACTCTAAAAACTTGATTGATTCAATCTTTAAAGATAGTGAAATGAACCCAATTAAATTGGTTACATTTTTTATTTCAATGACTATTTTATCGATTTATTTAAATGAGATTGGATTCTTCCAAAAAGTAGCCTATTGGGTGTTAAAAAAAGTTAATAATCATCAGAATAAAATATTCTTATATTTTTCACTCCTTGTAAGTATACTCACAATATTTGTAAGTAATGATGTCATCATCTTAACATTTATTCCAATCATGATTTATTTTGCAAGACATGCAAAAATTAATCCATTACCTTATTTGTTTGCAGTATTGGTATTTGCTAATACTTTCAGTTTAATTTTGATTGTAGGTAATCCAACAAACGTATATCTTGCGACAAATCAAAATATTTCATTTCTCGAATATATGAAAGTGATGTTTATTCCAGGCATAATCACTGGAATTGTAAGTTATTTAATATTATGGTTTATATTTAGAAAAGAACTTAAAAAGCAAATTGAAGTACCGATGGATCAAGTTATAGAAATAGATCAAACTAAAATGGTCTTGGGTTTAGTACATCTAGGTATAACCTTAGTATTACTAACCCTATCTAATTTGATTTCGCTTGAAATGTGGATTATCACAATCGTTGCAGATATTTCGTTATTAGGAATTACTTATTTTATAAACAGAAAACATAAAAACTCTCAGCACTTAATCAAGAGTACTTTAAAAAAGGCACCATGGACATTTATTCCTTTAATAATTGGTATGTATATATTAGTTGATAGTGTTAAACAAAATGGTTTTCACGTTGAAGTTTTTAATTTGTTAAATCAATTTGATCCAATATATGGTTATGGTATTTCAACATTTTTCCTTGCAAACATTATGAATAATTTACCAATGACAATGTTTATGCAACTTGTTATTGAAGAAGTACCTGCATACTTAACACTAAAGGTAACATATGCTTCAATCATTGGTGCGAATCTTGGGGTTTTATTATCACCATTTGGAGCATTAGCAGGATTAATGTGGTACGACCTACTTAAGCAGCATGAGATAAAAATAAGTATTGGAAAATACATAAAAACATTATTAATCTTAGGTATTGTTTCGCTATTAATGGGATTATTTGTTTTAAGTCTAATTATTTAATAAAAAAAATCGTTTAAAGGCCTAACACCTTTGAAACGATTTTATTTTTACCTTCACTTTTTGCTTGATATAACAATTCATCAGCAATTGAAATTAAATTAGGATGTCCCATATAATGCAGCGGCATATAAACAAGACCAATTGAAATTGAAAGTTGTTTATCAATAGAATTTCCAATTTCAATAACGTTATTTCTTAAAAGTTCTGCAAATTGGTAAACTTCATTCACATCATTTGATCTAACTAAAACAGTGAACTCTTCACCACCATATCTAGCAATATAATGATTTGCTTGCTTAACTGATTTAAATACATCTGAAACAGTTTGTAGAATTTCATCACCATATATATGACCATATGTATCATTAAATAATTTAAAATCATCAGTATCAATCATCATTAGACCGATTCCGGTCTCATTTTCATCTTGTAATTTCTCGTAAGTGTATACAAAACTTGTACGATTAGGAAGCCCTGTTAAATAATCTGTTGAAGCTAGAATTGCTAATTGTTCATGCGCTTCTTTAGTTGTATTAAAGAAGAAGGCAGTTGTTCTTGCAACACTCACCATACAAAATACTAAATTGATGATCATGAATACCATTTGAAGTTCGATAGATAAGTTTTCAAGTGGCCCATAATAATAAGTTAAGATACCACATAAAATGTAGACTGCACCAAGACAAACCATGATATGGAATTTGGTAGACCTTTTCCAATTTGTAAAAATTGTTAAGCTTGTCATTAAGAATGCATAAAATAAGAAATTTGAAATAAAACCGAAGATAACCGAATAAGCTCCAGTTGTCAAAGAACAAACGATGATAAATATTAATGAAGCCAGAGCATGTTTTGACTTTTTATTAGCATAAAGCGATGTTAAGATAGCAGACACGATTAGGATATTGATTAATAAATACCAATAATATCCAAGAATAACTAATAAAATGCTATAAAGTATAACAATGAAAAAGGAAGACAAGTACACATTGCGTGCTTGGTCTTTATATTGTGTCTTATTCCATTTTTCTTGAAATTTATTAGCAATCAATGTTTTACTTACCTCTCAGATTAATCTTTATACTATTATATATCTTTTTATATTAACTGTAAATTAAAGGCTTCCATCCTTAAGGATGATATAATAATTACATGACAATATGTAAGAATGTCTAAAGAAGGTGCAATTAATGAGTGAATTTAATAGAGAAAATCTATTGAAAACTTTAGAAAATAGATTTTTAAGACATATGTATCGACATCCAAATTTGACATGGCAAGAAGTCTTAAATAAGTTGGAATCTAATGAAAAAGCATTAGAAACCATTTTTAATATGGAAGAAACAGGTGGTGAACCTGACCTTGTAGCTAGATTTAAAGATGATAATCCATTTATTTATGTTGATTGTTCAAAAGAATCTCCATCAGGTAGACGTAGTCTATGTTATGATAGAAGAGCTTGGGAAGAAAGAAAAGAATATAAACCGCAAGGTACTGCAATGGATCTTGCACGTGAGTTAGGTATCAAGATGTTAGATGATGCAGAATATCGAAAACTTCAAACGATTGAACCTTTTGATTTAAAAACTTCTTCATGGGTTGTCACACCGTCAAGAATTAGAGAATTAGGTGGTGCAATTTTCTGTGATCGTCGTTATGATACAGTTTTTACTTATCATAATGGTGCAGATAGTTATTATGCGGCAAGAGGATTTAGAGGTTATATTAGTTTATAAAATCAGTTAAGGGGAAAATATGGATACTGAAAAAGAGCCAATCATTCATCCAGAGTTAAGATTAAGTGCAGCATTTATTAAGTTTTTCTTACCATCGTTTAAAGAAAATACCGCCCAACTTGCAAATACTGTTTTAGGTACAATGAAAGGTAAATGTAAAGTTAGACTTTATTATGAACAAAGATTTATTCAAAGACTCGATGGAAGTGACTTAAGAATTACCGTATATGCACCAATCATTAGAAAACCTAATGCACCTGTACTCGTTTGGTTCCATGGTGGTGGTTATGGTTTAGGTACACCTGAGATGAATGAAAAACTATTTAAAAAACTCATTGATCGTACCGGTTGTGTCATTATTTCTCCAGATTATCGATTATCTGTTGAATCCCCTTATCCTGCAGCAATTGATGATTGTTATACCACATTAAAATGGGTAAAAGATTACGGAGCTGAATATATGATTAACATCAATCAAATAATGGTTGGTGGTGAATCTGCAGGTGGTGGTTTAACAGCTGCTATCACACATATGGCAAGAGATAAAGGTGAGGTAAACATTGCCTTTCAAATTCCTTTATATCCAATGATTGATGATAGAATGCAAACCGAATCTGCTACAGATAATCTAAAAGATCCTATATGGAATTCCAAATCCAATTATGAAGGTTGGAAATTATATTTAGGTGATTTGTTTGAAACCGAAAAAGTACCGGTTTATGCTGCTGCAGCTCGTGCAGATAATTTTAAAAACTTACCACCTTGTTTAACTTACGTAGGTTCAGTTGAACCATTTTTAGATGAAACTAGAATTTACGTAGAAAAATTAAAAGCTGAAGGCATTCCAGTTTATTTCAATATTTACGATGGTGGATTCCATGCGTTTGATACATTAATTTCAAATAGCAGTATAGCAAAAGAAGCAATAGAATTTTTGCTTGATACCTTTGAATATGCAACACAAAATTATTTTAAAGAAAATAGGTAGTTAAAAATGTTATATCTAAGTTTAAAACCAAGTCAAGAATATAATGGAAAATCCATTAGAGAGTATCTACAAAGTTTACATGTAGGGAAAGCTGTTATCTATCAATATTCTTCAACAAAACGAATTTTAATTGGGGATAAACCAGTGAACTCTGAATATCGTTTAAAACCAAATGATGAAATTACACTTGAATTGGAAGAAGATCCAGATCAAATTAGAATCGATGAAGCAATAGATGTCATCTTTGAAGATGGGGATTTCTTTGTAGTAGAAAAACCAATTGATTTACTTGTTCATACAGATGGTAATGAACTTGATACATTAAATAGTAGAGTTGCTAATTATTTTCATGAGAAAGATTACTATCATCCAGTATTACCTGTACATAGAATTGATAAAGCTACCTCAGGTTTAGTATTATATGCTAAGCATTTTGTTGCTCTTGCATATCTTTCTTATCAATTTGAGACAAAAGAAATTCATAAAGTTTATGAAGCTTTAGTTGCAGGACAAGTTATGCCTGGAAAAGGTAAAATCAATCAAC
Source organism: Acholeplasma equirhinis (assembly GCF_017052655.1). Taxonomy (NCBI): domain Bacteria; kingdom Bacillati; phylum Mycoplasmatota; class Mollicutes; order Acholeplasmatales; family Acholeplasmataceae; genus Acholeplasma; species Acholeplasma equirhinis. Next base: position 488,752 of record NZ_JAFIDC010000001.1, read on the forward strand.
CACTAGAGATGGATAAATCAAATAAGATGATGATCATCTCACCAAAAGGTAAACCAGCTTTAACGATTTATGAAGTGAATACCTACAAAGAGAATAACTCTTTATTAGAGATTTCTATTGAAAGTGGCAGAACGCATCAAATTAGAGCGCATTTAGCTTCTATTGGTCATCCTGTTTTAGGTGATCCAATTTATGGAAAGTATAAGTATATTCGCTTAATGTTACACTTTAAATCGATTACCTTTACACATTTTAGAGAAAATAAAAAGGTAACTTTCACTTCGAAAGTACCCTTCTAATTTACATTAAAACTTCAAGTTTTTGAATTTCATCCTGTGTTAAGTAACGCCAATAACCGATTGGTAAGTCACCTAATTCAATATGCATGATACGAATACGTTGTAATTTAACAACCTTATAACCTAAAGCTTCTGTCATACGTCTTATTTGACGATTTAAGCCCTGTTTGATGGTTAAGTGGAATCTTGTATCATCTAAGGGTTTAAGTACTGCAGGCATTGTTTTTTGATTCTTATGTGAAACTGGATTATATATAGTTACACCAGATTGCATGGTATCAATAAATTCATTAGAAATTTTCTTATCAACTTCAACAATATATTCTTTTTCGTGACCATTTTCAACACGTAAGATTTTATTGACGATGTCACCATCGTTTGTTAGTAGAATTAAACCAGATGTTTCTTTATCAAGTCTTCCGATTGGGAAGATTTTTTCTTTATAGTTCATAAAAGTAATCATATTATCTTTAATTGCTGTATCTGTTGTTGATACAATACCTTCTGGCTTATTAAGTGCAATATAAATTTTTTCAGTTTTTAATGTTATGAGTTTACCATCAAGAGTCACCTCATCGGTTGATTTGATTTGCATACCAACGACAGCTTTAATACCATTGACTTTAATGCGACCAACCTCAATCATTCGGTCGGCTTCTCTTCTAGATGCTACGCCACATTCAGAGATGTATTTGTTTAGTCTGATCATTTCTTTAGCATCATAAAGTAAATGTTCTCTTGTGGTATATTCTGTTTTTTTATATTGTTTAGCTTTGTCCATGATTTATACCTTTTTATTATCAATTTATTTTATCAAAGTAACCAATATAATACAATAAATTATGTAGAATAAAGAAGAGGTGAAGTAAATGGGAACAACTTTTGATTATATCGAATATGTTTTAAACCAAATAGAAGGACCTTATTTTTTTAGAAGTAAAAAAATGTTTGGTGAATATATGGTTTATGTTGAAGAAAAACCGACATTTTTAGTTTGCGATAATATTGTATATGTTAAAATGCATCCAAGTTTAGATGAGTTATTGCAAAATGCTGAAGTTGGTTATCCATATGATGGTGCAAAGTTGCATTATGTCATAGATATTGATAACAAAATTCTCATAAAAAATGTGATAGATGCGATTATACCTCATTTGAAAGTACCTAAGAAAAAAATTAAATAATATTTTTATAACTTTGGTTGCAAATTCGTTCCTTTTTAATATAATTAAATGTGGTAAAGAAAAGGACGGCATTATGAACAGAACATTAAAATATATTTTATCCGCAGTATTATCTGGTATCGTTGTTGGGATTGTTGCAACTACATACCTTGCCCTTAAAAACGAAAACATGATCTTAGGAGCATTCCTATTCGGATTTGGGTTATTATCAATTTGCACATTAGACTTTAAATTATTTACTGGTAGAGTTGCGTATATCATTGATGAAAAACCAAGTTACTTACTAGACTTACTCTATATCGTTGTTGGTAATTTAATTGGTTTATCATTCTTTGCATTACTTGTTCACATAAGTGGTATGACGACAGTAATTGAAAATGCACATCACCTAGTTGAAGCAAAATTAGATGCACCAATTTATTCAATCTTCACTAAAGCAATCATTTGTGGTTTCTTAATGTATCTTGGTGTAGAAGGCTATAAACGTGTTCCGAATGATGTTGCAAAAGTGGTTCTAAACATTTTCGCAGTTGTGATCTTCATCTTTGCTGGTGTTGAACACAGTATCGCAAATGCGTATTATTTCGTTGTATCAGGTTCATTCACTTGGGAAGTTTTACTGGCATTCATCGTGATGTTACTTGGTAACGGTGTTGGATCAGTTTTAATTAATGGATTAGAAAAACTTGCTGGAACTAAACAACCTAAAGAAAACAAATAAAAGGCTATTAAGCCTTTTTTTGTTAAAATAGAATTAAAGTGAGGGATAGTATGGAAAAAGAAGTCGTTGTCATTACAGGTGCTTCCTCAGGAATAGGAAAAGCAACTGCTATTTTATTAAGTCAAAAAGGCTATAAAGTTTATGCACTAGCAAGAAGACTTGATAAATTAGAAGAATTAAAAGTTTATGGTATTGAATTTTTCCAATTTGATGTAACTGATCAAATGTCTAGAATCCATGCAGTAGAAACTATTTTCCAAAGAGAAGGAAGAATTGATGTTCTTTTTAACAACGCTGGATATGGTTTATATGGACCAATAGAAGATATTATTGAAAGTGATGCAAAACAACAATTTGAAGTGAATTTATTTGGATTAGCTGAAATGACTAAACTCGTTTTACCGATTATGAGAAAACAGAAAAAAGGTAAAATCATTAATACATCTTCCATTGGTGGAAAAGTTGCATCGTTACTTGGTGGTTGGTATCATGCGAGTAAGTTTGCACTTGAAGGATTTAGTGATTGTTTGAGGCTTGAAGTTAAACAATTTGGTATTAAAGTTATTTTAATGGAACCAGGATTAATTCAAACTGAATTTATGGGTATCACTTATGATTATGCGGATAAATTACCAAAAGAATCGGCATATACCAATCTACTTGAAAAAGTTAAAAAAGATGCAAAACGCGATTATTTAGATAAGAAAATTGGTTCTGACCCTAATGTTGTTGCAAAATCAGTTTTTAAAGCTATTAAATCTAAGCATCCAAAAACTCGATATGTAATGGGTAAACTTGGTAAATTAGCGGTAATTTCTAAAAAAATATTACCAGATAAATTAATGGATAGTATTTTACTACATAGATAGAAAAAAGAGAATCTAAATGATTCTCTTTATTTTAACCCTAAAGCTTCTTTAATGACTGGAGAAATTATTTTAAAAGGAATTTTATCTTTTAAAGATAAATGAATAGTTCCCTTCGCTTTTCTTAAAGCTTGAACATCAGGTCCAAACTTATCAAGAAGTGTACCACCAGTATATACACCTACATGTGTTTTATATCCACCAATATAGAATTTTTTCTTGCCTAAATAAAATCCTAAAATACCATATGCAACTGCTTCCTTAATGTCAGGACTTAAAGTAAGTACAAACTTTCTTAATTCATCGAAAATAGGTCTAGCTTTTGGATCAATTGATGAAATATAATCATCAACACTGCCAAAATCCATCATATTTCTAGGCATTTTCTTGCATTTTTCTATGAAGAACTAGTGAATAAACAATACCTGCAAGTGCAATAATATAAGTAAACCAAATTAAGAATCCAGCAGCAGGAATATCCATTCCTTTGATGTCTTTCATACCTATAATCATATCAGACAGTATAAATATTGTATAGAAAACAGTTAATAATTTGTAAGCAGGTTGTTTGCCAAATTGAGCAATAGAATGCGCAAGTGGTGTACCTAAAGCGATACAATAGACAAGTGCTAAGATACTTAATAAATCGAAGTTATTATTGATTAATAGGAACCATAAAATGATTAATACACCAAATGTTACTCCAAAAGATACATACATTCTTTTCTTATCTAGAGGATCTTTAAATCCAAGAATTGCTAAATACCAAAAAGTGTGTCCGATAAAAAAACCTGCCATACCAAGTGGCATACGTAAACCACCTAATGAGAAGTGGTTTCTAAACGCATTGGCAAGAAATGTATCTCCAACTAAACAAAAGACACCACCTAAAACTAAAAAGATTTTGACTAAAACTGGTTTTTCATTTTCGATGAGTGCATAACCCAGCAAAAAGAAAATCAATGCGTACTGCAAAGTAAATCCGTTACTCCAAATTAAATCAAGTGCACCATATAGTTCACTTAGAAGCCACATTAATACCACTGAAACTGGTACAATGAGACTATATTTTTGAATTTTATTCATATCTTATCTCCTTATAATTAGTTTAATTATAAGTGATATATATTTTGAATATCAAATAAAGTGCTACAATAAAGATATGAGGTGATAGTATGCAAAAAAAGAAACTTGATCATTTAACACCAATTCAATATAAGGTTACACAACAAAATGGTACAGAACCACCTTTTCAAAATGAGTATTGGAATCATTTTGAAGAAGGACTTTATGTAGATATTGTTGATGGCACACCACTTTTTACTTCAAAGGATAAGTTTGATTCAATGTGTGGATGGCCAAGTTTTTCTAAACCAATCGAAGATGAAATTGTAAAAGAAAAAATAGATATGTCTCACTTTATGGTAAGAACTGAGGTAAGAAGTAAAGAAGCAGACAGTCATTTAGGTCATGTCTTTGAAGATGGTCCAGAAGAACTCGGTGGATTAAGGTATTGTATCAATTCTGCAGCATTAAGATTTATTCCTGTAAGAAATCTTGAAAAAGAAGGATATGGAAAATATTTAAAATATTTTGAGAAAAAATAAAGCGGAATACAATTTCCGCTTTTTTCTTTATTTAAGTCTACCGTATAGTTTAGTGAACTTATAAATTTTATTTTTAATTTTTGCACTTAACATTTCAGGTTTCATACGCCATGTCCAGTTTCCCCCTAAAGTTGATGGAATATTGAATCTGGCTTCACTACCTAAGTTTAAGTAGTCTTGCATTGGAATGATTGCAGTATCAGCAACAGATGCTAAAGTAGCTTTAATAAGTGAATCAACTTTAGATCCAGTTTGATGGTTAATATATGCAAGACAGTATGCTAAATCTTGTTTTGGTAAACCTTTAAACCATTGAGCAGTTGTTTCATTATCATGTGTTCCAGTATAAGCAACTACATTTTTATGGTATGTGTGTGGTAAATAATCAGATGTTTCTCTTGCGTCAAATGCAAATTGCAATAATTTCATTCCTGGGAAACCAGTGTGTGCAAGAAGCGCTCTAACTTCATCTGTAATTGCACCTAAATCCTCAGCAATAATTGGTTTATTTCCAAGTTTTTCTTTGATTTTATCAAAAAGTTTATATGAAGGTCCTTTATACCATTGACCGTTTCTTGCAGTTTTATCACCAAATGGAATACCGAAGTAATTAACAAAACCAATAAAGTGATCAATTCTGACTAAATCAAACATGGTTGTATTAGACCATACGCGGTGAATCCACCAACTGTATTCATGACTTTCTAATGCATTCCAATTATAAAGTGGGTTACCCCATAGTTGACCATCTGCAGAGAAGTTATCTGGTGGAACACCTGCTACTAAAGTAGGTCTTCTATGTTCATCTAGTTGGAAGTACTCTGGTTTTGTCCATACATCACTTGAATCAAGAGCAACATAAATTGGCATATCACCGATAATTTTAATTCCTTTAGAATTCGCATATTGTTTTAATAAATACCATTGTTGGTATGCTTTATATTGCATGAAGCATTGGAATTCAATGTCTCTTTTTAATGACACTTTAACTTGTTCAATCGCATCATTATGTCTTAATTTAAGTGGTTCAGGCCATTCTTGCCATGAAACGTTATTTAATGAAGCTTTGATTGCCATAAATAATGCATAATCATATAACCAATTGCCATGTTCTCTTAAAAAGCCTTGATAACCTTCATCATTTTGATTGAAGCGTTCAAATGCTTTTCTTAAGACAATGAAGCGTTCATTAAACACTTTCTCGTAATCAACTTTAAAATCCCAACCTGCTGAGTCTAAGATTTCAGAACGTTTTAAAAGTTGTTCTTTTATTAAGATGTCTAAATCAATGAAATATGGATTTAATGCAAATGCACTAAATGTTTGATACGGAGAATCACCGTAAGAAGTAGGACCTAAAGGAAGAATTTGCCAATAAGTTTGACCTGCTTGATCGAGATAGTCTACGAATTTATAAGCTTCTTTACCAAAGCTTCCAATACCATATTTAGATGGTAAAGCTGAAATGTGTAATAATATACCTGTTTTTCTCATATTATTCTCCCTTGACCGTAAATACGAGTGATTCGTAAGGTCGTAAAATAATTTTATTATCTGTTAATTTAATATTTTTATGACTTTGTAGAATGATTTCATCTAATTTGAAAGTTGTTAAATCAAAAGATTCTTTAGAATCACTAAATGAACCAACAACAATCATTTTTTGATTATTAAGCATTCTTTGATAAACAAATAGTTTAGGGTCATTCTTTAATAACATTTCATAATCACCATAAGTAATTAATTCATGATACTTAGAAAATCTTCTGAGTGATATGATTTTTTGATAATGATGCCAAATGGAATCATTTCTAGAAATTTGATCTAAAACGTTAATTTCTTTATAGTTAGGGTTCACATGGAACCAAGGTTTCTGTTTAGAAAAACCACCAAAATCTTCATCACTCCACTGCATCATTGTACGTGGATGATCTCTATTTTTTAATGCATATTGCTTAAAAATCCTATCTTTTTCTTTTGGGTTGTTTTTAATATCGTTATGATAACTTGTGATTGTAGATATATCGTTGAATTCACTTGGATCTTTAAATGGATAGTTTGTCATACCAATTTCTTCACCTTGATAAATGAAAGGTGTACCACGTGACATATACATAATTGTAGCTAGCATTTTAGCTGATGCTTCGTGATAATTAGGATTTCCATAATGTGAAACGACACGTGGTTGGTCATGATTTAACCAGTTAAGTGGTAACCAACCAATTGATTTAAAGTTTTGTTGCCATTTAAGGATAACTTCTTTAAGACCAACAACATCAACTTTTAAGTCTTTGAGGTCTAATATGTCCCATAAATTATTTTTCCAATTATGATCAAAGTTAAATACCATAGATAATTCATTTGAATCAAAGCTTGAATATTTTTTTGCCTCTTCCAAACTTGCACTACCACCGACTTCACCGATTGTAAATGCATCATAAGGTTTAAACAATTTTTCATTCAATTCTTTCAGGTAATCATGAACTTTAGGTAAATTAGAAAATTTAAACCAATCGAGTACGATACCTTCTCCAAAAGTAGAATCTTTAAATGGTGCACGATCTAGATGAGAAACAGCATCAATTCTAAATCCATCAATACCTAAATCAAGCCACCATTTACCAACTTCAATCATAGCATTTCTAACATTTGGATTTGCCCAATTTAAATCAGGCATTTTATCACTAAAGATCTTCATATAATATTGATCAGTCTCTTCGTCATATTTCCAAGCAGAACCACCAAAGAATGAACCCCAATTCGTAGGTTCTGAGTTTTGCCCATTTTTTATTTTAGGTGGTTGCCAAATATAATAATCACGATATGGATTATCAAGTGATTTTCTAGATTCTAAAAACCATTTGTGTTCGTCAGAAGTATGATTTAAAACAAAATCCATAATAACTTTAATGCCTAAATTATGTGCATTTTGCAACATTTCTTTGAAGTCATCTAAAGTACCATACATTTGTGCAACCTTAAAGAAATCTCTGACATCATAACCATTGTCATCCATCGGAGAATCATAAAAAGGGGTAATCCATAATAAATTAACACCTAAAAGGTGTAAATAATCAAGTTTTTCTGTGATTCCTTTTAAATCACCAATTCCGTCGTTATTTGCATCATAGAAACTCTTGATGTAAATTTGATATCCAACGGATTCCATCCACCATTTTTTCATAGAAAAAAGACCTCGTTTAATCACCTTTATTGTATCAAAAAGAACGTTTAATAGAAACATGATAGCGGTTACATATTTCGCATATAAAGTATGCAATGTTATAATGAATTAGGAGAAAAATATACTATGAATACTTATGCCTTATTTCATCAAGCTAAATCAGAATATTCCTATCAATATGATGATAAAAAATTACATATTTTATTTCGTGCTGCTAAAGGTGATTTAGAAGAAGTCTTCTTAACATGGGGTGATCCTTTCGATTGGCAATTCAAAGATAAGAAAGCATCCTGGGTGTCAACTTTAGTACCTATGATTAGACGTTATCAAACAGACACGTTTGATTACTTTTTTATAGAAGTAGAACCATGTGATTATCGTTGTAAATATGCATTTTTACTTAAGAGTAAAGATGATTTATATATGTATGGATCAAAACGTATCGAACGCTTAGAGAAGATGCCAACAAATGAATTTAGTGAAGGCAGTTTTTATGATTTATCAAATTATTTTAATTATCCTTATTTGAATAAAGAAGATTTACCTGGAACACCTCCTTGGGTTAAAGATACTGTGTGGTATCAAATCTTTCCAGATAGATTTTATTCTCACTCAAAATCTTCAAAACTACCATGGGGTAAATTACCCGTAAATAATCACGAATTATATGGTGGTGACTTACTTGGTGTTGTAGATAAAATCCCTTATCTAAAGGATTTAGGGGTAACGGGTATTTATTTCACACCAATATTTGAAGCGCCATCTGCACATAAATACGATACGATTAATTACTACAAAATTGACCCTCAATTTGGTACAAATGAAGACTTTAAATATTTAGTAAAAGAATGTCATGAAGCTGGTATTAAGGTTGTTCTTGATGGTGTTTTAAATCACTGTGGTTTCTTTCATCCATATTTTCAAGATGTTGTAAAAAATGGAAGAAATTCTAAATATGCAGATTGTTTCTTTTTAGATAAAGATCCTGTTATCAATTTTGATTTAGATGAAAATGGTAGACCTAAATACGATGGTAAGCTTAAACCAAATTATCGAACGTTTGCATATACACCGTATATGCCAAAATGGAATACAGATAGTAAGTTAGCAGAGGAACATTTGCTAGGTGTTATTGAGTATTGGATTAAAGAATATGATATTGATGGCTGGAGACTTGATGTATCAAATGAAGTATCACATAAGTTTTTAAGAAAAGTTAGAGATACTGCAAGAAATGCTAAATCAGAAACATTCATTTTTGGTGAAAACTGGGACTCATCTATGCCATGGCTCAGAGGTGACCAAATGGACAGTGTGATGAATTACGATTTATCGATTCCAATTTGGCAATATTTTGAAAATAAAATAGACATGCACGAGTTTAAAAATGAATTGATCAATTATACAGCATTAACTCCAAAGAATGTCATGCAAAATATGTTTAATCAATTAGATACGCATGATACAGTTCGTATGATGCGTCGTTTAAAAGATAATGCTGAAAGATTACATCTTGCATATCTTATGATGTTTGCAAGTGCAGGCAGTCCAAATATTTATTATGGCAGTGAAATTGGAATGACAGGTGATCATGACCCTGATAATCGTCGTTGTTTCATTTGGGATGAGAATAAATGGAATCATGATTTAAGAAACTTTATCAAACAACTCATTAAAATTAGAAAAGAAAATTCAGCGTTACATACAAGCGATTATCATTTTGTTAGTGATAATTCAATTTCTTTCATTAAGTCAGATCAAAACGAACAATTATTAATTTTAATGAATGATAGTGATGTTGAATTAAATCTAAAGGTCGATTCAAATTTATTTGGAACTTATCAAAGTTTATTAACTAACACAATGGTTCAATTAAATGAAAAATATAATTTAAAACCATATGGTTATGAAATCTTGAAGATTAAGTAGGAAAAAGGAGCTAAATTAGCTCCTTTATTTTTATTCAAACACTTCAAAAATAATTGGTTCTTGATCAAGTAGTAACATGGAGTTTTTTACTTGATAAGTATTATCACTTAATAGATTTTGGTAAATACCGTTTGGTAAATCAACTTTAGCAACATTTTTACCTTCAAGATTGAAGATACCAATGAGTTTTCGATGACCTTTACGATAAGAAATGATTGCAATATCTTTTGAATCTAAGATTTCAAAGATACCATCTGTAAAAAGTGGGTCTTTCTTTAAGGTTGTTAACTTTTGAATGAGTGGTTCTATAGATTCTAAATCATTCCAAGGTAGTGGATCGAGTTCAAATAAATCTGGACGTTTTTTTATTTGATGTTCTTGTCCTGCATAAATCATTGTTGAACCTTTTAAGAAGAATTGCATACTTGTCATTTGAATGAATTGGTGTGAATCCTTTGTTTTAGATGCTAAACGTTCTTGGTCATGGTTTTCAAAGCTACGTAATTTTACGTAGTTTTTTGGATAAACTGTTTCTTGACGCCAAACTTCATACAAATATCTTTCTAATGAATTTCGGCCATGTAAGTATCCATCCATAAATGAGAATATATCATAATCGTATGCGATATCAAACGCTTCAAAAATTTGAGAATCGGTTGATGCATCAAAACCTATATCTCTGAGATACTTAATGAATCCGTATTCAACAGATTCAGATAACCAAATTAAGTCTGGTCTAATTGGATCTAGTTGTTTTCTAGCTTCCATCCAAAATTCAAGTGGAAGTAGTGGTGCAACATCACATCTAAAACCATCTACATATTGTGCCCAATATTTTAGGACGTCAATTAAATATTCAGATACACCAGGAACTCTAAAATCTAAATCAGCAATATCACTCCAATCACCAACGCGATTAGCAAGTGTACCATCAGGTTTACGATAGAACCAATCAGGATTTGATTTAGTTAAAACTGAATCACGAGATGTATGGTTGAAGACGATATCAATCATAATCTTCATACCACGATTGTGTGCTTCATTAATTAATTGTTTGAAGTCCTCTAAAGTTCCATAATCTTTATCAATTGCATAATAGTCTACGATAGAATATGGTGAACCTTTTGAACCTTTTCTATCTTTTTCTCCAATTGGATGAATAGGTAGTAGGTAAATTACATCCATCCCAAGTGATTTTATACGGTCTAAATCTTTCATTAAACCTTTAAAATCACCGGTTGGTGTATGTTGTCTAACAAATACTTGATAAATTGATAAGTTTCTAAATGTTTTTGGAGTTTGTTTTGCCATAATATTAACCTTTTGTTGCTCCAGCCATAATACCTTCGATGAGGTAACGTTGGAACACCATATAGATGACTGCAATTGGTAAACCGACTATTAATGCAGCAGCAGCGAATGCTGGATAATTAGCTTGGTTAATATCGTTAATATATGAGAAGATACCAACAGCAAGTGTCCATTGATTTTGAATGTTAGCTAAATCTTGACCTGGTGCAGGTACATTTAATAAGTAACCTGGTAACATATAATCCATCCAAGGAGCCATGAACATACCAACTGCGACGAAAGTAAGAATTGGTACAGCAAGAGGTAAGATAATATGTCTAAAGATTTGGAATTTAGATGCACCATCAATCATCGCAGATTCATCTAAGTCTTTTGGAATTTGAGATAAGAAACCTTTAATTAACCATAAGTTACCAGGGATTGATCCACCGATATAAAGAATTGTTAAATAAATTGGTTGTCCTAAGAGGTTAAATTTCCAGAATAAGACGAACATTGCGATTAAACCCATAAAAGATGGGAATGCTTGTAAGACTAAGATTGCTAGTAAGCCTGCTTTTTTACCCTTAAATGAGAATCTTGCGAAGACATATGCAGCACCAGTAATAATGACTGTACCAATAAGCATGTTAATCACTGCGATCATTAAAGTATTACCATACCAAACTGCAAACTTAGATTCATCAGAGAATAATAAGTATTCGAAGCCTGCCCAGCTTGGATTAGATGGCCAGATTTCATTTGGAACTGTTGACATTGATTCTGAGAATGCCATACCAAAGATATAAAGAATTGGAATTAATACAACGACAACTAGAACCGATAATTCACCATAAACTAATGCTTTTTTCACGATGCTTCCAACTGAGAAAGTAGAACGAAGTGCTTGTGGTGAAATATTGCGACGTTTAGGTTTATTTTTGAAGTGAATAAATCCATAAACAGGAATTAAACCAATGAGTCCAGGTTCCATACCTTCATAACCTTTTTTCATTGCATATTCAACAACTAAGCCTTGATGTAAGAGTAGAAGGATGACAACAAAGAATGTCCACATAATAGTTGCTGTTGAGTTATTTACAAAACCTAAATACATTAAAATAGCGACAGGAATTGCAATTAAGATACCTGCAAGAACAAGTAAGTTCACAACAGCAGCACGTTTTATAATGTATTCAAGTGAATGAATATACTCGAATTCAGCTGGACTAATTTGTGGCTTTAAGTTTTCTAACTCTTTAACGTATTTATTACCATAAATTGGAATTAGACTGATGAGTTTAATGGAAGTTTTAGTTTCATAACCTTTTTTAACTGCTATATCCCAATTCAGTGAGAAATTAGTAAATAATGCGGTAAGTAGTTCGGCAACCACGAATATGATAATTAAAAATTGTGTAAAGTCCATGATTAATCCTCCGCAAATGCACGGGTTCTTGATAAGTTCCATGCAGTAATACTACCAACGAGTAAGAAGATTAGAACCGAGAAGACTGATGCCATGTTATAAAGTGCAATATTTGGATCAGTAGTTAAACGGTACATCCAAGAAATTAAGATGTCCGTGTCTCCGGCATATCCCCTATTCGGGTCGGTTAAGTCACCTGGTTTACCACCTGTAATAAAGTAGATAACCCCGAAGTTATTGAAGTTCCCTGAGAATGTCATAATTAAAATTGGTGCAGTTGAATATAATACAAGTGGCATTGTTATATTAACTAATTTTTGCCATCCAGTTGCACCATCGATATCAGCAGCTTCATATAATGATTTATCAATGGCAGTCATAATACCAGTCATTAATGCCATAAAGTAAGGGAATCCTAACCAAATGTTGACTATAATTAAGGTTGCACGAACAAAGTTTGGATTGTGTTCATTTGTAAACCACTGAATATTACTATTACCTAACCAGAATACTTTTGCCCAACCTGTTGCTTCTTGGAATGTTTGACCTAATATACCCCAATCTTTAAAGAGTTCGTAAAAGCCCATTGTTTGGAATATTTGGTTTACAAGGCCGTTTTCATTGAAAATGACTGAGAAGACCATTTGAGAAAGTAGAGCAGGTATTGCCCAAGGTAAAATTAAAATTGTACGCCATAATTTTCTAAATACGACTGATTCAGAATTTAAGATTAATGCTTGGAAGAAACCACCGAAGAAAACAGTTAATGTTGACATGACTGCCCAAACAAGTGTCCAACCAAGAACACGCCAGAAGGCGATAGAGAACCCAGAACCGATAGATGTATTTGGATTAAAGATTGCAATAAAGTTTTCAAAACCTACCCAGTCGAATAAGTTATCCATTGATCCAGTACCTTTAATCGATGTGAATGCAATGATGAAACCAAATAAGATAGGCATAATTGAAATGAATCCTAATACAAACATTGCAGGTGAGAGAATGATATATTCAAATCCATTATCCCAGACTGACTTAAAGTATTGTTTTGTATTAAGTACTTGATGTTCTAATCTCTTTTGTTCAGAAACTCTCCAAGTATCAATCATTGACCAAATACCGAAGATGAAGAAGAAGAGTGAAAGAATTACAGCAATTAAACCATCGATTAATAATAATGTTGATACGTGACCGCGAACGTTTACAGTACCATCATATGAGATTTTACCTCTCATAGTGGATTCGTTAGCTTCACCTACACGTCCAACCATTACATCAACAAGTGATAAGTGATCGTTAATAGCAAATTCTTTAGTTTGACCTAAAGTCATTACTTCCCAATAACCTTTGATAAACATACCAGCACGATCGTAGAAGAAGTTATCAAACTGAGTTAAATATGCTTCTTTAAGATCTGGATGCATTTCAAAGTAGACTCTAATCATTAATCTCTTTAAATCAGCAGGTTTTACAGGGTTGTTTAAATGTCCTTGTACAAGTGCTAATCTAAAGTATCTTGAGAATGCAGTTTGTTTATATTGTTGACGAATACCATTATAAAGTAATGCAGGTTCATAATATTCAAAGATTGAACCATTTAATTCATAGATTGGTCCAATAATTTGAGATTGTGAAGTGAATGTTACACCTGGACCTGAAGATAAAAGTTCAAAATTTGATGAACTTAATCTTAAAAATTGATTGATACTATTAGCAGTTACACCTACGTAATGGTTTCCATTATATGTATAAATTGAGCCAGTCTTATTAAATGTTTTTAAACCAACATTTGATTGAATAACTGATGGATTGTCTAAACGATGTAACCAACCAGTTTCAACATATTCTTTTTTAGGACTTCCGTTAATATCTGTTGTATTTCTTTCGAAATAGAATACATTATTCACATCATCCCAGAATAGATTTTCTTTTGTAACCAAATTAACTGCACTTTCAAGATCAAAATTCTCAGCAAGAGTTTCTGCTTGAGTTGCTAAATTTGTATAACGTAAATAGGATGCTTCTAAAATATCTTGAGCAAAAAACTCAATAAATTTATCTTCTGTAAATAGACTTGCAGTTGGATTTAAGACACCTGTAGGTCCACCATAGTAGTTACCATTGTTCCCCTTTGTAACCCCTATTTCAGTTAAGAATGCTTCAAATTCTGGATGATCATTACCCTTGTTTAAAGCTTCGTTATCATAAGTACTGAAGAATCGTTTTGAATACCATTCTCCCATGGATTCACCAGTAATCTTATCCATTGCGATTTGATTATCATAAGTTTCTTGGAAGAAGTAATTTGATGTTAATAATTCTATACTTACGAAGATAGCGAAAAACGTAAAAAAGAATAAAGACTTAAGGTACTGTTTATTAAATAACTGTCCTAGACCCCATATAAAACCAGAAAGAATGGTTTTGATTACACTCCATGCTTTCATGTTGCACAACCTTTCTTTTATTAAAATAACCAAATGGAGGCGACGGATTACTCCATCGCCTACACTTAGTTGTCAGTTTAAATTTATTATTTTTTTAATTATTTACCAAGATTTTTAAGTGCTTGATAAGCTACTTCTGCAGCAGTAACTGCATCAGCTGGTAATGTACCTGTATTCCAAACTGAAATTACCATTGATTCTCCTGGACCCCAGTAGAATTGAACTTCAGGAATTGTAGGCATTGGGATAGCTGATGATAATTGGTTTGAAATAGCAACCATTAATTCATCATCCATGAAACCATTGATATTAGGTAATAATTCTGGTTTTAATGCAGGAACTTTATACTTCATATCGAATTGAAGTTGCATAGCTTCATCACTCATTAAGAATTTTAAGAATTCAGCAGCAGCTTCTTTATGTTCTGAGTATTTGTAGATTGCAGCCATTTGAGCACCAGCGAAAGGTTTAGCTTGTTGGCCATTAACTGATGGAAGTGGAGCGATACCGAAGCTTAAGCCTGTAGCGTTCTTATATTCTTCGATGTTCCATGGACCAGCGATGATATAAGGGATACGACCAGCAACGAAATTAGCACCAGCACCAGCTGAGTTATGGTTACCTTGACCAGTAACAACTGGTTTTAATGAGTTAACCATCCAAGTTAATGCGTTTGCAGCTTGTGCAAATCCTACATTAGTTGGATCATCTAAGTTTTCACCAAACGGTTGGAAACCAAATGCTGAATAAATGTGTTGAATGAAGTATGAGTCAGCCCAGTGTGAAGAAGTTCCTAAGTAATAGTAACCTTTAGCTGCATTTGATAAACCTGATTCATCAACAGTATTTGTAGCAGCATTCCAGATAGCACCTTGTTCAAGAATTTCTTCATAAGTAGCAGCTGGAGTTTCAACTAAAGCTTTATTGTAGTATAAACCTACTGATTCTAATGACATTGGAACAGCATATAGTTTTTCAACTGCATTTGATCCAGGACCGAATTCGCCAGTTGATTCGTTATAAAGTAATGTAGCAATATCTAAACCTAGTGGATGCGCTCTTTCTGATACATCAGCTTTGATGTCATCTGGAAGTGCATAAACTAAATCTTCTAAAATAGCAGTAGCTAAATGGTCGTGTGGGAATTGGAAGATATCGGCACCGTTACCAGTTAAACCGAAAGTCTTTAATTTTTCACGAGCTTCAACAGTACCCATATGTTGGTGTTTAACAATAATGTTTGCACCAGCAGGAGTTGCATTGAAGGCTTCAATAACTTTTTGCATATATTCACCATTTTGGTCGTCGATCCAAACAGTGATTGTTTCTTTTTCACCACGTAATTCTGAGAAGTCATATCTTTGACCATTGTTGGCTTCTTCAGGTTCTGTACATGCAACGATTACTAATGATGCTAATACAAGCATTAATGTTAAGAATATCTTTTTCATTGTATTGTCCTTTACCTTTCTTAAGCCTGTGGATTCTTAGTTACACGGAAGATGAATGTAACTTGTGTTACGTTACCCCAAGTATCTTCAACTTGTAACATAATTGTATAGTCAGCTTCAACTCTAGTGTCTAGGATTGCGTTTGGACCAGCAGGAACGAATACTTTAGCAGTAACGTCACCGTCACGATCATCAAATGCAGAATATAGAGGGAAGTCATCTAAATCGAATGGTTGACCCCATTGTACTAAGATAATATTTTCTTCACCTAATAATGGGAATGAAATTTCTGGACCTTCAGTGTCCATATTTACATCAATTTGAGCTTCATTTACACCATCATTGAATGATAATACATATTGTTTAGTATTGTCTAATTGAACACCATCAGCTAAAACAACAACGAAATCAGAAATTGATGAGTTACGTAAAGCGAAGTCAATACGTTCAATAGCAAGTTCAGTTTGAGTACCTTTTAAAGTAACCTTGAACCATGATTTCATAGTTGCTAACGCTTGATCTTGTGCTTGAGCAGTTTCAGCGACAGCATATAAGTTATTAACAGGAGCAGAAGTCTTAACAATAATTTGTGTAGGACGAACTGCATAAGTTCCTGAAGGTTGACCTGTATTAGAATCTAATGAGAATGGGTTCAGTCTGAATGTGAATGCTTCTGCAGCATAATCTTCAAAAGCATCAAATCCGTAATAAACGTTATCACCATCTGTGTAAGGAGCACCTTTAGATACAACCCAAGCAGCAGCAGTAGTGCCAACTGCATGTGTACCTTCACCATAAGCTAATTGGATCTTAACATCACCAGTTCTCTTATTAGCATCTCCACCTTCATAGATGAGTAAACCACCATCTTTAACAGCACCGCCATCACCTGGTTCGATAGATAACATAGCAGCTTTAACTACTTGTCCACCTTCTGTTTCACCAGCTGTAGAGAATACTTTATTAGGTACTGACCAACCAGCATCACCGATAGACCAACCACCCCAGTTATGAACACCAAGGTTTTCATCATAGTTACCTGTTGGATCAAAGTAAACTAATAACATATTGTGCATGTCAGGATCAGCGGCAAACCATCTTGGGTTTTCAGCAGTTGATTTACCTGGATCATCGTTTCTGCCTTGGAAGACATAAACGTGAGTAGTTTTATTTGCTTTGATTACAGTTTGATTAATTAATATGTCTGAAGTAAATTTATTACTCCAATCTGTGCTACCATCAGCATAATTAACAGCAATGAATGGAATTGTAGCAGTTGAATCTTCTGCAACAACTGGAATATCAGAATATTCGAAGTAAGCTCCGAAATCATCTAAACCATCATATGTTTGTTTTTCTGAAATAACAGCCCAAGTGAAACCACCTAACCCGGTGTATTCATCATTCCATTTTTTGAAATGGATGACAAGATTACCAGTTTCAGCATCCGCAGCAAAAAGTTGTGGAAGTGAAACTAATGTCCCGAGTAAAGCAGCCATAGCGACTAAAGATAAGACAATCTTTTTCATTTTACCCTCCTAAAAGTTTTTGTTTTGAATCATCTTACGGCTTAAGTATATCACGATTTGGGTATTAAATGTAAACGCTTTACAAAAGTAACTATTATGCAAACGGTTTCTTATTGTAATCGCTAACATCTAAACGAGAATTATATGAACTATGTGATATATTGGAGTCGAAGAGGAGGTACATAGTTTTGAAAAAAATAGGAATATTATTGTTTTTATTGATGTTTTCATTATTCGTAACATTAACTGTTACTTATGCTGCAGAAACACCAAACACACTCGTAGTACATTATTTTAGATATGACCAAACTTATGGCAATCATACAATCTGGATGTGGCAATCTGCTCCAACCGGATTAGGGGGTAAAGAATTTAAATTCAATCAAGCGAACACCGATGAACACGGTGCATATTTATCAATAAACTTAGCTGCTGATTACTCAACTGCAACTGCTTTAGGTATTATTATTAAAGATGGAGAAGGTTGGAATGGTGAACGTGAACCTGGTGGTGATAGATTCATCGATCTAAGCCAAGTGGAAGTAAAATCAGGGGTAGCACATGTTTATTTTGTTCAAGGTCAAGTTCAATTTGGTAAAAGTGATCTAGACCTAACTAATAACCTTCCTGATTATAGACCTCAAATATTAAGAGCGTCTTTTGCGATTGCTTCTAATAATAAGGTTATTAATTTAAGTCTTTCACATCAAGCAACATCATATAAATTATTTGAAGATGGTGTTGAAGTGAAAACAGGATCATTAGGAAATTCAAATAACCACACGATTTCAGGTTATAATTATGAAATTTCAAAGACATATGAAATTGAAGTTCAGTTTACAAATTCAACTTCAAAGAAATATGTCCAATTAGATGGTATTTATGATACAAATGAATTTGAAGAAGCATTTACTTATGATGGTGAATTAGGTGCTATTTATAATGGTGCACAAACAACCTTTAGATTATGGGCACCATTATCACAAGAAGTCAAAGTAAACTTATATAACCAAGGTCACCCACAGTATGATAGACTTGGTAATGCTTCAGAAGAATTAACACCTTATGCAACACTTGATTTAGAAAAGATTGAAAATGGTGCATGGCAAGTTACTGTGAATCAAGATTTAGATTCAAAATATTATACATTTAGTGTGACAAATAATGGTGTCACAAATGAAGTAACAGATCCATACAGTTATTCAACTGGAGCAAACGGTTTAAGAAGTATGGTTGTTAACTTTGAAAAAACAAACCCTGCTTTTTGGGAATTAGTTCAAAGACCTCAAACGATTAGTTCATTTACAGATTATATTATTTGGGAATTACATGTTAGAGATTTAACATCACATAGTTCATGGAATGGTAATGAAGCATGGAGAGGTAAATTCTTAGGATTATCTCAAAGTGGTACAACATATTCTGCAAGTGGTGATACTGTAACAACAGGATTAGACCATATCGAAGAATTAGGAGTTAATGCAGTACATTTATTACCAATTTTTGATTTTGGATATATTGATGAAGTGGCACTATTTAAAGACCCAGAAGGTACAACAAATAAATTTAACTGGGGTTATATGCCATATCATTTTAATACACTTGAAGGTTCATATTCAACTAATCCATTTGATGGTAATGTAAGAATTTATGAATTCAAACAAGCAGTTAAAGCATTATCTGATAAAAATATCAGAGTAATTATGGACGTTGTTTATAACCACACTGGTGAGTCAGAAGGTTCAAACTTCCATAAAATCGTTCCAGGATATTTCCATAGATTAAATCAAAATGGTTCATTCTCAAATGGTTCAGGTACTGGAAATGAAACTGCATCTGAACGTTCAATGGTTAGAAAATTCATGGTAGATTCTACAACATATTTAGCAACTGAATTCAAATTATCAGGTTTCAGATTTGACTTAATGTCATTACATGATGTTGATACGATGAATGCAATTCGTGATGCTATGGATAAAATTGATCCAACCATCATTTTATATGGTGAACCTTGGGCAGGTGGAGACACATTAATCGATGGTTCAATTGCTGCAGGTATGACAAATACAAATGGTTGGGATCGTACTCAAATTAGAAAATTAGACAACGGAATTGCTGCATTTAATGACTTATATAGAAATGCGTTAAAAGGTTCACCTGATGGTGCTGGTGGTGGTTTTGTTCAAGGTCAAATGGACTACAATAAGATGCAAGATCTTAGAAAAGGTATCATGGGTGCAACAGACCAATTTACAAATGAACCAACTCAAAATGTTGTGTATGGTGAAGCACACGATAACTTAACATTACACGATAAGTTAAGAAGTTCTGGTGTAACAGCATCTGATGTTGTTCACGCACAAGTTCAATCAAACGCGATTGTGTTAACTTCAATGGGTATTCCATTCCTTCATGCAGGTACAGAGTTCTTACGCAGTAAACCACTTCAAGGTGGTGGATATGACCACAACTCATATGAATCACCTGACTCAGTAAACCAATTACGTTGGGATCGTAAACTTCAATATAAGAATGTCTTTGAATACCATAAAGCATTAATACATATTAGAAAAACATATGATGGTTTGAGACTAAGCTCAAAAGCAGAAATTAATCAAAGATTCTCATGGGTTCAAACAACACAAGATGCTACAGATAAGGCATTAGCTTATAAGATTGAAGGTGTAAATGGACAACCAACATTACTCATTATTCATGCGGGTAAAGTTAATGGTTCAACCAATGTTACATTAAATGATGGTAAGACTTATATGCAACTAACATCACGTGCTGGTGCTCAAGGCCTCTTCGATGTTGAAAAAGGTTTAGTTACAAGAAAAGGTAACTTCTCAGTTACATCAACAAATACAACAGCTATTTTTGTTGAAGTATTAACTATTGAACAAACAACAGTAAAGAGTGCAAATGTTTCAGTTGCATTAGGTGCAAACTTTAATGAATTATCAAATGTTAATGTTCCAGCTGGTGCTAAAGTTTATGCAACAGATATTAATACACAAGTTCCTGGCTTTAAAGTAGTTACAGTTACTGTTGTTGATTACCTTGGTAATAAATCAAATCTTTATTACACAGTGACTGTTTCAGGTGGAAGCTTCTCAGGTTTAGTAGGAGGTCAAGTATGAAAAAAATATTAAGTCTACTCTTTTTAGGTCTTGCTTTATTCTTAGTAGCATGTGATCCTACACAAGAGAATCCTACAGGTGTAAAAGTTGATAATTTAACCTTTACAAGTAAAACTGTTACAGCGGATATCAATATTGAATTAGAGATTGAAACTTTAAGTTCTTTAAAAGAAATTATTGAATCTACAGTTTACGCTGTTTACAACAATCATAAAGATACATTTGGTACAGATACGTATACACTTTATTTCTCAGTGTATTTAGATAGTGAATCAGTTGGTGAGATTTCATATAAAGTGAATGCTTCACTTCAAAATCCTGGTTTGACCTATGTAGCGGATACTTTACAACTTCCATAAATCAAGAAGATGTGTCTTAAATAGACGCATCTTTTTTTGCTTTTAAATATGAAATCGTTTCTATAAATCTAAATTGTTGCACAATGTAAGCGCATACTATATACTTTATATAAACAATAATCACTTATTTTTAAGGGGGAGAGATACAGTGAAAAAATATTATGAGGAATCTATCCTCGAAGTTGTCGATTTTTCTGTTGAAGAAAGTATCGCTTCATCAGGTGCGGTTTTGTATGAAGAAGTGTGGAGTCAAAGCTAATGAGAAAAGTTAGTATTTTATCTATGCTTTTGATTTGGGCATTTGCATTAGGTCTATTATTAGTTCCTAGTGTATTTGCAGATGATCCAGTTTTACCTTCTGGAGAAATTCAACTTATTGTTTATACTGATGGGTCTGGTCCAGCAGTAGAAACCGAATTTGAAGGTCCACTTGGACAATTAGTAGAAATTGATGTTGAGAGTTTAGAAATTAAAGATAAAGAGTTCTCTTTCTTCATTCATAACGGACAAAAAATAACTAATCCTAACACTCAATTCTTAGTTTCTAAATCCACTAAAGTGGTGGTTGTGTTTAAAGGTGAAGATGAAATTGTAGCTGCATTCGTCGATACGAATGGTCAAGTTTTACACATGCAATATGGTGTTGATGAAATTGATTTAGAGTATGCTGAAGATTCACCATATCCATCAAAACCAGGGTTTCAGTTTAGTCATTGGAGTGTAAATACAAATGTAACAACTGATACGATTGTAAAACCTGTCTATATTGCTTCAAACATTGATGATATTGTGGTAACTGTTGATGGTGATCCTATGTTATATCCGTATAACTCGATTGTCACTATAGAATCTGAAGTATCTGAATTTACACATTGGGAAGATGAAAATGGTGTAATTGTTTCCTATGATAGTATTTATCAATTCACTGCATTAGAAAACATTTCACTTGTTTCAAAAACCGATGGTGAAGAGAAACCAATGGTTTATCTAAGAGATGTTACCGGAATAGTAGATGGAGCAGAATCATTCTTAGGGCAAGTTTACCTACCAACAGGTTATAGCGTTGTTGAGTGGGGATTCATAGGATCGAATACTGCAGAAAATGGTCAATATTTACCAGAATTAGATGATCTAGATGTTGAAGTTAAAACATTAACAGCTATGTTATCATCAACTGGTGAATTTTTAACTCGTATTATTGGTGAAGGTTATGCATATACTAGAGCTTACGCGATTATTAAAGATGAATTAGGTAATTTAGAGTACTTATATAGTGACGTAAGAAATAAGATAAAAGTAATTTTTGAATTGAACTTTGGTTGGTCAACACCAGTAAATGAAATTGAAGGTGCGTATGTTAAAGGATCATTTAATGGTTGGAGTACGAGTCATAAGATGAATCATGTGATAAAAGAAGGCGTGAATACAGCATTTGAACTTACAGTTGAATTTGTCTTTATGAAACAAATGCCAACTATAGAATTTAAGTTCTATCATGTGATTCCAGGTGGATGGGGTCCTGGACCTTCTGATTTTTCAGGATATGATGCAAGATGGTATGGAGATGGAGATGCAAATTTAACTAAATCAGTAAGTCCAATTAATGGAGCTATACAAATTGCATTACCTAGTCCTTATTGGGTAGATTAACAAAAAAATAATATAAAAGCGGTTCGTGCTGAACCGCTTTTCTTATGCATAAATTAGATATAGTTGTTAACTTTAGATCCATCAATCTCAAGAACTAAAGTTCCCCATGCAGGAATTGTTAATGAATTTCCGTAAATATAGTCTAAATATTCAACATCAACTGATCTTGCAGTATCTGATATGTTATGGATAACTAATACAGTTTGACTGAATCCTGTTGTTGAATATTGTCTTACAAATCCTTGTAAGAAAGAACTATTATCCTTCCATGCTTTCATGTAATTACCATACATTAAAGCTGGAGTGTCTTTTCTAATATTTGCGAAAGTTTTATAAGTAGTATAAAGTGAGTTTGAATCATTAATAGATGATGCAACAGTTGCACCTTGATTAGATCCGTTATAAGGCATTAACCAATCAGTTTGATATTGATTACTTGCTCCCCATAGGAATGGTGCTCTTCTGTATTGATCCCAAATTGCACCTTGACCGTTTGGATTTTCACCACCATATGCAACACCTTTCATTCCGATTTCATCTCCATAATAAATATGAGGTGAACCAGGTAGTGTTAACATAAATTGAGCAGCCATTTTTAATTTATTTAATCCATTTGCACCATTAAATTCATTTCTTGATGCAATTCTATCAATATCGTGATTTGAGATGAAAATACTTGGAACATAGTTTGTATCATAAGGTTTATAAGTATTAAAACTTTTTTCGATATTTGAGACGAGTTGATAAATTTGATTTCCACCACCAATTTTGCCCCAAATTTGAGCTGCAGCATAGAAGTCGAATAATGAGTCAAGTCCTATGTAATATTGGTTATATGCGACGTATTCGTATTCGAATACTTCACCTACAAAGAATACATCAGGATTTATCGTTTTAACATAATCTTTTAAGTTTTTTAAGAATGTATAGTTTTTAGCTTGTGCTTGAGCAGGTTGAGAACCTGGATCACCTAAGAAGAGATGCTTAGCAGCATCAAATCTAAAGCCGTGTATACCTTTATCAACCCAAAATGCCATAATGTCTTTGATTTCTTGAACAACATCAGGATTATTTAGATTTAAGTCTTTCATACCACCTGCAAATGATTCAAATGCAGTGTTTGCTGCTGTCCATATATACCAATCACGGTAAGGACTATTTACGCCTTCTTTAGCTGACATAAACCAAGGATGTGTGTCTGATGTGTGATTGATAACTAAATCCATCACTATTTTAATATCTAGTTTATTAGCTTCTTCGATTAAATTTTCTAGATCTTCCATTGTACCATATTCAGGATTGACCTTGTAATAGTCTTTAATACGATAACCATGATATGAATTCCAGTCTGTATCTGTTTCATTAAATGGTAACATCCAAATGGCAGTTGCACCTAAATCTTTAATGTAGTCTAAATTAGCAGTTAAACCGTTAATGTCCCCAACACCATCACCGTCTGAATCTGCAAATGATCGTATAAATACTTGATAATAAATATCATTTCTTGGATTTAGGGCACGCAAGTCGGGTGTTTGATCAATCGGTTCATTGCCACCACCACTGGTAGTATCACAAGCGATTAATAAAACTGATAATAAAGCAATTATCATTAAATTAATAAGTTTTTTCATTAGTATCCCCCTTAGATTCTAATTTCTAACGTTAATTTATCATATACAAATCAAAATATAATTTGATTTGACTTAATACAAACTGTGCAAACGGTTTTATATTATTCGACAGTCTTTCTTGCAAAGAATAGAAGTGTAATCATTACAATTAAACCTAATGCTAAATTAAATACTACAGAAGCAAATCCTGGAAGAATAAGCCCTAGTATCATAGATAATACTGCTGGAATTGTACTTGCAAAGATTAAGAAATTAATACTGTCTTTATAAGTTAAGAATTTGGCGAAACCAAATCTATAAATTTGAATAATTCCAGATAGTAAAAGAACAAATAAAATAGAAGCGATAAATTGGAATAATTGATTTCGTAATGTCACAAATAAAATGATATATGTTGAGAAAGAGGATTCAATACTTTGTGCAAAAGTTTGAAACAACAGATCACGTTCTTCACCTATCGAGAAATTGAGTTCATTCAAATTAATTGTGGTTTTAAACCCATAATAACCATCCGAATCTAAGAAACTTCCATTTGTATCGATATAACGAATATGTGTCTCATAAAAGATGATTTGATTTTTTTCTGTTGGATAATCGATATTTTCATTATATCCAAATATATAAATGTAATTATCAATTTCAAAATATCTACCATCTGCATGGCTAGATGTGAACCCTGTTAGTGAATTCATTGAACCTTGCGGCAACGTCGTCCAATCAGGTGTTTCAGTTGTCATATTTTCACGAATGAAATTAATTGTCTGTTGTTCATTCTGATAACCTAAAATGGTTAATGGAAAGTTCATGAACGAAACAAGTAATAAGTAGTATATAACTGTTTTAAGTAATGATTCACCACGATGTGTTAATAGTTTTGGAATATTAAATCCGTATCTAAAATATCTAACTAAAAACATTAGCGTAAGTCCGTATCTTTCATAGTTTTAGTGCGAATTGCATCATTATAGCGCTTATTTTGAGGTGAATTATCTAAATCTATGACTTTAGTCTTGAATACATAATCATGAATTGTTCTTGATACATGTTGTTCTGAAAGTGCAAAATATGCAACAATTAAATAAATACCACAAGTTACTAAGGAAAGGGTATATTTGAATATTTCTCTAAAAATAAGTTTAACTAATGTAGGCTCAGAATCGTCTAAATTAACAGTCTTAATTTTATTGATCCTTTGACCAAAAGTTTGTCTTGATTTTAATGATAATGGAATAATGATAATTCCGATGAATGCAACAAGAAGTATGATTGACCGAACTAGTGATTTAAATTCAAAATCAGGTAATCCAAACGCTGTAAGTAATACAACAACCATTAACCCTGACATATTTGTTGCGAATGCTCTAACTCTTTTTTCAAATCTAGGAACCATAATTAACACCTCGTCTTGTAAATTTATTATATCACTAAAATTCCGTGAAACCGTTTGCAAATTTTTCTCAATTATTATATAATTACTTTGATAGAAATCTTGCGTCTATCTAAATTCAAAATATAATTTTCAGGGGGCTACAATGGCTACATTGCTTTTAAAAGACATCAACAAGGTATACTCT
This sequence comes from Acholeplasma equirhinis, assembly GCF_017052655.1. Taxonomy (NCBI): domain Bacteria; kingdom Bacillati; phylum Mycoplasmatota; class Mollicutes; order Acholeplasmatales; family Acholeplasmataceae; genus Acholeplasma; species Acholeplasma equirhinis. The sequence goes on from NZ_JAFIDC010000001.1 coordinate 515,045, forward strand.
AATGGCGTACAAGCAGTCTTTGATTTCAATTTAAGCATCAAAGATAAAGAGTTTATCGTATTTGTTGGACCATCTGGTTGCGGTAAATCAACCACCCTCCGTATGATCGCGGGCCTAGAGGACATTAGTTCGGGCGAATTATATATTGATGATGAATACAAGAACGATACTGCTCCAAAAGACAGAGATATCGCAATGGTATTCCAAAGCTATGCATTATACCCACATATGACTGTGTATGATAACATTGCCTTTGGTTTAAAATTACGTAAAGTTCCTAAAGCAATCATCAAAGAAAAAGTTCAAGCGGCAGCGGAAATCTTAGGTTTAGTTCCATATTTAGATCGTAAACCTAAAGCTCTATCAGGCGGACAAAGACAACGTGTGGCATTAGGACGTTCAATCGTTCGTGATGCTAAAGTATTCTTGATGGACGAACCATTATCAAACTTAGACGCTAAATTACGTGTTCAAATGCGTGGTGAGTTAATCAAACTTCATAAGAAGTTAGATACAACAACAATTTATGTAACCCATGACCAAATCGAAGCTATGACAATGGCTACTCGTATTGTTGTTATGAATAAAGGTTATATCATGCAAGTTGGTGAACCTAAAGAAATTTATGACAAACCAGCTAACATGTTCGTTGCAGGTTTCATTGGAACACCTCCAATGAACTTCATCAATGGTAAAGTTGATGAAAAAGGTGTGTTCAATGCTGGTGGATACAAGATCAAATTACCTGCGGATAAATTTGAAATTGTTAAACAAAACAAATTCATCGACAAACCTATTGTCTTAGGTATTCGTGCTGAAGACATCCATGACGATGAAGTTGTAATGCAAGCACATCCAGACGGCATCTTAGATGTTGTTGTTGACGTTGCTGAATTATTAGGTGCTGAAACTAACATCTATACAGTAATCAATGAATGTTCAGTTATTGCTAAGGTAAATGCAAGAACTAACGTTCAAATGGGAGACAAGATTAAATTAGGATTTGATTTACACAAATTACATTTCTTCGATCCAGAAACTGAAATGAGATTAGTATTCGACCCAAATAAAGTAGTTTAATCTAAACTATTTAATAAAAAATAAAAAAACGGAGTAATCATGCAAGAGGGTTATTCCGTTTTCTTTTATAATATAACTAGGAGGCGTTAATATGGAATTATTTGACATTAAAGTAAAAGACTTCAAACATCAAGTTAAAAATTTATCAGAGTATAAAGGCAAAGTGATTTTAATTGTAAATACTGCAACTCGTTGTGGTCATACAAAACAATATGATGGTTTACAAAAACTCTATAAAAAATACGAAGATAAAGGATTTGTGATCCTAGATTTTCCATGTAACCAATTTTTAGCACAAGCACCAGGTAGTGTAGAAGAAATTAAAGAGTTTTGTGACTTAAATTTCCAAACTACATTCCCTATGTTTGATAAAATCAAAGTCAATGGATTTTTTGCACACCCTTTATATAAGTTTTTAAAGAAAAATGCACCGTATGAATTACAACCTGGACAATCTTTAGAAACATCAACTGATTTAAAGAAAACTAAAAAACGTATTAAGTGGAACTTCACTAAATTCTTAATTGATCAAAATGGTGATATTAAATATAGGTTCTCACCAGGCTTCAAACCAGATGATATCGAACCATTTGTAAAGAGTTTATTAATCACATAATTGACTTTTTTATAAGTTTTTGATATGATACCATATGTTACATTCGATGTATACACGGAGGAAATAATATAATTATGGAAGACAATAGTTGCGGCCAGAGGACGATAGATGAACCCGGGGAGGATAAATCCCTATGTTAGTTCAAGTAATTCTAATTTTCGTTTTCATTGGTCTCAATGGCATCTTTGCCGCAAGTGAAATAGCACTTGTATCAGCCAATCGTAAAAAGGTTGAAGCAGACGTAGAATCAGGTAAGAAAATCGCTAAAAAGGCTAAAAAAGTCTTAAAATTAAGTGAAAACCCTACTAGATTCTTATCTACAATCCAAATTGGTATTACCATGTTTGGGTTTATTAATGGTGCGATCGCAGCGAACGCATTTGCTGATCAATTAGCAAATACATTATCTCAAGATTTTAATTGGGATTATTCTGTTGCATCACCAATCATTACGGTTGTCATTACATTATTACTAACGTACTTACAAGTAGTACTAGGTGAGCTAGTACCTAAGAGACTTGCAATGAAAGCACCTGAAAAAGTTGCTTATTTCTTCGTTGGTTTCTTAAGTGGCATTGCATTGATTATGCGTCCATTCGTTATCCTATTAACAGGGACTGCGAATTTAATAGTAAGAATGTTTGGTATTAATCCAAATGAAAATGACGACACAATGACTGAAGATGAATTGAGATTAGAACTTAATGCATCTGAACAAAAAGGTGTGATTGACCGTTCAGAAAATGAAATGATTCAAAACATTTTTGAATTTGACACAACAACAGTTGAAGAGGTTATGACACACAGAACTGAAGTCTCAGCTATCGATATTGAAGCAACAAGAGACGAAGTCATTAAATATGTGACAAGTGAGAAGTATACAAGATTCCCGGTATATGAAGGTACAATCGATAAAATTATTGGTACACTTCATGTTAAAGACTTGTTAAAATTCTTAGATGAAAATCCAGATACTAATGTATTTGATTTGAAATCTCTTTTAAGAGATCCATTCTTTGTTCCACAATCAAAAAATACACGTCAATTATTTAAAGATATGCAAGCATCTAAAGTGCATATTGCAATTGTAATTGATGAATACGGTGGAACAGCGGGTATTGTTACATTTGAAGATTTAATCGAAGAAATTGTTGGTAACATCTTTGATGAATACGACGATGAAGAAATCGAAATTTCAACAATTCAAGAAGACCAATACGAAATTGATGGTCTAACTAACATTGATGATGTTGAAGAAATCATAAATGCGAAATTACCAGTAGAAGAATATGATACATTATCAGGATTCATTTTAGGCCAATTAGGTCGATTCCCAGATCAAGATGAAACAATTGTAATTGTTTATAATAATTACAGATTCGAAGTCTTATCGATTGATGATAAAGTTATTGGTCGCGTTAAAGTAACTAAGATTGATGATATTACAAATGACAATGACGAAGCAGATGAAGGTTAATTCATCTGCTTTTTTCTTTACTTTATGTGCTAAAATGAATATAAGGAGATGGGATTATGAAAGTAGCATTTGTAACATCAGAAATGTTTCCTTTTTCTAAAACTGGTGGGTTGGCTGATATTGCTTACTTTTTACCAAAAGGACTTGCTAAATTAAATACTGATATGACCGTTTTTACACCATATTACAGAACTGCAAGAATAGATTTTAATCTCTTATCATTCTTAGGTAAAAAAACTATTCGAATGGGTGGTATAGAGACAGATGTGAATTATTTCACATATGATTTTGAAGGTGTAAAAGTAATTTTTGTTCAAAATATGCACTATTTTGAGCGTGATAGACTTTATGGCTATAATGATGATGCAGAACGATTCACATGTTTTAGTTATGCTGTTTTAGAAGGTTTAGAATTACTTGATCATATGCCTGATTTATTACATATTAATGACTGGCAAACCGGAATGATTCCTTATTTATATGAAAAACATTATAAAGGTAAGTTTACCTATTCTAAACTACGTATAACTATGACTATACATAATATGGAGTATCAAGGAAACTTTGATACCTATGTTGCAAGATTTTTCAATCATGATTTTGATTATGAATACATCCATTTTGATAGAGTTAATTTCTTAAAGACAGGTATCTTAAAATCCGATAAGATTAATACGGTATCACCATCTTACAGAAATGAAATTTTATCACTTGATTATGGATTTTCACTTGACGGTATTCTAAATTACAGAAAAAATGATTTAGTTGGTATTTTAAATGGAATTGATGATGAAACTTTCAATCCAGAAAAAGATAAGTTTATTGAAAACTATAATTTTTCAAACTATAAAGCGGGTAAATTAGCAGCTAAAAAGAAGGTTTATGATGCCTTTCACTTAGATAAAACTTATGAAAAGACATTAGTTATCTATATCGGACGATATGCGAATCAAAAAGGTCTTTGGATGATTCAAAATAGTTTAGAAGATCTTATTCATCATTCTGATGCACAATTTTTCTTTTTAGGTTCGGGTGATCCTAACTATGAAAACTTCTTTAAAGTTATGACTGAAAAGTATCCCGGAAGAGTTGGAAACTATATCGGATTTAATGAAAGACTTGCACATGAATTGTATGCAGCAAGTGATATCTTCTTAATGCCTAGTGAATTTGAACCCTGTGGTCTTGGACAAATGATTTCAATGAAGTATGGTTCTTTACCCGTTGTTAGAGAAACTGGTGGATTAAAAGATACTGTCCTACCTTATAATCAATATACGGGTGAAGGCACAGGTTTCAGTTTTAAGAATTTATCTATGATTGATTTTAAAGATAAAGTTTTTGAAGCAATTATGTTAAAGAAAAATAATCCGAAAATTTGGGATAGTTTAGTCAGACAAGCAATGGAAAAAGATTACTCAATGGAAAAAATGGCGAAAGCTTATTTAGAATTCTATAAAACAATAATTGGGGGATAATTATGGAAACACTCGCACTGATTTTAGCTGGTGGTAAAGGTACAAGATTAGATTTATTATCTAATCGACGCAGTAAACCTGCAATGCCATTTGCAGGTAAATATCGTATTATTGATTTTGCATTATCAAATTGTAGTCAATCTGGCATCTATGATATCGCAATCCTAACACAGTATTTACCACTTTCTTTAAATGAACATATTGGTTCTGGTAAACCTTGGGATTTAGACAGAAATAATTCTGCAGTTACACTCCTTCAACCACATGATATGTGGTATAAAGGGACTGCAGATGCAGTTTCTAAAAACATGGAGTTTATTAAGAAGAAATCTCCTAAATATGTCTTAATTTTATCTGGTGACCATATTTATAAAATGGATTACCGAAAGATGATTCAACATCATAAAGCTAGTGGTGCGAAATTAACGATTGCTTGTCAGGAAGTTGATCCAAAAGAAGTTTCAAGATTTGGTATCATGTCGATTAACAGAGCAGACGAAATCTTAGATTTTGAAGAAAAACCTGAAACTTCTAAGAGTAATTTAGCAAGCATGGGTATTTATCTTTTTGAATTAGATTTACTTGAAAAAGTTACTTCACAAATTAAAGAAGAAGATTTAGATTTTGGTAAACATATCATTCCGTTTTTAATTAAAAATACATCTAAAATGGTGTATGCGTACAAATTTAATGATTACTGGCAAGATGTTGGAACCTATGATTCATATTTAGAAACTAATTTGGATATGATTAAATCATATACGCAGCTTGATTTATATGATCCAAGTTGGAAAATCTTTACTAAATCAGAGGAAAGACCACCTGTTAAAATATATGAAGGTGCTAAAGTAGAACACGCATTGATCTCAAATGGCTGTGTCATTGAAGGAACAGTTATTAATTCAGTCTTATCTCCTGGTGTTAGAGTTGGTAAGGGAAGTATAGTTAAGGATTCAATTATTTTAAATGACACAATCATTTCTCAAAATGTAACAATTGATAAATGTATTATTGATAAACATGTGGTTGTAGGAAATAATGTATATTTAGGATTTGGTGATGATTTAACACCGAATAAAGAAAAAACTGAACTTTTAACATCAGGTATAACAGTTGTTGAAAAGTCGGCTGTGATTCCTTCAAACACTAAAATTGGTAGAAACTGTAGAATCTTTAGATCTGCTCAATATGAATCTAAAGAAATTCCAAGTGGATCAACACTTAAATAAAAGATAAGAAAACACTTCAAAATTTGAAGTGTTTTTATTTAGGTAGAATTCATTTTGTAAAAAAAAAGAGGTACTAGCAATAGTACCTCAATTTAGTAAGTTTAAATTTAATATTAAGCTTTTGGAAGCATTTGCCATAAGCTTACAAAATCATTTGTATGAATTGTAACACCAGTCATACCATCAAATCTATTGTCATCATTTAAACTTGGGAATGATTGATTTTGAACTAGATAGTTACCAGCCAATCTAGCTTGTGTATCATATTCTTCAGCACCTGAAACAACTGACATGCCATATGATTTACCTAATTCATTCTTAGTTAAATAAAGTTTTGGTGCATCTCCAACATAATCAGCAATAACATTTAATTTAACTGGATCAGTTTCTGGATCGTTGTCTAAATCAACTTCTTGTTTAACTATCTTACCTTGTTCGTTAAATTGAACTCTGTAACCATTAAACACGTTATTGAAATATGCCATTTTGATTGTACCGTTTACAACAATGAAACTACCAAATGTCCAAGAATCCCATTCTGCAACAGTTCTTACTGATTCTGATTTTGGATCCCAGTAATTAACAACCTCATGTGGTTCAGCATTAGATTTAAGTGATACAAAATGATAACCATCTTTATATTCACCTTTTTCAACTGGACCATTAGCGATTGCTTTTTCGGCTAAAGTGTAGAAATCATCTGTAGTGATAGTTGCACCAGTTGGAACTGGGATACGATCATTAATATTATTTGTAGCGATTAATTTTTCAATAATTAAATCAGCTTGTTCGTGCCACCATAATTCACCTGGATTTTGATCTCTACCTGGAGTCATATCATATTTGTGTTCAACAGAAGCTTGATATTTATCCATACCGTTGAATGTTTTATTCGCATCCCCTTGGATATTGAATGCATTCCATTCTGCATCGACAATCTTGTCGCCTTCTTTAACAATTACAACCCAGTAAACCCAACTTGAGTCTTCGTTGAAATCGTTCATTGCAAAGTAATATGTTCTTTCTGGTGAACTACATGCTGTTAAAAGGAGCATGAAAATTCCTAGGAACATAACTAAAAAACCTTTTTTCATATACTATTTTTCCTCCGTATTTTTTCTTAGTATCGTGCTTTACATCCTCATTATATAAAGTTTAATTTTGCTTGTCAAAGAAAGTTATAAAAGAAAATGAAAATTGTGTGAAAATTCTATCATTGTTTACAATTAATATGATATGATACAATAGTATCGAATATGGAAAGGTATGAAAAAGCTTGAAATACAAATCTTTAAATGAACGTCAAAAATACATTAGAAACTTCTCCATTATTGCACATATCGATCACGGTAAGTCTACATTAGCTGACCGTATTTTAGAAATGACTGCCTCTGTCCAAAAAAGAGACATGAAAGAACAAATCTTAGACTCAATGGATTTGGAACGTGAACGTGGGATTACAATTAAACTAAATGCAGTTCAATTAACCTATAAAGCGAAAAATGGGCAAGAATTTATCCTACATTTAATCGACACTCCAGGACATGTCGACTTTACGTATGAAGTTTCAAGATCGCTTGCTGCTTGTGAAGGGGCTATTTTAGTCGTAGACGCAGCACAAGGCATCCAAGCACAAACACTTGCAAACGTGTATTTAGCAATTGATAATGACTTAGAAATTATTCCTGTACTTAATAAAATTGATCTACCATCAGCAGAGCCTGAAAAAGTACGTCAAGAAATTGAAGATGTCATCGGTATCGATGCATCAACAGCAGTAAAAGCATCTGGTAAATCAGGTTTAGGGGTAGATGAAATCCTTGAAAGAATCGTCACAGACGTACCTGCACCAGATGGTGATGAAGATGCACCATTACAAGCATTAATCTTTGACTCATTCTTTGATGCATATCGCGGTGTCATTCCAACGATTAGAGTTGTGAATGGTTCAATTAAAAAAGGTGATATGATTGAATTTATGGCATCTGGTGCCAAATTTGAAGTTGTTGAAGTTGGTGTTTATACACCTGCTCAAAAACCAGTTGATATTTTAGGTCCTGGTGATGTTGGTTATTTAACTGCTGCAATTAAAACGATTGGTGATGTGCGTGTCGGTGATACGATTACAAACGCTACTAAAAAAGCAAAATCACAGCTACCTGGTTATCGTACATTAAATCCTGTTGTTTTCTGTGGATTATACCCAATTGATCCAGATCAATACATGGATTTAAAAGAAGCATTAGAGAAATTAAAACTTAATGATGCATCATTAGTCTTTGAACCAGAATCATCACAAGCATTAGGATTTGGATTCCGATCAGGTTTCTTAGGTCTCTTACACATGGATATCATCCAAGAGAGAATCTATCGCGAATTTAACATTGATTTAATCGCGACTGCACCTTCCGTAATTTATCATGTATATATGACAGATGGTGAAATGATTTTAGTTGATAACCCATCTATGTTACCAGACATCCAAAAAATCGATCGCATTGAAGAACCATATGTCAAAGCAACCATCATGTGTCCAAAGGACTATGTTGGTGCAGTTATGGATATTTGTCAGAAGAAACGTGGTACTTTCGGTGATATGACTTATATCGACCAAACACGTGTCATGTTGACATACCAATTACCACTTGCAGAAATTGTTTATGACTTCTTTGATAAACTAAAATCTACAACAAAAGGCTATGCATCATTCGACTACGAATTATCTGGATATAAACCTTCAGAATTACGTAAGATGGATATCCTCTTAAATGGAGAAGTTGTCGATGCTTTATCAGTTATTGTACATCGTGACTTTGCATATTCACGTGGTAAAGCAATTGTTGAAAAATTAAAAACGTTAATTCCTCGTCAAATGTTTGAAATTCCAGTTCAAGCTGCATTAGGTGGAAAAATCATCGCAAGAGAAACAATCAAAGCACTTAGAAAAGACGTACTTGCAAAGTGCTATGGCGGTGACATCACACGTAAGAAGAAACTTCTTGAAAAACAAAAAGAAGGTAAAAAACGTATGAAGACATTTGGTAAAGTGGATATTCCACAAAGTGCATTTATGGCAATTTTATCAAACTCTGATGAGTAATTAAATCTATGACATTTTACTAATGAAATTCCTTGACATGAATGCGCTTACATGATATCATGAATATGGAATGATTAGTAACATAATTCCAGGAGAAATTTATGATGTTTACACTAAAGAAAGTGAAACTAAATAATGTCTCAATTGGAGTAGAAGTAACTCTACAATATTTTCATATAATAATCTAAGGGCATAGTATATCTATACCCTTTTTTATTGCCAAGGCGAAGGAGGATTAAATATGTCAAATATATTTCAGTACGAACCAAAGCAAAACGTCTATGACGTGAAGGATGTGGGAACTAGTAAAAAGAAGCTAGGTAAACACGTAACAGTTGAACAAGATAAATTCGTTGACGAATTACTAGAAATCATTATTAAAGAACAAGACGAAATCAAATAGTAGCCTACAGCATATAGGTTACACCTTCTCTCTTCAAAGAGGTATCCAAGTTGGGTGGATACCTCTTATTTTTTGGTATAATATAAGAAGAGGTTGACTGCTATGAAAGGTTTATACATCCATATCCCATTTTGTGAGTACATATGTCATTATTGTGACTTTGTTAAACGTGTTCCAAAGGATCAAAATATGATTGATACATATTTGATTCGCTTACGAGATGAAATACAAACATATCAAAAACATTTTGATTCAATAGAAACAATTTATATTGGTGGTGGTACACCATCAATGTTAACTGTCGACCAATTAACCTATCTTTTTGACTCATTAAAAGCTATCCATCCAATGGAGTTTTCAATTGAGGTTAATCCTGAAAGCTATACTTTTGAAAAAGGTGAGGTCTTTAAAAAGTATGGTGTTAATAGAGTCTCACTTGGTGTTCAGTCATTTGATGATAAGATTCTAGCTTATATGAATCGTGGACATAAGACTGAACAAATTGAATCAATTATTAAACATTTAAAATCAATTGGTATAAAAGATATCTCAGTTGATCTAATTTTTGCAATCCCTGGTCAAACTATGGATCATATTAAACATGATTTGGAACAATTCATTAAATTGGACATTGATCATATTTCATATTATTCATTAATCTTAGAAGACAAAACTTATTTTTATCATCAATATTTAAAAGGTAATTTTAAACCAATGGATGAAGATATCGAAGCTGAAATGTATCATTATATTATTGATTTTCTTGAGTCAAAAGGTTATGAACAATATGAAGTTTCAAACTTCGCTAGAGACAATCATTATTCACTTCATAATTCAATCTATTGGACATTAGGTGAATATATCGGTGTTGGTATGGGTGCACATGGATTTATTGATAATGAACGTACTTATAACGAGCGTGGAATGAGTCAATATTTAGACCATTTTACAAAAGAACGTATGCCACAAACCGATGAGCTTAAACTTCAGGATGAATTAATATTTGGACTTAGAATGACCAAAGGTGTTGATATTCATAAGATTGAAAAAACTTATGGTATTAATCTTTTTGAAAAATATCCTCAAATACAAGATAAGATTGAACTCGGTTTGTTAAGACTTAAAGATCATCATTTGCAATTAACTAAAGAAGGAATGATGCTTGGTAATCAAGTATTCATGTTATTCATATGAAGTATTTAGTAAATGATTTTATTTATTACTTAAATCATGAAAAAGGGTTATCTAAAAATACCCAGCAGGCTTATCTTACTGATATTGAGGGATATCAACAGTTTTTAGAAAAGTATCACAAGATTACTAAAGTGGATAGGATTGAAAGAAAGCATTTAGAAGCCTATCTAAAAAGCCTTAAAAATAGAGGTATGAGTGCGAAATCAATGGCACGCAAACTGACGTCAATTAAAGCATTTCATGCGTTTTTATTAGAAGAAAAAGAAGTTGATACAAATATTGCTTTATTAATTGAAAGACCTAAAATTGAAAAGAGTTTACCTTCAGTATTATCGATTGATGAAGTAGTTAAACTCTTAGAAACAATTGATCGTTCAACACCACTTGGACTTAGAAATGTAGCTTTACTTGAACTGATTTATGGGTCAGGACTTAGAGTATCTGAACTCCTTAATATTCATACATCGGATGTACATATGACACAGGCTTATGTTGTCGTAACAGGTAAAGGTTCTAAAGACCGAATGGTGCCTATTTCTGATATGGCTGTGGTTGCGATTAGAAACTATTTAACACAAGGTAGAGATGAACTTTTGAAAAGACCTTCTAGTTACTTATTTGTTAACTTGAATGGTGAACCTTTATCAAGAGTTGGATTCTTCAAAGTATTAAAAAAATTAGCATTCGATGCAGGTCTTAATCCAGAACATATTTCACCACATACACTCAGACATTCATTCGCAACACACCTATTAGAAAATGGAATGGATTTAAGAAGTTTACAAAATTTACTAGGACATGAAGATATTTCAACTACTCAAATTTATACACACATTTCACAAAAGAGATTAAAGGAAGTTTATGAAAATACACATCCTCGAGCGAGAAAGGAAAAGCTATGAAATACAAAAGAATATTCTTAATCGTTATGGATTCAGTTGGTATTGGTTATCAACATGATGCAGATAAATTCTTTAATGCTGGCCATAATGATATTGGTTCAAATACACTTGGAAACATTGCAGAAAGAATGGATTTAAAGGTTCCAAATCTTGAGAAATTAGGTCTTGGAAACATTGCACCTTTAAGAGGTATTAATCCTCAAAAAGAACTTAAATCTTTTGTTACAAAGATTGCAGAAGCAAGTAATGGAAAAGATACAATGACAGGTCATTGGGAGATGATGGGACTCTATATTACAACACCATTCCAAACCTTTACAGACACTGGTTTCCCTAAAGAATTAATTGATCTTTTAGAACAAAGAACTGGACGTAAAGTTGTAGGTAATATCAGTGCATCTGGTACTGAAATTATTAAAGACTTTGGTGAGCATCATATGAAAACTGGTGACTTAATTGTCTACACTTCAGCTGACTCAGTTTTACAAATTGCTATGCATGAAGAAATCATTCCAATTGCTGAACAATATCGAATTTGTGAGATAGCTCGTGACATCACTATGAAACCCGAATGGAAGGTTGGACGTGTTATTGCAAGACCATTCTTAGGAACAAATAAAGACAACTTTAAACGCACTTCAAATAGACACGATTATGCACTTAAACCATCAAATAAAACAGCTCTCAATTTCTTAGATGAAAAGGGTTTTGATGTGATAGCACTTGGTAAAATTAATGACATCTTTGATGGCTATGGAATTAACCAATATGCTAAGACAGTTTCTAACGATGATGGTATGGTAAAAATCACTGAGTGGAGTAAGAAAGATTTCACTGGATTGGTGTTCTTAAACCTCGTAGATTTTGATGCGTTATATGGACATAGAAGAGATGTTGAAGGTTATGGAAAAGCGATTGAAACATTCGATTCTCAACTACCTGAATTAATGAAAAATCTACGAGAAGATGACTTACTTTTAATTACAGCAGACCATGGTAATGACCCTACATTCTATGGTACAGATCACACCAGAGAACATGTGCCATTAATCATTTATAGTCCAAGTTTCAAATCAGGTAAACTCTTAGAAACAAGACATACATTTGCAGATATTGGATTCTCTATTGCAGAAAATTTTGATACAGAATTACCTGAACATGGTAAATCATTCTTAGACTTAATTAAATAATAGGGTTTAACAAATATAAACAAAAGGAGCTCGCTAGCTCCTTTTTTAATTTTCAAAATATTGATTTAATTCATCATTAGTTGATATAGATTCAAGTGCAAGCATTAGAAGTATTCTTGATTTTTGACTTGGTAAATTACCGCTAAATAATACACCTAATTGTTTAAGATGATAGCCGCCACCTTGATATGCATAAGTGTCAAATACACGACCCTTAGGACAACGTGAAGTAACAACAACAGGGATACCTTCCTGTATCGCACGTGCAATACCAGGTACCATCATTGGTGGTACATTACCACGTCCAAGTGCTTCAATAATAATCCCATCAACTTTAGAATCAATTAAGAAATTAATGATAGATGAGTCTGTACCTGATGCAGCTTTGACAATTTCGACTCTTTTTGTAAGTTTACTAATTGTAATTTTAGGTTTAGTATTTGTATTCGAACGATAAAAGAAAACTCGTGAAGAATCGACAACTCCAAGTGGTCCAAATTCAAGAGACTTGAAAGTATCGAGTGCAACAGTATGCGTTTTGGTAACTTCGCTAGCAGCATTGATCTCATCATTCATGACTAGTAGCACACCACGGTTTTTTGACTGTGAGTCAGAAGCGACTAAAATTGCTGAGACGATATTTGAGAGTCCATCATACCCTAGCTCAGATAGGTTACGCATTGCACCAGTCATAACGATTGGAGTCTCCATTTTGTAATAGAGATCAAGGAAGTATGCAGTCTCTTCAATGGTGTCAGTACCGTGTGTTATAACGATCCCATCATAATTTGTATGTTTAATTTCACTGTCAACTAGTTTAGCAATGTTAAACATATCATTTGGCGTTATTTAAGGACTTGGGAAATAGGAGTGTTCAATATATTTAATTTCGATGTCTCTAAAGACGTCCTTCACAGCTGATTGGAGTTGAGTGTTACCAGATGACATGACTGATTTCATAGTGTTCATATCATTGATCATTGCGATGGTACCACCTGTAAAAATTACGAGTATTTTCTTATTATTCATATTATCACCTGTAAATATTATATACTAATCGTTTGATTTGAGAAATCGAAAAGTTTAGTAAAATAAATTACATCATTTCATGTGATTTTAGATAGAATATACTTTAATAGCTAATAGAAGCCCGAAATTTAAACCAATTCATTTATCAACTTATCCACACAAAATCTATTGAGCGCTCCACTAGGCTCACAATAAACGGTTAACATAATATACATTATAGGAACAAATAAACAAATAAAGAAATGGTCTTCTATAAAATAAAAGGGTATATGAATTAGTGAATGATTATATTTAATGTGTAAAAAGTATCACTAAACAATTATTAAATATAATCACGATATATAAATGATGACAATAAAAGATTTCAAGAGATGCAAATCAGCGTTTGAGACTACTTATTTCGATAGAATGGCTGTCTCGCTTGCTCAGAGGCTAAAAATTGATTTTGCTAAACTTTAGTGTTATTTAATCAGACAGACAAATTAAACTACCTCTACTTCTTTTAATGGATGTATGTGTATATTAAATGTATCGGATCATGAAAAAATGAGCATTCATTTTGAGCAATCGAAAAATAAAAAGATGAGTGATTACCAACCTCGATTTGTCTGATAATTATCACTTAAATTTAATTTTATAAAAATTTCAAAATCTCTACTTCTTTATAAATGAATCTATATGTTTAAATTTAGTAAACCTAGAAGAAATATTAACTTCAATATTTGTGTTTATTGAAAGTAAACAATGTATATAAATAGTAAACATACATTTTTTAAAGTTAAGAATAAAAAAATGCACCGTGTAGGTGCACTTTAATATATTGTCTATTTTCTTACTTGTTATTTTTCATTGATGCAAGAATTTGGCGAACTTGTTTTTCAGATGGTGTTCTTCCCATTTGTCTAAACATTTCGCGAATTGATCTTTCATCGATTGGTGGGTTCTTTTCAAGGTAGCTCTTAAATACTTTTCTTGATATGAAGAATCCTGCAACACCACCAACTAGTAATGCTCCAACGATAATAACAACGAATAACCAAATTTCAATTTGCATGGTCAATACTCCTTTTGTATGTCACAATTAATTTTACTTGAATCTTATATAAATTACAATGATTATATTTTAATCACATAATAGATCTTTTTAATGCCATATACTTTTTCTGATCTTACTTGATATTTTGGTGTGCGTTCTAAGCTGAGTATGACATCTTTATGTGTTTCTATAACGATTAGGCCATCATCATCAAGTATACTATCTAAATCATTAATAAGTGATTCTAAATTAACTTTTTTGTATGGTGGGTCTAAGAAGATAAGGTCGAATTTATATTGTTCGTTTTTGAGTTTTTCTACTGCTTTTAAATAATCTAATTTAAGCAATTCAGACTGTTCTTCAACCTTTAAACTCTTAATGTTTTCTAGTATAGTTTTGGTCGCATCTAGTTTAGTATCATTAAACATACATTTTCGTGCACCACGAGAAATTGATTCAAGTCCGTATGCACCACTACCTGCAAAAAGGTCAAGTATAAATGCATCTTTAACTTTATCTCCAATGGAGTTTAAGACTGCTCCTCTAACTTTGTCAGAGGTTTCTCGTGTTGATTCAGAAGGTACCATTTTAATGATTCTGCTTCGATGGATACCACTTATAATTCTCATTATACAATTGTCTCTTCAATCAGTTTTAACTTAATTTGTTTAGGCCCAACAACATAAGATTTTTCAATGATTTCTTTAGCTTCTTGAAGTCCTTTATCGTGGTGATAGATTGTAACAATTGGATCACCAATTTTTACATCATCACCAATTTTTTTATGTAAATCTAGTCCTACAAGCAAATCAATTTTGTCTTCTTTTTTCATGCGTCCTGCACCAAGTTTCATAGCAGCTATTCCAAAGTTTAATGCATCAACTTTTTCTAAGAATCCATTCATCTTAGCACGGATAACTTCGACCTTTGTATCACCAATTAAATTGGCTTTATTTTTTAAGAAATTAACATCGCCACCTTGTGCAGCAACGAATGTATAAAAGGCATTTAATGCTTCACCATTTCTTAAAGTTTTATATGCAAGTTTGTAACCGTCTTCAAAGGTATCAACTACTTTTGCATCACGTAATAAATGACCAGTTATGACAGAAACAACTTCGGTTAAATCTTCTGGACCTTTACCTTCGAGTGTTTCAATTGCTTCATAAATTTCAAGAGAGTTACCAATCTTATGTCCCAATGGTTCATCCATTGAGGTAAGAATTGCAGTGACTTTTTTGCCTGCTTTTTTACCAATCTCAACCATCAATTTAGATAGTTCAATTGCATCTTCTTTAGTCTTCATGAATGCACCAGATCCAACCTTAACATCAAGAACAATTGCATCTGCACCAGATGCTAATTTTTTACTCATAATTGATGAAGCAATAAGTGGCATTGAATCAACGGTTGCAGTAACATCTCTTAGTGCATAAATCAATTTATCAGCTGGTGCAATATCACCAGATTGTCCAACAATTGAGCATCCAATTTCATTCACTTGTTCTTTGAATTTTTCTAAAGGTAACACAACATTAAATCCAGGAATCGCTTCTAATTTATCAATTGTTCCACCAGTGTGACCTAAACCTCTACCACTCATTTTTGCAAGTTTAGCACCTAAGTGTGCAACAAGTGGTGCGAGCACTAAACTCACTTTATCCCCGACACCTCCTGTTGAATGTTTATCAACCTTCACCCCTTTGATATCGGATAAATCTAAGACTTCACCAGAATCACGCATAGCCATTGCGAGGTTTGTTGATTCATCAGAATTCATACCTTGGAAATAAACTGCCATTAAGAATGCTGACATTTGATAATCAGGAATTCTACCATTTGTATATCCATCGATTACAAATTCAATTTCTGCTTTGGTTAAAGTTTGCCCATATTTTTTCTTGGCAATAATATCTACCATTTCCATATTTATTTACAACTCCTTTATATAAAAAGGGCTAATATAAATTAGCCGTTAAGTACCATAAAAACAACTACGATTATACCGATCACTACAACGAGTTTTAGTGATTTTTTTATTAGAGAAATTAATCCCATGATTAATAAGATACCTGCAAGTCCAACGAATAAGATTTGAAGTAAAACTGGGAATGTATTAAAGTAATCAAAACCAGAAATCCACCATTGGTCTGTCGTTGGTTTTAATAATGGATCTAACCATCCTGTTACATCTTGAAACCATTGTAAGATTGCATTCCAAATATTACCTACGGTTTCTTGCCACCCACCATTTTCCATAATTGTGTCACCTTCGCTTTCAAATATTATTTTACCAAATAATTGGGTTGTTTAAAAGGCTTTAGGATGTTATAATCAAGTTCGGTGATAAATATGATACTCACAATGATTAGACATGGTGAAACAGACTATAATAAACAAAGACTTGTACAAGGCAGAATGGATAATCCATTAAACGAACATGGTAAAAATCAAGCACGTACGACAGGTCAACTTTTAAAAGATTTAAATGATACTTTTGATATCTTAGGTACATCTCCATTAAAGCGTGCGTATGAGACTGCAGAGATTGTTGGATCATATCTTGATATGAATGTCGAGTTTACATTTGATGGCATGTTAGAACGCGATTTTGGCTCATTTGAAGGTAAGTCAATTGATCTTGCACTTCCTGTATGTACAGATGATCAATATAAAGAACCTGGTTTTGAAAATAATGAAATATTAGCATCAAGGATCAAACAAGCTACCTACGATTTATATCAAGAGTTTGAAGATAAGAAAGTGTTATTTGTTGCACATTCACATGTCATCAAAACCTTACTTATTCTATCTGATAAATCAAAATATACATATACAAATCATTATGTTGGAAATTCTTCAGTTTGTTATTTTAATGTTACAAAGGATAAAATTGAATTAATTAAACAAATTGATCTTTAACATAAAACGCACATAACTTTGTGCGTTTTTTTTACTTTGAAAAATAAAAAAACCTATCACGATGATAGGTTTAACAATATTACTCTGTGTGTGATTTATCAATTAGTCCAGAATTGATTGCAACTTGAACCATTTCACCAACTTCTGCAGTTTGCATTGATTGGTATTTTTCATAAGGAATTGGATCATGAACAACTACAGTTACTCTAGTGTGTCTAAATGGTGAATTATGCTGGATTTTAGAGTTTCCATTAATTGTAAGTGGTAGAATTGTTGCACCAGGTTTTACAGCCATTTTAAACGCACCAGCACGGGTTGCTTTAACTTCGTCTGTGTCACGGTCTTTTCTTCCACCTTCAGGGAATACTGTCATAACAAATCCGTTTTCAACTTTTTTAATTGTTTCAACGAGACCTTTGGCTGTTTTTCTATCATCTCCACGATAAACTGGCATACAACCCATGGAGTTTAATACAAGTCCAAATAAAGGTATTTTATAGAGTGATGATTTTGGAGTAAATGCGGATGGACGTTTAATGATTTGCATAATAATCATTGGATCTAGATAAGATTTATGATTTGAATATGCGACAAGTTTACCGTCTTTTGGAATTTTTTCACCACCAATAACTTTTACAGATACATTAAACATAAAGAGTCCTACTGCTACTGAAGCTGAACGCCAACCATAATTTTTGTATCTTGAAGTATATGGAACTTTATAAAAGATTGCAGCATGCACTGCGATGCCAACCCAAATCATTAAGATACCAAACAAATATCCTAAGACGAACCATAAAATCATCCACCATCCACCAAGGATTAGTGACATTCCGATAAAGAATGATAAAAATGAAATTAGAAAGATAATTGTAAACATAGTCTAACCTATTTCTCGTAGGTGGCAAAAATTAAGCCAGGTACGATTTTCTTTTCTATTAGTTTATACTTAGATAGTTCAAAAGGTGTGAAATATACATTACCTTCGTGATAATTCAAAACATGCGTGATATAGAGTCTTTCAACATAAGGAAGTGTAATTTCGTAAATCTTTTTACCACCAATGACCACTAAGTCAGATTTAAAATTTTGAATAAAGCTAATGACATCCGTGATGCATTCTGCATCAGGGTATTTGGTATTTATAAGATTTGCAACAAAGATTTTCCCATAAGGTAATGGTTTATCTTTATAATAACCTTTTAATGAGCGGTAAGTTGCTTCACCCATTAAGACAGTTTTACCTTCTGTCATTTTTTTAAAGAATGCTAAATCTTCTTTGTAATGCCAAGGTAGAACATTGTCCTTACCAATTAACCAGTTAATATCCATTGCCCAAATGGATGAAATCATACAGCAACCTCACCTTTAATTGAAGGATATGGATCATATCCTTCTAGTTTAAAGTCTTCATAAGTAAAATCTTCTAAATTTTTTACATCTGGGTTAATTTTTAAAGTTGGTAATTTTCTTGGTTCTCTGGTTAATTGGAGTTTAACTTGTTCCATATGATTAGAATAAATATGTGCATCACCAATTGTATGAACAAACTCACCAACTTCCATACCGGTTACTTGTGCAACCATCATTAAGAAGATTGCATAAGATGCAATATTAAATGGAATACCTAAAAAGACATCACCACTTCTTTGATAAAGCTGTAAACTGAGTTTATTATTAACAGAATAAAATTGGATTAATGTATGGCATGGCGGTAAAGTCATTTGACCAATTTCAGCAGGATTCCAACTTGATAAGACAAGTCTTCTTGAATCTGGATTTTTCTTTAACTCCGTTAAGATATACTTAATTTGGTCAACACCATTAAATTTACGCCATTGTGAACCATAGACAGGACCTAAGTCACCCCACTTTTCAGCAAAGCCAACTTCATTTCTGATTTTATCAGAAAATTCAGCCATTGTCTCACCTTGGTATGCTGGGGATTCCTTATATTTTTTATATGGCCAGTCAGTCCAAATACCTACACCATGGTCTACTAGATATTTAATATTAGTGTCACCTTTAATAAACCATAATAATTCATAGATAATGCCCTTTAAAAAGGTTTTCTTTGTAGTGACAAGTGGAAATCCATCCGCAAGGTCAAATCGCATTTGATAACCAAATACGCTTCTTGTTCCTGTTCCTGTACGATCTGATTTTTCTACACCATGATCTAGTATATGTCTAACTAAATCCAAATATTGCTTCATGCTAATCCCCCTAAATATAATTACTTAGCTAATTCGTATAAGCTTTCTGTGTAAATAATTGTTGCTGTGATAAAGTCATCAATATCAATGAATTCATCTTTTTGGTGAATATAAGTTGGTTTATCAATAAAGTGTGGACCAAATGCTACAACATTTTCAGTTGCACGTGCGAAAGTACCACCACCAATTGATATTGGACCACGTTCATCACCAGTATGTTTTTTATAAACATTCATTAAAGTTTTAATTAAATGTGATTCTGGATCTTTATACAGTAGTTTTTGATGATGATTTACTGACAAGATATAGTTAGATGGTAAAAGTGATGCAATCTTTTCAAATACATCTTTTTGATAATTCACACCTTTTGGATATCGGATGTTAAGAATCATTTCAAATTTATTACCATCTGTTTTTAACACACCAAAGTTGTTCGTTAAAGGTCCCATTTCTTCATCAGTGTATGCAATACCAAACTTTAAACCTGCAGTATCATGATTTAAATATTGATCCATGAATTTAGTTAATTCATTTGACAATTCAAGTTCTTTTAAACCATCAAGCATTAAATGAATTGCATTTACGCCTTCTTGTGGTAATGAACCGTGTGCAGATTTACCTTCAACAAAAAGATTCATTAAACCATCTTTTTCTTCAACTTTACCAACTAAATTGTTTTTACTTAAGTAATTATTCCATTTAGTTTTAAGTAATGTATCTTTTTTGACTGTAACAGTTGCAGATTCTGGAACCATATTTGTTCTTAATCCTGCTTCCATCTTGATGATGTCACCTGGTTCAAAAGTACCTTTAATAATTGTATTTGTAATACCTTTTTCTGCATAAATTAATGGGAAATCAGCATCAGGAATAAATCCAGCAACTGGTATTTCTGGATATTTCTTGAAATAATAATCCATACATCTCCAACCGGATTCTTCATCTAAACCTAAAACAAGTTTAATTCTCTTATTTAGTTTTAAACCAGATTCTTTTAAAATCTTCATTGCATAATAAACAGCCATTGTTGGACCTTTATCATCTTCTGATCCACGTGCATAAATTTTATTATCATGAATTTCTGCACCATATGCAGGATAAGTCCAGCCTGAACCTGCTGGAACGACATCTAAGTGTCCGATTGAACCGATGTATTCTTTTGAATCACCGAATTGGATATGTCCTGCATATCCATCGACATTTTCAAATGAAAAACCATCGCGTTTTGCTAACTCTAACATGAAATCTAATGCAGCTTTATTACCTGGACCAAAAGGAGCTCCTTCACGATTCGGATCAAAACTGGTTAGTTCTGAGTTAATTTGTAGTAATTTTTGTGTATCTTTGATTAATTGATCCTTATATTGTAAGACCAATTTTTTGAAGTCTATTGACATAGTATCATCTCCTTTTTTATATTGTATCACTAATCACTTTAAAACTCTATTATATAGAGTTGTTTCAAAAAAAATTGAGGATATTCTCCTCAATTTAATTAATCTATATTATCGATATATTCGTTGTACTTATGCTCTAATCCTTCAAATGTTTCACATGCATCTTTGATTGCTTCATAAAGATCAGATTGATAGGGTTTAAATGCAGTGTTTTCCATGTTGATTTCATCTTCAATATAGTAGATGTAATGTAATTCACCATTCTCATGATAGATACCACGAGCTTTTACATAAAGATCTTGGTTAAGTACCTCTGAGACTTTAATCAGTGATCTTTTGGCACTCATTTTATACACTCTTTTTGAAGCCTTACCAACAATTAAAATGATTGAGAAGTTTTTCTTTACGTTATTAGAAATAATTAAATAAAGAACAATTAAAAGAATAATCGATGTAACAGCTAAACTCCAAATATTTTCAACCTTTAAAGTATCATTTAAGACATCAATCAATGTTAATAAATCACCTAAAATTAGAATTCCTAACATAATCCAAAGTGTTGCAAGTATTCTGCTATAAAACGCTACAAAAAATTTACTCTTGGTATCATCTTTAGGTAATACATAATATTTCATGATGTTATTGACAAAAAAATGTAGTGGAAATAGTATCATTCCAGGGATGATGAGTGAAAATAAATCAAATGTATAAAGATCTTTTACAAAAAAGTAAATAAGTATTGCGGTTGTCAAAGCGAGTATTGCATAGATTGAAAAAGTTAACCAAAGTTTTTGGTAACCAATGAGTATATATAATATAACCATAACAAACATAGATGAAAGTAAAAGTGTCCAAAATATCATGTTATCTACCTCTATCTTTATTAAGATTATATCACATTTTGACTTTAGTCATTCATTGCTTCAAAGTATGCATCGTCATCTTTAGGTAAGAATATAATACGTTCTACAACAATTTGAATATTTGAACGATTCTTTTCATCATCATCTACCCATTTTGATACTTCAAGACGACCTTTTAATGCAATACCCATACCTTTTCTAAAGTATTCTTGTGCTTTCTTATGATTATGATCAAATAAAGCAATTCTAAAGTAATCTGCATCATAAGTACCTTGGTAATTTTTATAAGGTCTCATAACAGAAACTCTAAGATCAGTGTATTCAACACCACTATCTGAAACTTTTGCATCAAAACTAACGACTCTTCCAATTAAATTTACGAATGTCATATGTATATCTCCTTTTTTTCTTTCAATCATAGAAGATATACATTCATTTGTTAAATGCAATTTTAAAAGATTAAGCTTAAGTTAATCTTCATTTCAACATAAAAAAAAGTGATGTTTCGAACATCACTTTACTTTTTAATTAAAATTTTATCTAAAACAGTATAATTTTAGATTTTAGGAAAAACATATAATTTTGAGATAAATTCCATACTTAATGCATAATAAAGTGAAAGTATGTCATCAAGTATAAAATCGTTTAAGTATTTAATTGCATCTTCTAATGAAATACCATTTAAATGATATTTGCCATATAAGAATAATCTGTTTTCAATATCATCAAGTGCCATAATATAACTACCTAAATATGCACGTTTCAATGTGTTAAAGTTTTTCTCATTTAAAGCATTCAAACCTTCATTAAAGAGGTAATCTGTGATTAACTCTGCTAATTTTTCAGGGTCATCTGCTTGATTGTCCATAATAAAGATCATGGTTTCATCTTCCATCGTGACATTCATTTGAAATCCATCATTAATATATCCATCTGCAATCAGTTTTTCTGCAAATTCTGATTGATTACCAAAGAGCATTTGCATCAAGAATAAAATCGACATCTCTGTTTTAAAAAGTGATATTTCATCATCTTTTGAAAGGTTATATTTAACACCTAATAATAAACCAGGCATTGCAATATCAATAAATAGCTTATCTTCTTGAATTTTAACTTTTGAAGGTTCTTTAACTTTGATAATTTCTGGAACTTTTTGATCTAAGACATAGTCTTTTTCATAAAGTCTTTGTTTTAAATCATCAAAATCTAAATCACCACATATGATTAATTGTCGATTAGGAGATTTATAAAAATGGTGATAGACAGTTTCTAACTGTTCTTTATCTATTTTTTTTATATCTTCAACTGTACCTAAGATATCATGAAGTATTGGGTGTACCCAAAACATCATATCATAAAGTTTTTGAGTCGTAATGGTTTCTTTATCATCATCATACATCATAATTTCTTCTTTGATGATTTTCTTTTCATTTTCAACTGATTCTTTTGTAAAATAAGGTGTTTCAATGACATCAATCAAATACATTAAAGATTCTATGAAGTTGAAACTACCATTCATGGTGTAACTTGTTTGACGGTAAGTTGTTAATGCATTTGCAGAAACACCTAAAGATGATAACTTTTTAAATGCATCACCTTCTGGCATTTGAAACATTTGATGTTCTAGAAAATGCGGCAGTCCAGGTGTGATATCATAGGATTCATCACCTGTTTTATATTTAAGGTAGTATGAACCAAGTGGTATATCAAATTGAGCATAATTTACTTTAGTCTTTTCATATATTAAATGAACATTTAAGCCATTCTTCAATTTGATGATTTCTGGGGTGTGATTAAAGATCTTGATATTCATTTTGATCCCCCATTAACGTATAAGTTGTTTTTAATTCTAGTTTTTGTAATACTTGTCTAATATCTTCTACTGTGACACGATCAATACGAGAAAGTGTTTCTTCTAAAGGTTGTTCAACTTGATATAAATCAGATAAAAACTTTCTTGGAATTAAGGATTGTTGTTGGTCAAGTGAAGAAAGTATTTGAGATTTTAAATAAATTTTTGCATCACTTAACTCTTTTTCAGATGGACCATCAAATTGGAAATTATTAATGATTTCTATCATTTCATCAAAAGCATAATCTTTTTGTTCAAG
Source organism: Acholeplasma equirhinis (assembly GCF_017052655.1). Lineage (NCBI taxonomy): Bacteria > Bacillati > Mycoplasmatota > Mollicutes > Acholeplasmatales > Acholeplasmataceae > Acholeplasma > Acholeplasma equirhinis. Next base: position 539,288 of record NZ_JAFIDC010000001.1, read on the forward strand.
ATTAACACCTGCATAGATGAATAAATACTTTTTATCGTATTCAAAGTGACTATCAACCTCATATGCAAGTCCAAGTGTTTCTCTGATACGTTTAAATAAAATACTTTCAGGATATCCACCAAGAATTAAACTTGCAAGTTGGCTTGCTGTATATAATTTATCTTTTCTTTCAATTGGTAGTGAAAAGCCTAAGAATATCATTGCTTGATGCATAGAAATTTCTTCTTCATGATTTGTTAAAGGTTTTGTAATATTAGGAATATTGACTTCTAATGTTGCATCTTGTGTTTCATAGATAGAAATACTTTCTAATGCATGGCGAAACTGATCTGAAATATCACCAGAGACATAAATCTTTAAAATATTATCTTTAAAATCACCTTTATAGTAATTGTAGAGGTCTTCTACATCAATTGATTTAATCGTATCTTGAGTTCCATAAATAGGTAATCCATATGGATGATTAAGAAAAGTGTGTGCCATAAATTGTTCTTTAGCATACTCAAATTTACGATCTTTACGTGTTTGAATATATTCTAAACAAAATCTTTTAACTTCATTAAATTGCGATGGCTCAAACATTTCTCTTTCAAAGAATGTTTCTTTTAAAAGTGAGACAATATCGTTGATATAATTTTGATCATCAATGAATTTAGGATTTGGTAGAACAAAGGTAAATCTTAAAATTTGATACTCACCAAGCATAAAAACTTGATTAGAAACATACATACCATAAAGGTTTGCGAATGCTTCAATCAATTGTTTTTTTGTCGGATAAGATTTTGTGTATGAAGTTAGTAATCTTGTCAATAAAAAACGATACGGTATCGTATCTTTTTTTAATTTCTCTAAAAAGTAGAAGGATACGTGTATCGTTTTAAATGTATCATCTTGAATAAATGTCATAATTTAGCGTTAAGAGCAATCTCCATCATACGAGTAAATGCATTTTGACGTTCTTCAGCTGATGTTGCTTCATGTGTAACAAGTGAGTCAGAAATTGTTAATAAACAAGCAGCATTTTTACCTGTTGCCATGGCATTTGCAAATAATGCAAAGCTTTCCATTTCAACACACATGCAACCATATTTATCATGAATATTTTTATATTCATCACCATTGATGCGGTAGAAAACATCTGATGAATGAATTGTACCTTCATGTAGAGGAATACCTAATTTCTTAGCAGAGTTTCTAATTGCACGATTTACTGATTTTGTTGATTGTAATTTCTTCTTAGAAGAAACACCCATAGTTTTTGCATATGTTGATTCACTCCAAGCAGATGTTGCAAGTACAACATCATAAAGTGCTAAATCTTTTGTATATGCACCTACTGAACCGATACGAATGATTGTATCAACATCATAGAACTTAAATAGTTCGTATGAATAAATACCAATTGAAGGCATACCCATACCAGAACCCATGACAGTTATTCTTTTACCTTTATAAGTTCCAGTGAATCCAAACATATTTCTAACACCGTTGATTTGTACAACGTCTTTTAAATATGTATCTGCAATATATTTCGCACGAAGCGGATCTCCAGGCATTAATACGACTTTTGCGATTAAAGATTTATCATTTAACTCAATATGTGGTGTTGCCATTAATTTTTTCTCCTTCCATTAAGCTCACGCCAGATGATGTACCAAGTCTTGTTGCACCAGCTTCAATCATTGCTTTTGCATCTTCCATTGAACGAATACCACCGGATGCTTTAATTTCACCTGCATCACCTACGACTTTTTTCATTAATTTAACATCTGTAACATTTGCACCACTTGGAGCATATCCGGTTGATGTTTTAACAAAATGTGCACCAGCTTTTATAGCTAGTTTTGATACAGAAGTGATTTCTTTTTTTTCTAAGTATGCTGTTTCAATGATAACTTTCACAGTTCTTCCTGCTGCAGCTTTAACTATACCTTTAATTTCTTTTGAGATTGCTTTTTTATTTTGTGCTTTTACATCAGCAACATGGACAACCATATCGATTTCATCCGCACCATCTTTTACTGCTTCTTTAGTTTCATAGATTTTAACCTTAGTTGTTGAAGTGCCATGTGGGAATCCGACGACTGTACAAACTAAAACGTTTGTACTTGCTAATTTTTCTTTTGCATATTTAACCCATACAGGTGATACACAAACACTCTTAAATTGATATTTGATTGCTTCTGCAATTAATTGATCAATTTGAGCTAATGATACAGTTGGACCAAGTTTAGTATGGTCAATGTATTGATTTAAATTCATCCTCAAACCTCCTTTAATAGTTTGGACGATGTTCTTTATCTAAATAGTATTGATAAAGTTTTAATACAGCTTTTCTATCTAATTCTTGTAAGATTTGTTCCTTCTTACCATTTGCAATTTCATAAAATACAGAATCTCTGAAGCCGATTTTTTCGGTATCATCAATATTTGCACCAAAATAAACCTTATCAATATTAGCCCATAGGATTGCACCTAAACACATTGGACAAGGTTCACCGGTTGTATAAATCTCACAACCAGTAAGGTCAAATGATTTCAATTTTTTTGTTGCTTTTCTAATGGCGTTCACTTCACCATGTGCAGTTGGGTCATTATCTTTTAACACTGTGTTATGACCTTTTGCAATCACAACACCATCTTTAACAACGACTGCACCAAAAGGTCCACCATGAACATGATCAATACCTTTTTTCGCTTCGTTGATCGCTTGACGCATAAATTTATTCATTTTAAATTAACCTCTTTTAATCTAAAAGTTCGTGTAGATGATATTTTGCAAAACTTTTTGCAACTGGATTCCATTTACCTTTTTTAGCGCTCTTAGATAATTTCTTTAAATATTTTTTAGGGACTACCTTAGTTCCTTGTAAAAAGCCTGGAACATCAAGTAAGTATTTTTGATTTTTTGTCAGATATTCTTGATAATCAATGACTTTTAAAACACCATCAGTTTGATGAAATAAAATATAGTCAGTGTGTGGTGGTATGACTGTCTGAGTCATTTCTTTCCACTCAATAGCAAAATATGCTTTATCTTCTTCATCTTTGATGAAATAATATTTAGGTACAATCGTATCTAAATCATTGTAGTAGTCTTGTAGGACTTTGATTTCATCTGTGTATCTTAAGATATGTGATAATTTTTCTTCTTTAACCCAGAAATATTTTTCTTCATATTCAGGATACTTTTCTAAATAGGCTTTTTTGACCATTTGGAATACTTTAAGTATACGTTCTTGATTAAATTCAAGTACATCAGAAAACATTTCTGATAAGACATAGAAATCAAATTTGTCACAAATCTTTTTAACAAGTTGAATAACTGATTTAACAAAATATGTTGGACTTAAAATAGGTAACTCTAGATGAAAGTTTACCTCTAAATACTTAGGTGAAATTCTTTGTATATTAGGTACTTGAGATTTAGGTGTTAAATAAAATGCACAAGGAAAACCGAGTGTTGGATGTGTATATAAGAATCTAACACTTTTTTCATCCATTTCGACTTCAAATCCTGGTTCATTATCGAAAAAATCAATGACTTTTTCTTTATCTAGTGATCTTGATTTTTCTTTAAAGAAGTGTAAGTAAAATTGGCTCAATGATATCTCCCCTTTAGTTCATTTTAGCATGAAACAATGCTGAACTACTTAAGAATCTTTTCAATTTTTTTGTAATCTGTACGATCAAACTTAATTGGAGTGATTGAAACATACCCATTTTCATAGGCATAAACATCTGATGTGTCATCTTCAACAATTTTCATAATTGAATGTGAAAGATTATACATGTTTGGTTTATCTGTTTTCATAAACTCCAAATGTTGAAGTCTTTTACCTAATTTTGTAATTTTAGTTCCTAACACCTTTTGGAAATTATAATGCGGGTAATTGACGTTTAAAACATCAGCTTCGTGATAAAGTTTATTTTCAATGATTTCATCTAAAAGTTTTACTGTTTCATCATAAACGTAAGATAGGTTGATATCAGCAGCAGAAAATGCAATTGCAGGTAGACCTAAAATTGCAGCTTCAAACGCAGCACCGACAGTACCAGAATATTGCACATCATGTGCAATATTACATCCATGATTAATACCAGATAAAACTAAATCAAATTCTTGATCAAATATTTTTAGACCTGCTCTTACTGCATCTGCTGGATAACCATCTACAGCAATTGAACGAACTGAACCGAAAAGTGGTTCAACCTCGGTAACTTCTATAGGTCCTTTGATTGTAATCGATGCACTTTTTGCACTTTGTTGATGTTTTGGAGCTGCAACATACACAGTACCGTGATGTGCTGCTGCCTTAGTTAACAATTTTAAACCTTCTGCATTAATTCCATCATCATTTACGATTAAAATATTCATTTAGTCCCCCTCATGACTCTTGCACAACGATGACATAAGCCATCTTCTGTTTCAGAAACAATATTCCAACATCTTTCGCACATGTGTCCTTCTGCTTTTGTAACTGTCACTTGATTTTCTTTACCAACAGTTAATGAATAACTTGAAACAATAAATGCTTTATGAAGTGAATCTTTAATATCTATGAATTTGATTGCATCAAGTGTTTCTTCTGTAACAACTAAATTTAAATGCGCTTCTAAAGATTTACCAATAACTTTTGCAGCACGTGCAAGTTCTAAATGTTTTAAGACTTGATCACGTAATTGCATAAAGATATCAAATTTTTCATGCATTACAGGATCTTTTACTTTAACACGTGATGGCATATGTTCAAGATAAACATCTTCATAACGTTTTCCAGGTAAGAAACTATATGCTTCGCTTGTTGTATGTGGCATGATTGGTGTTAATAAACGTAATGTCCCGTGTAAGATGTCATAAACTGTTGATTGTATTGCGCGACGTTCAAAGTCATTTTCAGCATCACAGTAAAGACTATCTTTTGTATAGTCTAAATAATATGCGGATAAGTCATTAACAAAGAACGGAACAATGTTTCTTGTAACTTCAATAAATTTATAGTTTTCATAAGCTGTTAAAACTTTATCTGTTAAATCGTAAAACTTATCAGTCATCATACGATTCATCTTGCCACGCATAGACCAACCGATATAATCATTTTCACGATCAAAATCTGAAACAACACCTAACATGAAACGGAATGTATTTCTGATTTTACGATAACTTTCAGCAACTTGCTTCATAAGTTCATCTGAAATTCTTACATCTGACTCATAATCAACAGATGCAACCCATAATCTAAGTACATCAGCACCTTGTTCTGACATAACTTTTAATGGATCAACAACGTTACCTAAGGATTTACTCATTTTACGTCCTTGACCATCTAATACGAAACCGTGTGAAACGATTTCTTTATAAGGTGACATGCCTTTAACTGCAACTGCAGTTGTTAAACTTGAGTTGAACCAACCACGATATTGGTCTGAACCTTCTAAGTAAAGGTCAGCTGGGAACGGTAACCCTCTACGTTCTAAAACACTGTATGATGTACCAGAGTCAAACCAAACGTCCATAATATCAATTTCTTTTGTTAAAGGACCATTGGAATTAAACCATTCAGGTAATAACTCTTTAGCATCCCATTCATACCAAATATCTGAACCATGAACTTCAAATAATGATGCAACATGATCGATTAATTTAGCATCAAGAATTGGCGTGCCATCTTGTTCATAGAACACTGGGATTGGAACTCCCCAAGCTCTTTGTCGTGAGATTACCCAGTCTTGACGGTCTCTTAACATATTAACAAGACGCGTTTCACCCCATGGTGTATTCCATTTAACTGATTCTGCAGATTTGATTAAATCTTCTCTAATCATTGCAATACTTGCAAACCATTGTGGTGTTGCTCTAAAGATAATTGGTTTTTTAGTTCTCCAGTCATGTGGATATTGGTGACGAATTGTTGTATGTTTTAATAAATGACCATTTTCTTTTAAATCTTCTATGATTGAAAAGTTAGCTTTTTCATAGAACATACCTTCGTATTTACCAGCATCTGCTGTCATCATACCTTTATCATCAACTGGTGATAAAAGTTCAAGATTGTATTTTTTACCAACCATGTAGTCATCTTCACCATGACCCGGTGCAGTATGTACTAAACCTGTACCATCTTCGTTTGTTACATGTTCACCTAAGATAATTGGTGATACACGGTCATATAATGGATGTTGATATTTAACAAATTCTAAAGTATTTCCTTTAAATGTTTCCAATTCTTTAACGTCATTAAATCCTAAAACTTCTTTTAATTTAGGTAAAAGTTCTTTTAGTGCGATATATTTTGTACCATCTGCTTCAAAATAAACATATTCAAAATTAGGATGTACTGAAACAGCTAAGTTTGCAGGTAGTGTCCATGGTGTAGTTGTCCAAACTAACAGTTTAGCACCAAGATACTTTGAATCTACAACATCAAATGCAATGTAGATTGATTGAGATTCTTTTTCCATATATTCGATTTCTGCTTCAGCAAATGCAGATTCTGATGATGGTGACCAATAAACTGGTTTTAATCCTTTATAGATTAAATTCTTTTCAACCATTTTTCCAAATACACGAATTTGATCAGCAATAAATGACTTATCCAAGGTTAAATAAGGTTTATCCCAATCACCTAAAATACCTAAACGTTTAAATTGTTCTTTTTGCATACCAACTTGGCTGATAGCAAAATCTCTACAAATTTTTCTAAATTCAGCACGTGTTAATTCTTTTCTATTAACACCTTTTTTTGTTACTTCGTTTTCAATTGGAAGACCATGTGTATCCCATCCAGGTACATATGGGACATAATAACCAGACATTGTTTTAGATCTTAAAACGAAGTCTTTAAGTGTTTTTTGGAATGCATGTCCAATATGAATGTTTCCATTTGCATATGGTGGACCATCATGTAAAACAAATGGTGTATTGTCCTTATTCTTCTCTAATACTTTTTTATATAATTCAATTTCTTCCCATCGTTTTTGTAACATTGGTTCTTTAGTGCCTAAATTACCTTTCATCTCAAAATCAGTTTTAGGCATTCTTAAGGTATCTTTGTATTCCATAAATTTCCTCCTAGATATATAAAAAATCGTCCTTAAAAATAATTCTAAGGACGAATAAAATTCGCGGTACCACCTTAGTTCGTGTAAAAAATACACGCACTCAATTGATTTATTTGTTTACTCATAGATGATAATCAACTAAGTTCTTATATAAGGCTTACACCATCCCTTACTCGCTTTGAAAGAATACTTAATTGACCGTGTTCTAATCAATGTAAACTATTAAATTAATTTAAATTGGTTCTAAGCCAATCTTCAACGCTACCATCTTGATATAATTCTTGGTTACCAAATAGGTAAGTTGTTTCATTAATTTCAACAATGTGACCAGAGATTGCATAGACAACACCTGACATAAAAGCAATGACTTTATTCGCTCTATCAATATGTAGTCTTTCAAAATTAAGAATAAGTGGTGAACCTGCCATCATTTGACGAGCAAGATCAGTCACATATGCATCATCATCACTATTCAATTGTTCCATAATGATTTTCTCTGCTGTTAAAGTTTCAACTTTAACTTGTTTTTTCTTAAATAACCCCATTTAAATTACCTCTTTAAATAATGAACCAATTCGTAACATATCACTTCCATATTGGAGTGCAAGTTGATAATCATTGCTCATCCCCATTGAAAGCATATGTAGTCCATATTGATCCTTAAGTTCAGCCAATTTTTGGAAGATTTCAGCAGTTTTTTCTGCATCATCATGCACGCCAATTGTCATAAAACCGATTAGATTTATTTTATCATATTTTTTTATCTCTTGATAAAAGTAATCTAAATCTTTAAGTAAAATGCCAGATTTTTGTGATTCTTCCGCTAAATTGATTTGAATTAAACAATTTAATGGGTTTTTTCTGTGTTTTTGGATTTCAATTGCAAGCTTTATTGAATCTAGAGAATCTAAATAATCAATTTCATTGATAATCATTTTGACTTTGTTGGTTTGTAAGTGTCCAATGAGATGCCATTTAATATCTGAATGACTAAGTTCACTTTTTTTCTTAAGTAAATCTTGGGCGTAGTTTTCACCAAAGTGTCGAATACCTAGATCATAAATCCTATTCATTTCAGAAACACTAAAGTATTTAGATGCACAAAGAATTTTATCTTTATAATCTAAAAAGCTCATTATACATTAAACCTAAAGAGCATGATGTCACCATCTTGAACAACATAATCTTTACCTTCTAATCGTACTTTACCTTTTTCTTTAGCAGCTTGCGGTGTACCAAAAGCCATTAAATCAGAATAAGATAGTGTTTCCGCTTTAATAAATCCTCGTTCAAAATCTGTATGAATAATACCAGCTGCTTGTGGAGCTTTTGTACCGTCAACAAATGTCCATGCACGTGTTTCTTGCGGTCCACATGTAAAGTAAGTCTTAAGACCTAACAATTCATAACCTTTTTGAATAACTGAATCAAGACCTGATTTTTCTAAACCATAACCTTCTAAGAACATTGCTTGTTCTTCTGGTTCAAGTGTTGAAATTTCATATTCAACTTGTGCACTAATTGGAATCACATCAATTCCAGAACCATGCGCTTTAGACTTAAGTTGTTGAAAGAATGTATTTGTTTCTGGATTTTTTAAATCCGCTTCTGAAAGATTTGCAATATAAAGATTTGGTTTTAATGAAAGTAAATTCATACTCTTAATGGCAGCACGTTCATCATCTGTTAAGTCTAACTTGTCAGCAGGAACATCATTTTCAATCATCTCTTTAACTTTGGTTAAAGCATCAAATTCAAGAATTGCTTGCTTATCTTTAAGTTTTAATTGCTTTTCAAGTCTAGGTAATCTTTTTTGAATGGATTCTAAGTCGGCAAGGCGTAGTTCCATTTCAATAATTTCTAAATCACGAATAGGATCAATTTTACCCTCAACATGGGTAATATTTCCATCTTCAAAACAACGAATAACATGTGCAATTGCATCGACTTGTCTAATGTGGCTTAAAAATTGGTTACCTAAGCCTTCACCACTAGCTGCACCTTTTACCAATCCTGCAATATCAATGAATTCAATTGCAGTTGGGATAATCTTTGCAGACTTATAAATTGAAGCTAATTTTTCTAATCTTTCGTCCTTAACTTGAACGACACCAACATTCGGATCAATTGTCGCAAATGGATAATTTGCAGCTAAGACGCTTGATTTTGTGATGGCATTAAATAGTGTGGATTTACCAACATTTGGTAATCCAACGATTCCTATACTTAACATAAGCATTACTCCGTTAAAAAAGGCTTACGCCTTTTAGTTATTTTTTGGTTAACCAAATAGGCAATGTTCTTTCTTTTGCCTCTTTAGTTTTAGATTGTTCATCTAAATCTTTAACAGTTTCTAAACCATCTTTAGTAATTTTAACTTGTTCAGTTGTATTTTTTCTAAAGAGTGATCCAACTAAATCTTCAACTGTATTTTCTTTTGCTCTAAGTTCATAACCAGTTGCAATAATTGTAACGATCATTTCATCATCTAAATCAACGTTAACTGTATGCCCATAGATAATATTTAAATCATATTCTGTTGCATTTCTAACTTCTGTTAAAGCTTCTTCAATTTCAAATAATAAGACATTAGGTCCTGTTGTAATATTAACGATAGCATCTGTAGCACCATCAATTGTAATTTCAAGTAAACTTGAATGAATTGCTTTTCTTGCAGCTTCAATTGCTCTGTTTTCACCAGATGCGATACCGATACCCATTAAAGCTGTACCTTTATTTTCCATGACTGTTCTGACGTCTGCAAAGTCAACATTAATCATACCTGGGACAGCAATGATTTCTGCAATACCTTGCACACCTTGGCGAAGAATCTTATCCGATTCTCTAAATGCATCTAAAAGTTGCATTGTGTGGTCAGCAATCGTGAATAAACGTTCATTTGGAATAACGATTAAAGTATCAACATTTGGTTTTAATTCTTCAAGACCCATAATTGCATGTTGCATTCTTAAAGGTCCTTCAAATTTAAACGGTTTAGTTACGATACCAATGGTTAAAATACCCATTTCTTTTGCGATTTTTGCAACGATTGGTGCAGCACCAGTTCCGGTACCACCGCCCATACCTGCAGTAATAAACACCATATCCGTGTTAGATAAAACTTCTCTGATTTCAGATTCAGATTCAAGTGCAGCTTGACGACCAACTTCAGGTTTTGCACCTGCACCTAATCCACGAGTAAGTCTTTTTCCTAATTGAATACGTTCATCTGCTCTAGATACCTTAAGTACTTGAGCATCTGTATTCATCGCAACATAGGATACCCCTTTAACATCGTTTTCGATCATACGGTTAATGGCAGAATTACCTCCACCCCCAACACCTATGACTTTAATAACGGGCTTTTGATTAAATTCGTCTGACATGCCAAAAACCATGATATCCCTCCTATTAATCTAATTGTAATCTATTTTTAATAAAAAATAAAGATTTAATACTTAACTTGCGGATAATTCGTTTTTGCATAGAATTCTTTTTTGAAGTCAAGTAATCTATCTTCTTTAATAGCTTGTCTAATTTCTGCCATTAAATGCTTTAGGTAAGCCAAGTTTTGAATGGTGAGGATTCGCATCCCTAAGATTTCTTCGGCTTTGAACAAGTGTCTAATATAACTTTTTGAATATTTAGAAATACTTGTTGGTAAATTTGGATCTAAGGATTCAAAATCCAATTCATACTTTTGATTTTTCACTTGAACCTTACCAATAGTGGTGAGTGCTGAACCGTGTCGTGCGTTTCTAGTTGGTAAGACGCAGTCGAACATATCGACTCCATTTATCACATTTTCTAATAAATCTTCTGGTGCACCAACACCCATTAAATATCTTGGTTTATCAAATGGTAAGATTGGGTTTAAGAATCTTGTCATTTCATACATTTCTTTTTTAGTTTCACCGACTGATAATCCACCAATTGAATATCCTGGGAAATCAAGTTTCATGAGTTCTTCTGCACAAAACTTTCTTAAATCTTGATTTAAACCACCTTGTACAATTCCAAATAAAGCTTGATCAGATTTTAATGCATTTTTGCCACGTTTAGCCCATCTGATTGTTCTTTCAACAGATTTCTTCATATAATCATATGATTCATATGGTGGTGGACACTCGTCAAATGACATAATAATGTCTGCACCTAAATCTTCTTGAATTTTAATCGCATCTTCTGGTGATAAAAATAAAGGAGCTCCACTCTTATGATGTTTAAATGTGACACCTTCTTCTTTAATGTCACGAATTTTAGCAAGTGAAAACACTTGAAATCCACCTGAGTCGGTTAATAATGCACCGTCCCATTTCATAAATCCTCTAATACCACCATGTGCTTTTACAATTTCATTGCCTGGTTGTTGCCAAAGGTGATAAGTATTTGAAAGGATTAATCCTTCACTAACTTCTTTAATTTCTTCTGGAGTTAATGTTTTAACAGTTGCTAACGTTCCAACAGGCATAAAAATAGGTGTTTCAAATACACCATGTGGGGTAGTTAATCTGCCTAATCTAGCTCCACTTTGCTTACAAACATGTAAGACTTCATACTTTATCAAATAAATCACCTTCCGTGCTTGAAATTATATCATAATATGATAAAATTAAACAGGTAAAAAGCGGTATCCTAGTAAAACCCGCTCTAAAAAAACGAGGAGACAAATATGACAAACAAATTTACCATTAAAGACCTGATTACTGAGGTCACAATTGCAGCCATCTACGTTGTTTTAGTGTTGGCTTTTTATTTTATGAGTTTTGAAGCGATTCAATTTAGAATTGCTGAAATTATGTTAGTTCTTGTGTTTTTTAATAAAAAGCACACGATTGGTATCGTTACAGGTACGTTTATTGCAAACTGGATTGGTATATTCGGAATTGTAGATGCATTCTTCGGTGCTTCCGCAACTCTACTGGTATGTATCTTTCTAGTAATCTTTAAAAAACATTGGATTCCTGCACTTATCATTTTCCCTGCATTATTAAACGGAATCATCGTATCCATTGAAATTTCATTACTTGCAGAAGTTTGGGATATTTTCGTTGCTAATGTGTTATGGATTGCATTAGGTGAACTTGTAGTAATGATTGTACTTGGTATTCCATTTAAAATGTTAATAGAAAAAATGAAGCTCAATGATACGCTTCATTTAAACTGATTAATTATTTTCTTGTGCACGGTTGCTATTGGATATTTACTAAAATCCGATACTAGTTCATATCCATCAGGTAATTTATTTACTCTACCTTCATATACATCTAAATACCAAACTAGGTGGGTAAAGATGTGTTTAACAGGTTTAAGTTGATTGATTATATTAAATTCAAAACCTAAATCATTCAAATATTGAATGGCATAGTTCAAACTATCTGCTTCTACTTGTATGAATTCATAGAAGCTATTCAATAAATCTTCAGATCTTTTTCTTAAAACAAATTGATCTTGATACTTAAGCACAAAGGAGACGAATTTTGTTTCCTTTTTTTCTTTTAAAGGACTAATAAAAGGATATTTATCAATCGATTTTGTTTGATTAGCCTTACACATATCTTTTAAAGGACAAGTCTCACAAGATGGATTGTATTTTTTACAAACTGTCGCACCTAATTCCATCATACTTTGCGTATAGTCGTGTGGGTTATTAGATGATTCAATTAATCTTTGATTAAATTGATTTAATTTCTTACGATTTTTTTCAAATCTGAAATCATCTTTGAACTGATATAGTCTTGATAAAACCCGAATGACATTACCGTCTGTTGCAGCGTGAGGTTTGTTAAATGAGATTGAAGAAATTGCACCAGCTGTATATGCACCAATACCTGGAATTTTAATGATTTCATCATAACTATCAGGGAATATACCATTAAGTTTTGAAACGACGTATTCTGCTCCTTTTTTAAGCAATTTAAATCGTTTATAGTATCCAATACCTTGGACAATATTTAAAACTTCTTCAAGTGATGCTTCACTTAAATCCTGGATTGATGGATACTCTTTTAAAAATCTATCATAAAAAGGTAGGACTGTTTCTACTTGAGTTTGTTGAAGCATGACTTCTGAGACCCAAATTTTATAAGGATCTTTAGTTTCTCGGAATGGAAGCTTTCTATGATTAAGTTCATACCATTTAAAAAGTGATTGATAGTCCATTTGTCCTCTTATAACTAATTTTTTATTACCTTTACTAATATCTTAATACAATGTTTGAAGATAAGCATTGATTGAAACTTCAAGATCTGACCAAGGAACAATATTTCTCATATTTTTGGCAATTGTTGATACACTTGTACCAGCAATTCTTCCTTGAACTGCTATTAAATAAGCATTTTGAATCTTAATCACTGGCACATCACAAGCTTCATAAATCCATAAAAGTAATTCTGGACTTAATAATTTTGAATAAACTCTTGTTTTTGCACTTTCCGTATATGAAAGTGTTCCTGCTGCAATGCTAGGATACATCCAAGAATCAAAAAAGTGCCATTTTTGATTTGGTGAATGTTGTGATTTATCAACAAGTATTCCTAAACTTTTTGCAAGTGCGATATAACCACCACTTGCTTGTTGGTGATCTTCGATAAACATATCTGATATTGGATAATGTTCATTTTTTGTTTGTAAAAATACTGCAATTTCATACATTGAAATGAATCCGTCATTAATAATAACTTGACCATCTGATGGATTTGTTGGATTTTCAGGATTTTCAACAACTGGAGGTTCTTTTTGAACTATAGATGTCGTTTTAAAGAATCTAATATTATCTAGACCACCATCCCAGTTTGTAGCAGTAAGTGGGTCTTTGTTTACGAATGTAAGTGTAATTTCTTTTTCACCATTTGTTTGTATTTCAAAGTTTCTGACTAAACTAGTACCAGTAATTGTCGTATCTCCAATGACCCAAGCAGTTTTACTTTGTGTTCCTAGTTTTAAATCAACTAAAACTTTATCAAAACCAGTCACATCAATGGTTACTACTTTAGGATCTGGATAGTTACTATTAATTCTCACATAGAATGTATTGTTATCAATTTTCCCTGCTGCTGTTGTTGAAACATTACCAAAACCAGTAACTCTACCAAAAGTTTTTTCTTGAAAATAACCGGTACCCGTACTATATGATTCGAAGTTTTCAACATCAATTAATCCTAAAACATTATCGGAATAAATAAATTCTAAATTGTTATCGTTTTTAACAATCAAATATGCTCTAACTGTAAGATATTTATCGATTGGTAGTGATCTTAAAAATTCATTTGTATGTGCAAACGCTGTTGATGGTATTTTAGTACCATTCTCAATTGTTAATGGTGTAACAAAAGTTTCCGTTACAACTAATCCAGCTTCAACGAATTCATAACCTTCAGTTAACATATATTGTCCCAGATAGGATTTGTGACCACCTCTAAGTGTTAACTCATTTGATAAAACTATGTTAGGGGTTGTTACTAGCCCTTCAACAGATACTAACTTTCTTGGATATATTACTGAAAATTCATAAACTGGTCCAACTGAAACAGGTATTCCATATTCTTCCCAATGGAAACCATCTTCTGCATAAATTGTTTGAACTGAATTATATACATAATATTCTGATTGGCCATCAATGATAATTTCAATATCATCATATTCCATTTCATATTGTGCAACAAATACTGTATCAGAAGTTATCGGATAATCTGGTAAATTAAAACCGGTAAATTTAAATCCGGGTTTTGTTGGTACTGCACCATCATAAGTTGGTAGCAAAGAAAATTCTCCATACAGTGCGTATAAGAATTTCCCATTTGAATCAACAAATGCTGCAACTACCTGCTCTTCTTCTTTTAATATCATAGTAATAGCTGTTGAATGACTTACTAAGAAATTTCTGTTTATTTCTTGACTGTATTCTCCATTAAATATGTGGAATGCATAGCCAGTTATAGCAAATGACATATTGACATGTTCTCCATAATAACCTGTTAGGTTTAATTCAAATGGTTCATTATCTGGAGTTACAACATTAATCTCTATTTCAGTTTGTTCATTTACGGCAAATAACATTGGAGTCATATAGATTCCAATAAATAAAACACTTATAAAACTAAGTGTGGTTAATACGATCTTTTTCATCAGTATTGCACCTCACTTTGATACTGGATACTTTGAGGTAATTTAGTTGTTCCATATAAACTTGGTTTCATAAGTTTAAACATGATTGCTTCAGGTGCCATCATTGTGAGTTTTATTATCCCTTTTATCATAAAAATCTCCTCTATTAAATTATCACTAAATTGAGTTTAACACATTTTAGTCTAATTCTTAGTTTGATGACTCAATTTATATAGTTAATTTCAATTAACCGTTAAAGAAGCTCAACAATATGTGGATGAAGAACAATTTGGTAAAGATTCAATGGAATAAAATAATTTGTAGCGATTAATTTTATGAATGCTCATCCAAAAGGCACTGCAATCATTGCTTCTCTTGAAGATGCTTCAATTGCAATTAAAGAAGAAGCAGGAACTAAAATTTTTCATGACTAGATAAAATAAAACACCTCACGTTACTATCGCTCTTAACAAATAGTACCGATAAGGTGTTTTTTTATACTACATATCGTAACTTGAAATAATTTGAGCAGGTGTTTTTCTTAATAACATTAGCATTGGCATGATACCAATAATAAGATTTGAAAGATATATAAAGAGTGCACCTAAGATAAAGACCATAAAGTCAACTTCAAAGGTTGCAATCGCTGAAAGTGGTGTATTGTTAAATTGACTCATGATAATCATCATTAAGACAAATCCTAAGAAGCTAGATATTGTCGTAATCATGACGATTTCAACTGTAAATGAACCAACAACTTCACGTCGTTTCACTCCAAGCGCTCTGTAAACTGCGATTTCATAAATTCTAGAAAGCATTGAAGATCTCATAACAAAATAGAAAATGAGGAGTGAACCAGCAACTAAGAATCCTGCTGTAATGATATTCGTTGATAATTCAATTTCTATTTGATTTTGGTTATCAATCATTGCTTGTCTTGATGTTAAAGTGATATCATACCCTTTCTCCCTTAAATTTGACTCGATTTCTAATGGATTATCACCATAAATCACGATTCTCACGTTATTATTAAAAATAATCGATTTTTCATAATCTTCTTTAGTTATATTACGGTCTAAGAGTGGTGAATCTGTTAAATCATTTAATGCAACATGGTCGAATGCATAAATACCACGATAAACACTATTTGTAATACCAACAATTTCAAATTCTAATCCAGTTTCAAAATGATTATATGAATTAATAATGATTTCACCTAAAAGTTGTTCAATGCTCCAAATACCAATATCTTTAAAGTTGGTATCACTAAACGCATCACCAGTCGAATAGAAACCTGATGAAACCATAATTTCATTACTGTTTTCAGGTCTTCTACCATAAATAATTTCACTATCATCAACGACAAAATGATACTCAGGAATCATAGAATTATAAATTGCTTTATTTCTTGAACCTGGTAATAGAATTTCAAGACTATATGATGTTTTTAACTCAGGTAGGATGAAGTAATTGGTATTATCACCGATTACTTCCATAATATCATCATATCTATCTTGTAGATTTACTGGTATACCTTCAGAGTTTAACATGTTAATTGCTAGTACTTTTTCATCTTGAGAAATGAATCGTTGATAATCATAATTCAAAATTGTGTAGATATTTAAGAAACTATTTGCAACAAGTGCACCAACGATACCAAAGATAAGCAGCATAAGTTTACCTTTTGCACCAAATTGAAGCACACGTTTAAATGCGATCCAAAAACTCGTTTTTGTAGATATGGTGTAACTCTTTGATTTAGCTACATCTGAATGATCAAGTTTACCAAGATCAAATGTTGTTTCCATCATTTGTTCTCTAGTTTGCTTTTGGAATTTCTCATCTTTCAATTGAATGTGCGAGTCTTTATCAATCAATTGGATCTTATTAATTTCTGAATTAACATCAAGATATAAAGTTTTATTTTTAATGATCAACTTAACAGAAATCGGTGTTCTATCATCCTGATCAGTGTATACTTTAGCATCAAGTACATCATTTTTGACTTCGGATATTTCATTTAAATCTTTAAGATATATGATGTTTTCATTTTTAAAGTCATGATCAGATTGATTATCATTATAACGTTCATTTACAACTTGACCATCTTTAATTTCAATAATACGGTCACCATAGAAATCAGCAATTTCTTTTTCGTGCGTAACTAAAACGACAAGTTTAGTTAATGAAATTTGCTTGATAATATTCATAATTTCAAGCGTATTTTTACTGTCTAAGTTACCTGTAGGTTCGTCTGCAATAATGACTTTAGGATTTTTAACTAAAGCTCTTGCGATGGCAACTCTTTGTTGTTGTCCACCAGATAATTGGGTAGCTTTTTTCTTTCTAAAGCGGTACATTCCAACTTGATTTAGAATATAATTCACGCGTTCTTCGATTGCTTCTTTATCTGTAATCCCAATCATCTTAAGAACAAATGCAACATTATCAAAGACAGATAAATCATTCATTAAGTAATAATTTTGGAAGATATACCCGATATCTTGAGTTCTGATTTTATCCCAAATACCGGGTTTATACCCTTTGATTTGATGCTCATAAAATTGAATGGTACCACGGTCAACTTTATCAAGTCCACCGATTACATTAAGTAATGTTGTTTTACCTGAACCAGAAGCACCAAGTAAGACTACTAAGCCTTTTTCAGGAAATTCCATGGAAACATTATTTAATACATGAATACTATTTCTAGACCCTTTATTAAAGGTTTTATCTAGTTGTGTAACTTTAATCATAATGTTTCCTCCTTACTTTCTTGAATATTCTCAATAATTGAGAATTTGAATGTACGTTTATTAAATCTTCTAGCAAGCCATAGTGTTAGATAAGTGAAAGTTAAGAAAATAATCATATAATCAGTCATGGTAAGAATCGATAGCAATTTATTTACAACAAAGTTAGAATATGAAATTGAACTAAGGATAATCATTGCAATTGCAAATGAAATCATCATGACAATCAATTGTTCAAAAATTACTAACCAACCTAACTTAGATTGATTTGCACCAATTGATCTGAAGATTGCAAAATCCTTCTTTCTTGCCTGCATAATGTTTCTGACAACTGTATAAAGAATAAAATACATAAATAATGCAAAGAAGAATACGAGTGCATAGAAAATTAGTGAAACAATAAAATTGATCGGACCAAATAGTGATTGAATTGTACCTTTATCAAGTTCAGGATAAACTACACGGTAAATGTTTTTATCAATGCTATCAAAAATTCTTTCTGCTTGAACTTGAGTTCTTGCCGCAATCATAAAACCATTACCTAAGAATGGTGAATCTAAAAAGTCATGTGATAAATATAAGACACCTTTGTTGTTATCGTTGTATTTACCAACAACTACAAGCCGTTGGTAATCATTGATGTAGCGCTCAACATAGACTGAAAATTCTTCTACGTCTGATGCTGCTCTCCCTGTAAATTGAGGAATCGAGAATTTTTCGTAAAAATTTCCTTCTATTCGAGAATATGATCCATCTTTAAACTTAATTTTAATTTCATGGTAATTATCTTCATTTGTGTATTCAAAGGTGATATTATCACCTACAATTTGTGCAGGTTTTTCTAGATAAACTCGACGATTACCAAAAAAGTCAATCTCATCCCCTACATTGATGTTTTGGAACATATTAGAAACGACAATTTCGTTTTGTTCTTCTGGCATTCTACCTTCAATAATAAATTGTGGTGTATTTGAAATTGAGTAAGTGGTATCTAATTTAAAATTGTATAACTGGAAGGTAGAGTCATCAGCATAGACTTGTAGGTTACTAAAGTTATTAATATCAATATATGTAAAGTCTTTATACACATAATGATTACCACCTTGTAATGCACTTAATGCATTATAGTCAGACGCAGTCATTGTTTGATTATCTTTTCTTAATACATAAAATCTATTATCTGTTGTCCAGTCTGTATAAAATTCAAAATAATTTGAATTACCACCAGTGTAGCCATCACCAAATAGATTATTTCTAGCTTGATCCATTAGGAAGGTGTATGCAAACGTAAACACAGTCATAATTACAATCTGAAATAATAGGAAGAAAAATGTTCTTCTTGGTGTTGTAAATAAATTTCTAAGTGAGAACTTAATTACAGATGGTACTGTCATAACTTTTAAGGTTGGTTGTTCTGGAGCTTGTGGTGCTTCAGTCTTTTTTAAGACTTTATCTTCAACCACTTCACCATCATGCATTTTAATCTTTCTTGTTGCATACTGCTTAACTTGATCAAAATCATGGGTAACAATAACAACTAACTTCTCTTTAGAAACTTCATGTAATAAATCAATGATTTGTTTACTTGACTCTGAGTCTAAATTTCCGGTAGGTTCATCTGCAACAATTATTGGACAGTCTTTAGCAAGTGCTCTTGCGATAACTGCTCTTTGTTTTTGTCCACCTGAAAGTTTTGCAGCTTTATGATGGATATGAGATTTTAATCCAACTTTTTCGATTAACTCAAGTGCACGTTGTTTTCTTAAATGTCTTGGGTAATTTTGGATTTCTAGTGCAAGCATAACATTTTGATACACAGAATATGAATCAATAATGTTATAACTTTGGAAAATAAATCCGATATATTTTGCACGATAAAGTTCCCAATCTCTATTCGTGTAATGTGATGTTTCTTCATTTTGAATGTATATTTCGCCGTCTTCATAACTATCAAGTCCTGAAATAACATTGAGTAATGTTGATTTACCTGAACCGGATTCCCCAGTTACTGCAACAAATTCTCCCAAATTAAATTCAGTGGAGATTTTACGCATCCCAACAGATACACCATCCCCAGACTTATAGAATTTAGAGACGTTATCTAATTTGATTAAGCTCATATTTTCTTATCCTCTTTATTTATATTCACATTTATATTTTAATATAAGTTTCATAAATACCAACCGATTTCATTTATATATTCACAATATCCACTATATAATACATAAAATCAGTTTAAAAACCTTTTTATTTAATACGAATTAAAATGTTCATACAAAAAGAAAACCCCTAAAAAGGGGTTTAAACTACGTTTTTGTAAAAGTGAACGGTTCTGAGAATTCACCTGTTTTACCAACAAAGTCAACAGCCCTTACTGTAATTTCATAAGTTCCTGCAGATAGTGTGGTTAACATGATTTGATTTAGGTTAGTCTTTTTATAGAACTCACCATTCACATAAACCTCATAATATTCAACACCGTGATCATCTTCTGCTTTAGGCCACCAAATTGAATTAGCAAGTTGTGTAGTTTTAGCAATCGTACCAACCTTAGTTGGTTCAAAACCATCATAATATAAATAATCTTTTTGATAAACTCTGACGTAATCTACTTGCATACTGGTAGGGAAAATAGAATCGACAACACCTTGTGACCCACCCCATGTACCACCAACTGCCACATTTAAAATCAAGAAGAAATATTGATCAAATGGAAAAGCTTTCCAATATTCAACATCTTGATTAGAAAGTGGGTTATATGCAAACACACCAAGACCAACAGGTTCTCCATCTACATAAATTCTGATTGAACCTGGTTCCCAAATCATCTCATATATATGAAATTCATCAGAAACATTTGGTACTGTTTTTGAATAACCAATGTTTGTACCTAAATTATGATTATATTTTGTGGTATGAGTATTGGTATGAATTCTATTATTTTCATAGCCAACATGTTCCATAATATCAATTTCACCAGAATGTGGCCAACCACCATATTTACTTTCTGTTGGCATCATCCAAATTGCTGACCATGTACCACGTCCAGTAGGCATTTTAGCTCTCACTTGAACTCTTCCATATAACCAGTCACCTTTATATTTAGTTGTTAGTCTACTTGATGTGTATTCTCTACCTTGAAATGATTCTTTTTTAGCAGTAATTGTTAATAAACCATCAGAAACTGTTGTATTTTGAGGTTTATAGAATTGTAATTCCTGATTTCCCCAACCATTACCACCAAGTTCATAATTCCATTTGGTTTGATCAAGTTCATCACCATCAAATTCATCGTTCCATACTGAAACCCAACCACCATCTAAATAAGGTACGACTGCACCAGGGTTTGGATCTTTCTTTTGGCCCTCTTCAGTACATGCAGTTAATACTAAGAGTAATGTAAATATAAATATTGCTGTTAATTTCTTCATGAATACCTCCTATTCACCTGTAATACCTGTTCTATCAATACTTTCAGTGAATTGTTTTTGTCCAATGAAGTAAATTACCAAGAGTGGCAAGATAGAAATTAGGTTCGCTGCTAAGACAACCGCTTCATTTAATTCCGCTCCAGGTGTACCTGGTGGAAATAGTGTACTATATGAATCTCTAAATTTAGTAATTAATAAAGGTAATGTTCTTGAATCACCTGTAAATAATGATGTTAAGAAAGTTTCATTCCAATACCATACAAATGAGAATAATAGAACAATAACAATTGAAGGAATTGCTAAAGGTAATGCAATACTTCTAAAGATTCTAAATTGTCCTGCACCATCCACTTCTGCTGATTCATATAATGCAGAAGGAATTGTTTTAAAGAATTGATAGAAAATTAATATATAAATTGCTTGATTCAAGCCTTGTCCAAAGAAACCAGGTAATAACATTGCCCATTCACTAGATAGTATACCTAATGAACGATAAATTCCGATTGTTGATACCATAGTAACTTGTGAAGGCAGAATGAATGTGGCTAACATAAATATAAATAAGATTTTCTTTAATGGGAAATCAAATTTTGCAAATCCATAACCAATAATTGCAGATGTTGAAGTTACAATGACTGATGCTTTAAGTACATAACTTGAAGTTGAGAAGAAAGAATCTAAATAAACATTATTTGCAGGATCCCACATTTTTAAGACAATGAAAGCTTGTTCAAAGTTTTTGAATGTAATATTTCTTGGTACCCATTTTACACCATCATTAATTAAATCCTCAACACTCATAAATGATGTCACTGTCATGAATAAAATTGGATATAAATATACATACGCAAATGAGATTAATAAGGTATAGACAACAAGTTTATAAAAGAGTCCATCATAAAATCTCATTCCAAACATGATGCGCTTTAATTTTTTCTTGAATGATTGTGCTTTAGTTTTCATTAACGGCTCTCCTTTCTCTTAATTGAAAGCAGACCTACATAGAATCCCATGACAACTACCATCAATATAAAGTATATCCATGCCATTGATGCTGCATAACCGTATCCATGCCAATTGACATCAAGTGAACTACCAAATATCATATGAATTTGGGTTAAGTTTAAGATACCACCCGGTTCAACAAAACTTGACATAGAGACAACTACATAAACAACATTGATGCTAATAAATGGTTTGATCGAAGGTAATGTAATCTTCCAAAAGTTATCCCAAGGTGATGCACCATCAATACTTGATGCTTCATAAATACTCTTATCAATTTTTTGTAGTGCAGCAAGGAAGATTAGAATCGGAATACCAGCATACCACAAGACGAGTAATAAACTATTAAGGAGTGCCATAACAGGATCTGCAATCCATTCACCTAAATTATTTGCAATATATAAAATAACTGCATTGTTTTCTAAACTTGGCAGAGAAACTGCACCTTGTGTGGTTAATTCTGTAATAATTGGTCCTGTTGAAATGATGACAGGTAAGAAGAATATTGTTCGCCATAAACCTTTACCCTTAATTGGTTGGTTAATCAACATTGCAATAATCATTGAGAAAATAATGACGAGTGGTACAGATAACATCATCTTACCAAGATAACCAACATACATTGGTAATAATCTTTGGTCTTGTAAGATATTAAAATAGTTATTCATTCCATGGAATGATGAATTAATTCCAGTTGAGGTTGTAAAGTAACTTTCAGTAAAGCTTAAATAAAATGAATAAACAAGTGGATATAACGTAAAGACTAAGAAACCAATTAACCATAGTGAAATAAATAAGAACCCATAAAAGATATCTCTACCTTTTCTGGTATTTTTGAATCTAATACCAAATAGTCTGATATGTAGGTTATCGATTTTTAGTAAGGCATTATGGGTTAGAAAATGACCGATTTTACCTAAAACTGGTGTCACATATTGATACCACTTATCACCAATCCATCGCCATGCAATGACAAAATATCGTAGGAAATAATGATAAGTGTAGTGTTTAAAATCTTTCTTTAATTTACTAAAGAATGATTTGATACTGCTAAAGAAGGTGCGTATTTTTTTCATCATACCACCTCATAATCTTGTGCATTGATTGTAATACCATCAACGCTATAATTTGTATTTGAGTAATTCACATAAATCTTTTTATTGTTTGAATAAGTAATTCTAACAATACCAAGTTCAAGCACATCTCTAGCAATAATCTTTTCACCTAAGACATGTTTTAATGCATCATTAACATAATGATAAGTTTCAACAACTTCTTCTTTGTAGTTACTAAATGATGTTGTATAGAAATTTGATGCATCTGTAAATCTCATCTTATAAGTTTCTTCATATGTAAGTACAAAACTTGGATTCATACCAAAATCAATTAGATTTAAAATGCGATCTTTACCTAAAGCATTAAAGTTTAAGTAACTTGTGAAATAACTAATGTACCCCTTTAAAACTAACGGCAACATTGGTACTAAATCACTATAATAAGTAAATTGTGAATTACCAATTGTCATATTTAAATAGCTGCCAAGGGCTTTATATAAATAGAAACTTGGTTGATACATTTGACTATTTGGATAAAGTGATGCAATATCTTGATAATAAGAAATTGAATCTGTTCTGTCGTAGTATTGTCCACTGTTACTAAATCCAAATGGACTATATGTAATACCATCTAACGCTATACCATCTGTTAGATAATAATCAAATCCACTCTTATCTTCGTTTGCCATTCTTAAACTGCTCCAAGGGAAAAGATCATATCTTTGATAAACTAAATTATCTAAATCAGATATATCGTTACTCATACGAATACGTGTAATATTATATGCAACATCGCTAAAGTAATTGATTCTAGGACCTTTCGATGTTGCGAAACGATAATCTTGATGCATGTAATATCCATTACCATCACCTTTTAAGGTTTGACCTAATGATCTAAACTGATTGACGTTTTCAACTAAGATTTGTCGATATGGTGCACGATCAGTAAAACCATCTTCACTCCATCCATATAAGGTAACTTGTTGATTTAAAATCTCATTTTCTTTGAAATGATGATACATTTCTTTAATTTGATCAATCGATGACATAACGACTTTATTTGTTCCAATAAATGATGCTTCACGTTCGGTCATAATATAAGATGTTTGAAGCGGTATTTGATTTTGATTAATCTTTTCTCTTTCAGATAAGATACCTTCATCAACTAATGTTTCTTGGAAGTCTTTTGCCATACCTACGTAACTTGCATCTTCACCACTTAAGAAGCGATAAGAGATATCTAAATTACCATTTAAATAACCTGGTAAGATTGCTTCTGCACCACTACCATCTCTAGAGATGACTGCATAATATATATTTCTAACTGAATATTGAATGTGCATACTGTTAAATTTAGTGTTTGCACCAGCAAATGTACCTTGAAGATTTGCATGTTCAGAACCTTCTTTTACGAATGCATAAAAGGCATTTTCACCTTCTAAATGTGTAACTCCAAAAATTGGTAACGTTAAATTAGGAATATAGTTTTGATTGTATCCTGCATCATTGCCATAGAATCGAGCGTTAAATGTTGTATTGTGATTACGATCGAGTCGAACAAGTGCACCAATACCATCAGGTATCATGAAATAACCTGGTACATTTGTTTCTTTTGTCGCACCAAAGTTAGGGAATAAATGAATATTTAATAGTCTAAAACGATCATCATTTTCTTCAATTGAGTCTTTATTTAAGAATGTGTCAAACCCTTTATCTGTTAAAGAAATTTCAACATCAAATTCGAATTTATAAGGACGTAAATTAATATGTGCAATGAGTTTATTTGTTGAACTGTTCACTGTATAAGTGATTTTTGCATCATTATGTTTCGCATCTGTTGCGTTAGGATTGATTGCATAAATTAATAAATCATTAGGAATATTTTCGTTTTCTTGATAATATCTAGCATCTGCAATTGATAGAATACTTTCTCTAATAATTGCAGATGATCGAATAGCGGTTGTTCTAACAAAATCTACCCAAATACCTGAATTACCATGATTTCTATAGGTTCTGTTACCATCTGATCCAACATAGAATAAATTCATTGAACTCCATAAATAACCAGTGTCTTTGTTTCTTAACATAATACCAAATGATAAATCATTGAAATAAAGTTCAAATTGATCGTTTTCTAATACGAATTCATAATTTATTGTTTCTAAATCTTCTTTTGAAAAATCAGGTTTGAAATTATCCTCATAGTTTTGAAGTCTAGCAGGATCGATATTGGTTGGTTGAGTGTATCTTGAACTTGATAATAAACTCTCAGTGATATATGGATAATTATCAACAACTGAAGGGACATCATTAAAGTGGGTAGGTCCGACATTTGCAAAAGCAACCGTGGTCGCGATTGTACCAATAATCATGAGTAAACCTGTGAATTTTTTAATTAAACTAACCACGATTCGTCACCTCCCTAATCACATCATCAAATAAGCCAACAACTTCATTTAAAAGTAGGTAAACAATAGCTGAGAATACTAGAATCATTAAAGCTGTAAAGATTGAAATTAAAATGTTACCTAGTGTTGGTGTGACATCATAAAAATGAATTTCCTTAACCATTAACACAACATAAATACCTGTGATAACTAGTCCAATTAAGAATAAGAAATCATAGATGAACGCTTCATTGAGTGTTAAGTAATGAGATAAAACAGTCAGAATTGGTAAAGTAATGATCATTGGAATTAAGATATATGCTGTACCTTGGAATACATCACTTAATTTACCTTCACCTTCTCTAATCGAACATACTAAGTAATTCGATACAATCCATAAACCTAAAGGTAAGAAAATAAAGATTGCTTGTTGAGAAAACTCAATTTCTGCTGGAATAAATGAATTGAATAAGAAACTTGTTTGATAAATCCAGAAGATATATGCTGCAAAGAATAAAAGAATTAATGTAAGTGCTGTAAAGTTAGAACTCTTCTTTTCTCTTTTAATACCATAAAAACCATCTTCGGGATGTCTTAAGGTATAGAAACCGTAGGCAAGTTCTTGATAGTATTTAAATCGCATTAAGAATTGATGTGCTTTTTTGAATGGATACTTTAAGTATTGTCCAAATTTCAAGAAAATATTTAAGATTAGTAAGACAATTAATGAAAGTAAAACGGTAATAATGAGTGGGCCAGATGATAACAGTTGAACGTTTCTAACTTCCCAATATGCATCACTATAACCATTTCTATCTCGTGCAATTTCGTATGCTACCATTGCATTTTCATAATCACCTTCTGCAAAGTAAGCATCCGCAATACCTTTGTTTGCCATATCGAATAAGGCATTCATTTTAAGGACATTTTGCCATGGTGTGAGTGATTCAATGTATTTACCGTCTTGATAGAGTTCAATCGCCTCATGAACTAAATTTGCAAAGTCTGTTGGTACAAAAATTTGTAAAGCTTTTGTTTCAGCATCAATGACATAGATATTATTCTTATCATCTACTGCAATACCGCGAGGTTGTTTAAATAAACCTTTTTGACCGTTTGTATCCGTACCTGAGAAGATAAATAATGTTTCACCATCTGGTGCGTATTCTGTAATAAATCCTTTTGCAGATACTGTATAAATTGTACCGATTGGTCCAACGAAGATATCTTCGATATCGCTAAACCCAAAGTTTGATTGAGAATAAACATAGTTTGCAATATTTAATTTTAAATAACCGGATTGTTCTTTAGTCGTTGTTAAAATGAGTCCATTTTGATCCACACCAACATTATAAACAGGCAGTGGAATCATTTTAAACCAATCTCTTCTTTGTTGTTCGTTAAAGAACAAACTACGGACCATATTTTCAAACGTTTGTGGTATTTGATTACCACCAAAGAAACCAGTGAATGTACCGTTGTTTTCATATTTTGCAAGACCATTAATGTTACCTGCAAGTAAAATATAAACAACGTTACCTTGGTCTGAAATAATTTTAGTTGGTTCAAACACTTCATTTGCACCAAAATATGGTGTATTTGTAGGTCTTTCATATGTGACTGCAACTTCATATTGAAAATTATCTGGATTATATACAAACTTATAAGCTTTTTTAGCCTGTAAGTCAGCAACATAAATATTGCCATCTTTACCAATATGTACACCAGTTGGTCTAAGTAGGATACCTTCACCAATTTTTTCAACTAAATCATTATTTAAATTATATTTAACGATATACCCCTGATAACTTGATCCAACGGATACATAATCCGCAATATAAATATTGTCATCTTTATCAATTGTTAAATCAGATGGATTATTTAATGTAATATCATCTAAGTTATATTGTATAGATAAAGGTAAATAAGCATCTTGAGTAGGTACTAAAGAGCTTCTTGACGTACTCCATGTAAAAGTCGTATAAGGTAGTCCATTCGCACTTACCTCAGGTGTGACTAAGAATACTGTCAGTATTAAAATAAGAAAGAGTAAAATTCCAGATTTTTTCATTATTTAATACCTGAATGCGCCATGGTATTCATGACTTTACCTTGTAAGAATATGAATAATAATAGATTTGGTAAGAACATAATTAAACCTGCTGCGGCAGCCATACCTTGACCAGCAACAGTATTACCTTGTGATGCAGTTAAACTCATCATAAAGAATGCTAGTGTTCTCTTTGATTCATCATCAATATATAAAGTTGATGCTGAAACATCATTCCATAAAGCTTGAAAAGCTAAAATACCTACAGTTGTGACTGCTGGCATGATAATGGGAATGATGATTTTAAAGAATATCTGCATTTCTGTTGCACCATCAATTTTTGCAGATTCAATGAGTTCATTTGGTACTTGATCGATGAACTGTTTAAGTAAGAACATTGCAACAGGCATGACAACTACCGGTAAAATATGAACTAAATAATTATCAATTAAACCCATTTGTGCAATGATTAAATATCTTGGAATTTGAACAGCAATTGGTACGAACATTAACGCTAAAGTATTTAATTCAAAGAGTAATTTTTTACCTTTAAACTTTAGTTTAGATAATCCATAAGCTGATAAACCTGTAAATAATATCGTTAAAACAACACCAGATACAGTTACTAAGATACTATTAACTAAATATCTAGAGAATGGTACACCAGATGCATTTGCAACTGTAGCAAGTTGTGTAAAGTTATCAAATGTTGGATTAACTACAAAGAATCTAGGTGGGTATGCAAATAACTCTGATTGTGGTTTAAATGCATGGTTTAAAATGAAGATAATTGGAAGCAGCATGAAAATTGCTAGTGGAACAATCACTAGATAGAACTTAAGTTGTGAAGGATGGAAATTCGTTGGATTTATTTTTGTACCTTGATAACTAGCCATAGTCTACTCCTTCTCTCCTAATAGATTAAAGGTAACTTTTGAAATTGCGTAAACCAAGATCAAAAGTACAACCGATATACTTGCAGCATAACCCATCATATATCGAATGAATCCAAAGTCTTCAATGTGGTTAACAATTAATTGACCTGCATATTGTGGTGTTGGATTTGATCCTGATAATTGAACACCAATACCACCTGCTTGGAATGTTGAAACAACTGCCATCACCGCACCGAATAACATTTGAGGTTTCATTGAAGGAATTGTAATATATAAAATTTCTTGTGCACGATTTCTAATACCATCGACATATGCAGCCTCATAAAGTGTTTGGTCAATATTTAGAACACCTGCTAACATTGCAAGGAAACCAACCCCCATTGAGCTCCATAATGAGACAATAATCATAATATTCATTAAATATTCTGGTGATTGTAAGAATTGAATTGGTTCTAAGATTAATCCCCAATTTAATAACATACTATTTAAATAACCAGATGCATCACCTGAGAAGATAATTTGCCACATGGTCGACATTGCAACACCCATTGTTAAGGATGGTGAATATAATATGATTGCAAATATTGTTCTAGGTGTTTTTGGTATTTGTGCAAGCATCCATGCAAGTAAAAACGATAAGATATATCCAATTGGACCAACAATTAATGCAAACTTAATCGTATTCGATAAAACATATTGCATAAATACTGTATCAATACTGATTAATTCAATATAGTTTCTAATACCAACATAAGTTGGTGCTTGAATAGCGTTAAAGTAAGTAAATGATAAAACAATAGCTGCAACGACTGGAATCACGATGAAAATAATGAATAATGTCCAGTATGGAATAATAAACCATGCAGGTCCATTCATTTTAGTTAATGGATCAAATTGAATTGTTTTAGTAAACCAGGTTGGTTTCTTTTGTTGTGCTTCCATTATCTTTCCTCCAACCAGTAGTCAACGTTATTCATATTTGGAACTGGATAGTTTTTAACAATTACTCCATCAACAACATATCCAAATTCAGCCATTTTATAAAGAATTTCACGATTTGATACACGGACTGCATTATCTAGTGCTTGTCTTGGATTTGTACCATCAAAGACGATTGTTGTCCAAGCATTTGATATTTCACGTTCAACCATATAAGTACCCGGAATTCTTGGTGCTTCAAGTGCATAATTCCATTGTGCCAACACAATATCACGATAAACCTTTGGCATTGAAACGGTTGCGAATGCATCTAAGTTTGCTGTATTCCAGAAATAAGCTTTACCATAAGTTGCTTGAAGTGTAAATGCAAACTCACTTTGTACCGGTGTTGACATCCACCACTTTAAGAAATCCCAAGCAGCATCTTTTTTATTTGTTGCAGATAAAATCATATTTGCTTGAGCACCAGATGCACTATAACGCACAATTTCATCTTTAGATTGATCATAATAACCTGGATGTAAATCCATGCTCCATAGACCATCTAATTCTTTAGCAGCTGTTTGAAGTAGAATATACGTAGATAAGTCAGAAATACCGATCGGTAATGTACCATATCTAAAGTTATTATAGAAACTTGCAACATATTTTGGAATGTTATATAAAGTGAATAAATCACTCATTAATTTAATACCTTGTAGTGTCTCTTCACTATTAATTGCAGTGCTCATACCGTTATCACTATATAAGTCACCACCAAATTGATAAATAAATGGTAATGTTGCAACAAATGGTTTCAAACCAGTATATTGAGCAAGCGGTACGAAGTAATTTAAGCCATATGATTGTAAAATCGGTAAAATTTCAATAATTTCTTCCCATGTTTGTGGAATATCTGTAATACCAATAGAATCTAAGATATCACGACGATAATAAGTTACCCAGAAGTTTTGAGTTTCAGGTATACCAAAAACACCATCTTCAAAGATAAATGGTATCATTGCACCTTTAGAAAAGTGTGAAACAAGTTCTTGATAGCCTTCAAATTGACGTAGATCAAGTGAAGCATCACGAATTGCAAAATCATAAGGAATCCAGTGATCAACACCAAGTGCAACATCTGGTGATTTACCTGATGTATTTGCAAGAATGAGTTTATTTTGATTTGGCATTTGAGATAGTGTGACACGATAAGGACCATTAAATTGTTGGTCAATCATCGCTTGCATAATTTCAATATATTGTCTTGGGTGATTTACCCAAACAACAAGTTCATCATCACTGCCGTTATTAATTGAATAAGGATTGTTAATAAATGATAAAACTAAACGTTTTGTACCTTCCCAAAGATTAACGAATAAATTACTATGTGGAGAAGGTAACGCAGCATCATAAGAAATCATTGTTCTTTCTAATTCAAGTGGTGATGTCATTAAACGTTGCATCAAGAAACCAAGTAATTGGTTTACAGATGAATCACCATCAGAAAACTGTACCATTCTTGATGGTAATCTATTGATTTCTTCTGCAATGGACATCAGTCTTGATGCAGCGACTCTTAAATTGATAATTTCAGAAGGATTATTGATTGTACTTAAAATAGATAATTCATTATAAAGATCTTCAAGTTCATAAGCCCATGATCTAATATCACCTTGTGCACTAGGGAAATAAATTTCAATATCCCAGTCACGATATGGATCAGTTCCACCTGCAGTATAACGTTTAACATCTAATGCAAGTGATTGAATTTTAGACATAATTTCACGAATCTTTTCAATCGCATTTCTGTAAGGATAAAGCACGGATTCAAAAGTGATTTCATGCATACCAGCGTCTAAATATATGAAGTAAGGATTATTCTCACTATCAACTAAAGTTCTATTGATAAAACTTGTTGTATATGGGAACGCAACTGCTTCGAAATCTTTAAAAGGTACTTCTCCATCGATATAAACTTTACGGAATGTTGCCATATCACGTAATGCATACTGACGATATTTAACACTTAACGTATAAAAACCACTCTCTGGAGCTTCAACTTGATACGTTAAGCTTTGTCCACCGTTTTGCCATGAATCAGAGAATACAACATTTAATCTTAAGAATTGCGTGTCATAATACATATGTGAGGCATCTTGGTCTGGACGCAATCTAATTGATGCATCTGAACGTCTTGAAATATTTCTTGCAGATACTTCACTATAAGCTTTATGTACATCGCTTAAATTTTTACCTTGAAGATATGCTTCGTACGTAGGAATATTTTCTTCAGAAACTAAGTATATTTGACCGATTAATAATTCCGCATTAACATAATGAATACTAATTTCATCATTTGATTTTAATGGGAATAAGAATAAACCTGGATGCAGACCCTTTTGGTCATTGATTTTATGATGCATCCAACCTTTTGTTTTTTCTGATTGTGGTTGAATTTCATTAAAATATCGATCTAACTTAAATTCATCAGTTTCAAATACCCAAATTGAAGGTAAAACAATTGTTTTTGCCTCATAATAAGGATTTTGTCCATTAATACGAATATCAATTTGTGTTGCATCAATAAGACTTGTTAACTCATAAAAATCAATCGCTAGATGATATAAACCATCATTTAATACACCAACATTGAATGAGATTGTATTGTCAGAATCTAATAATGCAATATCGCTTGTTGTATTGCTAAATGCTTGATATGCTGCATATTCTTCACTATAGATTTCATTCGTACCATCAATGATATTAGCATTATATTGGTCAACTAAAAATGCTTCATTGATGTTCACAATTTGTTTGTTGCTATTAGCAACCTTAAATGAAGAATAATAAACAACATCACTCTGCGTGATGGTTGGTTCATAACGATATGATAAATCACTACCATCAATGTAATGATTTAGAGTTTGTGGTTGTAAAAAGGATAACACAACAACTAAAAGTAAGACTGAACCTAATGTTATGAAAATCGTCTTTTTAACTGGAATGATGACTAAAAAATCCTTAATTTTTGTTGTTATCTTTTTTACAAATTGATGCCATTTTGAAACAGGTCTAGGACCTTTAATTTTTTGATTTCTATAATAGTTAATTAAATAAATTGTAAATCCTATTAAAAATAATAGGATTAAACTGTAAAATGTAATTTCTATAAAACCCACGGTGAACCCCTTTTTCTAAATGATGCGTGTGAGAGGAAAAAACCTCTCACACACATACATTCTAGTTTTTATGAACCGCTATTAGGATTACCTAATTCGTTTTTCTTTTGATTGTACAATTCGTTTGCTTTAGTGTTCCATTCAACTGCAAATTGTGGCACTGCAGATGGACCTTGAGTGACTAAAGCTTGCCATGAATAGGCATTGTTTTCAACATCGGTTGCCCAAGTCCAGAAATCTTTATAGCCTGGTAACCATTTATCTAAGTCTGGTTTAGCTTTTTCAATGTGTTGGAAAATATAACTTACACCTTCAATACCATCAACCATTTCTTCTACTCTTTCCCAAATTTCAGGATAATCAGCGATTGGGAAACGGTCTAAATAAGATGGTATAACACCATCTGCTTCTTCAGCAGCACGACGTTCTTCTAAGACATCTAAACGTGCAGCCCAACCTTGACGGCCATAAGTCATCCATTTAGCAAGTAAATATGCTTCTTCTGGATTTTTAGTTTGGCTTGAAACTGCTTGATAGTCAAGAATAACTGGCGGGTATAAACCTTCAGATCCTTGTGGGTATGGCCAGAAACCTAAATCAAATACACCATTATCTTTAGCAGTTTTAATCACGTTAAATTGCCAAGAACCTTCGATATCCATTGCACCATAACCGGTAGAGATTAAATAACCACCTAGGTGAGGATATGTATCGTATTGTTCTTGTGTGAAGTTTTGTAATGTACCATCAGTTAACATTTGAAGTTTAACTTTTTCTTGCATTGCAAAGATCCATTCATCAGATGTGTAATTGAATTTTTCACCATCAAATGTATCATACATAACATCTGCATTGTTCATTGTTGGCCAAACTTGTTGGAAATCTGGTGATCCATACCATGTATCAAGTGCGATGACTGTATTTTGAGGATCTGTAAATGTTGGAGATTTGATTGCTTTAACAATTTCAATAAATTCTGAATATGTCCAGTCTTTTACAGGGTAACCATCTTCATCAATACGGTATTTACCTTCTACTGTTGTAAGGTTAGCTTTTTCAAAGATTGTTAAATTGATCATGATACCTTTTAAAAATTGGAATGAAGGAATTGCATATCTTTTACCATTATATACAGCAGTATCTGCAATATATGGATAGACTAGTTCTGCATCTTCATCTTTGTCCCAATACTCTGCAACATCAAGTGCAAGTTCTGAAACAACGATTGTTGGTACGTTATCTGTTGCAAATACGTCTGGTAAGATACCTACTGTAGCAGCAAGTTGAAGGTTACCAGTGAATTCAGCACCAGATCCACCAATATCAGTTCTTAATTGAACATCAATATGTGGATATGCTTCTTCAAAAGCGTCAATAAGTTTTTGATTCATGTCTTGATCTCCCCAGTCAGCATAAGAAAGCTGGATACGATTTTCGACATCTGGAGTATCACCACATGCTACAAGCAATGTAGCAAGGATTAACCCCACAATCAATGTATATATTTTTTTCATGTAAACCTCCTATTAGAAATTAGGGTAGATAAAGACTTGTGAAATTTCAAATGTTCCTGGAAGTGATGTTAAATCTCCACCTAATGTACCAAAGTCTAATTCAAACTTAATATTTTCTTTTGGTACTGAAACTGTAAAGTTAATTGTAATTGTATGTACAGTATCTGCAGTCACTGCAAAGTCATGACTACCACCTTCAAGCATTGATGAGAAACCTTCGTTTGGTAAAACTAAGTTTACTCTTAAGTCTCTTGATACTGAAGATTTAATTTGAAGCACTAATGTATATTCACCAGCTGCAAGTGTAATACCTTCTTGATAGAAATGAGGGATGTAAGCTTCTGCACCAAGTGTTGTTACAGTAATAACAGCTTTACCAGGTTCCCAAGTCATTGAATTACCTTCAGCAAAGAAGTTCCAGCCATAAGGTTGATCCATTGTTCCGTTGTAAACAGATGCAATTGGTTGATTTCCCTCACCTTGTTTAGTAATTGAAACGTTATCTAAGAAGATAGACACTAAGCCTTCTTCAAATGATGCAAATGCACCACCGAATTCAAATTTAAGTACTTCTTCACCATTTACTTCAGCAGGTGTAGTAAGTTCTAATATAAATGTTTGTTTACCTGTTGTTAAGTTAACTGTTCTATCAGCTTCTAGAATGAAGTTTGCCCAGTTTGATGGGTTAGCAACAAGTGGATTCACTGTCATTGGTTGTGATGCATACATATCAAATTTAAGAAGATAAGTTGTATTAGGTTCTAATTCCAGAACACCTACTTCTGTATCGCCACCAAATGCTGTAACGTCTTGCATAATTTGAAGTTTCCAACCTTCTCCACCAGCCATAAATTTAGTAATATGCATAGCGAATTGGCCATCTTCAATACCGAAGGTTGCTTCACTACCTTCCCAGGAGTTATAGAATCCTCTCCAACCAGAAATTGCAAAATCACTGTTTGTAAGTGGGAAATCGTATGTTAATTCATGTAAACCAACATGATGGAATGTAACTTCACCATCAGCAAATCCAGGTTGATTACCTAATTCAAATGTAAATCTAACAACATGTGTTGGTTGAGTAACTGTAAAGATAAATTCGATACTTGTAGCTGTTGTACCAATTTGTAAACCGTCTTTACGTCCATATTCAACCCATTGACCATGACCGATTGCTACATTCATGCTTCTTGCAACTTCTGCAGAAACAATCGCAACAAATTTATAAGTATGACCTTGTTTTAATTCAACATTTTGTGTTTCTGGTTTAGTTAATTGAACTGCCCAAGCAGCTTCACCACCACCAGTAATATCAAGTGTTAATGAACCTTCAGTTGTATCTTGTGTTACATTAACTTGTGGACCACCTTCTGCATACCAAACAGTCCATGTATCATCTTCAGCGATTGGTTTTGTGAAATCAGAATTTAATTCTGCAAATAA
This sequence comes from Acholeplasma equirhinis, assembly GCF_017052655.1. NCBI lineage: Bacteria > Bacillati > Mycoplasmatota > Mollicutes > Acholeplasmatales > Acholeplasmataceae > Acholeplasma > Acholeplasma equirhinis. Next base: position 575,090 of record NZ_JAFIDC010000001.1, read on the forward strand.
GTTATCTCCAAATAATAAGTCAACGACATTAACAATTGATTCTTCTTCAGATTCATTTCCTAATGTATCTTCAACAAAGTATACGATTCTAAATTGACCAGGAGTTGATGTATCTACTGAATCAACTTCATTATCATCTTCATCAAAGATAGTAACTTCGATTTCTGCAGTGTAATCTTTAGCTTCACCAACATCATACGCAGTTACACCAGCAAGTGGATTGAATGTTGAACCAACTGTAATGTTTTGTTCAGCAATAATACCTGATAATACTGGACCTTCAGTATCTGGATCAGCTGTTGCTTCTTCAACTTTAATATCATCAAAATAGATCGTTGTAGAAACAGCATTTTGATTAACTGTACCTAATTCAAATAAGATTGCACCTTTAGTATTCGTTGGTTTACCCATTGTAAATTTATATGAGTAAGTTGCCCAAGATGTTGTAATGTCTTTATATATTGTTTGACCAGGTTTGAAGTCATTGAAGTATGGATCAGATGGTAATAATTCACCAACTTGAAGATTAATCTTCTTAGGATCGTTTGCTTTTGCTTTAAATGATACTTCGTATGTCTTACCTTGTTCAAAAGTAATACCGTCTTGTCCAAATCTTGGTGTCCAAGCATTAGCACCAACAGTCATTTCAACTTTTAAAGCACCATCTTCAACAGAAAGTTGCATTGCAGCACCATCTGCAACATAGTTAACTGCTGGATTGTTCCAGAATGATAGACCTTGAGAGAAGTCACCATTTTGAATCATCGCATCACCTGTAGGTTCTGGTGTTAAAACAGTTATTTGTCTAAATGTTTCTGCTTTAACTGCACCAACTTGAACAGTATATTTGACCTCAATAGCTTGCGGTGTTGATGTATTTAAAGTACCGTCAGCTTGTAAGTCACCTTTTGCAACAGCTAATGAAGTAAATGTGATTTCATCATCATAATATTTACCGTCATTACCTTTTGCTCTAACACCAGTTAAAACGTTAAAAGGCTCCCCAAATGGCACTTCAACGTTACTAGTTCCTTCAAACATAATTGAAGTTAATTGAACTGTTGTTTCACATGCTACTAGCACCAGTGTTGTCATAAACGCGAATGCTACTAACATTAGTTTACGTATGCTCATATTTAAATATCCTCCTTTTTGATATACGCAATAATTTTGTTAAACTTTTTATTCCGAATTTCTTCGGCTTTAAGACCTTTAATTTGTGATCCTAAGATAACTTCTCTGACATCATCTTTCACAAGTTCATAATGTGAAATGAGAACACCTTTATCATATGTATTTGAATTTGAAGTATTTATGTATTCAACCTCGATTGTTTTAAAGAGATTTGTACGTACTTTACCATCTTTGAAATAATCTTTACGTAAGATAGGGTGTAATTCAAATGTAAGATTGCCATCGATAACTTTAAATAAATCTTTTCCTAAGAACATGTATCGCCAAATGGATAACATTTCTGAGGTTGAGCCTGAAAGTCTTGCAACAAAACCTTGACCATGTTTCGTTTTATCTAAGTTTGAAGAAGTTACAATAAAACTTGAATTTTCTAATGGACTTCTACCATAAACTTTTGGATCCATAAAACATGTGAAGTTTGTTTCAGTTTCATCATAGAATGTGTCATATAACCCAGCTTTAATGAGTGATAACACATATTTATATGTCATGTGAAGGAAGTTTGATTCACGTTCTAACCAACCTTTTTGGAATGCTTTAATTCTGCCTATTTCATCAGGCATTTCATCAAGTGGGACAGATGTTTGATAGAACTTCATCTTCTGATCATATAATTTAGATTGTTTAACGGCATTATAGATTTCTTTAGCTTCTTCAGTTTTTGCAAGTTTTGCAAGATATCTAGCTGGAGCTTCTAAGAATGGAACGATTGGATTAAGTTCAAATGATTTCACTCTAACAAGTGGTAATCCATAATCACCAATGATATCTTGACCATCTTTTTGAATCTTTTCAAATTCTTTTGCCTCATACGTAAGATATGTTGGTATAACTGGTGCAAGATCTTTTGCTTTTTTAATTCCTTCTTTAAGAATTTCATCTAGATGATCTATGAGGTTAATAAATGAACTTGCTGTGTATTCATAAACTTCTTGATCTGCTTTTAAGACTTCTCGATAGTGTTCAAGTGCATCAATTCTAGTTTCAAAATCTTTTGCAATTTTGAGATTTGAACCTAGTTCAGCAGTAGATTTTAAAATGTATACAGGTTCTGTTTGATATTTAAGTAATAATTTTTTAACAAATTTAGTTAGTTTTCTTAACTCGATTGTTTCCCCAACACCTGAACCAAAGAGTCCAGGTAAACCATTCATCGCATCATTCCAACCAGGTTTTCCTGCTTCATACATAATACCAATACCCAGTGGATCGAGTGCTCCGAATTTGGAAAGTATTAATGTGATTAACTTGCCTATTAAGTTGACCCTTAAGGTCGCATCACGCCCTTTTAACCATGTATCTGGTTGTCCATGATGATGTTTAATTGCATCGTATTGTCTAACTTTGCCTTGTTTCGTTAGAACATATTTTTGATCTCTTGGTTTAACATCAACCGGTGATTTAAAGAATGGATACTTCATATCATCGAAAAGTAATTTCTTTTCTTTATCTGGATATATTGCTAAATATAGTTCAATTAAGTCATAAAGATACGTAAAGTGATCTTGCCAGTAACCTTCACCAAAATGTGCAATGAATTCTACTTTAGAATCTTTTAGAATTTGATGCATTGATTCTTCTAAATTAAGTGGTGTTTTAACAAGGACCTCAGCAATCATGCCTAAGCTAAATAAATCTTTTAAAACTTCATCAAGTTCTTTGATTCCAAAAGGTTTACCTTCGTATCTAAACTTGATACCTTCAATTGAAAGTGGATTATAACCATCTGCTTGAATCAGAGAACCAAATTGATAGATATTAAAGTCATCAATTTCAGGATAGAACAATAAATCATTTCTTCTGTTTTGTAAAACGTCTCTAAAGTTACCATTACCTTGAGAATAAAATCTCGGTTCTAGTGAAAAGAAATTATAATCTCTTTCTAAATCACCGTGTTTTCTTGAGAATAAATGATATGCACCAAAACCATCTTTTGTTTCAATTGGAAGTGGTACTCCACCACGCATTAAATTATCTAGATAACATTGTTTCAAGTATGCATCAAATATTGGATGTGCAGTTTCAGTCTTAATGTCATCTAAGAGTTCATCATGCAATTTTTTGTTTTCTTCTTGTTTAGAAAGTAAATCTTTTAGTGTTAATGTTTTAACAATTGTTTCTAAATCATTTCTATTTTCAGCGTGTCCAATAACTGAAACTTGCGTATATGATTCAGTTAAATCAAATTCACTCATTGTAAAACCAGAAGGAACTTGATTTATATGTGTTTGATGACCATTAAATAAATTTTTTTCATCTAAACCATGCGGTAATTGAAGACTTGAGTCATTTTTAAAGATTAATCGATAATCATATACATATTTAGATTGTTTAACTTTATCTTGTTTTGTAAAGTAATAATTACCGAAATCTACTTTTTTAACTTCTGCTGTGTCTTCAGTTGACGCAGATAATTTGTAGAATAAATAATCTTTATAATCAAGTGCTAACATCCAAGATTGAAGTAGATTAGACACTGCCTTATATCCACCGTAATCAATACCAGCAGGTAAAATCTGTGCTAGTCCATCTACAAGAAGTAATGATTGGGGTTCTTTTTTTAAATTCTTTAACACGACTTTTCTTGCAAGTCCTGCAAATGTCATGTTAGGCAGTGTATAATATGTTACTTCTACTTTGATTCCTAATTGTTCATTTGTTTCTTCGATCATTAGTTGATGACGATCGATGATCATTTTTTGATTTTTATTATCTTCTTTGAAAAACTCATGAATCCTATCATTGACTTTTACAAATGTTCTAAAGCCAATAGTTCTTGTGTACATATATGCAAGATTACCTGGATAAAATTCTAAAATCGCACCGTTTTTATCTCTTAGTCCAAAAGACGAAATAGCTTGACCACGATTGATGTAAAAACTCCAAAGTGGTTTGCCAAGCTTACCTGCTATACCTGAGAGAAATGATGCGAAAGGTTTATCTTTTTGATAATCTTCAATGATGTAACTTTGATTTTGTAAATACCCCATAAACTCTCCTTATTTGAGAAATCGGTTTCCCCATACATACAAATTAATTTAGTTACTATGTAATATCTTTTATGAAATCGGTTTCCTTAAAGTTCACTTTTATCTTATCATGAAATGAATGCGTTTTCAATAAATTTAATTTGATTTTCCTATTAGTGACTACAAGTTGCATATTTATGCTTCTTTTGTAGACTCCCTTTTAATTAATTTTGTATCGATTAATGTAACGTCTGGTACTTCTGTGTCAGGATTTTCTATCATAGATAGTAATGTTTTAGCTGCTGTTTCACCTAAGATTTTACGATCTTGCATCATGGTTGTTAAACTTGGTGTGACATATCTTGCAACTGGGATGTCATCAAATCCAATGACTTGAATTTGATTTGGTACATCAATTTTATGATCTTGAAATGCTTTTAATACACCTAATGAAATTTCATCTGATGAAACAAATAAAACTTCAGGTAAGTCTTCATTACCAAGTAAATTTAGAGTTGCTTGATAACCTGATGTAAATCCAAATCCTTGTGCATATACGATATGTTTCTCATTAATCGGTAAATTAAAGGCATTCATATATTTCTTATATGCATTGAAACGTTGTTCAAAGGCTTTTGATTGTTGTGGACCAACAACCATACCAATTTTCTTTTTATTTAATTTTTGAACTGAGTATTCTAATATTGATTTAACTGCATGATCATTATCTGAAACAACAGCTTTTAAGCCCTTTAAAACCATATCAGTTGAAACAACAGGAATTTCAGAACCGATTAATTCTTCGATACCTTTATCATTGTAGTTGCCAACAACGATATATACGCCATCAACTTTTTTATTCATACACCATTTTAAATATGAAAGTCGATTCTTGCCTAATTTAGTAACAATAAATGACAGTTCATAACCTTCATTTTCAACATATGTTTTAAAGTGTTGAAGAACACTTGAAAAGAATGGATGTTCTAATCCAATGTTTAATTCTTCACTAAAAATAACACCAATTGTTTTTGAAGACTTACTCTTAAGCATTCTTGCAGACATGGTTGGTACATAACCAACCTTTTCAATGTACTCAAGAATGCGTGTTCTTGTTGCTTCACTAACTTTTCCTGTATTATTCAAAACTTTTGAAATCGTTCCTGGTGATACATCCAGTTCTTTTGCTAAAGTATAAATATTTTGTTTTTTCATTTTGTGCCTCTTCTATTGAAATACTTTTATATAATCGACTAAAAACTCAACCGGGAAGATTGAATCATCAATCGATCCACCCCAAGTACCTCCGATTGCTAAATTGATAATCATATAAAATTGATCATCAAATGGCCAATCAGCATAGTCTTTCTTATCCTCTTTTTTAACCTCAGTTAAGAATATATCATCTACATAGTATTTAAATCCAGTTTCAGTCCACTCCAATCTAAATACATGGAAATCATCCGTAATACCTTCTATTTTTTGACTAAAATGAAAATTATTACCTTTAACATGGTTATAATTTTTTGAATGTAATGAGAAATGGACTTTTTCTTGATCTTTACCAACATGTTCCATTAAATCAATTTCACCACATTCAGGCCATCTAATACCTTCATTTCTTTTTTCACCTAAAAACCAAAATGCAGGCCATGTACCTAAACCTTTTGGAATTTTCATTCGAACTTCAAATGTACCGTATTTAAATCCAACTTTTTGGTAGGAGGTAAGTTTTGCTGAAGTATAGTTTCTGTGTTCAAATTGTTCTTTTTTTGCAACGATATGTAAAATGCTATCCTTTACATAAACATTATCTAATCTATTTGTATAAAATTGATCTTCTTGGTTACCAAAACCAGAACCACCAACTTCAATATTCCAAACGTCTTGATTAGGTAAACCCTCACCTAAAAAATGTTCTTCAAATATGAGCTTTTTCATATGCTTTCTCCAACAACCCATGTGCTTCTTGATCAAGATAAATTCGTGGTGAATTTTCATAGGATGTATTTTCTTCTTCAATAATAAGTAATTGGCAATCGGTACTAAAAGTATGTGTATGGAAAACACCTTTTTTAACATTATAAACTTTATTTGGTTCTAAATTAACAGAATCAAAACCAATAACTTTACCGTCAATAACTTCTGCAAAGTAAAGTGTTGCATTTCCACGAAGTAAGACAAATGCTTCATCAGTTTCATTATGTGCTTCGACGTAATTTATATTTTGAATTAAGAGTTCATCTGTATAATTTAAAATTGCCAAACGCCATGAACTATATGAGAACAACTTTTTATATCCAACACCTTCAAAACTGTGAATTTCATAGTTCATCTAAGTAAACCTCCAGATTGTCTTTTAAATCACTCAAGTTTTCAATAACTTGTCCCTGTGATATCATTTTCACAATTTTGTAATTGCCATAATCTAGATGTTTTTCATTGTGATATGTAACTTTAACTTTGTTACCTTTAATAATTGTTGTAATTGAGGCTTTACCATTGATGAAGTCAGTTTGAGTAAGTTTAGGCTCAAGCATTAATTTACCGAGCACTAATTTGATACCAAAAACTTCATCGCGTAACAGTTTTAATAACCAACTTGCTGAACCTGTTAAGTATAGATATTTCCCTACTGCTTGATCATTAAAATATTCAGGAATACCGGCAAGTACTTGTGCGTCTTTATCAAGTGCTTTGTTGATTAATGTTTGGAAACCTTCTTTTCCTAATGAAACTAAGTTGTATCGATAGAGTCCATAAATGTACATGATTGCCATATGAGAGAACATTGCACCGTTTTCTTTATGACCATATTGGAATCCATATGCTCTGCCTAATTCCATCATAACTTTGTCGTAGTTTGTATTGAGTAAATATCCACCAAACTCAGGTCTAAAGAGTAGTTTTTTAGTGGTATCTGCAACTGCTTCTGCATCTTCTTGATCAAGCGTTTCTGAAAGTAATGCCATTGCTTGACCAGTTAAATTCATTGTCTCTTCATTATCGACTAAATCACCAAAATTGTTGACATAACTTTGCAAATGACTTTGCTTAATCCATGCAAATTGCTCAATATGTCTTAATCTTCTAAAGTAATGAATTTCAAGTTTTTGAATGAGTTCATTTTTATCGACTAAAATGATTCTGTCATTAAAATGTTTAACTCTGTTGAAAAATGAATGTAAATCAATTTTTTCATTAATTAAAAGATATAAGCTTTCAAACATTTCAATTGGACCATCAAGTTCGGTAATTAAATCTGCTAATACTTTTAAATTATTTGCATAAAAATGCGTAAATGCTATTGTTTCACCTAAATCATGTGCCATATCAAGTCCATCGTTCCAGTCAGCATCTTCTAGTTTGACAAATCCATGTTTTCCAGTATTCAAATGTGCAACCATATTTTGTAGAAGTAAGTGTTCTAAAACTGTACCATGATACGTTGTATTCGATAGCTTTAATTTATGGTCTTCAGAAATATTTTCTTTTATTTGATGAGTATAATGTGTAAATTGGTCATCAAAATAACTTTGTTTCTTTAATAGAAACTCCAAATTACCAGTTTCATCGATATACATTTTAGTTGTTAAAAGTGGCCATGCACCATGGTCTGACCAAACTCTCACAATTTTATTTCTATCTGCTACAAATTCACCTGGTTTATCACCGATGATTGTCGCATTCGAACCATCGATTCTAATACCTGCAAAATTATTGAATAATAATTCATTTACTGACGAATCATTGAACATAATTAAGGAAAGTAAATCTTGCCATAAATCTCGCCAACCTCTACCACCACGACCATAATCATGATGCGGTAAATAAGAATTTCCAAAATATCTTCTTAATACCGGTTGAAGTGTTACCCATTCTAACAATTCAGAAGTTTCTTTATTTTCAATTTCAAAATTTAATTTATCAGTATATGATTTAAAATGCGCTTCAACTTTTTTAAGTTCATCTTCAAAAGTCTTTGAATCAAAATATTTCTCTGATACTTTTTCTAGATCATCTTCTTTTGAAACACCTATGACTACAGTTAAAACTTTAGATTCATTTGGTTTTAAAATAAACTTTTCAAAGCCAATTGCCCCAATTACTTCATAGCCATTTGCTGGTTTCGTATCTTTTAGATTCAATCCTCTTGGGAAATTCAACGAACCACCATTGATAAAATCATCTAGATTACTTATGATTCTATTGACTTTAATGTCTTTAATATCTGCAAATACTGAGTAGGTATAATGATTTTCTAAATGTCCTCTTTCATCAAATGATAATGTTGGTTTCATCAAAATACCATTTGATTTATGCATTGTACGATTTAATAGTGATGTTACATGTCTATGATCTCTTAAATTATCTGCACTTCTTCCATACAAAGGAATTGCTGTAATCGTATCAACTTCAAGCACTTTTAATGAATTATTTTTTATTTCAATTTTATGGACTTCAACTAAATCATCAACAGGTATAAATGATGTTGTTGAAAGATCAAATAATGCGTTTTTTCTCAAAACTTTTTGATATAAACCACCAATCGTTAGATAAACTTCATCATTTTGTTGAATTTCAGTGTCACCATTTAAAAAGTATCTTTGTCCATTGACAGTAAAAATAACATTTCTTGAGAGTTGATGTTTAAATAAAGATAATTCTGAAACTGGTTCTAAGACAAAATGATGATGATCAAGTTTTAAATCACCACCAAAATAAGGGGTAATTGAAGCTTTTAATCCCTTTAAATTAAAAAGTGGTAAGTAATGACCATAATTTTTATCTAATTTGATGATTTTTTCCATAGGTCTCCTATCCGTGTTTGACCGCTTTTATTTGTTTAAATGTAATCCCCGATTTATTAAACTTAAATGTCAGTGTATGATGTCCTTTATCCATTAAGACAAATGTTCTTGTTTCTATCATTTCACCGTTTGTTCCATGAATTGTTAAAGTTGACTTATGATGATTGTCAACAAAAATAGAGAAAGGTATTTGAGCAAGATTGTTGTCTTTAGCTGAAAGTTGGAACTCAAGTATATATTTTCCTTTAGATTCAACATCTACCTGATAACTGATTAAATCATTTTTATTTGTTACTTCAAGATTTTCATCAATCAAAATACCTTCTGTTTTTTGAACAATTGAATCAAATGATAGTAATGCACTTTCCCATGCACCACCCTTGAGTTGGATTCTTGGTTCATCTTTTAATTTATTTAAGTCAACCAGTGGTTTAGATTGATCAAGGTAATCTTTAGTATAAAAATGATAAATAGATTGTTCACCTTGATTCGTTTTAACCAGTGTTGCATGATTGAACTTTTCATTTAATTCAATTAAATCAACATAAGCACTTAAACTTTCGAATGTATCTTCATTTTCAAACACATGTATAAATTCTAAATTGTTAAGTTTGTAAGTTTTTTTATTTAAATTAAGCATTGAAATTGTCGGTATGTAAGTTTTATCTTTTATGACCTTTAACCAGCTTCTATGATGATATTTATATGGTTTAAATTCAATGTTGTGAAGACTTGCAAATGCAGGTGATTTCATCACATAACCTAATATATGTTTAGCTGTTTCTTGTAGCTGTGAAAGATGTAGTGATCCTTCTTCTATTGAATTTTTCGTATTGTCTTGATTAGAATTTGATTTGGCATCACTAATAACCATGTAGATATCATTTGTTGAAATGATCATAGCTTTTGTGTTGGTTTTAGTACCTTCACCACCAAAATCATTCATTTTAGCCCACCAGTCAGTCATAATAAAGCCTTTAAAGCCCCATTCATCACGGACGAGTTTCTTATTAACTTCATAATTTGATGCAGTCCAAATGCCATTTACAGGGTTGTACGATGTCATGATGACATCTGCTCCACCATCTTTGATTGCAATCTCAAATCCTTTTAAATAGATTTCTCTTTGTGCACGTTCTGAAATGACTGCATCAACATTAAATCGATCGGTTTCTTGATTATTTCCAAATAAATGTTTTAAACTACCTGAAACACCCGCTTTATGTAATCCTTTGATAAAACTTGATGCCATTAAACCTGTGAGTAATGGATCTTCACTAAAGTATTCAAAGTTTCTGCCATTTAATGGGTGACGCATGATATTCATACCAGGTCCTAATAAAACATCGATATTATAACCGCGCATTTCAAGACCAACTAAATAATAAAGTGATTCTACTAAATCTAAATTAAAAGTCGATGCAAGATGTGTACCAATTGGTGTGGATGATGCTAAGAAACCTGAATCCATTCTAATACCTGATGGTCCATCTGCTGCACAAAGAATTGGTACACCTCTTTGTTTAAGTTCTTCAGTCACACCACCAAATGCCGCTGCAGTTCCGGGAGTTACTTTTGGTGATGACATACCTTCACCACGTGTTAATTCTATAAGTTGATTTATCTCAAGTGAACTGATAAATGAATCTAAACTTTCTTTTTTCAAAAATACATCTTTTAAGTTGATTTCTTTTTCTACTTTTTCAATTGGTTTTTTAAGTTCAGATTGAATACGTTGATTGTAGTCAACTGTTCTTAATGGAACATCAACAAATGTTTCATTTAAGTTCAAATCTGGTTTTAGACGTTTAAATTGAATATTTGGTGCATTGATTTCAGTAGAAATTGCAGTAATAAGATCATCCTTAATTTGAATTTGTCCATATTTAGATATATTTCTAACTGAATTACCAATATAAAATTGATATAATCCTTTTTCTAAAACATAACTGGATTTATAAATTAAACCTTCATCATCATATGAGGCTAATTTAAACAAATCAATTTCAAATGAAATATTTGTATCTTCATTAGGTTTTAAAAGTTTAGTTTTTGAGAAAGCTGTCAGTACTTTTTTTGGTTTACCAAGTAAACCTTGAGGTGCCTCATAATAAATTTGAATGACTTCTTTACCATCAAATTCACCAATATTCTTAACATTTACTGTGAATTTAATAGTTTTATCTTCAACATCAAACGATACTGGTGTCACAAGAAAATCTGTATATGTTAGACCGAATCCAAATGGGAATCTCACTCTATCCTTTTTAAATGTTTCAAAATATCTATACCCAACATAAATATCTTCTTCATAAAAAATTCTAGTAGGTTTTCCAAATGTCTTATTAGATGGATAGTCTTCCAACTTTCTAGAAATTGTCATTGGTAATTTACCTGATGGTGTGACATAGCCTGTTAAAACATCCACTAAACCTAATGCGCCATACATTCCACCATGCCAAGCAAGTACCAAACTATCAATTTTATATTGATCCATAAATGATAAATCGATTACACTACCAACATTTAAAATAACAACAGTATGTTTAAATTTTGATGTGACTTGTTTAAGAAGTTTTTCTTCGTTATCTGTTAAATAATAACTTCCCTTTTGTTGTGAATGATCTCTGTCTTCACCTGCAGTTCGTCCAAAAACAATGATTGCTACATCATTTCTTTTACTTGCAGCTAAAATTAGTTTGTCATCAAGTTCCATTTCAACTTGTGCCCATGGTTCTGATGCCCATTGACCAGATCCTTGATCAAATGGATGTTCTTCTATCCATTTTTGGTATGTCTCAAAGATTTGATCATCTACAGAAACACGCGGATTACGTTTAAGTGATTCAATGATAGAAGGTACATAATTCACATTGACTAATCCACCGGAACCAGTTCCAGATTTGTAATAATCAAATTGAATTCTTCCAAAAACTGCGATTCTCTTTTCTAAAAGAGGTAATAATTTACCGTTATTTTTTAATAAAACAACCCCTTCAGTGGATGCATAGTAAGAAAAACTAGCAAGTTCGCTTAAGGGGTTCATTTGATTAATCTTAATTTGTTCTTTTTTATGTAACATATGCTTATTCCCTATAAGTATGAAGAAATCGGTTTCCTAATTTCATTATAGAGAAATAAAAATAAAATTCAAGTCTTTTAACTACTTTCTGTTAACTTTTTTGAAATCGCTTACTTAATCTTGCTTCTTTGGATAGCTTTATAGGTGTAATAACCACCAAATAATAATGCAACCACACCTAAATAAATACCAATGTAAAACATTAAACCTTCAGTTAGGATAGGTTTAATATTCATTTCACGTTCTAAATCTTCTGTGGTCCAACCTAATTCAAAATCGGATTCATCAAAAGCATCTAAATCAATATCAAGTACTAGACTAACAAAAGTATCACCTTCATAATCTTTAACTTCAATTGAAATTAAATCACTTTCTTCTAAAACAATGAATTGATAAATGAATCCAAGTTGATCTTGATTATAGTTAAATGATAAAGCTAAATATTTATATGACTCATGAACTTTAGTATCTAATAAGATTTCATTTGAACTGTTTTTAAATATAAATTGAGTTAAATCATTTGGATCTTCATTTGAGGATGCTCTTAAAATTGCACCATTTGGAACAGTAAAAGTTATTAATTGGTGAGTTAATTCTCCTTCATATTCTGTTACAATCCAATATGTTTCTGAAACGAAGCCATTATTTTCCGTTCTTTCTAATGACTTAAAATATTTAACTTGATATGCGACAAAGTTATCAAAATCTAAGTCGTTTTTTACTTCATTATGAAGTCTTTCCTGTAGTTTTGCAGTTTCTCCATAAACGATTGAACTCATTCCTAAGAAAAATACAACCAGTAATCCGATGACTGCGATAATAATTGCTGCTAATTTGCTCATAATTTCACCTTCTAAGTTTAGAAAAAACGCGATATTTCACGCGTTTTTATTTTTTATTGTTCAGAATCTTCTGGTAATGGATCAAATGAGAAACCAATTGAATCAGTTACCTTGAGTGAAAAACATAATCCTTGTGCTTCGCTGTTAATACCATATTGATCTGTGATTGCTTGCATCAATGTATCTCTTTGTTCATCTTTACATACAACAAGTAAGACGTCTTTTTCTGGATGTAATGTAATTCCAAAGAATTTTGCTTTTTCAGTAGATAATGAGCTTCGGCCATGTAGAATCGTACCACCACGTGCACCAGCTTTTCTAGCTGCTTTCATTGCATCATAAGCAAAGCCATGATTGGCAATATATACAATTAATGTTTGTCCAGTTTGAGCATTCATTACTAATTTTCTCCTTTTAATTGATCATTTAGCATCTTTAATGCGGCACTGGAGATGCTGTTTAGACTCATAGCACAGGCGACACCCATACCACGCTTAGTAAATTCGAATTCTTCTTCTAAATGATTTAAGATTGGTGACACATCTTCATTATTTGCTAAAGCAAAGACAACATCTTTATCGTTTTCAGCTAAAGATAATGCATCTAGAATTTCTGTTGGTGCAGTACCTTTGCCGATAAAGGTTACTGCAGTCAAGAGGTTTAATTCTTGACAGCTTTTTAGCATACTTGATGTGCGTCCTTTATCTGTAATGATTAATAATAACTTCATACATTTTCCTCACTTTCAAGAGAAATGACTTCTTCTTTTGTTGATAAGTCTTTTGCTCGATGAGCTTGTAGTTTTGATAATAAACCAAGAATTTGAATTGTAATTAGTGGTGTCATTGCAACAAACGCAACAAGTCCAAATGCATCTGTTAGGATGTTTGCTTTTGTTGGATCTATACCAACACCTGCTCCAAATACAAATGGCATCAGGAATGCAGATGTTAATGCACCAGAGACAGCTCCACCGGAGTCAAGTGCAATCGCATAGAAAATCTTTGGTGTAAAGAACATCATGAAAATAATAATAATATAAGCTGGTAAGATTATCCACCAAATATTCAATCCTGTCAAGACTCTGACCATTGCAAGTCCAACAGAAATTGCTACCCCAACGGATAATGAAACGAGCATCATTCGTTTAGTTACAACACCAGCAGATACATCTTCTACAAGTTTATTTAAAACCATAACCGAAGGTTCTGCAGCAATTGAAATGTAACCAAACAACATACCTAAAGGAATTAATGCCCACTTAAATGTACTTTCAGCAAAAAATTTACCCATGTCATGAGCAAGATTAACAAGTCCTGCATTTGCTCCAGTTAAGAATAATACTAAACCAATATATACATATAAAAATGCAATTAATACTTTAATTACTTTTTGTGTCTGGAATTTAAATACTGTAACTTGGAAAATTCCAAAGAATAAAATAAATGGTAATATTGCAACTAACATTGAAACTGCATTAGACTTTAAATAATCAATAAAAGTACTTTGTAAATCAAGATCTGGAGTTACAGGACTAAAGAAAAATCCTAAAACTAATACTGAAATAATAGGTCCAATACTTGCAATACCTATTAGACCGAATGAATCGATATCAGCATCTTTATCCCCACGGGCTTTAGCAAGACCATAACCAAGAGACATAATAAATGGTACGGCCATTGGTCCTGTTGTAACTCCACCTGAGTCAAAAGCAACTGGAATAAATGATGGATTAAAAATAGCAACGATTCCTGCAACACCAAATACTAACCCATAACCAATAATTGTTAATGTTCTTAAATCAAATTGAAAAATAATACGCAAAAGTGCGATGACAACAAAAATCCCTGTACCAATTGATACAGTACTGATTAATACAAACGGATTAACAACAGCTTGGAATTGGTCTCCCAAGACCCATAGTGCTGGTTCTGCAAGTGTAATTAATAAGCCGACAGTAAAGATTACTCCAACTAATAGCCAAAGATTTTTTCTTTGAACTAAATAATTTCCAATTTCTGATGCAATTGTCATCATGGACGCTTCTGCCCCCATCGAGAAAATTGCTAATCCTAATGTAAGTAAGACTGCACCAATTAAGAAATTCATAATTAAAGTACCATCTAAACCAATTAATAAGCTGAGTAAAGCAACACTAATTGTCATTGGAATGACTGCAGTTGCTGATTCTATAATTTTAGCAAATAATAATTTACGCATAGCAAGTCCTTCCTTTCTAATTTATTGTAACATAAATAAACTTACTTTCTCAGTCCTTTATAAAATAAAGTATAAAAAATGGAATGCTTTTGACATTCCATTATTTCTATTTTCCTTCTAATGCAATTAAGCTGACAAGTAGTAATAAAAGTGGTTGATAAACTGTTGACCAAACAATCGCAACAACTGCTTGAACTTGTGTCCATAAATCACTTGAAGATTCCCACGCATCAACGTACAGTTGGAATGAATTCAAGAATAATGATGCAAATACAACACCTGCAACAATTACACCTGCTAAACCAATAAGTCTTCTCATTTTTTACTTCCTCCCTCTATTTATACTAATCATACACAAAAATATAAAAAAAATGAACCAAAATGGCTCATTCTTCTTCGACAGGTTTTAAGAATACTTTCAATACCCAGAACCCAATCCATACTGCAGCTGAAATTGCTGCATAAGCGATAGCTGAAGATTGAACTTCAACAGGATCCATAGCTAAGTAAGGAGTTAATTCTTTAAATGATGCAGGGTTAATCGCGCTAACTTCATTGAATTGGAATGCAGGTATAGATAATGTTGCAAAACGTATTTCACCATCAGGTAGTGAATCATGTGCTAAATCAATTTGGATTACTACAAATTGGAAGTTTTGAGTAAGATAGAAATGACTAAATGACACTTCTACACCTTCAATTGAGTTTTCCTCTTCAATCTCTTCTGCAATGCTTTCACTTGCCTCTTGAAGCATTCCGTTTAAACTTTGTAATCCAAATCCATAAGCATAATATAAACCTGAACCAATCAGTGCAAGTAAGCCTAACACTGAGATAAATGTAAATAGACCTCTCATCGTTTCCTCCCCTAATAAGATTACTTTCTATTATAATGATTTTTTATAAAAATTAAAGTCGAACTCTATATTTTGAGTTTAAAAATTGTTATTTTCAGACATTTCAATGATTTCTTCAATCGTACTTCCAATAAACTCAATTGTTTCATTAAGCGGTTTATCCGTTGTTAAGTCAATGCCTACCATCATTGCAAGCTCTAAAGGTTTCTTTGTTCCACCAGCCTTTAAAACTTCGATCCAACTTTCAGGTTTAATCACACCTTCAAAAATCTTTTTAGAAACTAAAGTACCTAATGTAAGACCTGCTGAATAAGTATAAGGATATAACCCCATGAAATAATGTGGTTGACGCATCCAAGTTAAACCAGCCCAATCTGGAATTTCAACAGCATCTCCCCAGAACTTGCGAAGTTGAGTGAGTTTGATGTTGTTTAATACATTCGCTGATAATGGTTCACCTTTATCCATTTTTTCATAAACTTCTCTTTGGAATGCAGCTTCTAATAAATGTGTAACAAAGTTATGATAATAAGTTCTAGAAATCATCACGGATTTAATCCAACGTTTCGTCCTTAAATCTTTTGCTTTATTTGCTAAGTGACGACTCATAATTAGTTCATTTGTCGTTGAAGGTGCTTCAATAAAATAAAGTGAAGGTCTTGTATTGAATATGTTTTGGTATTTGTTAGCGTATTGGAAATGACCAGCGTGTCCAATTTCATGTGCAAGTACCATAACCTCATCCATTTGACCATTCCAATTAATTAAAATGTAAGAATTAGCACCATAAGGTGATGAACAAAATCCACCTGTTGATTTACCTTGATTTTGAGGGAAATCAATCCATCTTTCATCAAATGAACGTCGTACAATTTCTAAATACTCCGGTCCCATGATAGATAGACCATCCATTAATAAATCTTTTGATTCTTCTATTGTTACTTTAGGCTCAAAATCATGATCTACTGCAATCTTTAAATCTGCATAAGTTATTTTATCTAAACCATTCACCTTTTGAAGTAACTTAGCATACTTTCTCATGTATGGTGCTAAGTTTTCCATGATTAAATCAATTTGACGATCCATGAATGCACGAGGTACTTTTTGACCATGTAAAAGATAATCAAATACAGACTTAAAACCTCTAATATCAGCCATTGCTTTTTCTTTTAAAAGTTGCGTTTGATAGTTGCTTGCAAGACCGTTTTGGTATTCTTTTAATTTTGCATAGAAAGTTTCATATGCAGTGCGTCTAACTTTAGTATTTGGTTCATATTCATATTCATTTTCAAATAAAGTAAATGAATTAGGATATGTAACACCATCAATTTCAAAATCGTTAAATTTCATATCTGCTAATTTAAAACGATTATAATTTCCATATGGAGCATTTAAAACTGGTGATAAGTTGATTAATACTTTTTCAGCTTCTTTTGATAAAGCATATTTACGATCTTCTAAAGTTTCTTCTAAATAAAGAGCATGATCCTTATTTTGAGATATTGCTTCTCTGATAACTTCTTCTGGTACTTCTTTAAGTTCAGTTGAAACAAATGACATCATTTTTGATAGTTTTTGGAATCGCATCATCCCTCTACCACTTCTCATTTGATTCTCTTCTGAGATAGAATCTCCAGATTGGTGAAGTGATGCATATGCTGAAAGTCTAACCATTACTTCTTGATTTTTTCTTACTTCAGTTAAACATGCATTAATGGTTTTTGCATCTTGAAGTTTACCTTCAAATTTTGCTTGAAAGTCAGCAATAGACTTTTCTAGGTTAGAAAATGCATTTTCGTATGATGATTCATCATTAAATAATTGATAAAGATCCCATGTGTATTTAACTTCTACTTCACTTCTTTTAGGTAATTGTTTCTTCATGTTATAATCCATCCTTTTTGATATTTTAGCACTTTTAATTAAAAGCACATGTCGCCATGTGCTTTTTTTTAATCATTTTCTACTTCTTCAATAATATTCACAAAGATTTTAACGAGTTCAGGGTCAAATTGCGTACCACTGCATCGCTTAATTTCGTTTACTGCATCTTCTTTAGAAAGTGGGTCACGATAAGTTCTCTTACTAATCATTGCATCATATGCATCTGCAATTGAAACAATTCTTGCACGAATAGGTATTTCTTCACCTTTTAATCCACGAGGATATCCCTTACCATCAAAACGTTCATGGTGCGATAAAATGTCTCGGGCAATTTCTGAGTATTCTGGTGCAGTTGAGATGATTCTAAATCCAATTTCAGGATGTCGTTTAATGGTTTCCCACTCCTCATCTGTTAGCTTACCAGGTTTATTTAAAATGGCTTCATCAATAGCAATTTTACCAATATCATGCAAACTTGAAATCGCACGTAATAGATTCAACTCATCTTTTTTCATTTGAAGGTGTTTACCAATACCAACACAAATTGCTGCTACACGTTTTGAATGCATCTCTTCTCTTGGGTTTTTTTCGTGTAATGATTGAAGAATCGTTTTAATAAATTCACTTCTGTGTGAATCAGATTCGAATAACTTATGTCGATACATAAGCTCTTCCGAAAGTTTAATAACATCTCTAAATTTAATCTCTTTAGTCTTTACTGCAATACCGTATGACAGTGATAGTGTAATACCACTTAATTTTTCTTGATCAAGACTGAATAACACTTTTTCCATAATTGAGGTTGCAGTTTTTTGATCCATATTGGGTTGAATGATGACAAACTCATCACCGCCCATTCGACATACAAAACCAGTTTCACTAAAGTATTCTTCTAAAATTTTGCTTGCTCGAATAAGTACTTGGTCACCCATTCTATGTCCAAATGTATCATTGACAAGTTTTAAACCATTAATATCACATGAAATAACTGCAATTAGTTCAATATTTGATTCTTGTAGTTTACCTATCTTTTCTTCAAAGTATCGACGATTATAAACACCTGTTAATGCATCATGATATGAGAGTTTAATAATTAATTCCTCATATGTTTTTTGTTCAGTAACGTTTCTAACAAATACGGTAATACCAGTAATTTCACCGTCTTTAATAATTGGTGAGAATATTTCTTCTAAATATTTACCTCTTACATCCTCGACTTCAGATGTTGTTGAAAGGGGATTACCTTTTAAAACCTTTTCAAAAGTTTGTAGATAGCGTGTTTTCATTGAATCACTGTTTAATAATTTTAAGAAATTATCACCCACTTGGATATCAATGTCATAGTATCGTTTCATCTCATGAAAATGGAATTGATTAAAGGTTAAATAATTAAAATTTTTATCAAGTGCATAAATTTCAATGGTACGATTATATTCAGCAGTATACTTCATTAAGAGTTGTTGTGCTTGTTCTAATTTTGATAGTGCAATACGATTTTTCTGCTGATCCATGATCACACCTAAATACATCGTAATAATTGGGAATAATACGATAAATGGAATTAACATGACTTGAATAACCATCATATTATTAGGTAGTGTAAGGAACATTGAAATTGTAATGATATGTACAACAAGACCAATAATGAAATATTCTAAATATTTATTCTTAAATTTAATATTGTGTGTTAAATATTTCCAATAAATACCAATTGCACCAGAAAAGATGACAGTTGCTACTCCAACTAACGTACCACTACCACCTAAAAATATACGATATGAAATTGCGATAACAGCTGATATGATGGTTGCAATAGGTCCAAAAAATAATCCAGAAATTGTAAATACTAAAGTTCGAGTGTCGAAAATAATACCATCTTGAAAATTAAAAGGATTGGACATGATGAAAAGAGTCGCAGCACCGATGACGAGTCCTGCAAATATTTGTTTACTTATTTTGGTGTTTTTTATTTCAAAGTTTGAGGTTGCATATAAAAGTACCAAAACTAACAAAATAAGAATGTTATTTGATAAATCAATTATGATACCAAAAATTTTATTCCAATCCATAGATACCTCTTATTAGAATTAGGTGTATACTCCCCATGTTTTTATTATAACAATAAATTAATGTTATAACCTTTAAAACAAAAAAACCTCGAAATATAACACAATTTTCGAGGTTTTAACACTATTTATCAAATTTTAATAGGTGTCCCATTTTTTCTTTTTTAATCTTTAAATACATTTCATTTCTTTCATTGTGATTGAGTTGGATTGGCACACGTTCAACAATTTCTAAACCATATCCTAAAAGACCTGAAATTTTAAGTGGGTTATTTGTCATTAATCTAATCTTTCTAACTCCTAAATCTTTTAAGATTTGAGCACCAATTCCATAATCTCTTAAGTCTTCTTCAAATCCAAGTGCAAGATTTGCTTCCACTGTATCTAAGCCTTGATCTTGAAGTGCATAAGCTTTAATTTTATTAATTAAACCAATGCCACGACCCTCTTGACGCATGTAAAGTAAAATGCCACGACCTTCTTTTTCAATTGCATCTAGTGCTGCTTGAAGTTGTTCACCACAATCACACTTCAATGAACCAAATGCATCTCCCGTTAAACATTCAGAATGCACTCTTAATAAAACGGGTTCATTTGAATCAATTTCACCTTTAACAAGTGCAACATGGTGTTCACCTGAAATTGCATTTTCAAATCCAACCATTCTAAATGTTCCATGATATGTTGGTAAAATTGCTTCCGCTGCTTTCTTAATCAAACTTTCTTTTGAATGACGATATCTAATCAGTGAAGCAATCGTGATTAGTGGCATTTTATTTTCTTTTGAAAACTTTTCAACTGCTTCTAATTTGAGTGGTTCACCTTTTGAATTCGTAACTAAAATAGATAACGCTAATGCTTTATAACCACCAAGTTTTGAAAGATCAACAGATGCTTCACTATGACCTGCACGTTTTAATACACCACCATCATGTGTCATTATAGGCACTAATTTGGAAGGTAATTTAAAATTGTCTTCCATTTTTTGATCAAGTAATGACTTTAATATTTGAAGCAATCCAAAACTATCTAGGTTTTCTTTCAAATTAACTTTTAATGGATTTAATGCAGATTCATACGTTGCATCAATATTTAAGTCTTTAAAGTAATCTCTTGGTGCATTTAATTTCATATATGCAGGATTAAGTGATGTAATGAATTTTAAATCATCTAATGTTATTTTTTCTATCGGATAAACAATAGTGCCCGTATTATCTAGATCGTAATCATCAACAATAACTACAGGTCTACCTTCTTTAACTAATGGCATAATATCTAGTATTTCATTGAATGTCATATTTCCTCCTAGTCTACTTAAAAATATACAGGTATGTATACGTTTAAACGTGTTAACTTTTTAAGTCTTTTATTGTTACTATATTTTATTACATATAGATTATTTTAAGGTGAAATATACATTTCGAATTTGAAATAAATTATTTATACCTTAATTTAATCTATTTAGTTTAGATTCTGGGTCTTATATCTCTATTATATCACTCATATCAAATGATAATTATCATTTAAGGCTCATCTTCTCATGATATAATTGTCCGTGAGGTAATTTATATGACAAGCTTAAAATTATTTTTAAAACCAAAAGAAGAAATAAGAATTAAAAACGGTGAAAACTTTGTTTATTCAAACGAAATTGATCGTTTTGAAGGTGATATCAAAAGTGGTAGTCAAATCAATGTTTTCAGCTCACGAAATGAATTTTTAGGTACAGGGTTTTTAAATACAAATTCTAAAATCTTTGTAAGAATCATTTCTAGAAAAGATATTACATTAGACAAAGATTACTTTAAACAATTAATCAAACTAGCAAATGATGCAAGACTTGACCTAGGTTACAAAAATACATATCGACTATTCTTCAGCGAAGCAGACGGTATTCCAGGTTTAATTATTGATAAATATGGAGCATATTTAGTCATTCAGATTTCATCTTACGGTATTGATCAAAGAAAAGATATGTTTGTAGAGATCCTTAAAGAACTCTTTAATCCAAAAGGTATTTATGAACGATCTGATATGCCTTCTAGAACTAAAGAAGGATTAGAACTCTTTAAAGGTGAACTTTACGGTTCTGTACCAGATGAACTAGAAATCTATGAAAACCATATTAAATTATATGTAGACGTTAAAAACGGACAAAAAACTGGAACATTCTTAGACCAGAAACAAAATCATGCAGCAATTAAACCTTATGTTAAAAATAAAGAAGTGTTAGACTGCTTTTCTCATATTGGTGGGTTCGCATTACATGCAGCAAGCTTTGGTGCGAAAAGTGTACTAGCACTTGATATATCAAAAGATGCTGTAAATCAGATTAAGAGAAATGCAGAATTAAATCAGCTTAATAATGTTAATACTGAAGTTTGTGATGTCTTTGATAAATTAAGAGAATTTGTTAGATTAGGTAAGAAATTTGATGTCATTATTCTAGATCCACCAGCTTTTACTAAGAAAAAGGAAGATATTAGCAAAGCATATCAAGGTTATAAAGAAATCAACCTACAAGCAATGAAGATCCTTAATTCAGGTGGTTATTTAATCACATGTAGTTGTTCACATTATATGTATCCAGATTTATTCCTACAAATGATTGGTGAAGCATCTAGTGATTCAAAAAGAAAAGTTCAAATGATTGACTTTAAAATCCAAGATATGGATCATCCTGTCATCTTCACTGCAGATCAATCATTATATTTAAAATATGTCGTTTTAAGAGTGAATGATTACATTTAATGAAACATTTCTGAAAACTATTTTCAAAAGTTTAAAAATATATTAAAATAAAGCATTATTCTTTGTAATTAAAAATAATTAAGTATAATTTACCCTGTGAAGTAAGGAAAGGAGGGGAATTATATGAAAAGAATCGTGCTTTTTTTAATTGTTACATACTTATCATTTGGTCTGATTGGTTGCCAAATTGATGATCTTATTGATGAAGATCAAGATAACACAGTTGTACTTGGAGGCGAATATCAACCAGAAAGTATTTTAAGTAAATTAGGGGAAACTTATTTCATTCGATTCAATTTAATTGATGAGGATGATGAAACAGTTGAATATGTGATTGCAAAATCAGGTAATATTGAACTTTACACTTCTACAGAGGCTACTTATTTATTTGAAGGTGATAAAGTCTATGAACTCGATTTAGAAGCCGAAACTAAGACTGAATTACCAGAATACATGTTTGAAATCTTAAGATTATCTCAAGAAATTACATTAACATTTATGGTTGAATGGGCTGAAGACTTAGGTTATGCAGCTAATTTCATAAAGTCAGAAACTTATCTAAATCGCACAGTATCCATTTATGAATACAACTTCGGTTACGCTGGTACATTTATCAAAGCAAGTTATACAATCGACAATCTAACTAAAATCGCGTTAAAGTTCGAATATGAAACGAACTTAGGTAAATTTGGTTGGTCTGTAGATGAATTCAAATTATCAGATATAAACCTTACAAGTTATGTTGCATTTGAATCTGTTGAATCAGATTTAGAGTAATAAAGAAAAACCACCGGTTGAGTTAGTTCCCTTAAAACGGACAATTAAATAAAAAACCTAGAGAGAGCTTGTTTTCGATATTGAATCGGAGCGAGCTCTTTTATTTTCTTTTGTAATCTTTCTTCATTGTAATACTTAATATAATCCTCAACTTTTAAAATCATTTCAGATTCGCTCATTTTATCGTTCAAATACACACATTCACTCTTTAATGAACTAAACCAAGTTTCTATTGGACTATTATCCACACAGCTTCCTTTAAATGATGCACTCTGTTTAATGTTATTTTCTTTTAATAAATTTGAATACACTTGTGATGTGAATTGTGCCCCTTGATCAGAGTGAATAATTAATCCTAATCTTTGATGCTGCGGGACATCACTAATCGCCATTTTTACTGTATTTAACACGAAATCATGGCTCATAAATCTAGATATTTTATAACTTACTATACTTTTGTCATACATATCTTTTATTGCACATAGATAGAGTATGCGCTCTTTACAGAAAAGATAACTAATATCTATACTCCATTTTTCATTTGGGCGTTCTGTGGTAAAATCTCTCTTGAGGAGATTAGGTATCTTGATGTGTGGTCTAGCGCCCCATCTAAACTTTTTCTTCCTAATGATTGACTGAACTTGATTCAGTCTCATATAACGGTACACGGAATATCTTGTCAGGATGAGGCCGTGTACTTTTTTTATATTCATTTGGAGCCGCTCGATTCCTTGTCTTTTATCCTTAAAATATTGGTCTAATATAATTTTGTTTATTGCTTCATTGTAGGATTTATATTTTGGCTTACCTAGGGCGATCCAATCATAATAACCGCTTCGTGAACACTTTAACCTTTGGCATAAATTCTTGATTGAATACCTACACTTTAATTTATCAATTATTTGACACTTTTCTTTTGATTCCTTAAGTAAGCTATCTGTTTTTTTATATCTTCATATACCTTTAACTCTTCAATTAATTGTTCTTTACTCATATCTTCATACTTGATTGGTTGTTTAGGTCTACCTTTGTTTGGTGTTGTTTCTTTGGTTGCTATACCACGTCTATCTACTGTTGTTCCAAATGTTTGATATTGTTTAACCCATCTTCGAACCACAGATGAATCTACATCCAATTGTTTTGCTAAAGTAGTATAACCACTTGATTTACCAGTTAGATAATTAATTACTATTTCATTTTTTTCTTCAATTGTATATTGTCTATGTTTGATTGTTTTTCTTTCTCTCATTTTCTTTCCTCCTTTAAAAACTATCTTAAACAAAAAATAGAGCTACATGCATTAGTTTGCATATAACTCTAGGTTTTTTTTATTATTGTCCGTTTTAATTAAATAGTTTCGTTTAGGTGGTTTTATTTTTAACTTCCTGCAGATTCATATCGTTTGATACCTTGACTCCAAACAAGTAAAGAAACACCTATCATGCATGTAGATGCAATAACAACATAGAGTACTTGCTCCCAAACATTTCCACCAAATAAAAGTGCTTCTACCGGGAAAAATATAACAACAGAGAAAGGGAGAATATATGTAAGTACGAAACGAATCGCTTGATGGAAAATTTGAATAGGATATTTTGCAAAATTTGAAAAATCATAGATTGTTGTCATAACTTCAATACTTCGCTTTGTCCAAAAAGAGATCGATGCAAACGTAAGTTTAGTTGCAAAAAAGAACAACATTGAAAAGATGACACAAACGATTAAAGCAAATATATTTGAAACGGTCCATGTAATTGTGACATATGGTGTAAAGAAAATTAAGAAGAAAATACCTAAAATGAGTTCACCAAATCCTTCTAATTGAATCATTTCAACAACAAGTTGAAATAATGGATTTAATGGTTTAATTAAGTATTTATCTAAAATTCCTCTTGCAATACCACCATTTGATAATTGCCATACTTGGTCAGATAAAATATGATCGAGTGCTTTAGGAATTAAATAGAATCCATATAAGAATCCCATCATATTGACATCCCATCCATTTAATGACGGAATCGCACCAACGGTTAAATATAGTGTGAAGAATAGTAATGCATTTTCGATTAAGAACCCAAATATACCTACAAATGCATCAAATCTATAAGATAATCTTGCTTTAATTGAACGTGATACATAGATAGGATAAAGTTTTAAATATTTTTTCATCTTAACCACCTACGCTCACAATATGTTTTTTAAGTTTATTAAAGCTTAGGTTACATAAGAAACCTAAGACGAGTACCCATACAAACTGAATTAAAATTGTATATAAAATATCAATATCTTGTATTCTTCCCATTAAAATAAGAATCGGATTTTCAATCATACTTTGGAAAGGTAAAAACTTTAATGTAATTTGTAACCATTCTGGAAAGAATGCACTTGGTAGTAAACTACCAGATAAAAATGATAACATGATGTTTCTAATTAACATTAGACCGAATAAAGCATTTGTAAATATTGCAATCTCCCCAATTAAGAAACCTAAATGGTCAGAAATAATAAATGAAAGAATTGCACTTACTACAAATAAAAGTAAATTTAAAATATTTGGTAAATCTACACCTAGTACAAAATAAAGTAATCCGTTTGCAACGAAAAATAGTGGAATAAATAAAAGAATAATAGTTGATAAGAAATTACCAAAACTACTTGCTAAAATACGATAACGATAACTCATTGGTCTAATTAATGAAAGCGCGATACCCCCTTCATAAATATCTTCACCAACTATCCAAAATGAAATTGATGAAAAGACTAATGTTGATGCAATTCTTGCATAGATTAAATAAGTCACCATTTCATTAAATGTCATACCATTAATGACATCAACAGGTGAATTAGCATAAATTGCTGACCATAGAAAATATAAAATCAGGAGAGAAACAATATCACCAAGCAACCAACCAAACGCACTAAACTTATATGCAAACCCTGAAAGTATGCCACCTTTAGAGAATGCCCAATATTTTCTAAGCCTTCTTAGTTTCATAAATTTTCTTCACGATATTTTCTAAAGAATTTTCTTCAATCTTAATATCTTCTATTTGGAATATTTCAAAGATAGTTTTTAAAACTGAATTAACAGGTGTTTTTGCATGATTAAAAGATAGATGGATATATCCACCATCTTCACATACATCTGCTTTATCTTTAAGTTTAGATTGTAGATCTTCTAGTTTGGTTAAATCTTTGGATGTGAATGAAATATTCCTCATATCACCAAATTTATTTTTAATCGTTTTAAGTGATCCATCATATAGAATTTGACCTTCATCAAGGATGATGACTCTATTACATAAATCTGTAATATCATCCATGTTATGAGTTGTTAAGATTATTGTTGTTTGATATTGAGAATGAATTTGTTTAATTGCTTCGATCATTTTATCTTTAACAAGCACATCAAGCCCGATTGTCGGTTCATCTAAGAACAAGATTTTAGGATTATGAATAAGACTTGCAGCCAAATCTGCACGCATTCTTTGACCTAATGATAATGTTCTTACCTGTTGATTGATAAACTCATCTAAACCAAGAACTTCTTTTAAGAACTGATATCGTTCCTTATAATCAGCTTCAGAAACATCATAAATCTCTTTTAAAATAACAAGTGACTCAATCAATGGTAGATCCCACCAAAGTTGTGTTCTTTGCCCAAAGACAACACCGATATTATTTAACACATGTTTTCTTTGTTTAGAGTCGTATGGCTTATAACCATCAACAGTTATTTCTCCTGATGTTGGGGTTAAAATACCACACATCATTTTAATGGTTGTTGATTTACCGGCACCATTTGCACCAATATAACCAACAATTTCCCCTTTTTCTACACTGAATGAAATGTCTTTTACAGCTTCAACAGTGTCATATTTCATACTAAATAAAGTCTTTAACATGCCAAGAATTCCAGGTTTTCTGACTGGTCTTTTAAAGTTCTTCTTGGCACTCTTTACTTCAATGACTGCCATATTTATCTTATCCTCGCTTCTTAATATAATTATAAAGAAATCTAATTCAAACTTCTCGTTATTCTATAATGCGGTATCGTTTACATATTTTTTATCAAGAGAAAGGCATCAAACCTATCATTTCTAATAAACTTGCTCACAATGCCATCATTACACGCATATAAGCAAAGACCAGAACATTTTAGCATTCTGGTCTCTTAAAAATAGATTTAATTTATTTCATTTTAACCGTGATGATTGTCACCATAGCGATCATTATGCGTTAATGAATCAATACCGATGACAAGTGATACCATGAGTGGAATATTTTCACCATCTAAAATATCAATTTCATAGGTATCGCCCCATGATAACCATTTCTTATTAACAGCAGCTACAACACGTCCATTTTTGATAATTGCGAAATTATATGCTAAGATTTGTCCTGAAATTTCAAAATGTTCACCTTTAATATCTGCTGAATATTTTGGAATAAAGAAAGTGAAATGTTTTTTAATAACGCCAATTGGTTGTTCGTTTGCATCTTGAATGTCTAAATAACGATTAAAGAAATGAAGGATTCGATGAGAAAAATTATAAAGAACTTTCCCATTACGATCAACTAATGACATTTTTCCACGCCAAGAGAAGATTTTTCCATCTATTTTATATTGTAAATTTTGATTTGCATCATAAACATTATAAGTATCAGCAATTGCGAATATTTTTTGTTTAATATATAGTTTCATTTAAGTACCTATCCTTTACATACTCATTGTAATAAATATCAGAAGAAATTGCATTAAAAAAGTTTAAATTTTTTATGCAAAAATGAGCTCATGAAGTTCTTTTACTGATTGTACTAAATATTTAGGATTCAGTTTAATAAGTTCATCATAATCTCTAAAGCCATATGAGACAGCAATGCAATCAATTCCTGTGTTTTTTGCAGTTTCTAAATCAACTTCACTATCTCCAATATAAACTGATTCTACTTTTGTCATATTGAGTGAATTAATTGCAAGTTCCACCATATCTGGAGCTGGTTTTTTCTTAATATCTTCTCTTTGGCCAAGAACATAATCAAATAAACCATTAAAGATTGAATCTGCAAGTTCTTTTACAACATTATCTGCTTTATTTGATACAAGTGCTAATTTATTTCCCTTTGATTTTAATACCTTCAATAAATCAATGATGCCATCATAAGCTTTCGTTTTAATATTTGAATGGGATTCATAATAACTTTTAAATGATTCAAATGCTTTTTCAATATCAACATTGTAGCCTTCAAATGCTTTTTCAGTTAAATTTCTAATACCGTGTCCTAAAAATCTTCTTATATCTGACTTAGATCTAAATGGTGCATTAAATTGTTGTAAGGTATAATTCATACTATCAGTTAAATCATCTAATGTATCTAGAACTGTACCATCTAAATCGAATAAATATAATTTATATTTCATGTGTTCATCTCTTTTCTAAACTAGAAACATTATAGCAAGTTTTTATTAAAATAAAAAGGTTCGATTAAATGAACCTAATCATTATGATTTTTTATACATTCCACCATGATAACAATAATACGTTTTAACATCCATTTTCATTAACTTATCAAATGATTTAACTGCATCTTCCATGTTAAATGTGAAACTTGGGTTTGCAATTGCTGGTAAATGATTTTCTAAAACTATAGCATCACCAGATATTACTACATTTTCATTAATTATTTCAATTGATATATGACCAGGTGTGTGTCCGGGAGTAGAAATTACTTTAACACCACCACACCAAGGTAATATTTCACCATCATTTAAATAATAATCAACATTTACTGGTTCTAAACTTTCTAGAATCGAAATAAATCTATGTGCAAACTCTTTTTCACTATCAGGTACTAAATGTAAGGTTGATTCTGCTTGTTGCTGACGAAGTGGTTTTTCTTTTTTAGTAATCCAAATCGATTCTATTTCTGATGCGTAAACTTTGATTTTCGGATTTGCAAGCTTAATTTTTGCTGCACTTCCCACATGGTCATGATCATGATGTGTTAGCACTAACCCTGTTAGTTTATCGATACTTAATTGATGTTTATTAAGTGCATCTGAAATTAAATCTATACTACCAATTGGTCCTGAATCTACAAGTATGACATTAGTATCGTCTTGCAATAACATTAGATGAACCATGCCTTGACCAAATGGAATAGGTAAATCAATAATTTTATTCATTACTTAAACCTCTATTTTAGATAGATAAATTCTACTTATCTTTGTATACTTATTTTATTTCATTTTATGATTTTTAAATCTACAATTTGCTGTTATACTAAATTTAAAGCATAAAATACAATACAATCGGGGATACATAATGAAAAATATTAAAAAAATTTGGATTGTTATATTGTTAACTTTATTACTTATGGGTTGTGTACCAAGTAATTCAGATAATGATTTGCCAGATGACAAAGATCCAGATGATGAACCACAAATTGAAGACCCAATCGGATACCCATTCGATTGGCAAATTGAATTTGAGGTTAATACTGAAAATGAAACCATAAAAATAATTGCTCATTTTGATGATGATTTGGCACTTCATGAAACTATTGAGTTTGGAATATTATATTTATTTACAAACGAAGAAATTAACTTACATGAAAATTATGGACCAACAAACAAATATACAAAGTATACGTTTAGTTCGAACTTAACTTATACAATTCATGATATTGACTCAGTTAATTACAACATTAATCTTAAAGTAAGACTTTACTATGTAACTGACGGATATGCCTTCTATTCAAATATTTCTACCTTTAACCTTTATGAACAAAAGAAAAATGATACAGATACATTCGCAATCAAAATCAAGGATTTCGTTGAAGGTAATATCACAATCACCTCCATTGAGTTAATTATAAATTATACAAATTATACAATCACATCTAAACCTGAATATCTTAATATTCAAATTGCGTATGACTTCAAAGAAGTCACCCTTACAATTACACCAACAGAATCAAAATATCGCTTTAACGAAAACATTTCATTAATAATTAATAACAAAAACCAAAATATCAAGTTTAAAACAATTGAAAATAATATTCTAACTATTAAGTTTAATGATCCAAATTGGTCTGGAATTTACTAAAACACCGACAAAAAAGGTGTTTTTTTTGTTTTTAGATGAAAATATCTTTCTAAAAATGAAAATATTACAAATTCGAAACTTTTGATTTTTATATGAAAGCGTTTTTAGATATACTAATCTTAAACAACAAGCTAACGCTTTGAATTCCAAAATAAAAAAAGAACGGGGGATCTTATGGAAAATCTTATTAAGCGTTGTTACGAAACTCCTTCTATCGAAATTACTGAATTCGATGAGAAGGTACATGCCAATTCGACATCAGTACCGGTCGATTCATGGTTTGCGGATTAAAGGGAGACTTAAAACATGAAAAAGGTATGGGGATTAATATTTCTACTAATGGCTGCAGTAACAGCCAGTTTATCACTTGCTTATGCAGCAGGTCCTGTAACATCAGTTGATGGTGCATCAATTCGTACAACTGGTGTTCAAGGTTTACGCTTCTATGCAAATGTAGAAGATTTAGAATCAGTTCACGGTTTCTATCTATTATATGGTGATGCTGATGTAGCTGATTTAGAAGCTGCTTTACCAGAAATGTTACATAATGGTAAAACAGTTTTCAAAGCACCGGTTGAGGGTGCAGATCAAGATGGACAATTTAGTGTTGTCTTAACTGGTATTCCTGATAGAGGATATATGCAAAAAATAACTGCAATTCCTTATGCAGTTGTTGATGATGAAGAAGTTTATGGTGAACCCGTCACTAGATCAGTTGCTGAAGTTGCTCAAAAAATGACTTTAGCAGGTGATGGTGATGCAGGTACACAAGCAATTCTTAACTATGTCCATAATAATTATCTTTCAATTGAATCATTATCATATGGTCAATATGTAGTTTCAGGCTTATACACTGCTGATATTGATGTAATTCGTGCAGAATTAGTTAAAGATTGGAACACAAGATTTGGAACAAGTTGGGTTGATTTAGATGCATCTACTTTTGCAGCAAGCGCAAGAGTTGGTGGGCAAGGTTCACAAGGTTCAAGCACTACACTTGTAGGTACTAATCTACTCAAGTTTTTCCAAGATGAAACTTTTGGTCCAAAATGGTGGTGGCTACTTGAATATATGAATGCATATGGTGGAGGAACAATTCATCCTCAAAGACAAGCTCAAGCTCTCATGAATGGTGGAGTGAATTCAACTCTTGCAACTGTCTTCTGGGGAGACCACTTTGTTTATGCAGTATATAATTTACTAAAAGTTGACAACAAAACTGGCTGGAGTGTTTCAACATTGACATTTACTAAGGTTGATAATACAAGTATTGACAGATTGTATCAAATTGCAAATTACAACAATTCAATTATGAAAGATTTGTCAACTGTTGAATTATTACCAAAAGGTACACAAGTCACTTTACCTTCTTCAGCGGAATTATTTACAGGTTATACAAATTCTAATTTTACAATTTCAGGTTCAACTGTAACATTTGCAGCCAATTATACACTCAACAATATTGTAAGTTTACGTGTTAATAGAACTGCAATCAATTATTCAATTCAATATTTTGATGGTGATGATGCATTATCACTCTCTCCAACGTCTTATACAATCGCTTCATCTGAAATTACATTACCAATTCCTGTCAAAGATGGCTATTCATTTGAAGGTTGGTATGACAATCCGTCATTTGATGGTTCACCAATTACAAAAATTTCTACTGGATCAACAGGAAATAAAGTTTATCACGCAAAATTTGAAGCCACTGGTTTCTCACCAGTAACTATTACATATCAATTAAATGGTGGATCATTGAATAATGCTGATACAATTTTCTTCAAATCAACTCATAATCATACAGTTACATTATTTGCAAATAGTGGTAATGGTAGTCAATTACATTTGGCTACAGCTAAAATTGGAATTTATTGGTATCATATAGCATTAAAACCAACTGCAATCGCCGGTGTATATGAAGTTACATCAAAAGGTACAGGATCTGATTGGACAAAACCAGCAGATTCACCATATGTCCTAGCATTCCACGATAGTTTAGCAACAAATAAAGCTGCTATGCAAGCATTTTATAATAATGCAAGCGTAGGTAAACATGTCGTTATTAGTGGAACAATTCCAGCATCAACTTCAGCTAATGCAATCTCACTCGGAATTGGTTTAATTACAAATACATCCGTAATTTATCAAAATGTCACTTATAATTATCTAAACGATGAGCGACCATTCATTACACCAATAAAAGATGGTTCAACTTTTGGAGGTTGGTATACTACTCCAGATTTCTCTGGTTCAGCAGTAGAAACATTCATAGGTTTACCTTCAACTGTTACACTTTATGCTAAGTGGAACTAACTAATTAACAATAAAAGGCACTGTAGAAACCCTATGGTGCCTTTCTATTAACTTATAAAGGATTTATATGCTATATAAAATTGCAGATTTAATTGTTAAAATGAATCCTCAATATGATCCATTAACGTTTCAAGCCACACAGTATTTGGTAAGTGGTGATTTTGATGTTGATATTGATATTCCAGATTTATCTGAACATGTTCAAAAATATCAACATGAAAATAATCACTTAACACTAGGTGAAGCCGAGTATATGATTTATGGTTCCTACTTTTATACTAAGTTAATTAAATTTAATGGCTTTTTCCTACATTCTTCTGCAGTTGTATACCAAGATAAGGCATATTTGTTTTCAGCACCAAGTGGTACAGGTAAATCAACACACGCGGCTTTATGGGCTACAAATTTAAATGCTTATATTTTAAATGATGATAAACCTGCAATCAGATTAATTAATGATAAGTTTATCGTATATGGCACACCATTCACAGGTAAAACAAATACTGGTGTAAACAAGAAAGTCGAACTTGGAAATATAATTTTCTTAGAACGCAGCTTAGAAAATTATATACATCAAATTTCAAATGAACAATCTTTAAAATTTTTCTTACGAGAAACAATTCGTCCATTTAAAGAGGAAAACATGGAACTCGTCTTAAATCTTTATCAAAAACTAGCAACTAAACATCCATTTTACCTTCTTGGTTGTAACGTAAGTATTGATGCTTTATATACAGCTTTGCATGGACTTAATCTAATAAGCAGTATAGAAAAAACATTACTAACCAAAGGATTTGTTGTTACAAATGTTTATGGAAGAAGCATGTTACCTCTCTTAAGAGAAAATATTGATCAAGTCTTAATAAAAAAAACAGACACATATCATATATACGATGTTGTTTTATTTAAATCTAATGATAAACTAGTTTTACATAGAATCATAAAAATAAAAGGTGATACATACTATATCACCGGTGACAATCAGTATAAATTAGAACATGTCTATAAAAACCAAATAAAAGGGAAAATGAAAGCTTTTTATAAAGAAGGTAAAGAAATCCCTGTTAACGATACAGAATATTTAAAATACGTCAAAAGAATCACACGTACAAGACTTCTTCGTGCAATCATCCGAAAACTATCAAAGAAGAAAGGAAATCATCAAATATGACAATCATCAAAAGATTCACAGCAATCATCTTCTTAATCATTTTAAGTTTCGTTGTTTCATTTAATGAGACCTATAGTGCTGATGACTTTATTACAACTACTTCAGTTAATGACTACGGTCAAGAGTTAAGAGCAGTGTGGATGTCACCTATTACAGGTGAGATACCAAATAACGTCACTGAACAATCTTGGAAGAATTTATTCTTAAATGAAACCTTCCCAATGCTTGCGTACTATAACTACAATACAATCATTATTCATTTTAGAACACATAATAATGCTTATTATAATTCAACACTCAATCCAAAAGCAACTCAATTTGCTAATATAAACTTTAATGTATTTGACCCAATGGCTTGGTTAATTGAGGAAGCACATAATCGTGGTATTGAAGTACACGCTTGGTTAAATCCTTATCGTGTAACACTAGGACAAGCATTTCCACAAGCTAACCCAGCTTCAAATTCATCAAATCTTTTAACTTATAATAGTTCTACAATTTTAAATCCTGGTCTTCCAAATGTTAGAGAGTTTCTTTATGATACTGTGGAAGAGATTATTCAAAATTATGATGTTGATGCTATTCACTTTGATGATTACTTCTATACAAACTTAGGTGCAAATGGATCACTCTCAACAGCACCAACAATTATTTCCGAACCAGACCAATCAACTTTTGAAACATATGGTGTTGGTTATAATCATACAAATGCCGTTTCAAAAGCAAACTGGCGTCGTGAACAAGTAAATATTTTTGTCGAAGGTGTACATTACGTTATTAAATCTTACAATGAGACAAACGGTAAACATATTCAATTTGGTATTGCACCAACTGGTGTTTATAAAAATGGTAATGGTGTCGTTACATATGATGCAAATGGATTACCAGTAACAACTGGTTCACAAACTAATGGTCAAGAACACTATAACTCATATTTATTTGCAGATAGTCTGCATTGGTTAAAAAATGGATGGTTAGATTATTTTATGCCTCAATCTTATTGGGCAGACAATCATCCAGCTGCAAGTTATACAAAAGTTATGGGTTGGTGGGATAAAGTTTTTAAAAATTTAAATGTGAATCTTTATTCTGGACTTGGTCTTTATATGGCCGCATCTGCAAATGAAACTTATAATTGGAAAGCAAACGATACTGAACTTAATCTTCAAATGAATATCTTACACGGACTTGAATATGTAGAAGGATTTTCAGTATACAATTATCCAAACTTAAAAATTGGATATCAAGAAAGAAATAATCCTTCAAATATTGTCGCAAGACATGTCAACAATGCGAAATCACACTGGTCTAAAATAGCAATCTTCCCTGAACTTAAGAGTATGGAACCAGTATTAGTAGATCCAATTACAAGTATGGAACATCAAGGTGGTACATTATCATTTAACTCAGTTGAAAATGCAAAATTCTACTACATTTATCGTTCTACTGAAGAAATAACTTATGATGCATCAGAAATCATTGGTGTTGTAAGACATCAAGATTTACCAATATTAACCTATCAAACAAATGATTTAAATAATACTTACAATTATTCTATAAGAGTCTTATCACCAACAAATCATTTATCTGATGAACCTAATTTATCTGAAAATGCAATAATGATTCCTGGTGCTTCAATTAGAAATCAAGATGCAAACTTACAACAAGGTCTAAGATTCTATGCTGAACTTGTTGATGGATTTATTCCTGAAGAAAAAGGATTCTACGTTGTTTATGGTGTTGCATCCAAAGCACAACTTCAAACAGCAATCAATAATCCAATTGGTGGTAAAACCATATTAAATGGTAAAGAAGTCTTTAAAGCGTCTGTAGAAGGACTAGATGAAGATAACAGATTCTCAGTTGTATTAACGGGTATACCTGAAATTGGATATGCAACTAAAATCTCAGTTTTCGCCTACTACATCCAAAATAGTAAAGAAACAATAACAATTACAGTATCAACAAGATCAATTGCACAAGTTGCTATTAATATGGCTAAAACTAATGAATCAACTACTGCTTCTTTAGCAATCATTGAATCAGTTAAACAAAACTTTAATGTGCTACATACAACTATTGATGGCATTGCTGTTACGGGTAGTATTTATGAAGTTGATCGATTAAAACTTAAATCTGAATTCTTAACGGATTACAATAATAAATTTGGTAATGCATTAACAGCATCATCTACACCATTGCAATACAAAAATCAATTTTCAACTGGATTAACTGAAGCAGATAATATAACAAAGAATGTATCAAATTCAAATTTATACAAATTCTTTAATGATCCAATATATCAAGCTAAATGGGGTTGGATATTAGATTATTTCATAAGTATTGATGGTACATTACATGTTGAAAGACAGTCAATGGCACTTAAAGGTGATGGAACTTATGCTGATTATCAATTATGGAATTTCATCCATTTCTCAGCAACACTATATAATTTCTTTAATCGAGAACATGAAACACTAAACTATACTGCAATTAACTTCTCTCCAAGTTCAACATCTAACTTAAATTATCAAAAAGTTGCATTATTTAGTAATTCAATTTTAATTGATATCGATGATTATCAAGTAACTTTAAAATAACGAAAAAACAGAGCATTTATAGCTCTGTTTTATTTATAGACAAATTTAATTGAGTTTAAGATAATCGATATCTACTAATTGATAACTAATCTCTCGATAATAACCATTTTGTCCAAAATAATATAGATTATCTTTGCGATTATACACAATATCAATAATTGTAAAGTAAAAACTAAATGTATAAGCTGAAATTGATTCTGGAATGACAATGGTTTCTGAATGATTAAACACTTTATCTTTATATGATTCATTGATTACTTTATATTGATCAGTATTAAATTCTTCCAAACTAATTTCTTTAATAAAATATGCATCTTCCAAATTTTTATAATCTATTAATCCATTATTTGAACCTAAGAAGTTATCAATGGTGAATATTTCATCAGAAAAATATAAAGCCATTGAATGTATTTCATAATCAACATCCGAATAAGTAGGAACATGATTAAATGTTCCATAATGAAATTCTAGTTTGAAATTTTCAAAATAAAAGTATTTAGTATCACTTGATACTGCGACAGTTACTGTGTTCATTGGTGCAAGTTCATATCCAAAACCAACTCGATACGTGTTATCATTAGTACAACTTGTTAAAAATATGGTAATAATCAACAATGAAATGATGGTTAACTTTTTCATTCATTTCTCC
This sequence comes from Acholeplasma equirhinis, assembly GCF_017052655.1. Classification (NCBI taxonomy): domain Bacteria; kingdom Bacillati; phylum Mycoplasmatota; class Mollicutes; order Acholeplasmatales; family Acholeplasmataceae; genus Acholeplasma; species Acholeplasma equirhinis. The sequence goes on from NZ_JAFIDC010000001.1 coordinate 612,388, forward strand.
AATTCAATAAGTATCGTTATAAATGTTTTTAAATAATATTTATTTTTTCTATTATACATTAAATTTTTTTATATATATGATACTTAAATTCTTCAAATCAAATCTTACGATTATTTCTAGTTAATCGGTGGAATAAATACTTCCACACGATCTCTACCTTTGGCTTTAGCTTGATATAGCGCTTGGTCTGCTTCAGTTAAATAATCATCAATTGTATTATTTGGATTGATTTTAACAATAGATATACCAACACTAATCGATATTTTATTATTTGGTACATTAAATGTTTTTAACGATGTTCTTAATTCTTCTGCTAGTTTTAAAAGACCATATTTAGTCATGTTCGGTCCGATACCAACAAATTCTTCTCCACCAAATCGATAAAAAGTCGTATCGTATTTAACTTGTAGGCTTAATAATGTTCGACCCAGTTCTTCTAAGCATTTATCTCCAATCAAATGACCATGTGTATCATTGTATTCTTTAAAATAGTCAACATCAAACATCATAATTGCTACATCATGTATATTTGATTCATTGAGAGTTTTTAAATCTTGATATAGTTTTCTTCTATTATATAGTTTGGTTAAAAAATCCATTTCTTTTTCAATATTCAGTTGACGCTGAATTTCAAATGTCTTTAATCTGGTTATTAAGAAAATACGCCCAAATAAAATACCTAACATTAAACTCGTTACTGTATTCACAAAATCTGTGGTGCCAAGATCAATTCCTTTAAACACATATGCATGAATAAGATGAATCACAAATAGTAAAATTGTAAATAAATTAACTCGACTAGATTTATCGATGACAATCAACGGTACAATAACAAAGAAAGTTAAAAGTGTACCTGCAGGTCGATCACTAAATCTAATAATGCTTAAATAGAAAAATAACCCATAATAAACAAATCCGAAAAGGTAAGCAAAAACAAGTGGGAATTGTTGACTCTTCCTCACTTTGAATATAATGAAAATTAAACATACCAATCCAAAAGTAATTAAATAAGCTGGTAAAGTTTCCAACATGCTTTGTTTAAATATTGAAAATAAAAGCGGAATAATTAAAGCGATGATCGATACAACAAACATTTTTGGTACAATTTGCTTATTATAATTATGAATCGCTTCTTTATTATTTTCAAATAAATCATTTGAATTGGTAAATGCAGTTTGAAAGAAAGCTTTCAAAGTCATGCAACACCTCTAAATTTATTGTTCTACTAATCAAATTATAGCATTTATTTATACAAATCGTTGAGATTTTATAATTAGATACATTTTAACTAAATTTATAGTTAAAAACTACATGATTTAAACAAAAAAGGTTTGAAATTTATTCAAACCTTTTATTTTCTATATATTTTCAACAGGACAAAGCAAATAATTCTTTGACGTTTTTGGTTCAGTATAGTCACAAATAGCACCACTAAGTCTCAAATTTCTATCTGGAATAATTTTATTTATGATCTCATCAAATAATTCTGTGTATTCACCAGACTCAACCAACACTTTCAAATATGTTCTTTCGGGTAAAATCCATTTAGTCCAACCCATCGGTGCTTCAACATCTTTAGAAACTTCAATACCTGCTAAATAATATCCTCGAGAAAAATTATCTGACCAAGGCATAAATGACATGGATTCGTCACTCATAGCACCCCAAAAGCCTATAAATGAACCATCTACTTCCTTCATTGCAAGTGCTGCAACCTCTTCAAAGTGTGAATTAGCTTCTTCCCAAAGTTCCATCACAATATTACGTTCTTTCGTACATAAACCTGCTTTTCCAATAATCGCAATCTCAGGTAACTTTATGGCATTGATTTCCATATCATACTCTCTTTCTAGATAGAAAATCACTTATTTTATAAATAAGTATTTTTATCTTTCATATCATCTTAAAAAATAACTTGAACTTTATAACTTTAGTGTATCATAATAGCTTTTATGATTCGAGGTATAACGTATACTTTAGATAATTTTACACACTCTCAAACAATTTAACTTAATCTACCAAAATAAAAAGGTCTGATAATAAATTATCAAACCTTATTGTTGTTGTTTAATTTTACGATATTGATACATCATGGTATCAGCAAGATTAAAGAGTTCAGTTTGATCAACTGTAACTTCTCTATGAATGGCTGAACCAACTGATATACCAAATTCATAAGGTGTAGTCTTATTAACTGCTTTGACTAAACCTTCCAATATCACTAATTTTTCTTCATATATTGATGGATTTGGGTTTAAATAGATACATGCAAATTCATCTCCACCAATACGGTAGCACACACCATAATCTTTAAATACTTCTTGCATGATATCATAAGCTTTCTTAATCGCTTCATCACCTGCAACATGACCAAATGTATCATTAATTTTCTTTAAATTATCTAAATCAAACAAAATCAGTCTTAAATCTTTAAGTTTCTTATCATCTGCATAGATAAGATCTAAGTCTATTTCAAACGCAAGTCTATTCTTACCTTGTATAACGTGATCCATATAAGCTAACTTTTGATAAACTTCAGTTTCATAGCTCTTCTTTAATCTTGAAACAATATAATTAATGTAATTAATTAAAATATACGCCATAATAACCACGATACCAATCGATAAATACAGTGATGTATATTCAAATCCACCAAGAATGAAGTTAATAAATTCAAATACACCAAATATGATAATAATAATTAAGGATTTAAAGATTTTAATCGATTCCAGATTCTTATGATTTTTATAATCTAAGATGAGTGAAACAGTTGCAAGAATAATACCTACTACAATCCAAAGTTGTGAATAAATCACAGTCTCAAAATAATCTTGAATGCCAGTAAAATGAAGTACTGTAATTGCAATAAAATGTGCAACAAATAGATACTTTAACCAAATCAACATTTTCTTATAATCTTTAAGTACATACTCAGTTAGATAGATAATCATAGGTATTGGGAAAATTGGAATAGAAATATATGCTAGCGTACCAATGAGTAATTGACTACCGGTAAAAAACTGCAACATTTTAGATTCAGCGATAATCCAAAAAGATAAAGTGACTGCAAATAGTCCCATGTAGACATAACCTTTATCTCTTGCATAACTCATGAAGAAATTAGAGATCATGACAATTAAACCAATTGTAAGCACTATGACACCTAGAGCTAATCTAGGCATATATGTATTCATTAAATACTTATAAATCATAATCTCACTGCCATAAAACATTTCATTAACTGTTCCAGACATTGAGCTATAAGGTGACACTAATATAATTTTTAATATCTTACCTTCAGATTGATTTGATACAGGTATTGTATGCCATGTTGAAGCGTAAGGTTCTAATTGATTATGACCATAAGTTTTTTCATAGATTAATACATCTTCTAAATATACTTTTATATCTTGAAGGGATGTTCTAAATAAAATAAATTGTTGATCATTAAAATCCACACTGAGTTCATGTGTAATTTCATATGGTGTATGTTTTTCTACGTTTAGATTGATAGGAAGCGTGATTGGCTGATTATTATAAACCCAACCTTCATCCATTCCATTTGGGGTATCAATGTTAATTTTCAATTGATCGAATCCAATAAAAAATAAACTTAAAAAAACTGCTATAACTGCTAGCAAGATAAAATACGGTTTATATGCTTTGATAGGATTCCCCCCCTCTCCTATGCTAAACATTATACTATCTAAGTCTTCTCTCCCAAGAATGGATAGATGTATCGTTTACATTTCTTATAATAAAATTATACCATTTATTTATGAAAGTAAATGCGTGAGTTTTCATTATTCTACGTTTAAAATGAAAATAAAACCAGAACTTGAATGCTCTGGTTAAAAATTTACTTAATTAAGTATGTATAAATTAATTTTAAAGTATTTTCAATACCTTTTAAATGGGTACGTTCCATACCATGTGAAGCAGAAACACCACTTCCAATTAATGCACCTTTAATATCACGGCCTGAACGTCTTGCAGCACCAACATCACTACCATAATATGGGAAGATATCAACTGTAAATGTTAAATTATTTTCCTTAGCCATATTGATTAATCTGGTTGTGAGTTCATAATCATATGGACCACCAGAATCTTTCGCACAAATTGACACTGCATATTCAGAGCCTGCTAAATCAAGTCCAATACATCCCATATCAAGTGTGACAAATTCACTAATACTAGAATCAATAACTGCTGCACCATGTCCAACTTCTTCATATGTTACAAAATAAATTTTTGTATCATATTTAAATTGAATATTGTTTTCAGATGTATATTTTAATAGATTTAATAGGATGACAACAGATGCTTTGTCATCAACAAATCGTGTCTTTAAGAATCCTGAATCTGTAATTGTAAACTTTGTATCATAAGCAACAATATCACCATTTTGAATACCAAGTTTTTCAACATCAGCTTTAGTGAATACTTCTTCATCTAATCTAACTTCTAATTCATCAATATCTCTTGACTTAGTGTTTGCATCTTTAAAGACATGAACTGCAGGTGATGTAGATAATATGGTACCTGTATATTTTCTACCATCTCTGGTGTAAATTGTACAATATTCACCATCAAGTGTCGGTGTTGAAGGACCTCCAAGTAAAGTTAATGCTAATTTACCATTTGGTTTAATTGATCTAACCATTAAACCAAGTGTATCTGTGTGTGCAGATGTTGCAACAACTTTAGATGAGTCTAAACCTTTGATTGATACTTCTAAAGCACCAGTGTTTAAAATTTTAGATTCATAACCAAATGAATCGATGTATGCTTTAACTTTGTTAATAATGTTTTCTGTGTATCCAGTTGGAGAATCGCACGTAAATATATCCTCTGCTGTTTTCTTGAAATATGTTTTATTAAATTCAATCATAATCATTTCTCCTTATATACTTAAATATTATATCAATTTAAAAAGAAAAAAGTCTGATATTTCAGACCTTTTTTAAAAATTGATAAATTAAATTATAAATATTCTTTTTTAAAAGTTTTATCGCTTCGCTTTGTATCAAATTGTCTAACGACACTTTCGACATAAGCTCTATTATTCATATATTTTGGAGGTAGTGCTAATGTTTCTCCAAGCGTTTCATAAGTTTCTTCATGATCGATAAATCCTGGACCATCAGTTGCAAATTCAAACAAGATACCAGGATAGAGTCTTGAATATAGTGACTCAAAATAATATCGATCGACATAACCTGATGTTTGGAATCCTAAATTGAATAAATAATTTTCCCATTCATGAATATCTTCAGTTGAAGTTACTCTAAATGCTAGGTGATGAACACCACCAAAGCCTTGTCTATGTGGTGGTAGTATGATATTTTCTTCAACAATAATAGAACCACCATTACCTCCTAATCCAACTTCAAATAAATGATATTGCCCTTCTTTAGAAACTTTTTCAAATCCCATAACATCAACTAATACTTTTTGCATATAATCAAGACGATTTACTGTTAAAAATACAGGACCTAATCCGATAATTGAATATTCATCTGGAACTGGACCTTTTTTCCATGGTTTACCTGGTTTAACACCATTTAAATTCTCATCAGAAAAAAGTGCATATGGTTGATCATCAAAATCATAAAAGAAAATATACTTTCTACCGAACATTTCTTTGATATCAGTATGTTTAACTTGATATTTGTCAAAACGCTTAATCCAATATTCTAAAGCTTTATTGTTTGAAACTCTAAATCCACTTCTAGAAATTTCATTAGTTCCATGAACTGCTTTCGAAATACCTTTGAAATCAAAGAAGGTCATATCAGTTCCTGCATTGCCTTCATCATCAGCAAAAAACAAGTGATATGTTTGAATGTCATCTTGGTTTACAGTTTTTTTAACAAGTCTCATACCTAATATAAAGGTGAAGAAATCATAAATCTTTTCTGCAGATGAAGTTATTGCAGTGATATGATGAATACCGTGTATTGTTGTCATATGGATTACATCCTTTCTTGTATCTTACTTTCATTATATTTCGAATTCGAAATAATTAATTAGAATTTGCTTTATAACTTGAATTATGTGAATTAGTAATAAAAAAGTTTGATACAAAAGTACCAAACTTAATCGTTATCATTTTGGTGGAACCGACGGGATTTGAACCCGTGTACGAGATTGGTCCACTATCATAGTCTACATGTTTAGTCAATTTGATGATTTAATACCGCTTAGTAAACTGACAAAATTAGCAAGTACGAGCCGAGTGTTATTTCATTCATCCTACCTAGGCATATAGGAATGAACTAACTTGCTATCTAAGGCTAGCTTAAGTCGCAAGTATACTTAAGGTTGCCAGCTTAATCGACTATTATGCGAAAGCTAAAGTTTGAGTTTGATTTCCGGTTATTTTAACCTCGCGTTTTAAACTGCGCTACCAGTACATGCATATGATAACTTCGTAACCCCGGCGAATCCATAAACGGTCCCAGGCGTAGTCATTATATAACATATATATAATTTATGCAAATAAAAAATGACCTTGCGGTCATTAATTATTAATCATTTAAAAGTCTTAGTTCAACAATTGGAAGTTTAGATAAAACTAAGTAAATTGGTGTACCAATAAATGCTGCTGCCACTGCTTCTAAAATACCATTGAAATAAGTAATCATAAAGATTGTTTCAATGACATTTGCATCTGGTATTAATGCTTCTAAAATATCGTATGCAAATACTGCAGCAAATGATAATACTAAGATCGTATGAATTAAAGTTCCTAAGATAAAGATTGAAGGAATTAATAAAGCTTTATAACTATGTTTTCTATACAAATGATAATATAAAGCACCAATTGCAAGTATAATTACAACTGCAATTAAATATCTCCAAATTTGATCGAGTGAACTAAAGATGAAATTTGCACCAAAGAAAATTGTAACTGATGTTACAAGCCCAATAACAACGAGTAAGATTGCATAAGCTCTAGAATTATCGACTAATTTTCTTGTATGTTTAAATAAATAATGTACTGCTACTGCAAATAAAAGTCTAGGAATGATTGAAATCATTGGATTTATAAATGCACCAGTGAATCCCACTTGATTCAATGATCCTTGAATTAAACTTACAACACCAAATGCTAGTGCAGGTATAAAGGCATATTTTCTTCTAAATAATACAGCTGCAATTAATACTGGTATATGAAGTATTGTAGTTTCATTACCTGGCATTAAAGTGATGAATCCAAGCCCCGGTATGAACCCCATTAAAAATATAAGTGCGACAAAAAATGATGTCAGCACTAGTTCAAAAGTTTCGTTTCTTTTCACTTCTTATTCTCCTTTTTAGGCCACTTTGGGTCCCATAAGTATGAAATAATTATACCATAATGAATATTATGAGGTTTTGGAATTTGCTTCAAAAATATCAAATAAAAGTTGATAATGTTTCAGTCTTAATGCAATCATTTGATCATTAGATTTAGTGGAATAAAAAACAAAATTCGATAAAAAATCTAAATACTTTATGACATGTGATCGATCTTTAAAACATAACATCATTTGTTCAAGTGCATTTTGAATGATTTGATAAGCTCTCTTATTTGTTTTTTCAAAAATAATCGTTAAATCATTAATGGAGATTTGATTACTAAGATATGCATCAATTTTACCCTTAGTCATTTCAATTTCTGGATAATTTATATCTAACCCTAATGAATAAAGACATTGAAGTTGCCACTGAAATAATTCATGATCTGTAACTTTTAATAAGATATTTTTAATCTCATTACCAATATTTAGTTGTTTATTAAATGGATTAATCTTCAATTTTACTCTCCTAAACCCTCTAAAGTCGCTATATATACGCATTTACTTATACAATTAATTGATAAATTATGTTAAAAATGTTACAATGATAAAGGAATTATTATATAATGTAAAAAACGAGGTGAATTGCAAGAAATGGAAATGTTTAAAAAATATATGCCTCAAATCTCCCTTGGTGCCGGGATCTTAGTTCTATTATGTCTCTTTTTGCCGACAATATCAATTAGAACTACAACTGGTGATTACGAATTCTTAGGGATGTTCGTGGCTTTTGGATCTAACTCAACTGAATTTAAGTTTCAAATGAATTTTGTATTATTACTTGCATTCTTATTACCTATTATCGCAGGTTTAATTCATTTTTTCACAAAGAATCATCCTAAGAAATTATTATTCCAATACATTTCAGTTACTTTATTCGTAGTTGGTGGTATCTTATTCTTCTCATCACCTGCTTTATTCCAAGCATTAACTGGTCAAGTTTTCATTGATAATGCAGCTAATCTTTATACTGCAAATTATGGATTTGGAGCAATCTTATCAGGTGTCTTTTCAATTCTTACAGCATTAACTTCTGTAATGACTGCTTTAGTTGTTGAATAAAAAAAGGCGAAAGCCTTTTTTATTTAATTAGATTTAAAGTTTTCAAAATACCTTTGTAGTAATTTAGACCATTCAATAAAACAATTTCATCAAAATTAAAGAAATTTGAATGCAGAGGATGAATATATCCTCTTTTTTCATTTCTTGAACCTATTAATGCAAAGAACCCTGGTACTGCTTTTTGGTAATATGCAAAGTCTTCTGAGAACATATAAGGTTTAGTTTCGACAATTTCATCTTTTGACAATGATTTTTTTACAATCTCATAAAGTTCTGGTGCATTATTAACCGCTGGATAATAATCTACAATATTTGTTTTAATTTCAACACCATACATATTAGATATACCTTCTGCCATAGAAACCATACGTGCTTTCATTGTTTCAAAAGTATGATCATCAAATCCACGCATTGTACCAGATAAGGTAACTTTATTCGCAATAATATTTCTAGCTTCTCCACCATGAATGGTACCAATTGTAATGACACCGGATTCAAGTGGATCTGTGTATCTTGAAATGATTTCATTTAAAGATGTTACAAGTTGACTAGCAGCAATAATAGCATCTTTACCTTCTTGAGGCATCGCACCATGCGCAGATGTTCCTAAAACTTCAAAATCAAATTCAGCATTACGTGCTAATAGTGGTCCTGCTTTAATTCCGACTTTACCTTCAGGTAGTCCTGGGAAAAGATGGATACCAAATATCATTTCAACATTAAAATCAGATAATGCACCTTCTTCAATCATAACCTTAGCACCACCTGGACCTTCTTCTGCAGGCTGGAAGAGTAATACAATACTCTTTTCAGGTTCGCTTTGAGTTGATAGGAATTCTGCTAGACCTAATAACACTGACATGTGACCATCATGACCACAAGCATGCATTTTACCATCGTATTTAGATTTAAAGTCAACATTTGTTGCTTCAAATACAGGTAGTGCATCCATGTCTGAACGAAAAGCAATCGCTTTTTTTGATTTACCTTTTTTAACAGCAACTAAACCAGTTTTTGCGTATACTTTAGGTTCATACCCCCAAGATTCAAGTTTAGTTTTTACATAATTAAAAGTTTCAAATAAATCGAATTCTAGTTCTGGTATCTGATGTAATTCACGTCTGTATTGTGTTAATTTTTCTAACATGAAAATCACTTCCTTAAATCATCTAGGATTTTAGTTTTATCAATCGTTTTTTCGTCTTTATATTTAATAATTCTTGCAGGTGTACCAGCAACAACGGCATTTTCAGGGACATCTTGTGTAACAACTGCTCCAGCTGCAACAACTGCACCGCGGCCAATTCTAACACCTTCTAATACGACAGCATTCGCACCAATTAGTACATTATCTTCAATAATGACTGGAGTTGCACTTGGTGGTTCTAATACACCAGCTAAAACAGAACCAGCACCGATATGACAGTTATCGCCAACTTCAACTCTAGCTCCTAAGACAACATTCATATCAATCATTGTTCTTTTACCAACAACTGCACCAATGTTAATGACAGAACCCATCATAATCACTGCTTCATCTTTGATAACTGCATGTTCACGAATCCAAACACCTGGTTCAATTCTTGCATTTATCTTTGTCAGATCAATCATTGGAATTGCTGAATTTCTACGGTCATTTTCAATAACATAATCAACAATTTCTGATTTATTATTTTCTATAAACGGTAAAACATCTTTTGCTTCACCAAAAATTACACCTGAATGCTTGTCACCAAAATATCTTAATGAACTTAAATCAAGTTTTGATAAATCACCTTTAATATAAACTTTTACTGGTGTTTTTTTAGTTGACTCCTTAATAAACTTCGCAAGTTCATAAGGATCTTTCATAAAATCACTCATTATATATCTCCTAATAGATCATCCATACCGAATAATCCCTTTTCTTTATTTTGTATAAACTTAGCTGCTTTTAATGCACCAATTGCAAACACTCTTTTGTCGTGTGCAATATGCTTTATTTCAATTGTTTCAGAAAGGTTTGAAAAAATGACTTCGTGTTCACCTACATAATTTCCTAAACGCAATGCATGCATATGAATACCCTTTTCACTACTATCACCATGAATAATTGGTGTTTCATAAGATAAATTTTTAGAAATATTTTCTGCCATTGTTAAAGCTGTGCCACTTGGTGCATCCTTTTTAAAACGATGGTGTTTTTCAACAAGTTCGATGTCATAGTTATCATCGATTTTAGATGCAATCATTTTTAATGCTTGGTTAACTAAATAAACACCTACTGAATAATTTGTTGAATAAAAAATAGGAATTTCTAAACTTGCTTCAACAATTTTCTTATAATCACTTTTAGAGTAACCAGTTGTTGCAAGAACAAGTGCTAATTTTGTTTGTTTAGCATACTTTAATATTTGATCTAAATTAGATGGATGAGAAAAATCAACTAAAACATCTGCTTTTTCAAGTTCTTGGATGCTTGATTTACTGATTTTAGTTTCTTGTAAATCAAGTCCACCTACAAATTCTAATGTTTCATCTGCCATAACTGCTTCATAAACATTTTGACCCATCTTACCTAGAATACCTGAAATAATTATTTTAACCATGGTTCACCAACTGATATTTTTTTAGTACTTCTACTAACATCTTATCATTTTTCTTTTCAATCGGTAAGAGTGGTAATCTTGGTTTTCCACAGTTAAAGCCCATATGATTTAATGCGGCTTTGACTGGAACTGGATTTGTTTCAATAAATAATATTTGATTTAAGTCGTTAAGTTCTAAAAATTCTTTATCTACATTGTTACCAACTTTATAAAGTCTAACAAGTGATGATAAAATCGCAGGAATGATGTTTGCAGTAACAGATATCGTTCCATGTCCACCCATTTTTAAGACATCAAGTGTTTGATCATCATTACCTGAAAGTACAACAAAATTAGGGCCACATAGTTTAATAATTTCTGCTACTTGATTCAAATTGCCACTTGCTTCTTTGATACCAATAATGTTAGAAACTTTTGAAAGTTCGAAAACAGTTTTTGCTTCCATATTGATACCAGTTCTTGAAGGTACATTATATAAAATGACTGGTATTGAAACAGATTGTGCTATTTTCTTAAAGTGTGCAACTAATCCCTTTTGACTTGGTTTATTGTAATAAGGTGTAACAACAAGTAAGCCATCAGCACCTAATTTTTGTGTAAGTTTAGAAAATGAAATGGATGCTTTCGTATCATTCGTACCAGTTCCAACCACAAGTGGAATTCTTTTATTTACATAACTTACTGCAAATTCAATTAAAGCTTTCTTTTCTTTTAAACTCATTGTGGCAGCTTCTGCAGTAGAACCAAGTAAAACAACATAATCTGTACCATTTTGCATATGGAAATCAAGGAGTTCTTTCAATACATCATAGTTAACTTTATTTTTAATAAACGGTGTAACAAGTGCGACACCAACACCTGTGAAATTCATACGATACCCTCCTTAATTAAATATTCTGCAATTTGAATTGCATTGGATGCTGCACCTTTTCTAATATTATCAGCAACCGACCAAAGTAGTACTTTGTTTTTATGATTTAAATCAAGTCTTAATCGCCCAACCATCACCTTATCTTGACCTGATGCATCCAGTGGTGTCGGATATACTGAATGATTAAAATAAATGATTGTATCATGTTTCATAAATACAGATTTTAATCTTTCCAAGTCAACTTCTTTTTCCGTTTCAACAACCATTGAAACACTGTGACCATTAAAAACTGGGACTCTCACACAAGTTGCATTTATTTCCATTTGTTTATTCAAAATCTTTTGAGATTCATTAACCATCTTCATTTCTTCTTTAGTGTAACCACTCTCTAAAAATGAATCAATTTGAGGAATGACATTACTATAAATTTGTTTTGGATAAAATTCTGGTGGAAATCCTTGTTCCCCACGTTTTAAATCATTCAAACCAGGCGTTCCAGAACCTGAAACTGCTTGATATGAACTATAGGATACTGCCTTCACATTAAATAATTTATCAATCACTTTAAGTGGAACAACACTTTGAATTGTTGAACAGTTTGGATTTGCGATTAAGTGATTGTCCTTGTTTAAGATATGTCCATTGATTTCTGGAACAATTAATGGTACGGTAGGATCCATTCGCCATTGACTAGAGTTATCAATAACATAAACACCTTTACTTGCTAAAAATGGTCCATATTGTTTAGATAATTCACTATCAATTGCAAAGAATGCAAAATCTAATTCCATATTAAATGCTTCTTCTTTAAGTTCAATAATAGGATATGTTTTGTCTCTAAAAGTTACATTTAGTCCAACTGAACGACTTGATGCAAAAACATAAAGATTTTCTACATCAATTGAAGATTCTTCTAATACTTTAATCATTGTTTGACCAACAAGTCCAGTAGCACCTAGAATTGCAACATTATATTTTTTCATTGCCATTCTCCTTTAACTATTTTTTCTGCTGGTCCAATTAAATAAAGTTTTTCATCTTGAATTTCCACCTTTAACAAACCACCAGGTACAACGATATCTAACTGATTTGATGACACTCGCTTTGTGATATATGCATGAAATGCAGATGCTGAAACACCAGTTCCACAACTTAAAGTCCATCCTGCACCACGTTCAAAAGTTGTTATTTTTAATGTAGATTCATCAATCACTTCAACAAAATTAACATTTGTTTCATCTCTAAAGAGTGGATCTCTTTGTATCATTAATCCAAGATCTTCGCTTGTCATACTTTCTTCATCGAGATATACAACAGTATGCATTGTTCCAACTTTTAGAACATATCCATTAACTTTTTGAAAGTTATACGGTTCTAAAGCATTGTTAATTTTTGTCAAATCATCGAGTCCTAAGTTTAGTTCTGCTGGACCTATATCTACTCTTACTAAACCATCTTTAATTTCTACGTATTTTATACCGGCTAATGTTTCAACTGAAAAACTTGTATTTTTAATAAAGCCATGATCAAAAACAAACCTAGCAAATGCACGAATACCATTCCCACACATTTTAGCAATGCTTCCATCTGAATTGTAATAGTTCATTTTGATATCAGCTATTTGTGATTTAGAAGGATATAGAATACCATCTGCGCCAATGCCAAAATGACGATCACATACTTTCGCTGCAATCTCACTCGGGTTTTTGAGTTCTTCTTTAAACATTATGAAGTCATTACCAGTTGCTTGATATTTTTCAATATACATTGCTACCTCCTACACATTAAAGTGTTCGGCAAATAATTGAACAACTTTGGTTTTGTATGTTTTATCAAAAGTATATGAAATTGAAATTTCAGATGTTGTAACCAATCTAAATTCTAATCCGTGTTCCGCTAAAAGTTCGAATGCTTCAGCAGCAATCCCTGATTGTGTACGCATTGCAGAACCAATCAGTGAAATTTTCACTAAGCCACTTGCTTGTTCAATCGTTGCTTTCGGATATAATTTTTTAAAGTTATCAAGTACTTCATTAATTGCATCTAAGTCATCAACGTGTGCTGTAAATGCAATATTCATTGTGCCATTCACTGAAGGGTTTTGGTTAATAATATCAACGTTGATTTCATTTTTAGCAAGTTCTCTAAATAAATCTGCAGTAGTTTTTGATTGATAAGGTATTTTTCTAATTGTTACCATCACAACTTTGTCTGAAACTGCAATACCAGTAACTTTTTTCTCTTCCATCTTTGAATCTTTCTCCTTAATATAAGTACCGATTTCATCGGTATGTGCAGATGCAACATATACTGTTACACCAAAATTTTGTGCGATATCAATTGATCTAGGTTCCATGACTTTAGCACCTAAGAAAGCCATTTCTTTCATTTCTTCATAATCAATTTCAAGAAGTTGTTTTGCATTTGGATAAATACGTGGATCAACCCCATAAATACCTGTTACATCTGTATATATTTCTGCAATACATTTTAATTTAGCACCAATTGCAACTGCAGTTGTATCAGACCCACCACGACCAAGTGTTGTAATTTCACCATCTTGATTAAGCCCTTGAAAACCAGCTACGATGATAATGTTACCTTCTTTAAGTTTTGATTCAATATTTGATACATTAATATCTGCTATTTTATTTTTTGTATGTACACCTTTAGTTGAAATACCCGCTTGGAAACCAGTTAATGCGATTGCATGATGTCCTTTTTCTTGCAACATCATAGCTAGCAATGCTGCAGAAACCATTTCACCTGTTGAAATTAATAAATCAACTTCACGTTTATTCGGATATTTAGAAACAGATTTTGCAAGTGATAGAAGTGAATTAGTTGTTTTGCCCATTGCGGAAACGACAACAACTAATTCATCATATTGTTCTTTTTTTCTAATGACCCTTTGTGCAACTTTTTCCATCAGTTCAATCGTTGCTAAACTTGAACCACCAAATTTCAAAACCGCTCTACTCATACTAAATGCTCATCATGGCTTAATAAATCCATGAAACTTTCTCTTTTAACAATCACTTTTGATTTACCATCTTTAACAAATACCACTGCAGGTATCGTTAAACGGTTGTAATGCGATGCCATTGAATAATGATACGCTCCAGTAGATTTAACAAGTAATAAATCATTAGGTTTAACTTCGGGCAGTAAAATATCATGAATGATGATATCCCCACTTTCACATGCTTTACCTGCTACTGTATATAATCTGTTCTTTTTTAAATCTTCTTTGCCAAAAACTAAAGCGTCATATTTAGCTTGATAAAGTGCTGTTCTAATATGATCATTCATAGAACCATCAATAAACATATAGTTTTTACCATTAATTGTTGTTTTTACTTGATTAATTGTATAAAGTGTATACCCTGCTTCACCAACAATTGATCTACCAGGTTCAATATATACTTTTTCAACTGCTAAATTTAATCTTGTCTTTATTTGATAAACTTCTTCAAGCATTTTTGGAAGCACATTCTTCAAATCTAATCTTGCATCAGATTCTAAATACTTAATTCCAAATCCACCACCAAAATTTACTTCTGTTAAATTGATTCCAGTTTTTTCTTTAATAGATGCGTAAAATTCTAACACTGTTCGCACATGATCATAAAATGAATTTTCTTCTAAAATTTGTGAACCGATATGTGAATGTGTTCCTAAAAAATTAACAAATGGATGTTTAACTAATTTCTCAATCATTGAAATTACACTTGGATCTTGAATAGATAAACCAAATTTAGAATCAAGTAAAGATGTTTTAATGTAATCATGGGTATGTGCATCAATACCCGGATTAATTCTTAACATTACCTTTGGAATATGTTTTTCATTCACTAATTCCATTAACATATCAGCTTCATATGGATTATCCAGTACAATAACACCTATTTTGAATTGAAGTGCTACATCTAATTCTTCTTTTGTTTTATTGTTTCCATGTAAGGCAATATGTTCACTTGGAAAACCAGCTTTTAATGCAGTATATACTTCACCTTGAGATACACAATCTAACCAAAGCCCTTCTGAATGAATTAATTCTGCCATTCCAATTGTTAAAA
Organism: Acholeplasma equirhinis; assembly: GCF_017052655.1. Taxonomy (NCBI): domain Bacteria; kingdom Bacillati; phylum Mycoplasmatota; class Mollicutes; order Acholeplasmatales; family Acholeplasmataceae; genus Acholeplasma; species Acholeplasma equirhinis. Next base: position 628,334 of record NZ_JAFIDC010000001.1, read on the forward strand.
AAGCTTTAGATGCATAAATAACATCCGTCTTTAACTCAGGATGTTTGAAATGTTTTTTAAATGTTTGGCATTGTTCTCTGATTTTATCTTCATCAAAAATATAAAGCGGTGTTTGATAAGTATTTTTAAGTTGTTCTAGCGTGACGCCACCAATTTTTGTCATAATATCTCCTTTAAAAAAGAAAAATCACGGCAAAAGCCAGTGATCGAACAACTAAACTCTTGCCTAGCCCCATAGAATGCGCACTTCATATAACATTAGGCTTGTTATATGAAACAGTGATGCATTTGTTCAATGCATCCCCAGCAAATAAAAATATTTGCTTCGGCGGTTACACCTTTCATCACTTACTATTTGTTAACCGCAGCCTCATTAAATGAGATGATTTAATTTAAAAACATTATAACATGTAAATGATATTTACAACTATAAATAAGCAATAAATCTTAAATTTCACAGATTTGATTTATAATTTTAGTAACAAAGGTACATTTATTAATCAAAAGGGGGAGATTTGAATTGAATAATAATAACCGTATTTTACTCATCGTAGGAGCAGTTTTACTGATTTTTGTAGTTATATTCGCAGGTGTCTGGATTGGTGCAGATACAGGAGCAGTTACTAAACGTAATGAAGTCTTGTTACGAAAGCAATCAATTTATACAGCTTATTTAGGTCGCTATGATAAAGTTCAATTTTATACTGATGCAATTAATTCAGCAGACCAACAAATTCTTTCACAAATTACATTATTAACTGAAGCAAGAGTTGCATTTGCACAAGCAAATAATAATTTAAACTTTGAACAAGCAGACGATCAAATTGAAGTAATAGAAAATACTTTTATTTCACTCGTTTCTTATATGGAACAAAATCCATCTAACTGGACGACTCTTGGTATAACTGAAGATTTCATTCAAGAATTCTCTGCATCTACAAATATGATTACCAATGCAATTGAAACATATAATGAAGCAGTCACTGATTATCATAATCATATAGAAGTTATTCCTAATAGATGGTTTTTAGGATCTTATACACATGTTGAATTTTATCAAATTCCAAGCCTTTCAACAGTTATTCCTTCATAAAATTAAATGATAATAGCTAAATTAACTAAGGTTTTATTTTCAAGTATGCTATTTAGCATGCTTTTAACCTTAGTTGCATGTGCAACTCCATATCGATCGCTTGATCAACCGACACAAGAATTTTATATAAACGATGCTGCGGATGCACTACTTCAATCTACCAAATGGTATATCTATGTGAATGGTGAAACATACTACGAAAGTACATTGAATGATTCTACGATAACTAATGATCTAGAAGGTGTTCAAATTGTAGTTGCTACACATATTGGTGAAGTAGGTTCAATTAATACAACAAAAATCTTTAATGATTTTGGTGTAGGTAAAAATAATTTAGGAATTATGATATTCCTATTTTATGATGAAGTTGATGGTAATCTGGTCTTTAAAGAACTTGTTTTTGAAATTGGTATTAAAATGATGGAATATCTATCTGCATTTGAAGCTTCATCAATTATTGATGACTATTTTTATAACGATCCAATTATTGAAGATGTTGATGAGGCAATCATAAATTTATACTTCGAACTGATTTATGTTACTTCAAATAAACTATATGGTTGGAGTTATAGTTATGTTTCATATAATTACTATCACATTTATGACTATTTTGAAGAAAAATATTCTTTCACAAAACCACTTCCAAGTGAAGATTCAATTTGGGGATTCCAATTAGATTTATGGCAAGTCATATTAATTATGATTGGATTAGTTGTCATACTAGGTGTTGGTGGTAGATTCTTTTTCCCAATTGTCTTTTCTATGTTAGGCTTTGGCTCTAATAATAGAGGTGGTGGAGGTCAATCAAGAGGTTATTGGTTTAGAAAGTAAAAGGAGCAAACTTGCTCCTTTTTTATTATATAAAATACTCTTTTCTTGGCAAATAAACTGAACTAAATGTTTTTAAATTACTATCAAAAATTATTTCAAGATTTGTGGTCCAAACAGTTGCTCCATTATCCTTTTGATTTCTTATGACTTCTGCCATAACATCTAAAAGTGTTTCACCTGTAAAGACAATCTCCTCACCATTTTTAAATGACTCATTATTACCAAATATGTAGTCATTTGTTGCAACTTTATAGTATGTATTAGGATTAATCGATCCTAAACCCGATCTATAAACGACACCAACACCACTTAATTGGTTAATTACACTACCTTTAACTTTAACGGTCACAATTGTATTATCAAAAGGTGAAATTTGGAATAGTTTAGCATAACTTAGTCCCTCGCCATATGAAATGCTTGTTCTTGTACCACCAAAGTTATGAATACCAATATCACTATTTGTATAAATTTGCATCATTTTAGCTAAATAATATGTTAAATCATTTTGAGAATAATAATCTCCTGAATTTAAAATTGGAACATATAAATCTTCAATTTCTTCTACATATGAATTCACTAAATTTTTAATTGATTGATTTTCTTGATTGAGTTTAGGTTCATTATATCGATTTAGATTAACTGCATCAGAATTAATTACACCTAAATTTCTATCATAAGTTAATGTAACTTTACCCAAATTTGTACCATTGGCTCCAGATTGAATGGTATGAACAACACCATGTGAAGTATTTGTATCCCTTACATAAGCATAATGTGTATGTCCATTGAAGATTGCATCAATACGTTTATTACCTGTAAAAGCTGCGACTTGATTGTTATAAAAAGATGCGTCTTGGTGATTAATTGCAACTACAATATCAGCACCTTCTTCTAATCTTACATATTCAGCCCAGTAACCAGTTAATTCAACTGGATCAGTAAAATAATAATCTTGTATTCTTGGATATGAAATTGAACTTTCTAGTCCATAACCAATCGTACCAATTACTGCAATTTTAACACCAGCTTTTTCAATAATTGTATACGGTTCAACATCAACATGACGCTCATTTGTAGTTTTTTCATAGACATTGGCACCTAAAAGTGGGAAGTTTGCTTGTAGTACATTTTCACCATTGAAATATTGTGTAACAACATTAAAACCCCAGTCAAATTCATGATTACCAACAACATACGCATCAAGTTGCATATGATTTAGAATGTCAATTGTGCTTGCACCATCATACCAGTTAGATAAAATTTGTCCTTGAACAATATCACCACCAGATAAAAAGATTGTTTTATTTGGTCTTAATGTTTTAGCTTCTAAAACGACGTTACTAATTTTAGATAATCCAATGGAATCACCATCTTCTAAAATCGCACCATGCAAGTCATTAATATAATAAAATTCAAAATCAATGACTTCTTCATCTTCGCCAGAATCTTTTAATTCAACTTTAACACTTGCAGTAGATTCGTATTTAACTGATTGATAAGTGACAGTAAATGTAATTTCATAACTTCCAACAGTTGTATATTGAACTTTTGCATCACTATACATTAAAAGTGATTTTAAATTGATATCACCAGGTTGATATGTTACAGATACAAGATCTTTATAAATCGGTTTATTATCACCAATATAGTGAATAATCTCATCTGGATGTTCAAAATATACACCAGGTGTAATTTCTTCATTACATGCAGTTATTGTAATACCAATAATGAGTGCACATAAAATAAGTATGATTTTTTTCATTATGTACCAACTTTCCTCCACTATTATACTATAAAAAAATAGAGAATTACTTCTCTATTCTTCAAAAATCTTCATATCATCTTTAGTTAAGTGCTTTACTTGATACATTGCAATATCTGCTTTATGCATTAAATCTCGTAAATTTTGACCGTGAAGTGGGAATATTGCAGTACCAATCGATGCTGTAATTTGAATGCTTTGTTTTTGAATTTTTAATTCTTTTCTTAAAACGCTTGCAACTTTTTGAATTTCAGAGGTCAATTCTTCTTGATATCCTCGATAGTGCAGTAATAATACAAATTCATCTCCACCATACCTGGCTGCAAAATTACTTCCAGAAACAAGTGTATTTAATCTTGTTCCTATTTCTTTTAAGATTTCATCCCCAGTATCATGACCGTATAGATCATTAAATTGTTTAAAGTCATCTAAATCAATCGTAACAATTGCAAAACTTTCTCTATTTTCCACTTTAGAATTAAAGTGTTTAATAAATAATCTTCTGTTTGGTAGTTCAGTTAATGAGTCATAATATGCATATCTATCAAGTTTTTCTTTTAACTCATAAATCTCTGTTATATCTGTAAGTGAAATGATTTTAAGTGTCTCTTCTAATTGTTGAACGATGGATATGGATAATAATGAATGTAGTATTTCTCCATCGTATCTAAGCACTGGAACTTCTTTATTAAAAACATCATGAGGATTTGCATCAAATTGTCGAGTATTCGGTCGATCTTTCACCAAATCAAACATTCGAATTTGTGAATAATGCTTTCCAATTAAATCTTTTTTCGAATATCCTAACTCTCTGATAAGTGTTTCATTTACATCAAGTACAATATCAGTTTCTAAATCCATCATCATCATTGAAAGTGGTGATTGACTGAAAATCGTTTTAAATTTATTTTGTTCATAAGCCATTTGTTGGAATGATTTATCGTTAATAAGTAAATTTAAATTAATAATCATGATTGTAAAGATAATGTAATAAATAAGGATAATGTTATAATCGGTACTATTTGCCAAATGATATGTCGAGTTACTATCTGCAAAAAATGCATTAATAATTCTACTTAACGCAATAAATGCAAGTGCAAACATAAATGAAGCTGTCATAATAATGCTATGATTAGTTTCTTTCTTACGACTTTTTAACAAGAAAAATGCACCTTTTAATGAGATTGCTAAATATGCTACATTTAATGCAATTAACGAGAATGTAATATTTATATTAAACGAATTGAAATAAATAATAGAAATAGCTGCTAGTAACATTAAAATTGATTCTTCATAGTAGTTTGTAAATTTATCAAAGAATCGATTAATTCCAACTAATATTGAGAATAAACCACCTAAGACTAAAATCCCACTGATAGGTACAGTGAAGTCTTTTAAATTAGCATCTGAAAATATTGAAATAATGATACCAAGTGTATGTAAAAATACACCTGTGATCCAACTTTTTATCCCTGAGTATTTTTTACCGACTTTAATATACGATTGAACTAACAATAAACAAGTCGCTATTGCTATTAACAGACAGGTTGCAATGATTGATGTAAAAATCATATATCTCCCTTACATGATTTAAATGTGTTAAATTGATTATAGCAAAATATTTCTAATTTCAATGATTTAGATACTATAAAAAAAGAACTCTGTTCTTGTTTATAGGGTATATGATTGCTATAATGTGTATTTTGCTTTACTTTTAATAGTTTATGATAAAATTATTTAATAAAAACATCAATCGGCAAACTTAGGGCAACCTAAGGACGCAAAGCTATAGGGTCTTTAATTTAAGACAGCCAGTTGCAACTTCTAGTAAGTTAAAACTGCTGTCTTTTTTTGGGGAAAAGTGACATGAGAGTTAGATTACCAATCATTATTTTAATCTTGCTTTGTATATTAGTTGGGGGAACTTCATTTGCATTTTGGACGTATACAAACTTAAATGAAGGTTATTCAATTGAGAATAACCGTGTAACTGTAGGTACAGCTAAAGATGCAACAACAACTGTAGATTTTTCATATTTAGGTTCTGCTAATTATAAATTAGTCCCTTTTGGTCGTGCACAAGATGCAGAACCTGGAGCAGTTGAATATGTTTTATTATCTTATGAAATTAATTGGACGAATGATGAAGATTCAGCCATCATTCCTGAAGGAACCTCGTTTGATTTAATTGTTCAAATTGACAATGTCACACCGAACAATCAGTTACTTGCATCACTGTTGAATATAAGTTATCAGGTTGGGGGATCAGAACCGATCGGTTTAACCGGTGAGTCTGTTCTTGATAACTTACAGGGGACAATAGTTATCAATGGTGATGCAGTAATGGTCTATGTTTTAGTTACTCTAACTAATCCAGAATCAATTAGTGATTACGATCAAATTGTTGGTGAAATTATTATTTTTGATGTTATCTTTACAGTTTCAGAACCATCTTAAGGGGAGAGTTTGATGGATAAATTGAGATTTGATAAATTAAAATCTCTTGTAACAGCACTTGTCATATCGGCATGTATTTTAACGACGTCTGTTTCTTTTGCTTATTGGGTTAATGTCATTAATGGTGATCAAAATGTTGCAACCAATAATAACATTTCAATTCCTTCTTGGAACTATTTAATTGATGTTCCACCTGAAGGTGTACCAGAATATAACCCAAATGGTGTGTATCAAGAAGGTGACCTTGTTTGGTATACTGGTGTCATTTATGTTATTAGACATGGTGGTTATCATCAAACGACACCTCCTGGTCAACCTTATGGTGCATTTAAAGATATTTCAATGTTTTACTTACCTACAAATACATATGATTCTGGTGAAGTTGTTGCATATCAAGGTAACTTCTATCAAGTGACAAATGGTGGTATCGCAAACGATAGAGCACCAATTATCGGCAAAGGGTGGACAATTTTTAACTTTGCCATTCTAGAATATAATCCAACTTTTGAATACTCATTAAATCATTATGTATTTTATGATGATATTATCTACAAAGTTGTCAACGTTGGTGATGCAAAAGATGCAGCAAACCCTACAACATTAAAGGGTTGGGAACGTTATAACTTTGGTATAAGATCTTATGATAACTCAATTAAATACACAGTTAATGATGTTGTTGTTTATAATGGAAGTCTTTATTATGTAACAAATGCAACAAATGCAAGTGCAAACAATCCAGCAACACTCAATGGTTGGGATACATTTAATAAACCAATTTCTGAATACGTTTTAAATAAGAACTATCCGGAGGGTACACTAGTTAATTATCAAGGTTATATATATGAAGTAATGGATTTTTATTATAAATCTGCAAGTCCTGCTGGAAATATTAACTGGCAACGTAAAAATGTATATTTCCCTGAATATCAAGCAGGCTCTCAATACGATATCAATTCATATGTTAAATACAATGGGCAAGTTTACCGTGCAAAGTGGAATAATAATCAAAATCCATCGAATGCTGCTTGGGAAGTTGTTAATATTCAACCTTATAATCCAAATACAACATACACTCTAAATCAATTTGTAACATATAATGGTAAATATTACCAAGTTGTTAACGCTGATAATGCAAACATATCAGCTCCGGGTGAAATGTACAATGCTTGGAACTTAATCGATACGAATGATTATTCACCTACAAATGTATATACTTCAACAAATATTGTTTACCATAATGGCACATACTATAAACCTCAAAATGTAGCTAGAGCTAATCAGTATGAACCGGGTACACAACCTGATTCATGGGTTATGGTTGGTTCAGATCAATATGATCCATTCAAAACATATCAAGTTGGTAACTATGCAATCTACGAAGGTAGATACTATAAAGTCGTAAATGAAACAAATGCCAATATGTCAGCACCAGGTGAAATGTATAATGCTTGGAATGAAGTTGGTACTTATGAATATAATCCAACAAATGTTTATCTAGCAGGTGACTTTGTTTATTATGAAAATAATCTTTACAGAGTACAAGATGCAGCAAGAGCTAATCAGTTCGTACCTGGCACAGCATATAACGCATGGAATCAAATCAATACCAATGAATGGCGTTGGTTTAATGTTTATGTTGCGAATGACCATGTTGTTTATAATGCTCGTGTATTTAGAGTACAAAATGTAGCAAACGCGCAACAAACGATACCTGGTTCTATTCCAAATGCTTGGAATGAAGTTGGTACTTATGCTTATAAGACATTCAATGTGTATTCGCCTGGTAATATTATTGTTTATAAAAATATTGCCTATGAAGCAATCTTAGGTTCTCAAGGTATTGAGCCAGATGCACTAAATGGTGCAACTTATTGGAAACACTATATTCCTGCAAACCAACAATAATATAAAACCCTAGTTCAAGTCGAACTAGGGTTCTTTTATTTAAGTTAACTTTAATTAGATCCAATCACCATTAAAAATTGAATTCTTAACAACGACATAATCAACTTTTCTGATTGCTTCGATATCTTTACCACCGGCATAAGATATCGATGATTGTAAATCTTCTCTCATTTCCTTTAGGGTATCTTCAATCTTACCTTTATATGGTATTAAAATCTTTTTACCTTCAACATTGATTCTTTCACCCTTTTGATACTCAGATGCAGAACCAAAGTATTCTTTCATCTTTTCACCATTAATTTCAAGGGTTCTTCCTGGTGATTCTTCATGACCTGCAAATAAGAATCCAATCATGATCATCGATGCACCAAATCGAATGGATTTTGCAATATCACCATGGGTTCTAATACCACCATCAGCAATTAATGGTTTTCTAGCAGCTTTTGAACATCTTGATAGTGCAGCTAATTGCCAACCACCTGTACCAAAACCTGTTTTAACTTTTGTAATACATACTTTACCAGGTCCAACACCGATTTTAGTCGCATCTGCACCAGCATTTTCAAGCTCACGTACTGCTTCTGGTGTTGCAACATTACCAGCAATTAAGAAACTTTCTGGTAAATGTTCTTTTATAAAATGAATCATTTCAATGACAGTTTCCGCATGCCCATGCGCAACATCAATAGTAATATAATCAGGTATTAGGTTTAAACGTTTAAGTTCTAAAACAAAATCATACTCTTTTGGTTTAACACCTACAGAGATTGAAGTATATAATCCTTCTTTAATCATCTCTTGCATGAATGGAATACGTTTCTCCTCTTCAAAACGATGCATGATGTAAAAATATCCGTTACGAGCTAACCATTTTGCGAGATTTTCATCAATAATGGTTCCCATATTGGCAGGTACTACGGGTAATTTAAAAGTAACCTTTCCAAACTGAATCGATGTGTCACATTCACTTCTTGATTTCACGATACATTTAGAAGGAATTAACTGTATATCTTCATAATCAAATACTTGCATATCAACCTCTCCTTTACCTAACAACAAAATCATTATATCTTATGTAAGAAGAGATTACAAAGAAAAAGTAATGCTTATTTTTTGAATTCAAAAACTGCATAAATTTTTCGTTCTTTATTTAAAAATAAAACAACATATGAATCAGGAGTTTTTTGTGTCACTAATGTCATCTCATCAAACATGACAAAAGGAAGTTTGTGTTCTGCAAAAAGTCTATTAAATTCAAACTCAAGTGGAAGTTGATTTACTGCAAACTCTATATAAAAAGCATTGTTTAAATGTTGAAAATAATCTATATGAGATGGTTGAACTGTAATTTTTACTTCTTTTACAAATTCAAACTCACGATTCAAATCAATTTTTCTTCCAACAAAATTCATTTCGTATTTGTGATGTTCACCAATACCTTTTAATTGTTCTTCTGACATTCTATAAGGTTTTAATGTATCAAGATTTATAAAAGATCCTAAACTATACGATTCGATCAATGGCTTACCATATTCATCATATATAATTGTATTTCTGTAACCATAAAATGCATTAGTTTCCGTTGGAAACGAATGAATCTCTAATTGGTCTTTATATTTTGGCCATCTTTTAATTTCAACATATCTAAAATTAAGTACAATTGAATAATCTGCTTTTTCAGTAGCAAAATCTGTTTTAGTTACTTTTTCAATATCTTTCCCTTCAACATCTTGAATAAGATTAATTAAATCGCTTGGTCTGATTTTAAAGTTATATCCAATTTCAGATGTTTGAATCGTTCTTTTTTCTATTGTCATAATATCACCTATGTTTTCATTATAGTTAAAATATTTGATTTTCTCAAATAAAGGGTATTTAAGTTTTATCATTTTATGATACGATATTTATAGGCAAGGTGAATATAATGAATTTTTTACTTAAGTTAATTTTAAATCGTTTTATACTATCGATATTAATTATCTTTTTATTTGCACTTGATTTTAAGTTCTTAACAATCAGTCCTTTAAGATATTATTCTTTAAATCAACCAGAAGTTGCAGCAACTGAATATTATGAAGTTGAACTTGGAGCAGCTAAAATATATGTATACATTTCTTATGATGGTTCTAATATTCACTTAGTTCCAACGGATAATTTACCAGATGGTACAACAATAGAAAATCCAACAATGGTTGCATGGTACTACTATGGATTAGCACTTGCACTTGCGAATATTATCCCATGGAAATGGTTTACAAAATCGGATAAACCCAAAGATAAAAAGAAGAAAAAATAACTGAACATAACGTGTTCAGTTTTTCTTTATTAAAGCACTTTAATTTATTTTGATATTCAAATGGTTTATAATTAAGTTAAAGAGCAATAACTTTCAAATAAATCAAAAAGGGGAGGTTTATTATTTTGAAAAGTCTTTTGTCTACGCTTAAAAGTTTCGCAGAATCCCAATTAGGGCTTGTAGTTGTTATCGTGATGGCTGTGATCCAACTTTCATTGTTTAACGCATTACTTACAATGAATTTCACATTTAATGTCTCGGTATTAGGTGGTTGGTTATCAACACTTGTCGTTGGATTTGCAATTATTTGGGCACAATGGAAGGGTAAAGTACTTCTATCGCATTTACTTTTAGCATTATTATTTGCTGATGCTTTAAGAAATTTTGTAGTTGCATTAATTGGTTTGAACTTTGGTGCGGCATTTGATTTACAACTATTACTATCACTTGTATCATTCTTATATACAGGTTTAGTCGTACTTGCTGAATTAATGCTCGGTAAAACAACAGCTGCTAAAATTCAAAAGGAAGATTTATTACCTCTTGCGATTTTCGCTGCAGCAGTTTACTTTAGTGCAGGTTGGTCATTAGTCTTACTTTCATTAATTCCTGTTGTCATTGCACTTCTACTTGGTTCAAGAGTTGTTGCATTCTTATTTGCAGCAGCTACTGCACTTGGTTCAACCTTAGGTTATGTAAATGCAATCATGGTAGATGCTACTATGCTTTCAAATTACTTATTATTAGCTTTATTTATTGTAGCACTGATATTCTTAGTGATGCCTTTAATGAAAGCTATTCAAAACCAAGAAGCTTAATTATTTCAAAATAAAAAGAAACCACCTGTCAAAAGGTGGTTTTTTTAATCGATAAGTTCATATTTAACTTTTGGTAAGTCTTTGATAGATTTTGCTCCAATTATGATCATAATCTTCTTTAAATCGTTAACGAATTCTTCTACGCGTTTGATAGCTTCATCAAATTCTAAGAACGTTAAATCTAAAAAGCATCTAGAAAGTCCAACAGCTTTCGCACCAAGTATCAATGCCTTAATGACATCGAGTGGATTTCTTACACCACCTGATGCATAAATTGATACATCATCATCTTTTTCTAGTTTCATAAGAATTTCTGCAGTATCTAAATTAAATTCATTTAGATAATCATATGATTTACCACTTCTTGCTTCTTCAATCTTAAGAAAAGATGTGCCACCACTGCCAGCAACATCAATGTGTTTAATGCCTAATCTCTTAAGTTTTGAAATAGTTGATAAAGATAAACCCATACCAACTTCTTTAACAATTAAAGGTACATCAATAACATCTTTAATTTTTTTAATATTCTCAGTCCAATCAGAAAAATCTCTATCACCTTCTGGCATCACAAGTTCTTGAATCACATTTAAGTGTATAGAAAGTGCATTTGCAGAAATTAAGTTGATTGCTTCAAGTGCTTGTGAAACTGAAGCATTTGCATTTAAATTTGAAACAACAATACCTTGATGATTTTTTCTAATAATTTCAAATGAAGGTTTAGATGCTTCATCTTTGAAAATGATTGATTGACTACCAGTTACCATTGGTAAATTAAAGTGATTTGCTAGACGTGATAAAAATTCATTAATACGATGTCCATTTGCTGAACCACCTGTCATTGCATTAATATAAATTGGATAAGGCACTTTATATCCAAGGAACTCGGTATTTAATTCAATTTGATCCATGGATAAATCAGGAAGGTCTAATGCTTCTAATCTTATTTTATCGAATGCATTTTTCTTAACTTCCTGTTTTAAAGCAAGTTCAATATGTTCGTCTTTTCTATTTTTGCTCATTATACTCCCAAACATTTAATTCAAGTGGTGTTAAACCAGCTTTAAACCAAGCATCTTGAACTAATATTCTTTGATTTTTATTTTGTGCAATCGCGAATCCACAATCACCAAATCCTGCTCCAGATGTTTTTGCAGGTAAACCATAATCTGATGCAATTTGCATCATCTTTTTAAATGGGCTTGATTCTATGATAATACCACTTTTAGATTGTAAATCAAGTAATTGGTCTCGATACATTTCAAGCATATATTTAGTCGTGAAATAATCATTTCTTACTAGTGCTTCTTTAAACTGTGTAACAATGAGTTTAGTTTTGTTTAAGAATGTTGCATACCAAGGTGATTGATTAATTGTTTGCATCTTGCCAACCATCTGTGAAGTTGATTGAGATATTCCACTGTAACAAATTGCGAGTTCAAACGGTGGTTTAGGTAATCGAGTAATTTTTAAGAATGGCCAAGTTAAAGTCATAACCTCATCTAATTTCCCCTTATGATTCATCACCCAAATCAAATCATAACGTGTATAGTGTACCCACCCACCAAAGATTGATGCTGCAAGTTCTCCACCTGATGAAATATCATTAATTTCAATTTGAGCAAGTACTGCTAATTTAAATAAGTCTAATTTTTTTATTTTAACGTTGTGATAATCTAAAATACCTTTAATTACAGATACAACAACTGCACCTGATGAACCCAAACCATATTTTTGATTTTCTTCTGTTGTTAATTCAGATGATAAATTAATTGAATAGACTTTAGGTTCCACTTGTTTATAATTTAAATATAAATGAGCAACATAAACTGCAGCTTTTGCATGTGTTAATGTATCATATACAAATACTGGAAGTTTATCTGATAACATCCATTTAAAATGACCTAGTTCAGAAGAAAATTCATAAGTTTTTGATGCATCAACTGTGACATTAATAAACTTATCAACTGCAACTAAAACCGCTTCATTACCAGGTTTAAGTACAGAATATTCACCAATAATATATAGTTTTCCCGGTACTTTAAGAGAAATCATAAAAGATGCACTCCTTTACCTTCATAACAAACAACGACATGGCAAATCTTTTCATAATAACTTATAACGTCTTTGATATTTTCTTTTTTAACGATAATTTTCACATTTGGACCTGCATCCATGGTAGCATAAACTTTGTGTCCTTGACTACGTAACCATTTAGTCAAATCTAAAATTTCATGACTTGTTTCATTTAAATACTTCACACCAGTTTTAGAAATCAGTTCATGCATCAAAGTTGCATGAAGTTCAGCAGTTTTCCCCATTGCTTCAAAATCAACTTGATTAATTGCAAATACCATGTCATTTAGTAACATATTAGTTTTTGAAATCCAATCTGATTTTAATTCAGGAAATTCTTCTAATACATTCATTGCAGATCGTGAATCAATCTTTTTCTCTCTTTGATCGACCATACAAATTAACATAGCCATATCTGAAAAACCTTTGATAGGTTCAGCAAAACTTGTTATATGATCATAACCTTCATGCCAAATTGAAAATCCATCATAAATGGAACGAGCAGCTGAACCTGAACCAAATCTTGCAAGTGCAGATAGTGCTTTAGGTTCTAAGTGAATGTCATAACTTTCCGTTGCAGCAAGCGCAAGTGCTGCAAAAGCTGATGAGCTTGATGCAATACCAGCTTTTTTAGGTACATAATTGTAAGAAATAATTTCAGCAAAATAAGGGATATTGTATAGATGTCTTACCATATCCATAAAAGTTTTTACACGCTCAAGTTCAGGACCAGTAATAAATTTATCATCAATATAAAGATGATCTTCTGTTAATAAAGGTTTATATTCAACTGAAGTTTTTGTATAAAATTTATCCACAGTAAAACTTAAAGATGAAGTTAATGGTAAGTTCCATTTTTTATCTTTTTTTCCCCAATATTTAATTAAAGCAATATTTACATGTGCTTTAGCTGTTTTCTTCATGAATAATTTCCTTTAAATCATAGAACCAAGTTGTCACTGCACCACTTGCTTTTAACGCTTCTGAAATGATAACAGCTTGTTCTGTATTTTTGGCAAGAGCAATCATACAACCCCCCTTTCCACCACCAGTTAGTTTAGCTCCTAATGCACCAGATTTAATTGCAACATCAACTAATTCTTCTAACTTTTCATCTGAGACATGGATACTTCTTAAAAGTTGATGTGCTTCGGTCATAGCTAAACCTAAACGTATCACTTCGTTATTCTCTAAATAAGTTTTAACTTCTTTTGTTAATTCTTCTAATCGATCAATTATTGGGTTAACAACGGTAGGATTTTCATTCCAAAGTTTTCTAACCTCTGTCACAGCTTCTTTTGTTAAACCCTCTTTACCTGTATCTGCTACAACAATAACAGCATCCATTTGTAAAGGAATAATACTTTTACCTAAATCCTTTTGGTAAAAAACAGCTTTACCTGTTGTAATTGTTGAAGCATCTAATCCGCTTGGATTCACATGATAAATTTGTTCTGCTAAATCAACAAAATGATTTAATTGATCTATTGTCAAATCAACCTCAAATGCATCAAATAAACTTCTTACAACTGCAATCGAAACAGCTGCTGAAGAACCTAATCCCCTTTGAGAAGGCAAATTTGAATCTATTTTAATATGAAATCCATTTAGTGGTTGTTTTAAATAATCGAGTACAAGTTTAATAAGTTCTTTAATACCGAATAAATTGTCTGGTGCATCTTCTAAAAAACCTTGAAAATAAATACAATCAATGGTGATAGGTTTATCAGTTTTATAAATTTTAGAAGTGATTTGTACTTGCGTAAATGGTAAAGCGATTGCCGGTTTACCATAAACAACTGAATGTTCTCCCATCAAAATGATCTTCCCGCTTGCAACCCCTTGTCCAAAATCCACCATAAATTTCGCTCGCTTTCTATAATCATTATATCATAATATGATACAATGAAAATATCCAATAAAGGAAAGGTATTTATCATGTCAAAACTATTATTACAACTATCTGTCAAAGACTTTGGAACAATGAAAATTGAACTGTATCCAGAAATTGCTCCAAATACAGTTTCTAATTTTGTTTCATATGTTAAACAAGGTTTTTATGACGGAAAAATCTTCCATCGCATCATTAAAGGATTTATGATCCAAGGTGGAGGTTCAATGGATGAAAAACAACCAATTAAAGGTGAATTTTCTAGAAATGGATTTAAAAATGAATTAAAGCATGAAAAAGGTGTCATCTCTATGGCAAGAACACAAGATCCAAATTCTGCAACTTCACAATTCTTTATCATGCATAAATCTGCACCACACTTAGATGGTAGTTATGCTGGATTCGGAAAAGTTATTGAAGGCTTAGATGTCATTGATAAGATTGCTACAGTACAAACGAATCATTTTGATTCACCAATTTCACCTGTTGTCATCGAAAAATTTGAAATTTTAGAAAATACATATACACTTCAACCTGTTCAATACGTATGAAGCAAATTGTAGTTATCGGTGCAACCACGATTGATTTTCTTGCCAATATGCATCAATCGCATACGATGTATGATTCTAATCCTGGATTTATTTATAAGTCTTGGGGTGGTGTTGCAAGAAATATTGCAGAAAATCTAGCAAGACTTGACTTAAATCCTACATTGATTACTGTATTAGGTGAAGATTCAAGAGATTTTTTAAATATGTCACGTGACATAAATTTAAAAGTTTTATATCAAAATGTACCTCAAACTGCAAGTTATATTGCGATACATGATGAAACTGGAAGTTTAGTCACTGCTGTTTCTTCTATGGAACAACTCTCAAAATTGACCCCACAACTGATCAAAAAGCATCATGACATTATATACGCAGCTGACATTGTAGTTCTTGATGCAAATATTCCAGAAAAAACTTTAGACTATATTATGACTGCTTATCAAAAACCATTTTATGTAGATTTAGTAAGTAGTGCTAAAGCACACAAGTTTATCCCTTATTTAAATAAAATTCATACAATTAAAATAAATATCATTGAAGGAAAAAAAATAACGATGTTTGAAGATCCTATTCAAATTGGTCAAATTTTAATCAATAAAGGTATAAAGAATGTTTATTTAACAATGGGCAAACTCGGTGCTTACCATTTTAGTGATGAAGTAACAAACTTCTATCATAAATCATACGAGGGTAGAATGATTAATGATACAGGATGTGGTGATGCATTTTTTTCTGGAGTAATCTATGCAGAGATCAATAAATTAGATCCACTAAAAACTGGAACAATTATGTCACATTTTACGCTACAATCTAGAGATTCAGTCTATAAAAAACTTAAACCAAATCAAGTGATTTCACTTGTAAAGGAGAAATAAAATGAATCAATATATAGATTTTGCACCTGAGGTATTAGATGCACTTAAACTTGGTAAACCAGTTGTCGCATTAGAATCAACAATAATTTCGCATGGTATGCCATATCCAAGAAATGTTGAAGTCGGAATGACGCTTGAAAAAATCATTAAAAACCAAGGTGCTACACCTGCAACAATCGCTATTTTAGATGGCAGAATTAAAGTTGGATTAACACCAACTGAACTCACTAAATTAAGTCAACTTAAAAATGTAATGAAGGTTTCAAAAAGAGACATTCCTTATTGTATTGCAAAGGGTTATAATGGCGCAACTACGGTATCTGCTACCATTTTAGTTGCAGCTATGGCAGGTATCAAAGTGTTTGCAACAGGTGGTATTGGTGGTGTTCATAGAAAAGGTCAAGAAACATTTGATATTTCACGCGATTTAGAGGAACTTGCAAATGAAAATGTTTGTGTTGTTTCCGCTGGGTGTAAATCTATTTTAGACATCGGATTAACATTAGAATATTTAGAAACCAAAGGTGTTCCTGTAGTAGGTTATAAATCAGATGAGTTCCCAGCATTTTATACAAAAAAAAGTGGATTTAGACTTGAATATCAATTAGATTCAGCAGATGAAATTGCAACACTATTAAAAACTAAATGGTCACTTCCACTACCAGGTGGTGTCTTAATTGCAAACCCAATTCCAGATATCTACTCACTCGATCCAGAATTCATAAATAATGAAATTGAAAAAGCACTTCTCTCAGCAGAACGTGATGATATAAAGGGTAAACAAATTACACCTTATCTACTAAGTAAAATTGAACAATCAACCAAAGGTATTTCCTTAGATTCAAATATACAACTTGTCTATAACAATGCCAAACTTGCTGCAGATATTGCAATTGAACTTTCTAAATTATACTAATTAGAATCATTTTATAAACAGCATTTAGCATTTTGTTTGCATATCAAAGTATTTTTTATTATAATATTAGCAATTATGAATTTAAGCATATCTTATCGGCAAACTTAGGGTAACCTAAGGACGCAAAGCTATAGGGTCCTGATTTTACAGTGGCAGCCAGTTGCAAATCAAAACTTTTGATTTCAAGGGCTGCTTTTTCTTTCGTAACGGCTATGGGGGCATAGGTATGAATAAAAGATTGAGTATAACATTACTCATTGTACTTGTTATCGCAATCATATATACAGTATCTGTTTCATTTTCATATTGGGCTGCGCTAGACCATTATGCAAATGTATATATATCAATTGATACATTACATGAAGCAGAATTATCTGTAAATCTTAAAGAAGATGAATCAAATTTTAATAAAAAACTTGTCCCTCAAGGTTTTGTAAAAAATTCAGATGAAGTTGATGAAATACACTTCATCTTCGAACTTGACTTAACCGGTGATGAATTACTACCAGGTGTTGAGCTTGGATTAACCATCACAGCCATAAATGTTTTGTTAGATGGAACTGATCAATATAACTACTTAGTTGTTATTGAACTTCCAAATAACGGCAATCTCTTAATCTCGAATGAAGTTCT
This sequence comes from Acholeplasma equirhinis, assembly GCF_017052655.1. Classification (NCBI taxonomy): domain Bacteria; kingdom Bacillati; phylum Mycoplasmatota; class Mollicutes; order Acholeplasmatales; family Acholeplasmataceae; genus Acholeplasma; species Acholeplasma equirhinis. Next base: position 646,435 of record NZ_JAFIDC010000001.1, read on the forward strand.
CGTAGTAGTTGTCAAGGTTAGACTTCTTGAACCAGCGACAAGTGAGATTGCTACTGCAATCATGGGTAAAAATATCACCTTTGATTTGCACTTTAGGGTTGTTTCTTAATTTTAAGAATAAAAAAGGGAGAGTATATAATGAAAAAGAATCAAAAATTAATGCTAGCAGTCTTATTCTTACTAGCAGTTGTATCCTTAGGGATTTCTTATGCATATTGGGCTTCAATTGAATTAGAAGCAGATGTTGATGGTAATGTTGTTACAATCGGTACTGGTCGTATTTCAGAAGTTAGTGCTTCTGCTCTTGGTCAAACTGACGGTGTATTAGTACCTGCTGGTCAAGCAGCTAATTCATTAGAAGATGATGCTGTTGAATATGTAATGTTTAAATTCCAAGTTGTTTGGGAATCAAATGATGCAGATTCAGAAAAAACTGGTGTTGTAACTGTTGCTTTTGACGATCTTGAAATTGATCATCCTCTCAGTTCAATCTTAGTTGATTACGTATCACTTTCTTACCAAATTGGTGGTACACATGATGATGGTACATTTAACGGTGATGGTGATTATGCTATCGAAGGAAACGGTGGTGCAGTTACTGTTTGGGTTAAAGTTGTTCTATTAGAACCTATGGAAAATTTACCAGGAGTTACTAAAGAAAATGCTGAAGATTATGCTAAAGCATTATTCGGTTCAGAAATTACATTCACAGTATTATTTACAGTTATTGAAGACTAATTAAAGAGAATTTGAATAAAGTGGTCTCTAGACCACTTTTTCAATTCATATAAAAATATAAAATTATGCTAAAATAATGATAAAGATATACTTTACCATTATAAATAGGGGTATTTACATGGCGGAAAAGTTAGATTCAAATAAATTAATAAGTATCATCCTATACAGCATTATAGGTCTTTTAGGTTTATTCATTGTCTTCGTCTTATATTTCCCATTTGTAACAATGAATTTATTCGGATTTGCAATATATGGTGGATTCAGTGGTGTAGATGCTTCTTTAGATAGAGGTGATGCATTAATTGTTACACTCGATGATTTTGAAACTTTAGATAATACTAAACTAATTGTTTTTGAACTCGATGGTTACGGTAGTGCAGATGGTCTTAAAGTCTATAAGATCATGACTGAAGTTGTAGCTACAGAAAAAACTTATCGTGTACATAGTTCAGGTTCTGCAATATCCTATCAATGGGATATTACTGAAGATATGTATTTAGGTACTGTTAAATCTAAATTACCTGCATTAGGTTATATTATTGGATTCTTAAGAAGTCCAATTGGTGTAACTGTGATTCTTATTAATGTCATATTAATAACAACAGCTGTCATCTTGGTTAAAAAATTAAAACCACAATCAAAATAATTTTTTTAATAGGGGCTAAGAATGAAATCCATTAGAGCACTACTTTTAGTATTTTCTGTGCTATTTTTTATGGTTGAAATATTCTTGGTTGTTATGATTTTATTAGGACCACAGAATGAATATCTCTTCTACTCGTATAATCATATTCAAGCAGTTCCATTCAACCAACCCATCGTTAATAATACAGTTCAAGTCGGTATCGGTAAAATGGTACCTTTTAATGTTGATGATTTAGAACCTGGAGATTATGTTGTTGCACATAATAATATCAATTTAGACTACATGTGGGTTCATCGTGTGATATCTATTGATACTAATAATGAAACAATCACACTTTCAGTTAATGATCTCCTTGGCACATATGAGATGAGGTATGATGAAATAAGTGGTAACTATATTGGAGATTCTAATCTACTTGAACAACTTCTCTTTATTTCTACAGATCCTTGGATATTCTTTTTAAATGTCGGTGCTGCTATATCACTTACAATCTTTTTAAGTTTATGGACAATCCATGGTTATCGTAAATTTAGAGACTCTGGTCATGATGACCAAAATAATTCGGCAACAAAAAATTACAAATTGGAAGATTTTGTGAAACTTTAATATTTTTATATTTAAATTAAAAAATATGATAAAATACTTTTAGAAGGGGAGTAGTTTCCCAAGTATTAATCGTCAAGTCGGTTACGTTAACCCGGTTAATATTCAAGTATGCAACTTGTAACGAGACCTTCAAGACCTGAAAAAATGGTTTTGAAGGTCTTTATTTATTTTTTACCGGAGGAAAAGAAATGGAAAAAAATACATATCAACAAACAGTTGATGAAACATTTGCAACACTGCAAACAACAAAAAATGGATTATCTAGTAATGAAGTTCAACTAAGGATCGAAAGATTTGGTAAGAATGAACTTATCGCTGAAAAGAAAAGACCTATATTTTTAAAGTTTTTAGATCAATTTAAAGACTTTATGGTCATCGTTTTGCTGATTGCTGCAGGTATAGCTTTTGTCGCTGCAATACTTGAACAAAAGCCTGAAGAATTAACTGAAGGTTTACTCATTGTCGGTATTGTTTTGATTAATGCGATTATTGGGGTTGTTCAAGAAGCTAAAGCGGATGAAGCTTTAGAATCCATAAAGAAAATGTCAAGTCCACATGCAACAGTTCTAAGAGATGGTGTAGAAATTAAAATTGATGTTAAGGATTTAGTGCCTGGTGATATTGTCATTCTTCAAGCAGGTGATTTTGTTCCGGCTGATTTAAGACTTATTGAGGTAGTCAATCTAAAATGTGATGAATCACCTTTAACTGGTGAAGCAGTCCCAGTTGAAAAAGATAATATCGTTATTCAAAATAACGATGTTCCACTTGGTGATCGAATTAATCTTGCATATATGGGTACAGTTGTAACTTATGGTCGTGGTGCTGGTGTTGTAATTTCGAGTGGTATGCAAACCGAAATTGGTAAAATTGCATCTATGTTAAATCAGAGTGAAAAATCAGAAACACCACTTCAAAAGAGCATTGCTCAACTAGGTAAAACTTTAGCACTTCTTGCGTTAATTATTGTAGGTATTATCTTTGCCATTCAAATAACAAGAGGATTAATTAATGGTGAACTTCATATTCTAGAATCATTTATGTCAGCAATTGCTTTAGCTGTTGCTGCAATTCCAGAGGGGTTACCTGCAATTATTACGATTGTTTTATCGATAGGTATGCAAAACTTAGTTAAGAAAAAAGCAATCATGCGTACACTACCTGCAGTTGAAACCCTTGGATCTACATCTATTATCTGTTCAGATAAAACTGGAACATTAACTCAAAATATTATGACTGTTACAGATTTATATGTAAATGGTCAAACACTCAAAGTTTCTGAAATTAAAAAACCAACCTCAGAGCTTGAAATGCTTATTGATTATAGTGTACTTTGTAATGACACGATTGTTAAATATCAAGATAATCAATACTTAAAAATTGGAGACCCTACTGAAATTGCATTGACTGATTTATCAATTCAATGTGAAATTAATCCAATTGCTATATTAGAAAAATATCCAAGAGTCTTTGAATTACCTTTTGACTCTGACCGTAAAATGATGACAACCGTGCATAAAATAGATGATCAATATGTTTCTATCACAAAAGGTGCACCAGATGTCATCTTTGGTAAATCATCAAGTTACTATCATGATGAAACAGTTAAACCATTTGATGAATCTACCTATCTTATGTTCAACCAACAAAATACATTCTTTACAGACCAAGCATTAAGAGTACTTGCAATAGCATTTAAACTCTATCCAGAAGAAACCGTATTTGATAAAAATGTTGCTGCAACTTTAGAAAACAATTTAACATTACTTGGACTTGTTGGTATGATTGATCCAGCAAGACCTGAGGTTAAAGATGCCATTAAAGAAACTAAACGTGCAGGTATTACAACAATCATGATTACAGGTGACCATAAAAATACTGCTGTTGCGATCGCAAAAGAACTTGGTATTTTAATAGATGATAACCTTGCAATCACTGGCAAAGAATTAGATAAAATGAGTGATGAAGAATACTTTGCAAAACTTAAAGACATTAGAGTTTATGCAAGAGTATCACCAGAAAATAAGGTCAGAATTGTTGAAGCTTGGAAACAAACCGGTCTTGTTGTTGCAATGACCGGTGATGGTGTCAATGATGCACCTTCAATTAAAAAGGCTGATATTGGTATTGCAATGGGTATTACAGGAACTGAAGTTGCTAAAGGTGCATCTGATATGATTTTAACTGATGATAACTTTGCTACGATTGTTACGGCAGTTGGTGAAGGTCGTGCCATCTTTGCTAACATTAAAAAAGCAATTCACTTCTTACTTTCATGTAATATCGGTGAAATCATTACAATATTCTTAGGTGTCACATTAGGACTTGTTTTATTCCCTAACGAACCATTTCTACAAATTCTTTCAGCTTCACAAATCTTATGGGTAAACTTAGTCACTGACTCATTAATGGCAATCGGTTTAGGTCTTGAACCTAAAGAAGATAACATCATGGATGAATCTCCAAGAGATTCTAAAAAGAGCATCTTCTCTGGTGGTTTAGGTTTCAAAATTGCATGGCAAGGCATTTTAATCGGTTCAATAACTTTCCTCGCATTCTATATTGGTTATCAAATGAATGGTATTAGACACGCTCAAACACTTACCTTTATGGTACTCGCGATTACACAGTTATTCCATGCATTTAATGTAAGATCAGAAATGAAATCAGCATTTAATCTAGGTAAAAATAAATTCTTGATATTTGCCTTTATTGGTTGTTTCTTACTTCAATTATTAACGGTATTTGTGCCATTTATTGCAGAAAATGTATTTGATATTGATTCAGTTTATCATTGGGATTTAACCGATTGGTTAATTGTTCTAGGATTATCAATTATTCCTGTTATCATTGTTGAAATAACAAAAATATTTAAAAAATCATCAAAATAAATCATTAGAACCATTAAAAAAAACCACCTGTTGTTAGGTGGTTTTCTTTTGATTTAAGAATTGGTGCATAAGCCATGTTCTGTAGAATTCAATTCTTGTGACTATTTATCTCGAGATAGACTCGTAAGTTTCCCATTGCTGAGATTCTCATGCCCCTACCAAATTTGGGTTGCTAGCTTGAGGGGTTTACCGCGTTTCATTTTACTGGTTTCCCAATAAACTCGTTTCTGTGGCACGTTCTGAACCTTGATCATAGTTTCCCTTAGATTTTTGGTTCGCCGTTATGATTTCTCATACCCAAAGTTATTTTTTTCTTTGGCACAAACACTACAGACCACTAGGGTCTGTGCTAGCATGGACTTTCCTAACAAGGACTACATGTAGCCTTGCTCAGTCACCTTCCCAATTCTAAATCGTATTCATTTTATATGTAATACTTTAAAATGTCAATTATTGTAAAGCGTCTTTGCGTGATAAGTCTACGCGACCTTTTTCATCAATCTTAATAACTTTAACTAAGATTTGATCGCCAACTTTAACTAGTCCTTCTAGACTTTCAGTACGTTCTTTGCTCCATTTAGAGATATGAACTAAACCTTCAGTTCCTGGGAAGATTTCGGCAAATACACCTTGAATTTTCTTACCTTCTTTATCCATCAGAAGGCGAGTTACTTTAGCTTCGTATAATTCGCCAACTTTAGCTTCTCTCACTAAGTTTGCAATATACTCAGCTGCTTTGTTAATCCATGATGAATCAGTATGCATAATAAATACTCTACCATCTTGTTCAATATCAATCTTAACATTGTTATGATCTTCAATGATTTGAGTAATGATTTTACCACCTGAACCAATCACATCACGAATCTTTTCAGGGTTGATACGAATCATCTTAACTTTTGGAGCATACGCAGAAAGTTCTGGTCTAACATCATTAATTGTTGCAGACATATGTTCTAGGATATGAAGTCTTCCAAGTTTTGCTTGAGCAAGTGCTTCTTCAAAGATTTCTCTTGTAATACCTGATATTTTGATATCCATTTGAAGTGCTGTAATACCATCTTTAGTACCAGCTACTTTAAAGTCCATATCACCTTCATGGTCTTCCATACCTTGAATGTCTGAAAGAATGGTATAGTGATCACCTTCTTTAATTAAACCCATTGCAATACCTGCAACTGGAGCTTTAATAGGCACACCAGCAGCCATTAATGCCATTGAACCGACACAAATTGTTGCTTGTGATGAAGAACCATTTGATTCTAAAATTTCTGATACAACACGAATTGAATAAGGGAATTCATCTTCTGAAGGTAAAACTTGTAATAATGCTCTTTCTCCTAAAGCACCATGACCAACTTCACGACGACCTGGTGCACCATAACGTCCTGTTTCCCCTACTGAGAATGGAGGGAAGTTATAATGTAACATAAAGCGTTTAGATACTTCGGCTTCTTCAAGACCATCAATAATTTGGTTTTCACCTAATGAACCTAAAGTTACAACACCTAACGCTTGTGTTTGACCACGTGTAAATAATGCTGAACCGTGAGTTCTAGGTAAAATGTCTACTCTTGATGATAATGGACGAATTTCATCCACTTTACGTCCATCAGGACGTACTTTATCAACAGTAATTAATCTACGAACTTCCATTCTTACGATTTCATCGACAACTCTGCCAACTTGTTTTAAGAATTTAGCTTGTTCTTTTTCATCTAACACTTTAACGCCTTCAACTTCTTTCCAGAAGTAGTTTGCTGAAAAATGTTCTAAAGTATTTTCTTTAATCTCATCAATTTTTGCATATCGTTCAGCTTTTTCAACAATTGATACAGCCTTAATAAGATCAGCTTCAGCATAAGCTCTAACCATCTTATCAATTGCTTCATCAATCTTGTTAAGTTCAGGAATTAATTTTTCTTGACCGACAGCTGCTTTAATTTCTAATTGAAAATCACATAAAGTTTTAATTGCTTCATGACCAAACATTAAAGCACCTAACATTGCTTCTTCAGATACTTGTTTAGCACCAGCTTCAACCATGTTAATTGCTACCTTTGTACCAGCAAGAGTTAAATCAATATCTGATTGTTCCATTTGAGCTGGTGTTGGGTTTAATACATATTCACCATTTACACGACCAACATTCACACCTGCAATAGGTCCAAGGAATGGGATCGGTGAAATTTCAAGTGCGATTGATGAGCCTAACATAGCTGCAACTTCACTTGGAACTTCTGGATCGCTTGATAATACAGTATTTACGATTTGAACTTCATTTCTATAACCTTCATCAAATAAAGGTCTAATCGGTCTATCGATTAATCTTGAAACGAGTGTTTCATGTTCAGAAGGTCGTCCTTCTCTTCTTAAGAATCCACCAGGAATCTTACCTGCTGCATATAATTTTTCTTGATAGATAACCATCAATGGGAAAAAGTCTGTTTCTGCAGATGTTTCTTTACCAACAACTGTTGATAAAACAACTGTATCTCCATAATAAACCATAACAGAGCCGTGAGCTTGTTTAGCTACTTCTCCGATTTCGACACGTAAAGGCTTGCCAGCTAATACGGTCTCAAACACTTGTTTTGACATATAAAATCTCCTTCATTTTATATTTATTTCTATACTTTTATAGCCTTGTCTATTATAACATTTATTTAAATAAATGTGTTGAATATTCAGTCAGTGAAACAAAAAAAGTAGAAAAAAACATAAAAAAAACTCCGAAGAGTTTTTTTATTATCGTCTTAATCCGAGTTCGTTGATCAATGCAGCATAACGAGAAGCATCTGTATTTTTTAGATACTTAAGTAAGTTTCTTCTGCGTCCAATCTTCATGAATAAACCACGTTTTGAGTGGAAATCATGTGTGTGAACTTGAAGGTGTTCGTTAAGTTCATTGATTTCAGCAGTTAAAATTGCGATTTGTACTTCTGGTGAACCAGTGTCTCCAGCAAATCTTGCAAATTTTTCTACTAATGCTTTTTTGTTATCTTTTGATAGTGCCATTTTGTCCTCCTAATGTCTCTAATAGCTGAAGAAAGTGCTTGGCTAACGCTGTCCTCGCTACCGACCGTAGAAATAATACCATAATTAAGAACAAAATGCAACATGTTACTGAAAATTTTCATTAAATTGTTGTGAATTGTCGAAAAATATACATTAAACCTTAACAAATTGGTCAACATTCACAATAAATACGGTGGCTCCACCAACAGATACTTCAATTGGAAGATGCGCAGAAAATGCACCGAATTCATTAACAATCGCATTTGGAACGATCTTATTTCTGCGTTTAGAATACTTTTCAATAATATCTAAAGCTTCAGGTACTTTTTCATCATTAACCCCAATTAAGAATGTCGCATTACCTTCTCTTAAGAATCCACCTTTTGTAGATAATCTAGTAGCGAAGAAGTTCTCGTTGATTAAACCTTTTTGTACTTTGTTTGCATCTTCATTTGAAATAACTGCGATTATAAGTTTCATATTTGCTACCTCCAACTATACCTCTATTTTAACATATTTGTTATACTTTTCTCGTTAATTTAATTGTCTCTTTGACATCTTTATCAATTTGTTTTAAGAGTTCTTCTACGGTATTGAATTTAATTTCATCTCTTAAATAATATTCAAATGAAACTGTAATTTCTTGATCGTATAAATCACCGTTATAATCAATAATAAATACTTCAAGACGCTTCGTTGTTGAATAATTTAAAGTCGGATTATGACCTAAGTTAGCACACCCTAAATAATTCTTATCACCGATTCTAACGTTAACAACATAGATACCAACCTTCGGCATATAGTAATTCTTATAGTTAATGTTTGCTGTAGGATAACCAATCAGTGAACCAACTTTATCACCGTGCACAACCTCACCATGAATTTGATAACTTCTTCCAAGTAGTGATTTAACAAGACGAATATTACCTTGATCAAGTAATGATTTCACATAAGTTGATGAGACTCTAACGTTTTTATATAGTAAATCCTGAACAAGTTCGACCTCAAAATACTTTTCTAAATCATGAACTGTACCAAGTCCTCTATAACCAAACTTAAAGTCACGACCGATAACTATTCTTTTTACATTAATCCTTTTTAAAAAGTGAATAAAATCATATGCTGAAAGTTTAGAGAAATCTGGAGTGAAATGAATAATGAAAAAGAAATCTAATCCTGTCTTAGATAAAAATTCCGTTTTATCATGATTATCCATTAAAGTCGGTAAAGTTGTTTTAGTAATCACAGATACAGGATGCGGTGAAAAAGTCATTACTGCACTTTTGGTATCTTTGTAAGATTTTGTCTTACTAACAATGTTTTGATGACCAATATGGAAACCATCAAAATTACCAATCGCTAAAGTTAACGGTTCATGGTTTTCTACTTTATCATATGTTGTGTCAAATACAATCATAGTTCACTACCTCTAAAGAAATATTTTGGAACAAATACTTCATTTTCTTTCACATAAAATGCAATCGGCGTCTTATTTTGATCCAATATCACAACTGGTTCATCACCTTTAATATGACGAGAATCTAAGTACTGCCCATTTTTTACTAATTTAACCACAAAATCATTCAATACTATATATCTTTCGCTTTCGAACAATTTTGTATCAGGAATTAAATCTGTTAACTCAACTTCATCAATTGTCTTAGCTTGACTTAAATCATAAGCACCAATCATCATGCGTTTGAGTCTTGATAAAGCACCAAAAGTATTTAATTTCAATCCTAAATCTCTTGCAATACTTCGAATATAAGTTCCTTTTGAAACATGCGTTTTAAACTCTAATGCTTCACCATAGTTTATGATATCAAAACTATAGATTTCAACTTTTCTTGTATCAAATTCAACTTTCTCACCACTTCTTGCAATATCGTAGGCTTTTCTTCCGTTTTTCTTAATTGCAGAATACTGAGGTGGTATTTGTTCATACCTTGGTAGAAAGTTTTTAATTTCGCTTTCAATTTGATTTAAACTCGGTATAACATTTGAGGTTTCTAAAACCTCACCAGTCACATCATCTGTATCATATGCTTTACCAAAAACAATACTACCTTCATAAGTTTTACTTAAATCATCAAATAAAAACGCAAGTTTAGTTGCTTTACCAATCAGTAAAATTAAAAGACCCGTAGCAAAAGGATCAAGTGTCCCTGTATGCCCCACTTTATCTAATTTTAACTTTCTTTTCACTCTGTAAACAACATCATGGCTAGTTAACCCAGCCTCTTTATGAATTAATAAAATTCCGTCCATCTTGCGCACCTTCTGTAAGTCAATTATATCACAATAAAAAAGGCTTTAGCGAAAGCCTTTTTCATTATTATTTATGTTCTTCTAACCAGCTTAATAGCTTTTCTTTAGGTTGATAACCTGAAGCTCTTGCTACTTCCTTACCGTTTTTGAATAAAACGAGTGTAGGAACTGCTCTGATACCATTTTCGATAGCTTCTTTTCTGTATTCATCAATGTCAATTTTTACGAATTTTGTATCAGGAGTTTCTGAACTGATTTGTTCTAAAACTGGCATTAACATATTACATGGTCCACACCAAGTAGCGAAGAAATCTAATAATACGAGTCCTGGTTTGTCGACCACTGAGTTAAAGTCTTCACCTTTATATTGTTGCATAATCTGCCTCCACTATATATCTTTATTCCTATTATAACCCTTGAAGCAACTTTAAGCAAAGGAAATGGCTGTTACTAAAGGCTAATAATGGTTACACCATTTAAACCTTCACCTTCGCCTCCGTATCTATGGGATTTTATGTAACTTGATTGTTTAATATAATCGTAAACTGCTTTTCTCACAGCACCAGTTCCAAACCCGTGAATAACACGGATTGAAGGAATATTTGATAGCAATGCATCATCGATTGCTTTATCCATAAGATGTTTCACATCTTCAAATCTCACACCACGTAAATCGAGTTCATATGAACCTTTTTTAGATGGTGTATTCACTACAGCAACCTTCTTCGGTTTATTTACTGTCGTTTTTGGTTTATCTGTCTTTCTTAATTGTGATTCAGAAAATTCAAGTTCAAATTGACCAAATGCTACGATAAACTTATCCTTTTTAATACCAATGATTTCACCTTCTTGTTGGTATGTTTCAATATAGACATAATCACCAACATTTAACTTTTCTTTAGTAAGTTTAGTGTTCACGGATTCTTGTTTATTGAGTTTACCTTTTAAATCTGCTTGTTCAGGTTTAGAAAGTGATTGTTTGTTTGATAATTCTTCAATTAAATCAATTGCTTCTTGTTTTAATTTTTCATAACGTTTGAGTTCCTTTTGTTTAATTTGATCAAGAAGTTGATTTTTTTCTTTTTCTAAATAAGCAGTCTTATCTTTGTATGATTGAATTTGTTTTTGTAACTCTAATTCTTTTTTCTTTAATTCTTCTCTTAAGTTTTCAACTGCTTGTTGTTCGAAGTTTAATTTTTCAATTGATTTAGCAAGATTTGATTTTCTACCTTCTAAAAGATTTTCTGCATGTAGGATGACATCCTTTTTAAGTCCTAATCTTTTAGCGATTTTTAGTGCATGTGAACTACCGGCAATACCTAGTTGTAATTTATAGAGTGGCTTTAAACTTTCTTGATCAAATGCGACAGACGCATTTAAAATATCATCTTGTTCAAATGCATAAAGTTTTAATTCACTATAATGTGTGGTCACAATCAATCGATTTTGTTTGTTTTTTCTAATTTCATCAATGATTGCAATCGCAAGTGATACACCTTCAACTGGGTCAGTACCTGAACCTAATTCATCTAAAAGAATTAAGGATTGACCACTCATTTGATCAAACATGTTTTTAATTTTTGTCAAATGTGATGAGAATGTTGATAACGATTGTTGAATTGATTGTTCATCACCAATATCTGCAAATATGTGGTCAAAGATTGCAAGTTCGCTTTGCTCATTGGCAGGAATTAGTAAACCAACTTGCATCATTAAAGTGAATAAACCAATCGTTTTAAGGGCTACAGTCTTACCACCCGTATTTGGACCAGTTATCAACATAATCGGCTGTTCTGGACTCAATTTAACATCAATAGGAACGACTTTCTCTTTATCTAGGAGTGGATGTCTCGCGTCTTTCAAAGAAATTTTACCTTCTTTATTGATTCTTGGTTTAATTGCTTGAACTGTTTGTGCATAACAGGCTTTAGCATGTACCATATCAAGTTCAATAAAAATATTTAAATTTTTGACTAATGTTTCTTGATATGGAGAAATACGATTTGTTAAATCTCTTAATATGATTTCAATTTCTGCTAGTTCACCACGATTTAAAAACTCTAAATCTTGTGTCACTTGTCTTATATCATCTGGTTCAATATAAATTGTTTGACCAGATGCAGAGATATCATGAATGACACCTTTAATTTTGTTTTTGTATGTGTCTTTAACTGGAATAACATAACGATCATTTCTTTTGACAATTAAACTTTCATTTAAATAATCTGCATATTTGGTTAAAACTTGACCTAACAGTTTATCAAGAAGAGTTCTTTTTATTTTAATTTGTCTTCTAATTTCTGATAACTTAGTCGATGCATGATCATAAACTAAACCTTCATGATCAATGATTTGGTTAATTTTAGTCAATACTTCTTTATGATTTTCTAAACTTAAAATAAGCTCTTTAATTTTCATGAGCTTTGATTCAAATTGTTGTTGATATCGATCAAATGCAATTTCCATTGAAATTAATTTTCTAATACCCAAAAATTCATCAATAGATAATTGACTTGATACTCTTAATTTTTGTAAAACGTTATGAATATCATAATGTTCAAAAAAAGGTAATTTACCATATTGGTAAATCATCTGAAGACAGTCATCTGTGGTATTTAGTTGATCATATACAGTTTTGTAGTCTTTTTGTGGTGTAAGTTCTATAATCGCTTCACTCGCTGATTTTGAGAAAGTGTAGGTGCTTACTGTTTGTAAAATGATATGCATTTCTAAAACTGATTTTGAGAAAGACAACACAATCACCGCCTTTATTGAGTTTAATGTTATAATTATATTAGTAAGGGAGATTCAATATCTTGAAAAGCTATACATTAAGTTTAACTAATGAACAATTAGAAGAACTCAAACAATTTTATCACAATTATCAACAGAAGGTTAATCAACCTTATTTAAGTTTCGTTGCAGTACATAATGATGTTAGAATCAATGCCTTTACTTCAGGAAAAGTTGTACTTCAAGGTGAAGAAATCAACTCGGAATTAGTAACCATTAAATCTTACTTAAACATTAAGAATTATTCTGCTATCGGAAGTGACGAAGTCGGAACCGGAGATGTCTTTGGACCAGTCGTTGTATGTACAGTTTATACATCCGTTGACGACTTAGACTTTTTAGAAAGTCTTAATGTAAGAGACTCTAAAACAATTAAGAACAAAGACATTATTCGATTAGGACCAATTATTGCTAAACGATTAACACATTCATTAGTTATTCTCTCACCAGAGAAATACAATGAAACATTCAAAGATGGTTATAACTTAAATAAAATTAAAGCATTATTACATAACCATATGATCATTAAGACCACTTCTAAAGTTAATGAAACTGTTCCAGTAATCCTAGACCAGTTCTGTTTACCAAATCACTACTTTAACTATCTTAAAGATGAAAAGTTAGTATATCGTGATATTGAATTCCACACTAAAGCGGAATCTATTCACCTTTCAGTAGCAGCTGCATCCATTATTGCAAGATATGCATTCCTTGCAAAGATGCATACATTATCTAAAGAACTTGGTATTTCATTAAAACTTGGTGCTGGTAAAGAAGTTGATGAACAATTAAAAGAAATTGTTTCAGAAAAAGGTACAGCAATCTTACCAAAAATCGCAAAAATGAATTATAAGAACATCACTAAGATGAACTTAAGATAATTTTTTTAGATAATCTCTAAATGATTCGGGCAATGGCACTTCAAAGGTCATTGCTTTTTTTGTAATTGGATGAACAAATTCTAATTTGTATGCATGTAACATTTGACCATCTTTTAAAGGGTCACTTTTTAATCCATATAAAGGGTCACCAACAATCGGATGATTAATAAATGATAAATGCACTCTAATTTGATGTGTTCTACCGGTTTCTAAGTCACATTGTAAAAGACTCATATGTTTAAATGTTTCTAATACTTTAAAATGTGTGACAGCATGTTTGCCGTCTTTAATAACAGCATTTTTAATTCTTAATTTAGGATGTCTGCCAATTGGTGCATTAATCGTCCCATTAGATTCTTCAAATGTACCATGTACGAGTGCGATATAACTTCTTTTGATATCATGATTTGCAAGATCTTTTGCAAGTACTTGATGTGCACGATTTGTCTTTGCAACCATTAAAAGACCTGATGTATCTTTATCAATTCGATGAATGATTCCTGGTCTAAAAACCCCATTAATATTGGATAGACTATCCATTTGATATAAAAGACCATGAACAAGTGTGGTATCCTTGTGAGACTTTGCAGGATGTACGACTAAGCCTTTTGGCTTATTTACAACAAGCAAATCCTCGTCTTCATAAACAATATCTAAATTTAAATTTTCTGGTTTTAAATCAAGTTCTTTAACTTCTGCTTCAAAGACATCAATCACGTCGCCATTTTTAAGATTAAAACCTGGTTTAACAGATTTCCCATTAACCAGCACTTTATCTTCTTTAATTAATTTGGTAATAAAACTACGATTTAAACCAAGTTCGTCAACTAAATAATGATCTAGTCTTTGGTTTAAATCCGTATCAATCTTGATTTGTTTCATTTTGAATGCTCTTTTCTTTACGTTTTCTTATCTCATCTAAAATAACAATATCAATAATTAGGAATGCAACACCAAAGTTAAGTAGTGCATCTGCTAAATTAAAATATGTATGACCAACAAATGGTAAGAATGGAATTTGAATATAGTCAATGACATAACCATACATCACGCGATCAATTGCATTACCAAGTGTACCTGCAATTAAAAAAATCGTTGCTATCGTATAAACCTTTTTTGTTTTAAAATCTGATTTACTAAATAAATAACCAAAAAATATAAGAGCAAAAATCGTAATTAAGAAAAATAAGAATTGCTCACCTTCAAGCATACCAAAAGATGCTCCGGTATTTTGGTAGTGACCAAATTTTAATATGTTTGGCAGGATTGTTTCAACTTGACCTGGTTGATATAGACTTGAAAATAACATTTTAAGTCCATAGTCAGCAAGTATCAAGAGACCAATGATGATGTATGAAATAAGCATAGTTATAACCTCGCAAATATTGATGAAATAATAATTGAACCTATGATTAGGATCAAAACTCCAATTAATATGCCATCAAATAAGATAAGTTTCTTCAAAGAAACTTCTTTTAAACTTGGTTCCCAAGTTTGATAAATTTTATAAAGTAAAATTAAATATAAAAATACACTAACAATTAATAAAATTAATGCTAAATACGATAAAAATAATTGAATATGCACATAAGCATAAAATGTATAAAGAATTAACATCATAGGTATTAAAACTAAAAGTACTAATCCAAATGAAAAACCATGTGCTTTAAGTGCTTTTTTGAAGGTAAATGTAGCATCAAATTTTCTTTTCTCATTTAGATAGCTTTTAAAGAAATTACTGATTAATTTCATAAACCACCTCAATAGCTTCTAAAATATTCGAAACTGGATATAGATTAATTTGATTTGAAAGATCTGCGACTTCTTGATACTGAGAAGCAGGTAACATGAAATGTTTCATACCTTCATTAATTGCTGCATATACTTTTTGTCTAAGTCCACCAATTGTTCCAATTTGATTATTGTATCGAATGGTTCCAGTCCCAACAATATTTTCCTTCATAAACAGTGAACCTTCAAGTGAAAAATAGATTGTTAAAGTATACATCATGCCTGCAGATGGTCCACCAGATAAAATGTTTTCACCTGGTAAATAATATTTAGGTGATGCTGATTTGATATTATATTTTGGATAGAATCTAAAAATATCATCTTTAGTTTTTACTAAAGCGATTGTTCTTATGTCACCTTTTCTGTCTACCTTTAGTGTAATTTCACCTTGATAATCAAGAAAGAATAAACCCATGGTTTCATAATCATTAAATGTTTGATTATTAATTTCAAGGATGATATCACCAATATTTAATTGATTAAATTTAGCTTCTCTATAATCGACAACAAGACCTGTAAGTTCATACTCAATCTCAACTTCTGGATTTGTTGCAGATGAAAGTGAGTATGCAGTAACAATAGCCTGTTCAAAAGATGCACGTTTTTGAAGTTGACTACGTTCGATATCTTCAAATAAATTAATTTGAGATTCATATGGTGACATTTTATACACATCAAAAATATCACTCATTTCATAGATCATCCTTTGAAAACCAGTAATACGCTCTAGACTGATCACAGAAACACTATGTAATTTATTTGGTTCTAAATGACCTTCAATTTCTATCATAGTATTTGTTGGACGTGTTTTATAAGGTGTAATCACTGCGTATTCTGTTGGAACTACGAGTGAAATCATGAGTAAAAGATATGCAAATATGAGTGAATGAAAAAGTGTTTTAAATGTTGTCTTTTTCAAGAACAATCGTCTCCATTGTAATTTGACGTGCCTTAATACCTGCTTTTTCCATCATATAGGTTGAAGCTTGATTAAAGTCTTTACCGTGATCTTTATTTGACATATAAACGATTTCTTTAATACCTGATTGTACAATTAATTTCATACATTCATTACACGGGAAAAGTGTCACATAAAGCGATGACCCTTTTAAATTTGTTGTTGCATTTAAAATAGCATTCGCTTCTGCATGTACAACATATGGATATTTTGTTTTAAGAAAGTCCCCTTCTTTTTCCCAAGAAAACTCTTCGTCTTTAATTCCGTTTGGAAGTCCATTGTAGCCAATACCAATGATCCTTTTATCTGAATTGATGATACAAGCACCAACTTGTGTTGCTGGATCTTTTGAACGTAATGCGGATAGCTTTGCTACCCCCATAAAATAAGTATCCCAAGAAATGTAATTATCCCTTTTCATTATTTAGTCCACCTTTAGAATATCTGTTAAATCGACATGACAATAACCACCAGGATTTTTATCTAGATAATCTTGATGATAGTTTTCTGCATTATAGAAGTTTTTTAATGGTTCAACTGAAACAACGATTGGTTTATGATAATTTGGTCTCATTGCATCAATTATTTTTTCAGAAACTTCTTTAGTATCTAAATCGTCATAATAAATACCAGAACGATATTGGATGCCCACATCATGACCTTGACGATTTAAAGATGTCGGGTCAATGATGTGGAAAAAATGCTTCAATATTTTTTCTGTTGTTGTTTTAGTCTCATCGTATTCAATTAAGACTGCTTCTGCATGTGTAGCAATACCATTGCAAACTTCTTGGTAAGTCGGATTATCTTTATTACCATTAGCATAACCAACGGTAGTATCCACTACCCCTTCAATTTGTTTAAAATAGGCTTCAACACCCCAAAAACATCCACCAGCTACGACGATCTTTTTCATTATTTAATCACCTTTAATCCTAAATCATCCCATTGTTTTGAATCAGCAGGTGAAGGTGATTGCATCATTAAGTCTTTTGCTGATTGTGTTTTAGGGAATGCAATAACATCTTTAATATTATCTGTCTTCGTTGCAAGCATCACAAGACGGTCTAGCCCAAGTGCTAGTCCACCATGTGGAGGTGTTCCGTATTTTAATGCATCTAGGAAGAATCCGAATTTGTTTAATTTTTCTGCTTCTGAGAATCCTAATGTTTCAAACATTAAGTTTTGAACTTCATTTAAGTAAATTCTAATCGATCCACCACCAACTTCATAACCATTCCAAACAATGTCATATGCTTTAGCAAGTGCTTCTTTTGGATTGTTTCTTAATTCTTCAACATCTTTAGGTGATGTGAATGGATGGTGTTTTGCATAGAATCTTTGTTCTTCAGCATTGAATTCGAGTAATGGGAAATCATAGACCCATAATACATTGTCTAATGACTCATCAATCATGTTTAAATCTTTAGCAATCACTTTACGAATTGCACCAAGTGCATTTGTTGAATCTTCGTAAGCACCAGGAACTAAAATTAAAAGTTCGCCTTCATTTAACAGGTAACCTTCAACAAACTTCGCGATTGAACCTGCTAAAAGACCAGCTTCATTTTTAAGATATGCGAGTGCCTTACCATGATTCTTCTTAACAATTTCTGTTAACTTATCAAAGTATTTTCTGGTAAACATCGCATCATTTTTTAAACGAAGACCACGAATAACATCGCCTTCTGCAAAGATTGGTATTGAATAATCTTTAAAACTTTCGGTAAAGTTTTCAATTAAAAGTTCAAAACGTGTATCTGGTTTGTCTGAACCATATTTATCAAATGCTTCAGCATAGGTCATTCTTGGAATTGGTAAAGGTAATTCTTTCTTTAAAACATCTTTAAACATGTTTGCCATAACTTTTTCAGTTAATTCCATGACATCATCTTGATCAACAAATGATGCTTCGATGTCGACTTGAGTAAATTCAAGTTGACGGTCAGCGCGTCCATCTTCATCTCTAAAACATCTTGCAAATTGGAAGTACTTTTCATAACCTGCAATCATATAAAGTTGTTTAAAGATTTGTGGTGATTGTGCAAGTGCATACGCTTCACCATGATATAAACGTGAAGGCACTAAAAACTCTTTCGCACCTTCTGGTGTTGATTTAACAAGATAAGGTGTTTCAAGTTCAGTATATTCTTCATTAAGTAATGTTTTTCTTATTGACTGTGTAATTTCATTACGTGTCATTAAATATCTTTGTTGACTTGGCTTTCTTAAGTCTAAATAACGATATTTAAGTCTAACTTCTTCAGATACATTATCAAATTCAGCAATTGTAATTGGTGTTGTTTCAGCTGTATTAATAATATTTAATGCCTCAACTTCAATTTCAATTTCACCGGTTTTTAAGTCTTTATTTTTTGACTCACGTTCTAAAACTTTACCAGTAACTTCAATCACATATTCATTTTTAACTGAGTTTGCAATTTCATATTGTGAGGATTCAGGTCTAACAACAAGTTGAGTAATACCTTTTCTGTCTCTAAGGTCAATAAAAATTAAACCTCCAAGATTTCTTTTTTTATTTACCCATCCTTTGAGACTGACAATTTCATTTACATTTTTAATTGTTAATTCATTATTATGATGTGTGTATTTATACATGATGTAACATCTCCTTAAGATTTATCACTAAATCTTTAATATCAATTAATTCTTGAAATTCTGTTTTTGTATTTTTTACGTTGATTTTGCCCATGTTTAGTTCATTTTCTCCTAAGATTAAGAGGAACTTCGCATTTTGAGCTAAAGCTTCTTTAAGTTGTCCTTTGAAAGCTTTACCAGAGTAGTTTAAATCAACTGAAATGTTTTCTTTTCTTAATAAACTTTGAAGTTTCATTGCTTCTTTTTTAGAAGTTTCATCAAATGTAATAAAGTATGCATCAAGTTTTGGTTCATCAACCATTTTGATACCTTCAAGCTCTAAAGCATCAAGTAAACGTTCCATTCCAAATGCAAACCCTACACCAGGTTTTGAAGGTCCACCGAGTGACTCTACAAGTTCATTGTAACGTCCACCACCACCAAGTGCATTTTGAGACCCAAACCCTTCAATATCTGCTTGGATTTCAAATACTACAAATGAATAATAATCAAGACCACGTACTAAACGTTTGTCAATTTTATATTCAACACCTGCAAGTGCTAATGCTTCTTGGATTTTTTCAAAGTTAAGCTTAGCTTCATCGCTTAAATGATCAAGCGGTAGAGGTGCATCTTTTAATAATTCTTTATCCACAGGATCTTTAGAATCTAGGATACGTAATGGATTCTTATCTAATCTTGCTTGTGAATCTGGTGAAAGTTGATCTTTTTTAGGTTCTAAGAATGCTTTTAGAACTTTCATATAGTTTTGTTTAGATGCTTTATCACCTAATGAGTTAATCTTAACTGAAACACCTTTTAAGCTCAGACCTTTAATGATTTCATATGCAAGTTGAATAACTTCTGCATCTAAATACGGATCCATCGCACCGACAACTTCAACACCAAATTGTGAGAATTGACGGAAACGACCTTTTTGAGGACGCTCATATCTAAAATTAGGTCCCATGTACCAAAGTTTGACTAAATCATTTGTTGCATAAAGTTTATTTTCGATATAACTTCTAATAATACCGGCAGTACCTTCAGGACGAAGAGTTAACATTCTACCACCTTTATCTTCAAAGTTATATGTTTCTTTAGTCACCATATCTGAATTTTCATCTTCTCTATGAAAGACATTTGAATATTCCATAATTGGTGTTCTGATTTCTTGATAATTAAATTTTTTAAAAACTGCTTTGACATATGTTTCAAGTGCTTGCCAACGACGTGCTTCACTTGATAAAACATCATATGTACCTTTAACTTTTACTAAACTCATTTAAATTGCTCCTTTGTAAGATAATACCAACTTGATGGTTCTTTTTGCCCTGTAAATCTGTTGTAGTATTTTTCATGATCAATGCGGTCAAAGATAAAGTTATTCTTTTCAATGACACGTTTTGATCCAATATTTTCATTTGAATGTCCAATGATAATTTTCTCATAACCAAAATACCAGAAACCAACTTCAAGAATTTTTCTTAAAGCTTTAGTCATAACACCTTTATTCCAATAATGTCGGTTTAAACAATAACCAACCTCGACTGAACCGTCTGCATATTTAGTATGAAAGTCGATGGTTCCGATCATTTTATTATTTTGTAAATCAACAATTGCATAACCAACAGGTAATCCTCTTTCTGGTCGTTTTTGAAAAACTTTTCTAATTGAACCAACTGCTTCTGTTAAATCTAAGTAGGGTCCCCAACTTAAATATTTAACGACTTCCATGTCTGAGCCATACTCAAACATATCTTTCGCATCTGATAATTCAATATCTCTTAACATGTAATGATCAAAATAAAGTACGGGTTGTTTCATGAAAAACTTCCTTTCTAAATAAAAATTCGCCCTTAAAAATTCTAAGGACGAAAATTAAAATTCGCGGTGCCACCTTAGTTCCAGTTACCTGGCCCTCAAAGTTACTTAGGTTTCCGAAGTTGTCCCACTATTTCTATTTATCCAGTCTTTCACCATTCTACTGTTCGCTTTTTATAGATTACATCATAGTTTCTTCTTCATCTTCAACCGATTTAATTTATAATTAATCATAACATTTTATACTGGGTTAAGTCAATGACTTAGAGTGTATCATTAAACTTTTTAAGCCCAGATTTAATATTTTCTTTATAGAAATTCATTGTAATTTCAAATACAACTTGAACAGGGACAGAAAGTATCGCTCCAATAATACCGAAGAATGCTTGTCCTAGGAGGACAAATGCAATCGTTGAGATTGGATTAAGTTTAAGTTGTGTTTGATAGATTTTAGGGTTAATAACGTATGCGTCAAGCTGTGGAAAGATCAATGTGAATACACCAAGACCAATCATGCCATAAGCTGCATGTGGTACTGTCATTATGATAATTGCTGTGAATAAAATTGAGAAATATCCACCAAAATATGGAATTAATGATAGCACTGCAGCAATAAATGCAACCAATGGTACGAAAATCCAAAACTCTGGGAAGAATATTGCCATAATGAGCATTAATCCACCATATTCTACAGCTTGAATACCTGCAATAATCACTTCTGCCCAAAGATAATTCGTAAGTTCCTTATCAATTGTTTTAACAAAATCAAATGTCTTTGGTTTAAGCGTATCTGCTAAATAGTTTCTTATACCAAGTCTCATTCTAGGGAAATTAAGTAAGAAAATAATACCGACTACTACAACAACTGCACCACCAATAATTGTGGTCCATACAGCATCTACTGTACCACCTGATGCTGTAAAGTAATTGGTAATTTGAACAATCGTATCTGAAACGATTGAGTTCACATAAGCTGTTACATCTGATGTATCAACATTTAAAATCACACCAATTTCATGAAGAATATTTTCAACACCGACAGTTAAACTACCAATTTCATCAAGTGCTGGTTTAATCACACCATAGATTAGGTAGAAAATAAACAATACCGACAGTGAATAAACAATGAAGATACCTAACCATCGTGGTATTTTATATTTCTGCATTAAATTGATTAATGGATTTAATATGTATGCCAACGTAAATGCTATGATTAAAGGTAGGAGTGCATATAAAGCTGTGTCTAAAACACTTGCAATAAAGGGATAAATTAGAATTAATCCACCTACGATTAATAACAATATTAGAATGTTTAACAGCCTAAAATTTATTTTCATCTTAATCCTCCAGTTCGTACATTAAATTGAACGGCCCATTGTATAGGGCTTCAATTTCCATATGTGCACCAAAGACTCCAGTCTCTACTTTAAAACCTTGTTTTCTAATTAATTCGACAAAAAACTGATAGAGTGGTTTTGCAAGTTCAGGTCTTGCAGCATGTGTAAAACTTGGTCTGTTGTTATTAGATGCATCACCATACAATGTGAATTGTGAAACAACTAAAATATGATGTTTGGATGGATCAATTTTTAAATTTAGTTTGTCGTTCTCATCGTGAAATATTCTTAATTTTAAAAGCTTATCCACACATTTTTGAACTATGCTCTCATTATCAGTTGTTTTAACACCAAGATAGACAACATAACCTTCATCAATTTCTGATATTAATTTAGAATCAACAAATAATTTTGCATATTTAACTTTTGTAACTAGCATTCTCATCGGATATCACGCTCTACATAATAAACCTGAGGTACTTTGTTAATATTAGTTATTAAACTGTTTAATTCATTTACGTTAGAAAGTGAAACTTTAAGTTTAATAATACTTTCAAACTGGCTATTTGAAATTGCTGAAATTTCAGCAATATTTACACCGCTTGAGTTAACTGCTTGGATGACATCAGTTAATAGAGTTGCACGTGTTGTTCCTTTAATTTTTAACCATGTAGGGTATTTTCTAGTAATATTGATACCCCAAAGTGCTGGTAATAATCTATTTTGATCATATTCTTTGATATTTGTACAATGCATACCATGAATAACAATCCCTGAACCTTTCGTAACAAATCCAACGATCTCATCACCAGGAACTGGTGTACAACAGTTAGCAAGCTTAATTTGTGGTGTTGTTAATCCTTCAACAATCACACCTGTATCAGAAGTTGCAACTAGTTGTCTACTTGTTCTTTCTAGTTGTCTTTGAAGTAATGTTTCCTTTGTTGCTTCAGGCATTAATTTATTCATAACTGCTTTAGCAGATATGATACCTTTACCTATTTCTTTATAAAGGTCTTCAACAGTTTCTACATTGTTCTTTTCAAAATTTTCTTTTACCCATTGATCAGATAATTCAAAATCTTTCTTATTGAGAACAAATTCTTTTTCAAGTGCTTCTTTACCTTGTGCAATTATTAAATCTTGATTTTCTTTATTCAAGAAAATCTTGATTTTATGTCTTGCATGTGGTGATTTTGCAATTTTCAACCAGTCTTCACTTGGACCAGATGAATTTTTATTCGTTTTAATTGAGATGACATCGCCTGTTTGTAAAGTGTGATCAAGTGTAACAATTCTATTATTTACAATTGCTCCAACCATACGATGTCCGACATCGGTATGGATTCTATATGCAAAGTCAATCGGTGTCGAACCTGCTGGAAGTTCGATGACTTCACCTTTTGGTGTGAAGACATAAACATTTGCTGATAAGATATCCGTTTTAATGGTGTCTACGAATTCCTGACTTGATTCTTGTTTATCGTCAGTATCTTCTGTTAATTTAAGTAAATCTGCATACCATTTAAGTTTAGATGCAATTTCAAATTGTTCTTTTTCTTTAGAGTATACTTTAGATTCTTTATATGCCCAATGAGCAGCAATCCCGTCTTCTGCGACCTTATCCATCTCATGCGTTCTAATTTGAACTTCGAATAAAGTCCCATCACTATGAAGCACAGTTGTATGGAGTGACTGATACATGTTCGGTTTTGGAACTGCAATATAATCCTTAAAACGTTTTGGAATTGGAGTAAAATGCGCATGGATGATACCAAGTGATTGATAACAAGTTTCAACTTTATCAACAATAATTCTAACTGCTAATAAATCATAGATATCTTCAAAAGCACGTCCACCATTTACCATCTTTTTATAGATGGAGTAAATATTTTTAATACGACCTTTTATATCAAAATCTTTAATTCCAGATTCTGCAAATAATTCTTTAATATAGTTGATAACATGAGAAATTGAACTTTCACGTTCATCTTTTTTTGCTTTAACCATGTTAGAAACTTTATAATACATCGCTGGGTCAACAAAACGAAGTGATCGATCTTCAAGTTCAGCTTTCCAACGGAAAAGACCGAGTCTGTGTGCAATAGGTGCATAGATATCTAAAGTTTCTTTAGCAATACGCAATTGCTTTTCAGGTGCCATAGAATCTAGTGTACGCATATTATGCATTCTATCCGCAAGTTTAATTAACACAACTCGAATATCTTTTGCCATAGCAAGTAACATTTTTTGTTGGTTATCTGCTTGTACAATATCTTGGAAAATTAATTTGTTTAATTTTGTAACAGCATCTACAAGTTGTGAGATGTCTTTACCAAATATTTTTTCAATATCTACAAGTGTTAAATCAGTATCTTCGACAGTATCATGTAAAAGAGCCGCAACTAAGGTATTAGGTCCGGCTTCAAGTTCAGCTAATATTCTTGTTACAGCAACAGGATGGGTAATGTATGGTTCGCCACTTTTACGCATTTGCCCTAGATGCTTTTCTTTAGCAAGTTGGTAAGCTTTTGTGATTAAATTGATGCTCTCAGGTTTTGTGATATAGTGAGCTATATCATTCATCAGTGCTTGATATAATGCATCGCTTTCCAAACCAGTCCCCTCCCTTTCAAAAAAGTTATAAAATTAATAATGAATTAAAGATAATATATCATAATCTTTTAATAAACTTCTGCCATTTAAATCATCAAGTTCGATTAAGAACGCTGCACCAACAACTTCACCACCTAATTTTTCAACAAGTTGGACAGTTGCTTGTACAGTTCCACCAGTTGCAAGTAAATCATCAATGATAAGAACTTTATCACCTTTTTTAATTGCATCACTATGAATGGATAATGCATTGGATCCATATTCTAAATCATAAGTCACTGTGACGGCTTCTCTTGGTAATTTACCTGGTTTTCTTACTGGAACAAAACCAATACCCATATTTACTGCAACTGGGCACCCAAAAATAAAACCTCTTGCTTCAGGTCCAACAATTACAGTTGCACCTTTTTGTTTTGCAAATTCAGTAAACTTATCTGCAGCATATTTGTATGCTTCACCATCTAACATAAGTGGTGTGATATCTCTAAATAAAATCCCATCTTTTGGGAAGTTTGGTACTGCAGCAATATATTTTTTAAGATCCATGATGTTACCTCTCTTCGTGGAAAAAAATAGCCATGTCTTGGCTTAATATAAATATTTTATAATATTTACCTCAAACTTACAATAAAATAAAATGTTATAATAACTTTAGGATGTGATGACATGGAACCACTCGCTTCAAGAATGCGACCAAAATCACTCAAAGATGTTTATGGTCAAGACCATCTTTTAGGTGATTCAGGTGTATTAACACAAATGTTGAATAAGAAAAAATGGTTAAGTTTCATTTTATTTGGTCCTCCGGGAACAGGTAAAACAACCATTGCAGGTTTATTTTCTAAGGAATCGGGACTTGATACCTATTTTTTCAATGCTTCAACAGATAATAAACAAAAACTAAAAGATATTTTAGATATGACTGCTTACCACGATGTTTTAATCATTGTTGATGAAATTCATCGTATGAAAACTGATATCCAAGATTATCTACTTCCGTTTCTAGAAACAGGTAAGGCGATTATGATTGGATTAACAACTTTAAATCCATATCAAAGCATCAATATCGCAATCAGATCACGTTGTCATCTTTATGAAATTAAACAACTTGAAGATGAAGATATAAAAAAAGCACTATTTAATGCACTACCTATGCTAGATGCTGACATTAAATTAAGTGAAGATGCGATAAAGGCAATTATTCGTTTTTCAAATCATGAAATTCGTTCTGCATTAAATTTACTTGAAAGTGCATCTTTAGTCTTAAAGGATGGAGAAGTATTATCATCAAATACAGTCAGACGTTTAGCTGGTAAACCACAACTATCACTAGATGATGGTGAAGACCACTACTTCGAAATGTTAAGTGCACTTCAAAAATCCATACGTGGTAGTGATGTGGATGCTTCACTTCATTATCTTGCTAGACTCATTACATTAGGTGATTTAGAAGTGATTATCAGAAGATTACTCGTAATTGCTTATGAAGATATTGGTCTTGCGAATCCTACCATACCTCAAAAAGTATTAACAGCTTGTCAAACTGCAAAAATGTTAGGATTCCCTGAGGCTAGAATACCACTTGCAAATGTTGTGGTTGATATGGCAATTTCACCTAAATCTAATACAGCTTATTCAGCACTCGATAAAGCACTAGCAGATTTCCAAAGTGGAAATACAGGTGAAATACCAAAACACATTGATAATAAATATTTAAAGGTTCATCCTGAGGCATATCATTATCCACATAATGATCCGAATGCTTTAAACAGTGAAAAGTATTTACCTGAGAAAATTATTAAAGTCAAATACTACGAACCTAAGGATGACAATCCTTATGAAAAAGCATTAAAAGAACGTAAAAAATTAATCGATAAAATTAAAGGATATTAGGAGGACTCATGGAATTAAAAGGTAAACGTGTAATAACAATCGTTTCTAACGATTATGATGACTTGGAATTTCATTATCCATTGATCAGACTAAAAGAGGCTGGTGCTGAAGTTGTTGTTGCAGCACTTAAAGCAAAAGAAACATATAAAGGCAAATATGGCTTATCTACTGTGAGTGATGTTGCATTTGGTGATGTTGATATTACCAAATTTGATGCCATTGTTATTCCTGGTGGATGGGCACCTGATTTACTCCGTCGTTTTGACGAAGTATTAAACTTTGTTCGCTATATGCACGAAAACAAAAAGGTGATTGGTGCAATTTGTCATGCAGGTTGGGTATTATCTTCTGCACATATCTTAAAAGGTGTGAAAATGACATCAACGCCTGGAATTAAAGATGATATGATGTATGCTGGCGCTACTTGGGTAGATGAACCAGTTGTTATTTCAGGTCACATTATCACTGCAAGAAGACCACCAGATTTACCACTATATTTACCTGAACTTATTAAAGCAATTGCTAAAAAATAATGGAGCCATCAATTGGCTCCATTTTTTCATTAATTTCTTTCTGTTGATATGATTACTGGAATTGTAATTGGACGTCGTTTAGTTTCATTATAAATAAACTTAGAAACTTCATCTCTTGCTTCTATTTTAAATTCATTCCAGTTAACATATTTGCCTTGTAAATGTTTGTCAGCAACTTTCGTGAAAATGAGTTTAACATCATCTAAAATTGATTTTTCAGAGTCGTCATAATGAACAAATCCTTTAGTGATCACTTCAACATCACTTAAAACTTTTTTAGCTTTTGGATCAACATTTGCAATAACTAACATCACACCATCTGCAGCTAAAAGTTCTCTATCTCTCATGACATAGTCATTGACATCACCAATTGCAGTACCATCGATTAAAATATCACCAGTTTTAATTTCACCTTTAGCAACATATGCATCTTTACCATCATTAAAGTTAACTGAATCACCATTATCAAGTAAGAAAATATTATCATCTGTATAACCGAGTTCAAGTGCTAACTTTTTAACACCGTATTGATGTCGGAATTCACCGATTGTCGGAATGACATATTTTGGTCTTAATAAATTGATCATCATTTTAATTTCTTCTGCTGTTGCATGGGCTGATGATAATAAACGTTTATCCATAACTTTAATTTGTGCATCTGACCTGTAAAGTACGTCTAAAGTTCTTGCTGCCATCTTTTCAGTACCAGGCACTGGTGCTGTCATTAATAAGATTGTGTCATTTTCATTGATATGGATTAATCTATCTTGTTTTTTGCACATTCTTTGTAACATAAAGAATGGTTCATGACGATTACCAGTTACTAAACAAACAAGATTGTTTTGAGTATTTTGGTTCTTTTCATCAATGAATCGAAGATTTGTTAGTGCATCTTTAGGAATATTTAAATAACCTTTTTCGATTGCGATATCAACAATTCTTTGTGCTCTTCTTCCGATAATCGCAATCTTCTTATGATGTATTAATGAGATATCGATAATTCTTTGAATTTTTTGAAGATCGGATGAGAATAGTGAAACAATAATTCTACCTTCTGCATTTGCATATACAGAATTTATCTTATGCGTTAAAGTATCACCTATACCTCCATCTTGAACTAATGTAGATCCAAGCGATTCCGTTAATAAGGCAATGACGTTCTTTTGTGCAAGTTCATTAATTTTTGAAAAATCTGTTTGATATTTTGGATCACCGTTTTGTACGAAAGTAAAGTCTGATGTATAGACAATTACACCGTCAATAGTGTGGATTGCAACACCGACTGATTCAGGAATTGAGTGCGTCGTTGAAAAGAAGGTAAGTTTAACATTACCACTTCGAATTATTGTATTACGATCAATTGTATGTAAGGTTAGTTTGTCTAGGTCAAAGTTTTTTTCTTTTAAGGAATCTTTAATGACTTCCATGGTAAATGGTGTTGCATATACAGGTACATTTAAGTCTTGTAAAATATGCGGAAGCGCACCAATATGATCTTCATGGGCATGTGTTAAGAAAATCCCTTTAATTCTATCTTTGATATTGATTAACATACGGTAATTTGGAATAATTTCATCAACTCCGTATAATTCTTGGGTTGGATACTTTAAACCAGCATCCAATATAAAATATTGTCTGTCGACATCAACGACATACATATTTTTCCCATTTTCACCTAGTCCACCTAACGCGAAAAAGCGTATTTCACTCAATTAACATCTTTCCTTTCTGAAACGGTTGTTTGGTTGTTACTATTATAACACAAAATGTGATTAAAACTTGAAATTACATACTCACTTAATATTTTTATTTTTAACAAAATAACTTATAATGTATATATGTGAGGGTTAACATGTTAAATTATCCTAATAAGAAAAAGCCAATTCAAAAAGTTAATAACTATGCAAATCTTGGGATGACCCTTGAAAGTGACATTGAAGAAACAAATCAATATTATTTAACTCATAATATTGCTGTCATACATAAAAAACCAACACCCATACAAGTTGTAAATGTATCTTATCCTGCTAGAAATAAAGCTAAAATTACTGAGGCTTATTATAGAACACCATCCACAACAGATTTTAATGGTTTATATAAGGGTAAATATATTGATTTTGATGCTAAGGAAACAAATTCTAAAACATCGATGCCACTTGCAAACATCCATGAACACCAAATGAGACATTTAAAAGATGTTGAACATCATGGTGGTATTGCTTTCTTTATCGTAGGCTGGAAAGTATATAATGAATATTACTTATTACCTTATAAAGAATTAGAACCGCTTTGGGAAGCATCAAAAAAAGATGGCAGAAAATCTATTCCTTATAGTTTTTTTAAAGAAAAAGGGATAAAAATCCCTTTCTCCTATCAACCTAGACTTGATTATTTAAAAGCAGTTGATCAATTACTGAAATGATTCCGTTAGTAAGATCAGCTGTTTTTTTATACCTAATGCAATCACAAAACTTATTGTAAATGTGGTTGCTAAATAAGGTAAATTATAAAGAATAAACGAATAGAACCAAGCATTTGTTCCAACAGGTGCATAATCCGCAAAAATTAATACTCCGGATAATCCATGTGAAATCCATCGTAAGATAAATGCACACAAGAAAACTAATGCTAACTTCTTCCATCCCTTTAATACATCTTTACCAAAGAAACCACCAACTGCAGCAATACCTGCAAACGGAATGATGTAATCAAGTAAGAAACTACCCCAATGGAATGTGTAACCATCCATAATGAGTGAGATGACACCATATACCGCACCACCAAGTAATCCGTATTGCCAACCGATAACAATACCAATTAATATCAGTGGTAACATATTGATACCAAATACATTACCACCTTGAGGCATCTCAAGATTTAATCCTGGTGTGATTTTAATCACGAACCCTAACGCAATCGCAAGGGCAGCTAGTACTGCTGTCAATACTAACTTCTTTAATTCTTTATTCATTCTTTTTCCTCCTGAAAAATAAAAAATTCTTCGGGATTACCAAAGAAAAAGTTTTCTAGATAACTTTTCCTACGCTGGTATAACCCAGATCAGGTACACGGGTCGATTTTGAATTTAATCCTCTCAGTCATTCTAATGACTCCCCGAAGTGATCATACGTATTATAACACATAAAAAAATACCCCAAAATTATATGCTTTTTCACTTTAAAAATATTAAAAATAATTTTCTATAATTTTATTGACAACGCATGTAATCAGATATATAATAAAAGCATACGAGGTGATGAAACATGAACATTACATGGTTTAATGGTGAGCCGAAAGAAATCGTCGTCACATTAACTCCAATTCATCTAACCATCAACAAACCAGGGACACAGTTTTTTGAAACTGCAAACCAAGTCATGCTGGGTTATGATGAAGGAAAGCAACTATTGTTTATCAAGCCACTCAGCAAGAGTGAGGTATTAAGGGGTGATATCCCTGAGCATACTAGGTATAATATAAGTATCAACGCATCCTATGGACGTATTACGAATAAAGCTTTTATCAATAGGATTTCAAATTTATTCAATTTGAATCTAACTGAAAAAGGATCTAAATTTAAAGCCCAATGGATTGCCAACATGAGTATGTTAGAAGTTTCATTAAAGGAGGTCCTATAGCCATATGAATGAATATATGATTTGGTTCTGGCTTGCAGTATTTGTGATTGCTGTTGGTTTTGAATTTGCTACAACTGAATTTGTAAGCATTTGGTTTGCAATTGCTGCAATTCCATCTTTACTTATTGCAATCTTTGCACCAGGTAGTCTTTGGCTAGAGGTGATCGTCTTCTTCACCGTTGGCTTTGTGTTAATGGCTTTAACTAGACCGCTTGTCGTTAAATACTTTAGAAGAAATGTCGTCGATACGAATGTTGATGCTTATATTGGTAAAGTTGCAATAGTAGTTAAACCTATTTCTGATGTACAATATGGATCTGTTAAATTTGAAGGCACAGAATGGACAGCAATGTCAAATGAATCCATCGAAGCTGGTGCGAAAGTAAGAATACTTGCTATCGAAGGTAATAAATTGATCGTTACAAAAATCGATAATTAAAAATAATATAAAGGAGATTTTAAATGGAAACATTATTAATTGTTCTTGCAGTCTTATTAGTCATTGCTGCATTAATCCTAGTATCGGGTTTTAGAGTGGTTAACCAAACCAATAAGTATATTGTTCAACGTTTAGGTGCGTATCATGCAACTTGGGGTGTAGGTATTCACTTCTTAATTCCATTCATTGATAGAGTTGTTGCAATCGTTAACTTAAAGGAACAAGTCAAAGACTTTGACCCACAAGCCGTGATCACTAAAGATAACGTTACAATGCAAATCGATACAATCGTCTTCTATCAAGTAACTGACCCTAAACTTTACGCTTATGGAGTTGATAATCCAGTAAACGCGATTGAAGCATTATCTGCTACTACTTTACGTAATATCATTGGTGAACTTGATTTAGATGCAACATTAACGTCTCGTGATATAATCAACACTAAAATGCGTGATACTTTAGACGAAGCAACTGATAAATGGGGTATTAAAGTTAACCGTGTAGAAGTTAAAAACATTATGCCTCCTAAAGATATTCGTGAATCAATGGAAAAGCAAATGCGTGCAGAACGTGAAAAACGTCAAACAATCCTTATCGCTGAAGGGGAAAAACGCGCTAAGATCTTAGAAGCTGAAGGTCATTCAGAATCAGTAATTTTAAGAGCTGAAGCTGAAAAACGTCAAGTTATCTTACAAGCTGAAGCTGAAGCTGAACAAATTGAAAAATTAAAGAGAGCTGAAGCACTTGGTATTCAATTAATTAAAGAGGCTGGAGCTGATGAAGCAGTTCTTAAGATTAAAGCATTTGAAGCACTTGCTAAACTTGCTGAAGGTCAATCAACTAAGATTGTTGTTCCATCAAATCTTGCTGAACTTGCTGGTGTTGTAACTGCACTTGCAGATACTGCATTACCGGGAAACGAAAAAGCAGCAAAGAAAAAAGCTGAATAATTTCTCAAAGGGTCAATAAACTTGACCCTTTTTTTATGCAGATAGATTAGTATAACAAGTGCAACACACAAATAAAAAATAAAGGTTCATAGAATCTCTTATAATGTAAGTGACCAAACAAACAAAATAAGGAGAAACTATGAACTATCAACATCTTACCATAGAAGAGCGAGCGTGTATATTTCAATTCAAGCAAATGGGGATGAAAATACGTGAAATCGCAAGAGCATTAAAAAGAGAACCATCGACGATATCTAGGGAACTTAAAAGAAACAGCTATCAAAACCAAAAAAGATATCATCCAGTAGGGGCACAAAACAAATACGAATTGAGACGAAAAAAGTGTCATAGACCAAAAATAATCACAGAGGAAATCAAAAACTATATAGAATCGAAACTAAATGAAAGATGGTCACCTGAGCAAATATCAAAGCGAGAGAAAGATCGTATCGAGGGATGTCCATCGTTTTCTACTATTTACAGATGGATTCATGAGTGCATGATTTTAAAGGGCGATATGACAAAGCTACGAAGAAAGGGTAAGTTCAAGCGTCCCCAAGAGACTAGGGGTAGATTTAATATTGGCAAAACCATCAAAAAGAGACCCAAAGATGTCCACAAACGAAAAGTGATAGGGCACCGGGAAGCCGATACAGTAGAATCAGGAAGAGTTGGTCATACACGAAAGAGTAAATACTGTTTCGTTACATTAATTGAACGAAAATCGCGTATTTATATAGCTAAGTTACTTCCTGATCGCACACAAGAGAACGTTACAAGAGCTATTATCGAAATATTATCGCAGTATCCAAAAGATTACGTTAAAACGATAACGTGCGACAGAGGCAAAGAATTTTCTGGTTATAAGGAAATAGAGAATCAATTAGGATGTGATGTATACTTCGCAGATCCGTACTGTGCTTGGCAAAAAGGCAGCAACGAAAATGTTTAGGCTTTAAAACACCATTAGAAGTGATGAATGATTTTTAATTTTTTATAAAGTGTGGCACTTGAATTGACAAATCATCTGTAAAAAAAAGGACTAATCATAGTCCTTATATCAATATATAATTTCAGTTACTTTTTGATCATCTAAAGATTCTAGCACTTTTTCAAGTAAAAGCATCGTATTTTCTAAGTCATTAAGATCTGCAACAGATGTATGTGAATGTGTATAACGTACAGGTATTCCAATCACTAAACTTGCTGCACCACTTTTAGATAGTGACATTTGCGCAGCATCAGATGCTTCATGTTGAATAGATGTTTCTTGATATGGAATTTGATGTTTCTTTGCAATATCAATAACATAGTTTCTTAGACCATGATGAGCAATTAAACCTGAATCATAAAATACAATTTGTGGACCCATTCCGAGTTGATTACCTGTTTTATCGCCACCTGGTGTATCATTAGCAGGGATTGCTTCTAGAGAAATCGCAAGATCAGGTTCAACCATGTATGCAGTTGTTTTAGCACCTTTAATGCCAACTTCACCTTGAACAGTAAATGCAACATTCAAGTTCACTTTTAAATCTAACTTTTTATTTAAAATTTCTTTTAATGCTAATACACCTAGACGATTATCAAGTGCCTTACCAAAGACTTTTGATTCACCTAATGGTTGGAGTGGTTCAAATGGTGTAATCATATCACCAACCGAAATACCTGCCGCTTGTGCATCCTTAAGTGATTTAAATCCTAAGTCTAAATATAAATTCTTTTGATTTAAATCCTTATCATTAAAATGATTTGGATTTGCATTTAAAACACCTAATAATTTGTTTGTTTTAGTGGTAACTAAGAATTTTTGATTGACGAGGTTAAAACCTGAAAGTTTACCAATAGTTTGAAACTTTAAGAAACCCTCTGGTGTAATTTGCGTTACCATCATACCAACTTCATCAATATGTGCTGATAACATTACCTTCATTCCTTTACCATAACTATAAACTAAAGAACCAAGATAATCTTTTTTAGCCTCAAGTTGAATAGTTTGTTGAAGGAATGATGAAACTTCTTTTTCATTTGACACAATACCATTTAATTCAGTTAATGTTTTTAAGTCTTGATACAATTTATGCATTTTTTGATTCTTCACTTTCTTCTGCTTTATCTTTAACTTGTTTAGTAACTTTAGGTAGTTTTAGTGCTTTGAGTAAAACGATTGTTGCAAGTAATAAACATAAACCTACAACAAACACTTTAATGATGATACCAACTTGTAGAGTTCTTGAATCTAAAATCAATCCACCAGCTGCAACCAATAGACCAAATGCAACTAATTTCCAAAGAGGCATTTTAGTTTCATTGAATCTTTCAACAACTAGAGTAGAAATGCCATGGAAAATAACAAGGAATCCTAGATACACATTAACAGATAAGTTAAGTGCTTTAAGATCGTCTACAAATTCAGGAAGTATAAATCCATAAAGTGAGATAATTACAACAAATACTAATTCAATGATTGTTAAATACTTTAAATCTTTTTTCATCGATTTAAAATCTTTAAGTAAAAAGATTGAACCACCAATTAATAATAAAAATCCAATTATTAATTGATCAAAATTTAAACCAAATAAATCTTCTGTAATTGGTGTTGCGAATAATACGCCAACACCAAGCAATAAAAAAGCAGCAACAAATAATAAAATTGCTTTTGGAGCGATAACTTGTTTTTCTTTCATAAATATAACACCTCGCTTAAATTATAACCTTTTTCCAATAAAAAAGCCTAAGAAGCGGTGAGAATCTGTTATGTTTAAGTGGGAACTTCCTTGTCTCATACTTTGGGATTCCAATTAAATGGCGTTCAACTCCAGTATGGTTCAAATTCCCTAACGGATCTATTTGGGTTCCACGGGTGCTTCCTAGGTACCTTTAATTTACATCTAATTACTTTTTTTGTCAATCTAAATGTCTTAGTCCTTCAATTTATTTATTAATAAATTGGTTAAATCCTGGCTTAAATCTTCACGTTCTAATGCAAAATCAATGATAGCTTCAATGTAACCAATTTTAGAACCAATATCATAACGTTTACCTTGCATATCCATTGAATATACTTTTTCTGAATCCATTAATCTTAAGATTGAATCTGTGAGTTGAATCTCACCACCAGCACCTCTTGTTTGATTCTTTAAAAGTTCAAAAATTCGTGGTGTTAAGACATAACGACCAGAGATTGCTGAATTTGATGGTGCCTTACCTTGAGGTTTCTCAACAACACCTTTTAGTTCAACAATTGGTTTTGAAGTATTATCTTTTGGAATACATATACCATATAATTTAGTATCACTATCTGGTACTTCCAAAGTACCTAAAATTGTAGATTTCTTTTCATTATATGCATTGATTAATTGTTTTAATGCTGGTTCAGTTTTAGAAACATACACATCATCACCAAGTAAAACTGCAAAAGGCTCATTACCTACAAACTTTTCAGCTTGTAAAACAGCGTGTCCAAGACCTAATTGTTCTTCCTGAATGGTATAAAAAATCTTAGCTCCATATGATGTATGTTTAATCAGTTCAATGTCGTTTAATTTATTTTTTTCAGCAAGAAATGCTTCTAAATCAGAATTTCTTTCAAAATAAGATGAGATCGCACCTTTATTTGTTGAAATAATTATTAAAATTTCTTCTATACCAGAATTCACTGCTTCTTCTACAATGTAAGATAACGCAGGTTTATCAATAATCGGTAACATTTCTTTAGGTACTGCTTTAGTAATTGGTAAAAATCTAGTTCCCCAACCAGCTGCAGGAATAACTGCTTTTTTAATCATATTTATTGCCCCCTTCATAATAGACAAGTATTCTAACATAAGTTGCGCGATAGATCATCGCATTTAATAAGATATCTCTAACCTTTTGCTCTATAGCAAACTTTGAATTAGTTGTTTTAACGGACACTCTTGCCGCATAATAATCTTCATCATCTAGATCTTCCATTCTAGATATATAATATAATTTCGAGATTGCTTCAATATCTTCTAAATTTCTAAATGAGAAAATGACTGAAATAATAATCTCTTTATTTTCCATTTCAAGCTCAT
Source organism: Acholeplasma equirhinis (assembly GCF_017052655.1). Lineage (NCBI taxonomy): Bacteria > Bacillati > Mycoplasmatota > Mollicutes > Acholeplasmatales > Acholeplasmataceae > Acholeplasma > Acholeplasma equirhinis. Next base: position 682,911 of record NZ_JAFIDC010000001.1, read on the forward strand.
TTAAGAGTTCTGCTAAAGACAGTGCTCTTGCAACTATATATTCTGTCTTATGGAAAAATTGTGTTTCATAAATTTGTTTATGCTTATCAAAGATAATTTGACTATAAACTTTTGTATGGAAGATGGATTCTAAAAACACACTAAACTTTTCTGTGCGTTTTGCATGTTTATGATAAAACTCTGTATAAACCATGATGTTGGATCCATCAAAAGTATAAGCTGTAATCATAAAATGTTTTCTATTTGCATAGACTAAAATATCATGAAGATTCTTTTCAAATTGCTCTACTGTTGATTTAAACTTATACATACCGACTAGATTGTATGTTTCATTATATACAAATGGTTCATAAAATTCATTTGCGTAAACGAATCTATTATCTGCAGCATCATAATATTTATACGCTCTATAGGCAACTCGATTTAGACTTGCAATTTTCTCATATACAATATCAACTGTTGCGAGTAAAACAATTAAAATTGTGAATGTAATTTGGAGCGAAAGTGGTATACCTTGTACAATCCATAAAAAGAAAATCATTGGAACAAAAATGAACATAATCGACGCTCTAAACATCGCAGTAAAGCCATTTTTGTATAATACAAAGGTAAGTAAAAATAAAGTGATTACACCATAGAAAGTAAAGATTTGGATAGGATTATAGAGTGTTAAATCAATATAGATATTCTTTAATTCATTAATAAATAAAAAGATACCACAAGCCAGTAAAACTAGTGTAGTAATTTGTCTGATTCTTAGATACCAAACTTTTGTATATAATTTTCTCGTCTGTGGTAATCGAACATAGTTTTTCATTTCTTGACGATAACTATAAAATGGCCAGTAATTACCACGGAATGATATACGAAGCGGTAAAGTATCTTCATCATTGAATTTCTTATCTAAAAATTCTTCAAAATTTGCAAGTGGATTTAAAACAATTGTTAATGTTCCGATAGCGATAATCGCGACTTGATAATCAGGCAGTAAAAAGAGTAATGCACAAATCACTGCAGAATATATTGAGGTTACTAAAAATTTAGGAAGTCCTGAAAACAAATAAATCATAGCAAGTACGATGACGATCACTGAAAAGACACCATAAATAATGGAGTGATTTGGATCCATCAGCGGAATAACGATGCTGAATGAAATTAAAAGTACACTCGTAAGAATTGTACTTATTAGTAACCTTCTTTTCATTTCTTAAACCCTACTTTTTAAGACTTCTAATTATAATAATTATAGCACAAAAAAAGTGGTTTAATCACCACTTTTATGTCTATAGTATTTAACTAATTAGTTTAATTTTTCTAAAGCTTCAACTAATTCAGCTTTCTTTAAAGATGAGAATCCTTCAACGCCTTTTTCTTTAGCGATTTCTCTTAATTCAGCAACTTTTAAGTCTGCATAGTTGATTGCTGCTTTAACTTCAGCTTTTGGAGCTTCTGCCTTAACTGCTTTAGGAGCTTCTACTTTAGCTGCTTTTGGAGCTTCAGCTTTAACTGCAGTTTTTTGAGCATATTTGCTTGGGTTAGCAATTGCATCTTTAGCTAATTCAACATATGATGTGAATACTGCTGGTTCTGTAATTGCGATATCAGCTAATACTTTTCTATTTAATGCTACGTTTGCTAAGCTTAAACCGTGGATTAACTTAGAATATTTGAATCCGTTTTGTGCAGCTGCTGCATTAATACGAGCAATCCAAAGTCTTCTAAAGTTTCTCTTAGTTGCACGACGATCGCGGAATGCGAATTGTAATGAGTGCATTACTTGTTCGTGAGCTGTTCTGTATAAAGTATGTTTTGAACCAAAATAACCTTTAGCTAATTTTAAAATCTTTTTTCTTCTTCTACGGGTTTGTGGGCCGCCTTTAACTCTTGCCATGTTCTGTACCCTCCTTACTTCATGTTAGCGATTAAACGTTTAATTCTTTTTGCATCTGATGCATGAACTGACGTTTCACCCGCTATTTGTCTATTTTGTTTTGTTGTTTTTGATGCTGCTAAGTGGTTTGAATATGCTTTATGACGCATTAATTTACCAGTACCAGTAACTTTGATGCGTTTCTTTAAACCACTGTGTGTTTTTTGTTTTGGCATGTTGTTTACCTCTTTCTTAGTTTTTCGCTGGAGCGACAACACCAATTAATGTGTTGCCTTCTAATTTTGGTTGTGCTTCGACAACGCCACCTTCTAGAGCATTCATAAACTTGACAACTTGTTGCATGCCAAGGTCTGAGTGTGTAATCATACGTCCTCTAAAACGTAGTGTTACCTTAACCTTGTCACCACCATTAATAAACTTTTGAGCTGCCTTTAATTTAGTATCAAAGTCATGTTTATCAATTGTTGGTGATAATTTGATTTCTTTAATCTTAACGATATGTTGATTCTTGCGCATTTCTTTAAGCTTCTTTTGTTGATCAAAGCGATATTTCGAATAATCTAACAGTTTAGCTACCATTGGTTTTGCATCGGCAGAAACGACAAAGATATCAACGCCTCTATCATTAGCAATTGCTAATGCTTGATTACGATCAAATGTACCTAATTTAGTACCATTCTCATCAATGACCAAGAATTGGCCATTTGGAATTAATTCGTTTACTAGATCAGTATTAGCGGGTCTAGTTGGTCCCTTAGTTTGTGGTTTTATATGTAACCACTCCTTTCAATTTTATTTTGGTAAAAGAAAGAAAAAGTGGGTATTGAATATACCCACTTAGCACTAATATCAAAAGAAAATGAATTTTATGCTGTGCTGTTTACCCAAGGATGTACCATCAGGTGAGAGTAGGTATCTCTTCTTTTCACAATTACCGTAGTTATTATATAGGAGTTACCTATCTTTGTCAACTACTATGTTACATTTATATAAATATAATGAAATTTGAAATCACTCACACAATTATTAAGAGAATTGTGACATAAAGAGTTGATAATACATACCTTCTTTAGCCATCAGTTCTTCGTGTGTACCTTGTTCAACAATATTACCTTGATGCATTAAAAGAATTAAATCTGCATGACGAATGGTTGATAATCTATGTGCAATAACAAAACTTGTCTTTCCTTTCATCAATTCTTGCATAGCACTTTGGATATTGATTTCAGTGTATGTATCTACATTTGAAGTTGCTTCATCCAAAATTAAGATTTGTGATTTAGAAAGGATTGCCCTTGCAATAACAATCAATTGTTTTTGTCCTTTTGAAATATTGATACCATCATCTGAAAGCACTGTGTTATAACCTTCAGGTAAATGAGAAATATAGTGATGAATTCTTGCTTTTTTAGCAGCTTCAATCACTTCATCAAGTGAAACATCACCATTACCATATTTAATATTTTCATAGACGGTACCTTTAAATATCCATGTATCTTGTAAGACCATAGAATATGCTTTTCTATAGTATGCTCTTTGATATTGATCAATCGGAACATCATCTAATGTAATTAACCCACTGTTAATTTCATAATATCGCATGAGTAAGTTGACAAGTGTCGTTTTACCCGCACCAGTTTCACCAACGATTGCAACCGTTTGTCCTGGTTTAGCAGTGAAATTTACATTCTTTAAAATGAGTTCATTTGGATTATATCCAAAATTTACATCTTTAAACTCAATTAAACCTTCATTAATACCTTCAGTTTTAGCATCAAGAATATCTGCTTTTTCATCATCTTGATCAAGGACATAAAATATTCTTTCAGCAGCAGCAAGTGCTGATTGAATATCTGCAACCAAGTTTGACATTTGGTTAATTGGACCTGAAAAACGTTTTGAATATAACATAAAACTTGATAAATCACCAACTAAGATTTTTCCAAGGACAACCAGTATCGCACCGGCCGTTGCAACAAGTGCTGTCCCAAAATTATTAATAAAGTTAACTGAAGGACCAACCATCGTTGAATAATAACCTGAATCATAACTCTTCTTCTCAGCATCTCTATTATGTGCTTCAAATTTTTGATAAATGTTTTCTTCTTGAACATACGATTGAATTGTCTTCTGAGCTGAAATCATTTCTTCAGCATATCCATTCATAAGTCCAAGTTGTGTATTTCTAGCACGTAGTTTTTTCTTAATGATTTTTGATAGACTGGTTGTAATAAAGAATGAAAGTGGAATTGTTATAAAGTAGATTAAAAGTAAAAGTGGCGAAACAATTATCATCATAACAAACGATACAACAAGTGTAATAGCGGATGTGATTAAATTTAAGACATCAGCTGATAAAGATGTTGAGATTGTATCAATATCATAACTCATACGAGAGATGATATCACCAGTTTGATTTGTATCAAAATACTTGACTGATACTTTAGTCATTTTATTAAAAAGGTCTGTTCTTAATTTAAAGACTACACTTTGCGCCATCTTCACAAGTGCAATCGATAGGAAATAATTCATGATTGCAGAAACTAAATAAAATGAAATCATTAATCCTGCAAGTAAAAAGATTTGATTAAAATCAATGGAAGGATGTTCATCACTGATGACCATTTCATTAATCATTAAACCTGTCAGATAAGGTCCAATGAGTGATAGTGCGTTGGCAACAATCGTTAAGACCATACCGATGACTAATCGATATTTATAGAAAGATAGATAATACCAAAGACGTTTTAAGGTTGCTTTTTTATTTTTAGCAACTTGAGAACCATCATTTCTTTGATGCATAGGTTTTGGTTGGTTCATAGTGCATCATCTCCTAACTGGTGACGCACAAGTGTTTGATAATGGAGATTTTCTTTCTTCAAGGTATCATGTTTACCTTTTGCAACAATCTTTCCATCTTCTACTAAAAGAATTAAATCTGCATCTTTAATCGAGGCAATTCTTTGTGCAACAATAATTTTAGTTGTATCTTTTAAGTGCTTTTTAATAGCACTTCTTAAATTTCTATCCGTTCTATAGTCAAGTGCACTGGATGCATCATCTAAAATAAGTAGTTTTGGTTTTCCAGCAACAGCTCTTGCAATTAACACTCTTTGACGTTGACCACCTGAAATATTGGTACCTCTTTGAGCAACTTTATAATGAAGTCGATCAGGCATTGTGTCAATAAATTTTGCTTGTGCGATATCTTTTGCAAATTCAATGCTATCTTCATCAACCTCACGACGAGAGAAAGCAATATTTTCTGCAATTGTATCTGAAAATACCAAATCATTTTGAAGGACCAAACCAATGTGTCGTCTTAATTCATCACGTTTTAAGTTTTTAATGTTTTCACCGTATAGTTTAATTTCACCATCTGTAACATCATAAAAACGCATGAGTAAATTAATAATGGTCGTTTTACCTGAACCAGTTGATCCAATAATACCCAAAGTTTGTCCTTGTTTGATTTTAAAATCAATATCCTCTAAATGGTTATCACTACCACTATGATATGAAAAATATACATGATCAAAATCAATATGAACATCATTATTTGGTACAATTTCTTGATTTCCATCTTGCATATCGTCTTGCATATTAAGTACTTCTTGAATTCTAGCACTTGAAGCACTTGCACGTGAAATCTGAATAAAAATTCGTGTGATTGATGTCATTGCATTCAGAATTAATGTAAAGTACGTAATTAAAGCTAGAATTTCACCAACTTTAGTTTCACCATTTGAAATTCTAAATGCACCAAACACTAAAACTGCAACTAATCCAACATTCATTAAAATATCAATTAATGGACGAATTTTATTCATGGTGATGACAGCTTTAACTTCCTTTTTAACTGTCGCAGCATTTTCTTCACTGAACCTGTTATTTTCATGTTCAGTCATTGAGAGTGCACGAATCACTCTAACACCAGTAATATTTTCTCTCAGTGTACGAATTAAATGATCGACTTGAACCTGAATATCCGCATAAAGTGGTTGCCCTTTTCTTGTATAAAACCAAACAATGACAACAATAAAAGGTAGGAGTGCAACCATAACTAAAGTAAGTTGAACATCCATAAAGAAAGCCATGATAATGCCACCAATTAATAAAAGTGGTGCACGGATACCTAGACGCTGTAAACTACCAATCATAGAATACATGTTATAGGTATCGGTGGTAATTCTTGAGATTAAAGAAGTAGTCGTAATTTGATCGACTTGACTTGCATTTAAATGCTCAATTTTATAAAATAATTCACTTCGAATATCAGCAACTGTCTGACTTGCTACTTTTTCAGCACTTCTATTTGCTACGATGTTAAATATCCACCCCGCAAGAGCAACAATCAGCATTAAAATACCGACATAATAAAGCATTAAATGATCATCTGGTGTGACGACTAATAACACCTCATCAATCATATATGCAAGTAAAAACGGTAGCACTAAATCTGCTACTGTACCAAGTGATTTAACAAATAATGAGAAAATAACTTGATATAAGTATTTCCCCATCTTTTTAAAGATAAATATCATATTAAAAACCTCTATATGATATTCTATCATATTTTAGTACATATATTTATGGTATAAGCCCTTACTCAATAATTCATAATTAATAATGTAAGGCATTTGTGGTAAATATGTGATACCTTCTTCTGTAACAAGTTTAACATATGTATTTAGGAAGACAAAAACATCATCTGGTACTTTAATGACTAATTGTTTATCTGCATAAAAATAATCAACACTATGTGGTCCAATATAAATTTCTTCGATTGCTTGTTCATAAGGTACACCAACTAAGATTTGTGAAATTTGTGGTGTATCTTTTTTTGTTGCATTTAGTTTATTCCATTTAAAAAATTGATTAGAAGTTTCTTCATATTCGACATAAAGATCCCCTAAATAAATTTGTACCTTTTTATCTATACTTATGAATTTAAGATAAAACTCTTTAAAGTAATAACTTGTTGTAATCTCTGGTAATTGGAACCAAATTTTAAATCCATAGAGCAATTCACCATTTAAATACTCATCATGGGTATCTTCAACTTCAAAACTATCAATTGGAAAACGAATTGTATCATCCTCATTGATCATAATGCCATATGTATTTTCATCAATGAAACTGAAATTTTTATTATTTGTAAAGTAAGTAAATGCCATCTTACTTGTTAAATCTGTTAAAACAAAATGTGATTCTGTAATTACATAGACATAAGTATCTTCTTGCTTTTTATATGTATTGATAAAATACATAAATATTCCAAATATAATTGTAACGCTAATAAATCCTATGATTGCTTTTTTCAAATTGGTGTAACCTCCACATTAAGATAATAAGTTGTTAAAGTAAAGACTTCAAATCCACCACGTTTAACCTCATGATAGAATAGATAGCTTTTAGCAACCCCATTCATAATAAATCCTTCACCATACATATAAACCTTAAGTTGTGTACCTGGTTCAACAGATACTTTAACCTCAACTGTTTCATTCGTTTCAACACTATGATCGGTTTTAAACTCATAGTTGAGTGAAGCTTGCAGTCCATCACCAAATATTTTTGTTGTTTTTTGAGTTTGGACTTTAATACCACCTGTTGATTTTAATGTGTACTCATCTATTGTCTTCTTCGCTGATTTATAGTTATATGTGATTGGTGATTTACCATTATTGTAGTAACGATACATTGTTTCACCTATGAACTTAATTTTTAATTCGTCATTGACAATATAATAGTTCCAACCATAAAACCTTCTATCAGCTATTTTGTCGTAATATCGATCATAGTCAGCATCTGTAAACTCTGACAAATATTTTCCATAGTTCACTTTTTCTGTATATTCAAAAGTTGAATATGCATATGATTTTGGATTTATACAAACTAACATCAAGATAAATAAATTTATAAATAATATTTTTCTCATTTTAACCTCCAATCTATAGTAGATTGAAAGTAATCATTTTACTTTTTATACAAATAAAAAAGAACCTAACTTTCGTTAAGTTCTTAATTGGAATTTAATTTGTATATTATTTAGCCATGTATTTTTCAATTTCATCAACTTCTTTAATGATTTCAGCTGATAAATTGATTGCTCCTGTTTCAGTTAAAACGATATTGTCTTCTATTCTGACACCAATACCTTCTTCTGCAACATAAAGTCCTGGTTCAACCGTAATGACTTGACCAACTTTAAATGCGACTTGAGGATCTGTGACATCATGAACATCTAGACCAAGTGCATGTCCTAAGCTGTGGTAATAATATTTACCTAATTCACTGTCATCTTTAATTAAACCAATTTTTTTAGCTTCAAGTGCGAGTAATTCTTTCCCTTTTTGGTTGTATTCCATTTGTGTGATTCCCGCTTTGGCCCATGAAATAATTGCTTTATTAACATTTAAAACAGCTTGATAGATTTCTCTTTGACGTTTTGTAAATTTACCATTGATTGGATATGTTCTTGTAATATCTGATGCATAGTAATCTTTTCTTGCACCTAAATCAAGTAAGACAAGGTCACCTTTTTGAAGTGGCATGTTGTTGTGTTCATAGTGAAGAATCGTTGCATTCTTACCACCAGCTACAATTGAACCAAATGCTGGTTTACTGTGATTTCTATTTAGAATGTAGTTAAATTCTGCTTCAAGTTCATATTCAGTTTCAACTTTTTTAAGTGAATCTAATAAATGACTATGTGCTTTTACTGATACAGCAATTGCACCTTTAATTGCTTCTAATTCATATTTGTCTTTTGAACCACGTAAATCTGTTAAGAAACCATGTGAGTTAAGTAATTTCATGAATGGATATTTTTCCATAAATAATTTTGCTTGACGTTCACCCATTAATGGTTCATCGTCCATACTCATACGTTCCATATCAAAATAAACAGTCGTTAATGTACCAAAAATTGCACGACGTGTAGCTGAAAGTAATCCTGATAAAAATGTATTTAAAGTTTGAATGTCTTTAACATTTTCAACTGGAAGTTCAGCCATTTGAGCTGCTTTTTCAAAACTTAATGATTCGCCTACCCATAATGCTTCAACTGGGTCGATTGCTTTAATAAAAAGATAAGTGTCTGTTGTTTTTTGTGATTTAACCATCACTAAAACCGCGTTTTCTTGATCAATTCCTGATAAGTACCAAAAGTTTTTATTGACAGTAAATGTGTAATAAGCATCAGCAGATAAATGTGGTGCACGACCAGAATAGAATAGAGAAATACTTTGTGCTTCTACTTTATTAAAATAGTTTGTTCTTCTTTGTAATAACATATGTTTTCTCCTTAGATTTTTTCAATCACTTGGTTTACTTCAGATACCAATTGTTTAACCATTAATTCTGCTTTTTCTTTTGATTCACTTCGAATCGAGAAGTAGATTTTAAGTTTTGGTTCTGTACCAGATGGTCTAAAGATGATATATCCATCTTTATGTTGATATTTTAACACATCTGATGGTGGAAGTATGACATCATGAGGATTAACATACCCATTTATGTAATCAATTGCATTTTCAACTTTAAATGAAGGGATATTTAAACCATTTTGTCTGAAGTAAGAAAGAATTGCTTGGATACGTTTCGCACCTTCAATACCTTTTAATGAGATATTTTGTGTGTACTCAACATAGTATCCATATTTTTGATAAATTGATTCTAAATAATCAATTAAAGTTTGACCTTTAGATTTTAAGAAATTTGTAATTTCTGCTAACATGTAAACAGCTTGTACAGCATCTTTATCACGTACAAAATCTTTGATCAAACTACCATATGATTCTTCACAACCAAATAAGTATTTAGCTTTACCAGAAATTTTTTCAGCTTGTTCACCAATGAACTTGAATCCAGTTAAGGTTTCACCTACTTTTTGGTTGAAGCTGTATGCGATTTGTTTAATCAAATCTGTTGTAACAACAGTTGTATACACAAAACCAAGTTCAGATTTTCTTTCACTTAATAAGTAATATAAAACAAGTGAAGCTGTTTGGTTACCATTTAATAAATGGTAGTTACCATCATGTTTAACCGCAACACCAAGTCTATCCGCATCAGGGTCAGTTACAAAAACGACATCTGCGTTTAATTTTTCTGCATATTGAAGTGAAAGTTCATATGCTGCTTTTTCTTCAGGATTTGAAGATTTTGTATGAGAAAATGCCGGGTCTGGTGTCATTTGTTCCATGACTGGATAAACTTCATATGATTCTTCTCTTAATAATACTGGAACAAGTGAAGCACCAGTACCATGTAATGGTGAATACACAATTTTGATTTGTTTTTCAATATCTTTAACTTTGATTTTTTTAACTTCTTTTAAATAAATTGCATCAAATGAACTATCGACATAGTGAATCAATTCACTATCCAGACTTTCAATTCCAAATGGTGAGAAAACAGTAGCAATTTTCTTCATCACTTGATCTGCTTCATCTGGATTTAACTGAGCACCAGTTTCGTTATATACTTTATAACCATTGTACTCTTTTGGATTATGCGATGCTGTGAGCATAATACCAGCAGATGCTTTAAAGTATCTAACTGCAAATGATAACATTGGCGTTGGACGTAAGGCATCAAAAAGAAACGATTTAATACCACATGCTGCAAGAACCATTGCTACTTCTTTTGCATATTCTTTTGAACCAAAGCGATTATCGTATGCAATCGCAACTCCATTCATCTTTTTTTCTTGGATTAAATATTTTGCAAGACCTAATGTTGCTTTACGAATAGTATATTTATTAATTCGATTAGGTCCTAAACCAAGTAAACCTCTGATACCGCCTGTACCAAAAGAAATCTCTTGATAGAACGATTCTTCAATCTCTTTTGAATCCATTGATTTTAAGGTTTCTTTTTCGGATTCAGTTAATGTTGGCTCATTTAACCATAATTGGTAGATATCTTGATAGCTCATTTAATCACCTCACGGAAGAATTTTTTAAAAAATAACCAATAATGGTTATTTATTTTTGAGATAAATATTTAGTAATCCTTTTAAAACTAATCTAGAATCACGTTCTAAATCGAGTCTAATATGCTCTTTTAAAAGTCTAGAAAGACCACCAGTTAAAATAATTCTAAATGGTTCTTTAACTTCTTCTCGAATGCGTTCAACCATACCTTCAATCATCGTCGCTGTTCCATAAATGACACCTGATTGAATACAAGAAATTGTATTTGTACCTAAAACTTTATTTGGTGCTTTTATTTCAACCTCATGTAAAAGTGCAGTATTCCCATCTAAAGACTTAATTTGAATACCAATACCCGGTGCAATAACAACACCATGCATCGTTTTATTCTTTACATAGATAAATTTATTTGCAGTACCTAAATCAATAATTAATGTTGGATCATTTGTTTCAATCCCTGCAGCATCTGCAATTAAATCTGCCCCAACTTCTCTTGGATTATCCGTTTTAATTAAAACACCGGTTTTTGTTCCAGGTTGGATAATTACAGGTTGCAAGTTAAAATACTTCTCAGCAATTTTAACGAGTGAGATCGTAACTTGTGGTACAACTGATCCAATCGCAATACCAGTAACTTTGATATTTTCAATGAATGGTTTAATACGAATATAATATTCATCTGGTGTTTGATTAACATCAGTCACCATTCTAAATGTTGATAGAATTGTTGAACCATCAGAAATTCCAATATATAAATTTGTATTACCTACATCAAATAGTAAAATCATATGAATTACCTCAACTTATATTTTACCTTGTTTTTTCCATTTTATATAAAATGGATTGTTTTTTCGTTCATTTCGAAGTGTTGTTGCATCATCATGCCCTGGATAAACTTTTATATCCGCAGGTAATTCATCGATGAGTTTTAATATACTTCTTTTTAAATCATAAATATTTCCACTGTATAAATCATGACGACCAACATCATTTTTAAACAATGTATCACCTGTAAATAAATATTGGTCAAATAGAAATGAAACAGAACCCTTTGTATGTCCAGGAGTTGAAATGACTTTAACTAGTTTATCAGATAGCATGATTTGATCACCATCTTTAATTAAATTTAGTTTCATATCTTTTCTTTTATATAATCTTTTACCTTCATGATAACCATTATTTTTATCATCAAATAAAAGAGCTGCATCATCTTGATGAATATATATTGGACAATCAAAACTATTCAATAAATGCACATGATCATTATGTGCATGCGTTACTAAGATACCATCTAACATTTGGTCACCCAATTTTTCTAAAATTGAATCTAGACTATGTGATGGGTCTATTAAGAGGCAATGACCAAATCGACAAATTAAAAATGAATGGGAAAGTTCATCGTTACCTTTAAATTGATATAGCATATAAATAGAAAAAAAACTATGCTATGATAGTTTATTTCTTTTCTTTATGAAGTGTATATGTTCTTGAATGTGGACAATACTTTTTCATTTCTAAACGATCAGGTGTTGTCTTTTTATTTTTTGTTGTGTAATAGTTTTCGTTACCACATTCAGTACAAACTAATTTTACTAATTCGCGCATGAATCTTCCCTCCAAACTTGCATATTAAGTATAACAAATAAAGTATTTATTTTCAACCTAAAAAACTATGTATTTGATAAATGAATTTCATAATCACATACTTCCTCATAAAAACTCTTCTCATGAGAGACTAAAATGAGTGTACCTTGGTATGCGATTAGTGCATCTTTGAGTGCTTCTTTTGCTGCTTTATCTAAATGGTTAGTTGGTTCATCTAAAATTAAGACATTAGATTTTTCATCTCTTGTTAATGCAAACTTAACCTTAGTTTTTTCTCCACCAGATAAAGTTTTAAGTGGACGATTGGCCATTTCAAAGTCAATTCCAAAACTTGCTAGAACACTCATCGTTTGTTTTCGATCAAACTCTGGGTTTTCATTATGTACAAGTTCAAAAGGAGTTTTTTCATCTTCTAATCTGATTTCTTGTTCATAATAAAGTATCTTGGCTGTATCAATCCAAGTGAATTCACCTTCAAGTGGTTGAAGTTGACCAACAATCGTTTTAATGAATGTTGATTTACCAATACCATTTTTACCAGTGATTGCTACTTTATCACCTTTAACAATTTTAAAATCTAAAGGTTCAACCAAAACATGTTGATAACCTATTCCAAGATCCTTAACTTTTAAGACATCACGACCTGTTGGTGCAGCCATTTTAAAGTTGATATGAATTTTCTTATCTGTTTTAGGTTTAGAAATTCTTTCAATCTTCTCTAACATCTTACGGCGAGATTTCGCCATATTCGTAGTTGAAGCTCTTACGATATTCTTTTTAATAAAGTCTTCAGTTTTAGCAATGAATTTTTGTTGATTTTCAAAGGCCTTAGCTTGCTGTTCAAATCGAAGTGTTCTTTCTTGTAAGTAAAAGTCAAAATTGCCTTTATATCTTGTGATTTGAGCACCTTCAACCGCAAATACAGTTTTAGCAATACTTCTTAAAAAATATTCATCATGTGATACGACTATAAAAGTCTTAGGAGTTTTATTTAAAAAGTTAATTAACCAATCGATATGTTTAATATCTAAAAAGTTTGTTGGTTCATCAAGTAATAATATGTCAACTTCTTTTAATAAGAGTTTTCCTAAGATTAATTTTGCACGCATACCACCTGACAAAGTATTGATTTTTGAATCCAATAGTGAGGTGTCTAAACCAAGACCATTCATCACGTTCGAAATGGTTGAAGAAATCGCATAAAAATTATCTTTCTCTAACTCTTCTTCTAACGCGTGCGCGCGTTTCAATATTCTATCGTATTCTGACTCTGGTGCAGATGAGATAGATTCATATAATTCTTGTATCCTATTCTCCTTCTCAAATAGAGGTAAAAAGACATCGTATAGATATGATTTAACATCTTTGTTCGGATCGATTTCTGCATATTGATCTAAGTAGCCTACTTTTTTATAGTTAACCCATTCAATCGTTCCTTTGTCTGGTGATAAGCTTTTATTCAATAGTTTTAATAATGTAGATTTACCAGCACCATTTGGTCCAACTAAAACTGCATGTTCACCTTCAAAAAGACGCATCACTGCGTCTTGATAGAGATTTTCCCCTGCATATGAAAATGTCAAATTGCTAACTTCTAATAAACTCATTTTAAACCTTCTTTTAATACCTCATCCAGTTCATGAGCACCAATAATTGTCATATCCCAAACCTTTTCAGAAGGTTTAGTAAATCTAATTTCATTTTCATCGTATTGATACATATATGGACCAGTACTTGGATAGATTATAACTAATTTTTTGCCTGGTAACTTTGAGAAAACTGTTTGATCAGTAAATTGTGTCTTACTACCAAATCTTTTTTCCCAAATTGTTTTTGAATTAAATTTAAATTTAACACCATCTTTTACCTTTAAGATCATAAGGTAATAAGATTGTCCTTTATATTCATATTTAGTAAATTGACCTTCATCTCTCAATTTGCCATATTTCTCTAAAGTTTCATTAATAAATTGTTTCTGTTTTGAATCCTTTTCAATACTTTTATTCACGATTGAATATGAGAAATATCCAATAAATATAAGTATTATTGTAAATATCACTAGTATAATTGTGTCCATTAAATTTTTTCAACCTCTACTTTTATTAAATCATTGCCTTTGAATATGCAATGGTAGTGGTATTTTTGATCATCATATAATACATTATTTAGGAAGTAAGGAATATTATAAGATACACCTAAGTTTCTTTTATCAAGTAACCACTCTGGTTGTTTCCAATCAAGTATACCTTCATCAGTAGGTTTAGGCGTATCGAAATTAAAATCATCTGGTAATTCAACAAAAAATAAGTGTAATCCGTTTGAGAAAGCTTTGAAATCATCATTCCAAGTGACTATACCTTTATCTTTTACCATAGACTTTGTAACAATAATTCCAGTTTCTTCGATGACTTCTCTTACAATACAGTCAAGTGGATTTTCATCTGCAGAACGTTTACCGCCTACACCATTCCACATACCCATCCAAGGATCTTTAACGCGATTCATCATTAAGATCTCTTTTCCTCTTTTAATAAATGCTAATGTATATAAATATGACATATGAATACCTTCTTACCCAAAACATTATAACATTATATAAAAGAAAATAGAGTTTTATCTACTACTAAAGATGTAAAATGCGCTAATTTTTACAAATTTAGATAACAACCATAAAACTCTATTTTTCTAAAGTAACCTCAAAAGTATTGGATTAGGGAGAATACACAATACATGAGGTATGTCTTGAAGGGGAGAGCTTCAAGACGAGATTAAATTATTTGATACTTAACTTGATAGTGATCGCTTTTCGCGGGTTAAAAAGAACCCGTTTAAAACGATTTCAAATTACAAAATTAGGTGGTATAATAAAACCAGCGAATTATGGGTTTACTGGTCCAGCAGGCGGAACCATATCAGGATCTAAAAAATCCTTAAAGTCAACTGTAGTAGCTTCACCTTTTTCAGCGAAACTCTTAGCAGTTTGATAAGTTCCTGATACTAGGAAAGCTGCCATTACGATTAATACTACGATAGAAAATAATTTTTTCATCTTCAATCACCTCATGCCTATATTTTACAAAATAATCAAAAGAATGCACACGACATATATGTCGTATGATGAAAGGAGCTTCGAAATGCTAGTTGACACATCCAGAGAACTCGCTTTGTTCCTCGAAAAAATGCGCTTTTTACGTGGGATTTCACAAGAAGAATTTACCGAAGGTATCATTTCGAATCGACAATATCAACGATACGTTCGTGGTGAATCACCAATGCCATACCACTTGATTGATTTATTCGCTGAACGATTAAATGTCAGAAAAGAACAATTGCTTTTAGAGTTTGATAACCATACTCTAAAAGAGACTATGAATATTATCAACTATTTCCAAGCGGTATCAAATCGTGATATGGATCAAATTAACCACTATAAATCCCTGATTGATCCAGAATATATCATTGAACCAGATAACCGTAAAACCTATCAACTTACAAAACTAAATGAGGATTATATTTTAAATAAAATATCACAAGAGCAATATAAACTGGGTTTACTTAAACTAATTGAATATCCAAAGATATTATCTCAAACTGCCATGTCATATTTTGAAGTTAATGTCCTTTCAAAATTAATTGATTTCGTAAGTACCGATGAACAAAACTTGATTGCACAAAAGATCGGTAATTATCTTGAAAATCCTGATTTAATTTGGTCTGGAAATCAGATTGTTACATTTAATGTCCTAATCTTTAGATTAGCTAGATATTATGGTATTAAAGAAGATTACAAAAGTGTTATTACTTATAGTAATCTTGGCATCAAAATGAATACCCGCTCTAAATCACTTAATAATCTCGATTATTACTTCTACTTCTTGGCACTTTCATATTTCAGATTAAATGACCAAGATAAATTCAAAGAAAATTTATATAAATGTTACGGTGCATTAATCGCTAATAATAATCAATCTAGAATGCAATTTTTTACTCAAGTTATTGAAAAAGATTTTAAAATTAACTATAAAGAATTTATTATCTCTTATCTAAAAGATAAGCCTGGTCTTTAAAAAACCAGGCTTTTTTTATTCCTTATTTACAGCTTTTTCCAAAAGATTTTTTAGATAAATTAAACCCAAAGTAAAGACCGCTATTACTGGAAGTAATATGACAAGACAAAATACTAAGACATCAAGTAATGATTTACCCGGTAAAGATGGATCCATAAATCCATACGGATACCAACCAGTAAATGGCCCTTGAATTAATATCACTGTAAAGTAAATAACTGGTAAAACGAGTGATACCCAAAAGTGTTTCAATTTAATACCTGGTGTAACCAGTAAAAAATAGAATATAGGGTAAAGTATTGGATTAAATGTATGAACAACATGTCCGTTAAAATCCATTACATCGTCACCTTTTACGATAAAGTGATAAATCAACCCCGTCATCAAAATTGCAACCAAACCAGCAACTGCTAAGTATTTAAACCAGTTTTTATCTTTGAATCCCGCTAAATATAACACCAAGATGACAAAAATTAATATATTTGAAATGTTCGTAAACATTCTAAAGCGCTCAAAAACTTCTAGGAAGTATTCGTTGAAAAACATTTGAATAACACCATATAGGTGTACCAATCCAACGAAACCGGCTATTGATAGGCGTGCTTTATCATTTTCTCTCAACTTGGTGACGAAACTAGAAACTATCATATTTTCATCTCCTTTTAAGAAACATTATACATGTTTCAAAAAAGGAAGTGGTTAAATTAACTTTTTGCGTTTTAGAAAGATAAACGTACAAGTTCCAATAACTGCAATTCCAATAAATCCAAATCCAACAATCTTTTGAGCTATTGTCGATGATTGATCAACTGCTTCTTCATCTAATAATTGTGTGCGATCTACATTAACGAGTAATTGTAGCTTAGTCTCAAAACCTTTATCTTTCAAAGATAATTGTACTCGATAAATACCAGATTCTTTTTCATGGTTTTTATATTCATTCATAGTGATATTGATAGAATCATACTCCAGTAAAACTTGACTCTTAACAAAAGTTAAAATATCATCATCTGTTAAAATATCAAACCCTGATACTGTCATTTGATTTAAATTAATGAAAAAACTTGGTGCAGTTGTATCTTTAACATCTACAACAATGACTAAGTATGCGATATTTTCACTTTGATCATATATTGCTAATTCAATATCATAGCTTCCAACTTTAGTCACATCTAGTGGATTATTTTCAATAACAACTTCAACATTATCACCATCAATTTCGTCAGTGAATGTTAAATTGCCTAATACTTCATCCATACTTAAATCTTCAAATTGTTCAATTTCATAAAGTGTTTTTCCTGAAATTACAGGACGAACATCATCAATCACTTCTATTTGTTGTTTAACATAAGTTGAATTACCGGAGCTATCTGTAACTTTAAAGGTTAATTCATATAAACCTAATTTGTTTGCATAACCATATTTATAAGTATCCGCAACCAAATCATAACTTATACTTGATTGTTGATCATAGTTATCAATCGCTTTAATATTATCGAAAAGTTCTCCATAATCTATACTGTCTTTATAACTAATTTTTATAATCTCTAAAGGTTCCACCTTTGGTGATTCAAAATCACGAACACTGATAGTATATGATAATAATGCAATATTACCAGCATTATCATTTGCTTTAATTACCATTTGATAATCACCTAAGATATGTTCATTTCCAGTGTATTCATCTTCAACAATTACCATTGAACTACTAACATCACCATCATTTTTATCAACTGCAACAAAGAAATTTTTAAAGTCATTTGCAGCAATCGGATGATTCACATCTGAAATAAGAACAACTTCTTGATCAATTTCTTTGAGTTCATTACTAATCTCAAAATACATGACAAGTGCCTTATTAAAGTCAACTTTAGATTGTTTACCATCTACAATGATATTAAGTATATGTAAATCAATATTTGCAGCATTGATTTCTAATTGATCAAAGTCCTTAACTTCAAATAAGACTTCACCTGTTTGATTATTTACCATTCTGAACTTATCAAATGTGGTATTCATATCAATAGATACTTTAACTGATGAATCAAATTCTTTATAATTTAAAGAACGATGGTTAAAGTAAATTAAATAATATCTGTCACCTTCTTTTTCTAAGTCCCATTCTTGCATACTTGAATTAATTTCGATACCGATTAACTCGTTATCATATGCATAAATTTGATTTGAAGATATTGTTAAAAACCCACAAATCACAATAAATAAAATTAAAATTTTGTTTTTCATGTCTTTCTCCTTACATTTCTATACTATAGTAGATTAAATTAAGGAAATTAACTTTTTTTCATTGACTTTTTTTTAGGTAGTGTTATACAATAGATATGCGTTAAATGCACTCTTAGCTCAGCTGGCAGAGCAATTGACTCTTAATCAATGGGTCGTGGGTTCGAGCCCCACAGAGTGTACCATCTATAATTAGACCTCTTTAGTTTAAGCTAGATTCCAATCTGCTTGTAACTTTAAAATACCACATTATGTAGACCAAGTCAAGGATTTTGTATACATTTTGTAGACAAGGAGCATGCATTATGCTAAAACTTAAAGAGTTTCGTGAAAAAAAAGGACTTTCTCAAGTCAAACTAGGTGAAATATTAGGACTCTCTAAGCAAACCATCTCAACTTATGAGTTAGGCACGCGAGAGCCTAATATTGAAACACTTAGTAAAATTGCTATTGTTTTAGATGTAACAATAGATGAGTTAATCGATTTTAGAAAAATCTACGATCAAGTTCATGAAGAACTTTACTCAAAAGTAAATGAAATAGTTAAAGAAAATAAGTAAATAATATACATTAAAGCCACACTTGTTTTTAGGTGTGGTTTTTATTTATCACACTATAAATACATAGTATTTATAAAGAGGATGGGATAATTAATTTGAATAAACAAAGTAATTCTTATTTAGTATTATCTTATTACAAAAAACATTGGCCAATGCTAGTTATTAGTCTTTTGGTATTCATACTATTAAACTCATCCACAAACATTTCTTATGATACCACTTGGATGAGTGATGTAAATATTTGGTTAACAATTTTATTTTTAGATTTAGTAATTTTTGGTTTTATGACTCTCGTAACCTATAAGATAAGGAATGAATACTTACAAAATAGTATAAGTTTAATTATAACCCTGACAATCACTGAAAGTATAAAACTCAGTTTTGATTTTTTAAATATTGATTTAATTCAAGTAGGACTGATATTTTCATCATTTGTATTTATTATTGGTATTTTCTTAATGACTCCAGATAAAGCATTAAAAATTATTCACAAACAAAATCAAAAGGACAGATATGAAAATCAAAGATTACTGAGTGAACAATCCGATAAATTTCTAGCAGATTTTGCTAATGCATTAGAAAACCAATCAATCTTATTCAAAAATAATTCAGTACTATATTCTTTGATTTCCAAACTAAATATTAAAACAAATGTTGAATTACTTGAAGATATTACGAACGAGATTACGAAAAGGAAAAATGATAAAATGATCACATATATCAAAAATAATAAATCCATAACAGTTTCAAATATAAAAGTATTAACAGCTGAACAAATTGAAAGTGCTGTTTTAAGTTTTAATTCAGCAATTAAACAATTGGATCAAAATACCAAACAATTGGAAATCAATATTTTTGAAACCTTAGGATTAAAAAACTTAAGTGGCTTTGTTGGTGAAGTTTTTGGATCCATGATTTTAAAAGTATCAAATGGACAATTGGTTAAAAATTTAAATCAAGATGGATATCCAGATCTATTACTACACATAACAGATGAACAAAAATCATATTATTCAGGCACATATACAATTAGGGATGGTATTAAAATTGCCAACTCAAAAGAAATTTTCAGTCCATATAAACATGGTGGAATTGAAATTAAAGCTAATGTTGGTTCTACACCTCCAGGAACTAATGATATTCCAAAACTTGTTATCGGACAACAACGAATTGATTATATAAATATGTTTGACTGGAAATCACATCATAGGGATACAAACAATCTTATTGGAATAACTTGGGACTTTATTAATTCTTTACCAACTATCACAGCCGTGTTCTATTCAAATAATCTCACCCAAGATGACTGGTCAAAAATTGTACAACCGCGCGAAGGTGGGGGAAGAACCACAAGTGTTTCACTGATCAAAAAATCAGGACGAAAGAAAATGTTCAACAATTGGATTGTAGTAATTGATGATGAAAAATATATAAACAAATTCGCCAAACCTCAATGGATTGGCGAACGTGTTAAATGAACTTAAATTTTAAGTATATTTTGAAGAATTTTATCAATTAATAGAGGCGGAACACTCTCCCCTATCGTTTCTATAATTAAACTCTCAGATACCATTTCATTTGCAATCTCAAATTTATAAGTGTATTGTGATATGGTTTGTAAGATTAATGCTTCATATATCGATAATGTTCTATTTTGTGTTGGATGCACTTTATTATCAGATGAAACATACGGGAAATTCATAGTTATTGTACTTGCTGGCATATCCCATAACATTCTTTTATACGCGCTTGTGTATCCTGACATTATTCTTAAATCACCTGTTTTCTTATCTTTGACATATGGTCTAGGTAATAGGTGACCACATTTTTCACAATATAATGGTGTTGTTTTATTAGACTTATAAATTCCCGATTCATCATGTTTTGCACCATGTAACTTATTTTTTTGGTACATACAATTTGGATTTATACATTGATTGTTAAATGCTGAATCTCCTTCTTTAGTATGCTTTATCCATTCATATTTTTTAGGATCCATAACGGAAACTTTGTGAAATACATTATAGTCTTTACGACTATTCTGTCCTTTAATTGCATCTAGTGGTGGTAAATGACCAATAGCATCATGTAAAGTAATCCACTTAGACACATCTTCCCTTCTATCAGAATGCGTTGGATTAGGCATGAAAGTTCCATACTTTTTAAAGTATTCGATTGCATCTTTATTTCGACTCAATATAGTTATAAGTCTTTTACGTATTTGAGGTATTCCATAGTCAGCCGTGTTAACAACTTCAGCCTTCCCAACATAATCTGTCAATTCTCTAAATATATAATCTACAATCTTAATAGGTTCATCATTTTCATCTAAGATTATTGTATTATCCATGTTAGGAACATTTTCGAATATCACCCAATCTGGTTTTAGTTCTTTAATAATTTCTATCGTTGGAATTATCAATCTATTTCGTGGATCAAATCTTTCTCTATTACCTAATCTAAATTCAGATAATAATTTCCCCATCCCATTTGAAGACATACCTTGACAAGGTGGTGTTGCCATAATCAAAAAGGGATTTTCATCATAATTCATTTTATAGTAATCAATTATATAATCCTTTTTTTCCCAAATATCACCTTGAATCATATATGATTCGGGGAAATTTTGTTGATACAATTTTGATCTGTTTGGTAATAGTTCATTAGCAATAACAACAGAAATATTGTTGTTTCGTAATGCAAGATCTCCTATTCCACTAGAACTAAATAAACTTATCGCTTTTTTCATAAATACCTCACTTTAAACATTATAACATTTGACTAAATATTTAATCATAAATATTGTTATTTTTTAGTCTTTTTTTGAATTATACAGAGGAAGTATATATGATTTTTCATCATAAACTTCCTTAGCTTGCTCTTCTGAGTATTCAACATAGACTTGTGTCATCTTGATATCAGAATGCCCTAGAATCGTTTGAATCATCTTTAAATCACCACTTGTAACTTTTGCTAAGTCAGTGGCCATAGTCTTTCTAAATCTTCTTGAATTAACATTAATTTTAAGCTTATCACGGACTTTTCTATTAAAATTTTTTATGTCATCTTTAGATAACCTACGATCTCTTATATTATTCCAAAACAACCATGTATATTGTTTATTATTTTTGATTAAATCCTTAATGATATTATCTTGATGTTTATTAAAATAAACATATCGTGGCTTACCACTTTTTGTTTTGGTTAACAATATTGTTCTATGGATCAAATCAATATTCTTAATTTCAATATCTAGCAATTCACCTATACGACAACCGGTAGCATATAGCAAATGAACTACACCACGATAAACTAGTGAATTATCACTTTTATCCAGTGAATTAAAGTACTTAAATATTCTCACTAGTTCATCTTGATAATAAGGCTTAACATGTTGCACATCTTTTCTTAACCCTTTATTTAATAAAAAGGGATGACTCTCAAATCTGAAGTATCTTAGAATAGCCTTTAAAAAAGATAAATGCTTATTGATTGATGCATTCTTTTGTGATGTATTATTCTTAAAATAATTAACCATCAATCGATAACTTTCATACTTGAGATCATCCACTGTAATTATTGCTAAAGTATCAAAACAGTTTTTCAATGCTCTATAAAAAGCATATTCACCTTTTGTTGTTTCTTTAGCTTTGATTCCAACGTGATCCTGGATATACTTTAAAATCATTGTTTCTAATATCATCTTTTCTTCACCCTTTGATTTTTTTGCGAAATTCCCAAATGTAAACAACATAAATATTGTTACACTTAACTAAAAGAAATCAAAGGGTATATATAAGCTATACCCTTTTTTCTAAAATAGTGCTAATAGTAATCCTGATACAATCAGTCCTAAAACTGTTAAAATAACAAATATTACAAACCCATCTGGTTCAAATGCATATTTAATAGATCTCTTAAAGTCTCTTACCCTATCTGTGATTGGTGCTGTTAAACTCATAAGAAATATTACACATCCCATGGGTAATAGCCAATAAAGATTATTCCATATCCAAATAGCAACATTTACAATCCACATAATGACTACTTATGAGGTTTTATTGCTAAAACCACATATCCTTCTTTTAGAGCATCAGGATAATCCAAAATATATGTGATTATATATTTTTGTAGCATTTGTGAAACAACTTCACCAGAATCATTTACAACATTAAATTGAATCAAATCACCTACTTTAAAATTACGATCATTAAATCTAATTTCAAATGTTTTAAAACTTGTTGTGATATCAATCCAATATTTTCTTTGAATCTTTAGTTGATGCTCTACTCTATTTGTAAAAACAGTTTCTGCATCTTTTTTTATTTCATCAGCAACTATAAATCCCATTAGATCACCACCAGTTAAATACTAGAGATGAGACAGCAAGAATTATTACAATCAATAATATCAAGACAATAGGTAAACTTGAGCCATTTGAATATCTTCGATAACTTGTTCTTCTTGGCTGTACACTTCGCATCATACTTCCAATTGAACTTCCAACTGTAAATGAAGACATTAATATCGGTAAAACAAAACTTAAAACTAGTAATGTTAAAATACCTATTCCAACCCAAAATAAAAAGTCTTTTGCATCGTTAAACTTTTGTTGTAACCAATCAAATAATGTTTCTTCAGGATTGGTTGGATTTAATGCATCATCTGGAATAATTTCGAGTTCAATATCATGGCCAGTTGTAACATACAGCTTTCCATCAGTCATATAAACAATTCTAATCACCTTAAAATTATTATCATCATCTGGATTTTCTTCATTATGATAGAATTCAGTTTGTACTTTACCGAAGACACCCATATCAACTGCTCTACCTTCTTCTAATGCAAAAGCAAACAACTTATAATCACTGTCTTGGACTATTTGATTAAAGTTTTCAGTCTTTGAACTAAAATAATAATTAACTTCTTGCAAAGTAATATTATATTCCGATTGCAGATTTGAGAAATTAACCTGATCAATTCTTGGCATTTGAAAGTATGTATTTGTTCGAATTCCTGCTGCAATTACATTCCAAATAGGAATCCATAATTGCCAATCCGATGTCATATTTCTGTAATCTAAATAATCTTCAGATGTGTAATCAAAGATTTTTCTTTCCCATGGAGTATATTCGTTTACAATGCCAAACCAATTCACCATGTGCTTTCTTGAAGTAAAACTTAAAGTTGCAGATAAAATTTTATCCATGATGAATGCATCTGTATAATAGTACGCAACTAATACACCTTCATTATTTTGTTTGATATACACATGTGCTTTGTAATCTTTTATTACCTTCAAGTCATTAGAATTTAAATCCCAAATGACATGTGGAGTAAATGCTTTAGGTTGATCATTTAACATATCAGCCAAATAATAATTGTCCGATAAATTTAAGAAGATTTGAGGATTATTACCACCTACATTGATATAGTACGCTTCTAATGTATTAAACATTGAAAAATCTGTATCCTCATCAAATGTATATTTAAGCTTATATTCACCGTTATATAAAATTCTGACTAATACTTCATTTTCACTGCGTGTGAAATAAACACGACCAAAACTATCAATTAATTGATTATTATCTTTTATAGTTTCAGGTAAATCTTCAACTTCAACTAAATCAGATACATCCCCCAGTGAACTATACATTCTAACTGGTGAAATACTGAAAATATATGAATAATCTGAATAACTTATAGCTGAGAAATTTTTATCACCGTACTCATACCAAAGTTCATCCCATGATGATGAAGGTGGTCGATAGAATCTTAATTTGATTGTTTTTTCTTCAATAGGTACATAATTATTGAATACAAAATCAAAGACTTCTAAATACTCATTTGGTTGAACCGTAATTGTTATCACAGTAGGTGGTGCAGTTGTTACTGCTGATGGCATTCGATAATATCCATAACCATCACCTCCTGAAACCCAATTAGATGGAACTGCATATACTTGACTAAAAGAAAGTGCAGTGATAGTCAAGATTAAAAGTAAAATGCTACTGAATATCTTCTTCACATTCTCACCTCTTTCTTTTTAAGAATTGATTGTAATTCTTTAATTCTTTTGTTGTAATAATATATTTTTGATTTATCAACTACTGCTTTTTTTAAATATTTAAAGTAGTTGATTTTTTCTTGAACTGAATATTTAATCACAAGATCACCTAATTAAATCTTTCAATTTGGTATATCTTCTGATATCAGTTGGATGTACATAAAGTGTGTTTGTCTTAGCGTTAAAGTTAGTTTGATTTTTGTCACCTTTTAATAAAACCACTTTTGAAGTAACTTTTTTAACAGCCTTAATCATATTGACTGTTTCATTAAGTTCCTTTTTATCAAACTTATAAGGATCCTTATTTCGTTCATCAACGGTTTTTTTCAATCCATTAAAGAATGTATTTAAAGCTTCAGGATCAACATTTTTCTTTTGGCTTTCAATATAGGATGCCACACCTTTTTGTTTTCGTTTCTTGTCTCTTAAAAAACGAATTCTTGCTCCAAAAACTTTGTCATTATAGGTTCTTTCAGATTCAGGTTCGTTTACATTTTTATTTCGATATGCTGATATCTTAAAAACATATCCAAGTTTATCACCTTCAACTAATAAAGTAGTATTTTTTTCATGTTTTCGAACAGTCGAGTTATCCATAACATCAACTACTTTTCTTAATTTGTTTTTGTAATATATGTACGCCATATTAAATCCCCTTTACTTTGGATTTTATTCGATTACGTGAAACATTTAATTCAAGTAATTTCTTCATAGAGATACCTCTTGTTGTAGAACCATCTCTTTTTTTTCTTTGAAACGGATTGTGAAATTTAAATGGTTTTCCAAATCTTTTTTTGTACTCCTCATGTAGTGTTTTGTAATATCGGAATCTTTTATTAGCATGCATAATATTTGCATCAATAATTGATTCAAGTAATTGCTTGTCATTTAAAGACTCAGCATTCTTTCGATATTCACTGACTACAGGGATTTCATAGACTTGAATTTGATTTAATATCGGATTCCAACCCTTCATTTTTTGCATCTTCACTGGTTGTACTTTTTTTGACATAATAATTCACCTTTTTAATATATTTAATTAAATAGGGCAGTGGTATTACCCACCACCCTATAAATTATCTGTGTCGACCAGAAATGTATGATTTGCGATCACTAAAAATTAATACAAAGATTACAATGACAATTAATACTGCTACTAATCCAATAATTGTAGATTCAATTGGATGATTCACAACATAATCAACAATTTGTTCCCAAAGTGTTAATTCAGGTTCAAGTATAATTGTTCCTTCATTTTCATCTTCTAATACAGTGATTGTAAAATTATGGATTCCTGATGTTCCACTTGAACTTGAATATTCAATACTCATTAAATAAATACCAGGGGTACTTTCATTTCCAGTATATTCATCAACAACATAATTAATTTGTGTAGTAGATGAAATTGTAAATTGACCAGTTGCAACTAATAAATCAATGATTTGTTGTCGAGTCAATGCGACAGGTGGTACTAACTTAATCGTTACTCCATCTTGTATATACCAAACTGGTGGAATATTATCCTGTACATGAACTGTAACAGTATGATAAGAGGAATTACCTTTTGAATCACTTACTTTAAATGTAATTTGATATGTACCAATTACATTACCAAAGCCAGTGTAATTATCGCTATCAACAGTTATTGAAGATGTCTTATTTCCTTCTTTATCATCTGATGCAGTTAATTGCGATTTAATTTGATTTAGTGTCAGAATTGATTCAATTGGTTTATTGATAACCGTTGGTCCACTAAATACTGGAGCGATGTCATCAATAACTTCAATTTCTTTTGTGAAAGTTTGCTTATTACCACTTGAATCAGTAACAGAATAAACAACCGAATGTGTTCCTAAAGTTGTTTTGTTTGAAGTATATCCATCAGATTCTACTACGATATCAGCATGATCCAATACATCATAATTATCAGTAACCGTTAAAGTCGTTTTAAACGAATTAAGATTCCATGTTTGTGTGTAAGAAATCTGAACCTTAGATGCATTACCACTAATTACAGGTTTAGTAACATCTGCTACTGTAATTGAAACTTCAAGTGTAGATTCATTTCCTGATGAATCTGTTACACCAAAGGTAACTGTATAAGTACCTAATACCAACATATTTGTAGTATAGTTATCTTCAACAACATAGATTTGATTAGTAATATCACCATCCACAAAGTCATAAGCTTTTAAGAATCCTTGGAAATAAGAAAGTGGTTTCGCTGCATCAACTGATGTTGCAAAAAATTCTTGACCACTAATAGCTTCAGAATAGCCACCATAGAAGAATGCTTTAACTTGCGTTACTCCATCCCAAGTCCATGAATCAAATTCTAATTCTCCATCCTCCCAATAATAAACCCACAGTTTATGTAAATTAGTTTCTGTTTTATCTGTTTGAACATAAACAAAATGTACATTTTCAAATTCTTTATATGTTAATGAATTATCAAATTTTTGAATTTTGAAATTGCTGTATGGTGATTGATAAACTACATCGTAAGCTTTACCAGTTGTTGCACCACCACTGAATAAACCGAATGCACCATATTCTGATGATGGTGATGGATGATTTGAAATGTAAGCACCATCAACAATACCTTCAGGAGTTGTACCAGATGATTTATAAAATCTCCATGGTTCACCGGATTTTTTATTCATACGACCGTAGTCATAAAGATCAGACCATATAAGTAATGAATCTTCACCAAATGTAATCACATCACCTTCAAACAATCCATTCATAGAATAAAATGCATTAGTTGAATCTGCACTTGTAATACTTGAAATTACAGTACCTTGTGAGACACCATTATCTCGATCGATAGCAATTGTACCTGGTGAATTATAATAAATACTACCTTCTGCGAAATATTCATAATTAACATACATTGCTATTGTTAATCGATCGACATTAGGCACACTCATACCATTCTTAATTAATAGATTATTTAATGCATCAAATGTGCCTTCACTAAAGGTTGCATTCCAACCATCAACTGTCTCAATAGTAAAGGTAACACCTTTTTCATAAAATAAATCATGATAATCATCGACACCTGGTTCAAATGCAAATGCATTTCCACTGAACAACACTGTTCCTGTAATTGCTATTAAAAGCAATAATAATAAATTTGTAATCTTTTTCATCTTTATCCCTTCTTATTTATTAAATAAATTTATATATTCCAAAACTTTAGATATTGGTATTGCAAAACCCGTAACAAATTCTTCTTCGTTGAACACTCCAGAAACATTTATACCTACAAGTTTTCCACTTAAATCAAATAGTCCTCCTCCTGAAAAACCAGGATGGATTTCAACAGAATGTTCAATTAGATCAATTGAATACCCACTTACATTGATTAAACCAGTATAAAATCCAGTATTTGATGTCCTAATACCATTTGGATATCCAACAGCTGAAAGTAATACTGTATTGTTTAAAGACATATTCCGAATTACTGGTAACGGTAATTCATGTTCTTTTTTATCAAACTTAACTAATGCTAAATCAAATATTTCAGAAATAATTTGTTGTGCCTGATTCATTTCAACAAAGAAAGCATTGTAAGTTTGATTCAAATAATCTGTGACTTCTAAATTATTCGTTACATAATCTTCCTTAAAAGTCACATGATAGTTCGTGATTGCATAATATGATGTTTCATCTTCGAACATGATTACTGCAGATGCTGTTTTCGTTACATAATGTTCTTCGTTAATAAGTGTATGCACAATTTTCAATACAGTTCTTGACCCCTCAATCAAAGTTGTTTCATTATTATCATTCTGAACTTCTTCAGCTAAAGGTGTATCAATAAAATTGTTAAAAATTGGATCAATGGCAAATACAATTAAAATTATGGTTAGGATAATTAATATTTTTTTCATTTCCTTAACCTTCTGCCATAGATAGTCAAACCTTTTTGATGACATTCTCTTGTGAAATCTCTTAACGCATTCTTAGATGCATTATGAACGAGTTTCAGATCAAACCGTTCATTTCTTAAACTAGTGTGTCCTGGACTTGAATCTCGTTCTTTAATACGTTCAATATGTGATCTTAAAGCATCATAATTTTTATGTTTATTAAAATCTCTAAATTGCATCATGATAAAATCATAATTCTCTTTGTATTCTTTTTTATAATCTTTAAACATTGTGATCACCTACTGACCTTGTATAATTTTCGTGAATATCTACATAACAAATAAATTCACATTCAACTTCTTGTAACTGATAATGTTCTAAAACTTTATCATATACATTGTTAAGACCCTTAAATGATTCCTGTAATTTTCTTACTTCACCTAAAGTCAATTCTTCTTTGTCGATATCTCTTAAGTAGTTATTCATTCTGTTTAAATGTTTTCTTTCAAACTTCGCTTCACTCATAGTTCCATACAACATAGTTCCTAAATCTTCACCAAACACAAAGTATAATTCCAAGAATGTAGTTGCTAAATCATCTCTAACCCAACCAAGTTTTTTCCGAATAGTTGTATCAATTCGATTCTTTTTCTTTAAATCAACTTTTTCAAAACTATCCGTAAATTCTTTCCATTGTGGTAGTGTCTCCCATCTGGACTTATTAGAATCTGATGGATCAAACACTTTAATATCTAAACAAGTAATTAAAAGTGATTTAGCATATCTCATGAATGATACTGAATCATCAAACTCAACTGATGATGTATAAAGATCCATCACTTGTCTTGCTTTTTCATCAGTGAATCTCATTTCATAACGATACCAAACGGATGTATTTAAATCAGGTTGATTCATTTGATCACGTTCCAACCTCTTATCATAGATTTGTAATTGGTTGCTTCCTCGTTGTCCTAAAGTTAATGTGAATCCTTTTGTTTCAGATGATTCACCTAAAGTCCATCCTTTATGAAGTGTTACAGATCTAAACTGAGTTACCACATGATTACTTTCGATATAAGGTAGTATTTGATATGGTGTAATGATATCTCCTTCAAAATCATCAATTGCAATATCAATTCGACCAATCTTTAAACTGTCTTCACCGTTTTTTTGAAAAAACTTAAATAGTTCAATCCAGTTACCTTCCATCATTTCAAATGTTCTACAACCTTGTCCTGACATAGTAAGTGTCATGGGATATTTGTCATATTTGTTTTTCTTTCCTCCAAAAGACAACCAAATATGCTCATCAATGTAAATTCCATGGATATATCCAAACTGACCTTTTTCCATTTCTTGCAAATCTTCAGGAGTTTCTTTTCGATTAAATAAATTAATTAATTCACGAAATAATAAGTTACTTCTGTCTAGTGCGTAATAATGCTTGGACACTTGAGTGATTGGTATAAAGTCAAAAGTTACTTGAAACCAGTCAATCTTAACTTCTTTACCAGAAATGACTTGTTCTAAAAATTCACTACTTGTAGAGGTAAGGGGGCTATTAGATACCCCCCTTACATCATCATGTACTGTTTTTTTCATCATTTTCACTCATAGAATCGACCTCTTTTTGAACAGTGAATGCTGTCTTTAACGATTCATTATGCCTAAACTGATACATTTCATTATGATATCGTTGTTCGTTGATGAATCTTTTCCATGATCTAATGATGAATAAATAAACTAGTAGAAGGATAATAATTATTGCTATTCCTAGCCAAAACCAAAATTCAATTAAACTCAAATTCACCAACTCCATTCTGTTCTTGTTCTGTAACTTTATCTTTTATAAAGAAATTTATTTTTTTGAATGGATTAACCTCAGATGTTTGAGTAGTAGAATTATTTAATAAGTCTTCTTGCATTGATGCATAATAATGTGTATTGTATGTTCCCCAACAATATTTAGTTGGGATTACTAAATCAAAATAATCACGATCTGCAGTTACTCTTTCAATGTCTTCAGCTCGTTTAAGTTTATAACCTTGATATCTGTTATATCCGATGCTTTGGAAGAACATTTTGTAATAGTAAAGTTTCGATTCTTGTTTACGAATAATCCCTGTTTTATCATGGTAATATTTATAAATATCTCCCCAGGATAATCCTTTTCTGGTTAGTTTAGACCAGATAAATATTGGATTAATTACAAACAATTTTAGTAATAGAATCGGTATATTACATACAAATTCTATTAAGTGATATATCCACATGTGATTTCCCAAAGTGGATACTCTTTCATCAATAACAAGATTGCTATGTGTAAGATTTCTAAACTTTTTAATTTCATCCATAACATCCTGTTTAGTTGAGATGATCCGATTGCGTTCCTGATGGATTTGACCTAATTTTCTTCGATACTCTTTAGCACCTGATTCATCTTTAGGATCTTCAAGATACTTCATTGCACCAGCTTCATCCGTTAATTCATCAATTAGAATAACCATCCAATCTAAGATCGCATAATCCTTTTCTTTAAATGCATCTCTTATGTTTAACCATTCGAGATTTAATTTCAGGTTAAACTGATGTGTAATATTAGAGTAAAATGGAGTCTTTGATTGAACGAAATTATTTCTAATTTCGAGACAATAATATGAAAAGATATAATCTAAAATCAACTTTCTAATTTTTTTATGACCAATCATATCGTAATGTATTGAATCACCATCTAATTGATAGATTTCTAAAACCATTTCAGTGATTTTTTCAAAATCCGGATAACCAATCTTTTCATCAATAACTGTTTCATAATAATTTTTAAGTTGATCATTTAAAACATTAAAATCAATGTATTTAAATATCTTCATTGTTTTATTTAGAAGATCATCAATATCATTGATAATAATCAATTGACATAATGATGATAAGCCTGACATTAATGAGGTTTTCCCCATTCTAATATCACCATTAATACCGATAATCCATCCAAGCACATACTTAATGTAATAGATGGAATAATCTAATTTCTTTCTTAGTTTCTTTCTAAATCCTTTAACAAAAAGAATGGGAAGTAATAAAACAAATGCAATTGTATAAACAATAAGTACAGATTCAAGTTGCATATTTATCACTTCCCTTCTTTTATTTACCAAAGATATTTTTAACTTTTAATTTAGAAACTGAAATCTTCTAATTCTTCGATATCATCAATTGCATCTGGTCTAACAATCCAATCAACTTTTACTGGTTTGTTAGTGACATCTACCAATTTTTTATTCTTGATTAAATGCTCAAGAATTGTAATTTGTGGTTGTGATAAGAAGTGAACATGGTATTTATATTGTTTAAATACAATTTCAAGTGAAAAATATTCTTTGTCACTCTTATACTTACCCTTAACAAATCTAACTGCTGCTTTAATATTCCAATCATTTAAATCTTTACCGTTTTCATCTACTTGAGGTAGATCTAATTCAAGAATCAAAGCGATAAAGATATCAGGTTGAAAATATCTAAGCTGTCTTGAACTTCCATTTGACAATCGTTCACTTGAAACTAAAGGAATCTGCAAATTAGATTCATTCAATTTCAATGTTACTGAAGTTTGAATACCTGATTTTGTCACAGTTCTTCTTAACTTCACTGGGAATAGAGGATATTTTTTAACATCCTCTTTAGTTAAATTCTTTAGTTCCACAAATGGAACAACTTTTGTTTCTTGTGCGTTTTGCATCTTTTCTTTCCTCTTTCTTTTGACAATATTTACAGCCTTGTCTTCTGGGCATTCTATAATCTTGACATTAAGCTTGTCGTATGATAAATTAAATGTAGAGCTACGGTATTAGAGTCCGTAACACGTGGAGGCATATTACCTCCACATTTTTTTTGCTTTAAACCTGGATCTTTTTCGATTTTTATAATTAAGTAAACTACCAGGTTGATCAAATATAAATTTTTGAATATCTCTAACTTTTTTTGGATTTATTGCATAATTCTTTTTACTCTCTTCTAAATCATTTTCAAGTAAAGGTCTTCTGTTTCTAAAATTCCAAGATAAAGTTTCTTTTTTAATTCCAGATAATCGATCAAAATTAGCGTTGCTTTTATTAATTACTAGAACTAACCCATTTTTTAATTGTATTAAGGTCTTCTCTTTAGGTTTTCCAGATTTATCAACAACTGAAGTGATAACATTAACTGCAACTCGTTTATTTTTTTTATCATGAGCTGAAACGTACACATGATGTCCACGAGTCTTATCTTTAGTTAAATAAATCACATCGTTATTTACATGTTTCACTTTTTCCACTAAAGATTTCTTGCTCAATAACATCACCTTGTTTATTCAAATTAAATGGCTGTTTGACTCATTACACGACTCAGTCCAATTATCTAACCTTCCATCGCTCTTAGGTTGCACCACCAAAGGAGAAAACTAAAATCTAATTCGTGGTGGACTTTTTCTTGAAAGTCTTCTATTTCCACGACTTTCTTTGTCATTTCTTGCAGAAAAAACTAATAATAATACTGTTAAAATGACTAAGATCAGAATTAAAACAAATAAAATCCAATTTGGAAGTATTTGTGTATTCCATAATTCTTGTATCCAAAGAACAAAATTATCCCATGTTTCTGTTATCCATTCCATATTTTTCACCACCTTTCGTATCTAATAAAACTTTAAAAACGTGATATTTGTTTTACATATCCTTTATCATCAAGAATGTACGTATATATTGCATTCTCTTTGGGAACGGATATCATCAATTTATTCTTTTCTTGTCTAATTGGTAATACTTGCCCTTTTTTAGATAGATGATTGATATGATTATTTACTCGATGCAGTGTAGATGGACTTTTCCAAACATTAGTTTTTTGTGATATCTTTTTACCATCTTTTGATTTTCGTAATTTATTTGGTCTTAATATGTTTGCCATATTTAATACCTCTTTGACTCTTTACTTTTTTTATAAAATGGTGCCTTTGGATTAGATCTTTGTTCTCTAATCATTGAGTCATATTCACGACCGATTAAATGTTTATAAATATTGAATGCTTTTCCATCATTCAAGAATTTTTCTGCTTTTTTCTTACCATAAATTTTTGATAAGAAATTCATAGCAATGTCATGATTTGGAATTCTCAGCATACCGGATTCAACCATGTATGCACCTTTTCTGTAATTTGATGTGTAACCTCTTGTTCCACCATTACCAGCATCTGCATCTCTCTTAAACATCTTAAATCTTGTACGCGTAGATTTTGATTCACCATTATATGCTGATAAAATCTCTCTTCTGATTATGTTTTTTGCTTTATTACTTGTACTTTTCAATGGCATTTTGTTGTTCCTACCTTTCTAATTATTTTTTGCCGTACTTGATAACCTACATTACAAAATTTCTTTAATTTCTTTTATGCTTTTTATAAGAATAATCAATTAACCAAAGAGTGAACGACATTCCAAATAAAGTTCCAACAATTATTCCTAATAATAAACCAAACAATGTATAGATCATATTTAACCTTCATGACTGACTTTATAAGATTTGTATTGTCGTAGTTCTTTAATTGCAGATTTAATACCTACCTTTTCACCAAAGTTTTTTGCAATATGAACTTTTGTAGGTGCTGAATCATACCTAGGATCAAAGATTGTTTTCTCATAAAACTTCAATGCATCTTTTTTGTCTTTAACAAATTTTGGTTTTCCATACATAAACCCTGAAAGATATTCATTCTTCTTTTGTGACGATCTTTTAACTTTAATTACTTTAAAATTTGTTTCTTTACTCATTTAAAATCCTCTCTAAATATATTTTCAATTTCAGATATTGTCTGAATTAAATGCCTATAAATTATTGAAGGTATCCTGGTCACTCACCACAAGAACCAAGATACCTTCAATAAAGTGGCGAGTATTAATCACCAGTTCCTCATTCATCCTTCGAATTTCACCGGTGATCAACTATGTAATTGTCAAAGAAAAAAGCAATCTAACTAAAGATTGCTAATTTTATAAGACTATTTCACTCTTAATCAATGGGTCGTCGGTTCGATCCCGACAGAGTGTACCATCCAAACAATTAAAAGAATTAAGGCAATCTTAATTCTTTTTTTATTTCTATATATTATGTAAAATAATTATATAGAGGTGGATTATGGGTTTTAAATTTGATATATCACAATATCCAAACGTTAAGTGGATAGCACATAGGGGATTAACCAGTAAAACAGATGAGAATACAGTTACAGCTTTCAAAATGGCAGGTGAACTTCCGTTTTATGGTATTGAAACTGACGTACATGAAACATTAGATTCAAAATATATTTTGTATCATGATGATTTTGTTAAAATTTCAGATCAGAAAATATTCATTGATAAAACATTAAGTATAGATTTAAAAAACATTATTTTTAATAATGGAGATACACTTCCAGATTTAGAAGACTATATAAAGATTTGTAAAAAGTATCAAAAGATTGCTGTTCTAGAACTTAAGGCTCCATTTACGACTTTAAAAATTAAAAACATTATAGAAAAAATCGAAACTCTTGGTTACCTGGAACAAACTATTTTTATATCATTTTATATTGATAATCTACTTAGAGTAAAATTGCTTCGTAAAGAATCAAATTGTCAACTTTTATTAGGTGATTATAACGATGCATTAATTACTTTATCCAAATCAATGAAATTTGATATTAATATACATTATTCTCACTTAACACCTACACGCGTAGACTATATTCATAGTCTTGGTTTACAGGTTAATTGTTGGACAGTTAATGATAAAGATATTGCTTTAAAACTTATTGAAATGGGTGTAGATTTTATTACAACTGATGGTTTTTATGAGTAATTATTTTAATCACTAAAAAACAAAACTAAAAAGAGGCTAATAGCCTCTTTTATTACATACAGTGTTAGTATCTAACTTTTTTACCTTTTTCGTAGTATTTTGGAGCAGCATATTGACCTACAATTTTACCATTTTCTAGGATCATATAACCTTCTTCTAAGAATGTATAAATTGGTCTTTCGTCCATGTGTGATACACGGCGAATTGCTTTCTTTTGTTGACGACGACGGTTATAATGTACCTCTACACCAAAATCTTTAATTAAACCAAGTCCATCCCACATCATAAACTTTTTGTAATCTGGATCTGGTGAAATATGGAACCAATTTAATTGAATCATAGTACCAGCTGAAGGACCCATAAAGATTTTATCTTGATTTCTTAAAAATTCGATTAAATCATATTGTTTTAAACGTTCGATAAATAAATCAGGAGCTCCTCCAGGAAGGAAGATAATATCTGCTGCTTCGATCTTTTTCTTTGCAGTTTCTTTTGTATCCTTATCATAGAGGATCCATGAAATGTTTTCTTCTTTAATACCATATGGTTTAAACGGTTCAACAATATGTTGATACCATACACCTTCTGGTGCAGTATAGCTTTCTACGTAAAGGTCATGACGATAGCCTTGTAAAAAGAATGAGAATGCGATAACAACAATTTTAGAATCTTCTTTTATGTACTTTTTTAAAACAGGATAGACATCTTTTCTATCATAAATTGTTCTTGAACTTAATATATTTATCATAATATCCCTATTGTATCAAATTATAAAAAAAAAGAAATATCTTATTCAAAAGATATTTCGCAAGTTGCACCAATACTTTGTTCTTTTCTAACTTTATTGATTAAATGCATAATGATATCTTCATCTAACATTAATTCAACTAAGCTTTGAGTTAATCCTTCATTTAAGAAATTTTCTAATGCATCCACTTGTCTTAATTGTTTTTCAATTTGTTTTTGGATGTTACCATCAATAATTTCTTGTTCATAGTCATTAATCAATTCAAGCATAAATTCTTTATACGCTTTGATATGATCTGTAAGGTCGTCAACAGTCATTGCACGTAAAGCATCAATTGTTGGTTTTTTCTTTTTAATATATTCAGTTTGTAACCACTCTTTATATGCTTTATCTGTCATATTCCTGTCTCCTTCCCTTAAGTTTGACTGTATTTTAACACCTTTATAAACCTTTGTCATTTAATATGAACTGTGGTAGGCTAATTATGTGAGTTTTCCACATTTTTTGTGGAAAAAAAGAATCCTTTGTGGGATTCTTAATGTTTTTTCTGAACTAACGGTATTAATATTTGTGTATCAATCGCTTCAGGATAACGATAAGCTTCTTCACGAAGACGCTTGAACATGACGTATACTAAACCACGATCTAAATCAAGTCTAGTGATCACACCAGTTTCTCTTTCTCCTTCAACTTTTACACGCTCACCAATTAAATATGTTTCATTGCTCCATGCCATAGTGATCAAACTCCTTTTATCTCTCTCTTTATATTATAACATATTTAGTTATTAAGGTCTTTGAGTGACTTACCAACAATGTAACTAAGGTTAGAATCACTTATTTCCTTAAACCAATTTAAGAATTCTTTCAAATCTTCTTGATTTACAAGTTCAATTAGGTGATTTAAATCATATTTAAACATTGGATGACTCGATTCATTTAAATGTCTGATGAGTTCTTGGGCAGAATAATTTGTTAATAACATTGCATTCATCTCTAATAAGATGAGTGGCAGCTTTAATTTAGGCATTTTAGCCTTTTTACCTGCAATATCAAGTGTCATCTTATAAAGTTGTAAAATCTCTTTTAACTTCAAATAATTAATATATGCTTGATATTTTTCATCATGCCACGCATATAATTTTTTCAAAAGCTCTAAACGCCAAATAAATCGGTTATTAGAATCTTTAGATAAGTTTTGCTCCCTCATGATGAGTCTTTCTAAACTGTCTAAATCATTTTCTAAAAATTCACCTTTTACACCTTTTTCAAAAAGTGTGACAAGATATGCATAAGATGATAGCTTTTGTTCATTACGTGAAAGATATGCGGTTAGATCATTTAAAAGTTTTACCTTTTCTTCCGTATAAGCTTTTAACACTTTACTAAAATCAATAATCTCTTTATCTTTGGTGATTTCTTTATCTTTAATAATGTATGTGACATATGCTAATGAATCTCTTTTAATTTCACTTTCTAATATGACTGAAAATCCATAGGAACCATCATCATAGTTACGGTTTGTTGGATGCCCTACAACATCATTTCTTAAA
Organism: Acholeplasma equirhinis; assembly: GCF_017052655.1. Lineage (NCBI taxonomy): Bacteria > Bacillati > Mycoplasmatota > Mollicutes > Acholeplasmatales > Acholeplasmataceae > Acholeplasma > Acholeplasma equirhinis. The sequence continues at coordinate 721,326 of NZ_JAFIDC010000001.1, forward strand.
TACTTTAACATTCTTAAGTTTTTATTTTGGTTAATGTTGATGTGATATTTATATTTTGTCACTGAAAATGAAAGTTGATATAAAGCATCTATACCAACAAATAAAGATTGCATCAGACCAAAGATATCCAGTAAAATACTTGCCTGGTCTGTGGATTCTCGTCTTTTAAATTCTAAAAGCATGTCATCGACATGCTCTAGAATAGATAAACTACTTTCCGCTCTGATTTTTGCATCAAATTGTAAATTTTCTATTGCTTTAGTTATTTTCTCCATGTTTATTACCTGCTATCTTATAAAGTAAGTTTTCTGCACTTACTTTTTTATAAATCGGTCCTTCAACATAGCGGATACCTAAGTTTTCTAGGTATTCTTTTTGTTCTTTACTTTTAACATTTCTAATAACGAGGGCCATTTGATGTGATTCAAGTAAGACCTTTAACATCTTGATGTAATCAAACCATTTTGAATCACCTTTTTTATCATCTAAATGGAGTGCATTGAATGGGAAGCTTAATGCAACATCAATCGCTGTTGTATCAATACCAATTCCGGTTTCAGTCAATTCATTTATTTGAGTTAAATATTGAGTTGATTTAATCTCCCCACCTTTAACTTTAAAACGTATAAATTCAAATGGAATACCATACTTTTTAAATAAACCAATTATAAACGGATTAAAGTTAGGATCTAAGAAGGTTTCTTTAGAAACAGGAATTGTAATTTTAATTAACTTCTCAGTTTCTTTTTCTAATAATGATAAGAACTCTAGAACCATTGTAATATGATATTTTTCTAAATCAAATAAACGGTTACGCTTTTTAGCAATTGCTAGTAAATACTTAGAATCAATATCAATATTATCTAAAATTAAATCAGATTCGTATTGCCAAACAACATTTCTTGAAAGATCAATTAATTGATTAAAGGTTAATGCAAGTTGATGACCTTCAATTGCTTCATTTAAATAATTAATGACTTGTTGTTCAAATACTTCATCTTCATAAATCTTATGTTCAAAGAAAATATAATCTTCACCATGTTCTTGACGTTTTAAGAAATCAAGTGATAATTCTAAATATCGGTAAATTTTTGCAGGATTTTTTTCCTCTGTTACAACCGGATAACGAATAATTGATAGTTTCGGATGGAATTTTTCATAATGAATAACTTGAGATTGGTAAGCACTAACTACCTTTAAATAGTCCTTAATGGTCTTTGTAACAGTTCTAATATCGTTGTATGGTACATAAACAAACAGTTGATAAGTTGAAAAACGATACGTTTCACCATCTTCAAAGAACTTTTTAGTCACTTGACCAAATTCTTTGAAAAACTGTAATGTATCTTCATAACCATAAATTGGTAAAATTGACTCATTAAAGTTAATTAAGATCATTGAACCCTTTTCGTTAATTAACTCAGGCATTCTTTGATTAAGTGCGTTTAAATTGGATAATGAAGTTTCAAAATCAACGGTAGCTTCCATAACTAATTTACTCTTTTCTTCAAAATAGCTTGTTAAATCTTCAAAAATGGATACAATTTTAACTTCATCACCATCTTTAATTGAAATCATCTTTTCTTTTATTTGTTTTTCATTAAAATGATAAAGTGATGTGTCAAACAATCCAGGTTTTTCAAATAACCTTGATATTGTTTTATCATATTCTTTAACTTCATGCACGTATAAACGATTCATAAATGATTCAAGCGGTAAATGTTGATCAACATAAAGTAGTTTTTGAGCTGCTTTATTAAACTGTTGTTGATAAGCACTCATGATTCTAATCGCAAGTATTTCTGAATTAATGATTTGATTTAAAAATTCATTTTGAACTTTCAATCTATTGCGTTTTTCTTCATCAGATAAGCATGTGTAAATGATAGTTGCTAAGCCCTTAAAAAGGTCAAAATAAAGCGCAGGATCATTCACATCTTTATCAAGATAAACAACAAATACACCTAAATCAAAAAGTGCGAATCCATAAACATATTTAATTGTTTCATCAAACGGTTTTAATGTTAAGATATTGAAATCATATTTAAATGCAGATGGTCTACCAAAACGTTCTTCACCATCATTTAAGATTTCACCAATTAAAGATTCTTGATAAGTCGTTTTTGCAAGTTGCTTATCATAAAGTCTTTCTTTTTTATAGTGATATAACATCTCATCACGTTTTGAAAAAACAATCATATCTTTAACTGTAATATATTCTTCAACTTTCATGAAGAAATTTCTTAAGAAATCACGCAGCTGTTTAGTCTCAGTAATTTGATGTGAAAATGCCATTAAATCAATTAATGTGTGCATTTGTTCTAGATTTTGACTGGACTTTTTCTTTTCTATAAATGGTTCTTTTATTTCAAAGAAATGTGTGTCTTCTGAAACCTTCCTTTCATCTTGAAAGGTTTGTTTTTCAGTTTTCTTTTCAACACGTTGAAGTGCTTTTAATTTCTTTTGATATAAATCAATTGAAAACTTATTATTTAACTTAGTATAAAGGTCAATTAAAAGTGTATAAGTTTCAATTAAAAAATTACTATCCATTTCATCAAACTTATGGGAGAAATCTGCATCTAAAATGGTTGCACGGTGATAATCCTTTTCGAGTAAATAAATCTTTAATAAAGTTAAAAATGCATCCATTTCAAACTTTGGATGACCTTTAAATTGTAAGGCGAAACTTTTAGCTTCATCATATTTTTCTAATTTGAATAGAACATTTAGATAATCTGGTATATAAGATTGACTTGGGTCAATCTTTTTCATTGATTCAATTAACAATAAAGCTTTTGGTCCTTCATTCTTTTCTAAATAGATATTTAAAAGATCTTTTGAAAGTTTAAGTCTGACATCATCAGGTATCACATCCTGAAGGGTCGCTTCTAAATCCGATTGATATGCTTGATGTGTGCGTTTTTTAAATTCAATTAAATTTAATTCAGCTAAATACCTTTTAATAACAGGTAAAACTTCTTTTCTTAAACTATAAAATTTATAAGCCACTTCAAATTGTTTTAATTCAAGTGCTGCCAAAAAAATCAGTTCATAAAATCTTTCTGCTTCTTGTGATTTTAAATCTTTTTCATTTTCACGATAATATTTCAATCCATATTCATAAACATCTTTAAAATACCCCAGTTCAAACTTCATTTTAAGTAAATGGATAAAAACGGTTAAGTAGTTTTTAACCGTTAAGGATTGTGAATTCAAAAATGATTCAATTTCTAAAATTGAACTATCTGATGGTGATAATTCAAGTAAATGGTCTATTTTAATAAAGATCACCCTTTAATTTTTTCAAACAAGGTTGCTGCAAATTTCAAGTACTTATCTGCAATCATTTGGAAATCTAAGTGTAGTTTTTCGCTTAATCCAATTTCATGTTTATAGGTTGCAACAATGTGCCATTGAAGTACTTGGTACATTCTGTAAAATCTTAATCTTCTTAATTCTTCCTCTTGTGCAGGTCTGTCTAAATAAATAGAAAGTAATTTTTCAGCATCATCAAAATTAATATTACCAAATGATGCAATATCATAGAATGGGTCATTCATACCAGTGAATTCCCAATCTAATAAATACAGTTTGTCAGTACCTTTAACAAAGTTAGATCTTTGGGCATCCCCATGACAAAATACTTTATTGATAGAAGAAAACTCTTCATCGTACATTTTTAACCAAAACATTTTTAACATGTGATAATCATGAGATGGAGTTTCTTTTAAAAGTTTTTCATATCTTCTTAATCGATTCTTTAAATCATAATCTGCACCTTTGATGTTTGAATGGTGAAGTTTATGTAATGTATCTGCAACACCTTTATAGTCATCTTCACTAAATTCTTGTGAAAGAGGTGTACCTTCAATATATTTTGATACCTTGATACCTGACTTCGTATCAAAATATACAATTTCAGATGATATACCAAGTGGAGCAATTAAATCTAAATGTTGTTTTTCGGTTTGTAAGTTAATGATTGGTTCTCCACCTTCACCAATTTTACGAATTGTAAAAGGTTCACCATTCACTAACACTTTAAAAGTGTAATTACTCATTCCACCTTTAAAACGAGATTCAACAACAATCTTATCTTCTTCAACATTAAATACATTCTTTGCTATTTCTAGCATTTCTTTTTCAATCGACATGGATAAAACTCACCTTTCCTTTTTCAAATACAGCATAGCTTTTATCTTTAAATTCACTTAATGCACCAGGATTAATATAGGTAATATTGTGAATTGTTTTATAAAATGCTTCATGCGTATGACCAAAGATGCAAAGATCCACTTTAAGTGATTCTGCAAGATCAATCAATTCTTGTAATCCATATTTAACACTTTGCAAGTGTCCGTGTGTCAAAAGTATTTTTAAACCATCAAATTCAATCAGTCTTTCAGTTGGAAGATCATGATAATAATCATTATTACCTTTAACTGCTATCATTTTAGCTTTTTCTACTGTTTTAATATCTAATCCTAAATCTCCAGTATTAAGATGCAGATCAAAGCCTTCTTCATTCTTTATGACTTTTTCAAGCAAGTCACTTCTGCCATGTATATCGCCAGTAATTAATAATTTCATCCTTACCCTCCAAAAATTTTTTAAGTGCTGCTGCACGATGAGAGTTAATACGTTTATAAACACTACCTAATACTGCAAGTGATTGGGATTCACCTTTTGGAATAAAAATCGGATCATAACCAAAACCATCACTACCATCCATTGAATAACCAATTGCACCTTCAAACTTACCTTCAAAAACAAATGTTTTTAAATCAGGAAAAGCAATACAAATCGTACAGTTGAAATACGCATATCGATCCGTCTTTCCTTCTAAGGATTTTAAGAGTTTCAGGTTGTTACCTATGTCACCAAGTCCAGAATACCTTGATGAATAAAGTCCAGGCAAATCGTAAAGTGATGGAACAACTAATCCGGAGTCATCTGAGATGACTGGTATATTATACGCCTTCGCATAATATAATGCTTTAATTTTCGCATTTTCAACAAAAGTTTTTCCAGTTTCTTTTGGTACTTCAGATTCATTTGGTTTGATATTTATGAGTTCAAAAGGTGTACCTTCTAAGATAGATCTAAGTTCTTCTAATTTATGTTTATTTGAAGTGACAATTGCTAATTTCATAGATTAGTCTCCTTACATCTTTCCTACATCTTATTATATCATCAATCGATTTTACTATTATATCTAGTATAATAGAAATAGAAAACATTTTAAGGAGACATTACATGCAAGAACAATTAGATCAAATCGAAAACGAATTTAAATCATTACATGATGATGAGCATGAATTCAATGATAGTCAAAAACCTAGATTCGCTTTCGCAATACTAACTTATCTTGCTTACTTAATTGTACCATCTATAATTGTCTTATTGATTCTAGCTGGTTCACGTGATAATTCATTCATATTTAAGCAAGCAAGTGCTGTTGAAATGGCCATAGAATCAGCTTTTAGTGATGTCAATGGTGTCTTAATCATTAAAACTGAAGACATGCCTGCATTTAAGCCATATCAAAAGATTTTAATGCCTGCATATGAAAAAGATGGTTATACCGTTTATTTAAATTCTTACGCATCATTCTTTACTAATGAACAAGATTTAGGTAATGTTGAAGTCATCATTGTTGATTATCGATATCAAACTGTATTAACAGAACAAGGATTCCTAACATTAATTTCAAGAGAAAAAACAAATTGGGCTAACTCAGCAACTGTCAATCTATATATTGCAGAATCTTCAATTCCTGATTTTTTACCAAATGAAACAGTCAGTTATTTAACAACAAATAACTTATTATTAGAACCTTCCATACTGATTAATGATACATTCTCCGACATCTTCTCATTTGTTTTATATGCAGCCTTCTCTGGAATCTTAATTGTTTTACTTAGACCTTCACTTGCTAAAGATTTAGACCCTTTAAAGAAAATCGAAAAGTCTACAATCCTTGGTCAAACTGGTTTAGGTGTGCTTTATTTATTTGCAGGTGGCATTATAACAAATGTGATTGTTAGTTTATTAAATACGACATTAAATATTCCAGAAGAAATCTCTGCTAACCAACTTTCAATTAACAGATCACTCATGGGACCACTTTGGTTTGTTATGGTGATTGTTGCTGTCGTTGGTGCACCTATTGTTGAAGAACTCGTCTTCCGTAAAGCAATCTTTGGATTAATCAAGAACCAAACAGTTGCGTTAATTGTATCTGCTGTTGCCTTTGGATCAATTCATATTACAACTGAACTTTTAGAAGGAGATATGCTACTTGCTTTAACATCAGGTCTTTCTTATATCATCTCAGGTGTTTTACTCGGATTAATTTATATTCAAAATAAAAAGAATATTTACATGAACATGTTTATTCATGGTGCTTATAATTTAGTTGCTATGATCTTAACAATCATTAGTTTAATGTAAAAAAAAGACCTTACGCATAAGGTCTTAGTAAATTAATACATACACTTAATTTATATTTATTTGCATAATCAAGGGCTGTCAATTTAAGATGGTCCTTTTTTAATCGATAACCTTGTTCAAGTAAGGCTCTTAATTTATTATAATCTCTGTTTAATACTGCGAGTGTTAAGCTTTGGGATTCAACCAGTTTAATATAAGTTGGTGAAAGTTTCCATTCTTCTAAGAATCTAGCGATATCTTGATGATCATTCATTTTCGCAAGCACAATTGGTGTCTCAAATCGACGATTCACAATATCGATAAAACAATCAGCTTTTAAAAGTTTCATGACAGTATCTTTGGTACCATATTTAGCTGCATTAAACAGTGGAGTTTCAAAGTGATCATTTAAAGCATTTGGATCTAGATTTTGATTCAAAAATAAATCAATTAAAGATTCATTCGTTGTGCGTGCTGCATAATGTAAAAATGTATTGGATGCATCATCTAAATAGAACCAAGAAAGTTTAGAAACTTCCATTAAGTAATGAATTAAATGTTCGTGACCAGCAAGAATTGCATAATGAATTGGTAACCGGTCTTCTGTTGTTTTAGCCATAGGGTTTGCACCAGATTCCATTAAGAGCTTTACCATGTCTAAATTCCCTTTATGACAAGCAAGGTGTAAAACGGTCTCATTTCTGGAGTTTTCTATATCGACTCTCGCATATTTTTCAATCAGTTTTTTAGCCAGTAGTAATTTACCTTTTCTTGCACAATCAAAAAGTGCAGTTTCTCCTAACTGATCTGTTATATTTACATCCATATCTTGGCTTAATAGGTAATCAACAACATCGTGTGCACTACCTAAGACTGCATAATGTAAGAGACTTTTACCTCTAGGGTCTTTAACACCGATAAAGTCAAGATTGGATTGTAGTAATGAGATATCATTTTCAAAAGCATACTTAAATAAATCCAATTTAAATTCCTCCCTCTTACAACTCTATGATATCATATCTTCCAAAAAAAAAGCCCCAAACAGATTGAGGCTACTTCGAGCAAATTATTTAACTGCGTCTTTTAACAATTTACCAGCTTTGAAAGCAGGTGTTTTTTGTGCAGGAACGACAATTTCTTCGCCTGTACGAGGGTTCTTACCTTTTCTAGCTACACGATTTCTAACTTCAAAAGTACCAAAACCTGTGACAACTACTTTCTCCCCTCTTTTTGCAAGTGTTTCAGTTACAACTTCAGCGAATGCATTGATAACTGCTTCTGCTAACACTTGAGTAGTTTCAGCCTTGTCGGCTACATGAGCAACTAACTCAGTTTTGTTCATAATATTTTATCCTCCTGTGTAGATTATCTATATTGTATCATAACTTATTTATATATTACAAATGATACATATTGGCTTACTCAAGGGTTTCAGCTTTAAGTTCCCTTGTGAGTAAGAGTGTAATTGCATCTTTAACTGGCAATTGATTGAAAATCACATCATATGCAACTTCAATAATTGGAAGTTCAATACCTTCCTTTATACAAAGATCTTTAGCTGCTTGAATGGCTCTTACACCTTCAACAACCATACGAGATTCTGCTAAGACTTGATCAACAGGTATACCTTGTCCAATCTTTAAACCGGCATTAAAGTTTCTAGAATTATTACTTGATGCAGTGACAATTAAATCACCAATACCGGTTAGACCAAAGGCAGTTTCTTTCTTTCCACCCATTGCAGATACAACTCTAACAATTTCAAGAATACCACGTGTGATTAATGCAGCACGTGCATTCTCACCTAATCCAAAACCAGTCATAATACCAGAAACGATTGCGATGGCATTTTTAATTGCACCACCGACTTCACAACCAATTAAGTCGTCTGACGTGTAAATTCGTAAATATGTGCGGTTTGAGAAGAGCTTTTGTACAGTTTGTGCAAACCAAGATGTTTCACTTGCTGCTGTTAACACAGTTAATTTGCGAAGAATAACTTCCTCAGCATGCGATGGTCCAGTTAAAACTGCATATGCACCAAGAAATTCTTTAGAAATTTCATCTTTAACAATTTCAGAAACACGTTTTAATGTGTTTGGCTCAATTCCTTTTGAGACATTAATAAAATAGTTCTTTCTAAAAGAAAGTTTATTAATATCTGATAGCGATTGACGCATAAATTTCGTTGGAACTGCAAGTACTAAATGATCGGAGAAATTTAATGTTTCTTCTAACGAAGTTGTTGCTTTAATTTTCTCAATCGGTAAGTCAAAGAATGGATGAATACCCTTATTGATTTTATCAACACCTTCTTTGTTGATATCATAAACAAGAGTTTCATGCCCATTATCTTCAAGTACTTGAGCTAAAGTGGTTCCCCATGAGCCACCTCCAATGACACTAATCTTCATAAGCATCCTTCTTTCTGAAAGTGAATTTGAGCGGTGTACCCGTTAAGTCAAATACACTTCTAAATTGATTTTGTAGATATCTTTCATATGAGAAATGAATATAATTTGGTTCATTGACGAAAATACTAATTGTTGGTGGTTTAACATCAACTTGTGTTGCATAATTAAATTTAGCTTTACCTTGGTTAAAGACTGCAGGTGGATTCATCGCAACTGCATCCATTAAGGTTTCATTGATTAGTTTAGTTGGTAATTCTTTTGTAAAGTTTGCATAAACTTGTTTTAAGACTGGGAAGAGTGTATGTACTCTTTGATTTTCTTTTGCTGATAAAAAGACAATTGGTGCATATGGTAAGAATTTGAAGTCTTCTCTAATCTTTTCTTCAAATTTCTTCATTGTCTTATCATCTTTTTGAACAGCATCCCATTTGTTAACAACAATGATTGCGGCACGCATGTATTCCATAGCATATCCTGCAACGTGTGTATCTTGTTCTTGGATGCCATCTTTACCATCAATCACAATAAGCGCAACATCAGCACGTTCAAGTGCAGTGATTGCACGTAGTAGTGAATACTTATCTAAGTTTTCATATACTTTACCACGTTTTTTAATACCTGCTGTATCAATAACTGTATACTTTTGTTTATCTTTTGTAAAGGTTGTATCAATAGCATCGGTTGTCGTACCTGAAATTGGAGAAACAATCACTCGATCTTCACCAAGAATAGCGTTAACTAGTGATGATTTACCAACATTTGGTCTTCCAATAACTGCAAATGAAATGATACCTTTTTCTTTTTCTTTATCTTCCTGCACCATGTATGACATGACTTTATCTAAAAGGTCACCAATACCAATACCATGATGTGTGGAGATTGCAATCGGATCAGAAAAACCTAATGCAAAAAACTCATAGGAGTTGTTAATCATTGAAATATCATCAATTTTATTAACAGCTATGATGACTGGTTTTTCAGTTTTATAAAGTTGTTTAGCAATATAGTAGTCACTATCTGTTAAGCCAACTGTTCCATCAACAACAAAGATGATGACATCCGCTTCATCCATCGCAATTTCTGCTTGTTGCTTAATTTGAGTAAGAAAAGGAGCATCGCCGACTTCAATGCCCCCTGTGTCAATTAGACTAAACTTTTTAGTTAACCACTCGGCTTGGGCATAAATACGATCCCTTGTAACTCCTGCAACATCGTCAATGATTGAGATACGATCACCGACTATTCGATTAAACAGTGACGACTTCCCAACATTTGGACGACCCACAATAGCAACTGTAAATGGCATACTAAAACCTTCTTATGATTTCTTTTTGTTTTTTCCTAGTTCTTCGAATAAATCACCTAATGTGATATCTTCAACTTTTTCATCGACTAAGTATTTTTCAAACTCATCGCGTTCAAGTTTATTTAATAATTTCTTAACAGAAAGTTTTAATACCCAACCTTCTTTAGAGAATTCGATCACTTTAGCTTGGACCATGTCACCAACTTGGTAATGGTCAGCAATATTAATTTTAGGATCATTATGTGCTTCTGATGCTGGAATAAATCCATCAACTGAATTGTATGAAACTTGAATACCATCTTTAGAAACTTTTTCAACTCTAACTTCTAAAGTTTGGCCTACATTGACTGAAAGGTCAGCCCATGGATTATCTTCTAATGCTTTTCTGCTTAATGCAATCTTTTCTGCTTTTAAGTCTTTAGAAATAATTGCAACTTCAAGTTCATCACCAATTTTTAGATATGCATCAAAATTAGCTTTTGGATTCCAAGAATATTCATTCTTGTGAAGTAATCCTTTTACGTCTCTTGCAAGTTCAACAAGTACACCAAATGGTAATTTAGATACAATTTTACCTGTAACTCGATCACCAATCTTATGTGATTCAAGATAAGCTTGGTATGGTGTTGGCATTAAAGCTTTCATAGAAAGGTCTAAGCGATTGCCTTCTTTTTTGATTACTTTAACTTTAACTGTTTGTCCTTTTTGAAGTGCATCTTCAATTTTATCAATTCTGTGATGCGAAACTTGAGAGATACGTAACATACCAGATACATGTCCAAATTTAACAAATGCAGCATGTGCTTCAAATGATTCAACAACGCCTTCTAAAATTTGACCTGTTTGAATTGAGTCTAATTCTTTTTGACGATCTGCTAATCTTTCTTCTTGTTGTTTTTGTCTAATTGCTTCATAAATTGGTTTTCTAGTTGCAATTAGTTTAGGACGACGTTTATCTGCCTTGTATTCTTCAATAAGTACTTCAAGGGTTGTTCCAACAAGTGCTTCTTTCTTTTCTTTTAATTCGAAATCAAGCAATGTGAACGGTAAAAATAATTCAATTCTGTCATAGTCTAAAACGAGTCCTTTATCACCAACTGATTTAACAGTTGTCTTAATAGGTGTTTTAGCTTCATAAGCATTTTCAATTTCTTCAATTTTTTTATCTGCTAAAAGTGGTAATCTTGAAAGTAAGATTAATAAAGAATCATCACGTTCTGAAACAGATGTGACTTTTACACGAATTTTATCGCCAACTTTAATAACTTTTCGTAAGTCAGCTGGTTGAGGGTTATCAAAATACTGAGAGTAAATAACACCTTCAGTTGGTGCTTTGATGTCTAAATATACAACGTCTTTCTCAACTTTGAATGCTTCGCCTTCAATAATTTGTCCTTTTTCCGGATAAATAAAATCGCTCATTATAATTCTCCTTTTGCTGATCTTATCAGCCCAATAATTTTTTCCACAGTTTGATCAATTGTTAAATGTGTTGTATCTATTTCAATTGCATCATCAGCTTTTTTTAGTGGTGATTCTTTTCTTGTTGAGTCTTTGATATCTCTTGTGACAAGTTCTTCAACAATCTTTTCTAAGTTCACATCGTGTCCTTTTTCAAGTTTTTCACGATGTCTTCTTTTTGCTCTTTCTTCAACTTTAGCAGTTAAGAAAACTTTTACTTGAGCATTTGGCATGACAACTGTTCCGATGTCTCTACCATCCATAACGACATCACCAGCTTCTGCTGCCATTTTTTGGAGTTCAACCATTTTTCTTCTCACATATGGGAAAGAGGATACTAAAGAAACATTCTTAGTGACTTCTTTAGTTCTAATTTCTTCCTCAACATTTCTGTTGTCAACATAAATGTGATCATCATGGTAAGAAATTCTAATGGACTCTAAAAATAAGTATTGTGATTCGTCATTTAAATCAATTTGCCTTTCGATGGCAATTAAAGTAACCGCACGATACATCGCTCCGGTGTCTATATGCGTCATTTTTAATCTATCAGCAATTAATTTACTGATGGTCGATTTACCGCTACCTGCTGGACCATCAATGGCAACTTGAAACCCCGCCATAAAATTTCCCTCCATACTTAGTATTATTATAACATAGATAAATCTATGTCACTTCTCTGATGCCAAATTGCTTCTATAGAGTTTCTTAATTTCATGGGCTTTAAGAGGTCTGTATGAACCACGTTCAACTTCTTCAAGTGTTAAGTGATCAAAACGTACTCTTGTTAATCCTTTGATTGGATGTCCCATCATCTCAAAACATTTTTCCATGTCAGAAATAGAAAAGTCTGTAACTGTTAATCGTACTAAAGTAGATTGATGTTTTTTATCAAGTTCTATAATTCCGATTTCATTTGGTTTAAAGAATATACCATTAAAATCTTGACCATTTCTTAATTGTCTAATCTTTTCCTTAATGACAATACCTTTTAAACGTACCATATATGCTTGTTCAACACCTGAATCTTTTAAAGTTAACTTTTTGGTGAGTTCACCATCGTTTGTTAAAATTAAAACACCTGCTGCATCATATGGTAATTTGTGAATCGGAAAGAGTCTTAAATTTCTTTCTTCTTCAGAGAATAAATCAAGGACATTACGTCTTTTGTGAATATCTGATGTTGTTGATAAGTATCCTGTAGGCTTATTTACTAAATAATAAAAAAGCGGAACTTTATCAATTGTCTTGCCATCAACTGTAATAGTATCTTTTTCTGATACTTTTGTTCCGACTTCTTTGACAACAACTTGATTCACTTTGACGCGTCCAGCCAAGATCAGTTCTTCAGATTTTCTTCTTGAAGCAACACCTGCTTGGGCTAAAACTTTTGCTAATCTTTCCATTTCTTCACCGTTATTATTATAGCATAATTAACTAAAGTTAAGTTGCAAATCGTTAAATTAACATAGTGCCTAACTTTAGTCCAAATAAAAAGACCATATGGTCTTTATTATTCATGTGATTATGCTCTTGAAACGTATGTTCCTTCTGAGGTATTTACGATGACTTTTTCACCTGATTCGATAAACATTGGAACTTTAATTAAGTAGCCAGATGGTAACCAAGCATCTTTCATCGCATTTGTTTTTGTATCACCTTTGACACCTGGAACAGTTTCTTTAATTTCTAAGACAACTTTTTCAGGAATTTGGATACCGATAATTTCTTCACCATAAAGATTGATTTCAACATTCATACCTTCAGACATGAAGTTTAATTCCCATTCGATTCTTGATTTATCAAGTTCGATTTGTTCATATGTTTCCATATTCATGAAAACATGTGTATCACCTTGTGCATATAAATATTGCATTGGTGTACGATCGATTTGTGCACGACCTACTTTGTCACCTGCTTTGAATGTGTATTCAAAGATTGAACCAGTGCGTAAGTTTCTCATTTTTGTTGTTACAAGCGCACCACTACGTGCTGACTTAGTGTGTAAGAAATCTAAGATAACATAAATGTTACCATCAAATTCAATTGTTAAGCCAGTTTTAAACTCGTTTGTAGAGACCATATTATTAACTCCTTTTATTAAACCTTCTATATTTTACAAAATTTAGCTCAATTTTTCAACCAAATAGTGAACAGCTTCGATATATGACTGTTCTTTTTTACCATAAATACTATGATTTACCACATCTTTTATGAAATTCACTTGTCTGAACGCTTCTCGTTCATAAATATTGGATAAATGGACTTCAACTTTAGGAACCATTAGTATCTCAAGTGCATCACGAATAGCAATTGATGTATGTGTATATCCACCTGCATTGATAATGAGGCCATCTGAATCTAAGCCTTGAAGATAATCAATAATTGCACCTTCATGATTGCTTTGAAAGAATGAAAAACTAATATTTGGAAATGTCTTTTCAATTAAAAGATTTAAATCATCTAAGGTAAATCTGCCGTAATGTTCTTCTTTTCTTTTACCTAACATATTAAGATTTGGACCATTGACTACAGCTATTTTCATTTCTTCGCCCATCCTTTGTATGCTTCTATTATATCATCTACACATTTTTCTATTGAATCATGGTTTCTAACGATCATATCTGCAAAGTCTTGGTATTTTAAGAAACGTTTGTCATAAATCTCTTCTAATGGTGTTGTTTTAAGTAAAGGTCTTTGATGACTTTTTTCTAATCTTTTTTTCAAGATTTCAATCGGAACATCGATATATACTTTAAATCCATCCATTAAAACCTTATTTCTTTTTTGAGTTACAATACCACCACCGGTTGAAATCACAGCAGGTGATGTTTTAATTGCTGATAAAACCTCAGTTTCAACTGAACGAAAAACATCTTCTCCATAATTCTCGAAGATATCTTCAATAAACATCCCCTTTTCTTCTTCAATCTTTTGATCAAGATCAATAAATGGAATGCCTAATTTAAATGATAAACGCTTGCCAATTGTTGTTTTTCCACTACCTGGCATGCCGATTAAATAAATTCTCATGTTTTCTCCAAAAAGGTTTTAACATCATTTAGTACATCTAAAAATAGAGTAGGACTTAATGCATCATAGATGTTAGGTTTCATTTGATTTTTAAACCATGTCTTTTGTTTTTTTGCAAATCGCATTGAAACTTGTATAATTTTTTCTTTTGCTTCTTCAAGCGAAACTTGACCTAACAGATAAGATTTGATTTCACGATAACCGATGATGTTTAATTCATAATCCATTAATCCTTTAACTTCATCGATAAAACCTTCTTCAATCATTTGATCCAAACGATATTTTAATCTTTCTTTTAAAACAGTTCTATCAATATCTAAATAGATTAAAAAAATATCATAAAGTGCCTCATCTTTCTTTATCTTTTCGCTACGTTTACTACCTGCGAGTATTTGTTTATACGCAGAATTTACACGCCTAACGTTTGAAAAGTCTATGTCAAGAGTTGGGTCTTTTAGTTTAATGGCTTCAACTTTTTCCTCATGTGATACATCAACAAACGCTTCATCATATGCTTCGAATTCATAATTATATAGTGCAGATTTTATGTATAACCCTGAACCACCAACAATCATTGGTACATCAATTTTATTAAGTAAATTTCTCACATCTTGTTGAAAATTATAGACAGTATATGGTTTAGCTAAGGGATTAATACTTAAGAGATGATGCTTAATACCTTCTTGTTCATCTTGTTTAATTTTAGCAGATCCAATATTTAATTCTTGATATATTTGGACCGAATCTCCATTGATGACCTCACCATTTAATGCTTTGGCAAGTTTGATTGAAAGACCTGTTTTGCCACTTGCTGTGGGACCCATTATACAGATAACTTTTTTCATACGATTCGCTTAAACATCTTTTCGATGTCGTATTGTGAAAGTTTAATTAAAACAGGTCTTCCATGTGGACAAGTATATGGATTTTTACAAAGTCTTAAATCTTCTATCAGTTTGTTAATTTCAATAAGTGAGAGTTGATGATTTGCTTTAATTGCACCTTTACATGCAATGTCTTTTGCTAAATGATTTCTTAAATTCTTTAAATTGATTTGTTTTTCATCTTGAAGTTGTTCTAAGATAGCAGAAATTGCGATATCAATTTCTTTATCACGTAACCAAGTTGGATGATGTGTTAATTTTAAATCTTTAAAATAGAATCCTAAATCTTTTAAACTTTTTGAATTTTGTTTTAAAAGATTAAAGTCACTTTCAGTAATTGAAAGTTCTCTTGGAATCATTAATTGATAAAAATTAGATGCTAATTCACCAACTTTGGATTCATAGTATTCATAACGAATACGTTCTGCTGCAGCGTGTTGGTCCATAAGATATAAACCATGTTGATTTTGGAAGATGAGATAAGTACCAGAAAATGTACCAATATATTCAAGTTGTGGTAATTTTGGTTCTAATATTTCCTCTTTAACAATATCTTCTCTTAATTGTTCAGAATTAGGTTCTGTAATAATTTCTGATTTTGCTAGTTCAAAGAGGTCAAAATCTTTCGTTTTAAAGACTTCTTTTTTTACCTCAACTAAAGGTTCTCTAATTGGTAATTTACCGGTTTCTAGTGCTTCTTTTACAAGCGGTGTTAACGCATAACTAAACATAAGTTCATTAGCAAGTTTAACTTCCATCTTTTGTGGATGTACATTGACATCAACTAATGATGGGTCTATTGTTAAGTAGATCAATGAAAGTGGATATTTATTTGTCATTAAAAGTGTATTATAACCATCAATAACACTTTGTGATATTGAATAGTTTTTAACATATCTGTTATTAATAAATATATTAATATCACTACGTTTGCTTCTTGCAAATTTAGGGTCTGCAAAATATGCATCAACTTTTATTTTTCCAATAGAGGTATGTAACTCTTTTAAACCTTCTGATACACCTTTTCCATAAATATGTGTGATCAGTGCTTGAATCGAGTCATTACCTAAACTGGATTTAAATTCTTTACCGTCTAAAACGAGTTTAAATTGTATCGATGGATTTGAGAGGGCAAGTTTATCAAAAATTTCTATGATTGCATTTTTTTCTGCTGATTCACTTCTTAAATATTTAAATCTAGCTGGTGTGTTATAGAAAAGTTCTTTAACAATCACTTTTGTACCAACATTGATGACTGAAGTTCCTTCATTAACTAACTTCGATTGTTCAAGTGCAACAAAGTTACCATCTTGATCTTTCATTCTTGAATGAATTTCAAGTTTTGCAACTGAAGCTATAGCAGGTAAAGCCTCACCTCTAAAACCTAAGGTTTGAATATGATTTAAGTCATCTTTTTTAAAAACTTTGGATGTCGCATGGCGTAAAAAAGCTAAATGAAGGTCTGATTTATCCATCCCTTTACCATTATCGGTCACGATGATTGATTCAAGACCGAAATTATTAACTTCGATGGTAATTTTAGAAGCACCAGCATCGATTGCATTTTCGACCAATTCTTTAACAACTGAAGCAGGACGTTCAACAACTTCTCCTGCAGCAATCATATTAGCTAGTGCCATCTCCATTAAAGCGATTTGTGGCATATTTCACCTTTTACTTTTTATTTTTGTTTCTTAATGTTTGTAAATATTTAAGTCTAACAAGTGCATCGACTGGAGTTAATCTGTCAATATCCACATTTTCAAGCTCATCTAATAATTCTTGAATATCTTTTGGAAGAACGGTTTCTAATTTAATTTCTTCATGCAAATCGAAAAGATTCGTTAACTGTTCTTTAGAACTCTTTTCTAACTTTTTAAGAATAGTTTTAGAACGTTGAATAATTTTCTCTGGAATATGTGCAAGTTGTGCAACTTGAATACCATAGGATTTATCAGAAGCACCAGGTTCTACTTGATGTAAGAAAACCATTGTGTCTTTTTCTTCTTTTGCACGCACATGTAAATTAGTTACATTTGATAAAGACTCAGATAGTTTTGTTAATTCATGATAGTGAGTTGAAAACATCATTTGCGCACCGATATCATTGTGAATGTATTCAATCATACCTTGAGCAAGTGCCATCCCATCATAAGTTGCTGTCCCACGGCCAATTTCATCAAATAAAATTAATGATTCTTTGGTTGCTTTTGTTAACGCTTCATTTGCTTCAACCATTTCAACCATGAAGGTGGATTGACCACCAGCAATATCATCTGATGAACCAATTCGTGTAAAGATTGCATCATAAATCGGTAGATTTGCACGATTTGCAGGTACAAACATACCACTTTGAGCCATGATGACAATGAGTGCAAACATACGCATATAGGTTGATTTACCGCTCATATTTGGACCAGTTAAAATAAAAATTTCTTGTGGTTTCATGGTGATATGATTTGAAATGAATTCAACATGTTGTTCAACAACTGGATGACGTCCATTCTCAATTTCAACCATAAAGTTTAAATTCAATTTTGGTCTAACATAGTTAAATTTATCTGAAACGGCTGCTAAAGATACAAACATATCAATCTTTGCAAGTGTTTGAGATAACTCTTGAAGTGAATTCATGTACTTCTTAGTTTCTTCTTTGATTTCTTGGAAGATTTCGTATTCTAATGCAAAAGATTTTTCTTTCGCATGTAAGAGTTTATCCTCTTGAACTTTTAGGTCTTGAGTAATGTATCTTTCACCATTTGCTAAAGTTTGTTTTCTAATATAACCAAACTCATCTTTGATTAGAGACATATTTCCTTTTGAAACTTCAATATAATAACCAAAGACACGGTTGTATCCGACTTTTAAGTTTTTGATACCTGTCTTTTCTCGTTCTTGATTTTCAAACTCTGTTAACCATGATTCACCGTGTAAGGCAATATCTCTTAATTCATCAAGATCATGATTATAGCCTTCTTTAATCATGCCACCTTCCTTAACAAGAATTGGTGCATCATCAAGTAGTGCTTTATCAAGCATTTGATATAGTTCAGTATGTGAATCAACTTTTTCATTCAATGTATCAATTAATTCGTTTTTATATTCACGAAGAATTTCTTTTAATGTTGGAATATTTTCTAGTGTATATTTCAGTTGAACGAGATCTCTTGCATTGGTATTATTTGATGCGATGCGGCCAACTAATCTGTTAATATCATATATTTTAGATAATGTTTCTTGAAGACGTTCTCTCGGTTCATATATCTTAAATGCTTCAATATAGTCATAACGACTTTCTAACACTTCCTTATCTTTGATAGGATGTGTTAAATAGTATCTCAACATGCGTGAACCCATAGCTGTTTTTGTTTGATCTACCCAATAGATTAATGTCGATTTAGGGTTACCACTTAAACTTTCCGTTAATTCTAAGTGTTCTAAGACATGACGATCTAAATGCATCAACTGTTTTGTTTTAGTGATTTGGAAAGGCATCATATGTGAGAGTTGTTGTTTACTTTGAGAGAATAAATAGTTGAGTAATAAAGAGGCTGCTTGTTTTGCAGGTTTTGAAATAATACTTTTAACTAAGGCAGGATTATGAATTTCATCATCTTGGAACATTGAAATCACAATATTAAAATCTCTTAAAGTTTGAACAAGTTTACTATCTGCTAAATTCTTTAATACAACTTCTTTCAATTCAACATTTTTAATTTCATCAAGTAAGGTTTCTTTTGTTAAACCATCGAGTAAAAATGTATCACCTGTTGAAATATCAGCATAAGCAAAGATATATCCATATTCTGAAAGTTCAATTGAACCGATAAAGTTAAATGAAGCATCTTTTAAGATACCATCATCGATGATCATCCCTGGTGTAATTAATTTAATAACTTCGCGTTCAACTAAACCTTTTCCAGGTTCAGTCACTTGTTCTGCAATGGCAACTTTAAATCCTTTTGAGACTAATTTTTGAATATAAACTTTAGCTGCATGGTATGGAACACCACACATGGGTACTTTAGTACCTGCATCTCTAGCAGTTAAAGCAATTTCTAAAACCTTTGATGCAACCAGTGCATCATCGAAAAACATCTCATAAAAGTCACCTAATCTAAAAAAGACTATCGCGTCAGCGTAGTCTTCTTTTAGGCGAATATATTGTTGCATCATTGGAGTATATTTTAGAATATCTTCCATTATGACTCCTATTTTGTAATTATATTATGCGGCAAGGTAGTGGCTAGAACCAAAGATTGGAATCATGACACTATCTCTTAAGAATGGTCCAATAAACTCAATTGTTTCGTATCCATAAGTAAATTCAAGTCGCCATAATGCAAACACGATTAATGCTGCAAGTGCTGCAAGAACGATTAACCAACCAATGATACTAAAGAGAGTTCCAAAGAATCCTTTGCCTTTCTTTTGTGCTGAACCAGTTCTGATGTTGATATTATTAATTGCGTGTACAATTCTGCCAACAGGATCATTCATATCAACGACTGCAGTAACTGGACGTTTAGTTAAATGTGTAATTAAGAAGAGTAATGCTTCAGGGATTGCAAGTGTTAATGCTAAAAGTAAACTGATAAATACAGCTTTACCTTTAGATAATTTCTTACTACCTGCAACAAGTAATGCGAATACATTAATTGCTGTTGTCACACCAAATATTGTAATCCACATCCAACCTTCAAGGCTAGTTAGATCAAAGAATGTAATATAAGGTTGAACAGTTGAAACAAATGTTTCAGTAATTGCTAGATATAATAGATATCCATGTGCACCAACTGAGACAAGTAATAATAAGACTGTTAAGAAGAGTAGGAACGGATGAATACCACCAGTTGTTGACTTAACTTTCTTTTGTTTCTTAACTTTCTTTCCTTTTTTAGGTGCTACTTTTGCTTCAACAGCATCAGCAACTTTTTCAAGTTCTTTATTATCAAGTGTGACAGGTTTTTCAGTTATAACAGAGACAGTTGAACCAGATTCAGTAATTGAAACATGATCTGTACTTTCAGGGAAATCATCATCATCTTTTAGTAATTCAGCGATAATTTGACCTTTCATACTTTCAATTAATGAAACTTTTTGAGCTGGTTCTTGAACTGGTTGTGGTTGTTCTGATTCCTTTTCAACAACAACTTGTTGAGGCTCAGCAGCTTTCGCTTCAACATTAATAACTGGGTTTGCTTCTAGATTAACTACAAATTCTTTTTTAGAAATTACATCTGCTAATGTTTCAAAAGCTTTAGCTAAACGATCAAATTGTTCACGGTAGTCAACTGCTTGAACATAAGTAGCAGCAGCAGGTTGCATTTGTGGTTGAGGTTCTGCCTTTTTCTCTTCAACAGGAATTACAACTGGTGCAACAACAGTTTCTTGGACTGGCGTTGATGCTTCAACTTCTTCAATTTGTTTTTCATATACTGCTGATGAAGATGGTACATAATAAGTTGCTTTAGTTTCTTTAGCATTTGAAAGAATGAACTCAATGATTTCTTCTTTCTTCAATTCTGTTGAAACTTTAATATCATGGTCTTTAGCGTAACGTTCAAGTAAAATGATATTTTGATTCTTAAGTTTCTCTTCTAAGTCCTTAGTTAATTCACCACGTTCTTGAAGTTTCTTAAGTATGATGTCTAACATTTCATTTTTCTTTAAACGTTTAGGAATTGGAGCATTAAACTTTTCACCAATTGCTCTTAATTCGGTTAAAGTTGATGCTTTGTATGTTACAGGACGGAATGCATCTTGTGATACACCATCGATCTCATGTTGTTCATCATATAGGTTTTTGTCTAGTGCATCGTTAAATTCTTTTGTTAATACTCTTTCACCTGACTTAGCTTGTTGTTCAGCATGATCAAATAAACGAAGTAAATCATTTTCGGCTACACCTTTTTCTACTAAGTAAGGTAATAACAATTTCCAGAAATCTTCTAAGTACTTAAGGGATAATGAAGGGCTCTTATACCACTCTAAAAGATTAACTAATTGAGTATCTGTATATCTTGAGAACCAAGTTAAACGATAACCCATTTCATCAGCTAATGTTTTTCTTTCTTCAATAGTTTTTTCTACAGCTTCTTTCAAGATGTTTTTTAACGCCGCCATACGCATTTTTCTTGGTATGTTTAAACCAATATCTTGTAAGAACTTAGATATATACTCTCCCTTAACATATACTAATTTTTCTTGTAAATCGCCGACAATGAAATGCTTGTCTTTGACAGTCAAGTGACCTTCTTTGTCAAATAATGCCATGAGAAACTCCCCCTAAAATATTCATTCTTAAAATTATTATAACACTAATATAGTGTAAGCGTAAGTACGAAGGTTATATTTTCAACCTAAAATGTTTATTTTTCGAAATATTTTAAAGAAAAATTATCATAAAGCCATTAACAAGTGTTTTTATAAACAAAAATTACTCTGTTTGATAAATAAAAAAATGCACGAATTATCATGCATTTTCTTCTAAGTGTATCTTTTCAATTTTTCTTTTAGGACTTAAGGTGAATAAAACTGCATTTAATTGTCTTGGTCCATTAGCAACTACGTTTGGTCGATTAATTTGATTGATAAAGCGATCAATAATCACATCTTTATCAACACCAATAACACCATTTAGTGGTCCTGTCATACCTACATCAGAAATATAAAGTGTACCATTTGGTAGCATGCGTTCATCATTTGTTTGAACATGTGTATGTGTTCCAACCATCATATCGACTTTACCATCTAAATAATGTGCCATTGCGATTTTTTCTGAGGTTGCTTCTGCATGGAAGTCTAGTAATGAATAATCAAATGTTTCAGATTCTAATAACGACTTTACTTTTTTGTAAGGTTGTTCATATTCAACATTCATAAAAGCTGTTCCAAGTGCATTCACAACAAGTACTTTTTTATCGTTATACTGGATGATTGTATATCCAGACCCTTTTTTTGAACCATCATTAATAGGACGAATAATTTTAGCTTCATCAATAAAGGTTTCAAGTTCTGGATTTCTCCATGTATGATTCCCCATCGTAAAAAGACTAATGCCAGCTGACATTAATTTTTTATAAATAGCCTTAGTCATGCCTCGACCATTTGCGGCGTTTTCTCCATTAGCAATAATGATATTAGGTTGGTATGTTTTTCTTAATTGAGGAAGCATCTCAATCAAGTAATTAATACCAGGGTCTCCGTAAATATCACCTATAAATAAAATTTTCATAGTTATATTATAAAACAAAAGGGGAAAATTTTCCCCTTCTTTTATTTAGCAGTATCAGTTGCACGTTTTTCTCTAATAACGGTAACTTTAATTGTCCCTGGATAAGTCATTGTTTCTTCGATCTTATCTTTAATTTGTCTTGCGACTGTCACAATACCTAAATCATCAATCTTATCTGGTTGAACGATAACACGAACTTCACGTCCAGCTTGAATAGCGTATGATTTATCAACGCCTTCAACACCGTTAGAAATTTCTTCTAATTGAGTTAGACGTTTAATGTATGTATCCATTGATTCACTTCTTGCACCAGGTCTTGCTGCTGATAACGCATCAGCTGCAGCGACTAAAACTGCAATGATTGTTTCAGGTTCTTGATCACCATGGTGAGATGCAATTGCATCAATGACTTCTTTTGGTTCTTTGTATCTTGACATAATATCAACACCAATTGTTACGTGTGAACCTTCGATTTCATGGTCGACTGCTTTACCAATATCATGGAATAAACCAGCACGTCTTGCAAGAATTTCATTTTCACCGATTTCAGCTGCAAGTTTTCCAGCGAGGAATGCAACTTCAATTGAGTGTTTTAATACATTTTGTCCATATGATGTTCTAAAACTCATACGACCTAATAATTTGATGATATCTGGATGTACTTTACCAACAGCTGTCTTAAAGACTGCTTCTTCACCAGCTTCTCTGATGAACATATCAATTTCCATACGAGCACGTTCTACGACTTCTTCGATTCTACCTGGATGGATTCTACCATCTTGGACTAAAATTGATAAAGCACGTTTTGCGATTTCTCTACGGACTGGATCAAATCCTGATAATACGACCGCTTCCGGTGTATCGTCAATAATTAAATCAACACCTGTGAGAGCTTCAAGTGTACGAATGTTTCTTCCCTCTTTACCAATGATACGACCTTTCATATCTTCGTTAGGGATTTCAACGACTGAAACAGTACGCTCTGATGTAGTTTCAGATGCATATTTTTGCATTGCGAGTGCAAGTAATTCCTTACTCTTTTGTTGAACAGTATTCTTAGCTTTGTCTTCTTCTTCACGAATGTATGCAGCAAGTTCATTTGAGATAGAATCTCTTACTTGAGCCATTATCAGCTCTTTTGCCTGTTCTTTCGTTAAATTAGAAACAAACACAAGCTTCGCTTCTTGTTCTTTTACTAATTCTTCCACTTTGCTATATTGAATATCAAGTTGTTCTTTACGTTCGTCTAGTCTTTGTTCTTTTAGATCCAAGCCTTCTTCACGTTTATCAAGATACTGTGAACGCTGATTTAGAGAAGTCTCTCTTTGAGAAACTTTTTCTTCAAGATTAATGACGACTTGGCGTCTTTCACGCATATCATTATCGAATTCTTTACGTAACGCTAAAATTTCTTGTTTAGCTTCAAAAACATGCTCTCTTTTAGTTTTTTCAGCTTCTTTCTTCGCGTCTTCAATAATACGACTAGCTTCTTCACGACTTAAGCGTAGACTTTTTTCGTGATGGGCAACTCTGATGAAATATCCAACGATTGCACCAATTGCTAGTCCAACGACGGTTAGCAAAATAGAGGTAATTAGCATAGTACTCTCTTCTACGAGTAAAATGTTAAACATAGTTTTTACCTCCATATTAAATTTTTGTTTCACAATTATGTTTAAATAGTCAAAAATTTTGTACTTTATGTACATATTTCATTATAACTTTTTATGAGGTTTTAGTCAATTAAAAGTATGAATTTAAAGAGGTTAATTTTTTCAATTATTATAGTATAATGATACTTGATGAAGAAAAGGAGATAAGCATGTTACCGAAACACGAACCTACATCAAAATTTGGTAAATGGTTAAACAAATACCGATTATTAATTATTCTTATTTTATTTATAGTTGTTGTTCCAGTTGCATTTGTCGTTTCACTCTATCTTGGGGATTATTTAAAATATAAAGCTGTGACTTTTGGAAATGAAAGTATCACAGAATTCCAAGGTTATGAACTATTAACTGAAGATGATACCAATCATCAAGTTATTACAATTAAAACTACTGATTTAACTTATTCTATTAAATGGATGAGTTATACAACACCTTTATATGACGATGAAACAGGTACTTATGTATTTAGAGTCAAATATGAAGAACACTCAAATAAATTTGTAAGTAATGTTCAAGCAACTTTAATCCTTCAAACACAATGGATTAATGCCAAAAGCCAACCAAAACCAATTGTAACTCAAGAAACTTATTCAACAAATCAAAATATTAACTTCAATTACGTCTTACCTAAGTCACCACTTTGGTTTGTAACAGTTGAAATGCCTGATTTATATGTTAAACTTTCTTACGATATTCAATATGGTTTAGGAACAATTGAAACTAAAGTTTCATATCATAAGATTGATTTAATTAATTTAATACCTGCAAATCAAATCGGTACGAATTAAAAAATAAGTGGATCAACTCAATGTTGAACCACTTTTTCTTTATACATTTTTAGTTTGTGAACGATAGATACCAGCATATTGTTTGTCATTTGCTAGTAATTCATCGTGTGTACCTTCTTCCACTTTTAATCCATTTTCTAAAACGATAATTTTGTTTGCATTTTTAATTGTTGAAAGTCTGTGGGCAATAACAATTGTTGTACGACCTTCTTTAACCTTATTCAATGCATTTTGAATTAAGTTTTCAGTTTCAGTATCAATGTTTGCAGTTGCTTCATCCATAACAAGAATTGATGGGTTATGAACAACAGCTCTTGCAAATGAAATCAATTGTTTTTCACCGACAGATAAGTTACCACCACCGCGATAAACTTCATGATGAATTCCATTTTCAAGTTTATCAATCATGTAACCTCCACCAATTTCTCTTAAGACACGTTCTACTTCTTCATCTGAAACATCTTTACCAAACTTAACATTTGATGCAATCGTTCCAGTGTAGATCATTGGGTCTTGAAGAATGATACCAATATGTTGTCGATAAGTACGTTTGCTTAACTCACGAATTTCTTTTCCATCAACATAAATATTTCCAAGGTCACATTCTTTTAAATCATAGAATCGTAAAAGTAAGTTCATTAATGTAGATTTTCCACTACCTGTATGTCCAACAATTCCAATCATTGAACCAGCAGGAATATCTAAATTCACACCAAGTAGTACAGGTTTTTCTTTAACATAAGAGAACCATAAGTTTTCAAACTTAATATCACCTTTATAACGAGGAATCACTTCAAAACTATCATCTTCTTGTTCTGCATCAATAATCGCAAATATACGATCTGTTCTAACAAGTGCCATTTGGAGATTACCAAATTCACGGAAAAGTGTTTGAACTGGTTCAATTAAACGAGATAGATAATCGTTGTAAGCATAGATTGTACCAGCTGAAATGATGAATCCAGAAATGGTTAAACTTTGGAACCCAAAGTAACCAATGATTAATGCAGTAACCATTAACCCTAAGAGACGAATCATGTTCCATCCAATTGTAAGATGGAGTTTTTGTTCTCTTAATTGTTCACGACGATATTCATTTGATACAACTTCAAATTCTTTTTCTGTTTCATTTTGATAGTTAAAGATTTGTAAAATATTCACACCATTGATAATTTCATTTAGTTTAGCAGTAATCATAGATGCAGATTCTGATACACGTTGTGCAATTTGATTTAAGTGACTTACAAAGAATCTTAACCATAGATAAATGAGTGGGAATGCAACAAATGTCATTAATGCTAAACTACTATCTAGATAGAACATACCAATATATGCAAATATCACGGATAATGAAGCATTTAGTAGCAAGTTCATTAAGGTTGAGAAAAGGTTAATCATACCATTAACATCGGTAATGATACGATTTGCTACCTTACCTGCAGGTTCGTGCTCAAAATATGTCATTGGCATTCTTTGCAGTGCTTTAACTGCGTCTTTTCTTGCATCTCTAACAACATTGACTGTAATGTATGATGTTGTGATGCGTTGAAGGAATAAAAAGAGAATATGTAATACATATCTTCCAAAGAGTAAGATTAAAAGTATTGCAACCGGCTCAATAAATGGTGCATAGAAATTCATAACTTCACCACCAGTGAGTTTAACTGCTGGATAAAATACTTCATTTCCCTCAAAGGTTACAACTTTAAGATTTGTACCATCAAAGAATTGTTGGCCCAGTTCAATAGGTCCATCAATAGCTAAATATTGGCCATTTAAAATAACAATAGTTAATATATCACCTGTTTGATCATCTTGCGTATAGTATTTACCGTTATATGATACACCAGATGTTTCTTGTGTTTCATACCATGGTCTTGTAATACCAACAAGTTGATCATCTAGAATTGATTTAACAATTAATGGTGCTAAGAGTCCAAGTGTTTGAACAATTAACATACATGTAATTGATACCATCAAGAGTTTCTTGTAGCGTCTGATATAACGCCAAACGAGTTTTATTTGTCTCATATCATCACCCTACTTCATACTCATTTGTTTGATGTATTGGTCTTTATACCAACCATCTCGACTGACTAATTCTTCATGTGTGCCTTCATCAATGATACGACCTTTATTCATGACAATAATATGGTCAGCATCTCGAACTGCTGAGAATCTGTGGGCAATAATAATATTCGTCTTATTTTTTCTAAATTGTTTTAATTGATCAATAATATTTTCTTCAGTTTTAGCATCAACTGCAGAAAGTGAGTCGTCAAGAATTAAAATTTCTGGTTCACGGACTAAAGCACGTGCAATTGAAAGACGTTGTTTTTGACCACCGGAAAGAGTTGCACCACCTTCACCAACTTTAGTATGCACACCTTCTGATAAGTAATTTAAATCTTTTTCAAAGTCTGCGACTTTAATTGCGCGATTTAATTGATCGATTGTTGCGGTTGGGTTACCAATCATAATATTATCATCAACACCACGTCGGAATAGCATATGTGACTGCGGAACATAACCCACCATATTTCTAAGATCTTTAATGTTATATTTTTTAATATCTTTTTGATCAATCAATATTCTTCCACTTGTTACATTAAATTCACGTAAGAGTTGTCGAATTAATGTAGATTTTCCTGAACCTGTCGGTCCAACAACACCAAGTGTTTCACCATGATTAATCTTTAAATTAATATTTTGAATTGTATCACTATGATCAAATGGATATTTAAATGTGACATCTTTGAATTCGATTGAATTAAATGACATGATGTGTTCATTATCTTTATCATCTGTAACTTTAGGTTCAATATCCATGATTTCATAGAATCTGTCAATCGCAACAGTTGCATTATTGATTTGTTGGAATACCCCTGAAATACCAATAATTGGACCATATAACATACCAATGTATGATACAAAAGTTACAAGTTGTCCGACAGTCATCATTTGGTTCATAATAAATACTGACCCAAAGACAAACGCTAAAATATAAGCAATACCGTAAACCATTTCAAATAATGGTGTTAATCTGTTTTCATAATTAATAATGTATCGCCAGGATTCAATATCCCCGTTGATTGCTTCATATTGTTTTTGAAGGTCTGTATCTTCTTGTACATATGCACGAATAGTTTTTTGACCTTCAACAGATTCTAAAATCTTTTCAGTCATCTTCGCATAAATGATACGATGTTTTTTAACATATGCACGTTTCTTCATACGAATGAAGTTAAGTATCGTTAATCCAATCGGCATGATCGTGACTGAAATCACTGTCAATTGCCAAGAAATTGTCGATGCCATAATCGTAATTGCGACAAGAATCATCGCAACATTTAAGACAATACCTTCAATCATTGAAGTTGCTGCAATTGTGATTGAATCAAGGTCATTTGTTGCTCTTGAAATTAAATCACCTTTTTGGTATTTTTCATAAAATTCAGCATCCATTGAAAATAATTTTTTCAAATACTTTTGACGCATTTGAAATGCTAATTTTTGACTGGTTTTATTTAATGTGTAGTTATAAATATAAGATGATGTATATCGTCCAAAAGGAACTAAAACTAGCCCTACCAAGAGAAATAACAGTGATTCAAATGTTAAACTCTTTGAAACAATCACATCAATTGCCATACCCAAGATGTAGGCTGGAGTTAATGCCAATAGTGTAATGATAATCAGGAAAACGAACATAATTAAATATGCTCTCCATTCCTGTTTGATGTACCAACTAACTTTCTTTATAATATTTATCATAAATCTCTCTCACTTTACTTAAAATATTATAAACCCAATGAATAAAAAAAGGGAGTACTTTTATCTAACATAGATAAAAATCTCACCTTTTTACATAAATTATTTTTTTATATTGTAATGAGCAAGTATTTTATTTTCTAACTCATCTAATAATTCTGGTTTTGACTCAAGATAAGCACGTGCATTTTCACGGCCTTGACCAAGTTTTTCATCACCAATATTGTACCAAGCACCGCTCTTATTAACAAATTCAAGATCAGTTGCTAAATCTAAGATTTCGCCACTTCTTGAAATACCTGTTCCATAAAGAATATCGATTGCTGCTACCTTTAATGGTGGTGCTACCTTTGACTTAACGACTTTAACGTTTGAACGAATCCCAACCATGTCATTTCCAGCTTTGAGTGCTTCTGCTCTTCTGATTTCTAAACGAACAGATGAGAAGAATTTAAGCGCACGACCACCAGGTGTTGTTTCTGGGTTACCAAACATAATGCCGACTTTTTCACGAATTTGGTTAATGAAAATAGCGACAACGTTTGTCTTTGAAATTACACCAGAGAGTTTTCTCATAGCTTGGCTCATCATTCTTGCTTGAAGACCAACGTGATTAGCTGACATATCACCTGCAATTTCTTGCTCAGGTACAAGAGCTGCAACTGAGTCAACAACAATCATATCGATAGAACCACTCTTGATTAACGCTTCAGCAATATCAAGTGCTTGCTCACCAGTATCTGGTTGAGAAAGTACTAAATTATTTAAATCAACACCTAAAGCTTTTGCATAGGTAGGATCTAATGCGTGTTCAGCATCAATAAAAGCAACTGTACCACCAGCTTTTTGAGCACTTGCCATTGCATGTAATGTTAAAGTTGTTTTACCACTTGATTCAGGACCATAAACTTCAATGATTCTGCCACGTGGATATCCACCAATACCTAACGCAATATCTAATGCTAATGAACCGGTTGGAATGACTTCAACTGAATGATCGCCTTCATCACCTAATTTCATGATAGAACCTTTACCAAATTGCTTTTCAATTTGTTTTAAGGCAAGTTCTAATGCCTGTTGTTTTTTGTTATCACTCATGGATTAATCATTCCTCCTATACTATAATACTAGAAAAACGTTGTAAAAACTTTTTTAAATTGATTCTAATACAACCTTTTTATTTTTCATAAAATAATCATAACCTGATAATGCTGTAAAGAATACTGCGAAGTAGTAAACAATATTACCAAACCATTCAAAATTAGGATCTAACATGGTTAATCCAAAATCATTAAATAATAAAATAATAATTGCTACCATTGTAGTTGCAGTTTTATATTTACCAAGTTTACTTGCTGCTATAACATTACCGCGTTCTACTGCGAGTAATCGAATACCAGTCACCATAAATTCTCTAATCATAATAAGAACTACAGTCCAAATAGGTACTCTGTCAGGCATAATAACCATTAAATAATAAAGTGCTGCAAACACTAATACTTTATCCGCTATCGGATCTAAAAATTTACCAAATGTTGTAATTTGATTATATTTTCTTGCAATATAACCATCTAAAAAGTCAGTTAAGCTTGCTACCACAAAGATAACTGCAAAGATTATTTGACCAATGGTCATACTCAAGAATTGGGTTTGCGTAATAAACAGACTATCTATATATAAAATACCTATCATAAAAGGTATTAGAATTACGCGAAATATGGTAAGTTTATTTGCTGTTGTCATGAAATCATCCTATCATAAATATTTTATCATAAAGAGCCGTTTTTTATTGCATTTTAATATGGTATTTGATAAAATGAATTGTGCTGATTTAGGAGGTGAATTTGGTGGCTAATATCAAATCTCAAATTAAACGTAATAAAACTAATGAAAAAGCTCGTCAAGCGAATGTTGCATTAAAGAGTTCTTACAAGACTTCTGCTAAAGCGATCGCAGCAGCTGTTGCAGCTGGTGACAAGGAAAAAGCATTATCTTTATTATCTTTAACATTTAAGAAGTTAGACAAAGGTCAAGCAAAAGGTGTATTCCACAAGAACTTCGTTGCTCGTCATAAGTCTGCTTTATCAAAACAAGTTAACGCATTAGCATAAGACACCTGAAAAGGTGTTTTTTTATGCTGATTTTTCTATTTCACGTTGACCATTCATACCTTGGCCAACTCTTTTTATTGATTTCTTAGAAAAATAAATATCTGGTTTTGGATATTTTGGATTATATCCTAATACATTCACATAAACTTCTAAATTTGGTTGCTGTTGATCAAGTGCTTGTAGAACTTTGAATGTTGCTAAAGCATCATCACTAGCTCTATGGGCATTTTCATTTACAATACCAAAAGTTTCAACTGCATTCATTAATTTATGTGGATATGGATATCTATCCTTATAAACTGCCATGCAGTCTAAAATATCATTTTTAATTGCGTAGTTCTTCTCAACATATTTTTGGAATAATTTAAGCAAGAATCCAATATCAAATGCTAAGTTATACGCGACAAGTAGTGTATCTTCATCAATTAAATTATTTAACATTTGAAATGCGATTTCTTCATCGATACCATCTTTTTTCAACATTTCATTTGTGATACCTGTTAAATTTGTAATAAAAGCTGAAATCGGTTCAGGTTGTTTGATTAATTCATTCATTGATTCAACAACCTCATAACGATCACCGGCTTTTTTTAATTTTACAGCACCAACTTCGATGATACGATCGTTTGCTGCTGATAGACCTG
This sequence comes from Acholeplasma equirhinis, assembly GCF_017052655.1. Lineage (NCBI taxonomy): Bacteria > Bacillati > Mycoplasmatota > Mollicutes > Acholeplasmatales > Acholeplasmataceae > Acholeplasma > Acholeplasma equirhinis. The sequence goes on from NZ_JAFIDC010000001.1 coordinate 753,083, forward strand.
TTGTTTCAAAGTCAAAGATTAAGATTGATTGATATTTTAAATTCATTTCACTTTCCCCAATAATAGTAACTCAAAACCGAGTCTGTCGTCTTGGTTACCTGATTTTATATTTAAGTCTAATTCTTTTAAATCTTTAATGAGTTTTTCTAATGCTTTTGGATTTTGTACGCGTGCTTCTTTCACTACATGATATGCACGTCCTGATGAAATCCCTAAGTAATGTGCAATCGATTCTTGATCATATTTTGATTGTAGTAATTTTTGAGCTTGGAATATCAAGAAGATTGTTTGATATAAGTGGTTGATAATTGTTGAAGGTTGCATCTTACTTTCAAGTAAATCATCATAAATTTGCATATAAGTTTTGACATCACCTCTTAAATAAGCAGATGAGAAATTAAATATATTTTCTTCTAAAGTTCTAGGAACTAAATTATTAACCATATCAAAATTAATTTCTTTTAAATCATAAGCATATGCTTTAAGTTTTGAGATCTCTTGTTCAATTAAATATAGATTATTCCCAGTTCGATCAATGATTGCTTGAATTGTTCTGCCATCAATCTTATAACCATCCTCATCAAATAGTTTCTTAATATGAATTGGTAGGAGTGAACCTTCAATTGGTTTAATTCGTTCGATGAATGTATATTTTTCTAATAGATCTGTAAAGCTGCTACGCTCAGGTAATGTTGTTACATACATGACAAGTAAGATTTCAGAACTTGGATTTTCTAAATAACTTCTAAATTGTTTAAGAGCTTTATCATCATAAGATGCAAGTGCATCTACATGCTCAATCACGACCATTTTCTTCTCATCAAAAAAAGAAACCGTATAAAGTTCCTGCAAGATATTTTCAAGCGGTGTATCAATTGCATCAAAGGTAATGGCATTCATAGGGTCAATCTTTGATAAGACTTGATATTTTTTTATTTGTTCTCTAATAAGGTATGTGGATTCACCAACAAGTAAATATATTTTTTCCATAGTTTCCATCCTTACTTTTTATTATACATGACTTAATCATGATTTAAGGTTTAAAGTTAATTATTTCTTGTTTATAAAACAAGATACTCCCCAGATATCTTGTTTCAAATACTTTGATACTTAAGGTCTGATGTCGTTTGATAATTTCAGGTGTCGGTAAATTATAGATATTTTTATCTTTTACAGATACAACTGCAAATTTAGGATCAACTTCTGATAAAAACTCTAAACTACTGGATGTATCTGAACCGTGATGGGCAACTTTTATCACATCCGACTTCAACTTATCATGATACGTATTAACTAAATCACTTTCTGCTTTTACACCAATATCTCCGGTATATAAGAATGTTAATGCGTTTACTTTAATTTGAAAGACAAGTGAGTTCAGATTTGTATTTTGATAATCTCTGATTGGCCCTAAAAACTTTAATTCAATTGAATCTATTTCAATTAAATTCCCCTCATCAATAAGAATGATATTTTGATGAGCAAGTCCATAATCAGTATAACCACTTAAAATTAATGTATCTACTTCAAAGTTTTTAATTAATTCAGATGCTTCTTGCATGTGATCTAAATCATTATGAGAAAGTATTAAATAATCAATTTGATAAATATAGTTTGAACTTAAGTATTTTGAAACATATTGATAACTATCAATAACGATTGTTTTACCATTTTTAAAGATAACACTACTATCCCCTTGACCAACATCTAAAAAGATAACTTGGTCAGCTTTTGGTATCCAAGTTATTGTTATGCTTAATGTAAGTATCCAAATAAAAATAGATAACCTTAAATTAAGTTTCATTTCCTTTTTTGCACTGATTGTTAGAATGAGACCAACATAATATACAATAAGTAAGATACCTTCAAATCTAAAAAAATAAATTGCAAACTGATAAGGTTCTAAAAAGATAATGATACTTTGTATCAATTTTCCAATAAAAGGTATCACATTTAAAATTGGAAGGATTGTTACAAGTATGACACTTGGAATAAATATAGGTTTAATTAAACTGATTAAGAGTGGTGTAAAAATCAGAAGTGTTAAATTTACTTTACCTTGCCATAACGTTAAATAAGGTATTAGAATAAGCGGAGCGAGCATAACGTCTTGAAATCTACTTTTTAAAGGTTTTAACTTAAACATAACAATAAGTAAGTATAAGACTTGAAAACTTTTATTATAGATATATAATGGATGAATTATAAGGATTACAATAAATCCAAATGACTCAATATCTAAATCTGTTAAGCTTAAATTGAATTGTTCATTTAACCAGGTAAGTACATATTTTAAAAACATGCGTAAGACTAAAATACTAAATCCAATTAAATAAAAAATAAAAGAGAGTATTGAAATCAAAAGATCTTTCTCATGATCTTTAATATCTAAATAAAAAAATAGTCTTCGAATTAAAAATATGAAAAAGGTAAGATGCACACTTGATAAAGACAACAGATAACTTAAACTATCCATTTCATAAAAGTTCTCATCTTTAAAAAGTTTGACTAAAGGTTTTGATGTATCTAAATTACTAAACACATTAAATTTAAAGACAGACTTAATTTTTATGACATCAATCTTGGCTGTTATGCCATTTGACATTTTATATTGATATTCATCAAAACCATTTGGAATCGTTGAATTTTTAAAGTTTACTACAAGTCCTTCAATTTCAATAATTTCAAAAGGAGAAAATTCTTCTTTACTATTAAACTCATATTTTTTGAATTGAATAAGTACTTCATATTGATTTGAATAGTTTTTTACTTCTTTAGTTAAAATTATCCCCCTACCAAAGACTTCTTCGGGGATATATCTTTGATATATAAAGTTTAGTAAAAATATACCAAGTATGCATATTATTAATATATAATTAATAAGTTTTCTAAATCGATACAATAGATAAATGAATACAAACCCAAAATACCAATAGTTTAAAGTTATAGAAAAACTAATCAGTAAAATAACATACAAATGTAAGAAATTAGAGATAGAAATATGACTTGATCTTTTCAAAGGTTGCCTCTCCTATGCCTTTTACATTAAGGAGTTCTTCTACTTCTGTAAACTTTCCAATTGAAGTACGGTATAAAAGTATATTTAAAGCTTTTGTATCCGAAATGTTTGGAATTGCTAATAACTCCAGATATGTGACTTCATTTAAATTTACCTTATAATTTGATTCAACATTCGCATAACTAACAGTTGGTATTTCATATGTCGTTTCTTCAACTAAGTTATTTAAATTGAAACCATCTAAATTTGCACTTTCTGTTAGTCCACCTGCAAGATGAATTAAATATGCAAGGTTGTTACCTCTTGATAGTTTATATTTACCAGGATTTATGACCGCACCTTTTATCTCAACAGTGATCATTTCATTTTGTCCTTCAAAATAGGGATATTCTTTTACTTTAGGAAAAAAGTAAATTGCTGCAACAACAAACAATACAATGACTACAAAAACGATATTTTTTCGCATAAAAAAACCTCTCTATAACTATAGTTATATAAAGAGGCTTATTTTACTTTTTACAAATTAAAAACACTTTACGATCATCAAAACTTTTAATGATTTTAACTTTAAATCCTAGACTTAATAAGATAGCTTCATAATACTCAATTTCGTTATACCACTGCTTAACTTTGAATTTTTGAGTTAAACCGTCTTTTGATACTTCAAGTTCGTGAACAATCTGAGCTTTCGTCGTATAAACTTCCCAATGATATGATAACCCTTGGTAGATTCCTTCCTCTTCTTCAAAAATTGGTAGACGATATAAATCTAAAATAAGTATACCGTTTGGATTAAGTGCTTGATAATAATTATGAAAAACTTTCTTAACACCCATGAAGTAATGAGAAACATCAAGTAGTGAAATGATCTGATCAAATTTTCTTGGTATTTTCTTTCTTATATCATGTTTGATGAGTTCACATGAAAGATTTTCTTTTTCTAATTTTTCTTGTGCAAGTTTTAACATATCCTTATTAATATCAAGACCAACCATTGGATAGCCTTGGCTAACTAAGTACTTTAGGATATACCCAGATCCACAACCAGCATCTAAAGTTGTCTTAGATTTATCTAAATACTTTAGAATAGGCTTTAAAAGTTTTGGATAGTTTACATCTTGTTGTAAGATATCGTAAACTTGTTCAAAAGTCATTTTCTAAATTCCATGAAGCGTTGGTCAAAACCATAAAATCTACGGTCATCTTCTTTGAATAAGTGAACAACAATATCACCTAAATCAATTAAAACCCAACCTGCATTGCCTTTACCTTCAATGTGTTTGATTTCGTTTCTTAAATCATCACCAAAATAACCAATTGCAGCTTGTCCTGCACGGTCATTTACAGTCCCTACAACAAAGTAATCATAATAAGGTGATGTTTCTTTAAAGTCAAATACTGCAATATCTTTTGCATTAACTTTTTCTAAAATTTCTAAACTTTTCTTAAGTAAATCCACTAATTATTCTCCTAACATTTTGATCGTTTCATTCATCAAAGGATGAATTGGTAATTGTTTATCTAATAGTCTTTGTTTCGTTACTTCTAAATACGCTAGAATCGCTTTATCTATGGATATATCTGCTAATTCTCTTAAGTAATTAACCGTTGGATATGTTCTAGTTTCTTCAATCTTATCTGCAATTAAAACCACTTTAGCATATTGGTTCATTTTAGGACTTCCAAAGACATGAAATCTAATGGCATCTAGTATATCAGAGTCATTTATTTTGTATGTATTTTTTAAATAAGTTGCAGCACTCAGTGCATGATATACAACAACTTCATTTTTATAGAGTTCGATTTCTTCTGCATTTAAGTATGACTTTTGATCTTCAAGATCATCATATTTTGTAAAGTCATGCATTAGTGCAGCAATCTCTAACTTGTTTAGATCAAGATTTAATTTAGAACCCAATTCTTTTGCTTTTTTAACAACACCATAAATGTGTTTTAAGCGGTCTGGTCTATCTTTATATTTTTCTTCTAGATCTTTTTTTAAGACATCAATCATTTAATAAATCCTTCTAAAACTGAAATATGAAGTTTTGGATGTGTAAATAATCTAATAGTAACTGGACCAGTTAAAATCATGAAACCAAAATCTGCAAAAGTAATTTGATATTTTCTATCTTCTTTTAATGCATATTCTTTCATGACATATTGATCAAATCTAACATTTGTTACAAGTTCATTATTTAAAATAGATTCAACTTTATCCGCTTTTGTTGGATGCAGTTTAATCGCATCACTGCCATAGAATACAGATTTAGTTTCACCTTTTAAGATGGAAAGTCCAACTAAACCATCAATTAATATTGCATCATTTTTTTCAAGCATACCATTTTTAGGTTTGAATTGTTTTGATGGTAGCAAATCTTTATAAGTTTCATATGGGAAAAATTCATGTAAATATCCGGATTGATAAAGACCTGGTGTATCATAAATCATCATGTCATCAAATTTACCTGAAAGAATTCTTTGAGTAAGTGCTGCTTTTTTAATCGCTAGTGCTTCTTTATTCCCAGTTAAAGCTTTAAAGATGGTTGTTTTACCACTATTTTGAAGACCTATGAAATAGACCTCTTTATAATTTGTTACTCTTAAATAATTTTTTAGATTATTGATATCAAGTTTATTTAAAGCGCTCATTAAAATGATTTCATCATATGAAACTCTAAATTGATTGAATTGTTTTTGAATTTTACCAAGTAAGAAGTTTTTATCCGTTGATGCTGGTAGAAGATCGATTTGGTTGATTAAATGCACGACATGATATTCATCTGCAAGACGTTTTACTTCAGAGGTTAAAAGTGTATCTAAATATAATACAGATGATACGATAACAATTAATGCATTCTTTTTAAACTCAGGTAATCTATCTGGATGGAAATGTGTATCGCCTTTTCCATAGTGCATGAGTTTAAAACAATGTGAACAGAAAGGTTGTTCAAGTGTTTTTACATAACCTAATTCATTTGGGTTTTCGGTTTGGAGACTTGCTCCACAGCCTAAACAAGTTCTATCGTTCTGCATAAGCTTTTAATACCTCTTCGTAACGCTTTGGATCTTTCTTTTTAATTTTATTCAAGAAGTAACTTTCAATTTTTCTATTAATTCTTGTCCAGATTTTATCGGTATCTCGTTTCACTGCTTCAATTAAGATTGTCATAAATCCGAGGCGCTTCCCACCAAAACAATCAGTCATGAGTTGATCTCCAATCATAACGACTTCTTCAGGTTTAACATCTAACATCTTAAGTGCTTTTTTAAATCCAAACTTTAATGGTTTTTTGGCAAATGAAACATATTTAAATTGATGTCCCACTGCATCTTTCACACGCTTTTCATGGGAATTTGAAATGACAAGGACTTTAAAGTCTTTTTCTATTTTTTGTAAGAATTCTGATGCTTCAACTGTTAATTTTGTTTGGTGATAGTCAATAATTGTATTATCTAAGTCAAAAAGCAGAGCCTTTTTCCCCTGCTTTAGTAAGTCATCATAATTAATTTCATATATGGATTTAATATATAAATCCGGAATACATTTTTTATAGATAGCCATTAATTTAATGAAACAATTTTAACGTTAAAACTCTTACCAGTTTCTGACTTAACAGTGACAACGTCACCAACTTCGCGACCTTTGATTGCTTTACCAATTGGTGAATCAACAGAGATTTTTCCTTTAATAGGATCTGCTTCAATTGTACCAACTAAATGGTATGTAACTTCTTTATCTTTATCGATAAAGTATAAGACAACTTCACGACCGATATTTACAGAAGATGAATCATCATTTAATTTAATGATTTTAACATTTTTAATGATTTCTTCAATTTGAAGAATACGAGCTTCAATACGTGCTTGTTCATTTCTTGCTGCATCGTAGTCAGCATTTTCTGATAAGTCACCTTGTTCTCTTGCTTCTTTTAAAGCTTCTAAGTTTTCTTTACGCTTTACTTCTTTAAGATCATTCAATTCTGCTTTGAGTTCTTCTAAACCAGCTTGAGTTAATTCATATTGTTTTTTAACTGCCATAATTTATGACTCCTTAAATTTTATTCAACTTATTATATCATTAAATGATATCTTTAATAACTAATGATGTGTTTTCTTAACTGTTTTTGTACTAATTTATGATTAATCATAACTTTATCGAGTACATTATAAAACGATTTTGAGTGATTTGCCACAATTAAGTGTGCATATTCATGCAATAATACATAATATAAATATTCAGGATGAATTCTTGCCAAGAAAGAGCTTAAAGTAATTTCTTTTTTCACTGTACGGCAAACACCATATTTACCCTTTAACTTTTTAACTGTCATTTCTACAGGTTTTAAGTTAAGTTTTTCAAGATCTAGAATTAATCTTGGCATGAATGTTTCAATTTTATCTAAGACTTCTTTTTTTAAAATTAATTCGTAATTTTTATCTGTTTGTTTGTATGGACCAAAGAATTCATCGATTGTTAATTCATTGCCCCAAAGTTGATATTTTGGAACCTCAAATTGACGTGGTTTTTGGACTTGATAGAACTTATCAAAGTGTTTATCTAAGAGATTCAATATATACGATTCAGTCGTTTTTTTATTTGCAGTAACGATTACGACATCATCTCTTTTTCTTAAGTAGATATGTTTGATTGGTTTGTAGATGATTTCGTATTTTAAAGATTTATCATTCTTTTGATAAACTTTCATCATTTAACCCTCGTTGTGACAGTCACACCATCACCAATATCGTACCACTCTGTTAGAAAGTCTTCGGTGGTCTCTAAGAACGTTTTAAATAAACCTAATTTCTTAATCATGTTTTTTGTACTGCGGCTTCTTGTTTTATCCATGGTTAAGTTATGGAAATTTATGTTATCACATACAATCATTCCACCAGGTTTTAAATATTTTTGATATTTATCAAAGAATACTTGGTAACTTGCTTTTGCACCATCGATGAAAATGAGGTCATATTGCTTATTTAAACCTTCATAGATTTTCGCATCCGCTAGAATTAAATTGACATTAGCATTAAAGTGATTAACCCACTTTTTAGCTTCATTATAACGTACTTCATCATATTCAATAGTATCTACTTGCGTTCTTTCACTAGAAAAACATATGGCACTATAGCCATATGCAGTTCCAATTTCAAGCAAGTTTTTTACATCTTTTTCTTTAATCAATTCCTGGATGAAGTTTAATGCTTCATCTGTAATGATCGGAATTTTGTTTTCTAAGCAATATGCTTTAAATTCACTAAGCTTCACTATCTTCTTCGTCTTCTGCCGCTTCTAAGTCTTCTTCGTATTGATTGTATACTTTATCAACTAAATCCCATTCAGCATCTGTTTCAATGTCAAATAATTGACCTTCTGAATCAGTTTCACCTGGAACATAAACTGCTGCTGAAACTTCGTGTGTTTCATCAAATTCAAACACAACATACTTTTTACCGTTATCTTCGAAAGTAAAAAGAATTGTTGCCATTTCTTCTTTATCACCGTTAAAAATAGTTAATTTATCGAGTGCGTTCATGATAATTCCTCCTTAAATGGAATCTAAATAATTTTGTAAGATGACTTGTGCTGCCACCTCATCGACTAATTGTCTTTGTTTATCATACTTCTTATTACTATCTGATAACATTCTTAATGCTGTCTTTGTTGATAAGCGTTCATCCCATGAGATAACTTTAACTGGACTGTTTTGTTCAATCATTGCTTTAAAACTTAGAGACATTTGTGCTTTCTCACCTAAATCATTGTTCATGTGTTTAGGTAGACCAATGACAACAATATCAATCTTACGATCAAAGATAATTTTTAAGAGTTGTTGCAGTGCATCATTAAAGTCCATTGGACGAAAACGAATGGTTGTTAAGTTTTGTGCAATGATTCCAGATTCTGAAATTGCAACCCCTAAGGTTTTTTCACCTAAATCTAGTCCTAGATATTTCAAATTAAAGCTCCTTTAAGAATGTATCTAAAGCAGTTAAATCTTGTGTACCACCTTGTGCAAAATCATTTTTACCTCCACCATTACCGTTTGTCTTAGTAGTTAAGTCTTTTAATAAATCTCTTGCAACAAGTTTTGATGTTTTAACAAGGAAAGATGCTTTTTGCTCACCTTTATTAATCAAGATTAATGCTTCTGTCTTAATTTTATCATAGAGCACATCAACTAATGGTTTAAGTGATGCTGCTGGAAGGTTGTCTACGATAACATATGTGATTTCTTCGATTTTTGATGGAATGAAACGATCTGCATCTTTTAAGATGGATGCAATTAAATCTGTTTCTGCTTTCTTTTCTAAATCTTTAACTTCGTTTTGCAATTTAACAATTGCTTCACGATAGTTTAAGATATCTTGATAACTGCCTAATACCGAAGGCAATTGATCTTTTTCTGTTGACTTAGTTAATTCTTGCTTTTTAGAAAGTAATTGTTCTAAAGTACCAAGATAACTCGCTAGATAATCTTTACTTGATTCAATGACATGATTTGTTGTACCTTCAAAACGGTAAATACCAGAACCAATTGATTCAACAGATGTAATCGCAAATTCTTCGATATCTTTAGTGTTTTTAACATGTGTACCACCACAGAACTCAATACTCCACTTGTTGATGTCAACAACACGAACAACGTCTCCGTATTTCTCACCGAATAACATCATTGCACCTAACTTCTTAGCTTCATCAATTGGAAGTACATGTGTAACAACATCTAATGATTCTTTAATTTTAGCTTTAACAACTGCTTCAATTTTTAGAATATCTTCATGTTTGATTGCTTCAAAATGGTTAATATCAAATGTTAATTTATCAGGTCCATTATAAGAACCTTGTTGATTCGCATGTTTACCAATCACATCTTTAATTGCTTGATGTAAAAGGTGAGTTGCTGTATGGTTCTTAGTTGTTTGTATGCGTCTTGTTTCATCAACAATAGCAAGCACTTCATCACCTTCTTCAAATGAATCTGTTTCAATAATGTGTAAGAATTGACCATGTGGTAATTTTTGAACATCTTTAACAACTAAACCATTGATTGTGCCTGTATCTGCAACTTGACCACCCATCTTAGCATAGAATGGTGTTTCATCAAGAACAATACCTTGATCAAAGATTTTAATTACTTTTGCTTCATGTTGTAGTGTTTCATATCCTACAAACTTAGAAGGTTCATTAAAGTTTAAAAATGCTTCATCTTGTGCTTTCATTGAAGCTTGAACATTTCTTGCTTCTCTTGATCTTGATTTTTGTTTATTTAATTCTTCTTTAAATGCATCTAAATCAACTTCAACATGATTCTCTTCTGCATACTCCACAGTTAATTCAATAGGGAATCCATAAGTATCATAAAGTTTAAATGCATCTTGACCTGAAATCTTATGATTTCTAATAGATGATATTAAGTGTTTTTCACCATCTGAGATAGTTGAATAGAATTTAGCTTCTTCTTTTTGAATAATCTTTTTAACAATATCTTTTGTAGGTGCTAGGTTTGTATAGAACTCACCCATCATTTCAACAACAGTATCAACTAAGTTAAATAAGAATGGTTCATGGAATCCTAATGTTCTACCGTACTTAACCGCACGACGAAGCAATCTTCGAAGTACATAACCACGACCTTCATTTGATAACATAGCACCATCAGAGATAGCAAACACTAAAGTCTTAATATGGTCTGAAATAACTTTGAAAGCCATTTGACCTTTATATTCGACTCCGCTTAATTCTGATGTTTTCTTAATAATTGGGAAGTGTAAATCTGTTTCAAAGTTTGTTTCAGTGTCTTGAAGCACACATGCAAATCTTTCTAAACCTGCACCAGTATCAATATTCTTACTTGGTAATTCTTTATATTGACTTCTTGGAATTGATGGATCTGCATTATATTGAGAGAATACGATGTTCCAAATTTCTAAATAACGATCATTATTAATATCGTTTTGTAGAAGTTCAACACCTCGTTTATCATATTTTTCACCACGGTCAAAATATATTTCAGTATCTGGACCAGAAGGACCTTTACCAATTTCCCAGAAATTAGTTTCAAGTGGTATTAAATGATCTTCTTTAACACCTAATCGCATCCAAGTCTTTTTTGCAACTAAATCATCTGGATAATATGTCATATATAACTTATCAAGTGGCATATTAAACCATTCTTTAGATGTTAATAATTCAAAACCAAATTCAATCGCTTCTTCTTTAAAATAATCACCAATACTAAAATTACCTAACATTTCAAAGAATGTATGGTGTCTAGCTGTTTTACCAACATTCTCGATATCGTTTGTACGAATACTCTTTTGAATGTTTGTAATTCTTCTTGATTTTGGTGTTTCTGAACCATCAAAGTATTTCTTTAATGGTGCAACCCCTGCATTAATCCATAATAATGTTGGATCATCAACTGGAATTAATGATGCAGATGGTTCAACTAAATGTCCTTTAGATTTAAAAAAATCTAACCACATTTTTCTGATTTCATTAGATGTCATGTATCTCATATACACATATTCTCCTTTAACAAAAATAAAAGTCCTTAAAAGTATTTAAACTTCTAAGGACGAAATAATTATTCCGCGGTACCACCTTAGTTCTAGATTTCTCTAGCCCTCGATTTATCGTTAAAGCCGATCTACTTTTGCTCCTAAGGTAGCCTTCATCTAATCGTTTACCATTCTTTCACCAATTGAATAGTTCTCTTCTTAAAACAACTTCGATTACTCGCCTTAATCAACGCACAATTCATTTTATCATTTTAGTTAATACAATACAACAATATAAAAAACTTTACATACTAATCTAGAAGTTGATTTTCATTTGTACAATCTATTAAAATCACATCTGGCAAATTCATTTCAACTCCATTATCCATATTTTTTTCCAATTCTAATTCTCTTATTGTATTTAAAAATTTCACTCGAGACGGTTTATCAGATTTAATACTTTCATTAATTAATTTATTTCTTATATTATTAATTAAATTAATGTGATTGATATTGCCTTTAGATATTGGTGTTCCAATCAACATATTCTTCAAAGCAACCTCAAAATCATCTAAATCTAAACATCCTTCAACCTCTTTATACCCCGATTTTGAAACAATTTTATTTGGAATTCCTATAAATTTTGATTTTCGTTCACTTTTACTTTTAATTTGTGATGTTTTTATTGGTGAGTTTAATTTAAGTCTATTTGCTATCGAATAATTCATATTATAAGTGTAACCACCAGTTATCAGGTTTTTCACTTTATAAAATACTCCATATGAACTTACTGAATCTAAAATACCAGATGATAAAATATCCGGAAAGAGATAATTGCTACTACCTCTAGGAGTAATCAATGGTTTTGTGGTTAACAAATAATGTTGCCTTACATTAATTTTAAAATCTCCCAATCCATAATATCCACTCATATTGTGCATAGTTTTATTTTGTAGAAGTGTATATCTAATTTGGGATTTACTAAATGAGACTATTAACAAATCTGCTACTTCACATTGTACAGTAATCATTGATGTTTTATCAGAAACTGCAAATTCTACCATACCCGAACTTCCATGTAAAATATCAGCGAATGCAAAAGTTTGAAATGTTTGTTTCAGGGTTGTAAACAGTATTACTTCATTAATCTTAACCCCACATGCAATTTTATTATCAATTAAATTATTAAATGTTGCTTTCATTTAGATTCTTCTTTCGGATTAATTGCAGAGTTCAACTTTTCAAACATTACTTCATATTTATTTGCCATTGAAAGACTTTTATTAATGATATTTTTTTGAATTTTTCTATCTTTTAAAAGAGGAATCAACTCACTCTTAAACATTTGTTTTGGACTATGAATTCCATTTTGGCAATATTTTACATATAATAATGCCTCTACGATATCAGCATATTTCTTTTCATTATTAAAATCATTATTATCAAATAAACAGTTTTTTGTACTTATTATTTTTTCACCTAACATATTTAAAACTGAATTATCTTGAATCATGCTTTTCCAATCAGTTAATTCTTCTTTCGTTTTAGCAATTTCCATTTCAAAAAAATATTCCGTTATACATAACGATAAAATTGCGTCTCCCATAGTTGCTAATTCTTTGTTTGAATTTACTTTGTACTTATACGCATAATCTACTCCAGTAAAAGCTTGCTGTTCTAATTCGGATATCTCATTTTTATCTTCCTTTAAATCCTGAAATAGTCTGGTTTTATTTTCCTTGGCTAAAGATTCTAAGCCTTTAAAAATTTTGGAATTTGATACCCCAGTAAAAAACATTAGTTCAGCAAGTATTTTCTTCTTTGCTATAGCGTTAATTTTAATATATGCTATTTCTTCTTTTACAGAGTGTTGATTTAACCCAAATAAAATAAATAATCCGTCTTGTGCTTGTAATCGTTCATTAGCAAATTGAGGTTTTACATAATAATATTTGGTTAAATCTGAGGGTAGTATACGATGATTTATGAATGCAGATCTTTCTCTTTCACATTCATAAATAAATTTAGAGAGAGTTTTTCTAGTAATTGAATCAATATCTAATTCAGAATTTTTTCTATCTCCTATATGTTTAGATTTAATTTCAGTATCGGGATACTTATCACAAAGACTTGAAATTATACCTTGTTCTTCTTTAGTAAATTTAGGTAATGTAGATAACATCAATGCTCTATCAGAATCATAAGATAAGATTTGATTACTTGAATCGGCTTTAAATATATAAACATATCCATCTTCGCTATTATCATCAAGTGCGAAAAATAACGCTATTAGTGGATTTGTAGTAATATCCAACATTCTAGTTCTTATACCATAGTGTTGCATTTTGGCTAGAATATCCAGGTTCGATAAATTATTAAATTCATTTGGCATTCTTCTAAGTGTATGATAGTAAATATCTTTTTCATTTTTTTTATTTATATCGTTTTTGTCTAGTCTAAACAATGAAGGTGTGCATCTTTGTTCAAAGTATTGCTTTTCACCTCGAAAATAAATTCGAAGTTTTTCATCCTTATACAATTCATTAAGTTCATTTTCAAAAGTGTAAATAAATTCAGATAAACTAGATACAGTACTTATTTCAGTAAATTGTTTGACAACTTCTTTATTCATTCGTGACACCCCTTATAATAATTTTCACTTAATTAATATATTATCATGTTTTAGCAAACACACTAATGCTAGTAAATCTCTAAAAAAACTATCAAAAGAAATAAAAATTACTAAATTTCACTATTTTTCTTAATTTAGTGACTAATTTAATGTCTTTCTGAAGACTTGTACACAATCTTTAAAGGCTTAATCTAATTTACTTGTGATATGATTATCTCGGTGACATCAAATGAACAAATCTAAAAAACAAACATTTTTATCTATCTTATTACTTGCAGTAATTTATATTGCATTTATTGCACTGGGTTTACCTGATGCACTTTTAGGTTCTGCATGGAATTTAGTTAGGGTAGATTTAAATGTTGGTTTAGGTAGTTTAGGTATTATGACGGTTGTGATCTACATTATGTCCATTATTTCAACTTACAATGCACCAAGATTACTAAAACTTTTCCAAACAAAATGGATTACGTTTGTATCGATTGCATTTACGGGTCTTGCTTTAATTTTCTTAAGTATGATTAATGAATTCTGGCAAATGTTATTTTTTGCAATTCCACTTGGTATTGGTGCTGGTGCAATTGATGTTTCATTAAATCACTATCTAACTAAAAACTATAAAGCTTCACATATGAGTTTTATGCACTCATTTTACGGTATAGGTGTAACGGCAGGTCCTTCGATTATGGCATATACTTTGAGTATGAGCAATTGGAGAACAGGATATGTTATTGTTGGTTCAATCTTAATATTGATTGCTATGATTGTTCTACTTTCATTTAAACTATGGAAAAAAGAAACTGAGTTTGAGAAAGCTGAACATGATCGGATTCCATTAAAAACTGCACTTAAAATTAAAGGTGCAGTTAATTCGATGTTTATTTTCTTACTTTATGTGCACATCGAATCATTGCTTGGTGTTTGGATTTCATCTTATATGTATCAAGTAAAGGGTTCAACTTTATCAACAGCTGCACTTGCTGCAACAACTTACTATTTAGGTTTAACCTTAGGTAGACTCTTATCTGGAATCTTTGCAAAATGGATTAAACCTAAAGCACTGATTCAAATTGGTATTTTACTCATTGGTATCTCTGTTATTCTATTCATTTTAGATTTTGATTTTGAAATATATTACTTTGTTGTAATTGGTTTAATTGGTATTGGATGTGGTCCAATCTATCCAAATATGATGTTCATTAATAATGATTACTACAAACCAAATGAAATTTCTAAAGTCATGTCATTTCAAATGGTGATTGGTTACATGGGATTTGGTATCTTAACACCACTTGCTGGCTTATTATTTGACCGACTATCAATTGAACTTTATCCTTTTGTATTATTATTCTCGACAACTGTTTTAATTGTCTTACTTTCAAGATACATGAAACTAAAAACTCAACAATCCTTATAAAAAAGCAGCCTAACTTAAGTAGACTGCTTTTTTTAATGTTTTTAGTTTACTGTAACGTTAATGATTGCTTGTGAACTACTATTTGTAAAAGCTTGTGCAATTTCAATTTGAACATTGATATTACCACCTTGATGCCAAGTGTAACTTGATAAATCAACTGAACCAGACGTTAAGACATCTGACATTTTAATGTATCCACTATTTGATGATGAAGGAATTGAATTATTCTTATCAACTTCTAAAATTTCAACAAAGAAGTTACTTGTACCATCATTATTTCTTACAAAATAGTCTCCCCAGAATGTCACGCTTGAGTTTAATCTTGCATCAATTCTATAAATGACAATCGCAGCATTGCTCAAGACATAATTATAATTCATATGACCATTATATAAACCTTGTGGTGTATAGAACATAATGAGTAAGTATTCATCAAATGCATTACCATCATTTAAATCATTCGAATTATAAGGAATAAGTAATGCATTACCAAATTGATCTGTGTCTGTTGAATATGAATCCAATGTTACTTGGTAGCTACCAGCACTTGAAATGAAGTATGGTTCTAACCAACCATATAAAAGCTTATTCGCAGGACCATGATCACCTGCATTGTAATCCATCATATCAAAGCCACCAATCGGACCGTATGATATGTCATTGTCGTACGAATATAAATCTGGGAAACCCATTAAATGGCCTAATTCATGAATATAAGTTTCAGCATTAACAGCTAAACCTGGTTTACCAGATAATGAATCTTCAATAAATGCATAACTTGCCCAGAAATAGTATTCAAACTTCTTACCATCTAATGTAGTGTTTTTAGCATAGCCATATTTAGCAGAGAAAACCCATGCCCACCATGGATCCGTATCATAATCATAATCCACAGAATAAATAAAGATAACTGAGTCAATTGTTCCATCATTGTTAGAATCATAATCAGCAAAATTAATCGTTGAATTCAGTGCAGTTAACGCTTCTTTTATAACGTATTGGTCAGCTTCATCCTGATAGTTTTGATAATACAATTTATTTTGTTGTGTTACATATTTTGGTGCAATATTAAACGTTAAATCAAGTTGTCCCCAACTACTCTTATAGTAGAAACTTGAAACGGATTCCCAACCAGTTGATTGAGCAGTTCCGTTAAAGACTAAATTGAGATTTGTCGCATAATTCGCAGGGAATTGATAATCTTTAATTTCAACTGGAATAACAAGTACTTCATATGTACCTGTTGAAGGTAATCCAGATTGACCAAACTTCATGATTTCCCATTCATTAATTGACTGACGTGAAGATAACGTTTGAAGTTCACCAAGTTCAATGACTGGATCATATTTCCAAATTCTAATTTCTAATGTTGTTCCATTTGATTCGATATATAAAGCATATGCAATATCATCTGATAACTTAATAGTATAGACTGTTTTACCTTTTAATAGAGATAATTCTTCGTCAAATTCATAATCTGCTGCAATTAAACTTTGAATATAATCAGAAACTCTTAACTGATGATCTAAATATTCAAATGCACCAGTGATTTTATATTCAGTTAAATTAATTGTTGATAATACAATTGAAGATAAATCTTCAACTTGTGGTAATAATGAAGACAATGTAGGTTCTGAGAATTTATTCCCTAAATCGGAAACCATAGCTGACCAAGAAAGCTCAACTGGAGCAGTCATTTGGTAAAGTTTGACTGCAAAAATCATAAATTGTCCAGCATTACCATTCGTATTTGAGCCAATAAAAAGCAATCTAAATTTTGAAGCATTTAAGTTATTGATTGTTATAGTTGTTTTGCTGGTTGAAATTTGAGCATAGAAATTACCACCTGCAAGATCAACCCAAGCTGATCCATTCCATGTTTGAACTTTAGCGTTTGTAAGTCTTCCAGAAAAATCATTTCGTGCTTGAATTTCAAAAGTAAAATGTGAGATGATATTCCCTAATGTATCAATTTCAAGCATTGCTTCAGAACCGCTCACATTATTTACATCACCTGCAAAAACCATTCCTGTTGTGAGCCCACTTGGTGCAGAAGTCACATTTGCCATATAACTCACTTTAACATTTACTTTACCTGCAGAACCAGGAAATACTAATGCAAGATTAGTAGTACTTGCATAACTTCCAGGTACAGTTGTTGTCGTATTTTGAATATTGAATTCATAATACAATGCTTCAACTGAATTACCTGGTTCTTCTTCATCTTCTAAATACTTGTATATAGCAATACCATAGACGATATCACCAGGATATGTTTCATCATCTGCATAAACATAGATAAAGAATTCTCCAACAATCCAAGCATCTTCAGAATCATCAAAAGAAAGCATTGAATCAATTGCATCGATGAAATCAAGTGCATCATCTTCACTCCAATTAAATACATCTAAATACACTAAGATTAAACCATCTTCTGATACATCAAAGATTTCATAGTCATCAGTTGTAATATTTGGCAATAAACTTGCAATATCAAATCCAAAGATTGAATTAAGTTCTTCTTTATAAGTATCTACAATAGGTTTTAAGGTAGATGTGAATTGTGCGGTGTAAACTTGATTATTTGTTGCAGCAACAATTTCAGGAGACCAACCGGTAAATTGGAATGTGTGAGTAGCAGTTTCTTCTTTTGTGGGTGTTAACCCAGAATATACAGGTAATTCGCCAGCAATAACTTCATCAGTTCCTAAAATCGTTCCGTCTTCGTGCTTCCATGTTATTGTATAAAAAATCGGCTTTGGAATTTCATTAAATGTTGCTGTATAAATTTGATCTTTAATAACAGAAGAAATTGCAGGTGTCCAACCAGCAAATTCATATGTGTGAGTATCTGTTTCTACTTTTGTTGGTGTTAAACCAGTATAAACAGGCATCAGTCCTTCTTCAAATAGTTCAGATTTTAATATTGAACCATCTTCATTTTTCCAAGTAATTGTAAAAGTAACAATTTCTTCGTTTGCTATCCATTTTGCATATAGTGTTAAATCATTTAATACTGGAATAAAGTTTGTAAAATGCATATCATTTGGACCAAAACCAGTATACCAACCAACGAATGTATAACCTTCTCTTGTTGGGATAGGTAGAATAACTGTTTTACCTGATTCAACCTCAATTGCATTTATGGAATCACCACCAGCAGAATCAAATGAAATTGTAAATAATTCAACGTCTGTTAATCTGCCATTGACTAAATCTTCAATCCATTCAGCTTCTGTTTTTGTATATGTTGGATTGTACTCTAAATATAGTTGATAAGCAGATTTTCCGTTTTGACCAACTAAACTTGCAACTTCAATTAAACTTGTCCAAATGGTATCGCCAACATATTGCCACACAATAAAGCCATTTGAAACTCTAAATGTAACTTCTCGACCATCTGCTCCATTTTGACCAGTTAATGTTGATAATGAAACAAGATTTGTCCAACTAGCATCACCAACGTATTGCCATTGAATAAATCCATTTGCTGCTTGGAAAACAACTTCTTTTCCGTTTTCACCATCATTACCATCTTTTCCAGCAAGTAATTCTAATGAGATCAGGTTAGACCAAGTAGCATCACCTTGATATTGCCATTGGATGAAACCTTCAGCAACTCTTAGTGTTACAGTTTTACCATCAATTCCGTCATTACCTTCTGGACCACGAACAGACTCTAACCATTCTTCATATGTTCCACTAAAAGCATTCGCAGTAACAGCTAGTTCATAGATTGCCATTAATTGTGTTTTCAATGTCCCATAACCTAAATTTAATGTGAATGTTGTTGTTTTACCTTCATAAGTTACTGTTATTTGATGCGTGCCAATTACAGCCAATTTTGCAAGATTTTCTTGTGATAACATTCCTGTTGTCACTGGAATAATTTCAATTTTACCATCCGTATAAATAACTTTAATTTCAATCGATGAAAGATCAAAGTTTTCGATATCATAAATATCTTCTAAATTAGATGCTTCAACAGTTATTGATGCAACAGTGACTTCTGATGTCACAACGTTACATGCTACTAAAATAAAAAATGAAGCCAAAACCAAAAAGAGTGCTCCAATTTTTTTCAAACCAATGTTCATAGGTACCCCCGAAACTTATTACAAGTTACTTAATTATCTTATCATAATTTACAAAGTAAATCATTGGTATTTATATAAAAAATTAATCAATTAATTAATAAGAAAAGTGAGCACCAATTTTTATATATATTTGTACCCACTCGAGTTAATTATAGTATTACTTCTCTAATGCCACAATGTTCAATCAAATCTTCAAAGTAAGTCAAACTACTCATCACGATACCATGACATACGACAATTATTTTTTCCAAATCTTTATGTTTTAAAATGGCTTTGGTAACACGTTCTTTCAAAGATTCATAAGTTTCCCAATGATATTTATGATTATTGGTTCTAATACCTTTGCTTGCGATATAATCTTCATATGCAAGTTGACCGTTATAAATAAACTTATGCGTGATATCAGGCATCCATTCATGTAAGTCATTTTCTACTTCAATTTTGATTTCTGTATTTCTTGATATGATTGCAGCAGTTTCAAGAGCTCTTGTATAAGGAGAGGATAAGATGATTGATGCACCTTTTAATCTTGGATCATTACTAACTTTTTCTGCTTGTTCTTTTCCACGTTCTGTGAGTTTACCTAACTCCCAACCCATACCAAAATATCCTCGAGCTTCTACCTCATCATATCTTGGTTCACCATGTCTAATTAAAATTACTTCCATAATTGATACCTCCCCATACTCATTATAACAATACCAATAAAAAAATGGTGCCGAAAATAGGAATCGAACCTACGACCTACTGATTACGAATCAGTTGCTCTACCGACTGAGCTATTTCGGCAACCACTTGTTTTACTAATAATAGAATAGCACTTTTAAAATATTACTGTAATAATTTTGTGAATTTTTATACTCAAACCACATTAGGAACAATGGTACTCATTGAGCATATCATGTGGCATACCATATCACTTATTGAATCATCATTTTTATACCCTAAAATAAATTCAATATCATGTTCAAATTTCTGTTTTAGATCATTCAACAATTCTTGAATTGTATGTACAGTACTTTTGGAATGATTTACTACTTTTATAATAATACGTTTTGTATTATTTTTAACTTCACGAGAAAGTTCTAAATGATTTAAATTACCTTTATATATAAATGATTTTTTATAAATGATATCATCTAATGGTTCAAAATCTTGAAAATCCAAGGATAGAAAATCATTATTATCTATCATATTTTCAATATAATCTTCCAAGGAGTCTTTATATTCAATGAATTTACCTTGTTTAAAAGTGTACTGTTTGATTAGATTAAGAATTCTATCTGAATTACCTATAATCAATCCTGCACCTAAAAAAACTACTGCTGTTAAAAAATATCGACCTTTATAATGTGTCATTACATCTGTAACAACATCTGGTCCACCAAATTGTTTTATATATTTTGAATATCCTTGATATGCTTTTAAATTACTCATCTTCAAATTCTCCAATTTTAATTTTGTTTAGTATGTATGTTTCAAAAACTTTACTTAAATACCATTCAAGATTTTTAGACATTTCATCTGCTTCTTTTTTAAACTCATCTCTATATAAACTAAATAATTCTTTAATATACTTTTGACTATATCCGATTTGATTTAATAATAAATAAATTTGATTGACTTCAGATTGAATTTCAGTAGATATATAACTATAGTGAGTTGAAAACTCAATAATATGATTAAGATGGTTTTGTAGATCTTCCTCTGGATAATCCAAATTAACATAATAGTCATTTAATTTATACATTAGATGCTTTTTATCATCATCTGTAATTTCATCGAAATTATAAATAATATTTTCTAAGAGTGATTTTCTAACTTTTGATGATTTAATCATTTTTGTTAATTTTTTATCAAAATAGCCAAAATCTAATGCATTACTAAAGTCTTTTATTAATTTGGGAAAATTGAATACGTCATTCAAATTTTTTTCATCAAGAGCATTTGAAAAAATATCTTCAAAACTATCAAATTGATCAATTAATTTACTTGTAATTTCTGTATAAATTTTAGAAACATCCTCCAAAGAGGTTTCTTTTACGATATTTTTCATAACGATAGGACGAGCTTCAACATAGAGTTTAACAACATTAATATTTTCTTGAAGCATATTAAGCATATTGTTAAGTTCTATCTTCTTTTCAACATCTGGTAGTTTTCTTAATTTCTCAATTTCATTTTTTGTTTTACCCACACTGATGCATATTTTTATAAACCATAATTCTTCTAACTCTTGATCATTAAATTTCCATTGTGGTCCACCACCACCTTTTTTAGTAATACTTCCATTGTTTTTTTCTGGAAAATACCCTTGAATTGTAGTTCTTGGTAACTTTGTGATTTTTACAACATCACTCATTTTATACTCCATAATATCCACCTCACAATATCATTTTATATTGCCGAGTTCGGCAAGTAAATAATAATTTTTATTTTTACCATAAAAAAACTAACCCTTCAAAAAGTTACTTTTACATTATGCTACATATTTGAAATTAATAGGAGTAGTTGAGGTAAATATTCTTTTCTTGCTCTATGATACTTTAATTCTTCAGCTACGCTTCTTCCTACTAAAGGAATACCACTTGCAGAATTATCTGATACAACGAGTAATGCAATACTATCAACTTCAATTAAGTCCGCCATAAGGTAAAAGACAGCTGTTTCCATTTCAATTAAATCCGTACCAAATGATTTAATTTCATCCAAATGAATATATTCTAAAGCAACTGAATCAGTCGAGAATACAGATTTTAAATTAATAGTAATATTTTGTTCATTAGCTTTTGCTATGACTTCATTAATAAAATCTTTCTTTGGTTCTACTTTTTCAAATGGTACAAAGTCTTTAATTGAATCCTTTAAATAGGTATGTGTATAGCCACCTGCAATTGAATAACTTGGTGTACAAATATCACCTAATTCTATTTCTGGTTTAAGTGCACCAACTGCACCTACAAAGACCATCTTTTTAAATTTAAGTTCCGCACATAGTGCTACGTGATCAATTAAGTTACTTGCTGATGATGAAACTTTAATCCATGCAATTTTCTTTTCTTCACTCTCCAACAGATATCCTGTTAAATATGAAGATTCTTTAAGTGTTGTAACCTTAAATATTTTGTCAAATTCTAATCTAAGTGGTGAATATGTTGGTGCAACAACTAACACATCATATTCAACATTTGGATCGAGTCCAAATGCTAGTTGTGCCATATTTTGGCTATTATATTTATGAAATGCTTCAAGTATTTTATGCATTCTTTCTTTCATGCTGTCTAACCTCTTTGAATTTTGCTAATCTCATTATACCACTCTAACTTTATCAAGTTTATTTAAAAATAAGAGAACACCACCATTTTTTGACTGTGTTTTATTTAAAGTTTATTCTATAAAGAATACAACAACCATGGTTGTCCCATCATCGTCTTCTGTTTGGGCATGCCAGGACATTCTATAGGGAATAGAATTCGTCATATAGGAAACGACATTTGCAATTCTTTCCATAAAATATTTTGATATATCTAGATATGACTCAACTGCAATTAATACTTTACTCGTATTATCAATTAATGATTGATCGATAATTTCTTTTTTAATTTCTTCTAACTCATCTAAATCTCTAAATACAAATACTGCAACACAATGAATCATATTCAGTGAACCAAAATCAGCTTCTGCTACCCCCATCATAGCAGGTTTACTTGCTATAGCAATTAATTGATATATTTGCTCTGCATCTGTAATGATATTTAATTTATTCATATGTTCATTATTCAACTATAGTTAATATCATTTTATTCTTTTAATTGAATGTCTCCTACTTCCTTTTATACTTACAATTATTATATCAGTAAAAGAATTGTAAATTTGAAGTCAATAATTCTTGTTCCGCTGTTAAAGTAAAAAGAACCCATCGAAAGATGGGTTCAATTTGATTATTCAAGTGGTGATATAACGATGTTTGTTGATCCATCAAATACAGTTTCACCATATGTATTAGGTACTAATTGAAGTGAACCAGTTGTATTCGTCATATTTGCAAATGCAAATTCACCTAAAGTTAAAGTTGAATACATATCAACATCTGTTAAATCAATTGTGATTGATGCAACTTTATTTGAACCAAAGAATGCATATTCACCTACAGATTGTAACTTGTTAAATACTAAAGTAGATGTTAATGCAGTCATGTTTCTAAATGCGGAATTACCAATAATTTCAACATTTTGTAAACCGGAAACTGAAATAACTTGTGTATTTTCAAACGCACTATTACCAATTTCTTTAATGTTTGCACCAATAGTCACATATCTTAAAGCTGTTGCTGATTTAAATGCTGAGTTGTTAATGCGAATAACTGGCATATCATAAATTGTATCTAAGATTGTAATTGTAGTTGGAGAACCATCATAACCTGCTACAAACCAGTATGAATTATCTGCTGGAAGTTGATAAGCAACATTTCCAGTTAAATAATATCTAGGACTAAATACAAGTCCATTTGAATCACTCTTAGCAAATGTTGTATAGGTGTTATTTTTTAAGAACAATCTACTTCTAACAGCTGGCATATTACCAAACCCAACGTTTTCAATATAGAGTGTGTCGTACATTGCTGTTGTTTCTAAATTAATTGCAATATTTGTAACTGATGTTGCATATTGGAATGCGTATTCTTTTACACGTTGAAGTTTGTTAAAAATTAGATCTGATGTTAATGCTGTTGCATTGTTAAATGCATATTTACCAACAGTAACAACTTGTTCAAAACCATTAAATGTCACGATTGGTGAGAAATAGAATGCATAGTCACCAATTTCAGCTACATTTGCACCATTTGTTACTGTAACTAAAGTTGGATTTTTTCTAAATGCATATGCAGCAATTGATGTCACCTTTAATCCTTCAATTTCATCGAGGATTTCGATTTCTGTTAAACCAGTATATGCACCAACAACGGTATATTCAGATCCATTTAATTGATAATATACACCATCAATTAATAAATCGTATACAAACCAGTTAAGGTTAGTACTTGTATTATTGGTTCCTATTGTTGTTTGACGTGTGAAGTATAGAGAACCATAAGTGTTTGACATTAAAGCGAATGCATAATTTCCAATGACTAAATTATCTAGCATTTCTTCTGTTTCTAAATTAATCACTAATGAAGTAATCGCATAAGAATTATAGAATGCATAGTTTCCAATAGTTTGTACTTTATTTAGGACAACAGGTGAAGTCAGTGTGGTAATATTACGTAATGCACCTTCTTCAAATGTAACGACATTTTCTAATCCTGTAAATGTAACGATTTTACTATCACGGAATGCTTCAAAACCAATAGTCTTAATATTAGATCCTAAGTTTAATGTCTTAATTGTTGTATCACTCTTAAATACGTTTGCTGCAATTGTTGTTACAGGATAGTTATAAAGCGTTTCAGGTATTGTAACAGTAACTAGTCCACTTTGTTTAGCTGAAACAGTAAATTCTTCTGTCGAAGCATTAAATGTATAAGTTAACCCATCAATTAAATATCTATTTATGAGTTGAATATTTGGACTGCTATTAAATGATGTTGAAACATATGATGCAGTGACAAGTCTTAATGTACCTGTTGCAGTCATACCACTAAATGCATATGTTGCAATAGAAAGGGTTTGATACATACTTTCATGTGTTAGTTCGAATGCGATTGATTGTACTTTATTTGCACCTTCAAAAGCTCTTGTTTCAATAAGTTGTAGTTTGTTAAAGACAAGTGGTGTCTCTAAACTTGTTGCATTTAAAAATGCAGATGCTTTAATTGTTGACACATTTTCTAAACCGAATACATTCTTAACACTACTTAATTCGAATGCATTAGCAGAAATTGTTTGCATATTTGAACCAAGTACAACAGTTTCAATTGTCTTGTTTAATCTAAATGCGTTGGTTGATACGCTTGTTACTGGTAAGTCATTAACTAAACTTTGGATTTCAACTGCAGTTGCAGCATGATGTGCACCTAAAACAATATATGCTGTTTCTTCTGCATTTAATTGATAGTATACATTATCAATATGCTCATCAAAAACATAAATGTTAAAGTTGAGACCACCATTATTTAGTCCTAATTGAGTATTTCTATTTACATAGAATTTACCATACATATTGCCAATATTTGCAAGTGCATTATCACCAATAGCTAAAGTATCTAAGTTTGAATCATCTCCAAGATTTAATACCATAGATATTATTTGATTTGAACCATTAAATGCATTGTTCCCTAACATTTGGAGTTCGTTAAATACGATCTCTGATGTTAATGATGTAATATTTCGGAATGCATTTTCTTTAATTGTTACGACATTTTCTAGTCCAGTAATGGATACTAATTTACTACTTTCGAATGCTGATACACCGATTGTAGTGATATTTTCTCCAAGCGCTACAGCGGTAACGCTTGGATTTAGTTTGAATGCATAATCTTTAATTTCTGTAACCGTTAAACCATTGATTTCAGCAGGGATATTAACCGTTGTTGTACCTCTTAGTGCACCAGATACCAAGTATGTTGTTTCGTCCTCATTTAAAGTGTATACAACACCGTCAATGACTTCATCATATCTGAAGATATGTAAGTTTGGATTTTCATTTCCTTCTCCAACAATGGTATCTCTAGTTACATAAATATCTCCGTATGTTGTTGGTAAATTACCAAATGAGTTTTCACCAATAATCAAAGTATCTAGCATTTCTTCTGATTCAAGTTCTAATGTAATTGATGGAATTGCAGTTGAACCATAGAATGCATAATTTCCAATCATTTGAATCTTATTAAATGTAATTGATGATGTAAGTGTTGTAATGTTTCTAAATGCATTTAAACCAATGACTTCAACATAATTTAAACCAACAAATGTTGTAATCTTAGTATTTTCAAATGCACCATCACCAATTTTATTCATGTTATCTCCAACTGTAACTGTTCTTAGAACTGTATTATTACGTACAGCATTTGTTTGAATTGAGGTTACTGGTAATGAATAAACTGTATTTGATATAGTTATTGAACTTGAAGAACCTGAATAACTTGTAAAGATCCATTCAGTATTTGAAGGATTGATTGCATAATTCATACTGCCTGAACTGTAAGTTCTTCCTCTAACAGTGAAACCTGAGGAACTTGTAAATGAAGTAGATTGATAAGAACTACTATGTAGATATAAATTAGCTTTTGTAGTTGAAGGAATATTAGCAAACGCGTATGCATAAATAGTAATCGCATTATAAGCTGCTTCAGTTTCTAAATTAATCTCAATTGACGGTATCTTTTCTGTATATTGGAAAGCTGCTTGGCCAACTGTGATTGCTTTTGTTAATACAACTGGACTTGATAATTGTTTTGCAGAATAGAACGCTTGTAACCCAAAGGATTGAATTTGTTCGAATCCATTAAATGTTTCGATACTTGAGTTTTCGAAGGCACGTTCGTTAATAACTAAAATATTTGCACCAACTGTTACAGTTCTAATCATTTGATTGTATCTAAATCCGTTTGGTCCAATTGCAGTGACTGGTATGCCATTGACCTCATCTTCAATAATTACTTCTGATGTTCCATATGTAGAACCAATTGCTCTGTATATTCCATTAAATAATTCATAATATACATCATTAACAAGTTCATCATAATAGAACCAGTTTAAGTTAGTGCTTGTATTTGATGAACCAACTGTTGATCCTCTTAAGACATAATAATTACCTTTTGCATTACCCATATTTGAGAATGCATATTGTCCGATATTAACTAAATCTTCTGTTTCAATTGCAACCTTAGTTACTCTTGTTGCATAACTAAACGCAGATTGTCCGATTGTCTTAACTTTTCTTAAAACAATATCAGATGTTAATGATCCAGTACCACTAAATGCTAGATTTCCAATTGTTTCAACGTCTTCTAAACCTGTAATTGTAACAATCTTACTTGATTCGAATGCACTTGCACCGATTGTAACGATATTCGCACCTAAAGTTACATTTAAGACTGTTGCATCTGATTTGAATGCATTTGCTCCAATTGTTGTAACTGGATGATCATAAAGTGTATCTGGAATGACTACATTCACTAATCCTGCTATTCTACTAGATACTGTAAATTCTTCTGTTAAGAAATTATATGTGTATGCTAAACCATCGACTAAGTATCTATTTGTTACTGTAATATTAGGACTATTTTCGAATGATGTTGCTTGATAAGAAGCCGGTAAGATGTTTAATGTAGCTACAGCATTCATCCCCTTAAATGCAGTTGCACCGATTCTTAAATCACTGTACATTCTTTCATTTTCTAATTCGATTTCAATACTTGGTACTGAAGTTGCATTTTCAAATGCACTCACTCCAAGTGTTTGGATCTTATTAAAGACGAGTGGTGTTGTTAATTGATTTGCATTTTTAAATGCATTTTGATTAATTGTGATAAGTTGTTCAAACCCATTAAATGATTCAATAGCTGATAATTCAAATGCAGAATCACCAATTAGAGTCACATTTTGACCAAGCGTTAATGATTTAAGTGTTGGATTCATTCTAAATGCTTTAGCTGCAATTTGAGTTACAGGTAAATCATTAATTGTATCTACAATCGTTCCTTCGACTAAATCATATTTAGCACCAACAACATAATATTCTGAACCATTTAATTGATAGAAAACATCATCAACGATTTCATCAAAAATGAACCAGTTAATGTTTGTAGAAGTGTTATTTGCACCTAAAACAGTGCTTCTTGAAATATAGAATGCACCATAAGTATTCCCCATACTATTAAATGCATATTCACCAATTGTTAATGTATCAAGCATTTCAGAGTTTTCTAAGTCAAAGGTGATCGATGGAATCTTATTAGATGAATTAAATGCATATCTACCAATAGACTGTACTTTTTTAAAGACAATTTCTTGTTGAAGATTTGTTAAACCTCTAAATGCATCATTACCAATTGTTACAAGATTTTCAAAAATATCTATAGAAGTTAAAGCTGTTAAGTTTTGGAATGCACCATTACCAACATTTTCAACATTTGTAAATCCTGATACTGTCTTTAATGCAGTTGCACCTTGGAATGCTAAATTGCCAACAGATAGGATGTTTTCAGTACCTATGACAGTTGTTAAAGCTGATGCACCTTGGAAACCATTGACCGGTACTGCAGTTATATTCGCACCAATTGTAACAGTCTGCATGAATTTATGATTTTGGAATGCAGCATCTTCAATCTTAGTCACTAAAACGCCATCAATATTATCTTTAATAACGACATTTTGAATTCTATTTGCACCAAGTACTGTATAAGTATCTGTTTCAGATTCATATTTATAAGCAACACCATCAATAATTAAATCTGCAACAATGAATTTTACCTTAGTTTCACTACCGTTATTTGCTTTAGCATGTACACTTGTGTTTTGTGTAACAAATATCTTAGAATTATTTGCACTAGATAAATTACCGAATGCATCACTATCAATAACTAAAGTATCATAAAGTTCTTGTGTTGGTAAGTTAATACCTACTTCAGGAATAGACGCAGCACGGTTAAATGCTTCAAAGCCTAAAAATTGAATATTATTCAACTGAATTGCATGATTAATTTTTGATTCTTTAAATGCACCAGATTCGATAATTTCAACATTTTCAAGACCATTAATTCTTGTTGTATTTGTACCTAAGAAAGCTCCCCAACCAATTTCTCTCATGCTTTCATTAAGGTTAACTGTTGTTGAACTTGTAATTTTTCCTCTAAATACTTCAGAATCAATTTTAACGACTGGCATATCTAAAATGATTTCTGGGATGTTAATTATAGTACCAGCATTCCCATTATAATAAGTAACAACATAACCCGTGTTTGCTTCATTAATCTTGAAGTTAAAGTATGAAGATGAAACTGCACCTCTATCTCTTAAGATGATACCAGGGCTATTTGAAAATACACCAGAAACATAAGAAACAGAGTTTAGGAAAATTCTACCTTGTGTATTATTAAGATCAGAAAACGCATTTGCTTGAATTCTAAGTGCGTTATAAAGTGCTAGCGTTTCTAAATCAATTCTTAATTCAGAAATGTTTCCACTATATCTAAATGCTTCTGTTCCAATTGATTGAACATTTTCTAAATGCACATCAGATGATAGATTTAACATTGAATAAAAAGCTTGTGACTCAATTGTCACTAAACTTTCAAAGCCAGCCATTGTTTGAATGCTTGAATTTTTAAATGCACCAGACTCAACATAAGTCACATTTGCACCAAATACAAAGTTTTCAATCACTTGGTTATTATT
The DNA here is from genome assembly GCF_017052655.1 of Acholeplasma equirhinis. Classification (NCBI taxonomy): domain Bacteria; kingdom Bacillati; phylum Mycoplasmatota; class Mollicutes; order Acholeplasmatales; family Acholeplasmataceae; genus Acholeplasma; species Acholeplasma equirhinis. The sequence continues at coordinate 783,096 of NZ_JAFIDC010000001.1, forward strand.
AAATGCATTTGCAGCAATTCTAGTTACTGGAAGCTCATTGATTTGATCAACAACAACTGCATCTTTTATTAAACCATTATGACCAACAACAGTGTATGTTATCCCTGTAGCATCTGTTTCATATGCTAGGTTACCTAAAATTTCATCTACAACTACAAATTTTAAATTTGGTGTTGCATCAGTTGCTGTTGGATCAACAATTGTATTTGATTTTACATATACAGTATTATTGAGTGAATACCCCATACTTGAAAATGCATTATATCCAATACTTAAAGTGTCATACATACCATCTTCAAGTTCAAAATAAACGTTTGATACGTTATAAGCACCAGAAAAGGCATTATCACCAATATACTGAACATTTTTAAAGTATAACGGAGATGTTAATTTATCAGTCCCAAAAAAGGCTTGACCTCCAATATACTCAACATTTTCTAAACCTGTCAATGTCTCGATTTTTGATCCTTTGAAAGCACCAATTTCAATTCTTGTAACATTTTCTCCTAAAGAAAGAGATTTAATCGCTTTATTTTCAAAAGCTTTATAATCTATTTTTGTTACAGGAAAATCAAAATAAGTGTCGGGAATCTCGACAACTTCATTTGTACCAATATAATCAATAACGAACAGCGAATCTGAATCGTTATCATATTTGTAAATGATACCTTCAGGTGATTGACCATTTGGAAGATCTCCAAATACACCATCAATACCTATCTTATATTTACTATCCGTCTTTCCGAAAGAAAATGTTGCGTAAACAGCACTTAATGCGAATAAAACAAATAGCATTGTAATATTTATAATTCTTATACTTTTTTTCATTTTCATCACCGAGTCAAGTTATATCAATTTATATGTATAAAAAGATTTCAAAACCCTTGAATTAAAGTTTAAAACCCTTGAAAATCGAAAAACATCTCAATTGATAGGTTTAAAAAGTCCGGTGATCAAATCAAAATAGTGTTAAATAGTCCAATTTTTTTATTTAAATTCTTGTTTGTTTTTATTTTTCTAAATCATAGATTTTTCATTAATTTCTTAGATTTAAAATGCACATAATTTAAACTTACAATATACCTCATATGCATCAAATAAATACTTAATTATATCTTCCGCGCGCACACGTATATTACATAATAAATACACGGTTCACAAATTAGTACGTTTTTGATGTCACTAAAATAGATCATTTAATGACCTTATATCAATTTTTATTAAATCAACCTTTATAAATATATTTATAACACATGTCAAAATGTGTTTTTTTCATTTAAAATATGCCCTATTTTGAATATTGTAAACTTTTGTCACATTGATTAAACATAATATAAAGTCATCCTTCTATTTTTTTAGTTCACAAATTGATACCTTAATAAAGACCTCATTTTTAAGGTTTTTTATTGATCTTAAAAAACACCATATTTTGAAAGCTTTTAAATTTATCCAGATGATCAATTTGTAAAAAATTATATTATTCAATACCCTTTTTTGAAAATTAAAGGTGTGAAACGATACGTTTAAGGGTTTTGATTAGTTTTCTAACTATAAATAAGTTACAGTTTTCCTGCAAACGAAAAATATTGGTTGAAGAAATTTAACTTTTTACTAACAAGGAGTTGCTCTATGAGACATTTAAAATTTACTTTACTAGCAATCTTTATGGTGTTAGGTTCAATCGGAATCGTATTTGCAGCCTTTAATTTTTCTGAAGGACTCGATAAGGAAGTTAGCGTACTATTTAGGTTAGCTCCTTATGAGGTGGAAGGTACAATCACTTACGAGTTTTTCAAGAATTCAAATGAGCCTGTCGATGCACTCCAATTACCAAGCGATGAAGATTCAGCAGAAGGATACATCATCACGGTTAAGATTTATCACACTTTACCAGCTGATGTTGCCAAATCAGTTTTCAATTATATCGAAACAGTGATTAACTTCAATTTTGATAGTACTGTTATCAATGAAAAATATGACGTTTTAATTGAAGGTACACCAGAATGGGTTGAATTTGATGATTATACCCAAGTTGGAACTTACAACATTAGATTTTCTCCAAAAATACCATTCACATTAGAAACATGGATGGCATTCAAGGCAGATTTAAATGCTGCAATGGATAACGATACTGCAAATATTGTATTAACAGTTCAAATTCCATATAACGAGGAAGGTGTATAACATGAAAAAATTACTAATTCCTGTAATTGTCGTTGTTGCGATATTCTTAACAATTGTTGGATCATACGCAATCTTCACTTTCTATGAAACGCAAACTAAAGAAATCTCACTTGAGATTGATATTAAAGATGCTGTTCTAGACGGTGAACTTGAAGTAAATGTTCAATATTTCGAAAATGAGGCATTAACAGAACTTGGTTTATTAGTTGATGCACCAAGTCTTCAAGAAAAACATTATGTCATTCTTGAAATCAAGCATCTTCTAGCAGATGCACAATATAGAGATCCAAATGGTTATGATTATGAAAATATACAATTAGATGCAAGTTTCAAAAACGAAACATTCGATGCATATTTTACAATCCAAATCACAACATTAGATCCATTTACTGCACTCGATTCAGATACAATGGTTGGTACTTTCAAACTAGAACTTGTTTGGAATGATCCAACAATGATTGATACTGAAAACGAATATTTAGCACTTGAACAATTATTCGCAGATTCAATATTAGATGAAACTTTAGGCATTGATTTAACAGTTACAATCAATGCGTTAAGTTAATCCATAAAGGAGAAATAACTATGGACACAAATTTAATGATTATATTTATCATTGCATCCATCACAATAATTACTTTCCTTCTTACTTTTACACTACTTATGAGTGGATTAAATAGAAAAGAAAGAGAACTTGTTAGATCTGGAGCACGTGATGAAGCAATTAAAAAAACTGTACAAAATCAAAAAAAATTCAGTTACAAGTTTTTAAAAACGATCAGTACAATAATTGAATCTCTGTTCTCACTTGTATTAGTTGCCTTAATTGCAGCTAGTTTATATACAACTTATTTAAACAATGATATTCAACTATTTGATTTTGATATTAAAGTCGTTGCAACAGATTCAATGGCTGAAGCTAATCCTAGAAATGAATATCTGGCTGAAAACAATTTAACTAATCAATTTTCAGCAAACGATATTATCTTCTTCTCTAAATTACCAGCTGAATCAGATTTAAAACTATATGACATCGTTTCTTACTATGACGAAACAAATGATCGATTAATCGTACACAGAATTATCGATATCATCGAAACTTCTGAAGGTAAACAATTCGTTTTAAGAGGTGATGCAAATCGTACTTCTGATAGTAAAACTATTCTCTATTCAGATTTAAGAGCTATCTACAATGGTCAAAAGATTGAAGGTTTTGGTTTAGTGGTTAAGTTTATTCAATCACCATTTGCTTTAATTGCTATGGCTGTTATGGTTTACGTCTTAATTATTGATAGTATTTTCCAAAAGAATTTAAAACAATTAGATAAATCTAGATATCAAGAAATTAAACAACGTGATGCTTTACTTGAAGAACGTGCTCAAGAAAGAAATGAAAAGAAATTAGAAGAACAAACTGTTAAACATGTTAGATCAAACAGTTATGAATTAGTTGAGAAAGACAAGAAATTCGGTTTCCGTTTATATGATTCTAACGGTGACTTATTAGTAACATCGGCATTTTATCAAACTGAAGAAATTGCAGAACAAAGAAGACATCAAATCGCTGATATGGTTGAAAAGAAACATTATGAAATTTATAAAGATTCAAAAGGTTTCCACCAAATCAAATTGTATACAGGTAACAAACGTTTAATGTTTGTATGTGAACCTCAAAATTCACTAAGAAAAGCAAAACTTGCATTAAAAGAATTAAAAATGCTTGCATTAGGTGCTAAAAAATTAATCCCAGAAGAAGTGATGGAACAGCAATTAGCAACCGTGGGAGATAATGCAACAAATGAAACTCAAGTGATTCTTGAAAAACCTGAAAACATCATTGAAGATACTAAATCTGAAGCAGCTAATGCAACGATTTAAAAAAAGAAAGGAGTAAAGCGTATGAAACATTTAAAGATTGCACTTGTTGGACTATTTCTTATAATTGCAACAATGAGTACAGTTTATGCAATATTCACCTTTGCAACTTCTAAAAGTTCTACTTCTGCTTTGAACTTAAAGGTAAGTGGTTATAGTGATATTGGAGAATTAACATCCGAAGTTAATGTTTATCAAGATGATGTTGAAGTACCAAGTTTCATTGTTGATAATTCAACAGAACTAGATAAAAATTATGCAACTGTAAAGTTTATGCATCGTTTACCAATTAACTCCTTATATACACATGATGACGTTGATTATCAAAATGCACTTTATGAGTTTAGTATCCATAATGACTTAGTTGAATACTTTGACCTTGTTGTAACAACCGTTAATCCCTGGGAAATGATTAATGATGAAAATCTATATGGTGCAACAATTTCATTCAAAGTTCAATTAATGTTCAAAGATTCAAAAGAACCTTCCAATTTAAGTGAATATGAAGCATTATCAAATATCCTGGAAGAATTAACCCTAAATAATGAAAACTTAATTCATGTAACAATGACTTTACAAGTTATTCAAAATGATTAAAGTTTAGACTCTTACATTAGTTTTAATATTCATGATTCTAACTACGGTATCTAGTCTTTAGGTACACTAGTTAGAGTCATGAATAAAGACTTCATTAAATTAATAAAAAATATAAATAAAAGAAAAGGAAGAAACAAAAATGAAAAATTTTAGATTTAGTTTAATTGCCCTATTATTCTTAGTAGGTACATTAGGAATGGCGTTCGCGTTATTCACATTTGTTGAAGATGGTGCTATCGACCAAAACTTAGGTTTAAAGGTTGAAGACTATGTTGAATTTGGTGAATTAGAATCATCAGTTAAATATTTAGTTGAAGGTGTTGAAGACCTTACATTATCAGGTATCGTTATTGACAATGAAATAGATCAAGCTAAATATGCTGCTGAAGTTACTTTAACTCATATTTATGATGAAGATTCAGTTATTTCATTTGAAGATGTTGATTATGAAAATGCAATTATCAAAGCTGTATTTAACGAAGCATTCTTAGATGAATACTTCACAATTGAATTAACTTATGCTGATTGGGAAGATCAAGACACTCAAGCACAATTAGTTGTTACAGTTACATTAGTATGGTTAGAAGACGCAATATTAACTTCACCTGAAGATTATGCAGACTTTGTTGCAAACTTCGATGCAAACAAAGCATTAGCAGACATCATTACATTATCAGTTACTTTAGAATTAGCTGACTAATTCATTTAAAAGTTAAATTAACTTGGAAAGAAAATTTGGAGTTTAATTTAACGCAAACAGTAACATTTTGCTTCCCAAAGGAAGGAAGGGGCCTCCCTCTCCTACAGCCCCTTTCTTTATATCTTTTCAAGAAAGGATCAAAAATTCATGAAAAATAAAGCTCTTTTCATATTAGCAATTGCTGCTATTCTACTTACAATAGCAACCGCTTATGCAATCTTTATGTTTAATACACAAAAAACTTCCAATACAGATATTGATATTATCATTGAAGACCCAAACACACTTGGTGAAATCACAGCTGAGTTAGTTTTAACATTTGATGGTGAAGTTCAAGATCAACCTGGATTTAGTTTTGATGCTGAAGATGAAATGAGTAAATATGTTTATACACTCTATCTAAGTCATTTACCTAGTGTGGATATTAATCATCCTGATGCAGACTATTCTAAAGTACAAATCTCTATTCAAATTGAAGATGAAACATTAGCTGAATATCTTCTATTTGATGTTCAATATGTTGAAACAAAACAAGTAGAATCACAATTTGTGTCTGAATATACAATAACTTATGCTTACCAAGATGATATGGCTCCAAAAGATATTGAAACATATGAAACATTAAAGTCTATAATTGGATCTTTAAAATTATTCGAAGAAAATATCTTAACTATCACAATTACTTTTGACGAATCAATATACGGTCTAGAAGATTAAATCAATATATAAATATAAAGTATTTAACAACCCATTGTAATGTGAGTAGTTTTAATCAAACTGCTCATATTTTTTTATTCTTAAAGTATTAAATCTTCCTTAAAAACCTTCCTTGCAAATACATATTACCATCAATTAAATGGTTATTGCGTTAAAATTAAATTATAAAAGGAGGATTAATTAGTGTTAAATTTAATTTTATGGTTAATCTTTGGTGCAGCAGCTGGTGCGATCGCAGGATGGATTTTAAAGGATAAAAGAGGATTATTAGGAGATATCATCGTTGGTATCCTTGGTTCATTCTTAGCTGGATGGGCTGGTAGTGGTTTTTCAGATTTTACAACAACTGATTTAAGTTGGACTGGGTTCTTCACATCTATATTAGGTGCTGTAGTACTTATTGTCTTACTAAATTTCATTAGAAAAAGATAGATACACAAAAACGCTAGAGTAAATTCTAGCGTTTTTTTTATTCTGAGTTATTTATGTTGCAACCTATTTATTACCCTCATATTTAGGGTTCTATTTATAATGTAATAATCCTTCTATAAAATTTAAAACCTCTTTTTTATGTTTAGCATCTATGATAACATCAAATCTTTCACAATTATCTTTTATCCATTGATTAACGTTGTTTTTGTTTACTAAACCATTCATTGTCGTATCGTTTAATAAACTTTGGGCAAGTGTACTTCTTGCACTTCCAATATTATATGGATGACTTTGATACCTAGCTTTACTTTTAACATTTGCTTGACCAATTTTCAAAAAGATACCTTTGTATACAAATGTATAGACAGCCATTTTATCATTTGGTAGTGATAATGGTTTATGCTTTACTGGTTGATGAATAATATAAAAATCTTGTTCTATTAATGGTTTATTAGTGCACGCAGATGCATCAATGATTAGTTTTTTAATTTCCTGACTATAATCCATTAGATTTCTCCTCTAATTTCACTATCATTATTAATGACCTTAACCGAACATTTCAATTTATAGAAAATTGAATCGGATATTATTACTCTCTTCTTTTCATCAAAAACAAAATCAACTTATAATTTTGTATATTTATCTGATTTACCAAATGATTTATCAATTGGATATTTTTCTTTATTTTTAATTATCTTCTTTTGTAGTATCTCATTAATATTAAAATCATACTCATGACATAGATAAATACAGTATGCTATGATGTCAGCCAACTCATCTTTCACATTTTCAACATCTACTTTTTCACTACCCCATTGAAAATTTTCTAGTAATTCAGAAGCCTCAATAATAATTGATTTTGCTAAATTCTCAGGAGTATGAAATTGCTTCCAATTTCTTTCATCTCGAAATTTTAATAACTCTGCAATTATTTCTTTCATAATCAAACCTCTTGTGCTTGTTTAATTATATTTTTAAAATGTTCTCTAAGATTTTCATCTTCACAATAAATATAGCAACCTTTTTGACCTCTTGTAAGTAAAGTTTTATATGTATTGAGGATTAGTTTTCTTGCTGTATTTTCATCTGTAGATTTTATACCTGAAGATTTGTCATCATTAGATATTTTTGTTCTATCAGTTAATACTATACCATCTCTGAAAACTAAATCTTTACCTATAATTACACCCACATAATCAAATTCTAACCCTTGAGCTGTGTGAATACATCCAACTTGATCAAATGAATTTTGACTTATAGCCCAAGTTTTATCATTATCAAGATTCCATTGAGCCTTAAAGTCCCCAATAATAATATCCCACATTCCACGATTAAACTTAACATTCCAATCATAGCAATATCCAGCAACCATTCGAACTTTGTTAAAATGTTTAGGTGTTTCGTTTATCAATTTAAGGGCATTTTTCATTTCTGATGGATCATCGAAGACTTTTACTTCATAATCCAAATCTTTAATGTCTATATCAATATATTCTTCTGCTTGTAATAAATTATTAACTAATTGAATATAGGCATCACTTCCATTACATCGAAATTGAGATTTTAATATTAAATTTTCGCTCATTATAACTTGACTATTTAATTCGTGAGCATGTTTTTTAATTTCATCAACTGAACCGATGTCTTTCGTTGTTATTCTTTGATCTTCATCAATTAAAAACACTGTTAATAAACTTGCATTTATGCATTCTCTAACTTGATTTTGACCAGTAAAATCACCATACATTTTTTTTACTAATCGATGAGCCTCATCAACAATTAAACATTTATAAGCATTTTCTGGTGCTTTACTTAAATTGAATGGTGATCTAAAAATAGACTTGATACTTACTCCTAATTTTAAATCATCTTTACCTAACAACTTTAAAAACGCTTCTCTTGGTGCACTGTTTTTAGTCACATAACTCGCAAATAATCCTCTATCAATTAATTCTTTTAAAAGATTTATTGCTAATACTGATTTCCCAGTACCAGGTCCACCTTGAATTATAACTGTTCTTTTTTTACCATCTTGTAGACATTTTGCCATGTTAGACAACACTGAGTCAAACGCCACAACTTGATCATCCAACAATAAAAATTCTTTTTTACCTTGTAGTACGGATTTTATAGCATCTTGTAGCGCTTTTGATGGTCGGATAGCACCACTTTCAATTTTGTATAATAGTTTTTGATCACTTGGTTTATTACATACAAATTTTGATAGAAACTCACGCAATTTTAGCATTTCATCTTTTATAAAAACTGGAGCTTCTTTAATCCAAGTTTGATATATATCATCGGTCAGATCTTCATAATATGTTCTTTCATAATTATGTAGATAAGCAGTTGGAATAATAGTTATATCTTCTTCTTGAATTACCATTGATGCGTTTTTGATGCTAGTTGAATAGGAATAGGCTTGATAGGATGGATGGGAGACATATCGATTTGCATTTCCTGTATATGTTTTAACAGTATGTTTACTTTCATCATCAACTTTTTCAAGTTTAGTCCACTGTTTTAATTCAATAACTACTATATTATCTTTCTTTGAATTATTAGATCCACAAATAATAAAATCTACTCTTTTTGATGTTCTAGGAATTTGATATTCTATCGCAACCAATGCATCATCTGAAAAACTGTCATGATCTAGTAAATTTCTCATAAACTGCATCGAATTTGTCCATGCAGAAAATTCATTATTGAAATTAACATAGGTGCTGTTTTCTAAAAATTTATGTTGAATTTTGTCAGCTATCTGGTTATTAATTACATCTTTAATAAATTCTCTTTTGGTATTAGAATATACAATCATATTTTATCCTCACTATTATTGTATTCATTATAACATGATATATTTTGAATTTTAAACTTTCATTACCCACCAAATAGGTTCAATTAAAAAAATACCAATTAAGAAGTTCTTTCCATAATTGATATTGTTATCTTTTTTTATTTTAATAATGTGTATCCGACCGGACTTGAACCGGCAATCTTTCCCTTCGGAGGGGAATGCTTTATCCAGTTAAGCTACGGATACTATTTAATAAAGACCATTTTTTGATGTGGTATGCCTGCTTCTTTATATTTCTTTCCAACTTCTTTAAAACCTAGTTTTTTATAAAAAGGTATGACTTGAACTTGTGCACTGACTGCTAGTACGTCATTTCTTTCAATAAAATACTTCATGATTTCAGTTGAAAAGCCTTGATTTCTATAGGCTTTTTTTGTTACTACTCGACCAATATAAAGTTGATCATGTTTATCCACTAGTCTTGCGTATGAAACAATATGTCCATCTTTTTTAATAAATGCATGTAAACATACCTGATCATATACATCAATATCTGTTTCAATGATTGCTTGTTCAACCATAAAGACTTCTTGTCTTAATTGCATAATTTCAAGAAGTTCTATATTTGTTAAATCATCAAACTTTTTTAAAAAAACCATCAAACTTTACACTTTCAATTTTTTAAAGATAAACATTGAACCAGCTGAACCAAAGAATCCAATTGCTGCATAACGAATAAAATCAAGATATACATTATCTTCAGCAATTAAATCAAAGATTGCAGATAAACCAACATAAAGGATTAAAACTCCAGCTAAACCAACAAGTGCTCTCCAAAGGATTTTAATACCTTGTGGTTTTTCATCATACATAATCTTAAATTTATCTAATACATAACCTAACATGAAACCAGTTAATCCACCAGCTGCAACAAACATAGTTTTTACATCATCATAATGTGGTGCTGTAAAGATTTGAATAGCAAGTACACCTAGTACAAGTGGAATTAAGACAAGTAAACCGTAGATATGTTCTCTGTCTTTCATCAGTTCAACAACTCGTCCAATTAAGAATGCTACAGAAATACCTAAGACTAAACCAATAATGACATCACTTGGATAGTGTTGACCTAAATAAACTCTTGTAAAAGGTACTAAAATCATTGCTGCAAGTAATACCCATTTCAACCATTTGTTTGCTTTACCGTATTCTTGATAAAGCACAGTTGAAATCACTGCAGTATTTTGTGCATGTCCAGATGGGAATGAATACCCGTGTGTTTCTTCACCTACACCAAGTGCCGGATCTTCTTTAAATGGTCTTGGTCTTTGAATCAAAGCTTTTAAGCCTTCATTAACAATACTTGAGAAAATAAATACAAATACAAGTTTAAAAGCACTCTTTTTATTAACAAACCAGTAAATAACAAGTGCAACTGCAATAAATGCGAACTGATCACCAAGTTGAGTGATTGCTTGCATAACTGCATCTACAAAGCCTGAACGCATGCCTTGTATAAAACGAATAATATCTAATTCAATTGTCATTCTTCATTTCCTCTCTTCTGCTTTTTAGCTTTTTTCTTCATCTCTTTTTGTAATTTTTTTAATTCTTTTTTAGTTTGTAACTTTAAATCTTTTAATTTAAGTTCATCTTCTGGTGTTAATTTAATGACTTTAAATTCATTTGATTTTTTAAAGAAATTAAATTTCCAAAATGATTTAATGATACCCTCTTCATACATTTTATTGATAACCATTTTACCTGCAGTATAGCCTAGTAAAGCTTTTTCATCTTTATATGTTTTATTGAAATTTAACATTTCAAGGTTATCTGTAATAAAACTTTTCTCAAAGACTTCACCTGGTGTGAAATCAATGATATTAATATCTGTATGATCATAAAGATATGGATTAAACTTATAATCCAGTGGAATCGATAAAATTAAATTACAACCATCATTAATTAAAGGTTCAACAGGGTAATTGTCTAAAATCCCACCATCAACATAAAAGAAATCATCGATTTTAGTCGGACCAAAAATCACTGGTATGGATGCAGATGCTAAAACTGCTTTATATGGATCCATCATTTTATTTAAATGGAAAACTTTCTTTTCCATGGTATCAGTATTGATTTGATGTGTCATTGATGTTTTAGAATACATCAGTGCTGCAGTTGCATAGCCTTGATATTTAGACTTTCTAACTTGCTTCATATTTATCTTTTCTAATAACTTATTAGTTAAAGGTTCTACCGAATACATTCTAGAATCTTTAGAAAAGACATTCATTTTAACGCCAAAGACATTATCAGCATCTAGGTCATCCCAAATGGTTTCCATATGCTTATGGTTCTTTTTTGACATTAATAACATCGTATTAATGGCACCAATCGAAGTTCCTGAGATTGATTTAATCTGTTTTAAAAGATTAGCTTCTTCTAATGCTTTAATGACACCAAGTTGGTATGCACCTTTAGCACCACCACCACCAAGCATTAAACCAATTTTAAGTTTACCCATTGAATCTTCTACCCCTTTATTGTCGTTTTAAGTTTTAAATTTTTTATTAATTAATAACGATTTTTACTTTTGAGTTCTTGTCGCTTTTCACGTTCCAAATCACGTTCTTTAATCGAATCTCGCTTGTCAAAGAGTTTCTTACCCTTAGCAACTGCAATTTCTAACTTAATTAAACCTTGATGTAACTGAACTTGAAGTGGAATAATTGTATAACCTCCACGATCTTTAAGACCGATCAGTTTATTAATTTCACTGCGGTTTAAAAGTAGTTTTCTCGTTCTCGTTTCTTCATGGTTAAAAATTGAAGATGCTTCAAATTTAGCAATATGCATATTTAAAACAAAAGCTTCACTATTTCTAATCATCACATAGGCTTCATTAATTGAAACTTTACCTGCGCGAATACTTTTAACTTCACTACCTTGAAGTTGGATACCGGCTGTAAATTTTTGTTCAATGTGATATTCAAATGTTGCACGTTTATTTGTTGAGATGACTTTCAAGATAATACTTCCTTTTATAGATTACTTAATCTATTGTAACATGAAATAAGTATCAAATTATCCTTGTTACTTATTTCTTTTTTTAGTTTTTGATTTGTTTTTTTGTTTCTTTTTAGTTGTTGTAAAAACTTGTTTTAAATCTTTTTTCTTACTTGATTTAAAATTTATTTTTTGACCCTGATTTTTTTGAATGCGTTTCTCATTCAATGTAAAGTCAATTTTGTGTTCAACCATATCAACAGCTAAGAGTTTAACCTTTAATTGATCACCTAAACGATACTTCTTACCTGATTCACTATAGAAGAGTAATTTCTCTTCATCAAACATTAAATACTCATTCACGTTCTTAATATGAACAAAGCCTTCAATGCCGTTTGTAAGTTTTACATAAAAACCAGCTGGTGAGAACTGTGTGATGACACAATCAAATACGTCACCAACAAATTGACTCATATACTCACATGACTTAAGTTTAGTAACATCACGCTCCATATCGATTGCGATACGTTCTTGAATAGATGTATGTTCACTATATTCTGGAAGTAAATCTTCAAAATGTTTAATTTCTTTTACTAACTTTTTATCAGATAAACCATTAAACATCAGATTTCTTATCATACGGTGAAATAATAAATCTGGATATCGTCTAATTGGTGATGTAAAGTGTGAATAGAATTCACTACCCAGTCCAAAGTGTCCGATTGGATTTGGATCATACTTAGCTTTTTGCATACTACGTAGAAGAATCATATGCACAATATATTGATACTTTGTTTCAAGTGCACCTTTGGTTAATCTTTGTAGCATGGTTGCAGTTGATTTTTCTTTTTTATCTGCAGGAAACCCGATCTTACGAAGGCTTTCTAAAGCCATTTCAAGTTTAACAGTATCTGGTTTTTCATGAACTCTATAAATACCTGGTAAGTCATTCTTATGGAAGTGAGTTGCAACAACTTCGTTGGCTAGAATCATAAAAGATTCAATTAATCCTTCTGCTTCTTCAGTCTTTCTTTCTTTAACAGATAAGACTCTGCCTTCAATGTCAACTTCAAATTTTAATTCGCTTGATTCAAAATCAATTGCACCACGTTTTGAACGAACCATTTTTAGTTTTTGTGCAACTTCATTAAGTCTTACAATCATAGTGTCTAGTGCTTCATCACCAAGTGAAATGTTTTCTTTGATTAAAGCATTCACCTTGGTATAAGTTAATCTAAATTTAGATTCAATGATTGATGGAAATATCTCATATGAAACAACTTCCATTGCATCATTTAAAACCATTTCACATGAAATTGTATATTTAGCTTCATGTGGGTTTAAACTACATAAGTCATTAGATAAACTATGTGGTAACATCGGTATCACTCTATCTGCTAAATAAACAGATGTTGCACGACGATATGCTTCTTGATCAAGTGCACTGCCTTCTTTTACAAAATAAGATACATCTGCAATATGAACACCAATTTTAATGTTCCCGTTATCTAACTTTTGATAACTTACCGCATCATCTAAGTCTTTCGCATCTTCACCGTCAATGGTTACAATCAGTTCTTCTCTTAAATCACGACGTGTCTTGGTCTCATACGTTTCATCGACTTTGATTGATGCAATCTCATTTAAGATTTCTTTACTGAATGTATGTGGCCAACCATATTCATTGATAATTTTAACAATTTCAATATCAGGGTCGTTTTGATGACCAATCACTTCAACAAATGTTGTAAAGATTTTAGTTTGAGAAATTTCATCTACTTTAAGCATGATAACATGACCATCGACTAAATAGTCTGGATATTCTTTAACCATGATCAGTTTATCTTTTATATTGGTTGCATCAAAACGGATAAACTTTGTTGATTTACGAACGATTGCGATAACCTGTGTTAAACTCGATTGAATGATGTCAACAACATATGGATCATATGCAAAGTGATTCACTAAAACCAGGTCATTGTCCATAGCTCCATTTAAATCATATAAATCAATGCGCATATCACCATCTTTTTGTAAAAGAAATGCAGCATGTTTTTTAACTTGTACAATACCTAATTTATATTTGTGTTTTAAAGTAACACCTTTTTGATTAACGTCAAAATACTGAGTTAAAGTGGGAACTAACTTTTCCAACTCGTCACCAAAACTATCCTTCATTTCATCAATTGTAATAGTTTGTTTATTCTGTTTAAAATACCATGCTATAAATTGTTTAAGTTCCATTATCTTTATTCCTCGTTTCTTTCATTTTATCATAGATAAAGATGTTACCAATCAAACCTTAAAAAAAGCCTTTCAGTTTGAAATGAAAGGCTTAGTTTTTACTTCAATTTATTTTTTTAAATTGTAGAATGATTTAATACCTAAGTATTGAGCAGTATCACCTAATTGATCTTCGATTCTGATTAATTGGTTGTACTTAGCAACACGGTCTGTACGTGATGCTGAACCAGTCTTAATTTGACCAGCATTTGTAGCAACTGCGATGTCAGCAATTGTTGTATCTTCTGTTTCACCTGAACGGTGTGATACAACAGCTGTGTAACCAGCACGTTTAGCCATTTCAATCGCATCAAATGTTTCAGTTAAAGTACCGATTTGGTTAACTTTGATTAAGATTGAGTTAGCTGTACCAGTTGCAATGCCTTTAGCTAAATATTCAGTGTTTGTAACAAATAGATCATCACCAACTAATTGGATCTTGTCACCTAATTTGTCAGTTAACATCTTCCATCCAGCCCAGTCGTTTTCATCCATACCATCTTCAATTGAGATGATTGGGTATTTAGCAACAAGTCCTGCATAGTATTCAACTAATTCAGCTGAAGTGAATTCTTGTTTTGTTGATTTCTTGAATACATATTTATTCTTTTCATCATCAAAGAATTCAGAAGCTGCAACGTCGAAACCTAACCAAATATCTTTACCTGGTTCATAACCAGCATTTTTGATAGCTTGTAAAATGTTTTCGATTGTATCTTCATTAGATGAAAGGTTTGGAGCGAAACCACCTTCGTCACCAACTGCAGTTACTAAACCTTTTTTCTTTAAAATTGATTTTAAGTTATGGAATACTTCAGCACCCCAACGGATAGCTTCTTTGAATGATGAAGCACCTACTGGATAAATCATGAATTCTTGGAAATCGATTGGAGCATCTGAGTGTGCACCACCGTTTACAATGTTCATCATTGGTACTGGTAATTGTTTAGCATTGAATCCACCAAGATATTGATATAATTCTAAGCCTAATAAATCAGCAGCAGCTTTAGCAACAGCGATTGAAACACCTAAGATTGCGTTTGCTCCTAATTTACCTTTATTTTTAGTTCCGTCTAAAGCGATCATTTTCTTATCAATTGAAACTTGATCTAATACTGATTCGCCTAATAAAGCAGGTCCGATGATGTCGTTAACGTTAGCAACTGCTTTTAAGACACCTTTACCTAAATAACGGCCTTTGTCTCCGTCTCTTAATTCAACAGCTTCGTGTTCACCAGTTGAAGCTCCTGATGGTACTAATGCTCTACCGAATGCACCTGATTCAGTAACAACTTCAACTTCAACAGTTGGGTTACCACGTGAGTCAAGAACTTCTCTTGCATAAATACTTGTAATAAATGGCATGTTTGTTCTCCTTATAAATTTTAATTTATTTGTTTAAATAGACCGTATATATTATACAGCATATTCACTTTATTTCAAATGAAAACTAATACAATCACACTATGTTTCATAGTTGAAACGTTTTCAATTGGTATTATAACTTTTCGTAAATGATCATTAAACGTTTGTTTAATAAGAAAGTAATGATACTTACCATGATGGACAGTATCAAATTAAACGGTAAGATTGCATAAAGTAAATACATGACCATATAATTTGATTCATTAATTCCAGGTATGACTATTAACATCGCAAGAATTGTCTCAAAGTCATATAAACCAATATAAAATGGTAGAATGACCAACCAATTTGATACAACACCAATGATTGTCCAAATAACTGGAATTGATACAGCTGACCAAATTTTATTGGATAGACTATTCTTTTTATGATAAATCATAGATGAAATAATAACAGTTACAACACCAATGATTAGATCAGCAAGTTCACCTACACCTAATGTAGATGAACCAGGAAGTTTAACAATAAAACGAATAATCGCAATAATTGTTCCACTAAATGGTCCAAATAAATATCCACCAATATAAATAGGTACATTACTAAAATGGATATCTAAAAAACTAGGAATGGTTTGAATCAGTCCTGCTAATGGAAACTTCACATAATAGTAAAGTACAACTGATAAAGCAGCAAGCATTGAGAGTGCCACCATTTTTTTAATTGGTTTCGTCTCTTTACCATTCTTACCTTCAAATCTAATTGCAGCAACGACTAAGAAACCAATTAAAATGATCAATAAGATAATTGATACAACTTCAACAACTCTTATGTTTTGCTTTAAAAACTCAATAACACTTTCAAAACTCATCACACTCACTCCTTTCAATAAAAAATCGCCTACATATGTGGGCGATGAAAAAAGATCTAAAATGACACTTAAAAATAAAGTGACCACTTTCTTCTCCCATCCAGACTATACTGTCGGTTCCTGAATTTCACAGGATCCTGCAAATAACTTTGCTCGCAGACTTTAACTGCCGGTGAGGAATTACGCCTCGCCCCGAAGATGATTAAGTTTTGTAATGATATTTTAACATGAAGACTATGTGATATCAAACAATATTATAATGAATACATTTTCAATGATAGAATTCTATGATTTTATCACATGATTTGATGTATAATAACTACGGAATAAGAAAAGAGGTATTTATTTTATGGCAGAAAAATTTGCAGCTTTAATTATTATGGATGGACTAGGACTTGCTCCAGCATCTAAAGGTAATTCAGTTGAATTAGCTGATAAAGCATATTTAGACAATTTATTAAAAGAATATCCAAACAACACACTTGTTGCATCTGGTGAAGCAGTTGGCTTACCAGAAGGTCAAATGGGTAATAGTGAAGTTGGCCACTTAAATTTAGGTGCAGGTCGCATTGTTTGGCAATCATTATCAAGAATTAATGTTGCGATTAAAGATGGTTCATTCTTTACAAATGAAGCATTTTTACAAGCAGTTGCTTATGCAAAGAAAAATAATTCAAAATTACACATCATGGGATTAGTATCAGATGGTGGTGTACACTCACACTTAGAACATTTTAAAGCAATGTATGAATTTGCTAAACAACAAGGTGTTTTAGACAGAACTTACTTACATGCATTTATGGATGGTCGTGACACACCTCAAGAAGGTGGTTACGAATACTTAAAATCATTAGTTGATTATGGTTATAATGTAGCAACAGTTTCTGGTCGTTTCTATGCAATGGATAGAGATAATAACTGGGATCGTATTCAACTTGCATTTGATGCAATGACATTAGGAAATGCTCCAGTGATTGATGATGCATTAGAAGGTATTAAAATGTCTTATGCAGCTGGTGTTCAAGATGAATTCATCAAACCATTTGTTGTAAACAAAGCTGGTTTAATTGAAGATAATGATGCAGTGATCTTCATGAACTTCCGTCCTGACCGTGCAATCCGTATGGCAACAGCATTATCAAATCCTGCTGCAACTAAAGAATTATATACAGAAGGTAAACCATTACTTGATGTATCAAAAGCTCCAAAAAATATTTTCTTAGTTTCAATGATGCATTATAAAGAAACTGTTAAAGGTCCTTTAGCATATGAACTTCAAACATTTGAAAATCTTTATGGTGAAGTGATTGAAAAAGCTGGTTTAAATCAAATTAGAGCAGCTGAAACTGAAAAATATGCACACGTTACATTCTTCTTTGATGGTGGTAAAGAAGTTCCACTTGCACATTCAACAAGAATTCTAGTTGAATCTCCAAAAGTTGCAACTTATGACTTAAAACCTGAAATGTCAGCTTATGAATTAACAGAAAAAGTTATTGCAGAACTTAGAACTGGTAAATATCAAACTATGATTCTAAACTTTGCAAACCCTGACATGGTAGGTCACACAGGTTCAATTGAAGCAACTAAAAAAGCTGTTGAAGTTACTGTTGAATGCATGGGTAAAGTAGTTGATGTTATTACTAAAGAATTAAATGGTGTTACAATTGTTCTTGCAGACCATGGTAATGCTGAACAAATGTTAGATGCAGAAGGTAAACCACATACTGCACATACAACAAACTTAGTTCCAGTTGTCGTTACTAAGAAAGGTATTAATGTAAATCACGGTGCTCTATGCGATGTTGCACCAACATTACTTGATTTACTTGGTATCCCACAACCTGCAGCAATGACTGGTAAATCATTAATTTCAAAAGAATAATTTATGTATTAAATAAAAAGAGGAAATCTAAATTGAATTCCTCTTTTTTATACTCAATTTTTCTTAATTGGATGTCTTAAGACAGTTTTTAAACTTACACTGTCAGTTTTTCTTGGGTCTGATATGTAAATCTCATGGTGATATCTTTCATCACTGATGTCTACTTGATATCCTTTATCTTTCAGATAAACATGCATGATTTCAACAGTTTTTGGTTCATCTTGATATGGACCAACATGCAACATTTGTACACAAAGTCTTTCATCATATGTGAAAAACTGTACTTTTTCATAATCCTTAGTTTTTTTCTTTTTATTAATCGTTTCAATAGCCCAACTGACATCTTCTTTTCTAATAAAGTCTGGCAGTCTTAAAAGTGATATGAATTGAAACTCATCATAGCGATCATAATCAACACCTTTTAAGCCTTCAATCCACCAAAAACCTTCTAATGGTGGTACGACATAGGTTTCAAAGTTTGGAATTTTGTACTCACCTTTTTCACTCATCTTTAAAGTATAGGCAACACCATAGAGTAATTCGACTGCCTTAGCATAGTCTCCTTGTTCACTATTAGGGTTCCCCTTACCTTTAACAGTTAAGTAATTTATTTTAGGAATTTCTATGATCATTGGTTCTTGTTTAGGTTGATATTGATCTTTATAAACTTTTTTTAAAATCAATTGCCATTTTTAAGTCCTCCTTCAATTTCATTTCCATTTTCATCAAAGACTAAGACATTTACTTTTTTAGTGATGATAGTTTTTGCATCTACTCCGATGAACCCTTTTTTTCTAAATGGTTCATCTGATTCTTTACCGAGTTCATAATAGTTTAAAGCTTGTACATGAAAGTGCCCAAAAACATATGTTTTGTCATAAGGTTTAAAGTATTTAATAAAGTATGGTGTATTTGCGAAGTTATAAATATACCAATCTTTTTCATTTGAATATTCATATCCAGCATGAATGAATTCATATTTACCTAGTTCGAATTTTGGTACCATACTTTCAAGTAATTCAATTAAAAATGGATATCTTCTATTTATAGAATCTCTAATTTCTTCGATTGTTTTCGCATTCGGATCACTAAATTCTCTTAATGTATTACCTAATCCATTGTGCTTAATATTAAATAAACCGTCACTTTTACCTGTTAGGAAATCAAGTAAAAAATCATCATGATTCCCTCTAATCATGATTAATCTATTTAAACGATTAAAATATTTTAAAAATCCAAGGACATCTATATTTTCAATTCCTCTATCAAAGTTATCACCTAAGGATATAAGAATATGATTTTCATTCTCTAAGTCAAACCCTTTTTGATCAAGTGCATCAACAAGTGGTTTAAGATTGCCATGGATGTCAGAAAAGACGAAATAATGTTTCAAAGTCTGCACCTCTTAACTTATTTTATCATGATATAAACATTAGAATGGTTAAAACATATACTATCGTATATAATGGAAAGAAAGAGGGAATATACTATGAGCGAACTTAAAAAAACAATCCTATATGAAAAACACCAATCTGTTGGTGCAACCATTGTTGAATTCGGTGGTTTTTTAATGCCACTTTATTACACAACAATTCCTATTGAACATCACACTATCAGAAATGAAGTTGGTATGTTTGATGTCTCTCACATGGGTGAAATACTCATTAAAGGTAAAGATGCACTTAAATTTGCAAATTATATATTATCTAGCAACATTGTTGTTTCAAATAAAATGCAGTACGGCTTTTTACTTTATGAAAACGGAACAATTGTTGATGATTTAATGGTTTATCCATTTAGTGAAGATAAAATCTTACTTGTCGTAAATGCTTCTAATACAGATAAAGATTTTGAACACATTTTAAAATATACAAATGGTTTCGATATTACTGTAGAAAATAGATCAAATGACTTTGGCGAAATTGCAGTTCAAGGTCCTAAGAGTTTCGACACACTTTCAAAACTCTTTAAATCTTTACCTGAACATTCTGGTGACTTTGGCTCATTCCCTTATGAAGATGGTTATCTCTTAATTTCACGCAGTGGTTATACTGGTGAAGATGGATTTGAAATCTATGGTTCTAATGAAGAAATATTAAATCTTTGGGACAAGTTCTATAACCTAGGTATTACACCATGTGGACTTGGATGTCGAGATACCCTTCGCTTTGAAGCCGCCATGCCACTTTATGGACATGAAATCGATAATACAATCAATCCATTCGAAGCAGGTTTAACCTTTGCAGTTGATTTAACAAAAGAAGATTTTGTTGGAAAAGCTGCACTTACAGTTTTAAAAGACAACATCAAACGTAAAGTTGTTGGGTTAGAACTTTTAGAAAGAAATGTACCACGTCAAGGCTACCCTGTGTTTGCAGGTGAAACTGAAATTGGAAGAATTACAACCGGTTATTTATCTCCAAGTACAAATCTTCCAATAGCAATGGCGTTAATTGACAGTAACTATGCTAAAATTGGAACGAACATCTATGTTTCAATAAGAAACAAGATGATTCCTGCAGTTGTTAGAAATAAAAAATTTATTGAAAAGAAAAATAAGGTTTAAGGAGAATTAAAACTATGAACAAACACGATGTTAAATATTTATCAAGCCATGAATGGTTATATGTAGAAGGTAACAAAGCTAAAGTTGGTATTTCATCTTATGCTGCAATGCACTTAGGTGATATTGTCTTCTTTGATTTACCAAAGGTAGGTCAAACATTTAAAAAGGAAGCTGTCTTTGGTGCAGTTGAATCAGTCAAATCAGCGTCCGACCTTTATTTACCAGCATCTGGTACAGTTGTTGCAGTAAATGAAGCATTAGTAACTAAACCAGAGCTTGTTAATGAAGATCCATTTAATAACTGGATCGTAGAAATTGAATTATCAGACTTATCAGAACTTAATTCATTACTTGATGTTACACAATACGAAGCAACACTCTAATATTTAAAGGGGATAAACTATGCATAAATATCTGCCACACACTGAAGGTGATATCAAGCAAATGCTTGATGCCATCGGTGTCGGTTCGCTTGATGAATTATTTGAAAAAATACCAAAAAAACTTCAATATCAAGGTAAATATGATGTTCCAAATCAATTATCTGATTTAGAAGTTACAAAACTCTTAAATGAAATTGCTGCTAATAATAAAACATTAACTATTTTTAGAGGTTATGGTGCATATGATGTTTATACACCTTCAATCATTAAAGCATTAACTTCTCGTCAAGAGTTTATTACATCATATACACCATATCAACCTGAGGTTTCTCAAGGTACACTTCAATATATCTTTGAATATCAATCCATGATTTGTGAGATTACAGGTATGGATGTAACAAATGCTTCAATGTATGATGGTCCTACCGCAACAGCTGAAGCAATTCTGATGGCGATTTCACATACCGGTAAAAAGAAGATTGTTTATTCATCTTTAATACATCCAAGAACAATTGAAGTTGTAAAAACTTATGGACATTACCGTGATTTAGATTTTGTTCCACTACCTGAAAAAGATGGTTTAACAGATTTCTCTAAATTAGCTGAACTATCTAAAGACTCAGCTGCAGTTTTAGTTCAATCACCAAATGTATATGGGAATATTGAACATTTAAATGGTATTTCAGATACGATCCATGCTGAAGGATCACTTTTCATTATGAATACTGAAATTACATCACTTGCACTATTTAATACACCAGGTAACCTTGGTGCGGATATTGCATGTGGTGATTTACAATCACTTGGTGTACCATTATCATTTGGTGGTGCTTATATTGGTTTCTTAGCAGCTAAAACACCACTACTTAGAAAAATGCCAGGACGTATTTGTGGTATTACAACAGACCAAGACGGTAAACGTGCATTTGTGTTAACTCTACAAGCTCGTGAACAACATATTAGACGTGCAAAAGCTAACTCAAATATTTGTTCAAATCAATCTTTAATGGCTCTATCTGTAGCAATTTATCTATCTTCTATGGGCAAAGAAGGCTTTATTGATTTAGCAAGATTATCTTTAGATGGCGCATACTATTTAGAAGCTGAACTTGTAAAAACTGGTTTATTTACAAAATCGAATAATCAAACACACTATAAAGAATTCGTACTTGAATCTAAAATTGATCCAAAAGACTTTGACACGTATTTAATTGAAAAAGGTTATCTTGGTCCACAATATTTAGGTGATGGTAAATATTTATTTGCAGTTACAGAAAAAAGAACTAAAGATGAGATTGATCAATTTGTGAAAGTTGTAGGTGAATTCAAATGAGATACTATGATACTTTAATTTTTGAAATCACTAAACAAGGTCGTGTTGGTCACAACCTTCCAAAAAATCAATTCCCTTCTGTTAAACTCGATGCATCACTCTTAAGAGAACAAAAAGCGGAACTCCCTGAAGTTTCAGAATTAGAAGTTGTTAGACACTATACCAATGTTTCATTAAAGAACTTTGGGATTGAATCAGGATTTTATCCACTTGGCTCATGTACAATGAAGTACAATCCTAAATTAAACGATGAACTTGCTGGCCTTCCTGGTTTTGCAAATGTCCATCCACTTCAACCAAATGAGGTTTCTCAAGGTTTCTTAGAAATATACTTTGACCTTGCAAGATACTTATCTGAGTTAACTGGGATGGATGCATATTCATTAAACACCTATGCTGGTGCACATGGTGAACTTGCAGGTTTAATGATTATTAAAAAATATCATGAACTTAGAAATGATTCTAAACGTAAATTAATTATCGTCCCTGATAGTGCACATGGTACTAACCCAGCCTCTGCAACTGTGTGTGGATTTGATGTGATTGAAATCAAATCACATCCAGATGGTACAGTAAATATTGATGCATTAAAAGAAGTTTTAAATGCAAATGTTGCTGGTCTCATGCTAACAAATCCTAATACAGCCGGTGTATTTGAAAAAGACATCGTTGAAATTTCAAAACTTGTACACGAAGCTGGTGGTTTAGTTTATTATGATGGTGCTAACCTTAATGCACTCCTTGGTGTATCTCGTCCAGGAGACATGGGCTTTGACATTACACACTTAAACTTACATAAAACATTTTCAACACCTCATGGTGGTGGTGGACCAGGTTCCGGTCCAGTTGGTGTTAAGGCCTTCTTAAAAGAATTCTTACCAGGACCAGTCGTTGAAAAAACAACTTCTGGTTTCAAATTCCATCAACCAGAAACTTCAATCGGTGCACTTTCTGCATTCTATGGAAATGCATCCGTATATTTAAGAGCTTATGTTTATATTAGAACATTAGGTATTGAAAATCTTAAAATGATTGGTAAACTTGCAACACTAAATGCCAATTATATTAAGGAAAGTTTAAAAGATTATTATAAACTTCCAATCGAAGGACATGCAATGCATGAATTCGTCTTTGATGGCTTAATTGACCAATCAACAGGTGTTAAAACACTTGATATTGCGAAACGTCTTCTAGACTACGGTATGCATGCACCAACAATTTATTTCCCACTCATCTTCTCTCAATCCATGATGATTGAACCAACAGAAGCTGAAAGTAAAGAAACACTGGATAAATTTATTGATGCTTTAAAATCTATTGCTAAAGAAGCAATTGATGATCCTGAAAATCTAAAATCTGCACCTCACAATACAGTGGTTCGTCGTTTAGATGAAGCCAAAGCTGCAAGAAATCCAATCGTTGCATATAAAGATATTCATAAGTTTATTTAACAAATAACCCCATCCAAATCAGGATGGGGTTTTTCATTTACTTGATTTTTATTTAAATACTGCTTGAAATACTTTAGTCGCTTCTGTAACTGATAGTGTTAGAAAATCTGATGTGTCACAAAGATCAACATTGTTTCCTAAAATACTATCAAAGAAATCTCTAAAGTCATCAATCTTTCCAACATAATCCGTAAAAATAAATCTAAATCTTGTTTCAGTTACATTATCACACAAAATAAAATCATAATCTTCAAATGTCACTTTAATGACACGTTCTTCAATTTGTTCAAAACTGATTGGGAATACTTCATA
This sequence comes from Acholeplasma equirhinis, assembly GCF_017052655.1. NCBI lineage: Bacteria > Bacillati > Mycoplasmatota > Mollicutes > Acholeplasmatales > Acholeplasmataceae > Acholeplasma > Acholeplasma equirhinis. The sequence goes on from NZ_JAFIDC010000001.1 coordinate 807,853, forward strand.
TAGGTTTGAGTTGATTTTACCTATCATTTCTGCAATTTGTTGTAAGTTCATAAGAATCACCTCATCCTTATTATATATCAGTATCATGTAATAAAGAAAAACAGGCACTTAAAATAAGTACCTGTTTTGAATGAAATGATCAATCAAATAAAGCTTCTACTGCTTCAAAACTTGAATAAGCTTCACCTTGTAGTGTGAAGTATAAATTGTTTCTAGTAAAGATTTCAAGGTCTGATGTTTGTGAACCACTACCATTGTGAATAATGAAATTAATTGGACGGTATTCAACAGCGATAGGAATCACGATCATGAACCATCCTTCTTTTTCTTCTACTGCAACCATTTGTGTACCCGGCCAGTTACCTAAATTATTTGTATTCGGTGTTACTGTCCAAGAATATATATAAATAGATTCATATGCTTCTGAATTATAAACATAGATAGTTGTTGTAGGTTCAAAGTTTAACATACTAGTTTCTGCTTCTTCACGTGTCTCAAAACCTCTATTAATAGTGAAATAAAGCCCATTTTGAGTATTTGAATCGAGTGTTTGATTACCAATCCCATTTATGAATAAAAGACTTAATGCTTCAAGTTCAGTATCATGATCAACTTCAATATAGAACCAACCTTCATTTTCTAAATCTTCAGTCATTAAGATACCTGGCCAATTTTGAAATAGATTCCCATTAGTTGTCCATGCCCAAACATAAACTTCTTCCCAAGCTAAAGAATTATAAAAATAAATTGTTGATGTTGTTGGTTCCTCATCACCTGGTTCTTCGTCTTCTTCTAAAGAAAGTAATGCAGCCTCCATTGATTCATAGATACCAAATTTTGTTGCGTATAATTTGTCTTCTGCAACTTGATAATCACCAGATTGTTCAGTTAAATTATTATGGAACACAATTCCAAATGATCCAAATTCCAGACTATACGGAACTTCGATATAGTACCAACCTGGTTCACCTTCTAATGGTGTTGCTTCTTCGCCAGGCCAATTTGGAAATGGATTATCAAAACCTCTCCATACCCAAACATAGATATGATCCCAACCGACAGCATCATAGAAGTAAACAATTGTTGGTGTCTCAGTTTCAAGTTCAACCTCAGTATCTTCAAAAGTTGTATAAATGGCTAGTGGGGTTGCATATAAATGAACCTCAGTGACAGTATGTTCTTGACTTTGTGCATCAATACCATTACTGAAAATCACATTAAAAGGTGCATTTCCAGAGTCAAATGGAATATCAACAACATACCAAATGTCACTTTCATCAAGTTTTTCAACTTTCACACCTGGCCAAGCTTCATACGCATTTGTTGTATTACGCCATGCCCATACATATACTTCTTCCCAATCTAATGTATTTAAGAAATAAACTGTTGTTGAATCTTCTTCCACTTCAACTGGTTCTTCTGGCATAGCAGCTTCTGCTAATTCCATAGATTCGTACCAAGTACCATCAAAGAAATAAACATTAGTTTCATCAAGTAATTCTAGATTTTGTGTTTGTTCACCAGAATTGTTATTGAAAATAACATTTAATGGTAATGCTAAGACATCAGTAACAGGAAGTTTAAACCAACCATCACCTAAATCTTCCATTTCAGTACCTGGCCAATTACCAGTAAGTTGTGGACTAAATGTATAAAGATAGACTTCTTCCCATGAAGATGCATGATTGAAGTAATACACATCAACTTCTAACGGTTCAATAACTGCTTCTTCAGCTGCTTCCTTAGTTGCGAACACACTTGTTAAATTTGCATAAATTAAATTATCTTTAATTTCTAAAGTAACCGTTTGACGACCTAAGTCATTAGAAAGTCCATTATTGAAAATCACATTAAATGGTGCTTCAGCCTTATCGAAAGGTATTTCAGCAACAAACCAACCTTCCATACCTTCTGCTGCAAAGATTTCAACACCAGGCCATGCTTGATAAGCATTTACTGAATCACGCCAAGCCCAGACAAATACCTTATCCCAACCATCTTGGTTGAAGAAGTAAACTAAAGTCCTATCTTCTTCAACAGGTTCTTCAGGTTCTTCTGGATCCTCAGGCATTTCTTGTGCAGCTTCAAAAGAATCAAAGACTTCTCCTGATAAGGTAACATAACGATTTGTTTCAGTGATTAAAACATCTGGAGTCTTTCTTTCATCACTACCACTTAAACCATTGTTAAATAAGAATCCAAATTCATTGATCGTTACTGGAATTTCTGCATCTACTTGGAACCAACCTGCTTTTCCATTAACTGCAGTTGCTTGTGGTCCTGGCCAAGTAGTATAAATATCACCAGCAGTACTCCAACCCCAAGCATGTACTTCGGTCCAGTTATCACTATTGTAGAAATAAACAGTGACTGTTTTAGTTTCTGCTGGTGCTACAATTGCAGCTTCAGCAGCTTGTTTAGATGGATACCATGTACCATTATAGAAATAAACATCTGTTAAAGAATTTAGAACTAATTCAGCTGTTTGGTTACCTGTACCACCTGTACCTTTATTAAAGATAATATTAAGTGGTAGATTTGCATTTAAGAGTGAAATCTTAAACCAGTCACCACCATCACTTGTCATTGGCATACCAGGCCAAGTACCTAGCATTTCTGGATTAAATGTATAAGCATGTAAATTGCCCCATTGAGTTGTTGCATCTAAATAGTAAACAGTTAAATTCACAGGATCTGGTTGATTTGGTAAACCATTAACTGCATCTTCTCTAGATGCATATGGACTACCTTCACCATTCATTGTTACAAATGTTGCGAAAGTACTTGAAATATATATATCTCCAGTTTGACGACCCATTCCACCTGTACCATCATTAAAGATGATCGTAAACGGCATTTCATCCGCGTCAATTTCAACATCAACATAGAACCAACCATCACCTAAATGTTCAACATCTAAGACTGCATTCGTCCCTGGCCAATCACCTAAAGGTCTTGAATCATCTTCTAAAAATGCATATGCATAAATAGAAAGCCAATTATTAGAGTTTAAGAAATGAACTCTTGTACCTTCTGTTTCTAAATGTGCTGCTTCAGCATCGTCAAATGATGTATATTGTCCCTTTAGACTAAAGTAAATGCCAGTTGTATTTGATAAATCGTAATTTACAGTCAGACTTGCAACTTTAAAGACTAGATCTAAATCAAGTCCTTCAAGTGAATCGAGTGTAATTGTTGCCTTATACCAATCTTGTCTTTCATGTGCTTCTAAAGTAATATCTGCACTTTCAGCAAGTTGTAAAACAACGTTTGAACTATCGGGACTATAAAAATAGACCGTTAAGCTTTCTTTCTGCGGTACTTCTTCCCCACAGGCCACTAAAAGTAACGCCAATAATGCCGTTATAAAAAATATGCCTAATTTTTTCATATACCCTCCCTATAAACTTTAATACAGACATATTATATATGTAAGCGCTTGTAGAATGATAAGATTTGAACCTTTCAAGGATGTGGAAACATTACCATATTTCAAGGGATAAAAAAACACACTCTATTAGAGTGTGTCAATTTAAATCTTATTCTTGAACGTCATCATCCATGTTTACTGTGTAAACAGTTGATTTTTTAATTGTCTTCTTAACAGAATCACTAAAGCTTGGTCCAAATAAAATTTGGTAAATAGGAATTAATAAAAAGACAATCCATGCTTTATCCCACCAACCAGTAAATGTACTAATTGTTACATAAGCGATAACCATAGCAATTGGAAAAGTAAACTTGAATTTCTTTAATCCCACGATGAATGGTGCAAGTGGAACAAATAAGAAAACTAACCAAGTTGGATGCCATGTATCTGTTAAATATCCAATTAACAGGAATGCAAATAATGAAATAAAAAGAGATGCTGCAACGACGCGTTTTTGCCAGTTATATTGAAACACAATATGTACTTCCTTTCCTTTTTATATATTATACAAGTTCTTCTATTTTTTCAATTAAAGTGTCTAAAATTTTAGGTATCATACCATTTCTTTCATACATAATGTAAGTGTCATTATCTGGTGACATATAATCTGTACGATAAATAACAGTTAGTAACATCAGTAGTGTTTCAATACTTTGATCTTTAATCATATCTTTATTCGATTCAATTTTAACAAACTCACGCATCTTTTCGATGTAATGTTTTTCAAGTAAATGTTTTTTTTCTAAATATTGCATTAAAGAACTTACAATGAAGTAAACATCTTTTTTGTTTGATTCAAGTTGTTCTTTAACTTCCTTAAAGAAGTTTAAATGATTCAAAAATGTTTTCAAAGCCGTCCTTAATGATATATCCTAATCCAAGTATTTTTGATCCAATATGTGCACCAACAGTTGGTGTAATGGTTGAAACTAAAACTTCATCTACATTAGACTCAGTTTCTCTGATTTCTTTTGCAAGTTTTAAAGCATCATCTAATCGATTTGTGTGAAGCACAATATAAGTGACATGTTTTTTTGTTGAAACTTCATTTTTAACGAGTTCTAGCATACGTAAAATTGCCTTACTATGTACTCTTACCTTTTCTTTAGTGGTTATTTTACCATCTTCCGAAAGATGTAAAATTGGTTTAATTTTTGCAAGTATGCCGATTGTACCAGAAAGTGCAGATAATCTGCCATTCTTAATTAAGTATTTAAGATCATCAACAATAAAATAAGCATTCAAACCTTCTCTAACCCTTAATATGGTTTCAAAGATTTGTTCAACACTATAACCCATTTCTGCAAGATGTTCTGCTAAATGAACGAGATAACCTTGCATCAAAGTTGCAGTCTTAGTATCCAAAACATGAAAGTTAATACCTTCAATATGTGGTTCAACAAGTTCTTTTAAGTTTTTACCATATGTTGACAGATTTGTAGATATCGGCAAATGAATGACATCTGTACAACCTTCTTTTTTAAGGTTTTCAACTTGTTCAATCACTTCACCAAGTGTTGGTGCAGATGTTGAAGGTATAAATGAAGATGCTTCAAGCTTGTCATAAAATTGATCTGCAGTTATATCAACACCATCGGTAAGTGTTTCTTCACCAAAATGTATTTGAGTTTTTGTAATTAAAGCCTTTGAACTAAATGGTGCATAAGCTAATCCTGATGATGAATCTGCTGTAAATCCTATTTTCATAATTACTTTTCCCCCAGTAAACTATGTGCATATGTGATAATTTCATCTTGCAGTTTTAAATCTTGGTAAATCATATGATGTTTAATGAGTTTCGCATTTTTATAAAGTGCAATTTGTTTTGGATCTTCTCTTTCAATTAACGCAACAACATCTTTAGCAACCTTCTTAGGATTACTTAAGAAAACTGCTGCGAGCGGTCCAATAAATCTTAAGTATTTTGGAATCACACCAATTGCAGTCTTTGTATAAACAACACCTGGATCAACGAGTTTGAATATGACATCAAGATTGTATCTTGAATAGTAATAATAACTCATTGCAGCCAGTTGTTTAGTTACTGCATAACTTTTAATTCTTCCGAAAGTGTGTATCCTATCAAGTTCGGTCATTGAAAATTTTCTATTCGTTGACATGGAGGTTGTATGGAGTACCATCTTTGTTTCAGATTTTTTTAAAGCAGGTAACATTGTTTCAAATAAAATGAGTTGTGATAAAAAGTTGACAACCATTGATGTCACAATCCCATCTTTTGTTTGTTCACCACGCTTCTTTGGAATCATTGCTGCATTCATATAGATGAAATCAATTATAGGATGATCCTTTAGAATTTCCTTTGAAACAATCTTCATTTTTTCTAAATCTAAAAAATCCACTAAATAATATGAGTATTTTAACTCTGGATTTAAATGGGAAAACTCATCAATGACTTCTTTGATGAGTTTTTCATTTCTTGCAGTTAAGATGATATGGTAACCCTTGATCGCAAGTATTCTTGCAACTTCTTTACCGATACCATTGGTACCACCTGTAATTAATATTTTTTTAGTCTGTGAATTGGAAGATGTCAAGCTGTCTACCACCTTTTCTTCTGTCTTCTGGAATCTTTTGCCATTTAGATGAACGACCTTTGCCAAGTGGTTGGATAACCCCTTCATCTTTAAGTCGTTTCAACGTACGATCGATGGTAATTTCAGAGACAGTTGGATGTACTTGTCTGATATCTTCTTTAGAAAAGATTTCTTTACCGCTTCTAACGGTTGATTCAATGTTATCACTTTTGTTGAGTTTCTTTTCGAAAGAATACTCTCTTGAGAAATCATTTACTTCTTCATATGCTTGATACAAGATATCAATAATTAATCTATTTAGACTTTCTGTATTTGGATATCCTGTTTGATAATGATAATTTGCTTGATTGAGTGCCATCTTATAGACTTCAAAATTCTTATAGAAGTATTCAAAGAAGGACACATACTTAAAGACTGAAAAGTCTCTAATTAAAAAGGCATATAACCCAAGATATGCAATCTCTTCATTATGCATATTGAAGAGTTTTGCATTTACAAAATCAATATAAAAGTTTGAAATGAGTTGGGTTAATTCATATAATTTAGTTTTATTCTGTTTATTGTATTCCATGATAATGGCATCTAAATCTTCTCTTTTATCCTTAGATTTAGCGGTTGCTGTGAAGATTGTGCCATCGTTCTTTTTCTCTTTACTCTCAAACTTAATGGTTTCGTAGTTTTTAGATAAGGCTTTTGCTAGGTTATCAAACTCATTTGTAAAAAGTTCAAATTGATCAGGGTGCTTTTGTATGGAAGTTAACGCACCCTTAATATTAAGTAAAAATGTTTCTTTTTTATTTTTAGCCATTAACTTCTTTTTTGATAAAAGTTTTAATCTGGCATCTGTTAAACCAATGTCCATAAGTTTACCAAAATAGTAAACATTTTTCTCAATGGTTTTCTTTAAGAAAACATCTTTGTCTCTTTCAAAGAGTTCATCATAATAAAATGATTTACCTTTAGCTTCGTACACCTTTAGTAACAACAGTAAAGTTTCTGTTGTTACTAAAAGACGTGACATATTAGATAAAGCTTTCATCTAATACCTCTTAATCATGGAATGGAGAACCACCAATGAATTCAAGTAAGAGGGAGTTAGAGGGAATTAATTTTTCGTCAATATCCTTGAAGTATTTCAAGAATTTAACTAAACGGTTAGCAGTAATAAAGTGTTTATGTGAACGATCGATTTGTGATAAATGTGGAATTGCATATTTCTTTAATACAAGTAACTCATAAGATAACTCTGAATTAAATACGTAGTTTACACCTTCTTGGTTTGGATAAATCCAGCGGAATTCACCACGTCTAACAGATGGCCACATTTCGATTGTCATATCTGCAGGTGTTGAACGATATTTTTGGTCACGAACCATTCTTCTTAATAGACGTAAATCTGTTAATGAAATTGGGTTGTGTTCATCAATATGGATTTGAGTTTGCGGTGCAATAAAAATCTTGAATTTTTGATGTGAAGGAATAAGGGTTGTTAATCTGTCGTTTAAGGCATGGATACCTTCAATTAAAATTGGAGAATTTTTCTCTAATTTAATTTTTGGACCTTCCACACGTTTACCAAGTTTAAAGTCAAAGTGTGGTAATGAAACTTCTTTACCTTGAACAAGGGAGGCCATATCACGATTGAAACGATCGATATCAAGTGCTTCAACATGTTCTAAGTCTGGTTTTCCATCACTATCTTTTGGAGCTTCTGTTTTAGGTTTATAGTAGTCATCCATTGAAATCATCTTTGGTTTGATACCTTTTGCCATTAACTCAATACGTAAACGGTTAGTAAAGGTAGTTTTACCAGATGATGAAGGACCAGCAACTGCAATTAATTTAATATCATCGATTTGTGCTGCGATTAAATTACCAAGTTCAGCAAGTTGATCATTATGTTTTGTTTCACAAAGGTTAACAAAATCAACTTCAGCATCTCTTGTTTCAACATGTTTGTTAATATTGGCAATCGTATCTCCACCAATGATTTTGCCCCATTTGTATGCTTCTTTTAATGTTTTACCAAATGTAACTTGATCAACAAATTCTGGAAGTTTACCTTGAAGTTCTGCTCTTGGATAGAAGATTAAGAATCCTGGTGCATAGAATTTAGTGTCAAAAATTGTAAGTAGCGACGTATTCGGTAACATATATGAGAACATATAGTTTACATAATTACCTGCTTGATACAAGTTAACTTGATCTTCTTGACGTAATTTTAATGTTTCAATTTTATCTAAGTAGCCATAGTTTGTATAAATTTTAGTTGCTTCTTGTTTAGAAACAGACAAACGTTTGATTGTTAATTTTTCAGAAACAATCTTTTTTACTTCTTGAACAATCTTCTCATAAAGTTCATCTGTGACATCACCATTGGTTATTGTTGCAAGAATTGAACGAGAAACTGAATAAGAGAATCTAATCTTTAATGAAGGATTGATTCTATAAGTTGCCATTGCGAAGACATAACGCAGTGTAGCTTCATAAATACGCATCCCGTCATGTGTATCTAAACCTAAGAATTCGACTTCAGCGTCGTCACTCATTAGGTAAGATAATTCACGGATACGTCCGTTAACTGCTGCACATACTGCATCAGTTTTACCAAGTTTAGCTGCAATTTGCTCTAAACTCATATTTTTTCAAAAGTAAGTTCCTTTGAATCAATCGTTAGTTTCATATTTATCTCCTTTATTCCTCTTCATCGAATAAATCTAATCTACTTAAGCGAATTTGTTTGTTATTTTTGGTCATGATCGCTTCTTCAATGACCTTAGCTTCTTGTTCTGGTTTAGAAACTTTTTTCTTTTCTACAACAACAACTTCTTCTTCATAAGATGATTTATCAATTTCCATGAAGTAACCATCGTCAATCATCTTTTTACCAAATTTATTTGGTGAATATTTGACTTCAGAGAGTGGCATATAGACTGCTTCTTTGGTGCCAACAAGACGAATATTTACATCTTCTTTTTGTTGTGCTTTTGAAAGTCGTGCACCAGAAACAATTAAATGTGGTAAAGTCTTTTGACGTTCTAAGATAATAATGCCTCTACGTCCTCTTGCATATTTAGAAACTTCAGAAACTGAATCTTTAACAATATGCCCACGGCTTGTTAAGAAATAGAAATCATCGTTACTTCTTGCATAGAATGCAACTGCAAGTTCATCATCTTCTGCAAGCGACATCGATTTAACACCACCTGCTTGAAGTCCATATAGTGGAAGTTCTTCAGTTTCAAATCGAAGACCATACCCTTTTTTAGAAAGTGCAATAATATTTTCTTTTAGAGTGATATCAACACTTCTGACCTCATCACCTGGTGCAAGTTTCATAGCACGCAGTGATTTGTTATAGCGGGTAACTTCAAATTCAGTTAGGTTAACTTGTTTCATTTGACCAAATTTGGTTGCCATTAAAATCTTTTCGTCTGTCTTGAAGTTAGATACTGCAAGCACTTTAACTAAAACTTCATTCTTTTCAATTGGAACAATATTATTAATATAAACCCCTAAATCTTTCCATTTTTGCTCATCGATTTTATAGACAGGTAAGAAAATGTATTGACCTAAATTAGTAAAGATTAAAAGTGTATCCAATGTGTTAACTTCTTTTAAGAAGATAAAAGCATCATTTTCTTTTAAGCCAGGTTCTGGTGTTGCTTGATAACTACGTAAGGATGCACGTTTAACATAACCATCCTTCGTAATACCAACCATCGTATTTTCATCACTGATTAAATCTCTATGATCAATCTTAATTGTTTCAATTTCGTCTTCAATTAATGATTTACGATCATCACCTAAAACTGCATGTACTTCAAGTAATTCAGATTTAATCGTCTTCATTAAAATCTTTTCATTTGAAAGGATTTGGTTTAACTTTTCCATTTCAAATGTTAAGTTTTGTTGTTCATCACGTAATGCTTGGATATCGGTTGTTGATAAGCGGTAAAGTTGTAACATAACGATCGCTTCTGCTTGAAGTTCTGAGAAACTAAATTTATTTTGAATATTTAATTTAGCATCCGCTTTATTTTGAGATTCACGGATTGTTTTAATGACTTCTTCAACAATTGATGTCATTTTAATTAATCCATCAACGATATGGAATCTCTTTTGAGCTTTTTCAAGTTCAAAGTTAGAACGGTTTGTAATTACTTCTTTTTGGTGTTCAATATACGTTTTTAATAGTTCTCTTGCACCAACTAAAACAGGTCTGTGATTTAAAATTGCAACCATGTTATAGTTAAAAGCAATTTGTAAATCCGAGTTTTTGTAAAGATAGTTTAGGATAAAGCCTGAATCTGCACCTTTCTTAAGGTCAATTGCAATTCTTAACCCTTCTTGGTCTGATTCATCACGGATTTCTAAAATATCATCAATGTTATTATTCACACGTAAGGTATCAATTGTTCTTACAAGTTCAGCTTTATTCACTTCATAAGGAATTTCTGTGACAACAATGCGATCTTGTGATTTAGAAATTTCTTCAATAAATGTTTTAGAACGGATAATGACTTTACCTGCACCGGTTGTTAGTGCTTGCTTAATACCATCTTTACCTTGGACAATACCTCCTGTTGGAAAGTCTGGTCCCTTAATGTAATGAAGTATATCATCATCTGATAAATCAGGATTTTCAATCAGTGCAATCGTTGCATCAATGACTTCTCTTAAGTTATGTGGTGGAATCTTTGTTGCATAACCTGCTGAAATCCCCATTGCACCATTAACTAAAAGGTTAGGAAATTTTGCAGGTAAAACTGTTGGTTCTTGTTCTTCATCATCAAAGTTTGGAACAAAATTAACCGTTCTTTTATCAATATCTTTTAATAAATATTCAGCTTCTTTTGATAAACGTGCTTCGGTATAACGCATTGCAGCTGGTGAGTCACCATCAATCGAACCGTTATTACCATGCATATCGACTAAAGGTAATCTCATTTTAAAGTCTTGTGACATACGAACGAGTGCTTCATAAATTGATGAGTCACCATGTGGGTGATATTTACCCATAACTTCACCAGCAATACGTGCTGATTTTTTATATGGTTTGTTATATGCAAGTCCCATTTCACCCATCGCATATAAAATACGACGTTGTACAGGTTTTAAACCGTCTCTTGCATCTGGTAAGGCTCTATCTTGGATGATATATTTAGAATAACGTGCAAAACGACTTGAGACAACGTCTTCAAGTAACATTTTTTCAACACGTTCATTCACAAACTTATTTACTTGTTCAATTACTTTTTTACTCATCTAGACTTACCTTCTATGTCAAAATCATCTGTAATTTCAAAATCAACGTTTCTTTCAATCCATTCACGACGTGGTAATACTTGATCACCCATTAAAACAGTGATGTGTTTATCAGAGACTCCAAAGTCATCAATTGTTACTTGAATTAAAGTTCTAGTTTCAGGATTCATTGTTGTATCCCAAAGTTGAGATGCGTTCATTTCTCCTAAACCTTTATAACGTTGAATATTGTAAGACCCTTCAGAATCTTCTACAATCTTTTTAAGTTCTTCATCGCTCCAAGCATAAATAACTTCTTCTTTCTTTGAGCGTTTTCTTGAAATTTTATATAAAGGTGGTTGCGCAATATAAAGTCTACCATCTTCAATTAAAGGTCTCATGTATCTAAAGAAGAACGTTAAAAGTAAGACTTGAATATGGGCACCGTCATCATCCGCGTCGGTCATGATAATAACTTTTTTATAGTTACATTTTGAAACATCAAAATCAAGTCCAAAATCCGCACCAATGGTGTAGATGATCGTTGAAATTTCTTCATTTTTTAAAATTGTTTCTGTATTTGTTTTTTCAGTATTGATGACTTTACCACGTAAAGGTAAAATTGCTTGGAAAGCACGATTACGACCTTGTTTAGCAGATCCACCTGCTGAGTCACCTTCGACTAAGAAAAGTTCATTTATGTTCTTATCTTTACCTTGAGCAGGTGTCAACTTCCCAGAAAGAATAACTTCCTTTTTATTTCTCTTTTTACCAGCTCTTGCATCTTCGCGTGCTTTTCTGGCTGCTTCTCTTGCTTTACTTGCTGCAACAGCTTTACCAATGATTTTTGATGCAATATCTCTGTTTTCTTCAAGGTATGTATTGAATTTTTCGTAGAATACGGATTCTGTTGCATTTCTTGCATCAGGTGTTCCAAGTTTACCTTTAGTTTGTCCTTCAAACTCTAAAATATTTTCAGGTACTCTTAAAGAAATGATTGCTGTTAAGCCTTCACGAATATCCACACCATCTAAATTTTCGTCTTTATCTTTGATTAATGCATATTTTCTAGCATAATCATTCACAACTTTGGTTAATGCACTCTTAAATCCAACTTCATGTGTACCACCGTCTTTAGTTCTGACGTTGTTAACAAATGAGATAATTTCTTCTTGATAACTATCTGTGTATTGGAGTGCAACTTCAACTTCAATTTCTGAGCTTTTACTTGCTTTAAAAACACCTTCTACTGCTTTGACTTCATGGACTGCTGTTCTTGACTTGTTTAAAAGTTCAACATAAGCTCTAATCCCGTCATCATATTTGAAAGTTTCTTTAATGTTTTTTCTTTGGTCGTTTAAGTTAATTTTTAAACCTTTAATTAAGAATGCTGATTCTCTTAAACGTTCTTTGATTGTGTCGTAGTTATAAAGTGTTGTTGAAAATATTTGCGGATCTGGTTTAAACCATACAGTTGTACCAGTCTTCTTTGAATCACCAATGCGTTCAAGTGGATAAATTTTCTTACCACCATCTTCATAACGTTGTCTAAAAACTCCACCGTCTTTATATACAGTGACTTCAAGTGCACTTGATAATGCATTTACAACCGATGAACCAACACCGTGTAACCCCCCTGCAACTTTATATCCACCTTCAGTGCCGAATTTACCACCAGCGTGTAAAACGGTAAAAATGACTTGAGTTGTCGGTACACCAGATTCATGCATTTTATATGGCATACCACGTCCATTGTCAATAACTTCAATCGAATTATCTTGTTTAATGTTGACTGTAATTTCGTCACCAAATCCAGCCAAAACCTCATCCATCGCATTATCTACGATTTCCCAGACTAAATGATGCAACCCTCTGTGATCGGTTGAACCAATGTACATTCCAGGACGTTTTCTAACTGCTTCTAATCCCTCTAATATTTGGATTGATTTCTCATCGTAATTTTTCTGTGCCATGAATTACCTCGTCTGCTAATTTATATCTATTATACAATAAAAAAGATAATCATTCAAAAAGAATTGATTATCTTTATTTAACTTTTTACTCTGTAAAATTGTTGTTGTCTGGATCTGAATAAACACGTAATGCACGGTTTAATTGACTCAATTTTTCTAGGTCTTTTGCACTTAAAGCTAAGCGTTGTCCATTAAAGTTTTCTTCTAATCTTTCATAGTGAACACTCTTTGGTATCATTACAATATCACGAGATAATCCCCATGCAATAATGACTTGTGCAACAGTTGCGTTATAGTGTGATGCAATCTCATTTAACACATCAATTGTTGGTGATTCAAATACTTTACCCTTAGCAAACGGACCGTATGAAGTCATCTGAATGTTATGTGCTTTTAAATACTCTAACATTGCATTTTGTTGTAAGAGCGGATGACATTCAATTTGATTCACCATTGGTTTTACTTTTGCTGTTTTTAAAAGTTCATTTAAGTGATGTTTTTGGAAATTAGATACGCCAATTGCACGAAATTTACCTTGTTGATAATAGTCTTCAAAGATACTCCAAACTAGTGCATTCATTTCATATTTTTGATTTGGCCAGTGCATTAATAATAAATCAACATAACCAATGTTTAATCGGTTTAAAGAACCGTCGATATCTGCTTTGATCTTTGAAACATCACCTTGATATTGTTTAACAACTTTGGTTGTAACAAAGATTTCTTCGCGTGGTATTTTTGAGTCTCTGATTGCTCGACCAACATCTTCTTCATTTTGATACATCATTGCAGTATCAATATGTCTATAGCCAATCTTTAAAGCATTTAAAACAGTTTCATAAGTAGACTCTCCTGCTTCTACTTTGAACGTACCAAGACCAAAGGCTGGCATTTTTACACCATTTGATAGTGTATAAGTTTTCACTTACATCAGCTCCTTTAATTCTTTTATTTTTTCTCCTGTTAAATCTTTAAGTAATGCAAATAACATTTGTCTTGCTTGATCTAAATCAAAATAATCAGCCATTGCAACACTTGCATGAATGTATCTTGCAGGAAGTCCAATTGTTGTTGCAATCACACCTTCATGCATATCAATTGCTTTCGCTGCATCGGTTCCACCCATTGAAACGTATGCTTGATATTTGATTTGATGTTTGTTTGCTAAATCTTCAATATAGTTTCTAAGTGGGAATAACATGATATTTTTAGGATCATAAATTCGAAGTAAGAAACCTTCACCTAATTTACCAATTGCATCCTTTTGATGAATATCATTCAAAGGTGAAGCATCAAGGGCAATAAACATATCCGGCATGAAAAGGTTTGTTGCAGTTTCTGCACCACGTAATCCAACTTCTTCTTGTACAGTTGCGCCAATTGCAACATTAAATGGTAGTTCAATATTTGCAAATTTCTCAATTGCTTCTAATGCTAATCCGCAACCATATCGATTATCAATTGCCTTAGCAATAAATCGTTGACCATTTACTGTATCTATGTATGGTGTATCATATAAAACCATATCTCCGATTGAAACACCATATGAGAGTGTTTCTTCTTTTGATGATGTTCCTAAATCAACGAGTAATGCTGAAATTTCAATTTGATTCTTTTCTTTCAAATGTGGTGGAATCGCACCGATTACACCAGGTAATTTCTTACCATCTTTTGTATAAACATACATTATTTGGGAAATAAAAACTTCACCATTTAATCCACCAATCGGTAAAACTTTAATCGCACCATTATCTAAGATTTCTTTAACCATTAAACCAACTTCATCCATATGACCTGCAACAAGAACTGTTGGTGCATCTTTTACTTCCGATTTCTTGTATGCAAAAATACTTCCAAGTTTATCTTGGATGATTTCATATTGAGGATACTTTTCCATGACAGAACGCATGTATTCACGAATTCTTTTTTCATGAGATGAAATGCCAGGAAGTTCCATTAAGTTTTTATAATGATTGTTCTTCATCTTTATATACTGCCACCAATTGATAGATTGGACCAAATTCACGTTTCTTTTCTTCGTATTCGGTCATATATTTTGATATTTCTAAATTCCAGTTACATTCTTTAATTTCAAAATTTGCTTCAGCAAAATATGTAAATGAATCATTAAAGAAATCAACATGGTCTGTTCTAAACACAATTTTACCATTTTTCTTTAAGAAACTATGGTAAAGCGAAAGTTTAATTGAATAACATCCGCTTTTAATTGACCCATATATTCAGGTAAATTTTGTGCATCATCTAAAATCACGATTAAGTTTTCAAGTTCCATGATCTCTTTCTTTTGAGCTAAACGATAACACGCATTTTTATCACGTTCTACTGCAATAAAAACTTGATCTTTAAAATCATTGGCTAGATTCGTAATAAATTGACCTTTTCCTGATCCAATTTCCATAAAAATTTGTTGACCTACAGGTACAACAATTTTTTTTGGTGAAGTTAATACACCAAGTCTCATTAAGTTTTCAACTGTTGCATCTTTAATTTTCTTTTGTCTCATAACTATCCTTACTAAATAATCTCGCTAACATAAATCCAAAAGGAATTAAAATAATTCCAATTAACCACATATACCATTGTTCACTAAAATTAAAAATATCAACTGGTGTCTCAGATGTTGCCATATCTACATGTAATGAAGCAATGATGTTAACTGGAGCTGCGATAATTATACCTAATATAATTTGATAAAACGTCTTTGGATATTTTTTTAAAACTAAATTTAATAACTTACCAAGTACAATAAATGCAAATATCAACCCTAATCCAACAAATAGGACATTCCAAAAGTGTGTAAAGAATAGTTCAAAGTTAATTGTTAAAACAGACTCTATCATTTCTTTACCTACGATTAAGAGTGGTCCATAATAACCAATCATTAAAAGTAACATTGTTCCAGATAACCCTGGAACAATTAAAGAAACTGAAAGAAGGATTCCAACAAAGAACCATAACACTAAACTTGTATTCGAAACATCAGTTGTTTTAAATAGCGGCAAGATAAATGTTAAGGAAATCATTAAAACTGCAGTAACCGTAACAATGATTGCACTTTTAATGGATATTTTATCGTTCTTAGCAAGTAAGTAAATCTCCTGTATACCACCTAGGATTAAACCAATAAAAAGCAATGTTAAAGGAATTGGAATGATATAAAACACATATGCAATCGCAATAAAACCAACGAGTATGCCTAATGCAATTCCAATTAAATACTCCCAAATGGATAAAATTGCTTTAATAGGTTCCTTGGTTAATCGGTCTAATGCCTCAATTAACTTGCTGTATATATTGAAAGCGGCGGCGATCATGCCACCACTTACACCTGGTAATATTGAACCGATACCTACAAGAGAACCTTGTAGTATTTTTTTAATCATTATTCGATTGAGCCTAACCCTTCAGTTACCATGAAATCTGTAAGTCCTGCGATGGCTTCTTTTTCATCTGGACCAACCGCTGTAATTTCTACGATTTCACCATGGTAAATACCTAAGCTCATGACTCCCATGATACTTTTTAAATTAACTGTACGGTTAAATGCTGTTAAGCTGACTTCTGATTCATATGACATAGCTTGATTCACAAGACGTGTCGCAGGTCTTGCATGTAAACCATATTCTGAAACAATTTTGAACTTCTGCTTCATTTAGTTACCTCACTTTTTAGTTGATCAAGTTTTGTTTTAATGGTTACGGGATTATCCTTGATAAGGAGTTTCAACTCTTTACCACTTAACATACCGATAATGCCCATAGACTTTAGTAGAGTTTGTGATACTAACTTAGGATTTGACAAAGTTACTTTAAGTCTTTTATTATCAAGACTTGTTTGCACAATATTACTTGCACCACCTAAAGCTTCTAGTAACGTAGAAACATCAATTGTTGGTTGAGCTTTTTCTTTATTCTGTTTTGTTTTTAAAACATAAAAAACAATAAATGCTGCCCCAAGCAGTACAACGATAGATGCGATAATTAAAGTGTAGATTTGTCCTTCGGTCATGGTATCACGTCCCCTTGTTTTTATTATATGTTTTTTTACCTTAAATTACAATGCTTAAAACCTCCCATTATGTTATAATGAGGCTAACAACTGACGTAAAGGAAAATCGCAATGGAATATCTAATTGAAATATTAAAATATATCATCCTAGGAATTATTCAAGGGGTCACGGAAATCTTTCCAGTCTCATCTTCAGGACATTTAGTTATTTTCTCTCACCTTTTTATGGGTGGTGTAAACTTAGATACTGAATTGAAATTATTTTTAATGATTACAAATATGGGTTCATTCATAGCACTTGTAGTCTTCTACTTTAAAGATATTAAGGTGCTAGTTTCAGATTCTTTTGCATATGCCTTTAATCCATTATCTAGAAACGATGATAATGTCAAATCGAATTTCTTATATGCAGTTAAATTATGTATTGCTGTTATTCCACTAGGTATTGCGGGTTTACTATTTAAAGATATTTTCCCAACAGATTTACTGACAGTTGGTATCGCACTGATTGCTACATCACTTTTATTAGCACTTGTCTTTAGTTTACGAAACGCTAAATTCCTAGAAGAATTAAATTTTAAAAATGCTGCAATTATTGGTTTATTCCAAATGTTTGCTATTGTTCCAGGACTTTCAAGATCTGGTATAACAATGGTTGGTGGTTTATCTCAAAAGGTTAGACTTTCTTATGTATTAAGATTTTCATTCTTGTCTTACATTTTAATATCTATACCTGTATCTGGACTTGGATTATATGAGGCAATAAAAAATCCAGGAACAATTGATGTTCTTGGATTCTCACTAGCTTTCTTATTTAGTTTCATCTTCTCTTATTTAACAATCCATACCTTGAAAAAGTTTGTTCAAGTTAAAAACTTGATTTGGTTTGCAGGGTATGCATTCTTAATGGGTATATTCGCAATTGTCTTAAACTTTATTTAAGAAACATTGAATCACCGAACGAGAAGAATCGATATTCATTTCTAATTGCTTCATCATAAATATCTAGAATTTGTTCACGTGAATAGAATGCAGAAATTAACATAATAAGTGTTGATTTAGGTAAGTGAAAGTTTGTAATAATAGATTTCACGACTTTAAATTGATACCCTGGATAAATAAAGATATTTGTTGAAAAATGACCAGCATGGAATTTATCATCAAAATTTGACTCTAACGTACGGACCGTTGTAGTACCAACTGCAATGATCCTTTTTTTATTTTCAACTGCTTGATTCAGTCTAACTTCTGCTTCTTTAGTAATTTCATAATCTTCATAATGCATATGATGAGATAAAACATCATCCACTTGAACAGGTCTAAAGGTTCCTAGACCAACATGTAAAGTAATCTCAATGATTTCAATGCCTTTTTCTTTAATTTTGGCTAGTAGTTCTTTTGTAAAATGGAGTCCTGCAGTTGGTGCGGCTGCACTACCAGGATTCTCTGCATAGACAGTTTGATATCTTGATTGGTCTTTTAACTGTTCTGTAATATAAGGTGGTAATGGCATTGTGCCAAGTTTATCTAAAACTTCCAAGAAAATGCCTTGATAAACGGCCTCATAGACACGTATACCCTCTTCCTTTTCTTCGATACAAATCATTTCTAATAAACCATTACCAAACGAAATTTTAGTACCAACTTTGACACGTTTTGCAGGTTTAGTTAAGGCTTCCCATTTATTTTTAGAAGTCTCTTTTAAGAGTAAAACTTCAATCGCTGCATTGGTTTCTTCTTTAATACCCATGAGTCTTGCAGGAATGACTTTTGTGTTATTCATGACAAGTACATCATTAGGTTCTAATTCATCAATAATATCATAAAAATGACGATGTCTTCTCTCGCCAGTTTTTCTATCAATAACAAATAATTTAGAGTGGTCTCTTTTTTCTGCTGGATGTTGTGCAATTAAATTCTTAGGTAGATTAAAATCAAATAGATCTAGTTTCAAGTGTCTAATAGTCCTTTGTAGTATTTTTTACCAAGAACTTGATACGCAAGTTCTGTGGCTACTCTACCCCTTGGTGTACGTTTAATATACCCTTCTTGAAGCAAGAATGGTTCATAAACTTCTTCAATCGTTCCTGGTTCTTCACCTATTGTTGAAGCAAGTGATTCAACCCCTACAGGTCCACCATTGAATCGATCAATAATCCCTCTTAAATACATATAATCTGCGTGATCTAAACCACGATTATCAATACCTAACTTACTTAGTGCAAGTTCAGTAATTTTATAAGTGACAACAGAGTCGCTCATAATTTCAGCGAAGTCACGCACACGTCTAAATAAACGGTTAGCAATACGCGGTGTTCCACGACTTCTTTTTGCAAGTTCTAAAACAGCTTCTTCTTCAATTTCATTACCATAAACTGAAGATGTGCGTCTTACAATCATTGCAATTTCTTCTTGTGAATAGTAAGAAAGTCTTAAAACTGCTCCAAATCTTTCACGAAGTGGATGTGATAAATCACCAAATCTTGTCGTTGCACCAATTAGAGTAAATGGTGGTAACTCGATTCTGATACTTCTTGATGCATTGTCTTTATCAAGTACAATATCAAGCACGTAATCTTCCATTGCACTGTATAAAATTTCTTCAACAAATCTTGGCAGTCGATGAATTTCATCAATAAATAGCACATCACCTTGTTTAAGTGTTGTTAAAAGTGCAGCTAAATCACCAGTTTTTTCAATTGCTGGTCCGGATGTAATTTTTATATTTACACCAAGTTCATTCGCTATAATTTGTGCAAGTGTTGTTTTCCCTAACCCAGGTCCACCGTAAAGTAGAATATGGTCAAGAGATTCACCTCGTTTTAAAGCAGCTTGAATATAAACAGATAGCATCTCTTTGACATCTGTTTGTCCAATATATTGATTTAAATATTGGGGACGAAGCATCAACTCATCATCTTGCTTCTGACTTAAATCCCTTAATAGATCTTGTTCATTTTCCATTTTAAGTCCTCATCGTAAAAGATATGCAAGTGCTTCTTTTAATGCACTTTCGACTGATTGATCAATATTAATATTTTTTAGTGCTTTCTTAATATCATTCTTGTTATAACCAAGTGCTTCAAGTGCAGCAATCACATCTTTTGAATTATCATCAAGTAATCTTAAATCAGTACCCTCATCAACAAGTTTACCTTTAAGATCAAGAATAATTTGTTGGGCAGACTTCATACCAATTCCTGGGAATTTCGTTAAATATTTAGCATCACTTGTTTCAATTGCTTCAACTATTCTATTTGAATCATCAAAAGCAACAATTGAAAGTGCACTCTTCGGTCCGATACCTGAAACACTAATTAATTTTTGGAATAATTTTAATGTTTCTTCATCTTTAAATCCATATAGTGCAAAAATATCTTCTCTGACATGAAGATATGTATAAACAACCACTTCATCATCTAAATGATATTGATATGGTGTTGGACTTAAAATTAAATATCCAATCCCTTGGTTGTCAATAATAATATGTTCTGGTGAAACCTTTTTAACAATTCCTTTAATATATCCGTACATGACTTCCACCTTCAAAGTATTCGTTCTAAAATATTATATCATTTTTTGTTATCTTTATTATGTTATAATAAATTTAGTAGGTGAAAGAATGACCTTTGAATTTGTTACAGAAGCGATTAACAACTTAAAAAATCTAGCAAGTAAAGACAAGAAATATAAAGCAATTACTGATAGAATAGCAACCTTACTCCAAGATTTATCTAAGGAGTTTTTAGCATTTAAGGAAACGCATGAAAAAGTAACAAGAGATACAAAGCATGCACATTTAATTACCAAACAAAATCATCAAGATAAGATGAAAGTTTTACGCGAAAACTACGCTTTATTTGAAAAAGATACGAAAGATAAAATTAAAGCCTTATATCTTGCAAAAGATAGAAACATCGAAACATTAAAATTAAAAACTTCAAAAGATATCGACAAATTCAACCATGAAATTAACGAACTTGAAGAAAAGTTAAATTTACTTAATAAACAAGCATTAACAACTAAGTCTAAAGATTTAGCTTATATTGAAAAAGTCATTGCAGACATCAAAAAACAAAGTGCGAAATCCATGCACCAAATTAAACAAAACGCTGCAAGTGAACTCGTAAAAGTTGAAGCGAAATATCAAGAAGATGTTTTAGTGATTCAAAAAAATCAAGAAGCATTTGAACAAAACATGAAACTTGAAAAAGAACGCATTGTCACATCAAAAGCTTTATATCGCGAACAATCCGATTCCAAATATTTAAGTGTTAAAAATGATTATCATCAAGCTTCTACCGCTTTTAATAAAAAGGTAGACCAATTAAAGAAGAAAAAAGATGATGCATCAAATAAATTAAAATCTAGATATCAAGAATCTTTAGTACCAATTGATCTTGAATTAAAAGCTTTAGAACAATCTTATCAAGATTTAAAGTCTGAACATGAAAGAATATATTCTGAAAAGATTGAAACGCATAAAAATCAGATTTCAGTCATTATTGAAAAGTACAATCAAAAGAAAGAACAAATCATCAAGGAAACAAGTGAATCAATTACTTTATATAACTCAAAGTTATCAGCATTCCGTGAAGCATTAATTAAAGATCGTGCTGAACAACAAAAAGAATATAAAGAACAAAGAAATCTTGCTAACAATGAAGATGAAAGAAAACTACTCTATAAGGAATTTTCTATAATCACAAGAGCTCAAGATGCTGAACTCAATAAACAAGTCCAAAGAACAAAAAAAGATACCGTAACTAAGACTAGAGAACAGTACCAAAAATTAAATCAAGCTGAAATTGAATTTTTAGAAGATCGCTCTAAATGGCGTATTGAAGGTAAAATCTTACTCATAAACGAAAAATTAGAAAACTATTATAACGAACAAAATTATCAATATAAAGCAAGAGAAATCGAAACTAAGTTAAAGAAATTAAAACTGAATTTAGACCACGATTTAGAGCTTCTTGATATTAAACATCTTGAAGCAATCGCTCCACTTGATAAAGATTTAGCTGTTGCAAATGCAATCTCTGAACGTGATATTAATTTACTTTCAAATGATACAAACTATCACTTAAACCACTTCCAACATCAAGAAGATACGATTGATCATAAAATATTCCTATATCAACTTGAATGTCAGGAACAATTAGAAAAACTTAGAATTAAACTTGAGTATGATAAAAATGTTTTAATGATGACTGAACAATTATCTTTAGAAAAAGAAACTGTCATTTTAGAACAACGTTTAAAAAATCAAGAACTTAAACAGAATTTAACTTTAAGTACATTTGAGGTTACAAACCTTACAAATGAACTTGAATTTTTACTTGAAAAAACTCAGCTTTCTACAGAAATTAACTACAAGATTAAAGAACAGAAAATTTTAAATGACTCATATCATGACGAGACATCATCCTTTGTTTCAGATTTAGATCAAGAAATAAAATTCGAAAATGATAAAGTTTACTATCAAGATCAATTGTCTCAAATTGATACCGAAATGGTTGTCTTAAATAAAGAGTTAGATATCATTCATTCAAGAATCCACTACCTCTTCAATCAAGTGTACATTGTTTATAATGTGCACCATCATTTCATGTTAGAACTTATTAATTTATATCAATTGCCTGCTCACCCTGAAGATGTTAAACAATATATTACACTCTATTTAGAAGTCTTTAGAGAATTATCAAATATCCAAACATCCGCAATTGATGAATTTCTAGTTGATATGCAATCATATCATGAAACTAGATTCAATGATTTAACAAATCATCATTATCAAACTAACCTTAAAGTTTTAACAACAAATTTTCAAACATCAATGAAAGCACTAGATGATGAACTCAATGGATATAATGTTGAAATTCAGAAAATTGATAATCAAATCATGGTTTTAGAATCTAATATCGACCGCATTCAATCAAAAATTAATGTACTAGAAATTAAACAATCTGAAATTCAAGATAAAAAAGAAAATAAGAAATATCAAGTTGAAATCGAAGACCTTCAGAAACAAATTAATTCAATCGAAACCGAGATGCAAAAACTTGATAAAGAAATTCAAAAGTTCAATAAACCAATGGATAAGATTAAAACTTTAAAAGATAATCTATCGCGTCAATTTGAACTTGAAAAAGATAATTTAATTTCTCAACAACAAAAAGATACTAAAATTTACTTCCAACAACTTACATTCTATAAGAACTTAATGAAGAAATTAAGTACACTCTTTGTAAACTATGAATCTAAAATTGGACCATTAACTGAAAAACTAAATCAACCAATTTATTTAACCGAAGATATGATTAAAGAATACGAGAAAAACTTTAAACGTTTAGAAGCATCGTTTGAAAAACAATCTCATGTCTTATATCAATCATTGTTAAAGGGTTCTATTCTTCTTTTTGAGAAACTCAATAAGGATCAATCTAATTTAAAGTCAAACTTCCTTAAAGAACAAAAAGATGATTTGGAAGCTCATGAGAAAATATTACTTACCAATCGAAATGCACTCGATCTTTATCGAAACCGATTAAAAGCTCAACTCGCATCCCTTGAAAAAGAGAAAATCTTATCAATTGAAACATCAATTGAAAATATCAAACAAACAAAATTGAGTGAAATCGAAACACTTAAAAATCAAATTAAAGCCTTTGAAACTCAAATTCTTCAAACAGAAGAAAAGATCAAGAATGAACTTATTTTAATTGATTCAAACCTAACTTCAGTGATTACTCAACTTGATGTTGAATTCCAAAAGAACTTAACAAAGAGTGCTGACACCTTCATGAAGTCTAATCAAAAAGCAAACGACCAAATGGATTTAAAGATTAAAAATCTTAAATCCTTAGAAGAAACGACTCAACTTAAAAATGGTTTATTAAATACTAGATTCCAACAAACTGAAGTCAAATTAAACGAACAACTAAAAGAAAAACTAGCATCTTATTTAGATCAAACAACTAAGAAAAATTTACTTCATCAAAAACGCCTAACATCAATTGAACAAGAACTTAAACAAAGTTATGAAAAGAAAGAATCCATGATTCTTTCATTCAAGAAAAAGAGTGAGCATAATGCAAATCAAATTCAAGTTGAAGAAAAACGCATGCTTGATAAGGATTTAAAGGATGCAAACCAAAGTTATCAGTTTAAACAAAGAACATTAAAAGTCTAATAAAAAATCCCTCGTTTTGAGGGATTTTTTCATCTTTATAATTATTCTAAATATTCAAATTCGTATGAAAGAATTCTAACAATATCACCGTGCTCAACACCTGCTTGTTTTAGAGCATCATCGATACCTAAACCACGAAGTTGTCTTGCGAAACGTTTGATTGCAGATTCATTATTGAAGTCTGTACGATTAAAGAGTTGCATTACTTTTTCACCTGATACATCAAAGATACCATCATCACCTTTGGTGATAATAAATTCTTTATTAACTTCTTCATCAAATGTATAGAGTTTAGTTGATGATTTAGGTTCAAGTTTTGGAACTTCTTTTAATGCTTCAATGATTTTATATTTAAGTTCTTGGAGTCCAGATCTTGTTGCAGCTGAAATTGGTAGAACTTCAATATTACCAAGTTTCTTTTTAAACTCAGCTAATTTTTCTTCTGCACCTTCAATATCCATTTTATTCGCAACAACAATTTGTTTACGTTCTTTTAGGGATTCATCATATTGAACAAGTTCATTATTAATGACTTCATAATCTTTGAAAGGATCTTCTGATTCCATTGAAACGATGTGAAGTAAGACTCTACATCTTTCAACGTGCTTTAAGAATTGGATACCAAGACCAACACCTAAGTGTGCGTGTTCAATTAAACCAGGTAAGTCTGCAACAACAAATGATTGATCATCAACTTGGACCATACCAAGTTGAGGAGAAAGTGTTGTAAAAGGATAGTCAGCAATCTTAGCTTTAGCATTTGAAATTGTTGAGATTAATGTTGATTTACCAACAGATGGAAATCCAAGAAGCCCAACATCTGCTAAAACTCTTAATTCTACTTTAGCTAAAAAGTGTTGTCCTAAATCACCTTTTTCAGCAAAATCAGGTGCTTGGTTTCTATTCGTAGCAAATGCAATATTACCTCTACCGCCTTTACCACCCTTAGCAACTAATAATTCTTGACCATGGTGTAACACTTCACCGATTAATCTACCATCTTCATGATAAACAACAGTACCTAGTGGAACTCTTACATATGTATGTTCAGCATTTGCACCAAACATACCTTTAATTTCACCTCTATTACCATGATTACCACGGATATGACGGTTATATTTTAAATCAATTAAAGTGTTTTTACCTGAATCACCAACAAAATAAATGTTGCCTCCGTTACCACCATTACCACCTGATGGACCACCGAATTCAACATGGGCTTCACGTCTGAAAGCAACTTTACCGTCGCCACCTTTACCAGCTTTAATTTCTACTGTTACTTCATCTATAAAAACACTCATTTTTAATACTCCTAATTGTATTATATCAAGAAAAAAAGGTAATTAGATTACCTTTTAGTTATGCAGCGTATACTGAAACTTGTTTACGGTCTTTGCCAACACGTTCGTATTTAACAATACCTTCGACCATAGCAAATAGTGTGTCATCGCCACCACGACCAACGTTTAGTCCTGGATGGATTTTAGTTCCACGTTGACGGTAGATAATTGCACCAGCTTTTGCTAATTGTCCATCAGCTAGTTTCATACCTAAGCGTTTAGATTGAGAGTCACGACCATTTCTAGTTGACCCTACCCCTTTTTTAGACGCGAATAACTGTATATTGAGTTTTAACATGGTTATTCCTCCTTTAGATTTTTAATGTGAGATTTATATTGAGCTTCAAGCTCATTTAATGTGTAAATTAAATTTTGGAGTAATCCTTCGATTGTTGCATTAGATCTTAATACTTTTAATACGAAGTCTCCACTTTTAACTTTAGTTTGGATAGAATCCTTAAATCCTAAAGTTTCAATTGCATTAGCTGTCATAATTAAAGCGGTTGATACGGATGCACACACAATATCAGTTCCATAGTCACCGAAGAGTGCATGTCCTTTAACTTTAATTTCGTTAACATATCCATTTTCTTTTTTGAAAGTATAATGAATCATAATTATTCTACGATTGATTTAACAACTAACTTAGTGTATGGTTGACGATGACCTTGTTTTCTACGTAAGTTCTTACGACGTTTGTACTTGAAAACAATGATCTTTCTTTGTTTACCTTGTTTTACAACTTCAGCGATAACTTTAGCACCTTCTACTAATGGACTACCCACTTTAGAATCTGTAGCTAACACTTCTGTAAATTCGTAAATGTCACCAGGATTTACATCTAGTTTTTCAACATAGATTTCTTGTCCTTCAGTAACTTTTAATTGTTTACCGCCTGTAACGATAACTGCAAACATGTTTGTTCCCTCCTTATATTTTTTTATTTTCGAAGACTCACTATGAAGGTAGCTTTAAAGCATTTAAAACCTTTTCTATGTGGTACAACGCAAGATATTTTATATGATATTTCTAACTTTGTCAAGTAAATATAACATATTTACAGAAAAACCCACACTTTACTTTGCTTCGTCAAGGTCTTCTAGTTTCTTAGCCTTTGGTTTAAACATATTAAAGACTGCATTAGGGAAAATCATGAGTCCATCTGCGATAACCATCGGTAAGTGTTTTGCTGCTTCTAGAAGCGCACCAAAGCGAATCTTTTCTTTTGTTAAGTCTTCCGCATCATCAAATAAATACTTTCTTGTCACGATACCAATTCTTAAAGTTAATAAAGCATTTGAGATACCTTCAACAACAGATGACATCACTGGTTTAATCAGTGGAATTTCACCTAACATATTCATTGTTGATTGAGGAAGCACGTCTTGAATTTTAATATTTTCAAGTCCTTCTGCAATCAGTGCAGTTGTAAAGACGTTGACCACAAGTTTCGCAAGATTTCGATAACTTGGTCTAAAGCCACACATAACAACCAAATCCTTAATCATACGAACATTGACTACAATTACAGTTATGAAATCTAATCGACCATTTTGAGAAATTGCAGTAGAGATCATCACAGTTTTTGCATGTTCTCTAATTTTTGCATTCATCTTTTTCTTAATATGGTGATTATACGCATGGTTTAATGCATCACGAAGTTTGTGTGCATCACCCATTGCATTTTTAATCTCTTCTTTTTCAGCTTGAGTTAGATCATTATTGTCTAATAATCTCTTAGCAACCACTTTGAAAACACTATATGTTTTCTTAGGGTTTTTGTCTAAGGTTGTATCAATTGAAAATGAAGGTGACCATAAAATGATAACGATTGGTCTAACCAATAAAAAATAAGTAAGTAATACTGCAAGCACATAGAAGCCATAAGATACATATGGGTGGATTGTAGCGAGTTGATTACCAATTTGTAATACAGATGCTGTTACCATCATAATGATTAAAATAATCGCACCAACACACGCTAAATACCAAAGTTTAACACTAGAGTCTTTTTTCATCTATTTCACATCCTCTTTATGAATAGATTATATCAAACTTTTACTAAGTTTCGCCCTTTATAAGAGTAATATTCAAATTTACCAATAATCATATGGTCGATTAACTCTACTGAAAGTAGTTCAGATGCCTTTTTAACCTTTTCTGTTAAGAGATCATCTTGTATCGAAGGTCGTGCATCTCCAGTTGGATGATTATGAATCATAACAATCCCATATGCACCAAATTTGATTGCACTTTTAAATAAATCTTTAACTGAAACTGTAATCGATGTTGTCGTTCCAATATAAACAGTTTCTTTCTTTAAAACACTACCCTTTATATCAAGTGTTAAAACAATTAAATGTTCTTGTTCTAACAGTTCCATTTCATCTTTTAAGAATTCATAAATATCTTCAGTTGTTGTCATTGGTTTTGCTTTATTGTGCGATTTTTCATGGATTCTTCTGCCAAGCTCAAGTGCGGCAAGAATGGTTGTAGCCTTTGCTTCATTTATCCCTTTAACGGTCATTAAATCCTCTAATTTCAGCGTTTTAATATAACTTATGTGTCTAAATAGGTTCATTACTTTAAGTGACAAATCCAGCACATTTTCATTCTTAGTTCCTGTCCGTAAAAGGATTGCTATAAGTTCATGATTATCGAGTGCAAATGCACCATATTTAATTAGTTTTTCTCTAGGTAGATCTTGCATATAAAAAGTCCTCACATACTATAGTAGTAAGTAAGGACATTGAATTCTTTTATATTCTGAAGATTTTAACTAATTCTTGTTTTGTTGTACGCGGTGCGAAGACCCACATAATCGCAAGCAAGATTATCCCTGCAAGTCCTACCATTGCACCTGTCCATTCAATACCTTGTTCCATCCAATCGGTTGTAAAAGGAACGATTGAAACAAGTAAATCTAGGATGACTAAGAAGAATAAACTTCTAACATGTAAGAAATATTTCTTAGGCATCGTTGCAATGATTAATGGTAAGAGTGCTGTTGTACCAAGAAATAAGAATGGAACAACATAGGTCATTGCCCATTTGGTATGACCTGTAAATAAATCTAAAATAACTAACAAGATTGAAACAATGATGACTTGACGGATTGCTTTGGTTGGATAATCATGTTTACTCATAATAATTTGACTAAAGAGTAACCAAATATAGATTAATGTACCAACGATAATTAAACTCCAATATTCAGCAAATTGATTCCAAGTCAACCAGTTAATTACACCAACAATGAGAGAAATCGCTATTGAGATGACACCTAAAATTCTTAATGCAATATCACCTTTATTCTTAATGACCTTAACATCAGGATAACCAACTGTAATGATGCTATCTTCAACATTAATTGTTTTCATTAAACGTCCACATACAATACATGTTTTTTCCTTATGATCATGAACGACATTACAATGTTCACAAAATTGCATCATACCACCTCCCAGTTATTGGCTTCAATACGCGATAAGATACCTTGTTCTTTAAGGATAACAAAGAATGCTTTTTCAAAATCACGATCAATAATCTTAGAGATAAATGAAAGACATAAGACATCACCAAATGAAACCACTGAAGCAGCTTTTGGTGTATCTTTAGAAGGTGCAATTGTAAATTGATAATGACTAATGTGTGGAATCATTTGTTTAGGTAATTCAACTCTACCTAAATTGGAGATGTCATATGAATTTAAGGTTTCACCAATAACACCATAAACACTGCGCATCGCAGGAATTTTAATTAACAGTGGTGCCATACGTAGCAAGAAGTTTTGTTCGATTTTAACATTACCTATAATTCGATTGACCATTAAATCCGGATCCATTTCTTTTTTCATAGATTCTTTGACATGGTCTAAAATTATTTTCAATTCTTGTTCAGGTTGGTTTAAATCGTAATTAATTCTAACGTAGTTCACAAAATTACGCAGTGTAACAGTTGGGAACATATTTCTTAAGTTAACCGGAATAAAAACTCTAAAGAGATTTTTATATTTCATTCCTGGTCCACCACTTCTTTTAGCAGCTAAAATAATTAACCCTACAAAGAATTCAGTCACAGATACACCATAACTTTTCGCAACTTTTCTAATTTGTTCAACAGAAATATACGCATGCATTAATGCATTATAGTTATTTTCGTAAAAGGTACCTTTCAAGTGATGTGCTTTAGGTTCTTTTAGATTAACGATTTTTTGTTTATTATATAGTTTTTGGAATTCATCTTGAACCTCAGCATAACTACCTGCAACATCTGCAGTAATAATTAAACCTTCTGGATCAATTTCTGCACCACGAATTGTTAAGTATTCATACGCAAGAGAGTTGATAAACTCTAACGCACCTTTACCATCAGTTAATGCATGGAAAAATTCAACCGATAAGCGGTTTTTATAATAGAATGTTCTAAATAGAAAATCATTATTTTCTCTAGGGTCTAGATATTCATTAATGAGTCCATTTTCTTCTCTTAGGATTGGTGTCTTTAAATTTTCTTCAAAGAAAAACCAGAAGAATCCTTTTCTGATTCTTACATTCAAATGTTTAAAACGTTTAGTTATTCTGATTAATGCTTTTTGTAAATCTTCTACAACGATTTCTTCTTTAAAGACAATCGATTGACGAAACATGTAGCTACGTGATTCGTTTGCTACAACAGGGAAGATTTTGGCTGCATTATCAAGATCATAAAACTTTCTTAATTTAGCCAAATTTAAACCTCACTTTGAATCAAATTTAGTATATCTTGTGCGAGTTTATAATATAGTTTACCATTCATATCTTCTAAACTGAACAAATATGATGTTTGATCAAGTGGTTGATTAATCGGAATTTGAGTTAAAAGTGGTGCATTTATGGTATCTGCTACCATTTTACCGCCACCTTCACCAAAAATAAATTCATTCTTACCATTTGCTTCATTAAAATAGTAACTCATATTTTCAACAACACCTAAAACTTCATGTCCAATCTCCTTCGCACCAAGACCAGCTTTTAATGCAACATGGCTCGCATTTGGATGTGGTGTTGTTACAAGCACCATTTTAGCATGTGGAATGAATGATTGAACATCCAGTTGAACATCACCAGTACCTGGTGGTAGGTCAACAAAAATAAATTCAGTGTCTGGGTCCCATGCAGTATTTTCAAAGAAATGCATGAGCAGTTTTCCAAGCATTGGACCACGCCACATTAATGGTTGGTTTTTTGGCATGAAAAACTCAGGTGAAATCACTTGAATACCGTCTTTTTCTGCAGGGATTAATTCATCATCTTCTGTTGTTGAAAGTGGTTCAATTGGAATTTGAAAGATTGAAGGTAATGATGCACCATAAACATCGGTATCAATGACACCAACAACCTTACCTAATCTTTGAAATGCAAGCGCTAGGTTAGCAGTCACAGTTGACTTTCCAACCCCACCTTTTCCAGAGATCACTCCAATATAAGTAACTTTTCTTTCCTCATCTATCGAGAATTTAGAATCTGTAAACTCAATCTTTAAACCAGGATATTGATATTTAACCTTAACCAGTCTTGCAATATCAAGTTTAATCTTAGTTTCATCCTTTTTACGGGATTTTAATGCAACCTTCATTTCAACAACATCATGCTCATTCACAGCAATCGCTACTAGACTGCCTGCTTGTTCAAAGGAAAGATTTAAGGTTGGGTCAACTAATTTTAATAGATCAAGTTTTAGATCATCAAACTTACTCAAGATGATTCTCCTCATACATTTTTTGATTTTCTTTTAATGCTTTCGCAGTTTTAATCGTATTTTTAATACGTTTGAATAAACCAGATTGGTCATAAGATAGGATACTTGCACGATACAGTGGTGAAATTAATATGACAAGTAATACTACAAATGCAAGCACAATCGCAACACCAATCCAAGCCTCACCTATTGTCATAAAGCCCATTGCAAGGTTCACTGGTAAAACCATTGGTGTAAAGAATGGAATATAACTTAAGATTAAGATTGCTTCTTTTGAACCTAAAGTTCCTGCAAAGATTGCTCCCATATACCCAAATGTTAAAAGTAACATAACAGGTGATTGTGTTTGTTGATAGTCTTCTTGGTTAATTGATAAAGAACCAATGAAAGCACCAACGACTGAATAAAGTGTTGTACCAATTAATGCACAAATTAATACGAAACCAATAACAGGTAATAAATCAATATCAAGTGATTGGGTCACATTACCCCATGAAGAACCAAGACCACCGGCTTTTGAAATGAGTTCATTACCAACAATACCTACGACACCGTACATGAAATATAAGAATAATTGAATGAGTTGAAATGAAATTAATGATAAGTTTTTTGCAAGGAAATGTGTTGATGGTTTCACTGAAGCAATAATTATTTCAATTGCTTTAGTTGATTTTTCCTCAATAATTTCAGCACCAATTGCTTGGAATGCAAATGTAATTAAGATGAAAATTGGAATAATTACAACTGGTGCAAACGCAGCCATGATTTCACTCACACCATCATCAACAACATTTGGATTTTCAACCATAACAGGTTGTAAATCTGAAACTAACGTTGGATCAAATGTAGGGTGATCAATTTGATATTTAAATCTTTGTAAATCAGATACTGCAACTTGAATCATTTGTAAAACTGCTGGATGCATACCACTGTCATAAATTTTTACAACGATTTTCTCATTGTCTTTATCGAGTGGATTACCATCTGGATCAATCAGTTCTAAATAAATATAAACTAATCCTTTTTCAATATTTGTTTCATCATAATAATTATCTGTTGGAATTCTATTAGCGTTTGTTGTGACGTTGATAGTTAATTCAACTTCATATCCAAATTGCGGATTAAGAAGTGAATAATAAACAGTATCTTTGACTCTTGTACCTAAATCGGCTTCACCAACTTCATAACCTGTTGTATTTACAATTAAAATGGTGTCGTTTAAAACTTCACCTTTACCTCCTGTAAACATGGTTACTAATGAAGGTAACATGGTAACTGCAATAATTAAAAGTCCTACAACAACATTTGAAATGACGAAGGCTTTAGACATAATACGTTTCTTTAGGCCGTATTTAATTAGATAACTAAGCTTCTTCATATTTCTTACCAACCTTCGCAATAAAGATTTCTTCTAAAGTTGCTTCATCAACATCAAAGCGTCTCACGTGTTCTAGTGTTTTAATATAATCAAAGACTGCTTTTGCATTTTCTTCAGACTCAACTCTAACAATCCATTCATTCGCATTTTCAATAACATCATAAACACCAGAAATTTCACGTAAACGTCCAGCATCTACACCATCTGCAATAATTGAAATGGTTTGTTTCTTAAATTGTTTTTTAATTTCTTTAATTATCCCTGATAAAACCATCTTACCTTTTTGTAAGATGACTAATCTCTCGCAAAATGATTCAACATGATCTATTTGGTGAGATGAGAAAATAATAGTACAACCTTTCTTTTGGTACTCTTTAATAACTCCAACAAATAATTCCATGTTGATGACATCAAGTCCTGAGAAAGGTTCATCTAGTACTAAAAGACTTGGTTCATTAATTAAGGCTGAGATGAATTGAATCTTTTGTTGATTACCCTTTGATAACTCTTTGATTTTCTTATTCTTATACGACTCAATATCAAAGCGTTTAAGCCAATAATCAAGTCTTTCTAAAATTGTTTGAACAGGTACATTTTTTAATTGACCAAAATACAGCATTAAATCTTTTACCGTTAATTTTGTTAATAGACTGCGTTCTTCAATCATATAACCAATTTTATCTACTGTGTCGTAAGATACGAATTTACCATCATACTTTACATAACCTTTAGATGGATAAAGTAATCCCATGATCGTTCTAAATGTTGTTGTCTTACCTGCACCATTGGTACCAAGTAATCCAAAAATTTCACCTTTATTAACTTCAAAAGATAAATCATCAACAGCAACGAAATCACCATACTTTAGAGTGACATTTTTTACTTCTAACATCGCTTTACCTCTTTACTTTCATTATCTAGTAATATGATAACACATTTCATGTGTATCATAAATGTAACTTATCCCTTAATGAATGAAAAAAGCAGTCCAAAACTGCTTTTTACTTAAATAAAGGTTAATTTTTTTCTGACGCACGTTGTTTGAAGATTTGGATAAACTCTTCAATTGAAACTGTGTGTTGTAAAGTTTGACCATATTCACGATAAGTCACTTTACCTTCTTTAACTTCATTTTCACCGATAACTAGTTGATAAGGCACTTTCATTGTTTGAGCTTCTCTAATCTTATAACCTAGTTTTTCGTTTCTGAAGTCTGATTCAACACGGATGCCTAGTTTTGCAAATTTTTCATGTAATGATTTGACATAGTCACCATGTGCATCTACAGATACTGGGATTAACATCATTTGAACTGGTGCTAACCATAATGGGAAGGCACCTTTATATTCTTCAATTAAGTATGCAACAAATCTTTCCATTGTTGATACAACACCACGGTGAATAACAACTGGACGTTTATCATTCTTACCATCTTCACCAACATAAGTTAAGTCAAAACGTTGTGGTAATAAGAAATCAAGTTGAACAGTTGAAAGTGTTTCTTCCATTCCTAAAGCGGTTTTAACTTGAATATCAAGTTTTGGACCATAAAAGGCTGCTTCACCAATTGCTTCTTTATATGGCATACCTAAATCATCCATAACTTGTTTAAGTTTTGCCTCAGCATTTTGCCACATTTCATCATCATCAAAGTATTTTTCAGTGTTTTCTGGATCGCGATATGATAGACGGAATGAGAAATCTTTAATCTTGAAATCTTTATAAACTTCAATGATTAAATTCACAACTCTTTTAAATTCTTCTTCAATTTGGTCAGGACGTACAAAGATATGTGCATCATTTAAAGTCATTTCGCGGACACGTTGTAACCCTGATAAAGCACCACTCTTTTCATATCTGTGCATCATACCAAGTTCAGCAATACGAATTGGAAGTTCACGATAGGAATGTAAATCCTTTTTATAAATCATCATATGGTGTGGACAGTTCATTGGTCTTAGAACTAACATTTCACCATCACCTAAATCTATTGGGGGATACATGTTTTCATGATAATGATCCCAGTGTCCTGAACGTTTATAGAATTCAACGTTTGCCATAATAGGTGTATAAACATGTAAATAACCTAATTCGATTTCTTTATCAACGATATAACGTTCGATTAAACGACGAACAGTTGCACCTTTTGGTAACCAGAAAGGAAGACCTGAACCAACATCATTGTTCACCATAAACAGATCTAATTCTTTACCAAGTTTACGATGGTCTCTAGCTTTTCTTTCTTCTAAGATTTCTAAGTGTTTAGCAAGCTCTTCTGGTGTGAAGAATGCAGTACCGTAAATACGAGTTAATTGTTTATTCTTAACATCACCTCTCCAGTATGCACCAGCTAAACTTAATAATTTAAAGTTTTTGATATAACTTGTTGAAGGTACATGTCCACCACGACAAAGATCAGTAAAATCACCTTGAGAGTAAACTGTTAAACCATCAGCTTTAAATTGTTCAATTAATTCTAATTTATATGCGTCATTCTTGAATAGTTCTTGTGCTTCTTCGAATGAAACCTCTTTTCTTTCAATCTTAAAGTCAGCCTTTGCAAGTTCTGCCATCACTTTTTCAAGTTCTGGTAATTTTGCATCACTAAAGATGTCATCACCAAAGTCAACATCATAGTAGAAACCTTCTTCAATTGCAGGACCTACACCAAACTTAGCATTTGGATATAATCTCTTGATTGCTTGAGCCATTAAGTGTGCAGCACTATGGTTTAATACATCAAGTGATTCTTTATCTTTTGCTGTAAGTAAAATTAAAGAACCGTCTTCTAAAAGACCTCTGTTCGATTCGATTAAATGTCCATTAAATTTTGCTGCAACAACTTTCTTTGCTAAAGAAATAGAAATGGATTCAGCAATTTGTAAAGGACTAATACCTTTATTAAATTCTTTGATACTTCCATCTGGGAAAGTAATTTTTATCATGATTAACCTCCTAAAAAATAAAAATCCTTACATATCAAAAATATGTAAGGACGAAATAAACTATTCCGCGGTACCACCTTAGTTCCAGTTACCTGGCACTCAATTATATCTTTAACGCAGATTTACGGACTTATTGGGTTAAGTCAGCTCCGAGGTGGTAACTTAATTCTTTTTTGTAGGCTTTCACCGTTCCTACATCGCTAGGTGCGAATTAAATCGTGTCCTCTTCAACGCTACTTTAATATTTTACTCGTTTTTCTATAGAAATCAATCATTTTTGAACCTTTTGTCAAATTTAAGTGTTTTTGTTAAAGTTTGAATTCTCTTAATAATTCTTGCACTTTGAATCGTCATATCTTCATTATTGAGTTGCATCATTTGTGCAAGTTGTTTTAAGTCATAATTTGATGAAACAAAAACAGTTAATTCAGCACTTAATCTGTAATGAAGTACAGGTAATAAAACTTCATCTCTAAACCATTGCGTGATATTTTCTCCACCTAAATCATCTAGAATTAAAACATCACAACGCTTAAGTAAATTTAACTTCTTTTCTAAATCTGGTGTACCCATAGATGCTTTAAGACTTCTTGTTAAATCCGGTACAAACGTATATACAACATTTACAAATCTTTTGGTTAATTCTTTAGCAAGCCCTTGTAAAAAGTAACTTTTACCAGTGCCATAAGGGCCATATAAATATAAACCTCTTTGAAATTTTTTAGGTTCTTTTAAAAATTCATCCACAAATTTCATTGCTTTTTCATGTTGTTCATCATCAACAATAAAATCATTTAAATTTGCATCTGCAATATAGGTATCTGATTCAAAGACTTCTAAGTTTGCTTTAAGTTTGTTTGTTACTTCTTCATTAAGTTTTTCTTTTGTTGGAACATATGCAATATGTAAATAAGGTTTTAAAACTAGTTTTGGAATAAAACCTTTTAAGGTATTGTTTTGTTTTTGTAAGATATATTGATACGCAATTAAAAGATCAGACTCATTTAAATTTAAGTCTTTAGTTTCGGGGTCGCTTTGAACGATTAATTTAACTTCAGTTAAGTCCATATTAAAGCTCCTCTTCTAAATTGTCTAACTCTCTTAAGTATGCCTCTACCCATTCAGGGTTATTGTTTTGTTTCTTACCATTATATGGTTTACCGGTTGCTTGTTCATTATTTAATATTTCATTATATGCATCTTCAGTTGTTTTAATACCTTTGGTCATCCATGTTTCTAAGACTTTTTCAAGATAATTAATATGTGGTAAATCACCATTCTTACGTTTT
The DNA here is from genome assembly GCF_017052655.1 of Acholeplasma equirhinis. NCBI lineage: Bacteria > Bacillati > Mycoplasmatota > Mollicutes > Acholeplasmatales > Acholeplasmataceae > Acholeplasma > Acholeplasma equirhinis. Next base: position 844,970 of record NZ_JAFIDC010000001.1, read on the forward strand.
AAGATATGTAAAAGTAAGGCGTTAATGACCCCAATTTCAACCTGCTTTCTTTCCATTAACTGCATCACAGTATCAGTTGCCATTAATTGGTAATCATTCTTAACATAGTTTTCGATGATTCTAACAGGTGAAACAGTTTTAAGATAATGAATTTGATTGCCATTTCCGTTAATCTCTTGTTTTGTTGCAACAACTGGAATATCTTTTTTCTTATTGGAATAGAATAGTTGCGCATTAAATGAGAGTCGTCCTAAATCAATTAAACCATCTTTTTCAGCTGTCTGTGTATAAACTTCAACCATATCATCAATAGATAACTGATAAACAAAGACAAGTTTTTGAACTGTTTCTTGTGTCTTGTTCGATGTTAAAATTGGTTTCTTTAAGCGTTCTGGAAGTTTAGATACAAAGGTATCATAGTTGATTTGTTCTGCAATTTTCACACCAACATTGTTACGTTTACCAAGATACATTGAAGTATCTTCATAATCATTACTTGCAACAAAATTAAATACATCATCAAAGTTTTTAGTAATTTCTTCGAAATTATCTAAACTCATTTTTTCTACTTTAAAGATAGCTTGCAGTTGGTCAAAGACTTTATTACCAAGTTCAGTTGCTAGAAATTGTCCTAAGACTGTATCTTTGAAAAAACCTCTAGGGGAAAGTGGAGTTTTCAATTGATAGACAAAGTGTTCTTGATCTTGATAAGTTGAAAGTAAATTCAGTGCTTCAAGACGATCTTTTGCATCTTTTAATTTATCGTATTTTTCATTTAATAAATCCGATAAAAACTGATGTGTGAAGACTTCACTACGATAATTCTTTTGGTTTAAAAGATGATAAAAAGTATGATATAGCGAAAATGCTAATGTACCCATTAATGGTTGATATAACAATCCTAAAACCTTCCATTCATCAGAAGATAATGCGGATTGTGACATAATTGTAAATGTTTGTCTTGCTTTCATACTTTTCCCCTTTTTAAAAATTCATTAGACAATCGTCAATTTGTTGATAGAGTGATTTTAATGTGCCATTATTCTTAATGACATAATCGGAAAGTTTTTCTTTTTTAGTTAAACTTATTTGAGATTTGATGGAAATTATTGCATCTTCTTCTGATACATGATCTCTTGCCATAAGTCTTTCAATTTGTAGCTTTTTGGTTGTTGTAACCATAAATGAAACATCATATCCTTGATAACCCGTTTCAAATAAGAGTGGAATATCTAGGAAGATAAGATGATCAAAGTTTTCTTTTTTAAATGTTTCAATCATCTCAAACACTTTTGGATGAATCATTTTTTCTAACATTTTACGTTTTGATTTATTTTCAAATATTAGATTTCTTAAAAGAGCCTTATTTAGTGTACCATCTTCATTCAAAGTATTAAACTTTTTACCAACCATTTTTGAAAATTTCGGATCTTGATAGAGTGTTTTAACTGTTTGATCACTATCAAAGACTTTAAATCCTTTTTTAAGTAAGTATTTAGTAGCTTCACTCTTACCAGTTGCAATACCACCAGTAATTGCGATCACTTTAGATTTTTGACATGTAGGGCAATAATATGTACCTCTACCTTTTAACATAACCTTTTCAATCGGTGTACCACATCTTTGACAAGGTTCACCTTTTTTTCCATGCACCATAAGATGTTCTTGGAAACTACCTTTATGACCTAAAGTCTCAAAGGTATCAATTGTTGACCCACCAAGTAAGACCGCTTGATCCATGACTTCTTTTGTTATCTTTAGAATCTCATCGATTTCTCTCTGGTCAAGAAGGAATCCTCTCTTGGATGGATGAATTTTTGCACGATATAATATTTCATTGGCATAGATATTACCAATACCACCAATAATTTGTTGATCAAGTAGTATTTCTTTAATTGTTTTTTGACTCTTTTGAATACTTGTAACAATATCATTTAATTCTAATTGATTTGGATCTTTAGCGAGTTTTTTATGTCTGAAGAAACTTTCTTCTTCATTTATATCAATCAATTCGAATCGACCAAACTTTCTGGTGTCATGATAGGAAAGTACTGTGCCATCTGTAAAATAGAATTCAACATGTGTATGTTTTGGATTTCTTGCCTCATTCAGCATGTACTTTCCTTCCATACGGAGGTGTGAAATGAGTTTATATTGATCTAAATTAAAGATTAAGTATTTTGCACGACGAGAGATTGAATGAATGGTTTGATTTTGTAGTTTTTCTTCAAACGCAAAATCATTAGAGACAATTGGGCGATAGTAAACGACCACTTTATCAATGGTCTTTTTACCGACTTTCTCTTCTAATATTTTTCGGTTTGTTTCAACCTCAGGTAACTCTGGCATAAATCCCCCTACTTCAATTCGTACCAAGTTTTACCAGTATCACATGAAGTTGATAATTCCACGTTAAGTGGGAATGCTGTCTTCATGATTTCTGGTACCTTTTTTTCCATTTCTTCTAATTCTTCTGGAACAACATCAAGAATCAATTCATCGTGTACTTGAAGAATTAATTTTGATTTTTTCTTATTTTTAACTAGATATTCGTGAAGTTTTATCATGGCAACTTTAATAATATCCGCAGCAGAACCTTGGATTGGTGCATTTAAACTTGTTCGCTTACCGAACTCACGCACTGCATAGACTTTACTTTCAAGTTCTGGAATATAACGACGACGTTTCATAATCGTTTCTACATATCCGTGTGATTTCGCAAATTCTACGATATCTTTCATATACTTTTTAATTTCAGGATATACTTCTAAATATTTTTCAATAAATTTTTCTGCTTCACTCACTGTGACATTAATATCTTGAGATAAACTCCAAGAACCAATTCCGTAAATAATACCGAAGTTTACAGCTTTTGCACGACGACGTTGTTCACTATCGACTGTTTCAACATGGAATACTTTTTGAGCAGTTGATGTGTGAATATCAAGTCCTGTTTCAAATGCATGCTTTAATTCCTTAACATCAGCCATATCTGCAAGGACACGCAGTTCAATTTGAGAATAGTCCGCACCAACTAAGTAATTTTTATCACTTGGTACAAACAGTTTTCTAATTTGACGTCCTTCTTCTGTACGAATTGGGATGTTTTGAAGATTTGGCTCAAGAGATGATAATCTTCCAGTTAAAGTTAAAGCTTGATTAAAGATTGTATGTACTTTTCCGTCTGGGAAAATTGAATCTTTAATACCAATTAAATATGTTGAATAAAGTTTTGTTAATTGTCTATATTGTAGAACTTTATCGACAACAGGATGTTTATCTGCAAGATCATTTAAAACCTCTGCATCGGTTGAATAACCTGTTTTTGTCTTCTTACCATTTGGTAGTCCAAGTGTTTCAAATAAGACATCACCTAATTGTTTTGGTGAATCCACATTAAAATCAACACCTGCAAGTTCAATAATCTCACGTCTTAAATTATCAATTCGCTCTTCTAAGTTCTTCGTTTGCGTTTTAAGCTCATTTTGATCGACATAGACACCTTGGAACTCCATATCTGCAATGACATCAGATAATGGAATTTCAACCTCATTTAAAAGATGTAATTGCTCACGCTCTTTAATCGTCACAAGTGTCTTATCTTTTAATTCATAAATAATTGATGCTTTTTTAGCAATATGACTTTGATAAAGTGCTTTATCTTCAGGTAACCCTTTTTTCGCACCCTTACCATAGATTTCTTCATCATATGATAAATGGTTGATTTCAAAACTTTGTGCAATTGCAGTAAAGTCTTCTTTACCAATTGAAGATTTAATAATATATGCAGCTAGTAATAAATCATATGTGACAGCATTAAGTTCAAGACCTTGCCACATTAAAAATACCTTTTGTGCTTTATAGTCATAAGCATATTTTTCAAATTGAGAATTTTTCAAATAGTCTTTTAATGCATCACTTTGTAAAAGTGTTTCTTTTGAAACATAATAATGGTCCTTACCATTAGAAATTCCAATACCCCAAAGTTCAGCTTTATGATAATTAAATTCTGAGAATTCAAAATGTATGGCTAGGTTTTCTTTTAAAATTAATTTTAAATCAGATTCTTCAGTTAATTCTTTAAAGTTAAATTCACTTGATTGATCAACAGTAAAGAGTGTATCTTTCTTTCTAAATCCAATAACCAGTTGTTTAAGTTCCAGACGTTTATAAAAGTTAACTAGGCTTTCTTCATCGACGGGTTGAATCTCAATATCTTCAACTACAAATGGTAGTGGTGTTTTACAGTCAATTGTTGAAAGTTCTTTTGAGAATAAAGCTTGTTCATGATAGGTTCGAATGTTTTCTCCAAGTTTACCCTTGATTTCATCTTTTTTAGCAATCATGTTTTCAAGTGTGCCATATGTTTGTAAAAGTGAAACAGCCGTCTTTTCTCCAACACCAGGTACACCAGGAATATTATCTGATGCATCACCCATTAATGCTTTTAAATCTACAAACTGTTCATGGGTTAAACCATAACGTTCAAAGAGTGCAGCAGGTGTATAGTGATCAACAACTTTCATACCACTTTTTAGCATATGTACTGTGATTTTATCACTCACAAGTTGTAAAAGGTCTCTATCAGATGAATAGACATCAACTAAATAACCTTTAGATTCTGCTTCTTTAGCTAAAGTACCAATGATATCATCTGCTTCATATCCTTCATAACTAAACTCTTTAATCCCTAAATATTTAATCAGTTCATGAATGAGTGGAATTTGTTGAACAAGTTCCTCAGGCATCTCTTTTCTACCTGCTTTATAGTTCTCATAAGCTAAGTGTCTTTTGGTTGGTTTTCCAGTGTCAAAAGCAATTAACATGTGGCTATCTGCAAGTTCAATTATTTTATCCAGCATATTACTAAATGCAAAAACTGCATTCGTATAAATGCCTGTTGATGTTTGAAGTATCTTAGCCCCCGGATATGCTGTTGCATAATATGCTCTAAATAGAAGTGAGTTTCCATCTACTAAAGTTAATCTTTTCATCATTTCCACCCTTCTTTAGTAAGTATTTTAACATACTAAAATTATAAATTTTTCCACAATATTTGTGGATAAAATGAAAGGTAATTCCATTGCTGAAACTACCCTTAATTTAATTAGAATCTAAAGCCGCCTCTATTTTTACCTTTACCCTTCTTAACTTTAGGTTGGGCAATTGGCATGGCTGACGGATTTTTCGCCATTCTTTCCATTTGTTTTTCGTCCAAATTAGACATTTGTTTCATCATTTGTTTTTGTTGTTCTAGTGATTGACGGAGTCTGTTGACATCGGCAACTTGTACACCAGCACCTTTTGCAATACGTTCTCTTCTTCGAGAAGACGTGTCAATTAGTTTTGGATTTTTGCGTTCTTCTTCAGTCATTGATTGAATAATGACATTGATTCTGTCAAATTGTTTATCATCAACTTGACTTAATGCATCTTTCATTTTACCTAATCCTGGAATAAATCCGATGATTTTAGAGATTGAACCCATACGTTTAATCATCTTGAATTGTTTTTGTAAATCAAGATAATTATATGAATCACTCATCATCTTTTCCATCATTGACTTAGCTTCATCTTCATCGATATTAGATGTCACTTCTTCAATTAAGGTCATCATGTCACCCATACCAAGGATACGAGATGCCATACGTTCAGGATGGAATTGTTCTAATTGATCTAACTTTTCACCGTTAGAAGCAAACTTAATTGGAATTTGTGAGATTTCTCTAATCGAAAGTGCCGCACCACCACGTGTGTCACCATCCATTTTAGTTAAGATAACACCGGTTGCACCAACTTGATCATGGAATGATTTTGCAACGTTTGCTGCTTCTTGTCCCATCATCGCGTCAACTGTTAACAAGACTTCATTTGGGTTCGCTAACTTTTTAACATCGATTAACTCTTGCATCATGTCTTCATCAATAGTTAAACGACCAGCGGTATCGATAATGACAACATCATATTTGTTTGCTTTTGCGTATTCTAAGCCGTTTTTAACAATTTTACGGGCATCTTTAAGTCCTTCTTCATATACATGAATACCTAAAGATTTACCTAGCGTAACTAATTGATCAATTGCCGCAGGACGATAAACGTCAGCTGCAATAAACATCACGTTTTTCTTTTCTTTCTTGCGAATCCATAAACCGAGTTTACCAATCGCAGTTGTTTTACCAGAACCTTGAAGACCTATTGTCATAATGGTTGTCATACCATTATTTGCATAGATTAATCCTGCTGAGTCTTCACCCATGACACGTTTCAATTCATCATGTACGATTTTAACAACTTGTTGACCAGGATTTAAGCCTTGTAGTATTTTTTCTCCAAGTGCTTTTTCTTTTACATTCGCAGTAAATTGCTTAACAATTTTAAAGTTTACGTCAGCTTCTAAAAGAGAAAGTCTAACCTCTCTCATCATTTCTTCAATATCATTTTCAGTTAAACGTCCGCGTCCAGTTACTCGGCGGACAAACATTTGTAAGCGATCAGATAATGAATTTGGCATTATTCATCCAACTTTCTTAATTCTTCTAAATATTTTTTATCGTTTGTTTCATCAAACAAATCAAGTAATTCTTTTCTCTTCAAGGATAATTTTAATAATCCTAATTTCTCTTCGAAGTTTATTAAATGCTGTTCTGCAATTTTTAATTGGTCATGGATTGCATTTCTTGAGACATGGTATGTTTCTGCAATCTCAAAAAGCGTCAAATCCATATGATAATAGTCTACAAAATACTTTTGTTGTTTTTCAGTTAATAAACTACCATAATAACTAAATAATTGATTAAGATATTCGGTCTTCTCTAAATTTTCCATTAAAAGAATCCTTTAAATAAGTTATAAATATAGTTTTCAATATCAAATGGAACTAAATCATCAATCTTCTCACCAAGTCCAACATATTTAATTGGTAAGTTATATAGATGGCGAATTGCAAGTACAATACCACCTTTTGCAGTACCATCTAATTTCGTTAAAACAATCCCTGATAATTCAGTAACTTCATTAAAGATGTGTGCTTGATTCATACCATTTTGTCCAGTTGTTGCATCAATCACTAAAAGTGTTTCTTGCGGACTATCTGGTAATGTTTTAGAAATAACACGTTTCATTTTTGCAAGTTCATTCATTAAGTTAACTTTGTTTTGAAGACGACCAGCAGTGTCGACAAGTACTAAATCATAGTTTTCTTTAACTGCAATTGTTAATGCATCAAAAATAACACTTGACGGATCTGTACCTGCATCTTTAGCAAAAAATCCTACCCCTGCTCTGTTACTCCATTCACGAAGTTGTTCAATTGCACCTGCTCTAAAGGTGTCACCTGCAACCATCATGACTTTTTTACCTTCAGATTTATATTGTTTTGCAAGTTTACCAATTGTTGTTGTTTTACCAACACCATTGACACCAACAAATAAATAAACATTTGTTTTTCCATCATCAAAACGAAGTGTCGTATCAACAAATTCATCTTTTAAATAGATCTCAAATAATTTATCAACAATAATTTCTGAAAGTTGGTGTGGGTCTTCAATACCTTGTTTTTTAATTTCTTCTCTTAATGCATTTGTAAAGTATAATACTGTTTCAACACCAATATCAGCTGCAATTAAAAGGTCTTCTATTGAGTCAAATAGGTCTTCACTTATTGAGTCAGATTCATCAATTAATTTCTTTAAATTATCAAAAGAGGCTTTACTTTTATGTAAACCCATTTGATACTTATCATTTTTTGGTTTCTTTTTAAATAAGTTGGCAAAAAATCCCATGCATAATTCTCCTTTTTGCTTCTACTTATTATAACATAATAAAACGTATCTTCGAAGTTAAAAAGAAAAAGTTGGTTAGAAAATCTACCAACTTTTTATCATCATTATTTAACGTTTTTATCGATGAATTCAAAGAGATTATCGTAATTCGGATGTTGACTCATTTCATCTAAATATTCAACGTATATGACTTCTCTTTCTTTATTAAGTAAGAAGACTGCTCTTGCTAGTAATCTTAAGTCATCAATTAATAAACCGTATTTCAATCCAAACTCAACTGTTCTATAGTCAGATAGTGTTGTCATCGCAAGTCCTTCTTGACCACACCATCTCTTTTGTGCAAATGGTAAGTCAACTGAAATTGTAACAACATCAATTAACGGATTAGATGTTAATTTTTCATTGATTGTTCTGGTTTGTAAACTACATACTGAAGTATCAAGTGATGGTACTGAACTAATTAATACATATGGTTTTTTAAAATCAGATAATTGCATCCATTCTTGGGACTGTGTGATTGCTTTAAATTCTGGTGATTTGTCTCCTACTTTTAATGCTGTACCTAAAATTGTAATTGGTTTACCTTTCATTGTTTTCATAAAGGTTACCTCCTTCATAGTTTAATTATAGATTTTATACCTTAAGAATCAATCAATTATGCATTCATTAACCGTTCTTTAAATTAAGTTTTTTACTTATGTAAAACTTTGTTACAAAGAATGCTGCAATACCTAAACCAACTGTAAATATAAAATTTATAACAATAATTGGCAGCACAGCATCAACCACTAATGTTTGATCGTTTGAAAAAATATTTGGATTAATTAAATATGCAATACCTAAATTAATCATACTAAGTAATTGATTGATTGCATAATAAATCATAAAGAAAACAAATACATTTAACCATTCTTTTTGGTTAAAACTAAATTCATATGAGAGTGCTGCGTAAAATATCATCAGAGAAATCAAGGTAGAGCATAAAGCTACTAAAACACCATATACCATCATATTAAATGAACTTGGGTCTAAATCTTTCATCATCATTAAGTCATTCCAATTTAAGACACCAATTAAGAAAAACAACAATATTGCTAGTACTGCTGCAATTAAAACTGCAACAACACCAGCTAAATACTTAGCTAAGATAATATGTGTTTTACTGATAGGAAGTGTATGTGTAAAATAACCTTCATCTTTTAATACACTTAAATAAAATCTTCTTAAGACTAAGAAAAATGCATAAAATAGTGAAACAAGAATACCAACGATACTTAAAATAAAGGTTGTATTATAAATAAAATCAATACCGATATTTGAAGCTTTAACCTCTTTAAAAATAAAGGTTACAAGACTAAATAAAATTGACCCCGCTAAAATCCATTTTAATTGATCAAAGTAAAAGAAAAGGTCCCACTTAAATAGTTTTTTCATCATATTTAAAGACCTCCTTAAAGTATTCACCGAGTGTCATCTTGTACTTAGATCGTAACTTTTCACAATCATCATAGTCAATGACTTCACCTTTTCTTAAAAGGATTGCTTGATCTAAATTAGATTCAATGTCAGCAATTTGATGTGTTGAAAGGATAATTGTTGAACCTTCTTTACGATACTTCTTAATAATCTTCATAATGAAATCGCGACTTGCAGGATCCATACCATCAAGCGGTTCATCTAGAATATATAAATCAACTTTTCTTGCCATAACAAGTGCTAGATGGACTTTACCCTTTTGTCCTTTAGATAGACTATGCAATTTTCTATTTATTGGAATTTCAAATAAATTTAAAATGTGTTTTGCTTCTTCAATTTGAAAATCTGGGAAGAAATCTTGAAACATTTTTAAACTATCCGATACCTTTTGATTGTTATCTAAATAACTTCTTTCTGGTAAATAGGCTATATAGTTTTTTGTTTCTATTGATAAATTTTGATCATTAATTTTTAGAAATCCTGAAGTTGGTTGTATCAGATCATTGATGAGTTTGATGAAAGTTGTTTTACCACTTCCATTTGGCCCTAATAAACCAATGATTTTACCTTTAGGAATTTCAAGATTAACATTATTTAATACGATTGTATTACCGTACATTTTTGTTAATCCAATACTTTCTATTAGCATTTAACATCACCCCTATAAATGTTTTCTTAATTTCATTATAACCTAATATCAAATGTTTTTCTGATTAGATAAAAAAAATGGACCCCCTGACTAAAGGCCAGGAGGTCATAAAGGGGATTTGTGTACCTGTAGTACACTAATAGGGGATAAGTAGCACCCATTTGATTGGATGCACGGTTATTATATACCCTGTCTATACTTGAGTAAAGTTTAATACATTACTATGTAATTTTTTACAAATTTTTTTAGACTGTGTGTAATTTTTAACACGATTATTCTGGAATTTGTTCAATGTGACGGCATTTTGGATAACCTGAGCAACCGTAGAATTGACCATATTTTGATTTTCTTAAGACAAGTTGTTTACCACATAGTGGACAAACCTTTTCAACAGTTTGTGCTTTGACTTTTTCCATCTTTTCATTTGCTTCATCAAGTAGTGGTATAAAGCTGTCATAAAATGCTTTTAAGAGTTTTCTACCATCAACTTTACCTTCTGCAATTTGGTCAAGTCTTGATTCCATACGTGATGTGTATTCGACATCCATAATGTTTTTAAAGAATTTTTCAAGTTCTCTTGCAGTTAAACGACCTTGTTCTGTTGGTTTGAAACGACGTTCAACAACTTCAACATAATCGCGTGACTTCAGTGTTTCAATAATCGATGCATATGTAGATGGTCGACCGATTCCTTGTGCCTCTAACTCTTTAATTAAAGATGCTTCATTGTATCTTGTTGGAGGTTGTGTGAACTTTTGAATCGCTTCAACATTTAAAGCATCCAACGCTTCGCCTTCTTTCAACTTAGGTAACATCTTATCTTTTTGTTTATCTTGAGAAACTTTTAGATAACCATCAAAAACTAAGACCGCACCCTCAACTTCGTATAATGCACCACCTGCATTTAAAGTAATTGTTGTTTGTTCGAATGAAGCAGATGCCATTAAGGACGCCAATGCTCTTTCGTAAATCTTTTTATAGACTTTAAATTCATCTTTCGCAAGATAAGGTTCAATTGATTCCGGTGTTCTTCTAATATCAGTTGGACGAATCGCTTCATGTGCGTCTTGTGCAGAGTCATTTTTTCTTGTACGATAATGACCTAAATATTGTTTACCATATGTTTCTTCGATAAATTCATTGGTTGGTCTTACAAACTCTTGAGATAAACGATCTGAATCGGTTCTCATATAGGTAATTAAACCAGTGATTTCACCATTGATTTCTACACCTTCATAAAGCTTTTGAGCGATTTTCATCACTCTTGATGATGACATATAAAGGCTATTTACCGCTTCTTGTTGGAGTGTTGATGTAATAAATGGTGCTTTTGGATGACGCTTTGTCTCTTTAACTTCAACTTTTTGAACAGTAAATGGATTTTTAGATACTTTTAAGATTTCATCCGCTTGTTCTTTTGAGATTCTAGTATCTTTTGGAATTATATAATCTGCTTTAAAACCATCAAATTCAGCATGAATTGTGTAGTATTCTTCAGCAATGAAACTTTCGATTTCAGATTCTAAGTCACAAATCAATTTTAAAGCAACGCTTTGTACACGTCCAGCTGATTTAGATTTAATTTTATTTTGTAACAGTTTTGATAACTTAAATCCAATGATTCTATCTAAGATTCTTCTTGATTCTTGTGAATTCACTAAATCGGTATTAATCGGTCTTGGATGATTCATTGCTTCTAAGATTGCTGGTTTTGTAATTTCTCTAAAGATGATACGATTACTTTTTGTTAAGTCTAATTTTAAGACTTGTGCAAGATGCCACGCAATTGCTTCCCCTTCACGGTCAGGGTCAGTTGCAAGGAAGACTTCTGCATCTTTAGTTTTCTTTAATAGTTCTTTAACGAGTGCGTCTTTACCACGAATCGTCTTATAATTTGGTTCAAAGTTATTCTCAACATCGACACCAAGTCCATCTTTTCCACTAGTTGCTAGATCTCTAATATGCCCAACGGAAGATAGAACTGTTACTTGGTTTTTAAAATAACTTGCTATCGTCTTTGACTTGGCTGGCGATTCAACAATGATGACTTGTTTAGACATACTAAAAACCTCCCTTGTTTTCTTTTGTTTATACCTCATACATTATAACCGCTATTGAATCAATGTCAAGCGATTAAAATCTCATATTTTTCCTTCTATATAAATGTATTATATAGAAAGATTTTTATCAAAATTTCACACAATTTTTAAAAATAAAAACCATGTTGCCATGGTCTTCTCATTCTTGTTTCCTTATATATATAGATACAGGATTAAATGTTGTTCTGTGAATAGGTGAAACACCATTCTTTTCAAGTGCTTCTAAGTGTTTTTTTGTACCATATCCTTGATTATTTTTAAAATCATAATGTGGATATATTTCATCATACTTTTTCATGATTTCATCACGTGTAACTTTCGCAATGATCGATGCTGCTGCAATTGAGGTACTCTTTTGATCACCTTTCACAATAGCCTCATGTGGAAGGTCTGGCAGCTTCATAAAATCAGTGAGTATAAATTCTGGTTTTATTTTTAAATCTTTAATCGCTTTTAACATTGCAAGACGTGCTGCTTCTAAAATATTAATCTTGTCAATTTCTTTTTCAGAAACAATACCAACTCCGATAGCGAGTGCTTCTTTTTCAATTAAATCTTTTAAGGCTTCTCTTTTCTTTTTAGATAAAGCTTTTGAATCGAAAACCTCAGGATGATTAAAATCAGGTTTTAAAATAACTGCTGCAGCAACGACAGGTCCTGCAAGTGGTCCACGACCCGCTTCATCTACACCTGCGATTAATTTAATACCTTGTTGCCAATATTTTACTTCAAAATCAAAGTTTGCTTTCATCAAAAGACATTGCTCCTAATGCTTTACCTCTAATGTCGGTTAAAACAATTTGATAGATTCTATCATAATCAAGCTCTCCACCTTTAACATAAGCTTTTCTGAAATGTCCAATTTGATCTAGAATTTCATGGTCTGTTAAAGTTTCTGGATTTTTAATTTCATATCTTTCTGTTAGTCTTCTTGAATAATGATCTCTAATATAGTTTAGTGCATATAAAACAACTTTATCAATAGGTAAAGTGTCATCTTTAATTGCACCAGTTACAGATAATGAATAACCGACTCGTTCTTCATCAAATTTAGGCCATAAGACCCCTGGTGTATCAAGCAGTTCAAATTCAGGATTAATCTTAATCCATTGTTGAGCTTTAGTCACACCTGGTTTGTTACCTGTGACTGTAACTTTCTTTTGCACCATTTTATTGATTAAGGTAGATTTTCCGACGTTTGGAATACCTAAAATCATACCACGGACGACTTTGAACTTCATGCCTTTTTTTAGTGCACGTTCAATTTTCTCTTTAAGAATTTCTTTTGAGACTGAATAAATTCTATCTACATTAAAACCTGTTTGACTATTAATAGGTAATGTATAGAACCCCATATCTTCATAATACTTTTGCCATGCTGCTAAATTCTTACGGTCACAAAGGTCCATCTTATTAAAGAGTAAAAGCGTTGGTTTCTCACCAACGATTTTCAATATTTCTGGGTTCATACTTGAATATGGAATACGTGCATCAAGTAAAACATACACAATATCCATAAGACTTATTCTTTCTTTGATTTCCCTCAAGGACTTAAACATATGTCCAGGAAACCATTGAATTTGTTTCATCATATAATGCCTGCTTCTTTTAAGATTTTTTCTAACTCATCAAAATCCACTAAAACTTCTCTTGCTTTAGTGCCTTGTGTTGGTGAGACAATTTGGTATGTTTCCAATAGGGATACAATCTTTTGAGCTCGGTTAAACCCAATCTCAAATTGTTTTTGAATGTTATTTATTGAACAATTACCTTCTCTTACAACAAAATATGCAATATCAGCGAATAAATCATCATTAATGATTTCCTTAGCTGTTACTTTCACTCTTAAATCTTCATGACGAAGAATATAGTTTGCTTGAGATTGTGCTTTGATATAATCAATAACTTGGTCAATTTCATTATTTGAAATAAATGCACCTTGAAGACGAATTGGACGTTCAGTTTCTTTTAATAACATGTCACCACGTCCAAGTAGTTGTTCTGCACCGGCACCATCAAGAATTGTAGTTGAGTCAGTAAATGATGAGACACGGAATGCAATACGTGTTGGAATATTTGATTTAATTGTACCTCTAATAACATCCACCGTTGGACGTTGGGTTGCAACAAGTAAGTGAATACCAGCAGCACGTGCTTTTTGAGTAATTCTTTGAATCGCATCTTCAACATCATGTGCTGCAACCATCATAAGGTCTGCAAGTTCATCAATTACGATAACAATTAAAGGCATTTTTTCATCATCAACAAAACCTTTTTTAATGTTTTCGTTGTATGACTTGATATCACGGCTTCTTGAATCAGCAAACTTCTTATAACGATTTTCCATTTCGTCAACTACCCAATTAAGTGCTGTTGCTGCCATCTTTGGATCTGTAATGACTGGAGTAATTAAATGTGGTAAATCATTATATGGTGTTAATTCAACCATCTTAGGGTCAATTAAAATTAATTTTAAATCTTCCGGCTTATTCTTTAATAATAAGGATACTAAAATTGTGTTGACACAAACAGATTTACCAGACCCTGTACCACCTGCGATTAATCCATGTGGCATTTTCGCAATATCAACATAAATGTTTGTACCATCGATATCTTCACCAAGTGCAACCTTTAAAGGATGTTCATGGTCATTTAAGAATTCTTCTCTATCAACTACATTACCAAATGAAACGATATCTGCAACTTGGTTAGGTACTTCAATACCAACAAAAGGTTTACCTGGAATTGGTGCTTCAATACGCAGAGTTTTAGCAGCTAAATTCATCATGATATTATCTTGAATTGCAGTGACTCTTTTAACTGGTACCCCAGGTTCAAGAGAAATTTCATAGCGGGTAACTGTTGGACCTTTTTTAGAACCAGCAACTTCACCATCAACTGCATGATCATTTAACGTACGATTAATAATATCAATTTGATCTAAAAGCCATTGCGGCTTTTCATCTGAATTACGTGTTGTTTTTTTAAAGATTGAAAGTGGTGGGTATTGGTAATTTCTTGTAGTTAAGTTAGATGCTGATGATGCATATGGCTTCGTCTTAACTTCTCTTGGTGCTGATTTCATTGGAACAGATTCAAAAGGTACTTCAATATCTTCATCCTTATCCATACCAAAAGATGATTTTACCTTAATTTCTTTGTCATCTCTTTTATGTGTTTCAATTTGAAGATCTTCATCTTCAGCATCCATTTCAATTGAACGAGTTTTCATCCAAGGTGGTAAAACCCTAGCTTGTTCAATAACTGGTTTTGGTTGGAATTCCATTTCATCAGCTTCTTCAACAATTGGTTCAATTTTCTTTGGTTCTTCAACAGGTGCTTCATATTTTGTTTCTGATTTTTGGTAAGTATCTACACCAAAAACTTGTTTTCTAGTTTCTTTGGAAATAACTTGATCTGTGAACTCATAGTATTTAGTTCCAGTTTTCTTTTCAATTGCATCTTGATCCATTTGAGGTTTTGTTCTAAATGCATCATACTTTTTAACTTTATCCCCAATAACATGGACTGCGAAAGGTACCGATATTTCATCTTTAACATCCGAACCAAAAAGTGGAGAAACAAAGCGTTCTTTCACATACTTATGCGCACCTCTAATACCATCAATTTTCGGTATTTGAGGAATCGTGAATACTTCTTTAATTTGATCTTTATTTTTCAACTTCTTCAAGCTTAGTATCCCCTTTCGCCATTTTTACAATTTCTTCATAAATTGAATCTATGCCAGAATCAATCTCTTTATCTTCATTAAATACTTTCTTAGAATAAATACGATATGTTTCTTCACCAGTAAGTGAAATAATAACTAAACCAAGTTTAATCATAATCGCATTCGTAATTTTATCAAGCACTAAAACACGCATCCAGTAAATTGGATTAATTGGATTTAACGCAACCCCAACCTTTTTCAACCATTCGCCAATTTTAAATTTATTTGCTTGCTTAACAAGTAAGTTATTATCAAACTTAACTTTAGCATCATTTAAGGTAATTAATCGTCTTAAGGTAATCCCTTTAAACATTTTTAAAATACCTTTGTTTAAAAGTGATTCAAACCGTGTAGAGACATATTTTAATAAGATTAAAGATTCATCCAGTGTTAATTCTAAATAAGGATATTTAGATTTTGGATAGAACTTAGTCGCAATATCATTTGATAAATCAAGTGAAATATTTAAAAGATGTTGTCCATAACCAACCGCATCACGCTTTTCTTTATCTTTAAAAAGTTTGTGGGCATCATCAATTAACCATTTAATTTCTTTTTCATCGATATCTTCAACATCGACATTTCTTCTTCTAATCCCTTTATTTAAAGAAGAAAGTACAGCAACCAAATACCATAGTGCCATGAGAATAAATCCAAAAATCGCTCCGGTAAAGAACGTAATGATTAAACCTAAATCAATTGTAAATGGTCCTATGTTAAATGTCATTGAAAAAGAAAACCTCACTCCATAAAATAATTATACAATAATTATGAACTTTTTTTATCCCATTCGAACTTGTTAATTAAGTTTAGATATGGGATAATGATTTTGGCAAGGGAGGATATGCACATAATGGAAAGACATTTAATTGCTTTAGACTTAGATGGTACATTACTTGATAACAATCAACAAATTTCAGAATTTACCAAAGAGACATTAAGAAAAGTTCAAGATTTAGGACATTTAGTTGTCATAGCTACAGGTCGTCCTTACCATGCATCTATAGACTACTTCTATGAAGTCGGTATGACTGGTCCACTAATCACCGATAATGGTGGCAACATTAGAGAACCGCTTAATCCTGATTTTCAAATTGTGATTGATGGTATTCCAACTTGGGTTGCTCATCAAATCTTTGTATATTCTAAACCTTATTTAGAATCAGCATTCTATTCTTATGGTGATCATGTCTATTCATACAAGTATTTAGACCGATTACATAGTATTTTTATGGGTAGTCAAAAAGCTAAAATTGTACACTGCGACTTTTTAGAATATAACCATACACCAACCGGAATGATTTATTTAATTGATAAATCATTCAAACAAAGTTTTGAAAATCACTTAATTAATGATTTTGGTGATTATGTAAACTTCCGTTTATGGGGTGAAGATACAAAACATGGTATCTATGAAATCTATAAACGTGGTTCTTCTAAATTATCAGGTATTCGTTGGGTACAACGACATAATCAAATTAAAGACGAAAACGTTATGGCATTTGGTGATGGATTAAATGATATTGAAATGCTACAAGGTGTTGCACAAGGTTATGCGATGCCAAATGGTGAATTAGAAGCAAAACATGCAGCAAAAGCAGTAATTGAATTTACAAATCAAGAAGATGGCGTTGCAAAATTCTTGAAAAATTACTTTAAGATTTAGTCAAAATAAAAGACCCAGTGGGTCTTTTTTTATAAATGATAGAATTATATTCTCATGAGACTTTGAACTTTTTCTTCACTAAATCCTTGAGAAACTAAATTTCTATATATCTTTTCGTTTTTCTTAGGATATTGTTCATTAGCATATTTTTTCAAAGCGACTGCAAAAGCTTTTTTAAGTGCATAAGATTCATCATAATCTTCTAGTGCTTTATCAATTTGTTCACTATCTAATTCATAGTGCTGTAATTTTGATAAAAGTTTTTGATATGAATAACCTTGACGTTTTAGATAGGCGATTAACTGCCAATCATTAATAACTTTATCACGCTTTAATCTTTGAATCATTTCATAGGTATTTTGCATCCCATGTTCGTTTAGATATTTAATCATTTGATTCTCAGATTTACCATATGAAGCGAAGCGAATTGCTTTATCGTAAAGTTTATTTTTTTCAACTTCTTTTTTAATTAAACTGATATTATCAACATCCATACCTGGTAAGAGTTTATTGTTGACAATTGTATCTTCATCAACAATCAATTTTTCACCATTCTCAAAAACGATTTGATAGTTTTTCTTCAGTTTCATTAAAGTTTTAATTTTCATGAAATATCATTCCTATGGAAACCATCACCTAAAACTTCTTTAGTATTAAATATTAATGTGAAAGCTTTTGGATCAAGTTCACTAATTTTATCTTTTAACATGTAAAGCTCTTGTCTATTAACCGTTGTGATTACAAGTTCTTTTTCATGACCAGTATAACCACCGGTTGCTTTTAAGAATGTTAAACCACGATCAATATCTTTTAAGATATACTTTTTGATTTCTTCTGTTTTTTCACTAATAATCATAAGTGCAAATGCACTTCTTCCCATAATCGCAGTCTTATTAATCATAAAGGCTGTAATAAACATTGTGAAGATTGCGAATATTCCATTTTGGAAACTGACTAACATACCAAATAAAATTATAATTCCATCTGTCACATAGACTGCAACTGTGAATGGTACTTTTAAGTATTGATTGATTGCTTTTTGGAAAACATCCATACCACCTGTGGTTGCGTTGTTTCGTAAAACAAGACCAATTCCAAGGCCTACTAACACACCACCACCAAGTGCTGCAATTAAGACATGATTGTTTTGATCAATTTGATCTAAAACTAACCAATCAGAAATTTCTAAAAGTTCAAATACAGAAACTAAGAGTGGTGCAAGAATTGTTGCATAGATGGTTCTCACAAAAAATTCTTTACCAAAAAGTGTTGCACCTAAAATTAATGCAACAATGTTTAATACAAAATAAATTGTACCTACGGATATTGATATCATTGGCTCTAGCAACATTGATACCCCCATCATACCACCAATGACTAATCCAATTGGTTGTAGAAAGAAGTAAAATCCAATGTGCAGTGCAAAGACTCCAAGTGTAATCAAACTATATGATTTGAACTTCTCTTTAAATTTCATCTTATTTCACCTTAAGAAATGCAGTGATGAAACCATCAATATCACCATCCATTACGGATTGAATATTACCAACTTCATAATTGGTACGATGGTCTTTTACCATTTGGTATGGTTGGAAGACATAAGATCTGATTTGGTTTCCCCAACCAATTTCTGTCTTTTCACCTTTAATATCATTGATTTCTTTTTGTTTAGCTTCAATTTCAAGTTGAATCAATTTTGATTTTAAAATTGTCATTGCAGCTTCTTTATTTTTTATTTGACTTCGTTCGTTTTGCATTGAAATAACAATCCCAGTTGGTAAGTGAGTTAATCGAACTGCTGAATATGTTGTATTAACAGATTGTCCACCTGCACCTGATGATTGGAACGTATCAATACGTAAATCTTCGTCTTTAATTTGAATCTCAACATCATCATCAATTTCAGGTGCAACATCACATGAGACAAATGAAGTATGACGACGCTTGTTCGCATCAAAAGGCGAAATACGGACTAAACGATGGACTCCACGCTCTGCTTTTAAGTAACCATAAGCATAAGGTCCAGAGATACGCATAGTAACTGATTTTACCCCTGCTTCTTCACCTGGAAGATAGTTTAAAAGTTCAACTTTAAAACCTTTTAATTGGGCATATCTTTGATACATACGCATCAGCATAGAACACCAGTCCATGGATTCTGTACCACCTGCTCCAGGATGAAGTTCTAAAATTGCATTTGAGTCATCGTATGGTTCATTAAGTAAAATTTCAACTTCAAAGTTAGATAACTTATGGTCTAAATCTTTTAATTCATCTTCAACGATTTCCCAAGCTTCAGTACCTTCTTGAGATTCTTCTAACCACATCGTAAGATCTTCATATTGAGCTTTAAGTTTTTTGATCATATCTTTTTTGTAGTTAAGTCCTGTTGCTTCTTGGGTAACTTTCTTAGCACGATTTGGATCATTCCAAAAGGTTGGTTCATGCATCAATTCTTCTAATTCTAAAAGACGTGCATTGAGCACGTCTAAATTAATTGCTTTTTCTAAATCATTTATTGAAACTTCAAAACGTTCTAAAGTTTTATAGACTTCATACTTTTCCACAAAAACTACCTTCTATTCCACGGCATTTGGTTTCTATGTACTTTGATTACTTTAGGTTTATCTTTTTTAGCTTCACTACCTTGGTTTGTAGAAGTGTTTTTAACAACTGCTTCTCTTGAAACATTTAATTGAATTTGACCAAGACATGCATAACGGCTGACGTCTCTTGAAATGTTATAAAGCATTTCATCAAATAAACGTTTACCTTCTCTTTGATAAATAATGAGTGGGTTTTGTTGACCATATGATTGTAGTCTTACGCCTTGACGTAATTCTTGCATCATATCGATATGACGCATCCAATAGGTATCAATCACACGAAGCATAATAACCTTTAAGAATTCATTATAAACTTCAACAGGAACTTTATCTTTCTTATCTGTTAAGAGTTTAACTGCGACTTCTTTTAAGTAACTTACAATAGAAACTTCATCTAATGTTTGTAAATGTGCTAAATCAAGTGTTTCTTTTGGTAAAAGTAAGTTTTCAAAGTGAGCTTTAATTTGTTCATCTTTGATGTCATATTTACCACGACCAACTTGTTCAATGTATGGATCAAGTTCTGATTCCACTACATCTTCGATAAACTTAATGACTTTATCTTCGACTGAAGTTTCAGTTAAAACAGATGTTCTTTGTTCATAAATGATTTCTCTTTGTAGACGTAAGACATCATCATAACGTAGGACGTTCTTACGCACTTCTGAGTTGTAACCTTCTGAACGTTTTTGAGCACCAGTAATTAAGTTTGTAATAATTTTTGATGTAACAGGTTGACCTGTTGTTTGAGCTTTTTGTAATGTACCAATAATCGTTTTAAAACGATCACCACCACGGCGAATCATTAATTCATCTTCTGCAGATAAATAGAATCTAGTGAAACCTGGGTCGCCTTGACGACCTGAACGTCCTCTTAACTGATTGTCAATACGGCGTGCTTCATGTTTTTCAGAACCTAATACAGCAAGACCACCAAGTTCTTTAACCCCATCACCAAGTTTAATGTCAGTACCACGACCAGCCATATTGGTTGCAATCGTAACAGATCCTTTTAAACCTGCTTTTGCAATAATTTCAGCTTCTCTTTCATGGTTTTTAGCATTTAAGACTTCGTGTGTAATTCTTCTTTTTCTAAGTTGCATTGAAAGTAATTCAGAAGTTTCAACTGCAACCGTACCAATTAGAATTGGTTGACCAAGTTTATGGCGTGCTTCAACCTCATCCACTAACGCATTATATTTTTCTTCTGCTGTAACAAAGAAGAAATCTGGTGCATCTTGACGGATGACTGGTTTATTGGTTGGAATTTCAACAACTTGCATATTATAGATTTCAATAAATTCCGGTTCTTCAGTCTTAGCAGTACCTGTCATACCTGAAAGTTTTTTATACATTCTAAAGAAGTTTTGATAAGTAATTGTTGCGACTGTAACAGTTTCTTTCTTAACTTCAACACCTTCTTTAGCTTCAAGTGCTTGGTGTAGACCTTCTGAGAATTGTCTACCTCTTAAAATACGACCTGTAAATTGGTCAATAATTAAGACTTCACCATCAAGCACCATGTACTCTTTATCTCTTGACATTGTGAAGTTAGCTTTTAAAGCATTATTAATGTGGTGTAAGAGAGAAACATGTTTTAAATCGTACAAGTTATCAATACCAAATAGACTTTCAGCTTTTGAAATACCCACTGGAGTTAATTCAACTGTGTTTGCTTCAACATCATATTCATAATCTTCATCATTAAGTGATTTAACAAATCTATCTGATTGTTGATATAGGTTTTGAGATTGTTTTGCTGGACCAGAAATAATTAATGGTGTTCTTGCTTCATCAATTAAGATGGAGTCAACTTCATCGATAATTGCATATGGATAGCCGCGTTGTGCAACCATATCTTGATGATATAAAACCATGTGGTCTCTTAAATAGTCAAAACCTAATTCTGAGTTCGTAGAATACATAATATCGCAATCATAAGCTGCACGTTTTTGAGTTCTATCATAATCTCTTAAGTTTAAACCAACACTTAAACCTAAGAACTTAAATAAATCACCAATTTCACCTTCAGCTTCACGTTTTGCAAGGTATTCGTTGACTGTAACAATATGTACACCCAATCCGTTAAGTGCATTTAAATATGCTGGCATAACCGCAGTTAAAGTTTTACCTTCACCAGTTTTCATCTCAGCAATATTACCTTCATGAATTGCAATACCACCCATAACTTGGACAAAATACGGTGTCATTTTTAACACACGTGTAGCTGCTTCACGAACGGTAGCGAAAGCTTCAACTAAAATGTCGTCTAGCGTTTCACCGTTTTTTAATCTATTTCTAAAAAGTTCTGCTTGATTACGTAATGCCTCATCTGACATTGCTTTCATAGTATCTTCTAAAGCAAATACTTGAGTTGCAATCTTTTTATATCTCTTTAGTGCTTTTTTTGATGGATCAAATAATCCAAACATCGTCATCACATCCTCTTATCTTTTATATGATACCTTATTTAGCGATTTCTAGCAATATACTCTTTGAGTATAAGGACATTGTGTGATATTAAACTATCCCATGGAATCTCATCTAATTCAAACCATTTAACCTCTAAAACTTCGTTTAAATCGAGTTTGATTTCTCCAGTCCATTTAGATACGATAAAGATGTTATCGACTAAATATACAATATCTTCATTCGGGTATTTGATTTTAAATTCTTCCCCGCTAAATACTTTAAAAAATTGAAACACTGTTGGTGTCAAACCAATTTCTTCTTTGACTTCTCTTTTCATTGCATCTTCAATCTTTTCACCAAGTTCAAGTGCACCACCATGAATAGCCCAACAATTTAAATCCGTTCTTTTTTGAAGAAGGATTCTATTCTCTTTTATCATAATTGCAGCTGCACTCACCATGATTAAAGGTTGATGTCCAACATATTTTCTTAAATCTCTGATATAACTCATTTAAACCTCATCATTAAATTTAACGCGGTCTAAACCAAATCTATCGACAATTTCACTGATGATTACAATGTCTTTATCGTATAGCTTAACACCTTCATCATTTAATGGAATTGATAATTTTGGTTCTAATCTGTCTGTACTGTCGTTAATTGCTATATGCAGTTCATCACCACGCCACAACATTGAAAGTTCACCTTTAAATGAAGCTTCTAATTGTTGTAAGCGTTCAATCATCATCGGTGTGATGATATAGAATGCATGATGTTGGTCTGTTGATTGAACAGAGAACTTCTTATTAAATTCGATGGATTCAGTTTCAATTTTCTTAAATCCGCTTGGTGCAAAGTTAAATCCTAAAAATGATTTTTCAACAATTCTAATTTGATGTGCAAATCGTTTTGGGAATTTATAAATGAACCAACGACCTCTAAAATAAGTTTGATAAGTTACATGTGTATTACCTTTTGAATCACGTGTCACATGTCGCTCTTCTAATTTAAACTCAGAAACTCTAAACTTAATATTTTTATATGTTCCTGAAATATAATCTTCACCATTCCAACGATCAGGGCTTTTAACAAGTCCTGTTGATAAGATTTCTTGTAAATTAATTGCTTGATTTGGGAAATACATCACATCTTCGTAACGATTTTTTAATAGCGTAAGAATAACTTGTGATTTAAATTTCTCACGAAATGGTTTTGATGCTGCTTGTGATGAAACCTGAATAATAAATCCTACAATTAATAAAGCAATTCCAATAAAAAACATGATTGGAAGTGAACCACCTTGTAACTCAGTTAAAAATGAAATCACAAGTAAAACTGCACCAATTATATAAAAAGGTATCGCTAACTTTGTTGCCTTCTTTTGCTTAGCAATGATAGCTTGACGTTCTTGTTCAAGTGCTTCGAGTTCTTTGATCATGTGTTACCCTTCCTTTTACCAAAAAAAGCAGAAACTAAAAATAGATTTCTGCTTTCATGCTTAAAATTCTAACTTCAGAAATTAAAATCGACGTCTTGTCTCTTAGCTACTTCAGCTTCGAAGAAATCACGTTTAGTGAATTTTTTCCAACCTGCAACTAAGCTTGCTGGGAATGTTACTAAGTTTTGATTGTAAACAGAAACATTTGAGTTGTAAACTCTTCTTGCAGCTTGTAAGTTTTCTTCAACTTCCATCGTAGCGTTTTGTAAACTTAGGAAGTTTTGTGAAGCTTTTAAATCAGGATATTGTTCAACAACAACATTAAGTTGTGACATACCTTGAGTTAAAGCATTTGCGAATTCTTGTTTTTCTGCAATTGATGCATTTCTAGCAGGTTGACGCATTGAGATAACTTTTGCTAAAGTTTCTTGTTCATGCTTCATATAACCTTTAGTTGCTGAAACCATTTTAGTCAATAGATCAAAACGTTTAGTCAACGCAACATCAATTGAAGACTCAGCCTCATCAATTTTAACTTGTTGTTGTCTAAAACTGTTAAGCGTTGAAATGTACCAGCCAAAGAAGATTAAAGCGAGTACTAAAATAATACCTAAAACAATTAATAAAACATCCATTTTTTATATCTCCTTTATAAAAAAGTTTCTTTTGACTCACTTGTTATTTTATAACAAATCGCTAAAAATATCAATTAAATCTATTTGTTCCCAAGAAAATATTTCATCCTGTTTTCCAAAATGACCAAAATGAACAGTTTGCTTGAAAATCGGACGCTTTAATCCAAGTTTATTGATAATGGATTTTGGTGTCAATTTAAAGTTTTTTTGCAGTCTTTCTTGGATGAGAGAATCGCTTATTTTAGCAGTTCCAAAGGTGTTTACATAAAGTGCTACAGGTTCTGCAACGCCAATTGCATAAGCAAGTTGAATTTCACATGTTTTTGCGATACCTGATGCAACAACTTGTTTAGCTAAATAACGTGCCATATAGGATGCTGAACGGTCAACTTTAGATGCATCTTTACCTGAGAATGCACCACCACCATGACGTGAATATCCACCATATGTATCAACAATCAATTTACGTCCTGTTAAACCTGAATCACCAACTGGTCCACCAATCACAAATCTACCTGTTGGATTAATGTAATACTTTGTATCTGCTCTTAAAAGTTCTTGTGGTAGTACAGGTTTAATGACATGTTCCATGACATCTTTTTTAACTTCAGCTAATGATTTTTCATCATAATGTTGGGTCGATACAACAACTGCAGTAATTGATAATGGTTTATGATCATCGCTGTATTCAACAGATACTTGAGACTTACAGTCTGGTCCTAAACCTTTAACGATACCTTGTTCTCTAACATATGCTAGACGTTTTGTTAATTCATGCGCAAGATAAATCGGAAGTGGCATTAAACTTTCTGTATCATCTTTTGCATAACCAAACATAATACCTTGGTCCCCGGCACCTTGTTCTTTATCGTCTTTTTCATCAACACCCATTGCAATATCAGGGCTTTGTGTATTTAAGTTCACATGATAAGTTGCAGATTCTGCTTCGAAAACAAAACGCTTATCATTATATCCACAAAACTTAATCGCTTCTTTAGCAATTTCAATAATCTTATCTTTAGATAGGTCTGCTTTAGTTGTTACCTCACCAAAGATATAAACAGTCGTATTTGCAAGTGCAGTCTCAATTGCACATCTTGAATTTGGATCTGCTTCTAAACAGTAATCTAAAATACTATCTGCAATATAATCAGATACTTTATCTGGATGTCCTTTACCAACGCTTTCACTTGAAAAAATATAACTCATGCTTTCTACCTCTTTCTTGACCAAAAAAAATCGCTTCCAACAAGGAAGCGTCTTTATAGCCATTCCTTATTGTTGGGTCTCCCCCTCTTGGTTTAGCACCTAATTTAATAGGTTGCTGCAGGATCATTGGAACCAGTCGCCTAGCCTGCTCTTAATAAGATTCTATTTAGTTCGTAAGTATGATACTCTATTTGAAAATAAATGTAAACAGTTATGTTAAAGATTGTTATATAATTCGTTCATTTCTTCGTTATACTTCAAGAATGTTTCTTTTAAATTGTAATCGAAGTAACCAATAAGTTCTTTATTAAAGAACTGTAGTGACTGTTGATGTGAATAAGGTCTATGATAACTTGAAATACTACGCAATGAAATGTAACAGTCTGCAAGTAAGATGATTTGAGAAATAATCTCTGGTTGAATCTTCTTCATATCGTCCATAAAGGATTGATTGGCATCGCCTTCATGATGACGTCGCATCATTTCATTACATT
Organism: Acholeplasma equirhinis; assembly: GCF_017052655.1. Classification (NCBI taxonomy): domain Bacteria; kingdom Bacillati; phylum Mycoplasmatota; class Mollicutes; order Acholeplasmatales; family Acholeplasmataceae; genus Acholeplasma; species Acholeplasma equirhinis. Next base: position 871,165 of record NZ_JAFIDC010000001.1, read on the forward strand.
TTTGTGCAAGTTGTAATCTCTTACCAATCTTTGATCCAAGATCAGTTTTCGTTTTAATTAAATCATACGTATGTTCATCATAAGTATCTGTATCCATCATTAAGTCTTTGATTTCATCAAATCTTAAATGAATTAAACTATACTTTTCTAAGTCTAATTTTGATTCTTCATCTAAATTATAATAATTTGCCAGTTTGCTTGAAACAGTCGCTACTTTTTTAGCATGTTGGGGATCTAATAAGGATTGTGCACTTTGGAAAACAACGTTAAATAAATTTCTAACGATATGAGTGAAATCCCCTTGGACTTCTCTACGTTTTGATAATTCTTTTTTACGTTCTTCTTGAATCGATTGACCAATCGAAACAATGATGTAGTTAACTGCATAAAAGAAACAGAAAATAATCGTTCTTAAAATTAATGCACCAAATTCCTTACTCATTTGGCTGCCTTCTGTAAAGAGTTCACTGGCAAACTCTTGCCAAGTTAACTCTAATGCAAAGAAATTGTATGTCACAGCAAGATGAATCAGTGTTGTAAATCCAAACAGTGACATAAATGAATTTGCAAGTAATCTCTTATCTTGATAAAGTGAGATTTCAACTAAAGCATAATAAATTAAGACATAGCTTGCAGTTTCAAAAAGTGAATTTTGACCTACCGCATAAATTCTAACATAGACAAGCATTGCTGATATGAAGATCCAAAAACTGGATACATACATTGCAATCTGTTGTTTGGTTAAGTCATTATGGTCTAAGTCAATCAATTTTGATTGTAGTTTACCAACTGCATAAGTAATTGGCAGTGATGCAATCGCAAATATCCAGTCAGTTGTTGGGTTAGCAACCGAAAAACCTAAAACAAAAAACACCACTGAATACAGTAAGTTAGATACAAAAACTATGTTTTTAATAACGACATTTCTTCGATAAAGTACTGCAACATCATTTGCAATATCAATGCCGTTTTCAAATCCAAAGTACTTTGAAAAAAGTCGTTTAATTAGACCCTTTAGTGTTTTCTTAGGTTTCCCTAAATCCATGATTACTTACTTACCCTTTTTTTCTTCTTCGATTTCGAAAATGTTTACTTTATGATAGTGAGGGTTTTCTAGAGCGGCATCTTCATTCATAACTTGTGCAACACGCGTTGATGCAGCAGCTGCAATAGAACCAACAATGTCATCCATTAAAGTATGTACAGTGCCTGGTTTTTTACCTTCACGATTTAATTTATCAACAATACCACGTTTGTTAACATCAATATCCCCGAAGTTTGTTTGACCAATTGCACCATAAAGTCTTGCAACATCTAAACCTAAAACTTCATCAAGACCAAATAGACCATAATCATAATATAAAATGTCTTGGATAGGACCTTTAAACATTTTTTCTTCAGCTAGACGGTCAACTTCAGATGCAAATTGAATGTGGTGGAAAACATCTCTAAAAGTTAAGATTTTTTCAACTGATTCAACGCATAGTTGAAGTGAAACTTCTGGGTAATACTTTCTTTGTTGTTCATACGCAATTTGTGCAATGTCACCAATTGTGACACCACCACGAGATTTTAATGCTTCAATGTTTAGTTTTAACATTTCTTCGCGATTATACGCTAACTTTTTATCATCCATTGATGATTCCTCCGTTTTCAAACAGTGTTTGTCCATTTAGGTAATCACGCACAGGCATGAGTTTTTTACCTGCTTGTTGAATTAAATCTAATTCAATTCCACCGTCAAGACAACCGATTACCAAGCGTTTTCCAATGATTCTAATCTCACCTGGATTTAAATCCATTATATCACTCTTATGTGATTTAAATACCTTAACTAACACATTTCGGTAAACAAAGTGTGCTCCAACATTTGGTGATAATCCACGTATTCTGTTATGATTCCAAAAAACTGTTTTATTAAAATCCAGTGCTTCATCTTCATATTTTAGTGTGAATGCGAAAGTGACTTCATCTTCATTTTGAGGAATAGCTGTATAATTTTTGGCTAAAACTTTATCGATATTTTCTTTTAAAAGATCACGGCCAATATATGATAATTTTTGACTTAATGTACCATAGTCATCACTATCTAATATCTCAATAGTTCGCTTTTCAATCATCGCACCACTATCCATCTTAAATGCCATTTCCATTAAAGTGATACCTGTTTCTTTATCGCCATTAAAGAGGGCGTATTGAATTGGTGCACCACCTCGATATTTTGGTAGTAAAGAACCATGAATATTCACAGCAGGAATTGTATCCAGCAAAGCTTTTGGAAGTATTTGACCGTAAGATGCAGTGACGATTAAACTTGGTTTTTTATCAATAACATATTGATAATCCAATCTTAATTTTTCAGGCTGAAAAACTTCAATACCATAAGATTCAGCAAGTTGTTTAACAGGTGATTTTTGTAGTTCTTTTTTTCTACCAACGACTCGATCTGGTTGTGTTACAACGAGTCCTACTGGATAATTTTCTTTGATTAACATTTCTAGAATTGGTACAGAAAATTCAGGTGTACCCATAAATACGATCATAATTACTCCTTAATACCAGGTAATGTTTTTATTTATATCAATGTTGAATTCCTTAGTTGATACAAGTAAAGACTTAACTGATTCTTCTATTTTTTGATACTTCATTAATAATAAGACACGATAATGATTTTCTAACTTTAAAGGGGTTGCATCTATAGGTCCTAAAACTTGAATGTTTTCAAGTGCCAATTTGTTTTTTAAAATGTGTGCATATTGATGAACTCTCAAATAACTTTCTGCTGAAATTCTTATTTGTAAAAGTTCATTAAATGGTGGTAGTTTGGATACTTTTCGATTGGATAGTTCTGCTTTATAGAAAATGTCTTCGCTACTTAATGCACTTAAGACAAAATGGTTACTATCATATGCTTGAATTACAAGATCATCTTTCGCGATATGTTTTGCATCATTTAAGATTTTAAAACCAACTTCGTTCGCATCAAATCTTGGTAGTTTTAAGAAACTATCAGCAAGTAAAACACCAACTAAAGAAATTTTATCTTTAAAGAGTGATTTTAATGCCATTTGAGTTCCGATAAATATTTTTCTATCTTTTAACGTTGTATTTTTAATGATTTCATATGTTTCTTTTGAACTTAAGGTATCTTTATCAATTTGAATGATGGTTTCATTTGGATATACTTTGTTTAGATACGTTTTTAAAAGTTCAATCCCCGCACCAACTGGTTTCATTGAATCTTTACCACAAATAGGACAAGTCTTTGTAAAATGTTCTTGATATTTCGTTAAATTTGACCTTAACATACCGGTCTTTTCAATGTAATTTAATGGAATATCTGTTGCAGGATCTTTTGGAACATGGGAACAACTTCGACACATGACAAATCGAGATAATCCTTTTTGATTTAAAACGAGTAAACTATTTTTATTTAAAGTAAGTGCTTCATCTATTTTTTCTCTTAGAACATGACTTAACATCTTGGTATTACCAAGTTTAAGTTCTTCTTTCATATCAACTAAAGTTATCTTGGTGTCAAAGTTATCTTTCTTTAAATCAATATAAGTATAGTTACCTAAATCGATTTGATAAAAATCATTTAAGGTTTTCGTATGTGTATTTAAAAAGAGTGGAATTTGATTGATTTCAGCTCTTAAAGTTAAGAGTTTAAATGGATCATAATAGAGGCCTTCAAATGGATAATAAGCCTCATCGTGACTAAATAGAATAAAGATGCCACCTAAGTTTTTAAACTGTGTAAAAACAGATAAACGTGTTCCAATCGCAATCCTTGCATCATTATCCAATAAACTTTCTTGATTTAAATAACGTTCTTTATACGTTTGATCACTTGAAATCCCCACAACCAAAACATCTTTAAAACCTTCTTTAAATAAATCTATATAGTGGTCAACCATAAACTTTTCTGGAACGAGTACTAAGACTTGTTGACCTTGATCAATGATTTTTCTTACTGCATGTTGAATAAAGGTTCTAGAATCTTCGTTCATACCTTCAATTAAATACGTATTAAATTGATTGAACTCAATTTCATTAAAAGGTTTTTGAAGTTTATCTTTTAATGGTTTTAATTCAAGTCTTTCTGTTGTTTCATCTTCTAAACGCTTTAAAATATCCAGTTCTTCTAGACAGCCATTTTTAATTAGGGTTTTAATTGAACTTGAACCATAAATCTCAACAAGTTCTTTTTTAAGTATTTTATATCGGCCATCAAAATGACTAACAATTTCTTTATGACGATCCGTCTTAACCAAACTACCATTTTTTAAAATTAAGTATGTAATATACTCTTTTTTAACTTTAGGTGTCAAAATGGTTTCAATTTTTACATAACCTTTCTCTTCAAGACGACGTAGTTTGGGGTAAAGATTTTGATCTTTCTTTTTTAAAATGAATTCATTTTTTGTATTAAATATGGATTTTAATTCAGTATCTACGTTCTCTTCATCAAGTAATGTGATTTTTTTAATGTAATACATGAGCATGTCATTTGGAATCATAGCCTCAATTGCACTTGCAATTAACGTATTTGGAACCTTTAACATCTCATCTAGAAGTATAAAAAATTCATCACTTAAAATTGGAGTTAAATCGATGACTTCTTTGATTGTTTTAGTTGCAGCATCACTTTCATTTTTAAGTTCAACAACTAAACCTAATCTTTCAATATTATGATCAGTAAAAGGGACAATGACTCTCATCCCTCTTTTAATTGTTTCAACTTCTGTATCAGGTACAAAATAGTCAAAAACTTGATTAATTTCTTTATGTTTGATGTCAACAATGACCGATGCAATCATAAAAATCACCTATAGTTATTATAACATTTAGGACAAAAAAATATCCCAATTAAGGGATATTTAATTATTCGTTATTTTTAATCTCGTTTAAGAGTTTTGCAATATGATTTCCGTATGCTAATGCCTTATCGTATTCAAAGACTAAATCAGGAATTTTTCTGATGTCTCTAATTTTTTCTGCAAGTTTCATACGAATTTCTTTTTTGTTTATTTCTAGGAGTTCAGCAACCTTATTTAATGATGCTTCATCATCTTTTAAAATGGTGTAATAAACTTTACAGAAACTTAAGTCTTTAGTTACTTTAGTTTCAGTTAAAGTTATGTAACCAATGTTTGGGTTCTTAACTACGTTATTAACAATGTGAACAAGTTCACGGAAAATACGAGATTGTAAACGATCAGTTGTAATACTCATCTTAGTCTACCTCTACTTCCTTTTCAATAGCACACTCAATAATGTCCCCTTCTTTAATATCGTTGAAGTTAACAATTGAGATACCACATTCGAAACCTTGACGTACTTCTTTAACATCATCTTTCATGCGTTTTAGTTGTTGGAATTCGCCCTTATAGATGACAACACCATCACGAATGATTGTAGCTTTACCATCACGTCTAATGACACCATCTGTCACCATACAACCTGCAATTTTACCTACTTTACTGAATGTAAAGATTTGGCGTACTTCGGCTTGCCCAGTAACAACATCTTCGAAGGTAGGTTCTAGCATTCCTTTAAGTGCTTTTTCAATATCCTCAGTAATACGATAAACTATGTTATAAAGTCTAATTTCAACACCTTGGCTCTCAGCTAGAGATTTAACTGCAGCTGATGGACGGACGTTAAAGCCAATAACGATTGCGTTTGATGCAGATGCTAATGTAATATCAGATTCAGAAATTGAACCGACACCACTTCTTACAACATTCGCATGGAATCCTTCAATATCAATCTTTTCTAACATACCTTTTAAAGCCTCAATTGAACCTTGAACGTCTGCTTTTAAGACAAGGTTTAATACCTTAGAACCATCATCTTGTGCACCGAACATACTTTCAAGTGAAGTTGCTTTTTGTTGTTTAGAATATGTTTCACGCTCTTTAGAAGCACGTGCTTCTGCAGTTTGTCTTGCAATTTTTTCGTCTTCAAATACCATGAAGACATCACCTGCTCTAGGCACATCATCAAGACCAGTAATTTCTACTGGAGTACCTGGTAATGCCTCTGTAAAGCGGCGTTTTAAATCATCATTCATTGTTCTGATCTTACCAAATGTGTTACCACATACGATAATATCACCAATTTTTAATGTACCATTTTCAACGATCACAGTTGCAACTGCACCACGACCTTTGTCAAGTGAAGCTTCAATAACTGTACCTTTTGCAAGTCTCTTTGGATTTGCTTTTAGGTTTTCCATTTCCGACACTAATATAATAACATCTAATAATTCATCAATACCCATTTTCTTTAATGCTGAAACCATCACATAAGGTGTTGTACCACCCCAAGTTTCAGGGATTAAATCATGTGATGATAATTCACTCATCACGTTATCTGGGTTTGCACTTGGTTTATCAATTTTGTTAACTGCCACTATGATAGGCACTTTTGCTGCTTTCGCATGTTGAAGTGCTTCAATCGTTTGAGGTTTTACACCATCGTCTGCTGCGACAACTAGAATAACAATATCTGTTACTTTAGCTCCGCGTGCTCTCATCTCAGTGAAAGCAGCATGTCCTGGAGTATCAATAAAGGTAATCTTTTCCCCTTGATGTTCCACTTGGTAAGCACCAATATGTTGAGTGATACCACCAGCTTCACCAGATACTACACGTGATTTTCTAATTGAATCTAGTAATGTTGTTTTACCATGGTCAACGTGTCCCATAATGGTAATGATAGGGCTACGCTTAACTAAGTCTTTTGGATCGTCAACGATTTCCATTTCATCATATCGGGTTAAATCGGTAATAACTTCGTCTTTAACCGTATATCCCATTTCTAATGCGACAAGTTCAACGGTTTCTCTGTCTAACACTTGGTTGACAGCAGTCATCATGCCTAATCCCATTAATTTCTTAATAAGAATAGCATTTGATACATCCATCGCTAAAGCTATGTCAGAGACGGTCATTTCTGGACGATAAATCAGTTCAGTATTTTTTGGTTTATTCGCCTCTTTTGGTTTTACTGTTGGGATATTCGATTTACGAAAATCTTTTTTTGGCATTGGTTTTTTATTCTTTTTGTTATACGCCATATGAATCACAATCCTTTCTACTTCAGCAACATACTAAACCCCTTATCTTTTATTCCGATAACTTTAACTTCTTTTCTACCTAGAGCACTAGAAAGCTCTATTGAAGAAAAGTTCTCATTTAAAACGCATTGATAAGTTTTCGTTTTGTCACTGATTTTCTTTTTTGTATTGGGACCGGCATCATTAGCAAGAAGGACCATATGAAGTTCACCTTTTTGTAAGGCTTTAACGACTTCATCAGTACCGAGTACCACCTTTTTTGCACGATATGCGAGTCCAAGTGTACCTAAGTTCATAAGAGTCCTAATAACTCCTCATAAATACTATCCGGTACATTTACTTCTAGTTTTTTATCTAAAGCTTTATTTTTCTTTGCAAGTTCGATGACTTCTTTAGACAAGATTAAATAAGCTCCACGGCCATTTGCTTTTCCTTTTGTATCAACTGATACTTCGCCTTCTTTAGTTGCTACAACACGGATTAAATCTTTTTTAGGGCGTACTTCTTTTGTGACAACACATGTACGCATTGGAACTTTTTTAACTTTCATGAGAATACCTCCCAAAACAATTAGTAAATAATGCCTTCTTCTGCTGCAATTGATTCTGATTTGATATCAATACTCCAACCAGATGCTTGAACTGCAAGTTTAACATTTTGACCAAGTTTTCCAATAGCAAGTGATAATTGTTGATCTGGAACGATCGCTAATGCGCTCTTATCTTTCGGATTAACTTTAGTTACTGCAACAACTGGAGCAGGTTGTAATGAGTTTGCAATTAATTCCTTTTCGTTATCGCTCCAACGGAAAAGGTCAATCTTTTCGCCAGATAGATACTTAGAAATTTCCTTAATACGAACGCCACCTTCACCTACAGTTGCACCAATAACGTCAACATTTTCGTTATTTGAACGTAGACCAACTTTTGATCTATCACCTGGGTCGCGAGCAATACCTAAAACTTCGATTGTACCATCTTTGATTTCAGGTACATGTTCTTCAAGTAAGCGAGTAATTAAACCAACATGTGTTCTTGAAACATAAATTTTTGGTCCTTTAGGTTTCATTTCAACATCTGTGACATAAACTTTAATTCTGTCACCAATATGGAATTTATCTGTTGGTAAAGCTTCTTTCTTAGGTAACATCGTAATGACATCTTTATTGATTTCAATACGATAGATTTCTTGTTCAACATCAAGTACTCTTGCATTTACCATTTCATATTGAAGTTTCTTTAATCCTTGATAAATGTTTTCTTTCTTGATTTGATTTAAAACTTCATTAAAACGATGTTTTAAATCACGAGAAGCATTATAGTTGAACTCACCTGGTTCAATTTTAACTTCAAGTAATTCATTCGCTTTAGCTCTAGAGTTCATTTCTTTAGCATCAGCTAATTTAATGAATGTATACTTCTTGTCTAGGTCAAGATTTAGTTCACCTTCGGGTAACACAAAGTATTGACCAAAGATTAAAAGTTCATTCTTTTCTTCTCTGAACTCAACTCGGCAAGTTTGTACGCCTAATTGTTTTTTACAAGCAGCAATGAGCCCCTGTTCAAATGCGTAGTAAACTTGTTCTTTTGATAAGTCGTTATCTTCTGCGACTTCATTGATATTTTGGAAAAATGCTTTATTAATCATTTTCTTTTCTCACCTCAAAATTTGACAGCTTGTCTAATAAATTTAATATTTTCGTAACTAATTTGTAGCTTTTTAGGTCTACCTTTAATAAAGAAACTTATGTAAAGTTGATCATCAATTACATCATCAAGTGTCGCATCGCCCATGAAACTTTCTGTTTCAATATAGACATACTTTCCGATGTTTTCTTTGATTTCATCGAGTGATCTAAGTGGACGCTCGATACCTACAGTTGAAAGTTCTAAGTAGTAATCGTCTGGTAAATCATCATTGATCAGATCTAAAACTTCCATGTGAATAGGTTCTAACGTCTCATGATCCAATTCATTATCGATTAAAATCGTAAGAATTTTCTCACTCCCCATCTTCTCAATTGATATATCAAATAAGTCTAATTTGTGTTTTTCAAACACTGTTAAAACTTTATTTTTAATTAAATTTATATCCATCTCATCACTCTCCAAAAAATAAGTGAGAACTTGCCAGCCCCACTTCATCTTCATAAAAATTATAGCATTTATTTATATAAATGACAACAAATAAATTAATTATGCTACAATATTTATACAAAAGAGAGGAATTTGTAATGAGAAAAGGTGTTTATCCAGGTTCATTTGATCCACCAACACTTGCACATTTAGATATTATCAAACGCGCATCAGAACTTGTTGATGAGCTTCATGTTGTGATTGCTCAAAATCCACGTAAAGTATTTTCATTTTCAGTTGAAGCACGTGAAATTATGCTTCAAAAGATGACCAAGGATATTCCAAATGTAAGAATTGGTCACACTTCTGACTTGGTTGTTCGTTATGCTCAAGAAAATGGATTAAAAGTTTTATTCCGTGGTTTACGAAACATTGCAGATTACGAAGCAGAATATCAATTATTCCAGTTCAATAAAAACTTAAATAATGAGGTTGAGACTGTTTATCTGTTCCCATCAACAAGAAATGGATTTGTCTCATCATCCTCAATTAAAGAACTTGTTTACCATCATGCTGACATTAGTCTATATGTCCATGAGGATATCATTAATGATGTGATTAATGGTTTACCCAAAAAATAAAGCACTCCGATGAGTGCTTTTTTTCTTAACTGTTTTTAAATTTCCAATTAACTAAGATGAATATGCCTAATACAACTATCATATAAATGTTAAACAAAAAGTCCATTCCAAATGGAATTATAGAAGCTAAGGATACAAACAGTAAATAGATCACTACCGTTAGAAGTGCGACTTTTTTCTTCAAGAATGCAAGTAAACCTAAGATAGTAAATACTACCGGACCAATTAAAAGAAATAATAATGCACCAATATCATGGACACCATAGTAATTTACGTTCATCTCTAGAAACACATAAATGACACTTAGTAAGACCAATGGAAGCCATTTAAAACTTATTCTCTTTCTAATCATCATGATGATTGAGATCGTTAAGATATTAACCAAGTTTAAAACTACTAAAAATTCTATCATTCTTGATGCTTGACCAATTATTAAGAATAAAAGTAAATTTGAAATAGCAATCATCGAACCAACAAAAATAGTATCAATAGTTATTTTAAACTTATCAAAAATTGTGGGGTAATGGATCATTTTACGGTGAATTGTATTTACAATTATTATAATTAAACCTGCAATTAAACCGCTAAATAAAGCCCATAATAAATACCAGTCGAATCTAATAATGCCTATTATCCAACCATTTTGAGTTAAATAAAAATAATGCCCAGCAATATAAGGTGAATATAAGAATACGGTTAATATCTGTGCAAAATATGTCCATTTTGTTTGATTGTATAAAACTCTTTTTTCTTCATCTGTAAAAACAGATTTTTCAATAAAGAATGTTCTTAGAACAATGTATAGAATCAATCCTGCAAAATTGAATATAAGTAATGGAATTAATCCATACCAAATTGCATCAGCTTTATCACTTTTTAAGTTAATAACAAGAATGGATAAAAGTAATCCAAAGTACATTCCTATTACATTCAGATTAGAATATAACTTGAATCTTGATACATGATTCTTAGGTGATGATTGTTTCACAATACCAATTCTTTCGCCTTTTAAAAGTTCATCAACTGAAACACCTAAAACCTCTGATAATTTAGGTAGTAAGGTAACTTCAGGAAACCCTTCTCCTGTTTCCCATCTTGAGATAGCTTTATCAGTTACCCCGATTAAATCTGCTAATTCATTTTGGGTTAATCTTTTTTCTTTTCTAATACTTTGAATAAATGCTCCACATTTTTTTGCATCCATACTTATCACCTCAAGTTCATTCTAACAACCAAGAATTAAACTTCCTACCTATTAATTAAAGAAACGACTCCACGATTCGTAGAATTTGCTATAATAAGCCATTTTCTTCGAAGAAATCAAACAATTTGTCTTCTTCAATATGTGGAGCAATCAACTTTTTGATATCACTTGCTTCATCTTGCCATCTTGAGTTACCCATTAAAATACCATGGTCTGCAAGTTTAATCATTTCTAAATCATTTTGGCCATCCCCGACACAAATAAGTTCATAACCTTCATAATTTTTCATAACAATCTTAACAGCATTTTCTTTAGATATTCTTGGATACACTAAATCAACACCACCATAGTGCCAAAAATAATGTTTGAACTGTGGATATGATTTTGCAATCTTACTCAATTCTTCTTGATCTTTATGGAATACCCATAATTGGTAAACATGATTTTCTTTATAAAATTCAGGATCAACAAGTGGTTTAATTGATGTATAACCTTTTAATGCATATTCAATATGTTCATCAAATAATGAAACTGCTTCTTTATCAAATCCGACCATACCCATTGAAATACCACGTTCTTTAGTATCTTCAATAACCATTTTTACGTCATCGTCATCAATCGGATCTTCGTAAATAATTTCATCACCTTTAAGTACTACCGCACCATTAACCATGATTAAATAATCAAAAAGATGTCTATATTCATCGAGTACATCCATCTTAGAAGGTCCACGGCCAGTTGCTAGAACTAAAACGTAGTCTTTATTCTTTCTTAATGTTTCAATAAGTTTAACTGTTTGTGGTAAGACTCTTTGTTGTTTTGTTGAACGTAACGTATTATCAACATCGAAGACATATACTCTTTTCATAAGACACCTCATTATCTATACATATTGTAACACAAACAAATTACTATGAATTTTCAAATTTTAATGTATAATAAATATATAGTTTATACGATACGAGGAATTTTTATGCCAAAGAATGTATTGCTGCAAACCGGCGAAATCGGAGTTTTTGCGTTAGGTGGTTTAGGCGAAGTCGGAAAAAATACATATGTTTATGAAATAAACGATCAAATATTTATCGTCGATGCTGGAATTTTATTTCCAGATGACGAACTTTTAGGTATCGATTATGTCATTCCTGACTATCAATACTTAAAGGAAAACGAAGAACGTATCGTTGGTTTATTTATAACCCATGGACATGAAGACCACATTGGTGGTATTCCATATTTATTACGACAAGTTAAAATCCCTCGCATTTATGCATCCGGTATCGCAGTTGACTTAATTGAATATAAACTTGCTGAACATAAAAATATTACAATCCCAAAAATTGAAGAATATAAATCATATTATTCTTATAATTTTAAAGGTGTTGATATTTCATTTATCAGACTAAATCACTCAATTCCAGATATGTTTGGTATTGTTTTTAGAACTGAACATGGTCCAATTTTCCATACAGGTGACTTTAAAATTGACTACACACCAGTAGGTCCGCATGCAGAATATGATAAACTTGCAAGTTTAGGCAGTGAAGGTTGTTTACTACTGCTATCTGACTCAACCAATGCTGAACAAGAAAACTTGATTCAATCAGAGTCTAAAGTTGGTAAATCAATCAATGAACTCTTCACGAGAATTCCAGGCAGAATTATCATTGCAACATTTGCATCCAACCTTTATCGTATTCAACAAATCATTGAGGCATCCGAATTAACTGGAAGAAAAGTTGCAGTCTTTGGACGTTCTATGGAACGTGCAATTGAAGCAGGTCAACAATCTGGTTATATTAAAGCTAAAAAAGGTACAATCATTACACCTGAGGATTTGAATAAATTCACTTTAGAATCAACTTGTATTTTAGTAACTGGATCTCAAGGTGAACCACTTGCAGCACTATCTAGAATTGCTAATGGATCTCATAGACAAATTAAAACTGTGAAAGGTGACACTGTCATCTTCTCATCAAGTCCAATCCCTGGTAATCAAGATCCAATTAATAAAACAATTAATCTTTTATTTAGAAATGATGTCAACGTCATTACACACGGTCCAATTACCGATACCCATACTTCAGGTCACGGTTCTGCACCAGACTTAAAACTTATGTTAACTTTAATCAAACCTAAGTTCTTCATTCCAATGCATGGTGAACATCGAATGTTAAAACACCATAAAGCACTTGCTGTTGAATGTGGTGTACCTTCAGAAAATGTACTTATCATGGATAATGGTGATGTTGCAGGTCTAACAAAAGACACTTTAAGACATGCAGGTAGAGTTCAAGCTGCAGATGTCTATATTGATGGTACTGGCATTGGAAACATCGGTTCTTCTGTCTTAAGAGAAAGAAAAATACTTTCTGAAGAAGGTTTATTCTCAGTTGTCTTAACAATTGACGAAGAAAAGAAAACTTTAGTCAATGACCCAACAGTGATTTCTCGTGGTTTCATTTATATGAAAGGAAATGAGGAACTAACCCAAAGTCTTGCAAATGAAGTTAAACAATTAGTACTTAAGGAACTAAACAAGAAAAAATACATGGAAGCTACCCTTAAACAAACAATCATTGATTTATTAACAGATAAGATTTATGATCTAACTTTACGTAAACCAATGATTATTCCAATCTTCATGCATATATAAATCATAAGACTTCACTAAGTAGGAAGTCTTTTTTTTAATCTATTTTTACCTTTATTTCGCTTCCAATAAAGATCATTATAAGCAAGAGATAAACCTTTCATATTTGGCTCCTTAAAGCCATAAAAAAACTCCTTACTGGAGTTATTTCATTTGTGAGATAAAAGCATCAAACACATCTTTTGTAATAATCGCGTCTGTTCTAGCATCATGTGACTGGTCTTCAAGATCAGTTAAGTAATATTGTTTATATGCATCAAATAAACCTAAATCGTTCTGTAAATTGAAATAGTCTTTATGCAGTTTAAGTAAATCAATGAACATATTTTCTTTAGTTAAAGGTTGCATATGATTAATTTCATATGAAAAATTTAAAGCTTGAATATCATTTTTACCCCAAACAACAATTTGAGGCTTAAATTTTGATACTATTTCTTTTAATCCTTCATAAAAATATTTATACGTTTTAGCTGTATTAAAGAAATGTTCTTCATCCAATTTTAAAAACTTAATCGTTCTTTTGTTGATTGCTGAGTCATGTTTTGGACGAATATAATAACCTTCATCCACTAATACATCACCTGCTTTATTAGAAAGTACATAACCAGCTTGAATAATTTCTGGAATAAATTTTTCAGGTCCATATCCTGGCATGCTCATTTCAAGATCCAAGAATAAAAAATACTTATATTTCTTTAAAACTTTCTTCATATCTTTTCGAAGTTGTTCAAGATCATATAAAACACGTTTAGGTTTTAAATTAATGATTTCTTTAAAGTATGAAACAGGGTACACCTTCATCGGATGCCCTTCAAATTTTCTTACTTGTAAATCTTTTACTTCAAAATCAACAAGTTGATTCACTTTTAATATTGGAAAGAAAGTTTTTGCAAGTCTATTTGATAAATAAAATGCTTCTTTTTTTCTGTTAATAATACAGTAGAATAACTTTTTCTTTTCATCAATGTCATGGATAAATGTTTTCATGAAAGTCCTTCCTTGATGGCTTTGATGACTTTATCAGGTAAACCTATTTCGCGCAGTGCTTCCACAGATGCACCTTTTATTTCATCAATGGATTTAAATTGTGTCAGTAGTTTTTTCTTTCTTGTTGGTCCTAGACCTGGAATTGAATCTAAGACTGAAGTGTAGTCTTTTCTATTTTTTGTATCTTGGTGGAAAGTAATCGTAAATCTATGGACTTCTTCTGAAAGTTTGCCTAAGAACTGAAATAATACATCTTTTTTATCCAGTAATGTCACTTCACCATTAAAAACATAACCTTCTAATTGGTGGAATTTATTTTTCTTTAAACCGAGAATTGGTACATCTAAACTGAGTTCGGATAAGACCTCTGTTGCAGCAGAAACTTGTGGTTTTCCACCATCAACACAGACTAAATCAGGTAAACGTTGTTTTTCAATTAGAAGTCTTTGGAATCTGCGATATAAGACTTCCTTCATCGATTGATAATCATCATTGGTTGAAGTCTTTAAATGAAACTTACGATACATCTTACGTTCAAAATGATTATCTTTCCAAACAATCATACCACTGATCGGTGCTGTACCAAATAGATGCGCATTATCAAACACTTCGATATAATTAACAGTTCTACCTACGACATTCGATAAACTTTCCATCTGTTCATTCATTTTTTCAGACTTTAATCTATAAAGTTTAAAGTAATGAGTTAAGTCTTCTATAGCGTTCTTATGTGCTAAATCAATTAACTTTTTCTTATCACCAATTTTTGGAACAGTTACTTTTTGACCAAAATAAACTTTTAAACTTTCAATATCAATTTGTTGGTCAAAAACAAGTTCATCAGGTAGTAAGAATCTTTCATAATAACTCTTAAGATACGATAAGAATGTTTCTTTAGGATCATCCATAAAAGATAAGACTTGCTGATGAGAATCAAAAATTCTACCTTGACGCATCATTAAAATATGAATTGCAAGATCATCTTCATTTGCTGCAAAAGAAATAAAATCTCTATCTTTATAATCATTTAATGAGACAATTTGTTTTTCAGTTGTTGCTTCAACTGCACGAATCATATCACGATATTCTAAAGCTTTTTCAAATTCAAGTGCTTCAGATGATGCCTTCATTCTTTCTTTAAGTTCATCTAAAACTTCTTTGGTATCACCTTTTAAAAACTGTGTAATCCTCTTGATGTTTGGTTGATAATCCACATGCTCATGTGCACACGGACCCAAACATAAACCTAAATGATAATACATACATGGTTTTTTACCAATTGGATTACAACGTCTTAATGGATAAAGTTTTTGAAGTAACTTAACTGTTTCTTTTGCAGAATATGCATTTGGAAAAGGACCAAATAACTTTCTATCTTTATCAACGGATTGATAACGAGATACAACGAGCATTGGGTCTTTTTCATTAGTGATTTCGATATATGGATAACTTTTATCATCAATTAAACGAATATTATAAATTGGTGCATGTTTTTTAATAAGGTTAAATTCTAAGAGTAAACTTTCAGTTTCAGAATTCGTTACGACATAAT
Organism: Acholeplasma equirhinis; assembly: GCF_017052655.1. Lineage (NCBI taxonomy): Bacteria > Bacillati > Mycoplasmatota > Mollicutes > Acholeplasmatales > Acholeplasmataceae > Acholeplasma > Acholeplasma equirhinis. The sequence goes on from NZ_JAFIDC010000001.1 coordinate 887,364, forward strand.
TAAAATCTCTGATTTCAGAGACTAACTTTTGAGTTTTCGCATTATGCGAACCAGTGAAATACGACTTCACGCGGTTTTTTAAGTTTTTAGCTTTACCAACATAAATTACATCACCTGCTTCATTTAACATCATGTAACAGCCTGGTTCAGTTGGTAGTAATGCGAGCTTTTCCTTCATTAAATCACCTAAATTTATTATACAATAATAACTCTAAAAAAAATCACGTTCATTCTTCGAACGTGATTTTAACTCTACCATTAATGATTTCTTCTAGTGCCTTACCAACAGTTGTAACACTTTTAGCATCTTTGATGTCTAATCTTTCTGATTCAATAATGTGTGCAACTTTACTTGCAGCATAAACTAATTTATATTTAGAATCAATTTTGCTAAGTAATGCATCGATAGATGGATAACGTAATCCTTCTTTGTTTGATTTCATAAAATCATCACTCCTCTAACATCTTTAGGTAATTATGAATTGTGCGTTCAGTTCTTGCGTGTTCCGCACGAATGATTGCCATAATACGATCAGCAGCATTGTTTACATCGTCATTAACTACAATATAATCGTATTTATAAGCCAGTTTAAATTCTTTTTCTGCTTTTTGGAATCTCTTATCAATTAATTCTTTATTTTCGGTTCCACGTTCAACTAAGCGATCATAAAGTGCTTTCTTGCTTGGTGGAACTAAGAATATAAAGACAGCATCTTTCATTCTTTCACGAACTTGAAGTGCACCTTCAACTTCAATTTCAAGAACAACTTCTTTACCTTTGTTTAACATCTCTTCAACTTTATCAATTGGTGTACCATAATAGTTTCCAACAAATTCAGCCCACTCTAAGAAACGTTTTTCTTTAATACTCTGTTCGAAAGATTCACGGTCAACGAAATAATAATCGCGTCCATCAACTTCACCTTCTCTTGGTGGTCTTGTTGTCATTGAAACTGAGTATACAAGATTATGGTTAGTCATGTTGAAAAGTGCTCGGCGAACTGTTCCTTTACCGACACCAGATGGACCTGATATGACGATGAGTAACCCACGTTGGTTTAATTTCATTTGCTTCTCCTAACTCTCGCTTAATTTATTATATCTAATAATAAAATCAATGTAAATAGTTTCAGTAACTTTCATGATATAGTATTAATGAGGTAACATTATGGCATTAGACGGAATTTATTTACATCATATCAAAAATGAAATAGAAAAAGAAATTTTAAATGCAAGAGTTGAGCAAGTTTGGGCTTCAGGGCTCTATTTTGTCATGCAATTATACAAAGAAAAGCAAAGACATTACTTAACTTTCAACTTAACTGCAAACTTCACTTCGGTATATCTATCAAATAAACCAGTTGATAAGGTAGACACTTCAAATTTTTTAAATAGTTTAAAGAAACATTTAACTGGTGGTATTCTAAAAGAAATCACACAATTCTCATCTGATCGTGTGCTTATTTTTAAATTTACTGTGTATGATTTCATTTTAGGTCCAATAGAAAAAACATTGATTTTCGAAGCAATGGGTCGTCACTCTAACTTAATCCTTTTAGAAGATAATAAGATTATTGATTTATATAAGAGAATGTTTGTATTAGATGGACGTCATATGGTTCCAAATGCAACCTATGAATTTTTCAAAACCGAGAAATTAGATGCAAGTACTTATGAATTTAATCCATTACTTACACCAAAAGAAATTTCAGAGAAATATTTAGGTATATCGCTTCGTCTAGCAAAATACTTAGCAGAATATCCTGTAAAACCTTATGATATTAATATTGAACCTACACTTTCATTAAAAGAAAATAAGAGTTACTTCTTCAATCTCTTTGAAGGTGAGACTAAAGTTTTCGATTCTTTATCTGAAGCTTTAGAAAATCGTATCATGGAAACTAAAGATGATAAGTTACCATATACTACTTTTATTAAAAATCAGCTAAAGAAACTAGAAAAGAAACGTGACCAATTGCTTAAACAAAAACATGATGCTGAACTTCATTTATCAGATAAAGATAAAGGGGATCTCATCTATGCATCTGGTTTTGATTTAACATCTAAACTTTCACATGTTGAAGGTTTAGAACTCGATAATCAAAAGAGTTTGTCACAAAATGCTCAAGGATTTTATAAGAACTATCAAAAAGCTAAACGTGCATTAAATTTCATCGAAAATGAACTTCAAAATGTTTACGGACAATTAGAAATCTTTAATACATTTATGTCTGAATTAAACCTTGCAAGTAAACATGAACTGAATGATTTTAGAGAGTTATTTATTCCTTATGGTTATTTAAAACAATCTTTAAAATCAAACAGACCAACTAAACATAAAGTTGAGATTTTAACAATTAGAGATCAGGATGCAACTTACTACATTGGTAAAAATAGTCTTCAAAATGGAAAAATCATAAATGACTTAGGAACAGCAAAAGACTTCTGGTTCCATGTCAAAGATGCGCCAGGTTCACATGTACTTGTGAAAACTGAAAGTCTAAATGAACCAATTATTAGAAAAGCTGCAAGTCTTGCTGCATACTTTTCATCTTTACGACAATCCTCATCAATCCCAGTTTTATATACTCAATTTAGAAACGTCTCGAAGATGAATGGAAAACCAGCTTCTCTTGTCAAGGTGAAGGGTGAAAAAACCATCTTTATCGACATTGATGAAGAACAACTTAAATCATTTTTAAAAAATGCTTAAGGTTTGTAAAATATTGACTTTTATCGTAAGATAAAGGTGAACTAAATTTATAGGAGGAAACTATTATGGCATATCAATTACCTGCATTACCATATGCATACGATGCATTAGAACCATTCATTGACGCTAAAACAATGGAAATCCATCACGGAAAACACCATGCTGCTTATGTAACAAACTTAAACGCAGCACTTGAAAAACATCCAGAATTAAAAGCTGAAACAATGGATGATTTAGTAGAATTATTAAAAGATTTAAACAAAGTCCCTGAAGACATCAGAGGCGCAGTTAGAAATAATGGTGGTGGTCATTTCAACCACGCATTCTTCTGGCCATTATTAAAGAAAAATGACGGTGCTAAACCATCTGGTAAATTAGCACAAATGATCGACCGTGATTTCGGTTCATTTGAAAAGTTCCAAGAAGCTTTCTCAAATGCAGCTAAGACACGTTTCGGTTCAGGTTGGGCTTGGTTAATTTTAGCTGGTGACAAATTAGTTGTTACTTCTACTCCAAACCAAGATACTCCACTTGCAGAAGGTAAACCACTGCTTGGTTTAGATGTTTGGGAACATGCTTATTATCTAAACTATCAAAACAGACGTCCTGATTATGTTGCAGCATTCTTCAATGTTGTAAACTGGAAAGCTGTTGAAGCATTATTATAATTTCTACAAAGAAAAAGTGCAGAGCAATCTGCACTTTTTTTACTTAATAACCTCAATTAAATCTTTTATATCAGAGATTGTATAGGTTGCATCCTTGAATTCTTGAGGGTTTCCATAACCATATAAACATCCACAAGTATCTAAATTATTAAGAATACCAGCATTCATGTCATGTATTCTATCACCAACAACTAGAATTGGTTTTGGAAGATCATCCAAAACAGTTTTTAAAATGTCTTCTTTGGGAATGTAGTCATACATTTCACTGACCATAAAGTAATCGAAGTATTTATCTAACCCAAAATTCTTTTTATGAAATTCCATGTAATATGTTTTAGAGTTAGAAAGGTATACAAGTTTGATACCTTCTTTTTTTAAATATTCTAAAACTTCAATAGAGTTCGGATAGAGTTTTGCATCTCCTTTTAGAATTCTTGCTCGCATCTCTTCACCAACTCTAGCTGATGCAACTTTTATGACATCTTCAGATAATGCTGGTATAAACGATGCCCACATTTCTTTAGGATTCATTCCAAGAAATGAAGTGACTTCATTAACTTTCCAATCTCTTTTTGGTTGATGACCTGCTTCAACAAGTTCTTCATATACTTTCATAAAAGCAGGATAGTATATATGAATACTTTCATGTAATGTACCATCATAGTCAAATACAATTGTTTTATATTTCATTGTTGTCCTTCTTAACTAATCCTTCGATTAAGATATCTTGATCGAAGAACTGCATTCTAATATCTTCAAGTAAATGTGCATTTTTCATCAAAGATACACCTTCACCTGAAACTGGTGTCAGCGCATTTCTACCACCAATTAATTTTGGTGAAATATATGCATAAACTTTATCAACTAATCCTTCGTCTAAGAATGTTCCATGGGTATAAGCTCCACCTTCAACAAAAATTGAGTCAACACCTTCATCACCAAGATTAATTAATAATTGTCTTAAATCTATTTTATCCATCTTGATAATTCTTACACCTAAGTCAACTAAAGTTTGATCAAACTTTTCTGAAACCACCCAAGTTGGTTGTTCGTTTGCAGTCTTTACAACAAAACTTTCTTTCGGAATTTCAAGATTAGGGTCAAGTATGATTCTAATCGGTTGTTTTGCATCACGTTCTAATCTAACATTTAAACTTGCATCATCTTTAATAATTGTATTTACACCTGCTAAAATTGCCATATATCGAGCTCTTAACTCATGCACATGATGTCTTGCTGCTTCATTTGTGATCCATTTTGAATCAAAATCTTTAGTTGCAAGTTTACCATCTAATGTCATTGCATATTTCATTGCAACAAATGGTCTTCTTGTTGTAATATATTTGATAAAAATTTCATTTACCCTTTTAATTTCATCAGCCATAAAATTGTATTCAACTTCAATGCCAGCAGCTTGAAGTTTTTTAATGCCATTCATGTAAACTACTGGATTTGGATCAAGCATTCCAACGATGACTTTTTTAATTTTTTTATCAATAATTGCATGCACACATGGTGGTTGTTTACCAAAGTGACTACATGGTTCTAATGTTACAAAAATCGTTGCACCAGTAACATCTTCAGTTGCATTTAGAAATGCATTCACCTCTGCATGTGATTCACCAAATCTTTGATGATAACCTTCACCTATGATTCTGCCATCTTTAACAATGACTGCACCAACTAAAGGATTTGGATTAACAAATCCTTCACCTTTATATGCAAGTTCTATTGCACGTTTCATATACATTTCTTTTTCGTGTTGTTCCATATCATCACCTACATATCTATTTCACGATAACCTAGATAATCTCTAAAAAATCGTCTAAAATCATCTTTATTATTTTTACGGACTCCAGCACTAAAGAACCTAAAAGTGTGATTAAAATGATCCACTTCTAAAAATTTTTTTATATCATTCAAATAGTATATCTCACGGAATTCACCTCGATAACGTGTCCAATTATCTAGTGTAATTGATTTATTTGTTTCTATATCTTGGCTACATAAATGCCAAATGCGTGAGTTTTTAATACCAAAATCGGTTCGCTGCATGTAATCCCCTTGTTACTTTGAATTATAAACATGATAACTCATTATTTGATGATAATCAAATATAAGTGTTTACTAACTTAATTTTACATCACAATAGTAAAAAGCACATTGCTGTGCTTTTGATGATTTAAATTGAAAAGAGAAAAAAGGTGCATCTTAAAGATACACCTTCAAAGTTTATTTTAGTTTAGTTACTTCTGGGGTTGCATGAATGACTGCATAATCCCCGTCTTCTCTGCGATACACAATTTGTGGATCAAATGTTTCTAAATCAAGGAAGATGAAGAAGTCATGGCCAGATAATTCCATTTGAGCAATTGCATCATCAACACTCATTGGTTTAATAGCAAACTTCTTTTGTTTTACGAGACTTGAAGCCTTAACTTCTTTATCCATTGCTTCAGCATCAAATTCTTTACTAAATGCTGGGTTCTTACCACCTTTTTCAAAGTGATGACGAATTTTCGTTTTATGCTTTCTAATTTGTTGTGAAAGTTTATCAACAGATTTATCGATTGCTGCATACATATCAGGATCTTTGACTTCACTTCTTAAAAGAACGTAAGGCGCAGGGATCGTGACTTCAACTTTCGAAAAGGTTTTATACACACTTAAGACGACTCTGACGTTATCAATTGAACGTGCATCGAATAGACTAATAATTTTATTCAATCTCTTCTCAATGTAGGCGTTAATTGATTCCGTCGGTTGAAATCCGTTTTTTCCAATAATCTCGTATCTCATATTTTATTCCTCCTTACAAATATTTGTAAATATAATGAGATGACCAATATTTAATTTGTCAAAAAGTTCAATCCATTTAGGTGTAAGATATTCTATATAAATTGCATCTATCTTACCACTTAATTTAAAATATGCCTGATAAAATGGTCTAAAATATTCTAAAGTGCTATCAATAGGTTCGATATTTTCATGCAATAATTCGAATACATGTAGTAAACCACCATTGACAGGGATAACAAAGTACGGATAATAATTCATCTTACTTTGAAAACAGGTATGACATATTTTAAAATCAATTTTTCGTTCTAAATTAATGAAACTTCTTTGAATTGTTAGTTCTTTACCACATAAAATACATTGCATAAGATCACCTATACAATAGTATCTTTTTTTACTTCATTTTACTTTTTATATTGTTCGACTATTTTTGGAATAATTTGAGCAGGTACTTCATCATAACGAATGAATTCACGTTCAAATCTACCAGAACCTTGGGTCATTGCTTTTAGATCAATTGAATATGAAACAACCTCAGCTTCAGGTGCTTCAGCAGTAATAATTGTGTAACCATCTTGTTGGTCCATACCTAGGATACGTCCACGGCGTTTGTTCATATCCCCCATGACATCTCCAACATAAGCTTCTTTTACTTTAATTGTTAATTTAAGAATCGGTTCTAAAATCGTTGGTTGAACTTTTTCTAATGCTGCTTTCCATGCAAGATCAGCAGCGAGTACGAATGAAATTTCATTACTATCAACATCATGATAAGAACCATCAAATAAGGTTGCTTTAACCTTAATAACAGGGAACCCTGCTAAAGGACCTTTCTCAAAAGATTTTAATAAACCTTTTTCAACTGCTGGGAAATAACCTTTAGGAACTGCACCACCAACAACTTCAGATCCAAACTCAAAATCTTGTTCAGTTGGTTCAAATCTAATATAAACATGACCAAATTGGCCTGCTCCACCAGATTGTTTTTTATGTTTACCTTCACCTTCACCTTTACGTTTAATGGTTTCTCTGTAAACGATCTTTTGATCCTCATAATCGATACCAACTTTATACATGTTTTTCATTCTTTCAACAATATATCCGATATGAGATAAACCATATCCACCAATTAAAAGTTGGCCTGTTTCTTTATTTCTTTGGATATCAAAAGTAGGATCTTCAATGTTTAACTTAGTTAAAGCCATTGAAATTTTATCTTCGTCTTTTTCATTATGTGGAATAATTGCCTTATAGATGACAGGTGTTGGCATTGGTACTTTATCAAATACAATTCGATTTTTAGGATCAGAAATTGTATCATCTGTTCTAAATTGTTCAACTTTAGTTAAGACAACAATATCACCGGCATTGGCTTTTTCAACTGGAATTTGATCTTTACCAAGTAAAGTCATCAAACCATTGATTTTAATCACAGAGTCACTGCCAGAATGATAAACTTCATCGCCATTCTTTAAAGTACCTGAATTGATTTTGATAAATGAAAGTGTGCCAATGAATGGGTCAACCATGACTTTAAAAATGAACCCACTAAATGGTGCTTCACTTACTGTTTTAATTGATACTTTTTGTGAGGTTTGAAGATTCGTAGCTTCTAATTCTTTTAATTCATCTGGTGATGGTGAAAAGTCAATTAACATCTTAAGCATGGTTTCCATACCAATATTCTTAAGTGAAGATCCGACTAATACTGGTGTTAATTCACCATTAATAATTGAATTATGAAGTGCACCTTTCACTTCATCAAGTGAAATTTCTTCACCACCTAAATATTTATCTAGTAATTCTTCTGAGGTTTCAGCAACAGATTCCATGATCATTTCACGAAGTGCATTCACTTTAGGCATTTTTTCTTCCCAAATTTCAGCATCGACGCATTTTTCACCATCATAGATTCTTGCTTTCATTTCGACAACGTTAACGAATCCTTCAAAATCTTCTTTTCGTCCAATTGGATAAGTAAATGGAACTGCACGTTTACCTAATTTTTGGCGAATATCTTCAAGTAAGTTTTCGTAGTTAATATTTTCTTTATCCATCTTATTGATGAATAATACTGCTGGAATGTGGTGTTTTCTAATTTCAGCCCATACCATTTCAGTACCTACTTCAACCCCTTTGGTTGCATCAATTAAAATGACTGCACCTTTAACAACTTCGAGTGCATGATAGAGCTCACCGATGAGTTCATCGTTACCAGGCACATCTAAGAAGTTAAGTTTGCAGTCATTGAATTCTACAGGTATTAAAGATGTTTGCATAGAAGATCCCTTAGCCTGTTCTTCAGATAAAAAATCAGACTTGGTATTCTTCTTTTCGACTTCTCCTTTTTTACTAATTACCCCCGAAACATAGAGTAGACTTTCGACAAGTGTAGTTTTACCACTACCTTGGTGTCCGAGAAGTGCGATGTTTCGAAGGGCATCCGTTCTATAGTCCTTCATAAGTCCTCCTTAATTGTATGCGTTTACATTGTACTTTTATTATAACATACATTTATTTTTGAAGTAAGTGATAAGATAACTAATGTTTTAGCGAGGTAAATAATTATGTTATTTACTTTTTTAAAAACATAAGTTGTATAATAAGTTGTATGAAAAAATTAGCTATCAAAGCCATTCGTTGGTACCAAAAAAATTTATCAGGTGGTAAAATGCACAAGTGCCGACACAATCCAACTTGTAGCAATTACGCCATTGAAGCTTACGAAAAACATAACTTTGTTTATGCTTCTTTTTTAACGACTAGACGTATCCTAACTTGCAATCCTTTATTCAAACCAAAATACGATCCGGTTCCAGAACCAAAACGCAAAAAGAACTTAAAAGATTTAGAAACCAAAATAGATTAGAAATCTACTTTTTTGATTCTTTCACCTTTATAATTAATTCAAATTCTAACTTTCTCATACTAAAATAAAAGACTGCTCACTTTGATAAAATGAACAGTCTATTTTATTTAAATTAATATGCTCTTGCAAAAAGAATTGTTGTAGTTGCAGGGTTACCTGTCACTGGACAAGTCTCTGTAACAAGTGGTTCATTGACAATAACACGTGCAGTTGCACCGGTTTCTGCTTTGATTTGAATTTCAGCATCTTGACCAGATACTGACATTTTAATGTAGCCCCCTTGTTTTAAATATGATTTAAATTCATCATATGATTTAGCAGTAAAGGTGTGTGATTCTACATGCTTAACTGCATTTTGATACATTTCTTCATGCATCTTAGCCATCGCTGGTTCTACAAATTCTAATACATCTTCTACTGCAAGTAATGATTTTTCTCTTGTATGACGGAAGACAACTTGAACATTACCTTGTTCTAGGTCACGTGGGCCAACTTCAATACGAAGTGGTACACCTTTCATTTCATACTCAGCAAATTTCCAACCTGGTGACTTCTTAGAATCATCAAGTGAAACTCTGATACCGCGCGCTTCTAAATCTGCTTTCAATTTATTAGCAGTGGCGGTAACTTCTTCATTTGCTGCAATAGGAATAATTACGACTTGAGTTGGAGCAAGGTATGGTGGTAAGACTAAACCTTCATCATCACCATGAACCATAATGACTGCACCGATTAATCTTGTTGATACACCCCATGAAGTTTGGTAAGCAAGTTCCAATTCATTGTTGGTATTTGTAAACTTAATGCCAAATGCTTTAGCAAATTCTTGACCAAAATAGTGTGATGTACCTGATTGTAAAGCTTGTCCATCATGCATTAATGCTTCAATTGAATAAGTTTCAAGAGCACCAGCAAATTTTTCTTTTTCAGTTTTTCTACCTGTAACAAATGGAATTGCTAAAAGCTCTTTACCTAATTTTTCATAGATATCTAACATTTTTAATGTTTCAGCTTTAGCTTCTTCAGCAGTTGAATGGACTGTATGTCCTTCTTGCCATAAGAATTCTTTACCTCTTAAGAATGGACGTGTTGTCTTTTCCCAACGAACAACTGAACACCATTGATTGTAAAGTTTTGGTAAATCTCTATGTGATTTAACAATCTTCGCATAGTGTGTACCAAATAGTACTTCAGATGTTGGTCTAATCAATAATCTTTCAGCAAGATCTTCAACACCGGTTGTTGTAACCATGGCAACTTCAGGTGCGAAACCTTCAACGTGTTCTTTTTCAATTTTGAATAATGATTCTGGAATTAACATCGGCATGTAAACATTTTGATGTCCAGTTTGTTTGAATTTTTTATCTAAGTAACTTTGAATGTTTTCCCAAATTGCATAACCGAGTGGGCGATAAATAATAAAGCCTTTTGCATCTGAATAATCCATTAATTCTGCTTTTAAACAAAGGTCTGTATACCATTGGGAGAAATCAACGTCGCGAGATGTAATGCTTTCAACTAATTTCTTGTCTTTACTCATTTTCTTTCACCAAATATGTCTTTCCGTCTTTAAAATTAATTTTGCGTTTTTTATATAATAAGCCAAGTGCACGTTTAAATGCTTTTCTAGATAAACCAAAAGTTTCTACAACGAGTTCACTTTCAGTATCAGCAGTATAAGGCATAACCCCACCATGTGATTCTAAATATTCTAAAATCATATTCGAATCATCTAAACGCACTTCTTCTTTAAATTTACTTAAACTACCTTCATAACCTTGTTTAGTTTCATAAGTTACTTTAACAGAAACTGGTTCCCCTAAGCGATATGAATGTCTTGTGTTTGATTTTTTAACTAAAATAATGTTACCTGGCGCAGTTAGTATAAAGTATCCAATATTACCAATACCTTGCACAAAACCTTCAATTTCTTCACCAATTTCAAGGTTGCCTAATACCACACGGAATTCTTGTGGCGGAACAAGTCTTGCTGTCATTCTAGTTTTAATTTTTAAGTCAACATAAACTTTATCACCAACTTGTGGCCATAAAGATTCATCTTTAGGTAAATCATCCTTAGATAAAAGTACATCTTTTGAAATACCTAAATCAAGAAACACACCTAAATTAGGGCTAACTGAAACAACCTCTAACTCACCGGGGTCTCCAACAGTGATTTTTGGTCTGCTTAATGTTGCTGCAAGTCTACCTTTCGCATCATAGTATAAAAAAGCCTCAACTAAGCTGCCTTTCTTTAATTCTTCGCGTCCGGATTCATTGACATGAAGAAAGACTTCTTCACCTTTCTCATCCTTTAAACTGTATGCGATATCTGTTTTACGATCAACTTTTAAGGTATTGATCTTACCAATCATTAATGCCATTTTAATCACCTAACTTATTATAACATAATAAAAAAATCCAGTTAAGGATTTTTTAGTTTTCAAGATAATCAATATATTTTTCGTAAGAATCAAGTAAAAGTGTGTAAATGTAGTTTACAAATGGTGAGATATCCTTCTCTACTTTGAAGGTGTCTAAATGTTGTAAATAAAGATCTTTTTGATCAACAGGAATTGAGAATGGCATATACCCATCAAAGATTAGAATGTAATTTAAAACGAGTCTTGCAAGTCGTCCATTACCTTCTAAGAATGGATATATTTTAAAGATCGTTGCATGTGCAAATGCACCTTTTTGAAGTGCAGTACCTTTAAAATGTTCAAGGTCATAAAAGAATTTAGCCATTCGATCGTAAACTTTTACATAATCTGGTGGTTGATGCATTGAACCAGGTAATTGAATATTTACTTTTCTGTAATGACCTCCAACAAAAATACCTTCAACTAACATTTCATGTAAGTCTTTTAATATTTCTTCGTCAAGTCTTCTTCTTGAAACACACAGTTTAAACACATGTGAGAATGCGTTTAGATAATTTAACGCTTCTTTTTGTTCACGTTCAGGCAGAGATGTCACAATTACTTTCTTTTCTAAGAGATTAGAACAATCTTCAAAAGATAAAGCATTTTTCCCGTCAATTGTAATGGATTCATAGACAAACTTTTTAACAAATTCGTTTAGTAAACGATTAAACTTTTCTTCGCCTACTGATTCACGCAATTCATTAAAATGTAATCTATCTACTTCCAAGAGATCATGATTCATTGTTATCGCCCCTTTTGACTTCATTATAGCAAACTTTTTGTAAAAAAAAGAGGTTTACGAATAAACCTCTTATTTCAATTAGCGAATTAAACTTTTAATACGCTTGCAGCTTGATCGCCACGGTCGCTTGATTTGATTTCAAATTCAACCGCATCGCCTTCTGCTAATGATTTGTAGCCATCAGCTTTGATTGCTGAATAGTGAACAAATACATCTTTACCGTTTTCAGCAGTGATAAAGCCGTAGCCTTTACCTGCGTCGAACCATTTAACAGTACCCTTCATTAAATGCGTTACTCCTTCTTCGTATCCAAACTCTCGTCCAGACTAATTCTTTTGGTTTTCACCTACAATCATTATACACGGTATTTATACAAATAACAACAAAAAACATTTACAAAAAATTTTATTTCAAAATAACATCCAAAAAAACTAATTTATTGGCTTTAAATAGACAATATAAGGAATTTTTGAGATTCTACTTCAATAATGTTAAAGTAAGTAAATTAGAATCTAAAAAATTAGGGCTTTATTTTTAATAAAGTCTTTGATATAATCATTTTGCACGCTTCAAAGGCCCCCATAGGTTAGTGGCAAACCGCATCCATGGTAAGGATGAATTGCAAGTTCGATTCTCGCTGGGGGCACCATTTACAGTACACCCTTAACGTCGCTAGAAATAGCGGCGTTTCTTTTTAATTAAAAACCAGAATATTTTTCTGTTCTGGTCTATTTTTACATTTTTTAGTTTTTATAATTTTTATTCTTGTGTGATTTCTAATTCTTGTGGTTTAACTTTAGGTAATCCTTCAGCCATTAATTTCTTACGTGTATATGGGAAGAGAGCGAGTAATATCATACAAATACCTGCAATCAATATGATTAATGAAACATCAGTAAAATCTGACAGTGGACCAAAAAGTAACATACCAAGTGGCATTGATGTTTGTGAGATCAATCCAAAGACAGAGAACACTCTACCTAAGTATTCAGGTTCAACTTTTTCTTGAATTAATGTAGGTAGGATTGGATTTGAAATTGAAATAAAGAAACCAATTAATGACCATGCTCCAATGTAGAACCAAAAGTCAAATGGAATACCTAGAAGTGCGGTTCCTATCCCAATCACAGCATATGCCATAAAGAATGTCTTTAATCTGTTTTTAAAACCACCCCAAAAGGTAATGAATAAAGATCCTAACACCATACCTAATCCAAATAGTGTTTCAAGAACAGCTAATCGCCATTCTTCTGCACCAAATACTCTTGCAACTTGTAGATAGGTCAAGAATGACGGTGCAGCAACTAAGAACATGAATAGTGCACCAAAGATTAAAAGACTTAAAACAAATTTATGGTTAAATGCATATTTGATTCCACTCTTAATATCTTTCATATATTCAATTTTGACATTTTCAAGTTCTGCTTTATGTTTTGGAATCTTAACATATGTCACTAAGATAAAGACAGCAATTGCAGCGGTAACAACATCAACCAATAAAATGTATTCAATTGGCACTGTCGCAAATAAAAGACCTGCAAGCATTGGCATTAATACCATTGATGAAGATTGAATACTTTGATTGATACTTTGTACCTTTAAAAGTTTATCTTCTGGAACAATTTGTGGATAGACTGCAGATACTGCAGGTGAATGGACTGCTTGTCCAATAGAGCGTATAACAGATACCACAAAGATAATCCATAAATCTCTAATACCAAACATAAATAGAATAGCGATCACTAACGTGACTGCAGCAATGCCTAAATCTGCAACAATCATTAATGCTTTTCTATTGAGTCTATCTGCCCAAACACCAGCGAATGGTGCAAATATTAATGCAGGTATAAATGAACATAAAACCATGATTGTCATCATACTTCCTGATTGAGTGCCTAATGTAACATACCACATGATTGTATACATTACGAGCATTGATCCCATCAGAGAAACGACTTGGCTAATTAGAAAGGTCGTTACCTGTTTTTTCCAGTTGTCCATATAATTCTCCTCTTAAGTGATAGTTTTTATCTTATCAAAAAATTATCATTAACTCATTTATTTTACATATCAAAGTAACTCTTTAATCTTTCTTACTGTATTTACATTTCTAATTGTAAGATGCATATAAACTTTTGTTCCTACGATTTTGATTAAACCACTTTTAGGTTGGTTCTTCCTACTCACTCCAACGATCATTGCATTTTTAAGGTAAATCGCTTCATCAACGCCTTCTTTCATCGGAATTGTATCTATTAATTCTTGCGTCATATCCTGATAATAAAACAAAACATCTGCTTTAAATTCATCATCATTTTTAAAGTGTGGTGGAATCATTTCTGCGACTTCAACAAATTGCTCTTTTGAAATAACAAGTGTTTTACTGTCGACATCAAAGACATTTATTATAAGATCATGAATTTGACCTTGGAGTTTTAAAATATCTGTTTCTTCACTTTCAAAAATAATATTACCCGAGTTAATATAGGTCACAACATTTTGAAATCCGTTAGTTAACATCTCAGATTTTAATTTTTTCATTTCAACTTTATTTTTACCACCAACATTAATGCCTCTTAATAAACACACATATATCATAATGCACCTCAATACTTAATTATAAAATAAAAAAAGAAAGCCTCAAATTATGAGACTTTCAAAAAATTATTATAAACCGAACGTTAACCAAATCAGAACATAACCTGTTAAGACTGTAACAATTGTTGTTGGTACAGAAAGTTTAAGATAGGTTTTAAGTGATACTGTATAACCTTCTTTTTTTAATATACCTAATGCAGCAATGTTTGCCGATGCACCGATTGGTGTGAAGTTACCTCCAAGTGTTGCTCCACTTAATAAACCAAAGTATAGAACAGTTGGATCTACACCAAGTGCAGTTGATACAACAGCAATAATCGGTAACATGGTTGCAACATATGGAATGTTATCAATAAATGCTGAAACAATTACTGAAATAAAGACAATTAATGTATATAACAAGAATAGATTTCCACTAGAAACACTGACAAAGAATTGACCAATTGCATCAATCACACCAGCATATCCGATACTTTCAATAATAATGAATAAACCAATCAAAATTAAAAGTGTTTGATAATCAATTTCTTTGATGTGAGGGATCACTTCTCTTACTGATTTATCTCTAATTGATTGATAGATTAAACCAACTAAGAACCAGGCAACACAAATTAGTCCGTTTAATAAAGCAAAATCGCTTTGAATAAATGATGAAATCACAAGCGAAACGATGATTGCTCCAAGTAAGACTGTTGGAAAGAAAGTTTTCACTTTGACTTTATCGCCATTTAAACTAATATCAATTGGTTCATTTTGTTTTCTAAATAGATAATATAAAACTGCGGTAAACGCAACAAGTGCAATTTGAATGATAAAAAATAACCCTGGACGTTCTAAATACCAAAAGAAATCAAAGAATGTCATATTTAATGCACTACCTAAAATGATAGCTGTAGTATCACCAACTAAAGTTGCTGCACCTTCTAGATTTGATGAAAGTGCAATTGCAATTACTGGTGCAACGGGTGAGACATTTAATTTTTTACAAATCATAATCGCAATCGGTGCAATAATGACAACCGTTGCAACATTATCAACAAATGCTGATACTAATCCTGCAAACATTGCTAAGTAAATAATTGTCCACTTAAAATTTTTAGATTTTTCAATCAATTTATCAGCAATTAAAGTAGGCATGCCAGATTCAATAAATAAATTGACAACTCCCATAATCCCAAATAACATTAGGATAATATTCCAGTCAACAGCAGCTAAAATACCTTCTATAGGCATTGTTCCCACTAAAACAAATAAGAGTGCAGAACCAAGTGCAATTAAATGTTTATGGTTAGAGAACACAAAGAATAAGATATACGTGATTACAAATAAAATCACAGCAAAAATCAACATGATGCAAACTCCAATCTTTTTTTATACTTTTCATATTATAACAAAGTTATCCATGAAAAGTCTGTCTTTTGAAATTAAATTTAAATTATGAAATAAACAATTTAATTTTAATCACTTTATATCATCTAAATGATTTTTTAATTCAAGTGGTGCATATAACCAATTTACTGAACTTGAGTAATTGTTTTTCGGATCATTCAAATATGCACTTTCGTCTTTCTTTTTAAGTAAATGATTTGTTAATCTTTCATAATACTCAGCAACTTTTTTATCAACTTTAAAATTCTTTTCCGGAATTTTATTCAGTAATTCTTCCACTTTATCAAAGTTACCTAATGCTTGATTATAGTAAATATAGAAATGATACAACATAAAACTATCTTCTGAATTACCGAATTTGTTCTCTAAATTCTTCAGTTTGTTTTCAATGGTGACACATCCGATTTTTTGTTCAAATGTGATTTCTTGCATATAATGCGCAACCAAGTTTAAATATAGTCTATTTCGATATTGTGAATGCATAGAAAGTAAATGAATCACTTTCTTCCATAGATACTCTAGACTTTCTTCATCTCTTTCAATTAGTGTTACCAATTGTAATAGATATACCATTCTAAACATTTGATCATTATTAAATGCATTTATAGCTGCATAATCTCCGTAAATACCACCATTTGAAACTTTACTAGAAAGTACTGCAAGAATGGTCATGAGGAGTGTTAATAAATTAAAACTGAATAAGAATCCATTCAATGCATAAAAAGGTGTGAAAAAGAATCCTAAGAACATAATTAAAATGGTGCTACCATAAATGATTGATGTATTCGGACCTGCAATTAAGACTTTTTTAAACTTATCAATAATTTCTTCTTCTTTAGCTTCATTTCTAATTTGAATTTTATCAGGTATTACGATACCACCTAATAAAAGTAAGAACTTTGGAATAAACTTTAATTTCCATTTTCCATTTATTTTTACAATACCGAAACAAAGTACATACATTGCTTTAACATCAATACCTAATTTTTTAAAAGTTATGAAATGACCAAGTTCATGAAAAAGTATTGCAAAAAATATTGCAAGTAACATAAATAGAATATGTATATAAAAAGGGTAGATACTCATACCCTTTTGAAAATTTGCCCATATAAATTCATATGTAAACAAGGTGTTTAAATAACCTATTAAGAATCCTGCCAGTAAAACAATGCCAATTGTAATTAAGAATTTATAAATCTTTTTCATATAATCATTCCTATCAAAAACATTATAACATGTAAAATACTTCAAATTATTGTAAAAAATCTTGCTTCTTTTTAAAAAAAGAACATACATAAATTATGGGGTAAATTCTACTAAAAATTAAAGTTTAAAAAAAGTCAAAAAAATGTTAAAATAGTGTTGACAACTTATGGCGATATTTGTTATCATAATAAAGCACGACGTCGGTGTCGTATAATGGTTATTACAAGGCCTTGCCAAGGCTTAGACGGCAGTTCGATCCTGCTCACCGGCTCCAGTTGAATTTATACCCTTCGAAGACTTCTTCGAAGGGTTTTTCTTTGCCTTCATGATAATATAAAGGTAGACATACCGAGGTGTTTCATGATTAAACATATATCAATTTATTCAAATATTTTAAAAATGAATAGAGATTTAAGAATCTTTATACCTGATCAAATTGAAGGTCCATATCAAGTTTTATATATGCACGATGGGCAAAATCTTTTTAATGATAAGGACGCTGCATATGGCACTTCATGGCGAATTGGTGAGACATTAGAATCAATGATTCATGCAGCGATAATGAAACCAATGATGATTGTAGGGATCGATAATAATTCTGATCGATTAATTGAATATTCACCTGTTGATGTGAAAACTATCGAAGATACTTTAAAAATCAAATTTGAAAAACCTTATTATGGTGAATCTTATGTTGATTTTATAGCAAATGAACTCAAACCATTTATTGATCAATCTTTTAACACTTTAAAAAATAAAGAAAATACATTCATTGCAGGTAGTTCTATGGGTGGGGTCATAAGTTTATTCGCTGGACTAAAGTATAAAAATATCTTTGGTCGCATTGGTATGTTATCAAATGCTTCTTGGTACAATCAGCAAGCATATCTTAACTTAATCAATTCAATCAAACCATCAGCTGACCAAAGATACTTTATTACAGTTGGTTCAAATGAATCGTCTAAAGGTGATCCAAAAGATGGATTGATTTATATAAAAACTAATGAAGAGCTTGCTGATGCTTTAAGAAAATATTCAAATCATATTTATTTTAGAGTTTATGAAGGTGCTATACATAATGAATCCTTCTGGAGAATCGTATCCCCTGAAATGCTTTTTTTCTTAACTTCAACCAAATAGTGATACACAAGACATAAAAATAAAAGACTTTCAAAGTCTTTATTTTTTTGCATGTTTTTGATTATACATTAATTGGTCTACTTCTTTTTGGAATTCATAGAGTGTTGGATGAATTTCTTTATTATATACACAATATCCGATAGATGCTTGAAGTTTATATGTTGGATTGTTTAGATTGAAAACATGAATATTCTCTTGAATTTTATCAATAATCGCTTCAATATCTTTCTTTGCATGTTTAGATGTAACGATGAAGAATTCATCTCCACCAAAACGTGCGACAAAGTCATTCTTCTCAACACTATATTTAATAATTTCAGCAACATTTACTAAGGCCTGGTCACCTACAGGATGTCCATACGAATCATTGATTTGTTTAAAATCATCCATATCAACAAATATTGCTGTAAAGGTGCCATTTCTTTTTGCTTGTTTAATTCTATCTTCAATATAGAAATCCAGTTGTCTTCTATTAAAAGTATTTGTTAAAAAATCAGATTTCATTTGTTTGTTTTGAACAAATATATAAAGTATTGTAATAGATAGAGTAATCGCATGTAATGTATAAGGAATACCGTAGTGAATACTTTGTGCAATGAGCGCAAGAATTGGTAACAATCCGAAAATTAAATACATCAAGAAATGAGATTTGATTAATCTATTTCTAGCTATAATCAATATAAGGAAGGTCATAATAATAATGACTAAATTGATGAATTCAGGTACTAAATAAAGTGGTCCTCTTTGATATATATTTCCTTCATCGATATGAAATAACCAACCATAAGCAAGTGTACCAAACACTAATACTTGATTAAAAACAAAGATTGGAATTGATGCTATCATAAAACGTTTTAATATTTTATCGTTACTATAAATTTCATAATGAATATACATAAACCATAATACTGGAAGCAGTGGGTTCACACTAAATAAAAGAAAGTTACCCAAATGATTTAGAAATGGAAAAATTGCCATCGCAGTACCATCAAAACGAGACATAAAATCAAAGATTAATGTAATGATCGAAGTGATTAATAAATAACTAAATAATCTATCCGAAGTTCCTTGATGTTTAGTTTTCGAGTTTGAGATTAGAACAGCCAATAATAAAATAATCGAATATATAAATAAAGAAAGGTTCATTAAAAGTAATTGCATTGATGCTCTCCCCTACAATCTTTGCAATTTAAGATTGATAATCTACCTTCATTATAATGAATTTTTTATATTTTTTAAAGTGTTTTAAATAAAATCCCTAGCCAAATGGTTAGGGATTTATACTTTATTTTTCAAAAACTTCAATATTGTTAATTCAGTTCAAATATTTAAAAAGCAAAATTAAAAATTAAGCTTCTTTTTCGTAAGCTTTAACAACGGCTTCAGATTCTGCATATTTGTGGGCAACTGAACTTGCTGCAGCTGCAGCTATTGCACCAACAATATCATCAAAGAAAGTATGTACTTCTTTTTTATCTGGTGATTTATTATCTAATTTTTTCATAACACCTGGTTTTAATTTATCAACATAACCGAAGTTTGTTAATCCAATTGAACCGTAAACATTAACAATCGATAATGCTAAAATTTCATCGATACCATATAGACCGTAATCGCTTTTTAATAAAGTTGAAAGTGGTTCTGATATCAAACCCTTTTCCGCTAGAATATCAAGTTCAAGTCCAGTTAAAACTGCATGTTGGACTTCTCTTTTCATGATGACACGTTTAATATGATCCATACAAATATCTAGTGTCAATTCTGGTAAATATTTCTTTTGAAGATCCAGTGTAATTTCAGCAATTTCTTCTAATTTTACACCACGTTCTTCAATTCTTTTAACGATTAAATCATACTTAAGATCGTCACTTAATTTAGTAGTTGCATGCATAATCTTTCCCCCTTTATGCAATATATATTTTTCTTGATTTTTAGAGATGTATATCTATTATAGTACAAAGAATATTATTGTCAAAACAAATAAAAAGAATTGGATTACCCAATTCTTATTCTTCATCTGATTTAAATTTATTTTTAGATTGTTGTCTTGCTTTATACTTTTCTAAAATTACTTTAAACTGCTCATAATGCATTTTAACGGTTCTTTTATCAAATGGTGGACGTTCTTCTTTAATCCATACTTTAAGGTCTTCCATAGCCTTTAAAATGATTTTTTGAACATCTTCTGGATAATTCATTAAGGCCGAATGTTCATCGTAATCTTTTTGGTCTAACACGAAGTGTTTACCTGTTGGAAAAACTTTAACATCTAAGTCATAATCGATATACTTAATAGCTTCACCATCATATAAATATGGTGATGAAATATTACAGTAATAATGTATACCATCTTTTTTAAGCATAGCAATGATGTTGAACCATTCTTTTTCATAAAAGTAACAAATTGCAGGTTCTTTAGTATACCAACTTCTACCATCTGATTCAATAACTTTAGTTGCTTGATTTCCAGTAACTAAATGTGAGGCTGTATCATCGATAACAAAAGATGAAGTCCATACACGATGAAGTGAACTATCATGTTTATAACTATGAATTTGAAGTTTTTTGCCTGATTTAAGCTTCATTTTGTTACCTCTTAATTGATTATAACATACGCGCTTTACCTTGGTAAACGAGAAACCTTTAGAAAACGGTTTTTATATTTAACGAAAAGGGACTACCTAAAGTAATCCCTTTTGTTCATATTAATTATCTTGCTAACCAACCACCATCAACTGCGATTGTAAAACCTGTGATGTAATCAGATGCTGAGCTTGCTAGGAATACAGCAGGTGCTGCAACATCTTCTGGTGTTCCCCAACGACCTGCTGGGATTCTTTCTAAGATTTGACCAGCTCTTGTTTCATCATCTCTTAATTGTTTTGTATTGTTTGTTGCCATATAGCCTGGTGCGATTGCATTGACTTGAATGTTGTGTTTGCTCCATTCATTCGCAAGTGCCATTGTTAAGCCTTTTACAGCAGATTTAGATGCGGTGTAAGAAGGTACTCTAATACCACCTTGATAAGATAGCATAGATGCTATAGAAATGATCTTACCACCAGTGCCTTGTTTAACATATTGACGGCCAACAGCTTGACTTAGGAAGAAGACTGTATCAATGTTAATCGCCATAACATCATACCAATTTTCTTTAGAAAAATCTAAGGCATCTTCACGACGGATAATACCTGCATTATTAACTAAAATATCAAGTTTACCGTAAATTTTTACTGCTTTTTCAACTAAAGCTTGTAGATCTTCAGGGGTTGCTTTAATAAGGTCAGCTTGAAGTGATGTAAATTCACCACCTAGTGCTTTAACTTTTTCAGCTGTGTCATCTTGTGTTGGCATATAGTCAACACCAACAACTTTTGCACCAGCTTGAATAAAGCCTAATGTAATACCTTGACCTAAACCGGTTGATGTTCCAGTTACAAGTGCCACTTTACCTTTTAATGAAAACTTGTTTAAATAACTCATATTTTATCCCTCTTTCCTTTTATTTTAAATCTGTTGTTTTAACAAAATCCATATCATCGTATGTTTGGTTTTCACCAGTCATACCCCAAATAAATGCATAAGCACTTGTTGCAAATCCTGCATGAATACTCCAAGATGGTGAAATCACGGCTTGTTCATTATGAAGAATGATGTGTCTAGTTTCTTGAGGTTCTCCCATTAAGTGGAAGACAACTCCATCTTCTGGAAGATTAAAATAGAAATAAACTTCCATTCTTCTATCATGTGTATGCGCAGGCATTGTATTCCAAGCATTACCTTCTTCAAGAATTGTTAATCCCATTTGCAATGCACATGTTTCTAAAACAGCTGGATTTAAATATTGATAAATTGTTCTTTTATTTAAAGTTTTTGGATCACCAATTTTTCTTGGGTTTGCTTTTTCAAAAGGTATGTGAACAATTGGTAATACCTTATGTGCAGGAGCTGAATTGATATAATATTTTGCTGGATTTTTTGGATCATCAGATTCAAAGACAACTTCTTTGACACCTTTTGGAATATAAAGTCCGTCTTTTTCAACCATCTTGTAAGTCACACCATCCAGTGTAATCTTACCCTTACCACCGACATTGATTAAACCAATTTCTCTGCGTTCTAAGAAATATTCAGTTCCTAATTCTTTTGTTAAACCGAGTTTAACAGGACCTTTAACTGGCATACATCCACCAGCAATAATTCTGTCATGATGAGAATAGGTAAACAGAATTTCATCCGCTTCAAAGATATTTTCAATTAAATATCTCTCTCTTAAGGTTTTAGTGTCATAATGTTTTGAATCTGCTGGATGATTATTGTATCTAACATCAATTTTCATCTCATTTTCCTCCTTCATATTTTAAAATTAATCTTTTAATAAATCTTAAACTTTCAAGTTGATCTTCTCTTTTAACCCCTTCAAATATAAGATAAGCATTTGGATTGTTTTCTAAGATTAAAGGTATGATTTCTTCATATCTCATTTGACCCATACCAAGTGCAACTTGTTTGAGTTTTCCATTTTCAACAATATAGTCTTTCAAATGGAATATGACAATCTTTTCCTTGAAAAGTTCAAATGCTTCTTTGAATATTTCAAGATGGTTTGTATGATTATCGATATTTAAAAAGTTATAGAGATCAACAATCACTTTAAGTTTCGGACTATTGATTGATTGTAAAAGTTGGTACATTCTATTAGGTGAATAAATCACATGTGCATACGCACCTTCAATTGCAACTTCAACTTTCTTATCTTTTGTGTATTCTACTAATTCTTTAACCACTTCAACGACTTTTTGGAAAGTATCATCTAAATGATTTTCTGGTACATAATTCCAAGGGCTTCCCATAAGTGAACCTGTCTCTGTTCCAACATATGGTGCATTTATGCTATCTGCAACATCTAAGTGTTTTTTAAAATTTGAAATGCCATTTTTAATCTCTTCTTCATTTGGGTGTACCATATTGAAATAGGCACCAAGCAAGAATATTTGATCTAAAAATTCATTTCTAACTTCATCTTTTGTTTCATCAATAGCTTTTGAAAAGACTTTTTGACTCACCAGTTGAAGTCCATCAAAACCTAATGTATCAATTTCTTTTTTTAATGCTTTAGGTGTTGTAGAAGTTAACACATCGTGTGCTCTTACACCAATTTTCATCTTAATCACCTAGATAACCTAAGCGTTTAGATACGGTTTTAGCAATTTGAACAAGTTCTAAAATAACTTCATTCTTTTCTGGTTTATCTTGCCAAAGATCAGATACAGACAGAATACCTACAACTCTGTTTTCAAAGTTTTTAACAGGTACTGCAATTTGTGAAATATGGCCTTGTTGCTCGTTTGATAGAACATATCCGCGGTCAAATTCAACAAGTTGATTTGGTTCTAGTTTATTTCTCTTTTGTGTAAATATTTTAAATGCTCGACCAATCGGTGAAATATCAAAATCATTTGATATATATCCAATTTCTTCACTAATGAAGATGAGTGAATTTGGTGGTTGATATTTAAAGATATGTACGTAATGGTCTTCTGTTTGTTTAGTAATTAAAACAGTCTTACCATATTCATTCGCAAAATTTCTAAGTAACATTTCTGATGCTTCAATTAAACTTGAGTTCTTAGTATAGACAGATCCGATAGCAAACATCTTAGAACCAATAACATAGTTCTTTAATCTAGGATCTTTATAATAAATCGCGTCTGCTTTATAAAGTGTTTGGAGAAAATCATAAGCGGTTGCTTTTGGAATATCAAGTTCTCTATAGATTTGTCCTAAGGTTAAACCTTCAGGATGTGCAGCAATAAGCTCTAATATTGATAAAATTCTATTAACTGATCGATTATCTTTCATCGTTGCACACGTCCTGATGCATCGCCGCCTGCAAGTGCATTAACCTCATCTTCAGATACTAAATTAAAGTCACCTGGTATTGTATGCTTAAGTGCAGATGCTGCTGCTGCAAATTCTACTGCCTCTTGTCTTGTTGGTTTAGTGAGTAAACCATGAATTAAACCACCTGAGAATGAATCGCCACCACCAACTCTATCAACAATCGGGTTGATGTCATATCGTTTAGACTCAAAGAAATCTTTTCCATCATATAAAAGAATTCTCCAACCATTATGATTTGCTGAATAAGATTCACGAAGTGATGTTGCAACAAATTTAAAGCCGAATGTTTCTTTCATTTCTTTAAAGATCTTTTCATAACTTTCAGTGTTTAATTCACCTTTATGGATATCTACACCGCTTGGTTTAAACCCTAAAACAAGTTCAGCATCTTCTTCATTACCAATACATACGTCAACATATTTCATTAAAGGTCTCATGACAGACTGTGCTTTTTCTGGTGTCCATAATTTCTTTCGATAATTAAGGTCTACAGAAACTGTCACATTATAATATTTAGCTTTTTCTAAAGCGATTTTAGTGAGTTCTGCAGCTGAATCAGAAAGTGCTGGTGTAATCCCTGAGAAATGGAACCAGTCAGCATCTTTAAAGATTTTATCCCAGTCAAATTCATCCGCTTTTGCAAGTGCAATTGCTGAATTTGCACGGTCATAAATAACTTTAGAAGGACGCATAGCTGCACCAGTTTCTAAAAAGTAGATACCCACACGATCACCACCACGTTTAATGTAATTGGTATGTACTCCATACGTTCTTAACATATTAACCGCAGCTTGACCAATTTCATGTTTAGGTAGTTTGGAGACAAAGTATGCATCATGTCCATAGTTTGCAAGTGAAACAGCGACATTTGCTTCACCGCCTCCATAAACAACATCAAATGCATTAGATTGTACAAATCTTGATACACCTGGTGTTGATAAACGCAACATAATTTCTCCTAAAGTTATAACTTTTGCCATAATAACTCTCCTTTAACTTTTATCTTAAATACGACTTTTTCAACGAATCTCGAATCTTGTAATTTTAGTTTAGGCATGTGTAAATCTTCTGGATTTACTAATGCAAACATTGAATCTTCTAAGATGACTTTTGTAAAATCTTCAATTTCATATTTCTCAACATCTTTTAAAGCATCATATGGAGATGTTATCTTAATACCTTTTAAATCCCCTTTATGATGATATCCAAGTGCTTCTTTTCCAGATAACACCAGTTGAATATCTGCGTAATTTTTATGACCTTCAAAATAACATTGGTCAAGTGGTCTTGGATCATAAGATTCTCTTAAGACATAAACTTCATCACCTTCTATGACAGTTTTTCCATTTGGTAAACTCTTAAGATCTGTTTTTAGCATAAACTCAACCACAGTTTTAATGTTAGGGTTTAGCGAGACATATTTCTTTAAATTACTTATATGATCAACAATCATCTTTTGACCTCCAATGAATTATTGTAGATGACATTTAAAACATCTTGTTCATCAAGTTTAAATGCATCGCCACCTAAAGTATGTTTTAAAATACTAGCAGATAACCCAAAGTTTAACGCAAAATCTAAATCTTTCAATTTAGTTTTGATTAATCCGTGAATAACTCCTGCTGCAAATGCGTCGCCCCCACCAATTCTATCAAAGATATGAAATCTTAATGAAGTCGTCTTTTTAATCTCATCATGTGTTACTAAATAGCCTTGTAGTGCATTTTCACTTGCAGAATACACCATGCGTTTATAACCGAAAATATATTTAGCATTGGTTAATTTTAAAAACTTATTTAATGTTTCTAAATCCTTGTCATCGGCATCTATTCCAAAGAGATTTACACAATCAAACGGATTCACAAAAAATAAGTCGACGTAAGGCATTATTTTTTGGTAGACTGGTTTTGCTTCATCTATAGACCATAAAGCACTTCTGTAATTAGAATCAAATGATACAAAGATATTTCGTTTTTTAGCTTCTTCTAATAGTTTATAAATAAACTTTCTAACATTTTCATGAAGAGCAAGTGAAATTCCTGAAAAATGGAACCATGTTGCACTATCAAGAATTTTATTGATGTCTAAATCATCAACCACTATTGTGGTAATGCTTGAATGCTTCCTATTGTAAACAACTTTACTTGGTCTCACACCAAAACCTACTTCAAGGAAATAAATTCCCATATTGGTGCCTTCTTTTTTGATAAAAGAGGTATCAACACGATTTGCATTCAAATATTTTATTGCACCTTCACCTAATTGATTATTAGGTAGTTTTGAAACAAAATAAGTTTCGTGGCCAAATTGAGCAAGTGAAATTGCAACGTTTGCTTCCGTTCCACCGTATGTTGCATCAAAATGATTGGCATCTTCAATAATTTGATAATTTGGTGGAGAAAGCCTCAACATGATTTCACCAAATGTGATGATTTTTTCTTTCATATCTTTATTTTTGACGTGCTTCTTTTACTGCGTTAATAAATGCTATTGCATTATTTTTAACGCCTTCAAAGTCACCTTTTTTTGCTGGTGCGGTTAATTCACCACCAACCCCTACTGCTACAACACCTGCAGCAATCCAATCTTTAACATTATCTAAAGAAACCCCACCTGTTGGCATAATCTGTATGTCAGGAAGTGGACCTTTAACTGCTTTTACATAACTTGGACCAAATGCAGATCCTGGAAATAACTTAATCACTTCAGCACCAGCATTTCTAGCTGTTAACATTTCAGTGATTGTTAGACAACCCGGCATATATGGAACACCAACGCTCTCACAATATTTTGCAGTTTCTAAATCAAAACCTGGAGAGACAATATAATTTGCACCAGCCTTAACTGCACTTTCTGCAGTCATTTTATCAAGGACTGTTCCGGCACCTAAAAGTAGTGTTTTCGAATCGAATTTTAAAGAGAGTTCTTTGAGAACATCAACAGCACCAGGAACTGTAAAGGTTAATTCAATTGTTGGAAGTCCACCGTCAATACAAGCGTTGGCAATTTTAATTGCTTCTTCTCCACTGGTTGCACGTAGAACTGCGACAACTCCAATTTCTTTAATTTTATTCAATACTGTAAGTTTATCCATAAACACTTATCTCCTTTTATGTACACCGTTTATATTATTAATTATATAGTGGGCCATTAAGTTAGTAATGGCCCTGAGGGGTAGTATTAAATTTCCTCGAATGATTTTACGTTTTCTAAAATAACTTTTTCACCAATTTGACCAGTTAATGTCACATTTTTAAGTACGACATTATTAACTTCTCTAAATTGTAACCCCATTTTAACTTGAGGATCTAAATAACTCATCATAGCTGGAGTAAATTCTTTTGCATCTTCACTGAATGTAATATCAACATTTTCTAATGTGATTGACTCAATTGGTTGTTCAGGTAAACCATAGAAAAATCCAGCTGCAGCATGCGCATTTTTAGCTTTGATGTTTCTAAACGTGAATGAACCTAAATAAGGTGTTCTTTCATCTTTCGCTAATGCCTTCTTACTCCATACATATTCTGTTTTTCCATCATCATCACAGAAATAGTACATATTCATAACGAGTGGAACTTTAACTTCATCCATGATGATATTTTCAAATACAATACCATCAATTTGCATGGATTCTCCACGTCCACGACGTGTCTTAATTCTTAAACCTCTGTCTGTTTGATAGAAATAACATTTCTCTACTGTTAAATCTTTAACACCACCAGATGTTTCAGAACCAAGTACGACTGCACCATGACCATGGGCAAAGTAACAATTTCTTACGACCATCTTCTCAGTAGGTCTTCGATACTTCATACCCATTTCAAATTTACCTGATTTAATCGCAATACAATCATCACCAACTGAGAAATTCACACCAATCAAAGTGACATGACTACAACTTTCTGGATTACAACCATCTGTGTTTGGTGAATCATGTGGAGAGATTAACTTAACATCAATGATTTCTAAATGATCCGAGAAGTATGGATGTAGATTCCAACTTGGTGTATTTTTAACTGTGATACCTTGAAGTCCGATATGTTGACAGTTTGATAAAAATATACCCTTTGGTCTCCAAGCTCCACCACGCATCTGTTTATGATTTATCCACCAATCAGAATTTTGGGCATTACAATCAATAATACCTTCACCAAAAATCTTTACATTAGATACTTCAACACCTGTAATAATTGATGCGAAAGTATCTGCTGGTGTACCTTCCCATGACGATTGTTCGAGAATCGAACCATCATTTCTTTCAACTCTAGCTTTTAGAATTGGATATTCTTTTCGATCTGTTTTACCAAGTAATACGGCATCTTTATCAAGCTCAATCATTAAATCATTTTTTAAAAATAATGGTCCTGTAAAGTAAACACCTGGTTTGAAATAAATTAAGGTTTCCTTTGGTGCACCAAGGATAATTGTTTGTAAGACTTTCGTATTATCAAATACACCATCAGGTATTGCACCATATTCACAAACATCAATTTTATATTTATAATCGAGTGTTCTAAATTTTAAAGTTTCTTTTTCGACTTTAATTTTGTATTCAGTATTGCGTTCTAAATGATAAAGTGAAAACACGTTGGTTTTCACGTTGCTTAAAACGAGTTTATCATTTAGATAAACATCAAAAGGTGTTTCACTAAAAAATGGACTTTTATTCACCATTTCAATTGTGACTGATGTTGGTGATAAAAAGACAATTTGCATATTATGTAGTCTCCTTTTTGAGTTCTTTTCTACCTTTATACCAAATTAAATCCAGTAACCAAACATAGAAACCAAAACTAATTGGATCAAGTGATTTTTGTTCACCATGTAATAGCCAACCAAGTGTTGGTATACCAATAAGATTAAACAATTCAACAACGATTGTATGAAGAATCATCGCCTCACCAATCATGATTATGACATATAAGAATGTTAATAAGAGTGAAACTAGTTTATTTCTTTCTTGATTCGCTCTAAATGGCAAGAACTGATAAGTATCTTGATCAGCTCTATGCATATAATATATAAATTTATTTGTTACATATTCAGTTAGAAGTCCCATTAAAATCGCTAGAATAAACAATTGGTCCAGCATATCAGAACGTAATGAAGCTTCAACAGTCATGAATGCTAGAAAGTATGATACACCAGCGACCCAGAATTTTAAAAATCCAATTTTATGAACTGCTTTCACAGTTGCAAACTTATCAATAAAATAAGGTTTACCAACACGTTGTTGTTCTGTATTTTTATTAGTCTTCAATCTTAACATACTTCCAATCTACATATTTCCATGCGAATGCTGTTGATGCGATACCAAATAAGATGCCTATACCAAATACTGACATAGAAAACTGCGCAGATGCGGTAAGTTTATAAGTTGGTGAAAGTGTAGGTTCTACCATAAATACATAAACGTAGAATATATAAGCAGCAATTTCAACCACTGTTAAAGCTGTAATTAAATACAGGCTCAATGGATTCTTCTTTTGTCCAAAAGTAATGGTATTAAAGATTTGAACAATTGCTACAATATTGAGTAAGAATACCATAAAGGTTGCTGCTGATTTATATTGATTAGAATATAGAGATGTTATGGCATCAAAATGAGATTTTAAACTAAACTTTAATTCAGATAATTCAAAATCCAGTAATGCTGTAATAAAAATAACTGAGAAAATACTTAAGAAAAATGGTATTCTTTGTTTATTAAACTTGTACCATCTTTTCCATGAAAATGGTCTTTTATATGTCACATCACTTGTTGGTATTTTTTTAGCAAGTAAAATTAATAAAACTCCTGTGACGATAAAACCACCAAATAAATAGAATATTCCCCAGTTTTTAACAACACTCTTTTTATAACCTTTATTATGTTCACTTAATAATTCAACAACACCAAGTGATGATGCGATTAAAAGAACAATTGAAAATACACTGATAAAAACATCAATTGTGACAATTGTTTTTAAAAAATCTGGTAGATTTGGAATTTGAGCTAAAATACCTGGTAATAGTGCAATCACTAACCAAAGAATAGATGAGATAATCGCTGCAATTGTTGCTGCTGGAAGTCTTTTTAACATATATGCTTTATTTTCCATGAACTTAAACCTCCTTCTCTACAAAGCGAATTCTATCTTCTGTTTCAGGATCGAAGAAATACGTTTTATCTAAATCAAGTTTAAAGACAACTTCATCACCTTTAACAAAAGGTAAGCGTTCATCAACTTTTGCGATAACTCTTTGTCCACCAATTTCAAAATGAACAAGTGCTGCATGACCTAAAAGTTCATAGTTTACAACTTTAGATTCAACACCGTTTCTATCTTTTGCAACATGGTCAATTTTAACGTGTTCTGGTCTGATACCCACTATGATATCTTTACCTAAATAAGGTTTTAATTGATCCATGTGTCTAAATCTTGTAATATCACATTTTGCATCTCCAAAATTCAATGTACCATCTGGATTTAAATGTGTTTTAAAGATATTCATTGGTGGCGTACCAATAAAGTTTGCAACAAATAAATTTGCAGGGTCCACATAAATTTCTGTTGGTGTACCTACTTGTTGAATATAACCTTTATTCATGACAACAATTCGATCTGCAAGTGTTAAAGCTTCGATTTGGTCATGGGTTACATAAATCATTGTTGATTTAAGTCGATTGTGTAAAAGTTTTAATTCTTTACGCATTGTGCCACGAAGCTTTGCATCTAAATTCGAAAGTGGTTCATCAAATAGAAAGACTTTAGGGTCACGTACGATAGCGCGTCCTACTGCGACTCTTTGACGTTGTCCACCGGATAAATGTTGTGGTCTTCTATTTAAATAAGGTGTTAGACCTAAAATCTCTGCAGCCCACATGACACGCTCATGAATAATATCGCTTTGTTCTTTTCTTAAAACTAATGAAAATGCCATATTATGATACACAGTCATATGTGCATAAAGTGCATAGTTTTGGAAAACCATTGAAATATCTCGGTCTTTTGGTGCAAGATCATTAATCAGTTTTCCGTCAAGTTTTAATTCACCTGAGGTGATTTCTTCAAGCCCAGCAATCATTCTTAAAGTAGTTGATTTACCACAACCTGAAGGACCTACTAATACAATGAACTCACCATCTTTAATATCTAAATTGAAATCAAAGACAGCTTGTACACCTGAAGGATATATTTTATTGATATTGGTAAGTTGCATTGTTGCCATATTAAACACCTTTTTCCTTCAATAATAACTGTAGTTTCTTTGACTTATTATATGAAACGATACCAGCAACAATTGTCAATCCTGCACATATAACATGTGAGATTGCAATTTGCATAAATATTTCAAATGGAATTTGATTTGTATTTAATGAGATTAAAGGCACATAGAAAATACGAAGAATATTAATTGCTGAAATAACAAACAATCCAATACTCCATTTAATTGAATAAACTTTAACTTTTTCTGCTGCTAAGAACATGACTAAAATTAAAACAATTGACATTGCAATATCTAGTGCAACATTGAAATCAGGTCTTACCTTTACTTCATTTGGCAAGAATGTAAACAATGAATAATTAATTGAAGTGAATAATGCCCATATGAAGAATGCAAGTGATCCAAAAGTCATTGAATAAGCAAATGAATTGTTTTGATAACGCATTTTTTCTATTTCAAACTTAGATGGTTTTAATTTTAATGCAACCGGTAAGAGTAAAATACCTGCGATAATTGTTGAGAATATTAAATAAACTGAATATCCAATAGCTTGTGCTTTAGATGCTTTTTCTTGTTTAATTGATTTAATGACTTTAATTGCATTCAAGTTAAATACAACAACAAGTAAGCATAAAATCATACCAAAGTCGACAACAGAAGGTTGTAATCCTGTTATTGTTGCATATGTAAAGTTGACTACATTTAAATTAAATAAGAATCCAAAGACGAAGTTTCCGACAACAAGCAATGCTAATAATCCAGTAATGATCATTGTGAAATAATAAGCAACTTGTATCGATAATTTGTTATTTTTATAGAACTCACCTGGTACATGATGTTCTAAATGAACAAATTCAGCTTCTTTAAAGTCAATGATTTCATCATCAACTGATGGAATTGAGTTAACAACCTTTTCTGTAACTTTAATTTCACCGGCTTCAACTTGCGCTAAAATTTGTTGTACATATGCTTCTCTAGCAAGAACTGCTTTTCTATGTAGAAGATTATCAACAAGTAGCCAAATTGTAAGACCAACACCAATCAAAGTCATGAGTGAAATTGCAAATACTGCATCAAATGATGCTAGAATATCTGGTCTAATATCTCTTGATTGGAATGCAAGTTGAATTGCTAAATCCCAATTGGCTTGATATTGTTGGAAAGATTGTTCAAATGCTGCTTTTAAACTCAGTGATCCAACTACTACATAAATACTATATGCAATACCAAAGAAAATGGTTGTTCCGACAGTAATGAAATTACTTAAGTAGTATTTTTTTCTATTGTGAGTTCCAAAACCTAAACCTAAAAGCACACTTAAGATAAAACCACCACTTAAAATTAAAATTAAATCATTCGTGGCAAAGGCTTGATCCCAAAGTGGTTGCATAGATTTATAGCTTTTTCCAATAACTTCTGTAGTTGCCCATGTTGTTGAATATCCAAGAGCAAATATTGTTGAGACAATAGAAAAGAATACAACAAGTGAATAAATATATGTTTTCCAACGTGTTGTAAAATGTTTAACTATTTTGTCTTTGAATGATATTTTCATTGTTGTCATAACCCAAATCCTTCTTCTATTGGTTCTATATGGTGGGGAATTTTTCCCCACCATACATACCAATTAATTTATAAAATGTTATTCGCCTTTAGAACGTGCAAATGCTGCTCTAACAGCTGCTAAATAAGAAGTTTGATAATTTTCAGTTGCAAGTAACGCTTTATAGTCTGCTGCAGAAATGCCGTTGTTATTTCCTGAGAAGCCATTAATCATTAATGCTAATAATTTACCATCTGCAGTGTGATCTCTAAATGTTGAGTTTTGACGTGCAGTGATTTCAAGTTGAGTATAAGGTAAGAATGTTGGTACTAATTCGCCCCATTTACCTAATGAAGCAGCATTTTGGTGACCTGCAAGTTTTAACACACCTGCTTGAACGGCTGTATTAATTCTTTCAATACCCTTAATACCATCTTCTGTTAATGTTTGATATTCAAGACCCAAAGAACGAACGTGTCCGATTGGCATTGTAGCACCCATGTACCAGCGTAGGTAGTTAATATGGTTACCAGCTGCTAATGTGTTAATTTCACCATTAGGACCTAAAACTTGAGTTTGGTGTAATTGATAAACTTGTTCACCATTGTAATCAAGAATAGTTCCGCTTCTCCATTCTTGTGGACCATAAAGATGAATATTACCGATTGAATCAGCTTCACTGTAATCATACATACCATCAACGATAGCAAGTGCTCTTAATAAAACTGCTTCATCTTTATCCATAATAGACATTGGGATACCCCAAGCTTCATTCTTAACAGAACGGTTAGATTCTGAGAAGTGGAAATATTTACCATCGCCTAACCAGTCAACAACTGGAGGTAAGATTGCTTGGAATTCCATATCTGGATCTTTTAATTTACCACCTTGTTCAATTAAACCAGTTGTTGTTGATGATGCATTATAATCATAAGTCATGAAACCAAAACGACCATAGTCTCCATCACCAGTTAATAATTCTTGACGAAGGTTAGTTGTTGTAAAACCTTCAACGTTTGGAATTAAACCATCTGTCACTAAGTTAGAAAGATTGTTTACTGAATCTATAAATTTATCGACGTCTTTACCTGCACGTACATCATTGATTTGTCCATCTTCATCAATGTACATCCATTCGTTTCTTGAAGATGCACCACGAAGACCAAACATTTCAAGTCCACGGAACATTTGACGTACACGTGCACCAGATTTTTCACGTGGGAAATACATTTCAATTGATTTAACAGAGTTATTTTGAACTTGTCTTAAAATGTATTTTGGATTCGCATCGATAACATACATTAATGCTACTAGTTCATCTGTATCATAAGATGCATCAGTTCCAACAAAGATGTCTGATAGCTTAGTATAACCATGGCCTGAACCATAAGTTTGATTAATGTATGAACGGAAAGTATCGGCTAATTTTTTACCATTTGTAACCATTACTTCATCCTTTTTTTCTAGTGTCGCACGTAATAAATTGATTACATTAGAAGTTCTTGTTTTAGCAACTACTCTTGTAGATGCATCTGGGTTAGCAACAGTTACGTTATAAGAAGCTGTAGCTGGTGTAACAGGTTGATAATTTATTCCCATTACATAATCATCAGTATCAAATGCATCTGTGTTAGCTGCATCTAAAATATCTTTAACCCAGTCAACACGCACCATGAACATATGTTCAAGTTCGTTAATACCGTCAAAGTAAGGTGTGAAGTAAATACCACCATCACCTGAAGTTAATGATTGTTTAACTGCTGGGTTAGCATCAAAGAATGCACTAAGATTAGGCATTTTATCTAAATATTTGCCTAAATCTACGAATGAACCATTGACACCTGCATCCCCTATTAATGCACCTGTACCATTGATTAAGTCGATACCTTCAAAACCTTCAGCTTGCATTTTTTCGAATTGGTCAGCTGTTGAAGTATGGTTTGAAGTTGCCTTGTCAACGAAAGTGGTGTTTGTTAATTCACCAATCTTTTCCCATACTGGTAATAAACTACCTTTAGTATAAGTTTTACCAGGTTTCATGACAGGCGAATATGTACTTTCTCTTTGGTAGCTAATACTATATAACTGTCCAGAAGTTGAATAGTTAATAGCAACATTTAACTCTACTTGTTGTGAAAAGTCTGGCTCAAATGGTGCTGGTTGATCACAAGCAACAAGTACGAATGCAGCCAAAGCGACTGCGAATAATGAAAACAATTTTTTCATTATATAAATCTCCTTCTTTTTTTTATTTTTTCTATTCTTTAACTCCACCAACATTAACACCTCTTGCAAAATACTTCTGCAAGTATGGATATATAATGATGATAGGTATAACAGACAAGACGATAGCTGCATAAGCAAGCGATCTTAATGAGTAAGGATAGTTAAATCCAGTTTCCGTGTCCCCAGATTCTTGTACAATTGCTCGAAGGACAACTTGGAGTGGGTGTTCGTTTGTATTTGCAACTAATATTCTGTTCCAGAAATACCCATTCCATCTAGATAGTGCATAGAACAATGTAACAGTTGCTATTGCACTCTTACTCATAGGAATGTAGATAGTTGTTAAGAGTTGTAACTCATTCGCACCATCTACAATCGCTGCTTCTTCAATTTCTTTCGAAATACCTTGGAAATAATTTCTTAAAAGGATGATATTAAATGCTTGTACCCCAAATCCGTAAATAATACCCCAACGGTTAGATACCAGCAAGTCTTTATAATTGTAGTACGTTGGAATTAACCCAGCTGAGAACCACATTGTAAAGACAATAAAGAAAGCAATTTGACGTTTGAATAATAAATTTGATTTAGCAAGTGCATAGCCTGCAAAGATTGAAACTCCCATCGAGAATAATGTTCCATAGAAGGTATAAAACAATGTGTTTGTATAACTTCTCCATAATGCAACCCCACGATTTGGATCTTCAAAGAATGCTTTAACAGCTAAGAAATCAGGATCAACTGGCCAGAATACAACTGAACCCGAATCCATAGCAGTCTTAGAAGAAATTGCTGCAAAGACGGTATATAAGAACGGGTATAGTGTTGCGAGTGCAAATAACGTAACTAGGACATAAGCTAGTACTTTAAAGATAATTTCACTTGTATCTAATCTTTTCATAAGCTGCCTCCCCTAGAATAGTGATGTATCAGATACTCGGCGTGAAATGAAGTTTGCACCAAGCACTAAGAACATTGCAATAAATGAGTTAAATAAGTCAGCTGATGTAGAGAATGCTCTAATCAAATCATTCGGTACCGATAGTCCTGCGGATGATCCATAAACATTACCAAGTCTTAAGATGAATGTTGATAATACATCGGCTGTTTCAAGTACTGCATGTTGCTCATTTTCAGTCATTAAGATAATCTTTTCATATCCAACAGAAAGAATCGAACCAATTCTTAAAATTAACATGATCGTTAATGTTGGAGCCATACCAGGCAATGTAACATATCTAATTTGATCTAGTTTATTCGCACCATCAATTCTTGCTGCTTCATAACTTGTAGGTGAAATACTCATAATGGCTGCAAAATAGACAATAGAGCCATAACCTGCACCTTCCCAAATATCAGAAAGAATATAGACGGATCTAAAATATGCTGCACTTCCTAAGATATTTGTTTCCGGAGGTACTAAACCTAAACTTGTTAACATACCGTTAATAATACCTGGTTTAATAAATGCATCTGCTTGTTCAGGTCTTAACATCAAGAATAATAATGATGTAATAACAACTGTTGAAATAAATTTAGGTAAATACGATAGTATTTGAGTGATTGATCGATAACCATCACTCTTAATTTCAGAGAAAAGTAAAGCTAAGATAATTGGAATCGGGAAGCCAAATAAAAGTCCATACATACTAATTGTGAATGTATTTCTAAATGCCTTCCAGAAAAGTTGTGTGTATTCTTTTGATGAAAACATCAGTTCTCTTAAAGCATAAAACCCAACCCATGGTGATTGGAATGAATCCGTTGTAACATTTGGGTCATAACTCTTAAAAGCAACTAAGAGTTCCAGTATTGGTCGGTATCTAAAAAGGAGGAAATAAACCAATACTGGAATTAACATGACGAAAATTGGCCATTGTCTTTTTAAGGTTTGCCAGTATCTAGTGAGTTTAGTCTCTTCCATCACGAGATGGATAGATTCACCTCTTAAGGATTCTAGTTCTTTATATGAAATTATTTCTGGTTGCTTAGTTTCGTTCATAAGTAATCCTCTTCTTTTTGTTTAACTTGTTCAATTAATAAAGACTTCATATCCGTAATTAAATCTTTTTGAAGTGACATAATAATGATCACTAAAGTAGAAATAACTAAATTTGTTGTATGTCTAAATAGAATACCTAAATAAGAAAGATGTAATCCAAAAATTATACCGACTAACCATTCAACTGATAACATACATATGTATATCAGAATGAAACTTATTAAATGTCCTAACCAACTATTCATGAAATCATTTTTGAGATATTTAATCTTGAGCAATACAACGAGGAATATTGCATAAGATATAATGATCATGAATGGATAAGGTAGACCCTGAAAAATTTGGTTACTGTATAAAATAAGCTGTAAAATTAATGATATACCGTGTGTAACAAATCCAAATTTACCCCATCTATGATATACAAGATAAATAATTGCGAAACTTGGTACAATGAATACATTCTCAGTAAAATAATTTTCTACAGTTGAGGATGCAATCCATGAAGTTATTAAGTATGCTATGACATCAATTAATATTGCCCATATCGTGAGCATAAGGATATCCATCCACATGTAGCGTTTTATTGTCAATTTAAGTTTCTCCATTTATAATAAAATTAATAAAGGTTAAAAGAGGTCTATTCATGCAAATTCATCACATTAATCCATCCATGAAACTTCAAACACTTCTCGATAAACTAGATCCTAACATCTCACATACAATTTACTTAGCCCCTGGGTTATATCATGAGAAGATAAAACTATCAAATAACAACATTTCAATCATAGGTGAATCTAAAGATTCAACTTTGATTTCTTTTAATGATTATGCATATAAAATGCATGATGATGGTTTACTCTATAATACCTTTAGAACTTCCACCTTTTTAATCACTGGTTCCAACAATAAATTAGAACATTTAACAATCATGAATGATGCCGGTTATGGAGACCGAATTGGTCAAGCCATTGCATTATCCATATATGGTACGATGAATGAAGTTATTGACTGCAATATTATTGCCAATCAAGATACTTTATTTTTAGGTCCATTACCAATTGATTTAATTCATCGTTATCCACATATTTTAGATAAAGATCAACTACAATCTAATCCAACTAAGAATTTCTTTTTTCAAACTAAAATCACCGGTAATGTCGATTTTATCTTTGGAAGTGGAAATGCACTATTTGATTCATGCACCTTAGAATTTAACGGTGATGGTTATTTAGCTGCACCTTCAACTTATAAAAATGAAATCGGATTTGTCTTCTACCGTTCAAGAATTACATCCTTATCCGATGAATTCAAGATGATTCTTGCCCGTCCTTGGAGAGCCTTTGGAAAGACTACCTTTATTGATTGTACATTTGAAACTAAGATTGATCCTAGTCGTTATGATACTTGGGCGAAACCTGACTTCTACTTTTACGAACATCCCCATGTTGCTAATCCCTTAAGTCAAAAGGTTTCTTTTGAATTTCTGAAACAAATCGAAGATTTATTTGACAGAAAATTCTGATTTTGTCAAAATCGTCTATTATGTCGTACGCCGTTTGTAATACAAGGTTATTTTATCATATAGACTATTTAAATGTCAACGCTTACATACTATTTTTTCTAAGCGTCTAATAGGATAAACGAAAGGGTTATTATATATAATCCTTTTTTAATTACGTAGTAAGTTTTAATATTAAAAAAGAGCATATCTGTTTTTATAGAAAGATAAGCTCTTATGAATCAGTTTTATTTTTTAGTTTAAAATGCAGTTTATAAAATCTCTAATTTTGTAGTTTTAACAAGACGATTCTTTCATTTTCTTGTCGAATGAAAATAATTGTCATCGCAATTGTAATTATAGTCGTTAATGTATTTGAGAAAAACATTACAAATCCAACATGCCAATATGGACGTTCTGGAATAAATGTGTACATTAAGAACAATACTGGCAGTCTTAAGATGATCACGCGAATAATGTTAATCCAAAAGACAACTTTTGTTCGTTTGAATCCAATAAATAAACCACTCATGGCAGAGATCAATGCTGAATACACTAAAGAATACTGTTCAAAATTATAGGTTGTTTTAATGACTTCTACTTGTTCATCACTAAAATTACCTAATAATTTAATAATCCAATCTAAATTAATGTAACAGATGATGAGTCCAATTGTCGATACAATCAATGCATATAAAATTGTTATATAAAATGTTTTAATTGCTCTTTTTGGTTTATTAACACCTAAATTTTGAGATATGATTGTCATCTCGGTTTCATGGAATACATTTGCAACCGATGCAAAAAGTCCAAATATTCTAGAACAAATACCAAGTGCTGCAACAACATAATTATGATAAAGTAATGCAATACCATTAATAAAGACTTTACCCATATTAAACAAGAACTTACCTAAGAATATTGGAAATGCAAGTATGAGTATTGGTTTAATCAAAAAAAATTCAGGTTTAAAATCGTTTAAACTTACACTAATTGGATTCTTCTTTCTCATTGTAATGTAAATACCAATCATCATAAGTAATCCTTGTGCAATCATGCTTGAAATTGCAAGTTCAAATAAA
The DNA here is from genome assembly GCF_017052655.1 of Acholeplasma equirhinis. Taxonomy (NCBI): domain Bacteria; kingdom Bacillati; phylum Mycoplasmatota; class Mollicutes; order Acholeplasmatales; family Acholeplasmataceae; genus Acholeplasma; species Acholeplasma equirhinis. The sequence goes on from NZ_JAFIDC010000001.1 coordinate 927,378, forward strand.
CCACCATTTAAGAACATAACCCAAATATATGAGAGAATCAATTTAACAATCATCACACCAAGATTTGCAAAAAGTATGATTTTTGTATTACCTTTAGCTTTTTCTAAACCAATAAAAACAGCGTTAAATGCAACCAACCCTGTTGTTGCCATTTGGATGATATAGTAATTTAGTCCACTTTGAATGATGTAATCATTCGCTCCAAACCCTCTTAATATAGGTTCTGCAAAAACAATCATAACACCGATTACAATTAATGAAACACTTAAAACTGATATCATCACTTGTCCAGCATTTTTACTTGCTTCTTTGAGTTTGTTTGCAGCATAATCTCTGGCAACAATAACAGATCCTGCAGATGCAATAGAGCCTCCAAATGCTGTGATTGCCATTCTAATTTCATCAATAAAGATAACTGATGTCACAAAGTTTGTATCCAGTCCTGATACTAGCCACAAGTCAATAAAAGCGTATAAATAATTAAACGCCTCATAAATTGCGAGTGGAATTGATAATGAAATTAATATTTTCCAAAGATTACCTTCTAAGATTAAATTTCTCTTCTTTTCATCTTTGAGTGATAGTTTTGAAGTCATAGTCACCTAATATAAAGGGTGCAAGTAATTTTCTTGCACCCTCTTTTAATTCAATCGGTTATTTTAAGTATGCAAGTCCATTTTCATCAATAGACCATTTGTCACTTGTTGCAATCGATGGTAGATTTGCGTTCCACCATGCTTCATTTACTTCAGATATAGATGCTAGGATATTTGCATTAATATTTAGACCTTTAGGTTTTCTATCTTCAAAGTCACTATCTGCTATAACGAAGTAATTAAATACTTGAGTCTTACCTGCATCTGGGTTACCAATGATGTAACCAAAGTAATCTGAGTATATTCCTGAAGCATCTGTTTGGAATGTAAAGTCAGCTTCAGCAAAGAAGTTTCTTGCTTGAATATAAGTTGTTGTATTATCTTCTTTACCCACTAAAATACCAAGATTATGACGACCTGTGATTTCTACACCGAGCATCACAATATTTTCAACATCCAAGTATGAACGAACACGACCAACTAATACACCAATCATATCTGATTGTTGATGTTCAATTCTAAGTCCATCAACGAAGATATCTTTCATGAAGAGTTTAGTATTTGGTTCGATACCACCTATTAAACCACCTGTGTATTTACTTTGTGGAACAGATGAAATAATATCTACATTTAAGATCTTAATACCCTCGTAATATGCCTCACCAGTTCTAACACGACCAAGTAATGCACCTCCATAATTTCTAGTTGTGATTAACTTAGAGTTTTGGATTGTGATATTTTCAAATCTTGCATAACCATATACATATGTTGCAAGAAGTCCACTGTCATCGCTCGCTTTAGTTTCTTTAAATGTTCCTGGATTTTCAGTATCCTCAGAATATATCGAATCTACTGTAAACTCAAAGTCATCAAGTACTAAGTTCTTAATCATACCACCATTAATGGTCATGAATAAACCACCACGCAACATTGTCTTCTTATAGTTATAGAGTTTATAACCATTACCATCAAAGATACCTGAAAAGACATTGGATGTAGATAATGCATCCATACGACCTTGTGAAAGATCGATATCATTCATTAAGATGTAGTATTTACCAATTGATGCGAAAGAGGTAATCATATCATTTAATTGTGCAACGGTAGAAATTTGTATGATTTGTTCATTTCTAATTTGTTTGACAACGAGTTCTGATTCCTTATTTTGGCGGACAGTATACATATAAACATATGATAAACGATTTGTTTCTACGTTAACTAGTTTTCCATATACGGATGTAATTTCAGTACTTTGTAAGTCTTCATGCACCTTAACTTGTTCTAAAGTTAAATTATTAGTGTTAGAAATTAAATAATAAAGTGTCCCTTCTGCTGTATAAACAGAATAATTAATATTAATTGTTGCATCAAACTCATCTGAGATTGATGATTCATAAATTTCATTTGGTCCTTCCGGATCATACACAATAACACTTTGGACATACACATATTCATCCCAATCATTATGCATATTCTTGAAGGTATAAATAACATCATACGTGCCTTCATTAGAAACATCTAATTGGCTCTTGTCAATTTCTAGTGTATAGTCTACATTTCTTTGATATTGAGGTCCACCAAGATAGAAATTAAATACTTGAGGGTTCTTCTCAACATAAGTTTCACCAAGTTCAAGTAAATCATCTTCTATTTCAATAGAATCTGGGTCAATACGATGACCTCTAACTGCAGTTGGAGAAATTGGATTTGATAGTAATTTTCTAATTTCTTGCCAGTTAAAATCAGGAATTTCACCTGGACCAACATAGTTATCTTCTAAAACTCTGCCTAACATTTCTGGTTCAACCATATAATTGTAGACTGCTCCATTACCTTCAGTATCTTTATATCGATATGGAATCTCTTGATAATTTCTTAAGAAGAATTCAATTCTTGGCATGTTGGTATTAGATTGTTTCCAAGGTGAGTATGGGTCACCATCTGGCTGACCTTCATATGATGAACCTTTATAGTAATTAATACCTTTAATTAAAATTGAATTAAGAACTTTATATCGACCAGTATACGCTGGATCCATAATATTATCTTGGTGTGTCTTAATTGGTTCGACCGTTTCAATTAATTTAGAGTTTTCAAATAATACAGCACCTTCTTCAGTGGGTACCATTGCTTGTGATGGCAATGATGTACCACTAGATGCAATCATTTGACGAATATTTTCAAGTTCTGTATTATCAATTAATACATTATAAACATGGACATCACCTTGTCTTAGGCGAGGTAATCTGTCTGCTAGGTTAAAGATGCGTAAATGATGCATGGTGATTGTAATTGTTTTAAATCCCATACCCATTGTTGTATTACCAAAGTTGAAACCCTTCTTTTGAGCTGATGTGTAACGGATAATTTGTTCCATTGACATACCCGCTTCTTTTCTTAACTTCACATAACGAGAATTAGAAATAGTTTTAGTTGGGTCATCCATGTAGTTTTCTTCTAACCATTCAATTTGATCTCTAATAAACTGATTTTCTACGAAATTCAAGTCTAAATAAGAAATTGTAAAGTTTGAAGTACCACCTTTAACGTCAACCAAACCATCGTATGATTGATCAAATTTCACATGGTCTATCCATAAACCATTGGTAGTTTCAACTGTAAAGTAGTCCCAGTCATTTTCATCATAATCTGCAGCAAGTCCGTCATCCCACTCCCAAATACCAGTAAAGTGAAGATTTCTAATGACAATATCTGATGATGTCTTAATAATGGATGTCAAATGAGAGATTTTTGCACCATATTCAGAATAAATCATTAAACTTGTACGGTCTTGAATAATCATTTGACCAACACCTTCTTCTTTTAGTGTTGGATGTAAAAGTGGTACGTTTGCATTCTGACGATAGAATGAGCCATCTGTATAATTTGAAATTTCTTGTTCAGTCTTACCAGCTTCTTCTAACTTCTTCATAACGTTTAAGAAGCCCATATTTAAATCGGCTGTAATTTTAATAATTTTAATTGACTTATTAGCAAGTGCATCTAAAAATTCAATTTCAGTTGTAACTTCAACCGCTTCCTGTCCATTACGGTTTGTTAAAACAATGGATGCATAACCATAATCCGAACGGTATGCGTTTAAGTCAAAGATCATGGAGTCAACCGGTTGTACAGAAACCGCATAACGATGTGACTTGTTTTTACCCTCTAATGTAACAACTGCCACCATTTCGACAGTAGTTGGTTGATCAGGACGTCTAACCTCACCTTGGTTTGTAATAACTTTTTGATTGGTTGAACGCCAAGCAATAGAAGCATCAGGAAATAACGCTGACTTATTTTTTAAACTTAAATTACTCATTGTTGATTCTGGTAACGCGATTTCCTCAAAGATAGCATCAAATGCCGCATCGCTTACTATTGGATCTCCACCATTGTCTTCACAGGCAATTAGGATTAATCCCAATAAAAATATCGAGAAAATTGCAAGAATTTTTTTATACATCTTTATCCTCCTACAATACTACTTATCGCACTTATTCTAACTTAGTATACATTTAATGTATATAGTAACTTTGCACATAAATGAAACTTCAATATGGTTAATTTAACCATTGTTAACATCACTTTATATCGTATAATAGATACGAAAGGATTGAAATTATGTATCCAAAAGTTGAACAATATATTAAATATCTTATTGAAAATTCAACCCCTGAAAAACCACTTTGGAATCAAGAGTTGCTTAGACAGGGTAAAGAAAATCGTTGGAATTATATTGATGGTTGCATCACTGCTTCTTTGATTGCATTATATCAAGCAACGAACGAAAAGTCTTATTTAGACTTTGTTAAATCATTTGTAGATTATTTTGTAAATCAAGACGGTACAATCAAAGGTTATAATCCACTACATTATTCAACAGATGATTTATCCCAATCAAGGATTCTTTTTGATTTATATGAAACAACACATGATGATAAATACAAAAAAGCAATCCATCATACTTATTTACAAGTAAAAACACATCCAAGAATCAAAACTGGAAACTTTTGGCATAAGAAAATATATCATGACCAGGTTTGGTTGGATGGGCTATACATGATGCAAGTTTTCTATACCAGATACGAGAAAACTTTTAATGACAAAAAAAACTATGATGATATTTTAAATCAATTCAAGAATGTCAGAAAATTGATGTTTGATGAGAAAAAGAAACTTTATTATCATGGTTATGATGAATCAAGAACACTTTTCTGGGCAAATAAAAAAACCGGTCTATCTGAAAACTTTTGGTTACGTGCCATTGGTTGGCTTGCTGCAGGATTAGTTGATGTTGCAACTTACATCGATGATCTATCAATTAAACAAGAATTATCTAGTCAATTAAAAGAACTTTTAGACGGTATATTAAAATATCAAGATAAAGAAACACATCTTTTCTACAACCTCGTTGACTTAAAAAATGTAGAGGGTAATTATCTTGAAACATCAGGTTCACTTCTTATTGCATACAGTATGCTTAAAGGGGCTAATGAAGGGATTCTTCCTGAAAAATACTACACTTATGGTTTACAAATTTTTGATACAATATACGATGAGAGATTTAAGTTGATTGATGGCCTCTATATTTTATCTGGAACTGTTTTAGTCTCTGGTTTAGGACCAGAGGATAATAAACGTCGAGATGGTTCAATTGAATATTATTTATCAGAACCTGTTGTAGACAATGAAGCAAAAGGCATTGGACCATTCATTATGGCTTATACAGAAATTAAAAGAAAAGCTACCAAGTAAATTTGGTAGCTTTTTTCTTATTGTTCAACTTCGATATAGAACACTGCAAGTTCACGGTTATTTCGTTTAATTGTATAAGTGCCTGCTTCTTCTAATGTGACTTCAATATATGCAATACCCTCTTCATTATAGTAAGTATCTAAGTCATAGATTACACCATTAATATCGAGTCTACCTTGAGTTTGAGTTGATCTAGTTTTTACAACAATAATTAATTTAGCGTTTGCAACAGTTGTTGTAAAAGTAATCGTTGCAGATGAATTTAATTTACCTGCAAGTGTTAAACTCTCACCAAATATAGTGAATGTACCAGCATTATTAACAAACGAATCACCTTGATAATTAAAGAAGTTATCGGTGTTTTCAGAAGTTTCTGGAATCCACTTATAAACATCACCAATCAAACTTGAATAAATGTCATAAGCTTCTTCAAGTATACTTCTCTTTTCAATGGTTAGGATAGAAAGTTGTTCTTGAGTAAAATCGATATATTGATTATAGAATGATGGAATTTGATATCCATTTTCTTTTGTAATATTTTCTAATACAAGTGAATCAATAAAATCAAGCACTAAGTGCGGTACTAATTTTTGATCTAGATCTTCTATACCATCAAATAGTTTATTTGAATTTGTCACTTGTAGTTTTTGTTGCTCTGTTAATGCATTATATTCTATTAAAGCTTCTTGATATTTTTGTCTAACATTTTCAATTTCTAAACGTTCATTGATACTGATTAAACTAAAATCTTCTAATTCTTCAATCACACCAATAACGAAATCTACTGCAAAGTTTAAGAATGCATTTTGTGCATTGGTTAGCATATTAAGATTTGTTACTAAATTTTTCACTTCAAGGATTGCTTCATTATATGCATTGTAAGCAGCACTAATTGCTGGTCCTGATGCTTCTGTCACAGTACCAATTGAATTAATCAAACTTTCAATGTATGCTTTACCTTTTGAAAGATATGTATTGTATGCAGCGGTAATTGGTTCTTCTGAAATAATCATTTTTTCACTTTGTGTGAGTGCATCATATAAATTTTTAGCATCCATAATGGCTTCTAAATGGCTTTGTTGATAGTTTATAGGGTTAGGTAGTGCTGCAATCGCATCACTTACTGCATTGATTCTAGCTTCACTTGCTGCACTACTATCAAGTGTAATTATAAAGCCACCTTTAGAGTCTTTTCCTTGGAATTGACCTTTTGATGCACCTCTAGCTTGACTTGCTTCAATGACATAAGTTCCCGGTTCAAGTTCTACAGTACCAGGTCCTTTAAGAATAGGTTCACCATAAATAGTAACAAGCACTGCAGGGATTTTTGTATCTGTTGTAATGAGTGTAATTTCTGCAGGGACTAAAATTGTAAAGATAATTAATGGATTACCTTTATTAATCTTAATTTCAGGTTGTGTCATACTTTCTGATATTAATACTGGTGTTTGATTATGAATCTTAACTTTTTCTGGTTCACTATAATTTCTAAATGCACCGGCATAAGCGTAAACTTCTGCTCTTGCAGTCACTGCATCTGTTAATCTTTCAACATCCGATCTTTGATTGATTGTATCGTAATAGAATACTTGTGGATTCGTATCAAAGTTTGGATATAGGTTATTAGAGCTTACAAGTTGTGTTCTTGATGTAACAACCGTTGCATCATCATCACCATACGTTGAATATTTAATATCGCCATATGATTTAATTGCACCTTGGTCAATCGTTGATGGATTCTTTGTACCTTGGAAGTAATTTGCTTCACTAAAGATATACGCATCCAGTCTTGGATTTTGTGCATAACTTGCTTCGTTTTGGTTATTGTCAGTTGTTTCAATGACATTATTATACATATGAACATTGGCTCTTCTTACAAGTGGAATTCTAGATGAATTATTACGCCATAAGTTATGATGCATTGTAATATGATATGTTTTATCTGTTGATGTTGCACCAATTAAGTTTGTTTTATGTGCACCATCAAAGACTGAATATGATATCGTTAAATATTCACCACGTTTGAAATCGGCTGATCCGTCTCCGTGTGCTTTATCTGATTCAGCAGGATTTGGATGGTAACCAGGTAAGAAAGTTAAGTTATGCAACCAACCACGACGGACCGGAATTTGATCGGTACCTTCCATACCAACTGCATCTTCAGGATTGTCTTTGAAAGTTAGATTTCTCACTTCAAATCCAATACCACGACCAGCTACTGAGGCCATAAAATGGAATCCCCAGCCATCAATTACTGCATCATCACCAATACCTTCTAATGTAATGTGGTTAGCGTTTTTCATACGAACCATATTACCATTATCACCTACTGAACCACCTTGTTGGGTTGAGTTGTATATCGTTGCCCCTTCAGGTACTGTTACTGTTCCGATAAATCTAATTACTATAGGTTTATTAAATGTTCCGATAGATTGTGCATATTGACTTGGATTGTAAGTATTTGAATTTTGGCTTTGATATTGGTTGTTATTTAATATCCAGCCTAAACCTACTTGACCAATACCAGGAATTGTAACTTGGTTTTTATTTTGTTCAGTAACATAGATAACAATCGCATCATCTTTTAATGTACCATCATCTTTATAACCACCAATACCTTCAGTGAAATTAAAGTGCGCATAACCAGATCTGTCATGACGTTCTGTAAATATTGGATTTGATTGAAGTGTTGAACCTGTAGATGTTATAATTTTTAATTCATAATGACCTTCTTTAAGTCCAACAACATCGACACGTGCTTTTGTCTCTGAAATTTTTCTTATTAACATAGCATCAACTGGTAACCAAGAATCTCCACCAACCTCACGATAGGTAACAGATGCTTCACTTGGATTTAAATCATTCCAAGTTGCGTAAATGGATTCAAAATAACTGCCAGATTCTAGTTGTGCTTGAGGATCATTCTCATCAACAAACAATGCGTAAAGAGATATATCTGATGTAATCATTGTTTGATTGAATCTATTAACAAAGTCTGGGTCTATAAACCATCCCATAAAGATATGACCTGCATATGTTGGAATTGGTAATACCACTTCTTCGTACTCATAAATTTCCCAAGCATGTGGACCTACAAGGATTCCCACACCTGGATTTAAACTAATTTCAAAAATAAATGCATCTCTATATTCAGAGATAATTTCCATGTTTGATGTGATTGGTGTTGATAAATCAAAGGCTTCACCATCTTTTAACCAACCTAAGAACACTTTACCTTCAATAAATTGAGGTTCAATAGATGGTAACACTTTACCATCTTTTACAAAATAAGATACACCATCAACTAATACTTCAAAGGTTTCGAGTTGTGCGTAATGTGCATAAAGTGTAATATCTTCAGTAATATATGTATCAAAATCAAATGGTACATATGAATCAGGGTCAACAGACCAACCTACAAAATCGACACCATCTTTCACAGGGTCTTCAGGTTTTGTAACAACTTGACCTTTTTCAACAAGTTTTGGTGAAATCTCAGTTCCACCTTTTGAATCAAAGGTTACAGTTTGATATTGGATTGCTGCTTGAGTTTCGTAAATACCAATAAAGAAGACACCAAACTCACGAGATACGCTTGAACCTCTCTCAATCTTATAAGTATCTGCTACTGCAAGTTCTAGTTCAATAACTACATATTGATCAACAAATGTCTGTGTAAATGTATTTACCTTAACGACAGATGAACCATCACCAAGTAAACTTGTACGACGACCTAATACTAAAACGAGCAGTAAGTTATCCGTTTCAGTTTCAAACTCAATGTAGCCTTTTGAATCAATCTTGTATCCTAAGGTAAATTCATTACCTTGGTATACATAACTTCCATAGACATCCATTGTGTCATTTGTATCATCAAAGATTAAGAAATCTGATGTTTTACCTTTTTGACTAAAGTCATGTTCATAAATTGTACCTTCTTCAAATACTTCTTCCCAACCTGCATAAAGTGTTAAATCACTTGTAGGTGTCATTTGGAAATCATATAGAGTGAGTAATTCAAGCTCAGTAAACCAACCCGAAAATACGTATCCTTCTTTTGTAGGATCTGAAGGTTCAATAAATTTCATACCTTCTTCAACTGTTTGTGAAGGTACATCACTACCACCATTTGAATCAAAAGTTAAAGTAAATGTTTCAACTTCAATAATGAATTCTTCCCATTTAGCAGTTAATGTAATATTTGCTGTGATTGGTGTTGAAAAATCAAATGGATCATCACCAAAAAACCAACCTAAAAATTCATAACCTGCTCTTGTTGGATCTGAAGGCTTATTGATAGTCTCACCTTCAGCAACAGTTTGAGAAGCCACTTGTGAGCCACCAATTGAATTAAAAGTCACAGTAAATTCAATTTCTGGTATAACGATTTTACTGATAATTACTTGAAATGACTTTGTTTCTTCTTGTAAATCGTTATAGTTAAAAAAGACAGTTACATCAACTGTGACATCTTCATTTTGTCTGTTTATTTGTCCATTAGGTTGTATGATTCCTTCTGGAAAGGTCGAAAAACTGATAGAAACTAGACCAATGCCATCTACCTCAACGGTAGATGGCACGTTTAATATATCATCATCTAATTCTTCATCGAGTTTAAATTGGTCTACATACGCTTCTAAGAGTGCTTGCTTGTCCACTGCTTCTTGTTCTTCACAAGCGAGTAAGACAATACTTGTTAGTATCAACAAGGCTGTAAATAAAATCTTTTTCATCGCAAACTCCTAGCTGTATTGGATTTAATTTTAATTAATTATTCAGCAAATAATGCTTGTAGAGCGTTCAATTGAGCTTCATAATCCCAAGTAGAACCCCAGTTAACCATACCATTTTGTTGTGCAAAAATGATTGCTTTATTTGTCCAGTTTTCTACTTGTTCAGTAATTAATGTCTTACCATGTGTTGTATTTGACATAACAACATCATTGATTGTATTACCATGTTCATAGAATCTAGCATTTTGAGGTAAATTACCACTCATGTCAGTCCAACCTGCAGTTGTAAGCATACCTGGTTGAATTTGATTACCAATAAAGGCAACACTTGCTTGTTGATCCCATGGACGACCAAAGTTAACTGGTCTAGCCGTGTTTTCTGATGTTAATTGGTTGTTATAGAAGACAACACCATAATCAAGTAAACTATCAGCTGCTGTATTATTGAAACCTTTGAATGCAGTAATGACACCATCTGCATTTGATCTATATAATGTATGAATCACAGATTCTTCAATGAAGACTGGACCACCATTACCAAAGATGTAGTCAACTGCACCTTCAATATACGTATTTAAGTACCATTGACGTCCTTGTTTAGCGTATAGTGTATCTTGGAATCCGTAGAATGCAACATCATAGAAGATCACTTTATCTGCTTCTGTTACTAACGCAACCGCTTGTTTATCAGGAAGTGATGAACCAAAGTAATCAAATGAGTTAGAAATTGTCATTCTAGTGACAGTTAATCCAGTTGCTGCACCTTTAACTGATACAGATGCTGAACCTTGAGTACCCCAGTTACCACCTTCAGGTTTTTGATTACCTGAAGCTTGATTATAATCAAGAATTGTACCTTCTCTTGATTCACCAATCATTGTTAGATTTGGAATATCGATTGTTAATTTTTCAAAATATAATCCGTCTGCAATCCACATAACTTTTATAACTGTTGATGCTAAGCTTGATTTCTTTAATGCTTGTAGAGCTTGTCCTACTTGTTTAAAGATTAGGTTATCAGGATTACTTGATTCTAATGAACCATCTACATAAACTGTAACACCATTATCTATTGGCATTAAAGCAGATGCTAACACGATAACTTCTAATTCTCTTGTTTCAAATTCTAAGAATGTATATTTTAATCCATAAACACCAGCAACTGCTGAGTTATAATCAGTTACTTCTGTTAAATCGTCTAAATTAAGTTTTAATAAATTACCATTTGATAATGTTGCATACACATGAATTGTTTGTGTATTCATTGCTTGACCTAATAGATATACATCTACAAAATCAACTTCATAAATATCAATGGATTCAATTTCAACAACTTTTAATGTATAAACTTTGACGAAATCTAGATATGTAAATGTGATTTCATACTCACCAACAGCTTGCATATCAATCATTTGCAAGTCAATTTCTAAATCTTCATCATCAAGTTCAATCTCTACTTGACTACCATCTGAATAAAGCATAAATACTTTAAATAATGATGGATCAAATGTATCACCAACGATATAGACTGGTGCAAGATTAGAATCATTAATTAATAAACCTAATGGTACAACTTCTGAATCTCTGTTTAAGACAATATCATCACCTTGAACTTTAAAGAAGTCGCTAAATTCTTGAGAATTAAACCAATCTTGATCGACATCTTCATGTTCAATTAATGTACCTTGAGTGACAGGTCTATCATTTTCACCTGATTTAAGGCTTAATGAATCTGTATAGAAACCTTTTGTAATATTGATTGTACCGAGTGCGTTACCTGTCATTGAGTTAACAGTTGTTTCATTTTGAGTAAATACTGAATTTGATACATAAACGCGATCAATATTAATTGTATTGTTTGCCGCAGATTGTCCAACGACAGCTGCAACTTGTTTCGATGCAGTGAGGTTAGATTTAACTACTGCATTTGTAACATTTACTGTAACATTTGATGCATTAATTCTACCTAAGATACCACCCATAGTTTGACCATTTGTAGTTGCAGTAGTTTCTACATAAATATTACTAAAGTTAATTGTTACATTCCCATTTCTAATTGTACCTACAACAACACCGTGATAATCACCAGTTGCTTGAAGTTTAGCATCACCAAAGTTTCTAATAATGATGTTTCTTATTGTAATTGGTAAACCAGGGTTGGCATTACCTTCATCACCACCTGCAACCATTGCAGTGTAAGCACCTGCGTTTATTACTGATACATTGAAGAATTCAATGTTTTCAATTATTGAACCACCATGAACAGATGCAACGATGAATGCTGAAGCTTCACCTGCACCAGTGTAAGATGAATTTTCAATTACAAAGTTCTTAATGATGCCACCTTGTAATTGTTTGAAGAATACACCTTGTTTATTACTTGATGCGGTTGCATCAATATTTGATAGTTTATGACCATTACCATCAAGTACACCTGAGAAGTTTCTAGAACCTGAGGTTGAAACTGCAATTGGCATACCATCAAAGTCGATATCATTTGCTAATTTGTAGTAACCATTACCACCAGTATTAAATAAATCTAATAATTCTTGAGCAGTTGAAATCATGATGACATCTTCTGGCTCAGTTATCTCTTCAAAGAATGCATAAAGCATTAAATCACCAGTAATTAATTCAGTTGCTAAATCAAATGGGACGAATTCATCAGCGATTGTAGACCAACCAAGGAATGTATATCCTGGTTTGAATGAAGTGACAACAGTCGCTTTCGCACCATCTGCAACGATTTGATCCGCAACATTTGTTCCACCATTTGATTCAAATGAAACTGTATGTGTAATTACCCACTTGGCATAAAGTGTCATATCTGCTGTGATTGGTGTTGCTTGTACAAAACTTTCAGTTAATTCAGCATCAGTAAACCAACCAACAAAATTGTAACCATCACGTGTTGGGTTAGCAGGTAGTACTATTAACTTACCTGATTCAACGATGATATCAGAAATTACTGATCCACCATTAGTTTCGAAAGATACTGTAAATTCATCAGTTTCACCTGGTTCTTCCGGTTGAATTGGTTCTTTTGATACAGATTTAAGTTCAAACATACCAGATTCTGAATTGTAAATCCATTTATCTGATGCAGCAATTGCTGTTAAGTTTGTAGTCCACCAACCTTCATTTGGAAGTGATTCTACGACTGTACCACCTAAACCGTTTGTACCTAAACTAGTAAATTCGTATTCAAAGATATTTGTAGCAGTCGCATTTTGTGAATTTGCACCACCAATTGCTCTTGCTGAGTTAGAAGTTGTTTCAACTAAACCTGTAACAAATACATCTTTAATTGTAATTGCTGTTGATGATTCACCAAAGATACCACCAAACCATGCATTTGTTAGACTTGCAGTAACATCTAAGTAAACACGTTCTACTGTGACACCTGATGATGATCTATGACGTGCAACAACACCACCAGTTGAATTTGATTGACCAACAGGTCTTGTAAAGCCTTCAATAACTACTGGACCTAGATTAACTTTAGCCCAAATATCAGTAATTGTTGAACCACCTGAAGATGCATCTAAATCACCGATAATACCTGCAGGATAATAACCACGAATTGAAACTTCATCTAAAACAATATTAGAAATGTGTACTTGTGAAGTGTCTCCACCAGTCGCACGTCCAACGATTGCAGCTGGATATTCGTGAGCTGATAGACTTGAATCTCTAATTACGATATCAGAGATATATGATGGGTTTTGACCTGAAACTTGTCCTGCAACGAATGCTGAACGTGTAGTTGCAGCAGATGATGTGAATGTAAAGTTTTCAATTGTAAAGTTGTAAACTTTAGCACCATTTAAGTTGTGGAATAAACCGTTAAATACGTTTGTTGCTGATGTAACTTGAGTTAAATTCTTTAATGTTTTACCGTTACCATTAAGTTCACCTTTGAAGTTAGAAATTGCTCCAACCCATGTGAATCCTGTAAAGTCAATATCATTCGCTAAATAGAATTGACCTTCTTCATTGTTAGTTGTTGCCATTGCGTAAAATTCTTGTGCATTAGTAATTGGCGTACCTTCTGGAAGATCTTCCCATTTAGCATATAATGTTAAGTCAGTCATGATTTGCATATTTGCATTAAATGGCATCGTAAGTTCTACATCTGTAAACCATCCAGCAAATTGTAAACCTTCTTTAGTAGGTTCAGCTGGTAATGTGATCTTACCACCGTGTTCTACTTCAATGTCTTCAATTTCTGAACCACCATTTGTATCGAATGAAACAGTAAGCATTTCTGGATCTGCAAGTCCACCTTTAAGTACTAATTGATACATAGTAGTTGCAGCATTAAATGCCCACTTATTAGATTGAACTATTGCATTAAGGTTTGTTGTCCACCAAGCTTCTGTTAATGATTCAACAACAGTACCACCAGCACCACCTGAACCATTACCTGTAAATAGATATTCATAGGCATTCGTAACAGTTGTCATTTGTGGGTTTGCACCTAAAATTGCTCTACCTGAGTTATTAGCTGTTGTAATCGTACCTGTAACGAACACATCTTTAACGACTGCACCAGAACGATCAGTTACCGCATCAGCAACGATACCAGCACCCCATTTATCTGATGTAGCAGTAATGTCCATATAGACACGTTCAATTAATGTTGCTGCACCACTTGGTCTAACACGTGATGCGATACCACCTAAACGTTCAGCAAGACCAACACCACGACCGCCGTGATTAAGTTCAACACCACCGATGTTAACTTTTGCCCAAACATCTGAGATTGTTGAACCACCTGATGTTCCATCAAAGTCTGCAACAATACCAGCTACATAGTAACCACGAATTGTTACGTCTTCTAAAACGATATTAGAAATATGAACTTGTGATGTGTCTCCACCAGTTGCACGTCCAACAATTGCTGCAACGTATTCATTTGCAGAAATTGAAGAGTTCTTGATCACGATATCAGAAATGTATGATGCATTTTGACCTGAAACCTGTCCTGCAATAAACGCTGAACGGGTTGTTGCTGCAGTCGATGTGAATGTAAAGTTTTCAATTGTAAAATTGTAAACTTTAGCACCATTTAAGTTATGGAATAAACCGTTAAATATATTTGTTGCAGAAATAACTTGAGTTAAATTCTTTAATGTTTTACCGTTACCATTGAACTCACCTTTGAAGTTAGAAATTGCTCCAACCCATGTGAATCCTGTAAAGTCAATATCATTCGCAAGGAAGAATTTACCTTCTTCATTGTTAGTTGTTGCCATAGTGTAGAATTCTTGAGCATTAAAGATTGGTGTACCTTCAGGAGTTTCACCACCTTCATCCTCTTCTTGCCACTTAGCATATAAAGTCATATCTTCGGTAATAGGTGTTGAAGGGTTAAATTGTGTTGTTAATTCAGCATCAATAAACCAACCAACAAATAAGAATCCTTCTTTAGTTGGAGGAACGCCTAAAGTAATTGTTCCACCTTGTAACACTTTAATATCTGCTACAGCTGAACCACCATTTGATTCAAATGAAACTGTCATTTCTGGTAATTCGACTTCACTCCATTTAGCATGTAGTGTTAAATCCGCAGAAACTGGTTCATCAAAATCATAAAGTGTTGTTAATTCAGCATCAATATACCAACCTTCAAAGACAAATCCTAATCTTGTAGGGTCTTGAGGTTCTGTTGCTTTTTCACCTTCTAGAACTTGTTGAACAGCAACTGCTGAACCACCATTTGATTCAAATGAGACTGTAAATACTTCTGTAAACTTAGCAGTTAGTGTCACTGATTCTGTTACTGGACCTTCAAATAATTCGGTACCATCAAACCAACCTAAGAATGCACCGAGTGCAGGATTGATATAAATTTCTGATAAATTTTGACCATCACGAACATATTGAACTTGTTCTACTTCTTCACTGAACTTAAGTGTAACTTTATGTCCAAGATCAATTTCATAACCTAAAAGTGATGGCAATTCACCTTGTGATTTAGTCCAATCAGAACCAAGGTGTAATGTTAAAGTCGTTGTAAAGTCTTCAACTGACTTGAATACATTCGCTTGAGGAACATTCACACCATTTAGGTTTGCACGATCATAATTGAACGCGAAAACATATGCATTTTCAGCAGTTGGAACATTGCTTCTTGCAATATGTCCATTATTGCTATCTGACGCATGTGTTGTTTGATAATTTAAAACTAATACGATATTTTTAAATTCACCTGGTAATACTTTAGATGCTGCACCATGTACAGTTTCATCTAAATTAGCCATGTTGTTATCAGCACGACCAACTACACCACCTAAATAACGAAGACCTGTAAGATTTGCATAAACAACTGCACCATCGACGAATAATTCAGGTAGATCATTTACGTTGTTACCATTTCTTCTTGCTTCACCTAAGATTGCACCAACACGTTCACCTGTTGTTTCAACAACAACATCTAATAATAAATCTTTAACTAATAATTTAGATGATTCAATGTCACCAACTAAACCACCAGTTGCATTTGAATTTGAATGAACAGATGCACTTAATAAAACTGATTTTTCAATTGTTAATGTAGATTTATCTGTTGCACCTTGAACGTGACCAACAAAGCCACCAACACCAGCTGCAGCACCTTCAACTGTTGCATTTAATACTGCAACATTTTGAATAAGTACTGTTGAACCATTCATGATACGTCCAACTAATACCCCTGCTTGTGCACCAGTCTTAAGATTAATGTTTTCTATTGTTAAATCTTTAATTGAACCACCTGACATACGTGGGAAAATACCACCAATATTTGGTGCTTCAATATCTAAATTAGAAATCTTCTTACCATTACCATTGAAATGGAAGTTGTGGATAGGAATTGCATCGCCTACCCAAATTGATGCATCCCAATCAAATGTTGAGAAGTCTAAATCAAATTTAAGATAGAAATGATCTCCAGGAGCGTATTGAATTAAACCACTTGCTAAGTTATAGAATTCTAAAGTAGTTGTAATCGGTGTACCTTCTGGGATTGCTTCCCATTTAGCATATAAAGTGATATTTGCTGTTACAACATCATTTTCAAAGTCCCATTGATTAATAAATCCAGGTTCTTTAAACCAACCAACAAGTTCGTAACCAGTATATTCGGCATCTGGTTGGTTAATTTTTGTGTTTTCATTTGCTTCAACACTATCAGGTAAGACATCACCCAGACCTGCGTTGAATGTAACAGTAAATTTAATAGCAGATACTTCTTGCCATTTCGCATATAAAGTCATGTTTGCATTCACGACTGTAGATGTTTGAGCAGCTTGAGTTAATGCTTGGTCTAAGAACCAACCTTGGAAGGTATAACCTTCACGAGTTGTTGTTGGTAGATCACCAAGCGTTGAACCTGCTTGTTTAGTTACCGGAAGTACAGCACTACCACCATTTGCATTAAAGGTCACTGTATAATTTTGTACCTGACCTGATTCTAGCCATTTGGCATGAAGAGTTATATTGCTTTGTACTGTATCGGTTTCAAAAATCCAATCATCTGTATATTGTGCGTCTTTAAACCAACCTTCAAATGTAAATCCGTTTCTAGTCGGATCTTGAGGTTTAGTTACGAGACTACCAGCTTCAACTGTTTGACTTGGGACATTGGTTCCACCATGAGAATCAAACACAACAGTATATTGAGTTGGCTCTTCAATGATTTCTTCACAGGCTACTAAAAATAGCACTGTCAATATGCCCAAAACGAACACTAAAACACGTTTGAGATTAAAATTCATCTTTACTTCCTCCCTTTGTTCCTCTTTACACGCTTCATTGTGAAAGCGTTTTATTCAAGTATATTATATAAAATATAATCTTTTTTTATTATGTGCAAAATAACCATAAAAGAAAATGCGAAAGAGGCTTTGCAATTTCCTTTTTCGCATTGTTTTTTTATATATTTTCTTCTAATGTATATGAAATAAATTGATGATACTTCTTCCCTTTTCTCAAGATAACATCTGAGAAGTTTTCATGATTTATTGCATCGGGTTCATACTGACATTCAAATGCAATCCCACCATATAATGGAATATCTTTTAAATCCTTAGTTAATTGCTTAAACTTGCGGTTTACTGAGTAAACTTGAAAGCCTGGATAACTGGTTTCAATCGTTAATTTTTTTGTACCAAAACTTAACTCAATTTTAGGATTTTTTATCTTACTAAATAGATATGTATTATCAATTCCAATGATATTCATATCATTGAGTTTTTTAATTTGTTCTCCGATATAAGTTTCTTTTTGAAAGTCATATGGAGTATCTTTAACAGGTATTATTTTACCTGTTGGAATGAGTTCAGAATCCACTTCTAAAATACGGTCCGCATCCATTAAAAGTCGATGACCTAAAATGTCACGATCACCTAAATTAAAGTGTCCATGATTGGTCAGATTTAAAATGGTATCTTCACTTGATTCTGCATCATAAGTTAAAACCATTTTAGGTCCATGTAATTCATAGGTTATATAGAGTGTAACTTCTCCTGGAAAACCCATCTCCATATTTGGTGATATATACTTAAATTTAATTTTAGTATCGGTTTGTTCTATGACATCAAATATGCGAATATTAAACCCATCTGGTCCACCGTGGAGATTATGCTTGTCTAAATTGTTTTTAGCAAGTTCATAGGTTTTTCCATTTAGTTTAAAAGATGCATTTTTAATTCGGTTTGCAACACGACCTACGGTCGATCCGAAATATCCCGCTTTAGAATCCCTATAAACCTCTAAGTCATGATTATTGAGCATAATCGATGTCTTATCAGAAAAAGCGAGCCACTCATAAATCGTGGCTCCGTGATCTATTAAGCGTATATGTTGATATGAATTTTTAATTTCATAAATACGCATATTTAATGTCTCTTTCTTAAAACTCAGATTTGTGTGGAGCTAATTTTTCAAAGTCAAATTCAACACCAATACCAGGGGTATCTGGTGCTACCGCTCTATGTGTTTCTTTATTGATAACTAATGGACGTTTAGTATACTGATCAATTGGGAATGAGTGCACTTCTAAATAACCAGCATTTGGCATCGCCGCTAATAAAGAAACATGAAGTTCTTGCATACCATGTGTAGATACTTTTAAGTCATGCAGTTGTGCAAGATGAGCAACTTTTAAGAAGCCTGTAATACCACCCACATTTGAAGCATCAGGTTGTGGGAAGTCTACCTTACCATAACGAATTAAATGTTCAAATTCTTTTGGTGTTCTTAAGTTTTCACCTGCTGCGATTGCCATACCTGTTCTATCTGCAATAATCTTATGGCCTTCGTAGTTATTTGGATCAATTGGTTCTTCTAAGAAAATGATATTATATTTTAGTAATTCACGAGCTGCTCTAATTGCATATTCAACAGTCCAACTCATATTAGCATCTACCATGAAATCAACATCTGGTCCAATCATTTCACGAAGTGCTTTAACACGTGCAATATCTTCAGCTAAAGTCTTTTGACCTAACTTAATTTTAATTGCAGTTAATCCCATATCTAAATAGTTTTTATGGTGTTTAAGGAGTTTTTCAAGTGGGAAAGCAAGGTCGATTGCACCACCGTAAGCTTTAACTTCTTTATTATGTCCTCCAAGTAATTTCCATAGAGGTTCACCGGCTTTTTTAGCACGTAAATCCCAAAGTGCGATATCAACTGCAGAAATCGAAAATGAAGCAAGTCCACCATGACCAACATAGTGAATGCCTGTTTGCATTTGTTCCCATAAATCTTCAACACATGCTGGATCTTTACCTAGTAAAACATTTCTTAATTCAACTTGAATAAGTTTACATATGCTGCGTCCACCAAAACCTCCAGTGTATGTGTATCCTACACCTTCTCTACCATCATCCGTTAAGATTTTAACGATTGGCACTTCAAAGTGAGTATGAACTCCATGTTTGGCATCACTGACTAATTCAGGTAATGGGATGCGGTAGTATTCTACAATGACATCTTTAATTTTTGACATGATAAAATTCTCCTTTTACATTATTCTCTTTATCATTTAATTGCAAGCTCAGTCTTTGGATTGAAAAAATGACATTTATTCATATCAAAAGAGAGTTTTAATTTTGTTCCCGCATGTATTTCTTTCGTTTCTACTGATGCGACAGCAGCTTGCTCGTTTATTGAAAAATATAGATTGGTTTCAGCACCTAACAATTCAACAAGTTCAACTTTAACTTCTATTGTTGAATTAGGGTAGGTAAGTATGACGATTTCTTCATCGTGAATATCTTCTGGTCTAATACCAAAGACAATTGGTTGATCAATATAACCTCTATCACGTAAAATGTCGACTTTACCTTGTGGAACTTCAAGTTTGAAATCACCTGCGTGGAAATATCCATCAGATTTGACAACACCTTTAATAAAGTTCATTGGAGGTGTTCCCATGAAACCTGCAACAAACATATTCACAGGATTGTTATAGATTTCTTTAGGTGAATCTACTTGTTGAATATATCCATCACGCATAACAACAATTCGATCACCCATTGTCATCGCTTCAATTTGGTCATGGGTTACATAAATTGTTGAAGTGTTAAATTTTTCTGAGATCTTCTCATGAATTTTGATTAATTCTGTACGCATTTGAACACGGAGCTTAGCATCTAAATTTGAAAGAGGTTCATCAAGTAAGAATACCTTAGCTTCTCTTACAATTGCACGACCAAGTGCAACTCTTTGTCTTTGACCACCTGATAATGATTTAGGTTTTCTCATTAGATAAGGTGTAAGTTCTAAAATATCTGCAACCTCTCTAACTTTTTCATCAATTTCTTCTGGTTCCATACCACGAAGTTTTAAACCATAACCAATATTATCGTAAACAGTCATATGAGGGTACAAGGCATAAGATTGGAACACCATTGCAACATCGCGTTCCTTTGGTTGTAAATCATTCACACGGACACCATCAATATAAAAATCGCCAGAAGTTATTTCTTCTAATCCAGCAACCATTCTTAGTGTAGTTGATTTCCCACAACCTGAGGGACCTACTAATACCACAAATTCACGATCCTCGATTTTTAAATTGAAATCATGAACTGCTTGTACACCGTTAGGATAAATTTTATTAATTTTGTTGAGTTCTAATACTGCCATAAAGCACTCCTAACTTTCTTTTCAACTCCATTATAATGAAGCCATTTTTAATTTACTATATGCACTATGCACACATCTTACTTTAATAAAGTATAGATAATGTATGCTTCGACAAATCTTCTGCAATCAAAACCTGTTCTTGAATAAAATTTATCAAGTCTTTGAATTAATGTATTTCTATGTAGGTAAAGATTTTTAGCTGCTTTGCTCATGTTTTGATCGCATTCTAAAAATACCTTCACAGTGTATAGAAGGTCATTATCTTCAAAAACAGATTTTAATAGTTTCTTTTTAAAATCTTTATCAAAAGGATAATCTACTCTTTTTAAGAGTAATTGGTAATCATCATAAATTACAGTTTGATGAAATGGAACAGCATCAAACCATTCTAATATATCGTTCAAATCATACTTTGGTTCTTCATCGCTGTAATAAACTTTAAGGTCAGTATAAAGTTCCTCAGCTAAATTAAGGAAAAGATCTTTTTCATCAATTTTATTTGGTTCATGGTGAATAATGAGTTTACTTGCTTGCTCATCTACTTTTAATATGCGATATGAAGTACTTAAAAGATCCAAAATCACATGTTTATATAGGCTGATTTTATTTTTAGTTTCTAGTATTATAAACGCCATTCGTATATCCGTCCCTTTATAACTTCATTATACAACAATTAGAGATTAAATAAAACGGCAAAAATAAAACCGAGTTTTCACCCGGTTATCGCTTATTTCTTATTTTTTTTCTTTAAAATAGAAGCTTTTCTTTGATTCTTTTTTAAGTGTTTACCTTTACGGTCTTTGCCCATTATCATAGTTGGAATTCCTCCTGCATTTATTATACCATAAGAGATATGCGGAATTATACCCTGAAGCGGACATTTCACATATAATTGATTTGAGGTGAATCAAATGATCCTTTGGAAGAATGCACAAATTCATACGAATCAAAAAGTTGTTTCATCGATGATTACTGATAAAGGTAAAATTATTGCTTTAGGTGATACATTTAAAGATTTTAACTTTGATGCAGAGATTAATTTATATGGTATGCATGTTTATCCTGCATTTTTGGATACACATTTACATTTAATTGGATATGGTCGTAGTTTATATCAATTATCTGTAAGAGACCTGAATGAGAAACAACAAGTATTAAACTTCTTAAAAGATAATATAAATGATGAAAAACTATTTGTTGAAAACTATCAGGCACTTGGAATCACTAAAAGTGATCTTGATTTAATTTCAAAAGATATTCCAATTATACTTAGACATTCTGATTATCATAGTTTTACTGTCAATAGTTATGTTTTAGATAAAGTTGGAATTAAACATGATACAGGTATTTTAATTGAACAATCATCAATTCCAGTACTTCCACTTTGGAGTGAACTTTCTAAAGATGAACTAACTAAAATGACAGAATTAGCAATTAAAAAACTACACTCTTTTGGTATTACTTCAATATTAACTGATGATTTAGCTTATTTTAATTCATATGAAGAAACTTTAGAAATCATTCAATCTGTTATTAGAAAATTCCCTATGAGAACACATCTTTTAATCCATGAAGATGTACTCGATACATATCTTAAGAATAAACCAAAAGAAAGTGACTTTCTAAAATTCAATTCTGTTAAAACATTCTATGATGGTACATTCACATCAGAAACTGCATTAATGTATGAAACATTTAAAAATTCAAAATCAAATGGTGAACGTATACATTCTAAAGAAGATTGGGAAAGACTTTTAAAAAAGGTACGTAGTAATAAATTAAATATTTCAATTCATACGATTGGAAATCGTGCTTTTGATGAAGTTGTTAGTTCACTTAAACAATATCCACTACTTAGTGGTATAGATAGAATTATTCATGCTTCAAGTGTTAAATTAGAATCTTTAGATAATTTAAAAGGTATGAATGTTGCACTTGATTTACAGCCACAATTTATCTCTTCTGACTTACCTTGGGCATATAATAAATTTGAATCAAAACCAATACTTTATCCATTTAAGTCAATTTTAAACAATAACCTTCAAATGGCTTTATCATCGGATGCACCTGTTGAAATTCCAAACCCATTATTAGGTATTTATAGTGCAGTTACAAGAAAATCTAATTATGCAAATGAATCCTATGATATGAACGAAACATTAACCCTTAAAGAAGCATTTGACCATTACACTAAAGACGCCGCAAAGACATTAGGTATTGATAATCTTGGTGAAATCAAAGTAGGTAATATAGCTGATTTTGTTGTATATAAACATGATATTTTAAATACTCCAATACAATTACTTAAGGAACAACAAGTTGAATTAACAATTATCAATGAACGTATAGTTTACAGAAAATAAAAAAGCCAATCTCGAATGAGAAAGGCTTTTTTATTAATAGTTATGAAAAGATTGAATCGATTGTGCTTCTGAAGAATGGACTATTATATAAATCCGGAAGATTTATTTCCCACCACTCAGTATCAATTGTTTCTAAAGATGCAACAACAGTGTTTGCCATTGTACCTGGACTCGAATTTGGACTTGGTAATGATACTTCAACTGCATAGAAATTAGCTACAGAAGCAACTTGTTTATCTGATACTACATGACCTGCTCTTGCACCAATTAAAGTTGCATTAAGGAAAACATTTGAAATTATACCAACACCTGCGACATTATGATCCGCAGTAATACCTGCTACATAGCTACCTGAACCTGTATTTTCAATCATTGTATTATAAATAAATACATTTTCTACAACGACTTTTGCACCATTCTTAGCTTCACCAAATAAACCAGCACTACGTTCTGTGGATCTGAAATGACTATTGAGTACAATAATATTTTTAGCATTTATATCATGTCCATCAACGGATCCGACAAGTGCACCAGTTGTTCTCATGATATTTGTTGTGCTGACATTATCTAATTTAATATTTGTAAAAGTCGCTCCACCTGTTGTTAAACCTACAACACCGGCAACACCTTGTTGTGCATTACCAGAAAGTGTAATATTCTTTAACGTGATATTTTCAAATACTGTTAAATTACTTACTGATTCCCCAGCAATTGTACCTGCACGATTCGTACCTGTAATCACTGCATTCTCAATAGTTAGATTACGTATTATAGCTCCATTTAAGGTTCTAAATAGACCAGCTCTGTCACCAGTAATATTTAAATTAGTTAGTTTTTTACCATTACCATCAAGTGTAATAACATGGGTTTTGTTTGAATTTCCTGCATAAGCAAAACCGGTAAAATCAATATCATTGGTTAGATAGTATTTACCATCATTTGGATAACCTTGTAATTGTTGGTTTAAATTATAAAACTCTTGTGCTGTACTAATTGGAATCCATGTTTCATCAAACTCAAGCACAGGCTCTTCAACTTCTGCTCCATCACTAAAAATAGTAAATAATTCATCATCTAATTTATAAGTCAAATAAGCTTTAATTTCATCTTCAACAGGATCCATTGATCTCAAGAATTCTTTTGTTGTTGGATGGAATACATTTGATTGAAGTGGTGTATCACCAATCATAAATCCAAATTCAACAAGTTCAGCTTCATCACTTAAGTAAAATTGTCCTAAGAATGAGTTTTTACCTTCACGAATACCTGTAACATCCATGAAGAATACATGGGCATCAACCAAAGCTTCGCCTTCAGCAACTTCAACAACATCTCTATCAACAAGCGCAGTCACTAATAATGGATTTTGATATGAGATAACTTGTCCATCACCATCTGCCCAAAATGAAAACTCAGGATTATACGATACAAAAGTATGTACACTGTTGTATGGTACTTCTTCTCCATTTAAAAGAACTGGTAAAACACCTTCTACAAGCTCATATTGAAGAGAAAATACAGAAGGTTCTGTAATTTCTTCTAATGTGAGATTACCTGCAAGGCTTAACCAAACTGGGCTTTCTTCTTCAGTAATGAGTTGTAAACCAGGTTTAGTAAACTCTTCCCAAGCTAAATCAGGAATCAGTGATGCTTCACCGTTTTCAACAAAGTAAAGATCAAGTAAATGACCATTTGAATCCATAAAGATTACAGGATGTTGTTCTGTATCAAACACTGCATAAAGCACTAGATCTTGGGTTGCTAAAACTCGAGCATTTGAATCTAAGTCATGTCTAACAACACCATTTACAATCCAAAATGCAAAATCTTCTTCACTGACCTCACCTAAATTAGAGATATCAATAACTTGTCCTTTAGGTACATCAATTTCAATCTCTGTTGGTTCTCCTTCATCAAAGAAAATTGAAATATGAACCGTAACATCTCCTTCTGCTGCATAAGACTTTTCAGCAAGTGAAAAAATCATTATGAACCCTAATACAAAAATCATCAATAAAGATAATAGTTTTTTCATCATATCACCTTATTCTTCAAATACAGCTACACCTTGACCAGAAACAGCAATTGTCGTATTAGGATTAATTTCTAACACTTCAATTTCAGGTGTACTGTAGTTAAGTTTTTCTTTATTTTCGCGCATAAAAAAGACCTCCCCTATTTTATGGTTAGCACTATTTTATATTTAATGTAAGCGTTTTTCTATGTGCAAATTGTATATAAATAGAAAATCAATTTCAACCAAGTCAATCTTTAGCCAATAAAAAAAGTTGGCTACAAAAAGCCAACTTGATTTGTTTAATTAGAATTGTACGAGACTTGCTGCTGCAACAGATTGTCCTAAACGACGGAATTTTTCATCTGGAAGTGATAAATTGATCTTCTTCTTTAATTGAGGGAAGACATTTTTTAAAACTTCATTTGCTTTTTTAACGATAAGCATGCCACCTTCGCCTGACATCACACGTCCTAATAATAAGACTTCTGAAATGTCATAGAAAACATCATACCATGCAAGTCCATATGCTAGATAAGTTCCGATTGTTTCATAGATTTCAATAAATCTTAAATCGTTCTTATCTAATTTTTGAACAACTTTAAGACGTTCTGCTAAAGTTTGAGAAGGTTCAAATGTAATACCTGCTTTTTCAGCAAGACGAATGACAGCGTCTTGTGAGAAATATTTATTACCGGTACCGTAATCACCACTCCACTCATCAACTGGTCCGTTTGGTTGGAAATCAACAGGTACGAATGCAAGTTCATTTAACCAACCTTCGATGTTACCTTTTTCATTCACATAACCAGCTGCTTCACTTGTTCCCATTGCAATACCTAAGAGTTTAGTCTTATTTAAAGTCATAGAACCAGCAAGTGCAGTTACGTCACCATCGTTAGCAACAACGATTGGTACATTTAATTCTTTAGCAATATCAATGTAGATATTTTTAATATGTTGATCAAATAAATCTTCTGGAACTTCAATAAAGAGTGATGCAACACGTGCTTCATTATTAATGTAAACACCTGCACTTGAAACCCCAATGGCATCCACTTGTCCTAAAACTTTAACAGCTTTTAAGATAGCATTTCGAATGTGTTGTTTATGATACTCAGGATCACTATTTAGTTTAGGTAACCAAATGATTTCTTCACTAAATAAGACTTCTCCGTCTTTAACTGCGGAAACCTTCATATCAGATCCACCTGCATCAAAACCGATACGATTACCATTTAAATGTTTACCAATTGGTTGATCACCTTTTTTAATTTCTGGTAATGATTCGCTGTGTAGAACTTCAAATTTTTCAAGGTAGATTCGCTCCATGAAAGCTTTATCGAATGTTCTTGCACCTTTATCAAAAATATCTTTTAATCTTTGATGTACTTCTTTATTACCAACAATAATGACTTTATAACCACCATAAATCCAAAGTAATGATTTAACTAAACGTTCTAGTAAAAAAATGTTTTCGTCCATCATTACAGCATCACTAAAGATTTCTTGATGGAACACTTCATTAAAACCGTCATTTCTTTCAACAACGATTGAAAGTTTTTCGTGATTTGCTTTTAATACACGTTGATTAAATTCGTTATAAACTTCAAATGCAGGCATAAAGGTTGGATCTAATTTAAGATTTAAACTCATTTAAATACCTCTTCTTATTTATTTAATAATAGACTTGCTGCGTCTTGATCTAAGAATACATGCACATTTGGATGATTTTGTAAAACAGATGCAGGTAGGCTTTCTGAGATTTCACCTTTGATCATACCAAATACTGCTTGTGCTTTATTTTTACCTGTTGCAATTAAGACAACTTCTCTAGCACGCATGATATCTTTGATACCCATAGTTACTGCAGTATGTGGAACATCTTCTAATTTTTCAAATAATCTTGCATTATCTTTTCTTGTTTTTTCTGCAAGAGTTACCATATGTGTGTGTGATTCAAATGGTGTGCCTGGTTCATTAAAACCAATGTGTCCATTTGATCCAAGACCTAATAATTGAATATCAATAGTCACTGTATCTAGTTGTTCTTGATACTTTTTAATTGCTTCATTTGGTTCAATAGAACCATCTGGAATAAACGTATTGTTTAGATCAATATCGACATGATTGAAAAGATTGTCTCTCATGAAGAAATAATAACTTGCAGGATGACCTTTTTCTAAACCAACATATTCATCTAAATTATATGCTGTAATACCTTTAAATGATAATTCACCAGCTTTATAAGCTTTAATTAATTTTTTATATAAAGGAATTGGTGTTGTTCCAGTTGCTAAACCTAAAATCATGTTAGGTTGATGTGAAATTTTCTCTTTGTAAAACGCCGCTGCTTCTTTGTAAAGTAGATCAACGCTATCATAAATTTTAATATTCATTATAAATATAAACCTCTAACTAGTCTGTCGTAGACATTGCCTTCCATATCGATTGTGATTGCACCTACTGTTTTCTTGTAGAATTCTGCAACCTTTTCATTTACGCCACCGATAATAGCGTAACCATAACCATCATGTAACATCGCTTCTAGTGAATAAACTAAAAGTGCTGTTCCGATATTTAAACCACGTAATGATTCATCCACACCAATTGGGCCAAAATAACCTTTAGCTGTTGCATCATATGCTGCAAATCCAACGATTTTACTATCTTTAACTGCGATAAATGCGGTTGGGTGTGGTTTATAAATTGCAGCTTTGATTTCACTTGCCCATCCTTTTGAGAAATTTTTCTCAATAAATGTCACAAGTGCATCAGAATTTGGAGATAATAGGCGAACAATTTTAACGTCACCTTTTGTTTCTTTTAAACTTAAATTTAAACGATGTAACCCAACGAGTAAATCTTTCATATGATCTCTCCTTAAGCTTTTAAGCTTCTTAATGCTTCTTTAATGTTTCCATTGTTTTGACGAAGTAATTCATCAATCATTTCAACTTCATCAATTTTACCTAGAATTGAAATAACCGCATGTTTAACTGACTTAAATCTTTCAAGATAAGCTACTGCTGTTTTTTCTTCAACACCTGTTACTTCACATACAATTGAAATTGCACGAGAAACAAGTTTGTCATTACTCATTTGAATATCAATCATTAAGTTTTCATAAACTTTACCAAGTTTAACCATGGCAGTTGTTGAAATCATATTAAGAATTAGTTTTTGAGCAGTACCTGATTTCATACGTGTAGAACCAGTTAACGGTTCTGGGCCTGTAATTGCTGCAATTGGATAGTCTGCAATTTTTGTAATTGGAGCATTCACTGATGTTGTAATAGAACCCGTTTTTGCACCAATTGATTTTGCATATTCTAAGCCAGACACAACATAAGGTGTGCGGCCTGATGCTGCAATACCAATTACGAAGTCTTTCTTTGTAAGATTGTAACTCTTTAAGTCTTCGATTGCTGCTTCTTTATTATCTTCAGCACCTTCAACGGCATTTCTTAAAGCTTTATCGCCACCAGCAATAATACCGATGACCATATTTTCTGGGACACCAAAGGTCGGCACACATTCTGAAGCATCAAGAACACCTAAACGTCCTGATGTACCAGCACCAATGTAAAAGAGTCTGCCACCTTTTGAAAGTGCAATAGTGACTGCATCAACAACTTTCGTAATATCTTCTAAAACTGCTTCAATGGCTTCAGGAACTTTTTTATCCTCTTCATTGATCATTTTTAAGATCTCTTGAGTTGTTGCAACATCCATGTGCTTGGTTGATTTATTTCTTTGTTCTGTTGAAATTGATTTAATATCGACCATATTAACCATCCCTTCTCATGTACGCTTTAGCTAAATTATAACCACCATATACTGGTTCATGCGTACCCGTTTCATATAAAAAGTTGATATTTTTTTGATTTAATAAGTTTAGAAGTTGACCCTTCAAGCCGTTTGCATTTTGAATGAAACCGCCTCGAAGCACAAGTTTGAAAGTATCTTTGATTTTAAGTGTCTTAATGATTTTTTCAATCATAGATAACATTACTTTAGCTTCTTTTAAGTAAAGCTTTTGCACATATGCATGGTTTGATTCTTTATCAATCAATCTTGCAATACCTGCAATCACTTGTTTTGTTTCTTTATGCGCAAATCCAATAATTTCTTCTCTAGTTTTTAAACCTAATTGTTTTAATACTTTCTTTTGAACAGGATTAGGTTTTTTGAGTGCATCGATTCTTTCCATTGTTTCATTTAGAAGTCTAATTGAAACTGAATATGCAGAACCATAATCACCAAAGATATGTCCATATCCGCCAAATCTATGTACATTACCTTCATAAATCGCATAAGAAATCGAGCCTGTACCTGCAACTTGATAGATAAAAGGATATTTATCATCATAGTTAGCGTATAAACCTAAGTAGGCATCAGGATAAATCTTTACTGCTGTTTGATATCTTTCTTCAAGTGCTTTCTCATATGCTTTGATATCTGGGATTCTAGAGTAACCTGCTGCACCAATGACAATCATATCAATTGACTGGCCTAAAGTTAACTCATCTAATACCTTTTGTACTTCATTTTTTGCGTTATCTAAGTTGACTGCGAAGTTTGATTGAGAGGTTGTAAATGATTTTAATTCATTACCCACTTCATCATAGATGATACCAAGTGTTTTTGTACCACCACTATCAACTGAAATAAACTTTTTACTCATATGCAATAGGTGCCTTTCCTTTAGGGATTAAAACACCTTTTAAGTACTTGATGCATGCTTCGATTGAGTTTGGTGTGTATTCATAGAATGCAACATAGTTTTTAATACCTTTTGCATAATATAAATCATATGGATTTCTCATAGCAAGTACATGTAATTCAATACCCAGTTCATTTAATGCATTCATTAAAAGAATTTGAGATTGATATACATTTGCATTGTATGATGTAAAGATAATTTGATCATAACCTTTAGCTTGATCCACAAGTTGATTGATTTGTTCTTCGCTTGGTGTAATACCAATTTCAACTAAATCAAGGTTAGGTAATGCATTTTTAATCTTTTTACCTAAAGCTGAGTTAAAGTCTGCTTCATCTGCAATCGTTGTTGCAATTGGAAGTGTTGCAATCATTAAAGCTTTATCTTTTAATTTTAAAGTGTCACCTTTAATTAAAGTCACTGCATCTTCTACAATTTGTTTAGCATATTGTTTAGAGTTTTGATCTTCAACAGTCGCTTTTACAGTTTCATATGAATCAACCAAGTTAACAGTTAATTCACTTTTGAATTTAAGGATACGTTCAACACGTTCATCAAGTGTTGATTCTAATAATTCACCAGTTTCTAGTGCTTGCATTAAACGATCAGATGCACCAATTTGATATGGCATATCATGACAGATACATACAAGGTTTGCACCAGCATTCACACTCATTAAAGTTGCTTCAATTGCACCCCAATGATTGTGGATTGCTTTCATTTCAATACCATCTGTCACAATTAAACCTTCAAAGCCCATTTCTTCACGTAGTAAACCTTGAAGAGCTCTCTTTGATAATGTGACTGGTAAGCCGTCTTCAGTTAATGCAGTGAAGTTAATATGACTTGACATAATTGCTTTAATACCTGCATCAATTGCTGCTTTAAATGGTTTGAATTCAAACTTAGCAAGTTCAGATAATGGTTTAGTTACTGTTGGTAATGCTAAATGAGAGTCAAGGTAAGTATCTCCATGACCTGGGAAATGCTTAGCAGTTGCTACAACGTGATTTTGCATACCTTTCATATTTGCAATACCAAATTCTGATACCATTTCTGGTTTATCACTGAAACTTCTTACACCAATAACAGGGTTTTTAGGATTACTATTCACATCAAGTACTGGTGCTAAATTCATATTAATACCTAGTGAAATGAGTTGTTTACCCATCAAATCTCCTAGGTTATACGCATTCTTTGAATCAAAAGTTGCTGCCATTGTCATGGCACCAGGGAAGAATGTTGCATCATCGAAAATACGTGTAACCATACCACCTTCTTGGTCGATAGAAATATACATAGGCATGCCTAATGCATCCATCGCAATTCTTTGAAGATCTTGATTAAGTTTATAAAGTTGAGCTGCTGATTGAACATTTCTAGTAAAGAGTAAGATGTTACCTACTTTATACTCTCTAATTAAGTTTTCTAATTCTTTTGTGACTTCAGTTCCATGGAACCCTGCCATAATTAATTGTCCAATTTTTTCTCTTTGAGTTAAGCTTTTTAGTTCACGCATACAGATGATACCTTTCCTTGATTTTGATAAATTCTAGTTGATCTTTTTTGAAACTTTCAAATATTTCTTCCAATTTTTTACCCATTCGTAAGTCATCGTTACCAGTTAAGAGATCAATCATTTGTTTTTGACCTTCTCTCCAAGGTTCACGGAACTCAAATTCAGGATAATCATTTTGAATAATTCTTAAAATTTGATAACCTGCCTCAATCGGACGGATTGTTTCTTTGTCCATAAGGAAAAGTTCAATTCCCTGACTCAACACACCTTGATGTTTTGAAAACGTTGGTGTAAAGAATATTGGTCGAACTTTTAAACCAGGTAAATTAAGTGCTTTAACCTTATCTGCAAGGAGAAATGCATTAATAAATGGTGCACCAACAATTGAGAATGGTCTTGTTGTTCCACGACCTTCTGAAACGTTTGTCCCTTCGAAGACACATGTTGCAGCATAAAGGTATGCTGAATCATGTGTTGGAAGATTTGGACTTGGTGCGAGCCAAGGTAAATCTTTTGATAAATAATCTTTACTGCGATCGTAACCTTCCATTGGAATGACAGTTAAGTCACAACCAATTTTGAATTCTTTATTGAATAAAAGTGCAAGTTCGCCAACAGTTAGACCATATCTTTGTGGGATACTGTAATATCCAACAAATGAACGGTATTCAAGGTTTAACAAATTACCTTCAACCTTGATACCACCGAGCGGATTAGGGCGGTCAAAGACTACGAACTTAAGTCCAAATTCTTTAGCCGCCATCATCGCATAGGCCATTGTATAAATGTATGTATAAAATCTTAATCCAACATCTTGGATGTCATAACAAAGCACATCAACATCTTCTAACATTTCTTTTGATAAGCGTCTGGTCTTACCATATAGTGAGTAGACATATAAACCTAATCTTTCATCAAGGTAACTTTCGACATGTTCGCCTGCCTCTGCGTTACCAAAAATACCATGTTCAGGTCCATAGAGTTTTGTTAAATTCACCTTAGATTTAAGGATATCAGCGGTATGGACCAAATTGGAATCAACACCAGTTGGGTTGGTAATTAAACCAACCTTTTTACCTTCAAATAATGCTTTAAATTCATCAATTCGGTCAATACCTAATTTAATCATTTTTCTTATCCAGACTTTCTATAAATAATGTAACTTTTTTAAATAATAATGCATAAAGTAGCATTGGGATTGAAATACCTGCAATTACGAAGAATACAATCGTAATTGGCGTTAAAAGTAACGCAAATGGAACAAGTAGAATTAAGACTGCAAGGACAGTTCTTAAAATATATTTTCCACTTAGGAAGAACGCAAACTTAATAATTAACCAAGTTTCAGTTTTTGGATACGTAATCATAATTGGTAATGTGTAGAGCATTGTAAACCCTGCTGCTACAACTAAGATGATCATGACATAATAACCAATCAGTGAAAAGATATCTGAGTTAAGGTTTAAGTAATCTGTATAGATTGTCATATTGATGATACCTATTACCATAGCACCAGCAAGTAAGAAACCTAATTGTAACTTTTTACCAAAATCTTCTTTGAAGAAATTCCAGAAACCTTTAATAATTGGTACTTCACGTTTATTTAAGTAATGCGTAAAGAGTTTGTACCCTGCAAGTAATGCAGGATACATTGTGACGATTGGTAAACTAAATAAAATGATCAGAATATTGATAAGTACAAGTCGTAAAATCCAATCGGCAACAGTATTTAGTTTTTGATAAAGTGAACTTTCATATGTTTTCATTAGCCGACGATACCTGTTCTTTCAATAGACTCAACGAATTGTTTTTGTACGAATAAGTACATAATTAAGAGTGGCAGCATCATTAATAAGGCAGATACGTTAGAAATTGTTGCAAGGAATAATGGGTTTGACCAAATTTCTTGACCGATCAGTTCAAGACCACCGGTATAGAACAAGGCAACTCTGACGTTTTCTGCGACGTTTAATAATTCCATTGTAAGGATTGGGAACTCTTCTTTTGCAACTTCGAAGATTTTAACGAAGTAAGTATCATTCCATTGCCATACGAATGCGAATAAGCTGACAGTTACAATCGCACCACGAGCATTTGGTAACATAACATTCCAGAAAATTCTAAAGACGTTTGCACCATCGATTTGAGCAGCTTCTTCTAATTCTTTTGGAAGACCTTTAAAGAATGATCTAAAGATATAAATGAAGATACCTGATCGAATACCCATACCAAGTCCACTCATTAAATAAATGGATGATTCTTTACCAATTAATTGGATATCTCTAAAGTAGAGATATTGAGCAAGTGATAAAGCTTGAGGTGGCAAGATGATTGTAATTAATACAAAGATGAATAAAATGTTTGACCCTTTAAATCTTAATCTTGAGAATGCATAACCAGCAAGTGCTGTTGATGCAAGTTGTAGAACCATTGAAACTGCTGATAACTTAATTGTATTAAGTAGTGCGTTCCAGTAGTGCATTGCAATTGATGCAATTTCAAAGTTCATAAGTGACCAGTTTTTTGGAATCCAAATAACTGAAGGGTCATTTGCGTCTCCTGGTGCACGAAGTGCAAGTAAGACTTGTTGAATTGTTGGATAAAGGATGACGAAGCAAAGTCCACCTAAGATAATTGCACGAAGAATTGAAATTAAAATTGCTTGGAACTTTCTTGTTCTTCTGATTGCAGCTGACTTTCTTTTTCTTTCGTCTGTTAATGTTAAGATACCTGTCTCTAGATTGGCATTCAGATTAATGTTCATAGTGTGAGTCTCCAATCTTAAAGATTTTTGCTAGGATGAAGATCACAACAAGTAAGAGTAAGACAACACCAACATAAATCCAAGCCATTGCTGATGCTAAGCCCCATTGTTGTTTAGCAAGTGTATCTGAAATAATTGTTGATACTGTTGAAGTCATAAAGGTATCAACGAGTGCATAAATCGTAACTGTTATGATGTGTGGTGTAACGTTTGGTAACGTAATTAACCAGAACATTTCATACGGTGTTGCACCCTCAATTTTTGCTGCTTCATATAGATGACCTGGGATAGATTGAATACTTGCTAAGAATAACAAGATTGGTACCCCTGATAATGCTAAGATATCATAAATTCTGCCAATTAACCCAACAATGAACCCAACTAAGAAATCAGGAATACCACCAGATAATAGGTAGAACTCTAAATCAAATAGTTTTGAAATACCTTGTTGTTCTAAAATTTGGCTAATTGCATCCCCACCACCTAGTGCAGCAGTTACTGCAACTGAGTTTAAAATAACTGGGATGAAGAAGATCGCACGTACAACACCGCGACCCTTAAACTTCATGTTTAAGAGTACCGCGATAAAGAGTGAGAAAATAAGAAGTACAGGCAGATTAAATAATGCATCTGACATTGTATTTAAAATTTCTAATCTAAAACTTGAGTTAGTTGTTGTGTGGCTATTCAGTGCGAATAAGTAATTTTCAAATCCAACGAACTCTTCTGCAATATAACCAATTTGTGGTGTTAAGTTGAAGAATGAGAATCGAAGAGATTCAATAAATGGTTTTAAGAATAATAGGATAAGTCCTGCTAACCATGGTAATAAGAAGATAATTGCCCAAATTGTCTTTTGTTGATCATAAGTCAATTGTAACTTCTTTTTAGGTGCATTCAATTGTTGTGCTTGCATTATTGAGCCTCCTGTACCACGAAGAAACTCATCGCTGGAATTTCATACAGATTATAGGTTTCATCAAAGACATTATAGTTAATGAGTAAGATTAAACCATTAGAATATGTAACTTCGTAAACGTTATTTTTTACTTTTCTGTGACCAACAAGTCTACCTTCTGCAATCTTTAATGAATTTAAAGTTGCCATTTCTGATTGAATGGTATCTAACCAATTCACATAATGGGTTGACATATATTGATTGTGATCTGTATTTAATAACTCAAGTGAACTATCATAAGATAATGTGTACTTGAGATTTGAACCTGTTTCTAACACTTTTAAGAATTGATATTGTGGACTTCTATCACTTGTTAAGTTAATTGATACTGGTGAGTAATCAACTAAGCCTGATAAGATCAGTTGTAATAAAGGTATTTGATAATCAATTAATGCATAAAGTGTTGTTGCAGTTGGTAAATCACTAATAAATGATGCATAAGGCATCGCAAAACCTAATGGATTTGACAACATTAAGTCTTGTGAAACACCTGCTAAGAAATCTTGTTGGATTCTTAATGCATCTTGTTTATATAATGTTAAGTCACGTTCATAACTTCCAACTAAACTTGAACCAATTAAACTTAAGAGTAAGC
This sequence comes from Acholeplasma equirhinis, assembly GCF_017052655.1. Classification (NCBI taxonomy): domain Bacteria; kingdom Bacillati; phylum Mycoplasmatota; class Mollicutes; order Acholeplasmatales; family Acholeplasmataceae; genus Acholeplasma; species Acholeplasma equirhinis. The sequence goes on from NZ_JAFIDC010000001.1 coordinate 963,543, forward strand.
CATCAGTTACACCTTGTTTATTAAATGCATCATACACAGCTTGATAATAAAGTGGGTTCAATAGATTTTGTGAAAGTTCTTTTGATGCATCAAACTCATCATAAGCAAGACGTGAAGGATAGTGATATCCAAAGTACATTGCTTGTGCACCGCGGATACGTTTTGCATTATACATGAATTCATCAAATGCACCACGGAATCCTTTGCTTGATGCAAAGTTTGCATTTTGATAGAGTTCAATACCATTAGATTTTAAGTATTCGTTTAATGCAACAAAACCATCACGTCCACCTAATACATTTGGTATATCATTTCTGTCAAATAATTGGTTTGTAAGACCACCGTTCGCAGCACCAAGATATGAAATATTCATATTTGTTACATTACGGTTCATTAATTCTTCAATAATTAATTTTGCTTGATCAAATGTTGTTAATGAATCAAGTGTTTGATAAGGAATTCCTAGGAAGAAATCACGTTTATCATAAGCTCCTAATAATTCAACTGTTAAGATTGCTTTAGTTGTCTCATCAACACTATCTAATCCTAAGTTGTTGATTAAATAGTTACGGTATACGTTTGCAATATCAACATAACTCTTGTTTGCACCACTTAAAAAGAAATAAGATACTTCAAAATCAGTGTTTGCAATTTCTTCTGTTAACAAGTTGATACCGTATTTATTAAAGCCAGAACCTAAAGTTACAGCTTCAACTTCTCTAATCGTGAATGTTGTATAAATCTTGTTGTATGAGTCAACACGATTTGAGATATCGGCAGAGATTGTTGCCATTGCATCACCTTCTGTGATGATTGCTGCAAAGGCACCTTCATCTTTAACCATACCATAGAGTGGTATGCTTATTTTTTGTTGTTGTTCAGCCATCGCGTAAGGCATTTGTGCTAAGTCTTGACCATAAACACGTTTACGGTATACGTTTTGTTGAACCTTACCATTATTAAATTCAATGACTGCACCACTACCATCTGGAACAACTAAATAACCTTCTGATGCTTCACCATCTTTAAGCATATGTGCTGTACCAAATAATGGGTATAGTGTAATTTCATTAATACGACCTAAAGTTTCTTTGATTGAATCACGAATGATTTTTGTTGAAATACCTTCAGGTAATAATTTAACTTCAATTGCGATTTCAAATTCTGCTTTTTCTACGACTTCCTCAACACCATATGCTGCATTTTCTTCTTGCGCACGTTCTAGTGTATAACCATAACCTGGATGTTGATCATTACCATAGAGAATCTTATATAATCTTCTCTTAACGTTGTTGGTCATATTTGATGAGTAGTTAGCAATTACATATGCATCCCAATCGGCATCAAAACCAGTGTATGCATAATCTTGTAATTCTTTTTGGTCTACTGGATCATAACTTTCCATTTGTTCTTTGCTAATCATTTTTGGGAAGTATAAATGTGAAATTTCGAGGTCAACTAAGTGATATAAAATTTGCACAGAATCTACACCGTATTTGATGTAGTATGAACGAATACCTGCAGCATTTAATACCGATTCTGGGTGGTTAATTGACATACGGAAATTATTCATTGTACCAATTGAACCACGTGGATTATAGAATGTAATTTCTAGTGTAGAACTTTGTCTCCATTTAGCTGCATTTGTTGTTAAAGGTCTTGTATCATTCGCTGTTGGGTTTGAATACCATGTATAGCCTGTTGCCTTATCAACAACACGAATATATGATGTTGTTTCATCAATATACAGGATAAAGTTTTCATTTTCACCAACAACTTTATTTTTGTCTGATAAATCATTTGCATCAATAAAGCCTTCTTTAGTAAACACATCTGTATCTAAATAAGCATAACTTTGTTTTTCAAAAGGAATACCGATTAATGCAAATGTGAATAATGCAACAGCTAAGACACCAATGATTAATTTCATATAATGTTTCTTAAAAAATGTCTTCATCGTCTTAACCCCAATTCTTCTATGATGGCTGTAATGAATGCAATAAATTGTTGAATTAAATCAAAGAATAGTAAGCCTAAGAAAATCATGACAAGCATTGAAACGATAGTTGCAATGAACGCTAATACTGTCTTAAATAATCCATACTCATGAATATTTAAAATACCCATGAAAAGCATCCAACCTGTAAGGAAGTATGCGATACCCATTAAAAGTGTATAGAATGGCATTTCTTCTAATGTTAAAAAGTTTGATAATGCTAACCCTGGGAAACCAATAATGATTAATGGGAATAATGCATATCCTGTAACGATAAAGATTTCTTTGAACTTACCTTTACCTTCCATTAATGTTGTTACTGACCAGTTAGCAGTAACGAATAGTCCAACAATTAAAACAACAGATAAAATTTCTTGTAAGTTGTTTAAGTTTAGTGGATTTCTTTCGTTAATTAGGAATCCTTCATATTGATATGTGAAGATTCTTAGAAGTGCATAAAGCACCATAAAGATGATTGCAACTGAAAGTTTACCTTTCTTTTGCGTTTTAAGATCATCAAAACCATCAAATGGGTGGGTAAGGATGAACGCTGGGAATTTAATGTAGTCATTAAAAACTAACGCTAGTTTTTCTTTCATTCCAACTCATCCCCCTTTCTAACCTTTTTGACGACTCTATATGTTGTAATTCCAATAGGTATTAGTAGAATCGCTCCGATAATGTAACCGAAGTTATCTTTAATTATTTGGTTTCTGTATTGTTTGAAAGCTTTTGAGTAATAGAATTTATCTTTACCTACTGCAAAGAATTCAATTGCTTTATCAAATTCACCGGTACGTAAATAATATTTACCAATACCGTTATATGCAATTTCATAGTTTGTATTTAAGGTTAGAACTTCTTCCCAAATAACTGCTGCTGCTTCGAATTCACCACGTTCATAAAGTCCAATAGCTTCATTAACTTTATTACCGAATTCAGTGTGTTCGTAAACAATTACTTGATTTAATTGGCGATCAAGCACAACTAAACGGTCTTTTAGATAATCAAGTGCTACCCCTTCTGAGAAGCGGTCTGATTGGTTACCTGCATCACCATTGATGTAAAGGAGATTACCTTCACTATCATATGTGAATAATCTTGAGCGTTTAGTGTCTAAGACAGTATAAATACCATCTTTATAAAGTGCAACGTCAACGAGTCTTGAAGGACCATCAATGACATAGTTATTCATACCAACTACGAATTGAATGTCACCTTTTGGAATGTGATATCCATTACGTTTTAACACGTCAATACCTTTAGGGTTAATTAATTGAATCATATTTGAGTCATTATTCGCTGAAGGTAAACTTGTTGAGTAAATGAAGTTTTTATCACTCATGTTAACGTTTGTATATTCAGTTGGTAAGTATCTTTCTAGTTTTGAAATTTGTTCTTCTGTCATAAATTGACGTTGGAAAATTTCAAGTGGTGTTAATGTAATTGGGTTAACACCAGTGTAACGGTTGAATGAACCATCGGTATCAAGTTCTAAGATACCTTCATAGATGTTGCTTGCAACAACATACATACGACCTGTTGAGTCGGTTGTAATTTTTGCAGGTTCAAATTCCACTGATTCAAATGTAACGTCATCGATTGAATCTACAATCATGACAATTTCTAAATCAAAGTTTAATTTTAAGATACGCTTATTATCTGTATCTGCAATGTAGATACCTGTATCTTTAACATCAATACCTCTTGGTTTGTTTAAAGTTTGAGGTGCAACGACTTTACCTTCTTCAATAAACTGAGTTTCTAATTCAGCTGATAAATCAAATGATGTTTTTCTAAGTTGAAGTTCAAAACGATCATTGATGATATATAACGCTGAGTCACCTGATGTCACAATATAAATTTGGTCACCATAAACAATTAAGTCTTCTGGTTGAGTAAATTGATTGTTAACATTTAAACCAAGTGTTGTTGCATTAAAGTATTGTGCAAATGTAAAGCCTGGTGCTGAATGAATCACATCACCATAATATGAGTAGTTATAGCGGGCTACTGTGAAGTTTACAGGTAATGTAAGTAATAATGAGATCCAAACAAATAATTTCATAAGTGACCTCCTACTTCATACCTGAGTGACTGAATGTTTCAACAATTCTTGATTGAGAAATGATGAAGAAAGTCACTGGTACGATCATCATAATGAAAGCTACAGCCGCCACTGTACCTTGACGCTCAATTGAACCTTGAGCGATTTGACGAAGTGCATAACTTAAAGGTTTTAATTCTTCTGAGAAAATGTATGTACCACCATCTGTTGTCCATAATCTTTGGAATAACAGAATGATTAATGTTAACCAAGCTGGTTTAACAAGTGGCATAACGATTTGGAAGAAAATACGATATTCTGATGCACCATCGATTTTTGCTGATTCAACAAGTTCGAATGGAATTTGTTCCATAAATTGCTTCATTAAATATAGACCTAATGAAGATGCAATCGCCGGTAAAATGATTGCCCATGGTGTATCAATTAAACCAATCCATGAAATGATCATGTAGTTTGGTGTCGCAGTTACTTGAGGTGCGAACATTAATGAATACACAACAAGTGCGAAAATGATATTTCTACCTGGGAAACGGTATTTAGCCAGTGGATAAGCACACATTGATGCAATGAGCACGTGTCCAACTGTACCTGTTAAAGTAATAAATATTGTATTAAAGAAATATCTTGAGAATGGAATCCATGAGTTACCAATTAATTCTGATAAGTCTCTAAAGTTTTCCATTGTAAGGTTTCTTGGAAATAAAGTAGGTGGGAAGACGAATAATTCATCTAATGGCTTAAATGCATTTGATGCAGTCATGATTAACGGATATGCTGAGAATAATCCGAAGATTGCTAATAATGCAAATAAGAAGATATCACCTGCTAATGAACGATTTATACGTTTTTTCTTTTTGATTTTTCTGTTGAATGCCCATTTTTGAATGATATTCATCGCTATTCACCCATCCTTCTTAAAACTTTTCTGACGAGTAAGTTAGCACCAATCATAATGAGGAATAACACAGTTGCAATTGCTGAGGCATAACCTAAGTCAAATTGGATGGAACCAAAGTCAATCAAGTGGGTAACAATCGTATGCCCTTCATAGTTGACCGATGGGAAACCTACGAGCTGCATCGAGACTTCAGCAATCGCTAAGGACGTTGTAATCTGCATAACAGCACCGAATAATAACTGTGGTTTCATTGATGGGATGGTGATAAACCATAATTCTTGCCAACGGTTTTGAATACCATCGATCGCACCAGCTTCATATAATGTCTTATCGACAGATTGTAAACCGGCGATGAAAGCTAGGAATGATACCCCTAAGCTTAACCATAATTGAACGATGATAATAACAATTAACATATAATCAGGATCTCTTAACCAGATAATCGGGTTATCAATAAAGCCAAATTCTTTTAAAAATGCATTGGCATAACCGTGTAAGTCACCTGAGAAGATTAATAACCAAATTAAGAATGCATTACCTGAAATCGAAGGTGCATAGAAAATAAGTGTCATGAAGGCTCTTAATTTTGGTTTAAGTTCATTAATTAACCATGCAAAGACGAAAGCTAATAAGTAACTCACAGGACCTGTGACAACCGCTAAGATTAAAGTATTTCTAATTGCGATAATGAAAATTTCATCATCTAATAATAATTTGGTATAGTTATCAAACCCGATGAAACGAGGTGCTTCTAACATATTGAAATATGTGAAACTGATACCTAAAGACATGACAACTGGAACTACGGTAAAGAGGATAAAAAGAATCACATAAGGTGCCATTAAGATGTAATGGTGCTTATGTAATTTCATTTCCTTCCAAGTTAGTCGCATCTTTTCTTTAAATGGTAATTTTGTATTTACTGCTTGCATAAAATCCTCATTTCTACTCTAAACCGAATTCACGACGTTTTTTCTCAATTTCTTGATTGATCATTTGAACATAGTCGTAAATTGTTTCTCTTGGATTTGCTGCATCGTTATAAACTAATCTGAAGGCGTTGTCTAGATGACGTCCTGTCATATATCCACCTGGAACTTCTGGAATGCCTCTTACCCATTCCCATTGTTCTTTAAGTTTAGTCATTTCGTTTAATGTCCAAGGAAGTTGTTCCATCGCTGCAATATTTGCAGTTGGGAAACGTGCTGCTGCACCCAAGATACCTTCCATTTCACGTCCGAAACGTACTTGAGTTGCTGTAGAAGTCCACCATTTTAAGAACTCCCATGCAGCTTCTTTTTTATCTGATTGATTTAAGATGATTGAACCAGTACCTGTAGATACTGTTTCTCTTCTAATTTGAGTATCACCATTTTCATCTACGTACTCAGTTCCTGGTACTGCGATGAAATTCCATTTACCACGGATTTCTGGTGCAAAGACTGATAATGTGTTGTATGTGTTGTAATAAGTAATACCAATTGGCATTTGACCTGATCTAAAACGGTTAGCAAAGTTTGCTTCAACAGGGAATGAATAATCTGTGTAGAAACTTGTCCAAGTTTCAAATACTTGTGGTCCTAAACCATCGTTAAATCCTGATTCACTATTTCCATTTAGGTAGAACTGTCCATCATTTTGATAGAACATAGTTGAGAAGATTGGGTTCGGTGGTAATGCCGTTGTAGAGCCATCTGTTAATGGTACTGGTAGATAGAATTCAAGGTTATGTTTTTGAAGTGATGGAATCATTTCTAGCACTTCTTTCCATGTGTTTGGTGGTGTTAACCCTAACTCATCAAAGATGTCTGTACGATAGAACATCATTAAGAAGATTTGTTGTTCTGGTAGTGCATAATAACCATCTAAATAATTGTATGGAACGAATGCACTTGGCATGAATTGTTGTGCAATTACATCAAAATCATCAAAATTAGTTAAGTCATAAGTTGCATTACGTAGTGCATAGTTAACTGGAGTTGAGTTAGATTGACCAATTGCAACATCCGGTCCACGTCCTGCAAGTGTTGCTGGAAGTAATGCATTACCCGCAACAAGTTTTAAATCCACTTGAATCTTAGAATCTGGTGCAAATGATTCATCAATTAATTTACGAAGAATATTTGCTTGGTCTTGACCAAGTGATAACCAAACTTCGATTGTTTCATTTACTTCACCAGTGTCTCTTCTACCAACTGCTGAATAGTCAGTTGTGAATGTTGCCATAAATGCTCTGAAATCATATAATGTGCGTTCAAAGAACATTGCTGTTGTATCAGGTAATTTAGCATCTGGTTGATGTAAAACGAAATAGTCAATTTCTAAAGGTTGGCTTGATAACATAATAACAAGCGTACCGAGTGATGAAATATTTGATACATATGTAGATAAGTTCTTTTGAATTTCTCTTGGTTTTTCCAAGAAGTCTTCAAGTTGAACAATAACAGTATCTAGGATACCTGTTTTTTCTGATCTTGCACCAGAGATTTCAATTAATGCATCTCTAACTGCATTTAAGACATCACGTTCTTCTTCTAAACGTGAAAGTAAATCTGGAATGCGGTTCATCAACTCATAGTCACGATATGGGTCTGGTGATGGACCTGTGAAGATTAAGATTTCACGATAAATTTTATTTAAGTTGTTAATAACATCTTGAAGATCTGAAATTAAACTTCCATAAACTCCCAGTGATACTTCCATTGTTAATTCATGAATACCTGGTTCAAAGTAGAAAAGGAATGCTTCTTCATTTGTACCTAAAGTTTGGATTCTCCAGTCATTAGAGTTAACAAACGCATAGTTTTCTAATTCTTTGAAAGGAATTTGATCATCAATATAGATGTTTCTGAATACTGCCATACCTGATGCTAAACGTTGTTTAACACGTAAGCTCATTTGATATAAACCAGCTTCTTCAACTTCAAATTGCCATGTGATTTTGTCACCAGCTGTTCCCCAGTTTGTTCCACCAATCGTATTTAACTTGATTAAATTTGGATCTGATGGCATTGTTTTTGCAGATGTTCTATCATTTAAAGGATAAAGTGTTGGAGAAGTTGTGAATAGCGCATTCTCAGCTTGGATGAATTGTAAATCACGATTTACAGTTTGATATCCTGCTAAATCATAAGATGCTTTCATATCAGCATAACTTGGAAGTTCTTGAATAGATTCAATAGTGAATGAACGAATAAGTAATGGTTCACGTAAAGATTCAATAGTGAATGTATTTTCACCTTCTTCAAAATAGAAGTAGAAAGGTGAATCAATATAACCTAATGAATCCTTTATAAAGACTTCACTCCACATTGGTTTTTCTTCTTGACTAGGTCTAATGTCGTTACCTAAGTAGTCTTGATAAATGTCTTCCTTGTTGCCATAATAACGATCAAATACGATATTTTCGGCAGCAATGAATGGTGACTCTCCATTAATCTTAATAGAACGTTCGATGGCTGATGATTTACCAGGATATGAATAATAGTTCACTTTAATATGGTAAAAACCTGCTTCTTCGATATCTATACGATATGTGAAGGAACCTTCTTCTTTAGTTAATAATGCAGATGGCATATCCGCATAATTGTAAAGAATTTCAAAATCCCCTACGAATGTATCGATATCCTTTGCGTAAACGATAATTTCTTTATCCAATGGAAAATGAAGTGGATGACTTTCCACGTAGTTTTCATAGTTTTTTACATATGACTCATCGGATGATTCACGTTCACTTGTGACGTTAACTGTACGGTTATATTTTAGATAGTTTGTATCAAATGCAATAGAAACTGCATCAATGACTAAAAATAAAATGATAGCAATACAGGCTATTAAAGCAAATATGTGTAATTTTTTCAAAAGTCTCACCTCATGAAAATGGTATAACCTTCCTTAAAGGAAATTCCCCTTAAGGAAGGTATATACCAAGTTCGAATTATTAATTTCCGCTTAAGTACGCTTCAAGCGCTGCAGAATAGATTGGTTCAATTGCTTCCATTTGTGATCTGTAATCTCCGGCTTTAATAGCTGCACTGATTTTCGCAGTCCAACCTGTAGAACCATATTTAGAGATACCAAGCGCACCAATGAGATCAAGTGTTACATTCTTATAGATTGCTAAGTAAGCATCAATAGAAGCTTGATCATTTAATTTTGTTTCTAATGAAATCATGAATTCGTCTTCGAATTCTTCATCAGTCTTCCACATTTGGATTTCATTCCAAACTTGGAAAGCTAATTCTTCTTTAGCAGCTGACATACCAGATGCGATATTGAATACTGCAACACCACCGATTGGTGAAACATATTCGCCACCTTTATCGATGTATGCTTCTGACATTGGATAAGGAACAAAGCTTAATTTGAAGTTTAAACCACCCCAACGATCAGGAGAACCTAAGAACCAGAATGAACCTGGATGCATTAAGACTTTACCTGCTTGCCATGATGGTGAACCTGCGTCAAATTGTCCGCCTGGTTCGAATAAACCTTTATCCCATAATGTTTTGATGAATGCGTAAGTTTCTAACGCTGGAGTTTGATGGAATGCAACACGTCCTGATTTAGCATTGATTAATGCACCACCATTTAATGGAACCATGTTTTCTGCATAGTTAGCAAGAACGCCACCTAATGCATAGTAATCATCACCCATAACTGTTAATGCTGATTTAGCAGCACTTGCCCATTGATCAAATTTAGTCCAAGTCCATTCACCATTTAAGAATAGTTCAGATGGATTTTCGATACCTAATTGTTCAACTAAGTCTGAGTTGTAGTATAGACCAACGTCAACTGTAGGTCTATTTACCATGAATGACCAGAATTGATCATTCCATGAACCTAACTCAATAACTTCTTGAGTAATTTTGTTACCATGAGTTGCTAAGTATTTATCAACTGGAACAATTGCGTTACCACTTGCAAGTTGTGCAGTCCAGTCAGATGTTGTCCAATAAATGTCAGCAAGTGGTGTACCAGATACTGAACCTTGGATGATTGCTTCAACACGTGAAGGACCCCAAGCTGCTGATGCAGGATATGGTTTATAAATAACTTTAACATTTAAGCGGTCTTCAACTTCTCTTTGTTTAGCTTGACGCGCTAATGTTTCTCTACCAGTATAGTTTGGATGGAATGGGTCAATTTCATGAACCGCACCGTGCATAATAACAATTTCAGTTGCCGGTGGTAAATTTGAACCAGGTTTAACTGTAATTGTTCTTGTACCTTGAACGGTTTTACCATCTGAACCAACAACTTTATAAGTTAATACATAAGTACCAGGTGTATTTGTTAATACAGCACCAGTAACTGTAATACGGTTAGTAACGTTACCATCAACTGTATCTGTTGCTGTAACACCAGTCATAGGGTCAAAACTATCCCCTTGAGTAATTTCAATATCAGTTAATCCTGCGAAACTTGCAGTTGGATCAACTTCAACTGGATCTGGATCCGGATCCGGATCTGGATCAGGTGTAATATTTCCGCCACCGCCAGTTGTGTCACCACAAGCGACTAGTAATAAAGCGAAAGCGAAAATTGTAAGAATGCTATAAATCTTCTTCATTATATTCCCTTCTTTCTTTTGTTTTTATAGTTTTTAATCAACTTAATTATACTATATACGTAGTATATTTTTTCCTAATTCTCGAAACTTTTTCATATTATTAAATATTTTTTCAAAAGGGTTTTCATTGTGTGTGAAAATATGATAAAACGCTTACTTTTAATTATTTTCTGCTAGATCAAATCCTTTAAAGCGAGTATCAAATGGATTTTTGATATAACGGACAAGTAAAAGTGTTGCAACTGCAAACATACCCACACTTTGCCATTGTGAAGGTGAGAACAATGGTAAGAATGTACCGCGTTCATCTCCTCTAAAATATTCAATAAAGAATCTAAAGATTGGATAGGCAATAAAGTATAGGAAGACCATATAATTAATCTTCATTTTTCTTATTAAATAAATGCCTACTAAAACGAGTAATCCAACAAAAATTGCTTCAAATAATTGTGTCGGTACAACTGCATGATCATGTGTATGGAAAGTCATACCATACCATTCATCCGTATCGATACCGAAACAGCATCCTGCCATCACACAACCAATACGACCAAATGTTTGTCCAATCATTACTGAAAAGATTGCAACATTGGTTACGTGGAAGAATTTTGCTTTTGCTTTTTCTGGTGCAAAGAATTTTGAACCAATGAGCCATACAGTTATACCACCTACTACACCACCCATTAAAGTCATACCTTGAGCTTGATATTCTCTACCTTTTTCAAGTGCATCAATTAGGTTATAAAGTTGTTGGAATAAAAATGCAAATATAAAGCCTACCACCATTGATACAAGTATCAATTTTAGATAAAACTCATAAACATCAACTTCTACTTTGTAATACTTCATTACCATACGGAATGCAGCAAGTGAGAAAAAGACGCCAATAATAATCAAAACATAGTAGGTTTCAAAACCTTCTATACCAAACATATAAGGATACATGGTGTCACCTTCTTTCATCATGTAAGAAATTGAAGGGGACTCCTAAATTAGTAGTCCCCCTCTTTGTTATATCACTAGTTGCTTATATAGTTAGATCTTAGTATTTTCTCTTGAATAAGAAGAATGCTAGACCACTTAATGTTAATAAACCTAATAATGAAAGTGAAATATTTGAAACGTTGAATAATGCAGCACAACCAGCATCAACAGGTAATGCACCAACATTGTCTTCTAATTCACCGATTTGTTCTTCTAATGAATCAATTAAGTCTTGTAATTGAGCAACTTTAGCAGCAAGTTCAGCTTGTAAAGCAGCTAATTCAGCTTGTAAGTCTTCTAAATCTTCGCCCATTTCATCGTTTGCAGCTAAAGCAGCATCTAAAGCATTTTGTAATGCAGTGATTTGTGCGTTTAACGCAGCAAGTTGATCACCAGAAGCTGGAGCAGCAACGACTGTAACTGAGAATGAAGCTGTAGTTGAGTTACCAGCACGGTCCTCTACTGCAACCATTACATTATATGTACCAGGTACATTTAAGTTTAAACCACCATTTGATTCAACAAACATAGCAAGTTGTGATGGTGTATCGTAGTTATCGTAAGCAACAACGTTTGCTAAGATTGCTTGAGAAGCATTAGCAAATTGTGATGCATTTACACGATAGTTTGAGTTAACAACCATAGCAACTGGAGCTGTTCTATCATCTACTGTTAGTGTGTATGAATTATTAATTACGATATAGTGATCTTGGTCAGGAATACCTTGAACATGCGGTGTAACAACTGTTGTATCAAATGCAGTAGCTCTTGCAGCAGTTAATGAAGATGTACCGTTTACTGAAACGTTACCAGCAATAACAATGTATGAACCATTGTCAGCAGCAGCTTCTACCCAAGCTTTAACTTTAGCATCCGAATCCATTACATTTGTAGGGCCTTGCGCACGAGTTGGGAATTCTGAATTCCATAATTGCCAGTTAGTTCTGTCAACAGCTTGAATTAATTTACCTTCAGCACTTACTTCCATGATAACCATTGTTGCATAACCAGTTTCATTATAAACGAAGTCAGCACCCCAGAAAATAGTTACTTTATCAGTAAAGTTACCAACTTTTTCATTGATGTAAACGTTTGACCATTGAATACCGTTTAAGAAAACAACTGGATCTACATCCGGAGTACCTTCAATATGGATGTGTTGAGTTAATTGTAAATCAATCTTATAAACACCAGGTTGTGGGTAGAATGGATTGAATGACGCAGGATAAGTGATTACAATGTCATCAGTCATGTCATTACCTTCACCATCAACAGCTGTAATTGAACCTAAAAGATCGATTGGTTGATCTTCATCATGGAATCTATTAGAAATGCCAATAAAACGTGGAGGAATTACACCAACAACAACGTCTACTAAAACAACAGATTCTTTTCCTTCTGGGCTTGTTGTGTAATATTTAGCAACATAAGCAGCACCGAATTCTGTAGTATCGATTGCTGTAACAGCAGCTGATGGAGTGTATTTATCTAATTCAGAATCATAAACAAATTCGATAGTTTCTAAGACTTCTTCACCTTGCATAATATCAACAGCATAAGATAATTTTTCAGTCTCATTAATGATTGCACCGCCTTCATCAAACATTCTTACCCATGAAACATTCACAGCGTTTGATAAATTAAATGAACCATTATGATCGATGACGATTTGTACGCCTGGAGTGTTTGGATCATCATCTTGTGCAGTAATTCCAGCAAATGCAGGAGCTAAAGCTTTATATAAGAATGAAGCTCTAAGTTCAGTATCTTTATCTGCGATAACTAATGGCATTGAAGCGATTAATTCAGTAGCTTTTGATCTAACACCATCAGCATCACGGTCTTTTGTACCGAATGACATAACTGTCCAACCTGCAGGAATTGCAACGTTTCTTGGGTCAGTTAAGATGAATAATGATCTTTCATTTTCTGGAAGATCAACTAAGTCTGGGTTAGTCCAACCTAAGTAACCGATTGGTTCTAATACATAACCTTTATCTTCTGCTGGATCAACCATCATACGGATATGTGAATAACGAGTATTTGGAGTTAATGTAGCAGCATCAGCACCAGCAGCGATAAACGCAGCTTTTTCTGATTCAGTAGCTAATCTCCAATCAGCGTTTTCAGTAGCATCTGTACCATCATTATGGATGTAATATTGGAAGATATGGTCTTCGAACATCATTAATTTACCATCTTGATTGTAGTATGTGTAAATACGTTGAACAACTGTCGTTAAGTCTGTACGGTTGTTTGTAGTTGAAAGTTCGATATCATCTTCAGTATCGTTGATAATTACAGAAGCAAAAGCGTTCCATGATAATGCAGGTCCGATTTCACTTGCTGAGAAATAACCATCTGCATTAGCATCATTAAATGAGCTTGCCCATTTAACACCACTTCTTACGATGTGGTAACGATAGTTATTGAATTCGAAGTCCCAGTTAGAATCTCCAACTAAAGTATAAATTGTTGAAGGTCCATATAAGGCACCTGGGTCACCATACGGATAGATTTCAATCATTCCGTCAGTTTCGTCTGCGTAAGATGGTGCAAGCACAACTAACACAGCGAAGCAAAATAATAGCATAGCTATAATTTTTTTCATTTTTTACTACTCCCTCTTTTTGATTTTTTTTGAGTTTACCCTTTCATTTTAATGAAATATGAAAGCGCTGTCAAACTAATTTACAAGTTCTTACAAGATTATGTCATAATTTTTACATTATGAAATATTTTTTCATGTTTTACCTAATTTTTAGCGAATTGTACCAGGAATATGTACAAAGAATGTACGTGACATAGATTGTCCCATATATTCGATGTTAATTGTGTATGAAATAGTTGTTGCATGATTAGGTTTTGCAATAATGCGGCCATGATCATCTAAAATTTCAGGATTATGCGATGTCATTCCAATTGTCGCATCAGCAAATTCTTTCCATACTTGATATTCAACATCAGCAAATTCTTGGAAATATGAAACAAGTCCTGAATTAATTAAAGTATTTGGACAAATCTTACCCGAGAAATCTCTATGGAATCTTAAATGTCCACGTGGAAGATTATAATAAACCATTCTTTGCGTAGCAAACTTAGCTGTTCTTTGCCATACACGGTAAATATCATCATCTTGAGCAACTGACATTTCAATCGCAATACCATTTCTGTTACCACCACCTAAATAGGTAGCTGATTGTCCTGGTAATGTTGAACCGTCACCTGCATGATATGAAACTTCGTCTTCTGGTACGTGTTGATATAAATATTCATCATCCATTGTATATGTCCATGATGTATTTAAAACAGTACCCACCATTGCAGCATTATATAGATAATTAGCATGCGATAAAGCACCAGAACCTGGAGCATTATTTGCTGTATCATGGATTGTTAACCAATATACATTTTGAGGATTATATGTTGTGATACCTGCAGGATGTGCAGGTTTTTTAATGCCTGGACGGATACCATTAGAAACTGGCACCATCTTAGAAGTATTCACCTCTATATTGTTATCAAAATAATATTTTGAAACTGACTCATAATCCACATTCTTAAATGTCATACCTGTACCAATAACATCATAACGATATTCTTGTGTGTATCCGACTTGATAGATTGTTAATAAATCAAGTAAATTGTTCGAATCTAAACTTTCAAAGAATTGTACAGTGTAATCATTATATACCGATGGATCAGACTGTAATCTGACACGAATGATAACATCACCTGCTTGTAGACCAGTGACTTCACCATTTTCTGTAACAGTTGCAATATTTGTATTTAATGATTCATAAGTTACTGCTTCATTCGATAATGTATATGGGAATGGTACAGCTTCTAATGTCACTTTATCCCCTATAACTAAGTTTTGTTCTTTTTGAGAAGGGATAATATCAATACCTGGGTCAGTTGTAACTGAAATTGTGATGACAGTATTAATCGTTGCAGCATTCGCACTTCTTACTGTAATTGTTGCAAGACCAGAACGTTTTGGTGTGAGAATTCCATTATCATTTGGCATAAGTACTTCTGCATCTGTTGTAATTAATCTAAATCTTGCACCGGTTAATTCATATGGTAAATAATCCCATTCTAGTTTAAATGTTGATCCAATAAAGATTTCTTCAATTGGATTTGTAATAAAGATAAACTGTGGCACTGCTGGGTTATATGATGCTTCTGAAGGAATATTATTCTTTTGTTTGTAATGTCCTAATAACATTCTTTCTGGAATACCTTCAAAATCATTTAAATCAAGTTCAGCTGAACCCCAATGGTTTAATGTGAAATCGACATAATCTCTATTAGCAATTGCGGCTTCTTCACTAAATGATGCAAGTGAATTAAAACGAACAATTGCTGAAATTTGTTGTTCACCTAACAAAATCGAAAATCCAGACTTAACATTTTGAATTTCATTTCTTTGAATGCTTAATTTTGAATTTGATTGATATTGTTCGCCTAATACTGAAATTGCAATACCAGCTTGATTAAATTTATTTTTAAGAATTGTAATATCACCAGTTTTAAAGTCTAGTACTTTGATACCATCTTTTGATAGGTTAACAAAATCATTTTGATTAATGGTTAAACCATTAGCTTCTTCAATTACAATCGCATCTTCTGCTAAACCTTCAAATTTGTTTGAAACAATTGAAAGGTTTGTTGCAGATGGTTTTGCTAAAATACCACCATTTTCTACAAATTCAAAACCTGAAATTGTTAGATTTGGTGCATCAATTGTGATTAAACCACCTAACTTAATAACACCTAATTTAGTTAAATTGAAACTAGAAGTAATTGTAAATGAATCATTATATGTGCCTGCAGCAACGATCACTTCAGTTTCTTCAGTTAGTACAGAATCTAGATCTGCAAATTTGTTAAATAATCTCTCACCAAAGACAAAATCTAATCCTTCGTGTTCGATTGAGCCTGATTGAACGGATGCATCTAAATAAACGATATCAAAGATGTCAATTTCAAGTTCTGCAACAAGTTCAGGGTTTAATTCATAGGTTGCTGTTACTTTAACTTTACCAGTTTTTAAGAAAGTAATTAGACCTTCCTCTGTAATGGTAGCTAAACTGTCATCATCAACAGAGAATGAAACACCTGATATAGCAGTCACTGGTGCAAATGAAACTAACAGTTGACGATTTGTTCCGATGTTAGCCTTTGTATTACCAACAAGAACAATCTCTTCTGCTAAGCTTAAGACTGTCACTTCGATTGAGTCAGTTACTTCAGGGTCTAAAAGAGATTTAATTGTTAATGTCACAGTACCTGCACCAACAAATTCTACAAAACCATTTTCATCAATGATCGCAATACTTTCATCTGATGATTCAAAAGTAACTTCATCATTTGCTTCATATACTAATTCGATTGATTGCCCAACCCAAATCACACCTTCGATATCAGATAGTGAGATTGCTACCTCCTTTGTGACATTCAGTGTAATTTCTAAAAATATGGCTTCATTAGATACAGATTCAACACGAATTTTTGTTTGTCCGTGTTTTAAACCTGTAACCACTAGATCATCTAAACTAGCAATTTCTTCATCCAATACTGAAGCAGTGTAGCCTTCTTCATCATTGGTTGTTACAACTAATTCAAAAGTTTCACCTTCTTTTAAGTTGATTAAAGTCGTATTCGCAGAAAGTGTAATTTCTACCGGTTCTTCAACAACTTCGTCACATGCGACGATTAAAAGGGCACTTAAGAATAGCATGAACGAAAATAATATTTTTTTCATCCTTTCCCTCCTATTTATTTTTAAACGATATACCTATATATATAGGTTATATCGGCTTTAGACCGAAATATAAGCGACTTGAAAAGAGGTTATTGTTTTTTTACCTTATTTTTCAAGCATATGAAACAATTAACGGATTGAACCAGGAATATGTGTAAAGAAAGTTCTTGCTTGTGTTACACCATTAAATGTAACTGTCACAGTATATGATACTGTTTGTGCAACATCAGGAATACCAATAATTCTTCCGTGATTATCGAGTAAATCTAAATTGTGAGATTCAAATAAAATTTCTGCATCTTGGAAGTTTTTAGCAACTTTATATTCAACATCGACCATTTGTTCAAAGTAAGGCATTAAACCAGATGCGATTAATGTTTGTGGACAGTTCTTACCAGAGAAATCTCTATGGAATTTCACTTGAGTTCTTGGTAAATTCCAACGCACAAGTGCATCACCTGCAAATTTAGCTGTTCTTTGCCATGTTCTATAAATATCTGTACCAATTGTTACAGAGGTTTCAATACCAATGCCGTTTTTATTACCACCACCAAGGAATGCACCTTGACCAGGTAATGTTGAACCATCACCTGCATGCCATGCAACTTCTTCTTCAGGAATGTGTCGAATAGTATCTTTATCATCAATCGTATAGTTCCATGATGTAAAATCTTCTGGACCACTAATTGCTTTATTTACTAAATATTGTGCATAATAAGCTGCAGAACCTGCATGTGTATTCACAGCAGTATCATGGACAACGATCCAATAGATATTTGCAGCATTATATGTTGGTAAATCTGCTGGTACAGCAGGACGTGATTGACCACCACGTGTACCACCTGAATGTTCTTGATCGAGTGGTACTAAAATTTCTTGAATTTCTAAGTTTTCAAAATAGAACTTAGAAACTGATTCATGATCCTCTCTTATATAAGGATCTCCAATACCTGTAACAGTATATGTATAGAGTTTAGAGTAATGAACTTGATACATTGTCAGCAAGTCTAATAAATTATTTTCATCTAAATTTTCATAGAATGAAATGGTATATTCATTGAAGACGAATGGATCAGATTTTAAACTTACACGAATTGTTACATCCCCAGCATTAATTGATGTCACTAAACCTGTTTCATCAACAGTTGCAATATTTGGTTGAAGTGAAACAATATCAAGTGCTTCATTTTCAAGTGTATATGGGAATGGTAAAATGTTTAATTTGATTGAATCACCTTTAATAAGTGTTTGTTCCTTTGTCTCAGGTGTAATATCAATACCTGGGTCAGTAATTACTGAAATATCAATATCTGTTCTAACTTTATTATTAGATGTCGAACGAATAGTGATTGTAACAAGTCCACTTCTAATTGCTTCAAGTTTACCTGTTTGATCTGCTTTAAGTGAGAGTTGCTTAGATGTTAGAATTTGCACATTTGCTTGTGGCAATTCATAAGGTAAATGTACCCATTCTAATTGATATGTATCTCTAACATAAAGTTCTTCAACTGGATTTGTAATGAAGAATGCCAGTGGTTGATTTGGATTATAAGAAACCTCAGAGACGATATCTGCTTTTTGTTTATAGTGTCCAATTAACATCATTTCTGGAATATTAACAAAGTCATTTAAATTGAGTTCTTCCATACCCCAGTAATTTAATGTAAAGTCAACACCACTATTTAAATTACTTTTTGCAGCTAACTCATGATAATTTTCTAATGAATTGAAGCGAACAATCGCTGGAATTTTTTCACCTTGTAATAAAATGATAAATCCTGTCATTGCATCACTAATTTCATTTCTTTCTACGTTAACGGTAGCTGTTTCATCATAACTTGAAGTTTCAATTGAAACTGCTGTTTTTACTGATTCAAATTTGTTTTTATTAACTCTTAAATATCCACTGTGGATTGATAAAACTGTAATCGCATCATTATCTATTGCTTCAAAAGTATTTCCAATAATTTGTAGTGAATTAGATGATTCAGCTGTGATTGCAACCTCTTTTAAATTTCTAAAAGTATTATTTTCAATACTTACATTTTTAGCATTTGAAGTGATATGAATTGAACCTTTTTCTTCAAATATCAGGTCTTTAATTGTAATCATTTCAGCATCTAAAGTGAGCTTGCCTTTTAATGTCACTTCACCTTGGCGTTTGATTGCTACATTGTTTTTACCAATCTTTAAATCACCTTCATAAACACCTGTTAAGAGTGTCATTTGTGTACCATCATTTAGGATATCTTCTGCTTCAACTAAATCACTAAATAATTTTTCACCAAATACGAATTTAAGGCCATTTAAAATTTGAGTATCACCTTCGTTAGCATTTGCATCTATTAAGATTTCATCTACGATCTCAATGATAAAAGTAGACGAATTACCATCTTCTACATTTTCAGTGATGACAACTGTCCCTTTTTGTAGAAACTTTATGACGCCATCTGCGTCAACAGTTGCTAAATTAGCATTTGATGTATAGTAAGTTTTAAGTCCAATCTCTTCGGTTACAATCTTTCTTTGTGTGCCGACATTTGCTTTACCTAAATCTTCAAATTCAGGAATTTCTGGTTCTTCTTCGATTGGTTCTTCAATAATAGGATCCTCATCACCAGGTTCCTTGTTTGGGTCTTCACATGAAACAAGTGTAAAGAAACCTAAAATTAACATGAGGATTAGAAAAAATTTCTTCATAAAATACCTCCCTTTTGATAAATGATATCGCCAATTTTAGATCTTAACGGAATGATACCATTTAGTTCTCTTTTCGGATGAACAGCATTAGATAATAAAACAAAACCTATCTTGTTTTTTCTATCGATAAACATATGACATCCAGTAAAACCGGTATGACCGATAGTTTCATTTAAATCATGAAAATGACCAGCAAAACTACCCTTATCTGGTTTTAACCATCCATAGGTTCTTGTTACCGAAAGACCAGATATTTCTTTTGAAATAATTGGTTTAAACAAGTATTCAGTCATTTCTTTACTGAGTATAAATTTGTCATTTAATATAGACTGTATAAATATCGCTAAATCGCTTGCTGTAGAGAACAAACCTGCATGACCAGATAATCCTTCCATAGCAAAACTTTTCTCATCGTGTACCTTACCTTTTAAAAGTCCTTGATAAACATCATCTTCCCTTAATTCAGTTGGTACAACACGGGATAAATCAGGCAGGTAAGATGAATCTTTCATACCTAAAGGTTTAAAAATCCATGCTTCTGCAAGTTTATTGATTTTCTCTTTCGTGATTGTTTCGATGATTTCGCCTAATAAGATAAATCCACAGTCTGAGTAGACATAATCTTTACCTGTTTCATAGATTAAACCCATTTCATAAATCTTTTCAAAGACTTCATCTTTGTTCTTTAGTGCTTTAGCATTTTTAATATCTGCAGGTAGTCCTGAACAATGTCCAAGTAAGTCTTTAATTGTAATATGTTCATGCTTAAATCGTGGTAGCACAGAACTTACTGTTGTTTCAAAAGAAAGTAAGCCTTTTTCAACAAGTTTTAATGTTAAAGTCGTGGTTGAAACAACTTTGGATAAAGATGCCACGTCATAGATTTCATTACCCAAAGTTGCTTCCACGGTTGGGACTATTTGTTTTTGCCCAACATAATCAAAGTCGATTGAATTAGGTGTTACGATTGCATATTGGCATCCAGGAAATTTACCTTCTTGAATACCTTCCAAAAGTAGCGCACGTATAGACTCTTTCAAATATTTAACTCCTAGTATTTTTTAAATACGATAAATCCTAAACCTAACATAGTGATTGCACCAAGTAAAGCTAACATAAATGTTGGTGCATCCCATAAGAACCAACATCCTGTTGCAGGTTGTGGTTCTGGTGTAACTGTTTTAGCTTGCCATTTAGCATATAAGGTCATATCTTCAAAAATAGCTGTACCAAAACTAAATTCTTGTGTTAAAGCTTCGTCTTTAAACCATCCAACAAAGTCATAACCTTCTTTAGTTGGTGCTGTAGGTCTTGTTGCATGTGTATCTTTTGGAACCGTTTGTGATTCTACTTCTGAACCTCCATTTGTATTAAATGAAACGGTTACTTCTACAACTGGTTCTTGTTCTTGTTCATACTTCGCATAAAGTGTGATATTTGAAGTGATTGGTGTATCAAAGTCAAAGCGTTGTGTTAGTGCTTGATCAATATACCAACCTTCAAAGTTAAAGCCAGGTTTTGTTGGCTCAATTGGTTCTTCTGCGAACATACCTTCTTGAACGATTTGATATGCAACATTTGAACCACCATTTGTATCAAATGTAACTGTGTAATTTACAATTGGCTGTGGTTCAGATACTGTTGTATCCCACGGGAATGTTGCACGTTTTGTCCAGAATATATTTTGTAGTCTTGTAATCGCTTGTGTCACAAATGCATGTGGACTATTTAAAGTCTTATAACTGAAGAATGATGAACCAATTATTTCATCATATTGTGACATGTAGCGAATTTGTTCTAATAATTCATTTTGATCTGTCCAGTTATTTGATGTTTCAGCATAACGGTAGAAACCTTGACCAATAATTAACTTAACATCTGTACCAGAAACTGTTTCAACCCACCAGTCAACTAAATCAGCAAAGCGTGCAGTTGAATGGTTAAATTGCCAGTAAAGCTGAGGGATGATATAGTGTAACCAACCTTCTTTAACCCACTTACGGCTATCTGCATATTGTGCAGAGTAACTTTGTAAGCCTTGTGAGTTAGAACCTATTGGATCAGATGTTTTGTTTTGCCAAATACCAAATGGTGAAATACCAAATTTAACAGCTTTTTGATTGCTTGAATTATGTGTTTCTACCATTTCAAAGATTGTCTTAACAAGTTCGTTAATGTTTTCTCTACGCCAATTATCGCGTGATAAACTATTTGGATTATTTGCTAGGAATGCAACTTCATCTTCAGCATTAGGTGTACCGTTATAACTATAGAAATAGTCATCGAAGTGAACACCATCAACATCGTAGTTAGCCATTAATTCAGCAATAATGTTATATAAGTATTGTCTAACTTCAGGAATACCAGGATTTAAGATTAAATGTCCTGATGTGTCTTGGATAACATAACTTGGATTTTGTTTTGCAAAGTTGTCATTTGATAATTGTGCAAGTTGATCTGCTTTTGTTCCGGTACCTGATGAAACGCGATAAGGATTCATCCAAGCATGGACTTCAATACCACGTTTATGTGCTTCAGTAATTAAATATTCAAAGACATCCCAACCTGGATCAACACCTTCAGTACCAGTTAAGTATCTTGAGAAAGGTGCATATTCTGAAGGATAGAAACTATCATTCATAGAACGTGTTTGGAAGAAAATAGTATTAAAGTTTAACGCAGTTAGTCTATTTAAGATTGAAATGATTTTCGCTTTATAATCTGCTTGACTTGTATGTAAACCAATATCAATATTTGATACTGTTGCTACCCATACTGCACGAATTTCTTCATCTTTTTCAGTATAAGTTGTAGGTAATTCTACTGGTGTTTGTGTATTGTAATAATAAACAAATTGACCATCACGAATGACGTATTGATTGTCTTCGTTATATGGCATATTCATACGAATTCTGACTTCTTCAACTTCACTTTCAATACCACCAGCATTGACTGCTTTATATTGAACTGTGAATGTACCATTATAGTTGAATGTTAGAGGTTCAGAATATGTTGTCCAAGAACCCCATGAAACACCATTGTGCATGCGATATTTAATTGTGTTTCCGGCTTGTGCTACAAATGAAAGTATGGTTGGTGAGACATAGTAAATACCTTCCATATCACCTTCAATGTTATAGTTTGGAATTGCAGGTAAACCTACAATTGTAAATTCTTTCGAATGTATCGTATCACCATTTGCATTACGATATTCAAATTTATATGTACCTGATTGAGCAAAATCAACTGGTGTTGTGTAATTTTGCCATGCACCACCATTAATTCTAAATTGTGGTTGTGGTGATTGTGCATTGATTGTGATTTCTAACCATGTATAGTTTGGATCTTCACCTTCACCAGCAAGTTCTAATGTTGGTTGTGCATAACCTACTTGATAAGTTTTTTGAACTTCAGCAGAGTCCACTCCACCTGAATCTTTAGTTTTTGCATAAATGACATAATTACCTGAAACAAGTGTTGCATCATCTAAAGTAAATGGACCTGTATATAATGTCCAATCAATTGATTGGTTACCATGATTATATTTGTACCAAATTTGGCCACTAGCTGCTGTAATTGTGACAGCTGACCCAACTTGATAACGACCGTTTGGTAAGACATTACCATTAATTGTAATATTTGGTAAGACGTTATTCACACGATCTACTGAGAAACTTTCAGATGCAATGTTAGAATTTTCTTCTGCACCTTGGGCATAGTATGAGAATGTATGATTGCCATTTGAATTTACAACAACTGGTGTTGTATATAATTGATATTCACCACTGTTTAATTTGTAATAAATTGGTAAATCAGATGAAAGTGTAATTGTAACTTCACTTGTATAGAATAAACCTACCTTTGTACCAGCAATGTTAATTGTTGGTTGAGGTACGCTTGATTGATATGTTGGTCCTAAATGGTTTGTTTGAGACATTGCTCTCACACCATATGTATATGTACCAGCTGCATCACCTGTTGGTACAGTGATTTGTGCATCTGATGAATTACCAACAACTTTAAAGATTTGTTCATCTGAGTAATTTAATGCACCAGTTGAACGATAAACGTAATAGAATTTAGCATTTTCTTGAGTGTCAAATTTTAAATTACCTGAAGTATGTGAAATATTTGTTACTGCATTTGGAATAATTGGGTCAAAACTTTGTAAAACTGGTAAATGAGTTTTCGTTTGCCATGAAGATTCATGTGCAGCTCTCACTTGTTTTGCAGAATTTGAAGTAAGTCCATTTTTACCATTTAATAAATCATTATAACGATAGACTGAGAATCCTTGTGCATTTTCTAATGTTCTTAAGAAATTCATTTGTTTTGTGAATTCAGCTGGATCATTATACCAAGAATAGTTACCTGTACCATCAGCCATGTAAACACCAATACCTGAGTATAGATTTACATTTAAATATTTAGTAACTTTATCCCACCAACCCATCACGTTTTGGTATCCTGCAGCAGGATGTGTATGTCCCCAATAAGTTTGAGGTAAGATGTAATCTAACCAACCTTCAGAGATCCATTTAAGTGAATCAGCAAATAAATAAGATGAATAGTGTGTTTGACCTGTTGAAACTGAACCCGTTGTTATTGGTTTTCCTTGTGCATCATAAGTAACAACACCATTACCATTTTTATAAATACCGGTTGGTGAAATACCAAATTGAACACGACGTCCAGTTACTTCGTTAAAATCTGATAATAAATCATGAATACCTTCAATTAAAATATTTACTTGTTCTCTTCTCCAGTCAGCTTTTGAAGCTGCACTTGATGTATTATAACCAGCACCATATGTAACAAATGTTGCTTGGTCTGGTTCACTTAAAATTGTTGTTGCACCAGTAGTTGCACCGTTTGCACCCATATTTGTATAGAAATAATCATCAAAGTGGATTGCATCAACTGGATAACGTTCAATAATTTCTTCGATTGTGTCATAGATGTGTTGACGTACGTTTGGTAACCCTGGATTTAAGATTGCACCATTTAGTACATTTGATGCATTTGATTCCGGGTTAGCAGCTGGCATTGAACCAACTCTATATTGAGAACTTACACGATATGGGTTTAACCATGCGTGGAACTCAATACCACGACGATGTGATTCCTCAACAAACCATAACATTGGGTCAAATACATCCCAATCAGCTACACCTGCCATAAATGATGCTCTTGGGTTGATTGCAGATTTGTATAATGCATTGTTATGTGTTCTAAAGTGAACAATGACTGCATTGAAATTGAAATATTCTAATGTATCAAGTACTTTAGTTACTTCAGTTTTCCATTGTGCTTCATTTTGATAATTAGGCATACTTGAGATGAAGTTTGAAAGCCATGCAGCTCTAAACTCACCTTTTTCTTCCACGATTACATTTTGTGCATCTAAAATTTCTGTCATCTCTGCATAGGTTTCATCTTGCGGTAAAACAGCTATCAAAGAGACAATTGTTAATAGTAAAATTATTAATTTCTTCATTAACTTTTAGCCCTTCCTCTCGTTTAATAATTTTTGAACAAGTTCCATGCCTGCTTTAGAACCTGCTTGATCAATAAATGTTTTATATGTGAAGAAAACATTTCCCTTCACGGTCTCAAATTGATTTGCAAATTTTAATTGATTAACAACTTCAAGTGGATTTTCATAACCACCTTCACTACCTAATCGATAAGCACCATGACCAATGTATAAATCACAGTTTGTACCTTTAACAATATCTGCCCACCAAACTGCTAAATCAGCAAATGGTGCAAGGACATGACCAAAGTCCCAATATAGTTGTGGAATAATGTAATCAATGTATCCTTCTTTAATCCATAAAACTGAATCTGCATATTGATTTGAATAAGATTCACTACATTTTGGGTCAGTATTTGAACCAGCAGGATCAGATGCTTGATTTTTCCAAATTCCAAATGGTGAAACACCAAATCGTTTACCACTGAATTTTGATTTGATTTCTTCATTTAAACGTTTAATGACTTCTGTGATTTGGTCACGTCTAAATTGATCAAGACTAACCTTTTTGCCACTTGCTTCATAATCCGCAAGATCGTTATCACTTTCTGATAAACCTGCATAAGGATAGAAATAGTCATCAAAGTGAATACCTGCAATATCTTTATAGTTTTCAAGTATTTCTAACATAGATTCAATAATGAAATCTTTAACTTCTTTTTTCGCTGGATTTAAAATTAAACCACCGTTTTTATCAACAATCACAAATTCAGGATGTTGTTTTGCAAAGTTTAAATCATCACAAGTTTCTAAGTATTGCGCTTTTGTTAAATCTTTTTGCATAGAAACTCGATATGGGTTACACCATGCATGAATTTCAATATTTCTTTTTTTAGCTTCATCTAAAACAAAATCTAAGATATCAAATGGTGGTTCTTGTCCTTCTTTTTCAACAAGATATCTTGAATATGGATTTAATTTTGATTTATAAAATGCATCGCTAGTTGTTCTAACTTGGAAAAAGATTGTATTAATATTGAAATTTACCGCTGTATCAAACATTTCAAGTACTTTTGCCTTATATTCAGGGTTCGTTGCAGGTGGTAGGTCAATATTGACAACATTTGAAACCCAGAAAGCTCTCACTTCTTTTTGATTAAAGGTTTCTGGAATTTCTACCTGGCGGTCTGTTTGGAAGTAGTTTAATGGTAAGCCAGTCTTAAAGTTAAATAATTTCATTGATTTCTGCTCCGTAGTATTTCAAGTATTGTTCGTTTAATTTAAGTAAATGTTTAAATGCAAGTTCTGCTTTTATTGAAGACTTTGTCATCGGATGCAGTTTAATTGCCATTAATGCTTTGTTAAGGTTCTTTTCATATATTGCATCACATAAAAGTTCTTCATATGCTTTTTGATGTTGCACTAAACCTTTCACTGCTTGAGGTAATTCACCAATATGTACCGGAAGTGGTCCACGGTTAGTTAAGCGTGATGTAATTTCAATCGCACATTCTTCTCTGATATCTGTGATATGTCCACGGTTAACCGTATTCACAACGTGATACGTTTTCTTATTTAAGACAATTGATGCCATGATATTCATGACTTCTTCAGCATAATTTGCACCATCTCTTAAATCAAGTTCTTTTGGTCTTTCATTGAGCGATTCATCTTTATAAATGTTAAATAGTTTCTCTTCAATCAATTTAACTTCTTTACTTCTTGCTTCTAATACTTTACGTTGATTTAAGATTTCTTCGTATTGAATCAAATAAATCAAACTTGGATTTGGATATGATTCAATAATTTTTAAATCAACTTCTCGCATCGGAATGCGTTCATAAAGTTTTTTACTCTTTAAAAGTTCTGCCATTTTGTTTCTATGGTTATGATAAACCTTTACTGCAAATGACAATTCATTCAATCCACCGATATATGGGATTAAATCTTGTTTTGCAACACCAAGTGAATCAGCAAGTTCTTGGTGCATCTTTACAGGGTCTGTACAAATCCCTATAAATCGATCATATTCTGAGAAACGGAAGACAGCTTCACTGATAATCCCAATTGGATTTGAAATACATAATGTCCATGCATTTGGTGCAATTTCTTTTATATCTTCGATGATTTCATAAACAACCGGTACCGTACGTAATGCTGAGAACATACCACCAATACCTAATGTTTCATGACCAATCATGTCGTAATTAAATGGAATCGTTTCATCATAAAATCTTAAATCCTGTTTACCAACTCGGATTTGTAAAACGACAAAATCAGCATCTTTCAATGCTTCTTTTCTGTTTGTTGTGGACTCAACTTCAATTTCCAAATTATGTTTCTTAAACATTCTTTTTGCGAGTCCATTAATCATCATGAGTCTTTCTATGTTGGATTCTAAATCAACTAATGTAACATTTCTAATTTCAAGTGCTTCTGACTTTTTAATGATTTGGTTGATCAGTTCAGGTGTATATGTAGATGCACCACCGATTACAACAATTTTTAGTTGTTTCATGTAAACCCTCGTTTCTATTTGTAGTAAACAACGCTACCAGAAATTACTTTTTTATTTGCTCCAGTTGTTGATGGAATGGTTGAGGTTTGTCGATTGATTGTTTGGTTTCCAAGAACAATAAAGGCAAGTGCTTCTTTAAAATCAATTGAAAGATTTAAATCTTCGGATGTTAAAACTTTTGTAGGATATAATTTTGTTTCAAGAAATTTCATGAGATAAGTGTTTTTTGCACCACCACCTGAAACAATAAGTTCATCAATACTTTCAAGTTTTGAATATCTTTTAATCGCATCAACCATTGTTTTGGCTGTTGCATATGTCAGTGTATGAATTAAATCTTCTTTTGAATAATTTTTGTATTTTTTTAATAGGGAATCTGTGTATTCAACGCCAAATTGTTCACGTCCTGCTGATTTAGGTGGTAATTTTTCTAAGAATGGATGACTTTTAATTTCATCATATAACGCATCAATTAATCTGCCTTTTGATGCCACTTTGCCACCATCATCATACGGTTTGTCGAATAAGACTTCCATAGCATGATTGATCATCATGTTGCCAGGACCGGTATCAAATGCAAACACTTCAGCTTCATTTGCATTTTTTGGTAAAACAGTAATATTTGAGATACCACCAATATTTTGTAGAATTCTATTTTTTGTTTTGTGGGTAAATAAAATGTAATCAACATATGGTACGAGCGGTGCACCTTGTCCACCTGCGGCCATATCACGTACTCTAAAGTCGTATATAACATCAGTTTTGACAAGTTCTGCAATGACTGCACCTGCACCAAGTTGAAGTGTCGATGGATTCAAATATGCATCTTTTACACCTTGGTGATAAATCGTTTGTCCATGACTTGCAACAAATGAAAGATTTGACGATTCAATGCCAACACTTTTACACAATTCAAGTACACATTCACCGTAGAGTTTTCCTAGCTCAAAATTTATGCTAGATACTTCTCTTACGGTTGCTTTATTTTCGATTGCTTTTTTTACAAGTTCTAATATTTTTTCAGGATATGGAAAAGTTTTTGCTGTAATAAGTTCAATTTTTGTGTCAATCCCTAAACCACTAATGGATGCAATTGCAACATCAATGCCATCGAGTGACGTACCACTCATTATGCCACACGCTAATTTTCCCTCATTCATAATTAACCTTCCCTTTGTCTATGACAACATCTATTATATAAGATTTTTTCTTATATAAATGTAAGCGTTATTATTTAGAATATTTATTTCAAATAAAGAAAAAACACTTTCATGAAAAAAGTGTTTTTATGTTGTTTTTGATTATCTTTTAAACTTTTTAAAAGTTCTATATGTTGTTTCTAATGCTTGAATTGAACGATCTATATCTGTGTATGCACATTTAGCAAACAAAGCATCTACAACTGACATTTGAGATATTCTTGATGTCATTGCTGCAGATCTAAATTCACTTTCAAGTGCTGATGTGTAGAGTACGACATCTGAAAGGTCTGCAAGTACACTCGAACCAATTCTTGTAATCGAAATGATTGGTGTTTTGTTCTCTTTTGCAAGTAATGCAGCAGAGACAATTTCTTTTGTCTTCCCTGAGTTTGACACAAAGATGACAACATCTTTTTGATTGATAAATGATGCATCAACCAATTGATCATGTGATTCACCTTGAGCAATCGCGAATTTATTAATTCTTCGTAGTTTCATCTCTAAGTCTTTACACACTAAGTAAGATGAACCTTTACCGAAAATTAATATTTTCCTTGCATTCATGATTAAAAACGCAGCTTTCGTAAACGTCTTTTCATCATATAGTTTTATGGTTTCTTCAAGTGCACGAATATTATTCTCAATCGCTTTTTTACCACTATTTTGGTCTTTGATTAAGATGATATCGTTGTACTCAGTTGTCTCTGGAATTTCTACTTTTGAATTCGATAGAATAAAATCAATTTTAAAATCTTTAAATCCTTTGTAACCCAGTTTCTTACACATTCTTACAACAGATGCAGGTGACGTGTAGGCAGCTTCAGCAATTTTTTCTACGCTAAAGTCGGTAAGGACTGATTTATTTTCTATGAGGTAGTCTAGGACAACTCTTTCGGCCATACTCAAAGCTTCTTTATTTTTAAGCATGTTTAACATTACACTCATCGTATAACACACCTCTTATTTGCATCATTTTGCTAAAGTAATTATACCATGAATGAAACCGTTTTTAACAATTACACATTCCAAATGTTACGAAATTACTTTCATCGGGTTTAAGATGTTTTTAGGATCGAATACAGATTTAATCCCGCGCATCAATTCTAGTTGTTCTTCGCCTAACAATTGCTTCATATATGCTCTTTTCGCAATTCCAATACCATGTTCACCTGAAACAAGTCCACCAAATTCGAATGCTTTCTTATAAAGTTTATCGAATCCTTCTTCGACTAATCTATCCCATTTTTCATTAGGAATGTCGTCTTTACATAGGTAAATATGTAGGTTACCATCACCGATATGTCCAAAGTATGGAATACGAATTGATAACTCACTACTTACTTCACGAACGTAGGCTAAAAATTCAGAAATTCTTGCTCTTGGTAATACGACATCACATTCATCCATGAAACTTGTTGATGCATTAATAGCTGTTAAGAATCCACCACGAACATTCCAAATATTAGAACGTTTTGATGTCGGATCAACAACCATCACTTCAGATGCACCATAATTTTCTAAGACAAGTTTTGATACATTTGCAATATCTTTATCAAGTGCAACATCATCATTATTATCATAACTTAAAAGTAGATACGCTTGATAGTTACCACCGTCTACAGAAGTTCCTAAGAATGCTTCATTATAGTCAAGTGCTTGTTTTTCAAAATATTCTACTGCAGTTGGTAATACATAATCTTTGATTAAACGTGGTGCAGCATTAATTGCTTTTTCACGGTTATCAAAACATACAAGCATGCTCTTAGTAAATCTTGGTTTTGGAATCAATTTTAATGTTGCTTCAACGATAATCGCTAAAGTTCCTTCTGAACCAATAATTAAATCTTTTAAACCATACCCGGTAGAGTTTTTGACAACTTTACTACCAAATTTTAAAAGTTCACCTTTTGGTGTGACTACTTCTAGCGCACGTACCCATTCACGTGTTGTACCGTATTTAATTGCACGCATACCACCTGCATTCGTTGAGATATTACCACCAATTGAGGCGTTCTTCTCACCTGGGTCTGGTGCATAGAATAAACCTTCTGGTTCAACCGCTTGATAAATTTCAAAGAGTTTAACCCCAGGTTCAACAGTTAAAGTTAGGTTGATTTGATCAAGTTCTTTGATCTTGTTCATTCTTGACATGTCAAGCATGATACCACCCATTACTGCAACTGAACCACCAACAAGGGAAGTCCCTGCACCACGTACAGTGACAGGGATGTTCTCTTGATATGCATATTTCATAATTTGTTGGATTTGGAACTTATTCTCTACATGCAACACTGCTTCTGGCATGTTTTTAACTGTTCCAAGTTTATCCATTGAGTACATTTCATTGACATCTTCAAAAGCTTCAATGAAATCTTCTCCAACGATTGATGTTAAAACTTTAACATCTTCTTGATACATTTTTTTATAATTCATGTTAACTTCCTTACTATCTAGATGCTAATTGACGCATCAAGTCTAGAATAGATTGTACATCATCTTTGTGAATATTGTACACATAAGTTTCACTTAAGTCTGATGGACCGTAATTTGCGTTACCTTTCACACGAACTTGGATTTCATAACGACCTGCAGGTAAGACTAAAGGAATTGACTCTGCAGTTAAATACATTGGTTTACCATTAACAAGTAAAGTGTAATGAGCATATTCATCATTTCCGGAGAAGTGGAATACACCTTCCTCATCGATGTAAAGACCAGTTGGAGCTGAGAATTTCTCACGTGTATCTGGATAATTAATTAATTGCATAACTGGTTCTAATGAACCTCTTGCAAAGAATAAACCATTTGAAATTGAACGAAGTCTACCATCTGATAAGAAGTTGACAGTATCGTAATCACCATGTTCTTCATTTAATAAGATTGCAGTTGATGAACCACCACCATCAAGGTTATAGGCAGTTTCAGCACCTAACATCTTCATTAATTCTGCAAGTTCAGGTAATGTTACACCGTTTCTTCCATTTGGAATATCACGGCCTTCAACCATTAAGAAAATAACTGTACCATCTTCTGCTTGACCAACAGCTGTTCTTGGGTGACGTCCGTTCGGTGTTGCATTTGCAACATTAGAGTGTACTTCACCACTAACAACAAGTGGTGCACCAACACCCATAGTGAATCTTGCATTTTGGAAACCATTTCCAAGTAATTCTTGAACTAAGATTGAATCAGATGCAGTCACTAAGTTTTCATCTTCGAAAATTTTACCAACTAAGACAAATTTTCTTTGATCAACTGATACTGCACCAGTTGATTTTGATCCCATTACACCTTTTGCAAAGTTTCTGTTGCCACCAGCATCTGTTTTGATGTCTGATGATTTAACAACAACTTTTGCATAACCTTCAGGAATTTGGTTTGTATAGTTATCCCAGAAGATAGCTACTTCCATATCATTTGCAGGTAATGCATTTGTTTTATTTACTTTAACACGGTATTTAACTTCACCATATTGGTTAAGAATGTTGATGTGTTGTCCTTCATATGAAGGTTTACCAAAGATTAATTCACCTGAATCAAGTACACCCATAGCCATACGGTTATTAGATGATGATCCTCTGTGGAATACTTCAAAGTTCACCACGTGAGTTTCTGTTGCACGACCTGTATTATTGATGTCATAGAAATCACCATTAATACCTGCCACAAAATCTAAATGAGGGAATCTTTGTTTAGCAGTTTCTGCTTGAACTGGTAAAGTATGCATGCTCCATGCATATGGTTGATAGTTATCAACTGTAACAACATTATAATCAGTTGTCATAGTATTCACTGTAAATGCATGCCAATGTTGTGATTTAGTTTCACCATTTAATGTTAAGTCACCACCAGCTCTAATATAACGCACACCTTGAACAAATTCTGTTTCACGATATGAGTTAACCCATCTGAAATCAGATGCAGCATAACTTGATGGTTGATATGTCATTACAAATAAAAGTGTAAGGATGATTGCGATAAATATTTTTTTCATATTTTATTACCCCACAACTGGTAAAGCTAATTCAGCTTCACCGAAATTATTAAATGATAATTCAACTTCGTATGTTTTTCCACCAACAACAAATTCAAAGTTAATACCTTCAATGAATTCTTCACCAGTAAATACGATTAGGTTATCAATCTTCTCGATTGCATCAGATAATCCAATGAAACCATCTAAATTGCTGTATGCTGATGTGTTTAATACGAAATTATCATTTAATTGTGAGAACCAACCATATTGGAATCCATAATAGAACATATCTGTCGCAGCACTTTCTACATTGGAAACAACATATGATGATCCTTGTTTTTCATACATCTTACCTTTAGAATAAATTGCTTCATAACTACCATCTACGTATTTAGAAATTTCACCATCAAAATACATTGTTACGATAGTTTCTGCAGCTTTATTTTTTTCTCTAATTAAGATAGATAATTCGTAATTATTTTCTTGTAAGAATGAGAATTGTTCATTAAAGAATACTTCAACTTCATCAATAACTTCTTCCCATTTAGCACTTAATGTAATATTTGCAGTAATTGGTGTATTGAAGTCAAATTCAGATCCTTCAATTAAATACCAATATTCAAAACTAAATCCATCTTTAGTTGGATCAGCAGGTTTAGATGCTTTTTCGCCTTCCTCTACTGTTTGACTTGCAACATTTGAACCACCTTTAGAATCGAAAGTTACTACAAACTCTTTTGGTTCTTCTTCAACTGGTGGTTCATCATTATTTCCTTCACCACACGCAGTCAACAAACCTAAAAAGAGAAAGAGTACCACATATAAAAATTTTTTCATTCTTCTCTTCCTTTCAATATTTAATAATGAAACTGCTTTCATACTACAATTTTATATGATAAGGAGTGAAAATTATTTTTAATATGAGATAATTTGATGTTTATAACATCATGAAATGAAAATTATTTTCACTTTATTTTCAATCAAAGCTATCTAATTAGTACTAGATTAACCGAGTTTAATTAGCATCAATCATATCAATAAAAAAAGGTCTGATACTTGATCAGACCTTCAAAGTACTAAGTTGGTGAACGAGATGGGACTTGAACCCACACGGGAAAATTCCCACAACGACCTCAACGTTGCGCGTATACCAATTCCGCCACCCGTCCATATTTAGCCCTTAAATGATAACATTTAATGCGCTAAAAATCAATTAGTTATCAGTATTTTTTTAGTTTCTTTTTGCACGAATCATATCATAAGGTTTCACTTCAAAGGGAATCATGACTTTAATTTGCTCATTTGCACGATATGCTCTTTCGATTGGTTCACCATCTTTATTATACATAATCGTGTTTTCAAATTGTTTTGCATCAAAATTTGGACTAAATACTTCTAGAGTTTCTAAAGTAAATACATTTTTAGTTTCAACTGATGCTAGTTTTGTTAAAGGATCATAATCGATGACGAGTCCTACAAAGTTTTGCATTACGCGTTCTGATCTTCTCTCATACAGTTGTTGGTCTGCTGTAGGTAATCCATAGAAGAAACCGTGTGAAGTTTCTCTGTTTTCAGCTAACTTTAACATTTCTTCATATTTTTCGTAATTTTCAATGAATCCTTTTTCTGTATATTCGTCAATTAGTTTACGATACGTGTTTACGACTGTTGCAATATAATGTTGAGACTTCATACGGCCTTCGATTTTTAATGATGCAACATTCATATCAATAAGTTTTGGAATTTCTCTAACTGCAGATAAATCTTTTGAACCAAGCGAGAATGGAACCTCTGTTTCTTTATTACCATCTTTAGTTAAATCAAAGAACCAACGACATGTGTGTGCACAACCACCACGGTTAGCATCACGATTTGTTAAGTGATTAGAAAGAGAACAGCGTCCTGAATATCCAGCGCACATACCACCGTGAATAAATACTTCAATTTCAACTTCACTCTTTGATACAATATCTTCAATTTCAGTTAATGTTAAGTCTCTAGCAAGGACAACTCTTGTTGCACCTTTATTTTGAAAATATTTAACTGTATTTAAATTCATAGCAGATTGTTGAGTTGAAACATGCACTTCTAATGAAGTATGTTTCAGTGCAGTATTGATAATCAGTGGGCTTGCAGCAATAATCGCATCCACTTTTGCACGTTCCAACATTTTTAAATATTCAATTAATCCTTCACGATCCTTTTGATGCGGAATGATGTTCGTTGTTACATAAACTTTCTTTCCATATTTATGTGCAAACTCGCAACCTTCAATTAAATCTTTTTCGTCAAAATTTGATGCATTTGCACGTAAACTAAATTGTTTACCACCAATAAAAACAGCATCAGCACCGTAAATAATCGCTGTTTTTAATTTTTCTAAGTTACCTGCTGGGGCTAATAATTCAATCATTTTCTTCACCCTTAATTGAAACTTCTTTGTATAAGAACCCATCATGCCATGTTTCTTCGTATTTTTGAATTAGTTTTTCAATATATTCAAAACCTAATTTATTTTTATATAAATTACATACTTCTATACCATATTGATCATCATGGAATAAGCTATCTACCATATAATAATCAACAACTTTTTCTAAATCTTCAATCGATTGATACGCACTGAATATATGACCACGGAACACATGTGTCCCTGCTTCATCCTCTAAAATAGGATAAGCTTCATCTACCCGTTTCTTTTCTTTTAGTCTTAAGGATTCATTTTGTTTCAAGTCGTGTGGTTTATTTTGATAATCATTAAATGTATCTAAAAGTGCTCGTTTTGTATAAAACATTGTCATATGACCATGACCGAACATAAAGAGTACATATTTTTTTAAACTACCAATTTCCAATATGTCAGAAATTGTAATTTCTTTCGACACTGTAGCACCTTTAATACCATATAATTTAAGATCATTAAAGTCTTCATCATTTGTTAAGAGTGTTTCAGGATTGTATACATATTTATGTGCTAACTCTAATTCTTGAAAAGTTGTAACAAGTCCTAAATCAGCACCAATGAATCCTGAAATTTTATCAACCGGAAGTGTTTTAATAAATTCTTTTACTTCAATCAATTCTTTTTCAGTAAATAAACGCGTTAAAAGAATATATATCTCTTTATTTTTGGAGTGTATTAACTGGATTGCATCAATCATTTCATTTTTAAAATCATGTGTGAGAGCTTTTGCAAAACGTCCATCTCCAATCATAAAACCATCAACAAAAGGTAAAAAAGACTCTACATTCTCTAAAGCATGAATTGTTGTTAGTATTTTCATAAATACACCTCGTTTTCCATAAACAATGATACTATCATTGAAAATGTAAGTCAAAGAAAGTTATAAAAGAAAAAAAGTGGCACATTGACTGTGCCACAATTATCTATAATTAATTATTCAACTGCTAAGATATATGAATAAATATCTTGTTTACCACTAATTGCTTCAACTTCGCAATCCTCATTAAGCTCAGCGATGTATTCAGATACAAGTTCAATTTCTTCATCTGAAACACCATTACCATAGAAGATTGTAACAATTTCAGCATCTTTATCAACAAGCTTATCTAATAGACCTTTAATTGTTTCAATACGATCTTTTGTAGAAATAATAATCTTAGACTTAGAAATACCGATGTAATCACCAGCACTAACTTTAACACCGTGCATTTCTGTATCACGAACAGCGTAAGTTACTTCACCTGATTTCAAATTATCAACAACTGATTGCATTGTTTCAACGTTATCTTCTAAAGCAACTGTTGGATCAAATTGAATTAAAGAAGCGTAGCCTTGAGCAACGGTTTTAGTCTTTAATACAGATACATTGTAACCTTCTGATAATTTAGCAGCTTGTTCAGCTGTTAAGATAATATTTGAGTTATTAGGTAGAATGATAATGTTTTCAGCATTTACTTTTTCGATCGCTTTTATAAAGTCTTCTGTTGGTGGATTCATTGTTTGTCCACCATCTACGATGTAATCAACACCAAGCTCCTTAAGAGCTTCTTTTGTACCGTCACCTTGAGCAACTGCGATTAAACCATATTTAGCACGTGGTTTCTTAACTTCAACAGTTTGTGGTTTAGCTTCAACACGATCGTGATCATGATCATGTGAATGGTCTTGTCCAGTAATATTTGAATGTTGTGAACGCATGTTTTCAATTTTAACAGTTTTTAATTCACCAAATTTTTGAGCAAGTGTTAATGCAACACCTGGTTCATTTGTATGTACATGAACCTTTAATAGATCTTCATCAGTTACGACAACAAGTGAATCGCCCATTTGTTCTAATGGACCACGAACACTGTTAATATCAAAGTTTTCCCAATTGAATAGTGAAACAATAAATTCAGTACAATAACCAAATTTAATATCAATTTCACCTAATGCATTCGCACCGATATATTCTTCATGTTTTACATTTTGTTGCGGGATTGACATAGCTTCTTCTGATAAGATTTGACCCTCAAGAGCCATTAACATACCTTCAATGATCTTGATGAAGCCAGCTCCACCTGAGTCAACAACCCCTGCTTCTTTAAGCACAGGTAAAAGCTCTGGTGTTTTTGTCAGAGTTGCTTTTGCTTGATTTAAATAAACTTTTAAAACATCTTCAATTGTTGTTAAGTTCTTTTGTTCTTGTAAGACACGTTCAGCTGATTCTCTAACCACAGTTAAAATGGTTCCTTCAACTGGATCCATAACTGCACGATATGCCATTTGGTATCCACCCACCAATGCTTGGATGAATTCTTTAATTGTAACTGAACCGTTATTGATCTTACTGATTTCAGAGTAAACGCCACGGAAGAACTGAGATAGAATTACCCCTGAGTTTCCGCAAGCTCCCATTAAGAGACCTCTTGATAAGATTTTACTAACATCAACAATAGAATTTGAATTTAATGCAGTGACTTCTTTAATACCCGCCATCATGGTCATCTGCATGTTTGTTCCCGTATCACCATCTGGTACCGGAAACACGTTAAGGTGGTCCACTTCTTTATGATTGTTCTTTAAGTGAATCGCCCCATTGGTGACCATCTTTTTAAACAGTTCACCACTAACCTTCTTATTAGACATAATTTTCCTCCGATTCGTCGTTAAACGAATTTTAGCCATGATTAATTGAGTTATATATTAATTTATAGATGAATAAATAGGTCGAAGTTTTTTCGACGACAATTAGTATATCATTAAAGCAAAATAAAAGCAATAACACAATGTATATACTGATTATCTTAATTATAACATAAATCATATGAAGTAAAGCCATATACTTTATAGACTTATACCATAGGTATACACTTTTCTGTTTTTTTAAAGATTAGTTATTGCAATTTGATTGTTTATATGTTAAGATAAGTAAGGCGTAAAAGGAGTGATACTTATGGCTAGATGCTATGTAACTGGTAAAACTACATCATTTGGTAATAAACGTAGCCACGCTTTAAATGCAACTCGTCGTACTTGGAAATCTAACTTACAAACTGTTAGAATTAAAGATGAAAACGGGAATGTAAAAAAGGTTAAAGTTTCTGCTAAAGCATTAAAGAAGCTTAACTTAGAGCGTGCATAATTCATTACATTTGATAATAAACTAAGGCGTAATCAGCCTTTTTTTATTATCATAATGACTTAATATCACCAATATTTTGCCACTTATGACCTCTATAGAGCCATTTATACTGTTGAGTTCATTTGATATACCTAAGATCTCTTTATGGCTTAAATGATAGTTATTTAGTCGGTATTTAAACCCATCTAATGTAACAACTGAATCTTCAAGAGAAAATAAATTAACGTACCCGTGATGAATTACATGATGGGTACCTTTTTTTATTATAAAGAGTCTAGATTCATCATTCATAATTTCTAGATTATCAAATGTTTTAAGTAAATTGATATTTGCATATGTATGTTCGATTCTTGATCCACCAAGCCCACCTAGCACGATAATCTTTTCAGGATTTAATTCTGTCGCGTAAAGAATTGCAGCTTCTAAATCCGTTACATCTTTTTCACTTGGTAAGATTTTCACATTTTTTAAGCTGGATAAATCAAAAGCTTGATCCAGACTGTCAAAATCCCCAATAGCGAAATCGAATGCTATTTTCTCTTTAAAGAGAAAAAAGACTGCATCATCGCACGCGATGATGTAATCTTCTTTAGTTTTCTTTAATAGTTTATGAATTTGTTTTGGAAATGGAAAAGTTACAATATAAACTGTCATTATCTTAATGAATCAATACGTTCTTTTCTATTTTCAAAGTTGAAGATATAAGTACCTGCAACAACAATAGTTGCCCCTGCATCTTTAACTTGTTTCGCAGTTGATGCAT
Source organism: Acholeplasma equirhinis (assembly GCF_017052655.1). NCBI lineage: Bacteria > Bacillati > Mycoplasmatota > Mollicutes > Acholeplasmatales > Acholeplasmataceae > Acholeplasma > Acholeplasma equirhinis. The sequence continues at coordinate 1,003,057 of NZ_JAFIDC010000001.1, forward strand.
TGATACCACCATCAACTTCGATCTCATAAGTATAACCATTTTCTTGTTTGATTCTTGCAAGTTCTTCAATCTTTTTTAATTGACCTTGAATGAACATTTGTCCACCATGACCTGGTTCAACACCCATGACTAGAACTAAATCGACCTTATCTAAATAAGGTAAAATGTAGTCAACACCTGTTGATGGTTTAATACATAAACCTGCTTTTTTACCTAAATATTTGATTCTTTTTAAACTTTCTGCAAAGCGGTGACATTCAGCATGTACGGTGATGAATTCAGTTGTCGGGAAATTCACTTTATCAATCCATTCAAGTGGATACTCAACCATTAAGTGGATATCCATTGGTAAGTTTGTTAGACTACCAATTTGTCCAGCAATCATTGGTCCAAATGAAATATTGTTAACAAAGTGACCATCCATGATATCTACATGGATGTAATCTGCATCATTCTCTACAGATTTTAACTCATCGTCTAAATGGATGAAATTCGCAGTCAATACTGATGGTGCAACTTTCATTTTGAAACCCCCTAATATTTTTCTTTACGTTCTTTTATTTCTGTTACGAAACTTTGATAACTTTCATATCTTGATTTTAAAATCTTACCTTCACTTAAATACGATTTAACTGCGCATCCTGGTTCACTTAAATGTAGACATTTAGAACCGAATTTACATTCTACTTCAACTTCAGTAAAATCAACAAAATAATCTTTGATTAATGAATAATCATGAAACTCAAAATCTATCTTTGAAAATCCTGGTGTATCGGCTATATAACCACCACCAAATGCATAAATTTCTGAATGTCTCGTTGTATGTTTACCTCGACCAAGTGCATCAGAAATTTCTTGTGTCTTAAGTGCTAACTCTGGAATGAGTGCATTCATTAAAGTTGATTTTCCAACTCCCGTTTGTCCTGCAAGCACTGTAATTTTATCTTTAAAAATTGTTTCTAATACATCAAAACCAATTCTAGCTTTACTATTTACATAGTGGATATCATAATACTTTTCATAAAACTTTAAATCCGTTTTTAAGCAATTTAAAGTTGATTCATCGATTAAATCTATTTTAGAAACAACAATGATTGGTTTTAAATTATTGGATTCTAGAATTACTAAAAATTTGTCTAAAAGTGTAAATGAAAAATCTGGTCTTATCGCTGAAAAGACAAGTAAGACTTGATCAACATTTGCAACATCTGGTCTAGATAATTCATTCGTACGCTCTAAAATTTCAGTAATCATATATTGATTTGACTGGAATTCATAAAGAATGATGTCGCCGACCTTAGGACTTAAAACGATGTCTTTGACATCCTTTTTAGTCTTTTTTGTGGCATTTTTATTGAAAGAAGATGTTTTCTCAACACGCATTTTTCTAAACTTACCGCGTGCATAGCCTTCAAAGATTTCATTTGTTTCTAAATCTTTAAATGTGTATAAACCACCGATTAATTTGGTAATTAATGCTTTCTTCAAACAATACTCCTTATTATAGATGTTGACTTCTTAATTGACCACAAGCCGCATTAATGTCATGACCTTGTTCACGACGAAGTACTGCAGTAATCTTGTTATCTTTTAAAACTTTATAGAAAGCTTCACGACGTTCAAGTGTTGAACGTTCCCATGGTGCTTCTTTAACTTTGTTATACGGAATTAAGTTGACATAAACATTCATGCCCTTAAGAAGTGCTGCAAGTTCTTTTGCAGTTTCTACTGAGTCGTTTACTTCTTGAATCATAATATATTCAATTGTTACACGACGGTTCGTTACTTGAATGTAATATTTAATTGCATCAATAACTTCTTCAACTTTAAAACGATCATTGATTTTCATTAACTTAGAACGAATTTCATTATTTGGTGCATGCAGTGAAACAGCTAAGTTCACTTGAAGACCTAAATGTGCAAATTCTTTAATTTTTGGAACTAAGCCTGATGTTGAGACTGTAATATGTCTTGCACCAATTGCTAAACCTTTTGGATGGTTTACAATTTTAAAGAATTTGACTAAGTTCTTATAGTTATCAAATGGTTCACCAATACCCATAATAACGATACTTGAAATTCTTACACCTGAATCTTTTTCAGTCTTAATAATTTGACCAACAATTTCTCCAGCTGACAAATCTCTTTGTTTCTTTAAGACACCTGATGCACAGAATGAACAACCAATGTTACAACCAACTTGGGTGGTTACACAAGCACTCATACCGTAATTGTGTTTCATTAAAACTGTTTCAATTAAATTTGCATCATGTAAATCATAAAGGAATTTAATTGTACCATCATCTGAGACGTTTTTAATCACAAGTTCCATTGAGTCAAATGTAAAGTTTTCTGTCATTACATCAACTAAACCTTGTGGTACATTATTCATTTGATTAAAATAATCAATTTTTTGGACATAAATCCAATGCCAAACTTGGCCCGCACGATATTTTGGGAAACCTTTTTCGACAATAAACTCTTCGAGTTCTTCAAATGTTAAATCATAAATTAGTGTCATATTTTCTTACCTTCAATCTTAATTATACAAGAATTAAGAAGTTTTTTCTAAAGAAAAGGAGCAGTTAGCTCCTAATCGCGTAATTTCACATTAAATTCAAAACCAAGACGGTTCTTAATTGATTTAAGTGCTTTTTCAACTTCTTCAGTTTCTAAAGTCTTTTCTTTATTATTGAATGTGATTGAGACTGCTAATGATTGATAACCATCTTCAACATTTTTACCTTGATATACGTCAAATAATTTAACCTCTGTAATCAATTTTCTTGCAGTTTGTTTGATAAGTTTTAATACATTTCCAACTGGTATATCATTCTTAATGATGAATGAAATATCACGTTTGATTGATGGGAAACGAGTTACTGGTTCAAAACTTAACGTTTCTTGCTCAACTTTAAGGATCTCAAGATCAATTTCAAAGACAAACACATCTTCTAAATCAAAACTTGCTGCAACACTTGGATGGACTTTACCAATCACACCAATAGCTTTAGAATCTACAATAATCTTTGCGGCAATTCCAGGATGTAATCCTTTAAGATCACTTGCTTTTTCTAATTCAAAACTTAAATTGAATCTTGCCATGACTTTTTCAAGTAAGCCTTTTAATAAGAAGAAATCAGCTACTAATTCATTCTTAGTAAATGAAAGTTCTAAGTATTTTCCATGAAGTGCAACAGCCAAATGATTTCTTTCATCATTTTTAGCAAACACATGTCCCATTTCAAAGAATGCAGTATCAGACATTTGACGTTTGTCATGATATGAAACATTTTCTAATAATCCACCAATTAATGACTCTCTTAAATATTTACGATCCTCACTCATAGGTGTTAAGACTTGAACTGTTTCTCCATATTGAGGGAATGCATTTACATTTTCTTCACTCACTAAACTATAATTTACAACTTCATTTAAACCAAGTTCAACAAGTTGATGACGAAGTGTTCTCAAACGTTTTTGAGTTGGTGTCAATCCACCTTTATTTGTAACAGGCAGATCAATCATAGGGATTTCATCATAACCATATAGACGTGCAATTTCTTCAACAACATCTGCATGAATATTAATATCATAACGATATTTAGGTGCTGAAACTGTTAATTTGTTTTCATCTTTAATGGTATAGTTTAATCGTGATAATAATGATTTAACATCTTCTTTAGAAAGATTTAAACCTAATTCACGATTGATTTTTGGTAAATCAAGTGTAATTTCAGGTGTTTTTAATGTTTTAATTTCAGCTTTTGAAATACCATCGTAAACTTTAGCATCTGCTAGTTCTACTAAAAGTTCGATTGCTTGTTCCATACCTAAAATCACACGCTCTTGTTCAACACCACGTTCATAACGAAGTGATGAATCACTCTTTAAGCCTAAACGTTTTGACGTTTGAGCAATTTGAGCAGGATCAAATAGTGCAGCTTCTAAGATAATCTTTGTCGTTTGATCATCAATTACAGTATTATGAAGACCCATCACACCACCAAGTGCGATGCCTCTAGTACCGTCTGTAATTAAAATATCTGTATCAACAAGTTCACGCACTTGTTCATCAAGTGTAACAACTTTTTCACCTTGTTTTGCATTTCTAACAACAATCTTGTCAGAATTAACTTTGTTAAAGTCAAATGCATGTAATGGTGTACCATAAGTCACTAAAATATAGTTTGTAATATCAACAACGTTATTAATTGGACGAATATCACTTTGAATTAGAGCGTTTTTTAACCACCATGGTGATTCTTTAACTGTAACTTCTAATACAGCTGCATGGTAGTTGATACATGTATCATTTTCAATTGAAACTTTAATATCATTCTTTTTTGCAATTGGTTTATAAGTAGTTTTTGGTAAATTAACTTTTGTATTTAACATTGCAGCCAAATCGTATGCAAAACCTAAATGAGATAATAAGTCACCACGGTTAGCAGTCATGCCTAACACTAACTTATTTGAATCAAGTCCTAATGCTTTTAATGCACTATCACCAGGTTTAACTTTTTCTTCAAAATTAAATATTCCTTCAGCAAACTTAGTAGGAATATTTTTTTCATCAAAACCTAATTCTTTCAATGAACAGATCATACCATTTGATTCAACACCACGAATAGTACCTTTTTTAATTTCGAAATTGCCAGGTAATATAGCACCAATTTTTGCAACAATAACATACTGTCCTGCATCAACGTTTTTAGCACCACACACAATTTGTAAAACTTCATTTCCAACATCAACAGTTGTGATATGTAAATGATCAGAGTTTGGGTGGTCAACACATGTTAAAACATGCCCAACAACAAGATTTGTGCTTGAATTTAATGGTAAATAATCATCAACTTCAATGATTCTTTTATTTGTAACTTCACTTAAATTACTTGGAATGTCGATGAATTGTTTTAAGATATTTTCTAAAATATTCATTTTTATTCTCCCTTGAATTGGTTTAAGAATCTACGGTCATTGGTATAGAAGTTTCTAATATCATCGATACCATATTTAAGAATTGCGATTCTTTCAACACCAATTCCAAATGCAAAACCATTCATCACTTCTGGATTATAGCCACCCATTTTTAAAACATTTGGATGCACCATACCAGCACCTAACACTTCAATCCAACGTTTTGACCCATCTTTTTTAGTGAACATCACATCAACTTCAACTGAAGGCTCTGTGAATGGGAAATACGAAGGACGTAGTCTAATTTCTCTTGCTTCACCAAATAAATGTCTAGCCATACCTAAAAGAACAGCTTTTAGATTAGCAAAGCTAATATTCTCACCAACAACTAAACCTTCACATTGCATGAATTGGTGTGAATGTGTCGCATCATCTGGGTCACGACGGTAAGTTTTACCTGGAGAAATGATTGCAATAGGGTTACCTGCTGCTTGTAACATGAAACGTGCTTGCACTGGTGAAGTATGTGTTCTCATGAGTTCAGTTTCTGTGACATAGAATGAGTCATGCATTTCACGTGCAGGATGACCTTTTGCAAGATTCATCATTTCAAAATTATATAAATCTTGTTCAAGTTCAGGGCCTTCAGCCACATTAAAACCTTGACCAATAAAATAGTCTTCTAAATCTTCAATGACTAAGCTTAATGGATGGATACTAGCTTGTTTAAATTGATAACCTGGTAATGTCACATCAATAGATTCTTTTGCTAATTTAAAATCAAGTTCTTTCGCAAGCACTTCATTTTTAGCATTCGTAATCATTGATTCCATTGCAACTTTAGCATCATTAATCCATTTACCAAAGGTAGGTTTTTCTTCGTTTGGTAATGTTTTAATCAAAGGCATCATTTGAGTAAGTTCACCTGATTTGCCAAGGTATTTAACTCTTATTGCTTCAATTTGATCTAAAGAATTCGTATCTTTAATTTCTGCTTCTAATTGTGAAACTAAAGCTTCAATTTTTTCCTTCATCTTTTTTTCCCTCTTTTGTTTCTAATATTATATAAATAAAAAGTCCTTAAAGTTTTTACACTCTAAGGACGAAAAGTTCGCGGTACCACCTTAGTTCGTAATGAAATTCATTACGCAACTCATTGATCCATAACGGGGATTTTCCGTGAAAGATTTTACCTTTCCACTCCGTAACCGAATTCAAATCACTAGTACTTGCATGCTTTCACCCTTCATGCTCGCTATAAAGTCTATAAGATTTTACTACTGTTACTTCAACGTTTTAATTATTTATTTCTTCCCATCACAAGAACTAAGAATCTAAGAATGTTAACGTAGATCCATATTAATGTTACCATAAATCCTAAAGATGCAACCCATTCTTGATTTTTAGGAAGTCCCATTGCAACAATTCTTTCAGCTCTATCAAAGTCTAAAGTTAACATAAATGCACCTAGAACGATGAACACGATTGAAATGAATAGTGCTAATTCATAGTTTTCAGCAAATGCTTGAACGAATGCGGGATTTGTTAATGATAAGATTGAGATTACTAGTGAACCAATTAAGATTGCGATTAATGAGCCTAAGACAACAGCTCTTAATAAACTTGAACCTCTTAATAATCCAGTCGTATATAAGATTAACATAACTGTGAAGATTGATGCTGTACCAACCATCGCAGTTAAACCGATACCTGGGAAGAAACTATCAAGTAGATAGGTAACTAAACCATAAGTAACGCCTTGACCGACTGCATATAGTATACTCATTGGTGCTGCAATCTTTGGAATGTAGGTCGCTAACAATACCATGACAAATGAGAATAATGCACCACCGATTAGGAAAGCGATTAAAATATTTTCAGGTAAATAGATTGACATGAATCCTGAAACTAATGTAATTGCGAGTAGGATAAATGTTTTTGTAGTTATGCCTGCTTTAGTTGCAGATTCTCCAACAGCGAATGAAGAATTTTTTTCCAAATTGGAGAAAATTGGATTCGAATTTTGCATGTTAAATTTCACCTCTTAAGTTTACTAACGTTATTATACAACATAATAAATTATTTTTAATTTCAAACTATCAATAATGTGTAATTTAAGATAATTGAAAATTATAAATATGCTGCAAATAAACCGCTTTCAATCTCACCTGAGGCCTCTTTTAGGTCCCCAAATGCATTAATTGCTTCTAATCGTTCAAAGACTGTCTTATTCAATTTAGTACGTCTTTGGACATCTTCTTTACTCTTAAATGGTTGTTTATTTCTATTTTCAACAACGTCAATTGCCGCTTGAAGTCCTAAGCCATCAATAGATGTGAATGGTAATCTTAAACCATCTTTTTCCATGACGAATTCGGATGCTTGGCTCTTATTAATATCGACAGGTAAGAACTTAAATCCACGCTTAGTCATCTCAAGTGCGACATATAATGTGATCATTAAGTCTTCATCTTTTGCTTTTAATTCAGTTGAATTTTCAAGTTTAATGATTTTATTTCTAATTGCATTATATCCTGCAACCATTGTGTCATGATCAAATTGAACTGCGCGTTTTGAGAAGAATCCACTATAGAATAATAAAGGTTTATACACTTTAAACCATGCAATACGCATAGCCATGATAACATATGCTGTTGCGTGAGCTTTAGGGAACATGTACTTAATTAATGAAGCACTCCAAATATACCATTCTGGCACTTTATAAGTTTTCATTTCAGCTTCATATTCTTTCCACTTACCTGGATTTTGAGAAGGTTTACCCTTACGAACAAACTCCATTATCTCAAATGATTTAAGTGGCGGCATACCAAAACTAATTAAGTCAACCATGATATCATCACGACAACCGATAATGTCATCAAATGATAATTTACCAAAATTGGTCTTTCCTAGAACTAAATCTTGAGAGTTCTTAAGCCAAACGTCTGTACCATGTGATAAACCTGATATTTTAACGAGTCCGGCAAAACTGTTTGGTTTTGTATCAAATAACATTTGTCTTGTAAAGCCTGTTCCAAATTCTGGAATTGCATATGATGCAACTTCACCATATACTTCTTTATCCTCGAATCCTAAAACTTTAGTGCCTTGGAAAAGTTCATAGATTTTTGGATCATCTACTGGAATATCTTGTGCACGACTAAATGGAAATTCATTTGGATTTTGATAGACATAATCCATTAAGAATTTAATCATCGTAGGATCATCATGACCCAAGATGTCAAGTTTTAATAAATTATCTTCAAATGAGTGGTAATCAAAGTGCGTTGTTTTCCAGTTAGCTGATGTATCATCTGCAGGATATTGAATCGGTGTGACATCATAAATTGTTTTATCTTTTGGTACAACAACAATACCACCAGGGTGTTGACCTGTTGAACGTTTCACACCTTCAATACCTTTAGCTAACCATTCAATATAAGCACTTCGTTTTGTTAAACCTTGATCTTCTAAGTATCCTCTCACATAACCGAATGCATTTCGTTCTGCAACAGTTTGAATTGTACCAGCTCTAAAGGTGAAATTTTCACCTAAAAGTTCACGTACATATTCGTGGGCTTTTGCTTGATAATCCCCAGAGAAGTTAAGGTCGATATCAGGTACTTTATCACCATCAAAACCTAAGAAGGTTTCAAACGGAATATCGTGTCCATCTTTATGGAGTTTAGCCCCACAGTGTGGACAGTTCATCGTTGGTAAGTCATAACCTGATTTTACATGTTTTAATACTTCAATAAATGGCTCTTCATGCGGTTTAACACCAATTTCAAAGATTTCTTCGTCACTCATCTTAAATACTGAGAAGTCACCATTAGGACAACGATAATGCGGTTTTAGTGGATTGACTTCAGTGATATCCATCATGGTTGCAACAAGTGAAGAACCAACAGATCCACGTGAGCCTACTAAGTACCCATCATCTAGTGATTTTTTAACAAGTAAATGAGAGATATAGTAGATTGGGGCGAACTTATTATCAACAATGTTTTTAAGTTCTCTTTCTATACGTGCTTGAACATAAGGATGCATTGGATTGCCATATAATTTATGACCTTTATCATAAACTAGACGTTTGACTTCTTCTGCAATAGATTCAATACCTAATGTATCTCTAAATGCATCATCTTGAATAGAATATAAGTCTTTAGGGAATGGTTGAACAGTATCAATCATTGAATTTAATTTATGGGTATTAGTAACAACAACTTCGTATGCAGTTTCGTTATCTAAATAACTAAACGCATCCAACATTTCTTGGGTTGTTAATAAATGTTGATCTGGTGAAACTTCATAATTAGCAAGTGGATGGAGTCCACCACCTACTGATTTTGTATGTATATAAATTTCTCGATATTTCTTATCTTCAGGATTTAAGTAATGTGCATTAGATGTAGCAATGACTAATTTACCCATTTCTTTTGCAGTTGTTATAATCTTTTTAACAATTGCTTGTAAAACTTCTTTTGCATATGGCCCTAAATCGTGTTCTAAATGTTTGTAAGCTGGAATTGGGTGTACTTCTATATAATCGTAAAATTCAATTGCTTTTCTTAAGGCTTCTTCATTCTTATTTAAAGCACATTCAAAAACTTCACCAAAGTCTGAACCCGAACCAATCAGTATACCTTCACGATATTTATTAAGTGCAGACTTAACAAGTCTTGGTCCATCACTAAAGTGGTCTGTTAATGCATCTGAAACAAGTTTGAATAAGTTTTTATACCCAACTTGATTTTGTGCAAGGATCGTAGCATAGTAAGGAATTGGATGTGGCCATACCATTTCTTCTTCGATTGCAGCATTGATTTCATAATATGTCATAATTTCTTCTTTGTAGAAGTTTTGAAGCATACCAAGGAAAATCTCTGCAGTTGCGTAAGCATCGTAAATCGCTCTATGATGCGCCTCTAAGTTCACTTTAAAGAACTTTGTAACAGCTTTTAAATTAAAGCGTTTTAAATCAGGAATGTTTCCTGAATCATTCTTATAGAATCTTGCATGATTGTTTTCTTTATTTTTAGCATTATAAAAATATCGAGCAATGTTTAATGTATCGATTACTGCAAACTTCTCATGTTTGATACCAAGATCTTTTGCTTTTTCAAAGATGAAATTAGAGTCAAAGGATGCATTGTGTGCAACAAGAACTGAACCCTTAATAAAGTCAAAGAACTTAGGTAAGACAGATTCGATTTTTTCCTGACCCTCTAACATTTCATCTGTAATATTTGTTAAGTTTTTAGTGAGTTCTGAAAGTTTTTCTTCTGGATCAATTAAGACTTCAAAACGATCACCTATCATACCACTTGTTATTTTATATGCTGCAATTTCAATAATCTTATCTCTTGTAACTGATAACCCTGTTGTTTCAATGTCAAAGACTACATATGTTGCTTCTTTTAAATTGAAGTCATGGTCATAATCGGTTGCAATAATAAAATTATCTTCATCAACAAAGTCAAACTCAGCACCGAATATCGGTTTAATGTTTTTACCTTTAACTGCTTTTTTAATGTCAGGGAAGGCATAAACACCATTTCTATCTGTAATTGCAAAAGCTTCATGTCCCCATTTTTCAAGCGTGTTTATATAATCTGTAACATCAGTTACTGCATCCATTGGAGAAGCTTTTGTGTGTATATGGAATTCAATGCGTTTTTCTTTTGCTTTATCCATACGTTCATGTTTTTTAGGACGTTCAATTTGATGTAATGCTTTTGCCATTAATGTAATTTCTTTTTGGAATGTATCAAATTGAGCTTCACCTGAAACTTGAATGATGTCACCGACTTTGATTGATTTTGCAAGTTCAATGTCTTTATCGCCTCTGACAAATCGTTTGACTGTAATCGCATCTTCTTCGTCAGTTAGTGAGAATGTTAAAAGATTAGTATTCTTTAAAACTCTAAATTCAGTTTTAAATACTTCCCCTTCAATCAGGAAGTTTGCATCTCCTTTTTCATTCTTGTATTTATCTAGTAAATATTGTGTTGCTGGAATTTCACTTATAGGCACTGCAAGTGGTGAATGTTTCGTTGTAAAACTTTTCTTTTCTGAGAGTACGATCTCACTTGTATTAACAGCTAATTTTTCTAACGATTCTTGTTGTTCAACAATTGTTCTTTGAACTTGTTCTTGGACAGTTGGTAGTGATTCATTGATTCGTAGATCAAACGAAACACCTAGTCCATGTTTAGCAAATGCTTTTTTAAGTTCAGGAAAATATTTTTTAACTGAAACAGAATCTTTTTCTACAATAATAAAGTATGTATTATTTTCATATTCACAACCGAAGTTTTTAAATACTTGTAACGGTGAAAAAGATTCACTCGCTTTGTGAACAATCATTTCATAATATGGTTTATAGTATTCTTTTAATTGTGCGTTTTTAAAACTAAATTGATAATCGACAAAATTTACAACATTTGGTTTTAAAAAGAAGGATTGTAATTGTTTAATAAAATGACTCATTTGATGTGCACTCATAAGTTCTTCAAACTCAATTGAAAATCTCATCACTTTATCGACCTTTTTTACAGTAACCCCTTTTAATTTTGCTGTTGATAGTGGGTGTGTATTTAATTGTGCTTGGTTTAAAAATACTTCGAATAGATTTGACATAATACCCTCTAAAGAACAACAAATTGAGATAATGCTCTATGCATATAAAATGCAAGTAGTGCAATACCGATATATTGTATGATTTGTAATGCGAACACGATTCCGAAGAATCCAGTGATTGCATAAATAGTTGATGCATAAACTGCAATTTTCATTTTTGGTCCAAACGGAATGCCTTGTTTGGATAGTAAAGTTGCAAGTAAAACCATTAATCCAAGTTCAATTGCGTTCCCAAGGAAATAAAGTCCTGTTTGAACACCAACATGGAGTGCTTTATTATCTTTAACAACATAATTTACTGCTTTAATGAATTTTTCTTGATCTAATGATCCATAATTTTGGAATGAAAAACCTTCTAAGTTAAGCAAATCATAACTATAAGTTTTTTGTCTAAAACCAGAAACAAAATAACTTACACTATCTTCTCCAAAGAAAATTTCGATTTCACCACTTAAAAGCGATGTACCTCTAGATTTTATGCTAACGGTTACCATATCAACAGATAAGCCGCGATCTAAAACATCTGTCTCACCAATTAAAGTCAATTTGCCTTCTTTAATTTCATATGGTACAACAAATGCTTCTTGATAATTGTTTCTAATTGCATTAATTTGATCACCTCGTAAACCTTCAAATTGAAGTTCAACAAGGAGGAAAGGAACGAGTAAAAGAATGACTAATAAAAAAAAGTAAGTCAATACTTTTAGCCATGAATCTTTGAAATATTCAGCCAGCATTCGAGGGTTAACTAACCCTGCTCTAAATCTTTGATACATGTGTCATCTCCTCGTATGGTTATTATAACATGTAACCACCTTCAAGTTAAGGAATTAATTCTGAAAGTAACTTTCATGATTTACAACTAAAACCACAAAAAATCTTTTTCTTTCATATCATTCATGATATGGTAAAATAATAACTGGTGAAAATATGAACTTAATTACTGCAGAGAAACATTATAATACGCTAAACAACTATTATCGACAAAAATTTAATAAAAAGGTCTTTAAAATTGCATTAAATGCAGGTTTTACTTGCCCAAATATTGATGGCACAGTCGCTAGTGGTGGTTGTACGTTTTGTTCATGGATGGGTTCAGGTGATTTTGCTGGTGATAAACACGATCCATTACCTGTTCAATTTGAAAAAATTAAAGAACAAATGCATAAAAAGTGGACTGATGGTTTTTATGTTGCATATTTCCAAGCAAACACAAATACCCACGCACCACTACCTAGATTAAAAGAAATCTATGAAGAAGCAATCGCACTAGATCCAAATATCGTCATGTTATCTATTGGCACACGTCCCGATTCCCTTCCTCAAGATGTTGTTGATTATCTTGGTGAACTTAATACAAGAATGCCAATTCAAGTTGAACTTGGACTTCAAACAATTCATCAAACAACTTCTGATCTAATCAATCGTGCACATGATCTTCCAACATTTGATGATGCAGTAAGAAGGTTAAGAGAGAAAAACTTAGATGTGGTCGTTCATATCATCAATGGTCTACCTGGTGAAACCAGAGAAATGATGTTAGACACCATTAAGCATTTAAATACATTACCAATACAAGGTATTAAAATCCATATGTTACACATTATGGAAAAAACTAAAATGGGTTATCAATATATGAAAAATCCATGGCCAATTTTAACTAAGGAAGAATACGTTGATATCACAGTTGAACAACTTGCTTGGTTAAGAAAAGATATAATTGTTCACCGTCTAACAGGTGATGCCCCAGGTGATATGCTAATTGCACCAGAGTGGACAAGAAAAAAATTCACAGTAACTAATGACATTGATAAAAAAATGAGAAGTCTTAATTTATATCAAGGTGATTATTATGAAAAATATAAAAATAACTGATTTAGCACATGAACTTTTAGAAACTGAAATTACTAAGGATTCAGTCATCGTTGATGCCACTGCCGGTAACGGAAATGACACCAAATTCTTAGCAGAACGTGTAAAACACGTTTATACTTTTGATATTCAAGAATCTGCACTAAATCAAACTAGAACATTAACTAAGGATTTTAAGAACATCACATATATTCATGATACACATGAACACATTTTAAAATATGTACAAAATTTTGATGGTGTCGTCTTCAATTTAGGTTACTTACCTGGCGGTGATAAGAAAATCACAACCATGACCCACTCCACAATTGATACGTTAGAAAAGTTACACAAAAATCAAAAAGGCTTTATTTTAGTTGTTGCATATCCAGGACATCTTGAAGGTTTAAAAGAAACCGTTGCTGTTCAATCCTTCTTAGATAAACATGAAATAAAGTACCGCGTCGTAAAATTCCATCATGAAACAAAAAATGAAGCACCTTTTATCTTCTTTTGGAAGTATTAAGGTGCTTCTTATTTTTTCAGGTTTATTTACTTACCTTTTTCTAACTTTTCAAATGCTTCTTTCATCGTAGGATTATTTCTAGTTAACTTTTTAATCGTTAAATCTTCTGCTTTATTGTTGGCAAGTCTTAAATTGTTTTCAGAAGATAGTAATGCTTCTTTAGTCTTATGTAGATGATCGATTGTTTTATCAATTTCTTCAATTGCTTTAGCAAATCTTTCACTCGCAAGTCTATAATTGTTACCAAACTTAGTTTTAAACTCATTTAAATCATCTTCAAAGTTTGTAATATCAATATTTTGATTCTTTATTTCAACAAGTTGACGTTTAATCTGAACTGAGTTCATTGCTGCATCACGTAAAAGTGTAATCAGTGGAATAAAGAATTGAGGTCTAATCACGTACATCTTTGGATATTTATATGACACATCAACAATACCTTGATTATATAATTCACTATCTTTTTCAAGCAGTGAAACTAAAATTGCATATTCACACTTCTTTTCATTTCTATCTTTATCCAGTTCTTTAAAGAAGTCTTCATTTTTTTGTTTCGTTGCAGTCGTATCCATTTCATTTTTCATCTCAAACATAATTGAAATGATTTCTGTACCGTCATCATCATAATCTCTAAAAATGAAATCACCTTTACTTCCTGATTTTGCATCATTATCTTTTTCAAAATATGCATTCTTAAAAGCTGTTGCGCGAATTCTATTGAATTCAATCTCACAGTGTTGTTCAAGCGTTTCACCAAGCATTTTGGTCGATACTCTAGCTTTTAGATCTTTATAATAATCGCGTTCTGTTTCTAACTCTTTAAGTTTTAAACTGAAATCATTTTTGAGTTTTTGTTCTGCTAGTTTTTTCTCATTATCTGTTTGCGTCAGATTTGAACTCAGTCTTTGGATTTCTAATTGTTTATCGCCTATCAACTTATTCAGTTCTTCAATTTTCTTTTGATATTCTTCATCTTTAGCTTTTTGAGTTTCAAGAGCAATTAATTTACGTTGACTCTCGAGTTGAGTTTGAAGTTTTTCAATTTCAATTTGATACTTTGTCTTTTCATTAACAAATTGTGAGTTGAGTTCTGATTTAATGGTTTTGGCTTCTTCTTCAATTTTTTTATCCAGTGTCTTAACTGTTTCTTCTAATCTTTGTTTTTCTAATTTAATTCTTTCAATCTCTAATTTGTATTTATTTTCAGTTTCATTTACTTTGGCAGTAATTAGAGTCTCTTGTTGAGCTCTTTCTTGATTTAATAGTTCCTTGTACTTTTCATCTTTAGATTGGTTGATTGATTCATTTAAAAAAGATTGATCAACCGATTGAACTTCTCTTAAATCAATGATGTCTCCAACATTCCCTTCTTCATCTAATCTTAAAGTTGTTGGATTGACAATACTAACCTTTAATTTTTTCATAATTTACACCTCAAATGTTTTTCCCACTATAATCTTATTATAGCATCTATTCTGCGCTATTCTGGAATTGAGTAAAATCAACTATCTGACTTTTAATTAAATTTATAAACAATATAAAAAAAGCACCTATTAACTTCTTTAGAAAGTGTTTAGGTGCTTCTATTTTATTTAGTTTAATGTTGAATCTATGTAGTCACAACAAAATTCAACGTAATCACCTGTTTGATAAATATCCGGTAAACCATCTTTGAAATGCTTTTCTAAACTAATTGTAAATCCATTAATGAGAATTAAAGCTTTCTTTGAATCCTTGATGATACCTCTTAATTTATAGTCAAACATGTTATTACCTTTTTCAATCAGATCACTTTTTAAGTTATCTTCATCGACTTTATTTAAACAAATTTCTTCATAGACGTATGCAATCAATGTTTTAACTGCCATACCAACCTCAGGAAATAAATCATTTTTGTGTGGTACACTTTGATTTAAAACATTGAGATGATTTTTACCATCTGTAACAACATAAATTGCATCATGGAAATCATATTTAATAATTGTTTGAATAAACATGCTTCTTCCCCCTTTTTTGAAACAATTCTAGAAAATATTTTCTAGGAACTTAATCATATCGATAAATGCTTTAAGATTCGAACTGTTTCAAATAAGATGCAAAAAAATAAACTTAAATTGCATGAGGTTAGTCTCTAAAAGATTTACCCCAATTAATTTTGTTTTGTTTAAGTTCTATTTGATATCCTAATTCTTTCGTTAACTTTTTATATGTGCTTTTAAAAATACGGATATTAATATAACTACCATTTTTATGTTTGAATGATAATTGTCCACCATCATAGTATTCAATGAAGGGTAGTTTATACCACTTATTTGGCACATAAGAAATACTTTCAATTTTAGATAGTTCAAATGCTTGTGGTTTAACTTTCGTTTGAATCTTTACTTCATTTTCTGTAAATTCAACTGTATCTTTTTTGAATACATAAAGTAATGGTAACCCAAAAATTGGAATGAGCAAGACGATGATTCCAACAATTGAGACAGCTAATTTTAAGAGTTCTAAATCTTCGATGAAATAAGTTGTAAAAAGGGGAATTAAGATTAAGAATATTAAATCCACGATATAAAGGTAATAAAATGATTCAATTAAGTTGTATTTGATGATGAGTTTTTTCATAATGTATTTCTTTCTATATGTTATATCTTTATTATAATTTAGTTTTTAAGAAAAAGGGGATAACTTCCGTTATCCTCTTTCAATTATTTAGCAACAATATTTACTAACTTATTAGGAACAACAATCATCTTCATGATTTCAAGTCCTTCTAAGTGTTTCTTAACATTCTCACTGTTTAATGCAAGTTCTTTTAAATCAACTTCTGCAAGGTCTCTTGAGACAGTCATCTTCGCACGAAGTTTACCGTTTACTTGAACAACAACTTCAACTTCATTGACAACCAAGAATGCTTCATCATATTTTGGCCATTCAGAATAAATGAGTTCTTCATGATGATTTAATACGGTTTGATTTATCTCTTCTGTAATATGTGGAGCAATTGGATTTAATAGTTTTAAGAATCCTCTTGCTTGGTTTTTACCAATCTTTTGAACTTTAAAAACTTCGTTAACAAAAATCATCATTTGTGCAATTGCAGTATTAAATGCTAGTTTTTCATAGTCATCTGTTACTTTCTTAACTGTTTGATGATAGATTGTTTCTAATTCTTTTACATTTTCATTATAAATATCAAAATCAAACATACGCCATACACGTTCTAAGAAACGCTTAGAACCATCTAGACCGTCATCACTCCAAGGTTTTTCAGCTTCAAGTGGTCCCATGAACATTTCAAATACACGAAGTGTATCTGCACCATGAGATAAGAAAATATCATCAGGTGATTTTGTATTACCTTTTGACTTACTCATCTTAGAATGGTCTTCACCAAGAATCATACCTTGGTTAACTAATTTTTGGAATGGTTCCTTACTTGAAACAAATCCTAAATCATAGAATACTTTATGCCAGAATCTAGCATAGAGTAAATGACCAACAGCATGTTCAGTTCCACCAACATAAAGATCAACTGGTAAGAATTGATCAAGTACTTGTTTAGCTTCTTCGGAATCCAGTGGAATATAACCTAAATGATTTTTAAGTAGATATCCAATATAGTACCAACTTGAACCTGCAAGTTGTGGCATGGTGTTGGTATCTCTTCGATACTTCTTACCATCTTTTGTAAAGTTTACCCAATCGGTTGCATTTGCAAGTGGTGATTCACCTGTTCCTGATGGTTTAATATATTCAAGATATGGTAGTTCAAGTGGCAGTTCTTCATCTGGAACAAGGTATGTATTACCTTCTTGGTCATAGTAAACTGGGAATGGTTCACCCCAATAACGTTGACGTGAAAATACCCAATCACGAAGTTTATATGTATGATGACCATAACCAATACCACGGTTCTCAAGATATGAGATCATCTTAGCTTTCGCTTCATCATTATTTAAGCCATCTAAAATACCTGAATGATGATGAATACCATCACCTTCATAAGCACCATCAGTGCCACCTTTAATGACTTCAATAATTTCTAGACCATACTTCATTGCGAATTCATAGTCTCTTGCATCATGTGCAGGAACCGCCATGACTGCTCCTGTACCATAACTCATTAAGACATAGTCACCAATCCAAATTGGAATAAGTTTTCCAGTAATTGGATGTTTTGCGTAAGCACCTGTGAAAACACCAGTCTTTGTTTTATCAGCAATTCTGTCTAAGTCTGTTTTTGATTTTGTTTGAGCAATATATTTTTTAACATCATCAATTTCATCTTCAGTTGTAATTTCAAGTACTAAAGGATGCTCAGGTGAAAGCACTGCATAAGTCACACCGTATAGTGTGTCAGGTCTTGTTGTAAAGACTGTAAATTTAGAATTGCTACCAGCAAGTTCAAAGTCAATCATTGCTCCACTAGATTTTCCAATCCAGTTTCTTTGCATTTCCTTTAAGTTTTCTGGCCAATCTACTAATTCTAAATCTTGTAATAATCTTTCAGCATATTCAGTAATTCTTAAAACCCATTGACGCATTGGTTTTTTAATAACTGGGAAGTGTCCACGTTCTGAAACCATTTGTCCATCGATGATTTCAATTTCATCGTTAGCAAGTACCGTACCTAAACCTTCACACCAGTTAACTTCAACGTCTTTTAAAACTGCAAGTCCTCTTTCATAGAGTTTCTTAAAAATCCATTGTGTCCAACGGTAATATTCAGGGTCTGATGTTGCAAGTTCTCTATCCCAGTCAACACCTTTACCCATTTCAATAATTTGTCTTTTAAAGTTTTTAATATTTTGATAAGTAAAACTCTTTGGATCTTTTCCAGTTGCAAGTGCATATTGTTCAGCAGGTAAACCAAAAGCGTCCCATCCCATAGGACTGAATACATTGTAACCTTGCATTCTTTTGAATCTTGAAACAATATCTGTTGCAGAATATCCTTCGACATGACCAACATGTAACCCAGAAGAAGATGGATATGGGAACATATCTAAAACATAGTATTTAGGTTGAAAACTGTTTGTTTTTGTTTTAAATAATTTTAAATCAACCCAATGTTTTTGCCATTTCTTTTCAATTGTTTGGTAGTCATAATTTCTCATTTTAATACCTTCTTCCATTGCTATCTATTATATTTGAAAATATAATATAATTCAATGCAAAAAAAACCCCCAAATGATTGGGGATGTTTTTTTTATTTGTTAGTTTCGATGTATGACACTAAATCGTTAACAGTTTTAATGTTTTGTAGAACTTCATCAGAAATTTCGATTGAGAACGCGTCTTCTACAGTCATGATTAATTCTACTGCATCAATTGAGTCTGCTCCAAGATCTTCTACTAATCTTGCTTCAGGAGTAACTAGAGACTCTTCAACTGCTAATTCATCTACGATTAGCTGTTTAACTTTGTCGTATACTGCTGCCATGATAACCTCCTACAGTTCTAGCATTTTTCGTACCACTACATTATATCATACTTTATTTTTTGTTGAAGTGTAATGAAATGCTCTCTATAAGATGATATAATAGATAAAGAAAGTTGAGGGTATATATGAAATTTTTAGTCGGCACATATACAAAAAATCAATCAGAAGGTATTTACTTAGTTGAGGACGATAAAGTTTCACTTTACAATCGTTTATTTAATCCAACTTATTTTGCATTAGGTGAAGGACACTTATTCACACTTGCAAGAGGTGGTATTGAAATTTATCAAAATAATATGTTAGTTTATGAAGACCATAGTGAGGCACACAGTCCTGCACATATTTGGTTTGAACCAACGCTCAATATGATTTTTACTGCAAATTATCATGTCGGTCAAATGTCAAGTTATCGCTTTGATGGATCAAACACTAAAAAACTTCAAACAATCATTTATCCTACAGGTTCACATGCACATCAAGTTTACTATTCTTCTTTATTATCAACATTATTTGTTGTTGACTTAGGTTTAGATACAATCTTTACTTATGAGATTGATCAAAATGGAAAACTTGTTTCTAAGAAAGATTTAACCTTACATAAAGGTGTTGGACCTAGACACTTAGTTGTCAGTGACAAAGGTTTTGTTTATTGCTTAACCGAATATTCTCATGAAATTTATGTTTATAATGAAAAGTTAGAATTTGTTAAGAAGTTTGGTACAATCGATAAACAATTTGCAGGTATTTCATCTGCAGCTATTAGATTAACACATGATGGACGTCACTTATACGTATCAAATCGTGGTTATGATGCAATCACACACTATCTAGTTCAACCAGACGGACTACTTAAACAACAAAAAATTTACAATACACAAGGTAAGCATCCAAGAGACTTCAATTTATCACTTGATGAATCCCATATCGTTGTTGGTAATATGCATTCAAACAATGTTTCAATTTTCTCAAGAAATACTGACACAGGTGAATTAAAGTTTGTGAAACATATCAACGTACCAGAACCAAGTTGCATCGTATTTATTCCATAAAAAAATCCTCAGAAATGAGGATTATTTTTTTATCTAATTTAGATTTTACCTTCGCGAACAAGTTTTAAAGCTTTAGCCCATGAAGTAACTTGGTTAAAGATTGCAACCACTTCTGGATTGTGCCATGCACCTGGTGCAAATTTAGCATCTTCTTTACCGAAGTTGACATAGTCAGTTGTAAAACTGATATGAATTGCTTGAGAAACAATTGCTAAACCTTGGAAAGTCATTTGTTCTTTAACACCTGCAATTGCACGTGTCGCACCCATCCAACCATATCCAACAAATGCCATAGCTTTGTTAGCAACTTCTGGTTTTAAGAATTGGAAAGCATTTGTTAATGTACCTGGTACAACATGGTTATATTCAGGTGTTACCACAACATAACCATCGAATGATGCCATATCAGCTGACCATTTACCAATTGCAGCCATTTGGCTTTCATTTGGTTTAGCACCTAAATGAGGTAAATCATAAGATTTAAGGTCAATTAATTCATAAGTAACATCTTGATCATTTCTTAAATTTGCTTGTTCTAATACCCAATTTGCTACTGCGGCTCCGTTACGACCTTCTCTAATTGAGCCTAATAAAATACCAATACGAATAGACATAATCTGATCTCCTTTAAACTGTTGTCTTTTCAAACTATGACTATGATATTACGAATTCGAAATATTATCAAGGGTAAAGCACAAAAAAGGAAGCTTACGCTCCCTTATATTGCAAAATTCCCATTTTTGAACACAATCACTTCAGTTCCATCTTGTTTTTTACCAACAATTTGCATGTCAGCAGAACCGAACATAAAGTCAACGTGAACTAAAGAGTTGTTGTAACCTTTCTTTTCAAGTTCAGCGATTGGTGTGTCATTACCATTCTTAATATTCATAGGATATGCACGTCCAAGTGCCATATGGCAACTTGCATTTTCATCATATAAAGTATTTAAGAATAAGATATTCATATTTGAAATTGGTGAATCATGACCGATTAATGCAATTTCACCAATTGATCTTGCATTATAATCAAAATCTAAAATTGATTGTAAAGCTTCTTTTTCATATTTAGCATCAAAATCAACGACACGACCATCTTTGAATTCTAACCAGAAGTCTTTAATAATCTTACCTTGATAAGCAAGTGGTTTAGTTGCTACAACTTTACCTTGAGTACCAAATTTATATGGCATAGTAAATGACTCTTCAGTTGGAATGTTTGGATTAAATAATGCACCATTTCCTGCATGCTCTGCACCACCAGCCCAAACGTGATCTTGAATTAATTCAACAACTAGGTCAGTTCCAAGTGAGTTTGTGAAGTGTAATGATTTGAAGTTTGCATCATTTAAGATTTTGTTTTGTCTTGCTAAATTCGCATTGTGTTCTTTCCAAACTTCTACTGGATCAGTTTCATGGTTAACACGTGTCGCTTTAAAGATTGCATCCCAAAGTTTTTCTTCAGCAACTGCTTCATCTAAATCAGGAAATAATTCTTTTGCCCATGCTTTATTTGATGCAGCAACGATTGTCCATTGAGTTTTATTACCCATAGTGTGTTCTCTGAAAAATTGGATTGCTTTTGTCATTGTTGAAACAACTGTTTGCATTTTAGATGAATCCACACCAGCAAGTGCATGAGGCACTGGTGAAACGATCGAAATGAAACAAGCACCTTGTTCCACAAAGTATTTATATTGTGCAACATTCCATTCTGGGAACTCTGCTAAATCTTCTGTTTTAGCATAGTCATAACCATAACGGCTTACTTTTTCATCTGTCCAAATAAAGTAAACACGCTTTGCACCAGCTTTATAAGCTTCTTTAGCAACTGCTCTTGATAATTCAACTGCTTCTGTAGTTGTTCTTAATACAACGATTTGTCCTGGTTGTACATTGACACCAGTTTTTACTGCAAGTCTTGCATATTTTTCTAATAGTAATTGATTTGGCATATTTTACACCTTAACTTTCTTCATATTTCTAATTATTACGCCTTTATCATCCTTGTCCCCTTCAATCAGGAGATAAGTTTCATTTAATAAATCTTGATACTTTGTAAAAGTACTTGGGAATATTGTACCACTAAAACGTGCACCATCGTCAAAATCTACGAATGCCATTTGCTGATTTTGCTTGGTTTTAATGATTCTAACCTTAAGTACCTTTGCAATTGTGTTAATTTTAGCATCTTTCAAGTCACGTTCTTTAATATCATATTTCTTCTTTAACTTATTTAATGTGCCATTATCGGTATACGTTAAATTAAAACCTAATACTTCAAGTTCTTGATCTTTTAATGTTTCAAACGGTAATTCATCAAGTTCAACCTCTTTAAAATCAGATAAGAAGTTTTCAAATCCTGATTGATCTAGATTACTATTTTCAAGCATCGATGCATGGTTTAAACCAAATACATCAAGTGCACCAGATTTGATAAGTTGGGCCAGTGACTTTTGGTTTAAAACATCTTTGAGTCTATTTTTAAAATCACGATAATCTTTAAATGGTGATTTTTCTCTTTCTGATAGAATACCTGAAATGATTTGTTGTCCAACACCTTTAATAATTGTAAGTGGTAGAATGACACCATCTTTATAGGCATCAAAATCCGTACCTGAGATTTCAATATTTGGTGGATAAATTTCAATATGTTTGTTTGAAAGTTCTCTTAAGTAACTATCCACTAAATCTTTATTGGAAACAACTGAGGTCATTAAGACTGACATAAACGTTTTATAATAATGTGTTTTTAAATATGCCATTTGATATGCAAGTAAAGCATATGCAACTGAGTGGCTTCTGTTAAATCCATAGTCTTTAAATCGTTCAATGTATTCATATATTTTTAAAGTTGTTTGTTCATTTCGTCCATTCGTAAGTGAACGATCAATAAATCTTTGTTTCTCATTTTTTAAGATTTCTTCATCTTTTTTTGCAATCCCACGTCTTAATAGGTCAGCTTCACTTAATGAAAAACCTGCAAAGACTTGTGCGATTTTCATAATCTGTTCTTGATATACGATAATCCCAAAAGTTGGTCTTAAAATTTCATCAATTGATGGGTCAATTGAATCAAAAGTCCCTTGGTGACGACGTTTTATGTAGGTATCAATAAAATCGAGTGGTCCTGGTCTAAAGAGTGCGAGTATGGCAACCAAATCTTCAAAATGTTCAGGTTTTAGTTTGCCGATTACATTTCTCATACCAGGAGATTCTAATTGGAAGATACCTGTTGTATCCACACGTCTCAAGGTTTCAAACGTTGCTTGATCGTCTAGTGGGATTTCATTTAATTTTATTTTCCCATCTTCCTTTTTAATGACTTCTTCAATAATACTTAAATTCCTTAGTCCTAAGAAGTCAATTTTCAAGAAGCCTAGTGACTCAAGATCAGATGCTTCTAACTGACTTTGAAGCATATCATGTGGACCTTCTTGAAGTGGTACATATTTGGTTAAATCTTGTTTAGATAGAATAATACCTGCTGCATGAGTACCTGTTTGACGCGGTAACCCTTCTAACTTTTCTGCAACGCGTTTAAGTTCAACCGCTTCTAAATCACTTGAATCTAATTTATTTGATTCAATGCTTTTAATAATCGCACTTACCCTTGTGGGGTCAAGTTTCATAATGCGACCCACATCACGAATAGATGATTTAAATGCGAATGTTGTAAATGTAGAGATTGAAACAACATGATTTTTTCCATATTTATTTTTGACGTATTCAATCACTAAATCTCTCTTATTATCCGGAAAATCTAAATCAATATCCGGCATTGTTTGACGTTCTTTGTTTAAGAAACGTTCAAACAATAAATCATATTTAATTGGATCAACATCCGTAATACCCAGTGAGTATGCAACTAAACTACCTGCAGCACTACCACGTCCTGGTCCAACTAAAATATCATTTTGTTTGGCAAATCTAACAAAATCATAAACAATTAAGAAATAATCAGGATAACCCATTTGAATGATGACTGAAAGTTCTTCCTTTAATCGTTCATGGTAAATTTTTGTATCTTTAATTTGATTTTGAATAAGCCTACGTTCTAAGCCTTTAGTTGCGAGTGCTTCTAAATAATCTTTACTAGGAACGCCTTCTTTTGTAGGAAAGATTGGCATATCAAATCTTTGTTCTAAATACGTATATTTAACTTCTTTGAAAGTTTCTTCTAAGTTTTTAAAGATGTCTTTATAAGGTTTAAACATTAAAATCAATTCATCTTTAGACTTAAAAGACATATCAAGATCATATGTTTCATTTGTTTTAGATTCAATTTCTTTTAAAACTTCAAAAGTTATTTTTTCATCTTTACTAAAATAAGTTGTTTGATGAAGAGGTAGAGTTTTTATATTAAGCTCTTTTGCAAACTTATAAAACATAGGTGAAACTTCATTGATTAACATTTCATTTTGAAGTGATAAACCTATGTAAAATTCATTTAAATTTGATTTAAAATCCATGATTAATTTAAACGCTAAATCTTTTGAATAGTCTTCATTTATAAATATCTTTTGATTGGTTGGAAAAACAACCATTAATCGCTTTAGTAAAGGTTCTAATGCACTATACGCTTTAACGCTAGTAGCCTTATAACTACTACTTAATTCAATTAATGTTTCTAATCCTTTATCATTTTTTGCATAGACTAAAAAGTCTAGATTTAACCCTTCATATTCAAGGTTCAGTTTTAATCCTAATATAGGTTTAATTTTATTTTTAGCTGCAAGTTTTAAAAATTTATACATACCATGCAAATTACCTTCATCTGTTAAAGGTATAATGTCGTAATTTGATGATTTTGCATGGTGAAATAACGCTTCTAGTTGAAGTGTAGAATGTAACATACTATATTCACTTTGAAGATATAATACGCCAAACATTTTTCTCACCTTACTTTAATTATACGATATGAAAAAAGGACACTATATCCTTTTTCATTTTTGTGCGAAACGTTGTCCAAATTCGAAAATCATTTGTTGTTCTTTGGTTGAAGGTGTTGAACTAATTCGAATTCCTTCTTCAAATAAATTTAAACCAAGTGCACGCACACGTTCATGCCAAGCATCCATCCATTCGCCTTCTCCCCAACCGTAAGATCCAAAGAGTGCGATGAGTTTATCTTGGAGCAATGGTTCAATTTCTTCATACCAAGGTAAAAACTCATCAGGTTCTAATTCTTCTATACCCATTGATGGACAACCAAATGCTATTTTTTCATAATTATCAATATCTGAAGGACTTACTTGGTCAATGAGTTTAAGTTCAGCATCAACACCTACAGACTGAATACCTTCGTAGATTTTTTCTGCCATAATCTCAGTGTTACCAGTTCCCGTCCAATAAACTACAAGAATTGCCATGATATATTCCCTTTCCATGTACAACTCTAATTATACAAAAAATATTAGAATTTTGAACGTTTATTATAAAAATAATAAAATAAATAACCACCTAATACGACAATTCCTAGTCCTAAACCATAATAAACATAATCTACCCATGGATTTTTGTAAAGTACCGTAACCGTTGATTTAACTTCACTTAAATTACCACTTTGATCGTGCACATAGAAAACAACTTCATATATTCCTGGAATCGATGTTGGAATAAAAGATGGGGAAACTCTTACTTTATCTGTAAGGTCACCATCATATAAATCATATGCTGAGACATAATTTCTATAATCAAATGACTGATTTTGTTTAATTGTAATTGGTTTTACATCAAGTACAGGTTGATCATAATCAACGATATGAACATAAAGTGTTGCTTCACCTATATTATGTGAACTATCTTCTAATTGATATATAACTTCATATAATCCAAGTCGCTCAAAATTAATTGTGTGGATAATTTTCACATCACTATAACTTAAAGATTTATCATAACCATCATAAATTTTATCGATATATAGACTAAAGTCTATTTTGTTATCTAAGTAAGAAACATAAATATTTTGATTCTTTAAAATAATTTCTGGTGCGATATTATCTATAATTTCTAAGTTTATATATCTAGTTGTGATATTATCTGATTGATCTTTTGCATCAATTTTTAATATATAATGCCCAACAACTTCATAATTAATCTCATCATCATAAATCGTTAAAACGATATCTTTGTCATAATTATCTTTTGTTGTTATAAGTTTTGTATAATCAGGTCTTTTAAAATTTGTCACTTCAAGTGTGTTAGGCACATTCAACGAAGGTGCTTCTCTATCAACAACTTTTACAATTACAGGAAATACCGTTTCATTCTTTGATGTATCTTTTATTGTGGCGACCAAGCGATATTCTCCGATTTTATCCATTGAAACTTTACCTGTAATCGATGAAGTTATTTTTTCTAATGAATCGAAATTGTCTTCGATTATAAGATAGTCCAATAAATATGGTTCTAACGTATTCACATCAACAATAATTGCTTCTTTTAAACTAACTTTGGGTACTTCTAAATCTTTAATATTTACATTGAGTGTTATTTCACCTTTTTGAAGATTTGAATCCCATACTTCATATTTAACTTGATAACTTCCTAGAAAATTGGAATCAATATCATAGCTGATCATGACATCATCAATGGATATATCATCATAATTGTCATAAACTGTTTGAATATAATCTTTGAAGTTAATCTCATTGATATCTGTTTGATAGTTCAAATTAAGTTCTTTCGTTTTTAACTTTATGATTGGTGCCGTTTGATCTTTAATTTTGACTGTAAAATTAATTGTTGCTACATTATCTGACTGATCATATACTTTAAGTGTTGCAGTGTAATATCCAACTTTTGAATAGTCGACTAAATCATCGATTAATTCAGTCTTGAAAATTTTATCGTAGTTATCACTAAACCCAAAGTATTTGGTTATATTAATATCTTCGTTGACTTCAATTTCAACATCACCTTTTTGTACCACTACTGGACTCGTACGATCAACGACTTTAATATTTTGAAAAAAGTAAGTGATGTTTTGACTTTTATCTTTAACTTTATATGTAATTCGATAATCACCTAATGCATTCATATTGAGTAGACTGCTATCTACTGTTACAGCTAAATCTTCTTTTTTATCATAGTTATCCTTATATTCAATTAAAGATTTAAAATCTGGTGCTTTAGAACCAACCTCTAAAACAATTTCATCATCACCTGTAATGATTGGCTTTATTTCATCTACAACTTTAAACGTAATGGTTTCTTCTGATGAAAACCCATAGAGTGGAAAGAACACTCGATAATCCACATGATATTCACCAACAACATTTGTGGAAATAATTCTCAGATTCGTTGTACCTACACCAAACTCATAATACATATTAGGGTCAAAAGCTTCTTTGCCATCCATGTAAAGTGTTGCATAAGGTATTTCTTTATAATTTTCAATCGAACTATAAAGTGGCACAATAACGAGTGTGTTTTGCCACGATATTGAA
Organism: Acholeplasma equirhinis; assembly: GCF_017052655.1. Taxonomy (NCBI): domain Bacteria; kingdom Bacillati; phylum Mycoplasmatota; class Mollicutes; order Acholeplasmatales; family Acholeplasmataceae; genus Acholeplasma; species Acholeplasma equirhinis. The sequence goes on from NZ_JAFIDC010000001.1 coordinate 1,030,938, forward strand.
ATCGTAATCATTGCGACTAGCATTTGAAACATATCTATCACCTCAATCTATAGTAGATAAAAATGTTTCAAATAACTTTTTTAAAAAAAACTGCCCACACAATGGGCAGTTCTTATGTTAGTCTTTCAAACTCTTGTTCGTAAGTTTTTTCTTTTTCTGCTAAAAATTGGTTTCTATAAAGTTCAAAGTAAGCACCACGTTTAGCTAGTAATTCACTATGTGTACCCATCTCTAAAATTTTTCCACCTTCAAGCATAACAATGAGATTTGCATCAACGATTGTTGAAAGTCTATGTGCAACAATTAATGAAGTTCTATTGGATAATAGATTCTTTGTTGCATCTTGTATTAAGCGTTCAGCTTCACTATCAATTGATGAGGTTGCTTCATCCAAAATTAAAATCTTAGGGTCTGCAAGAATTGCTCTTGCAAAGGAGATTAATTGTTTTTGACCCATCGATAATAGGTTACCACCTTCACCAACGTGCGTATCATAACCTTTTTCTAATGTATTTATATAATCATCTAATCCGATCGCTTTTGCTGCAGCAACAACTTCTTCATCAGTTGCATCTAATCTGCCATATCGAATGTTTTCTTTGATTGTTGTTGAGAATAAATGTGGTGATTGCAATACATATCCTAAACGGCTATGTAACCACGAAATCGAACGTGTACGATAATCTTTACCGTCAATTAATATTTGACCTTCTTTAGGTTCATAAAATCTTGATGCCAAGTTAACAATTGTTGTTTTACCAGAACCTGTATGACCTACTAATGCAACCGATGTTCCTGCAGGAATTTTTAAGTTAAAGTTGTCTAGAATAATTTCATTTTCATTGTAGTAGAAAGTGACATTTTTAAATTCAATTTTCCCTTCAATTGGTTCCCAATTTTCACGTTTTTGATTAAACCAGTCACCATAAGTTTCAACAACTTCTTCACTATCTTTGAGTTCTGATGGTGTTTCAATTAATTCTAAGATTCTTTCAGCAGATGCTTGAGCTTGTTGAAGTTGTGAGATGAAGTTAGATAAAACTGTTAAAGGGTCAAAGAATCCAATAGTTGAACGAATGAATAAATAGAGTGTACCCACTTGAATTGCAGTTTGTACAGTAAAGAGTGCACCACTATACATAATGACTGCAACAATGATATAACAAACCATTAAAAGACATGATGAGAATAATGCGGATAATGAGTTTGCTTTTATAGATGCACGTTTCATTAAGTTCGCAGTTTGATCAAATTCAAATAGATTTTCATCTTCAATAACTAAACTTTTAGATGTTTTAGCACCATGGAATGATTCATTGTATTTGGCTGTAAGTTCTGAATTATAATGACGTGCTTGGCGATGCTTAATTAATACACGTTTTCTAAATAAGATAATAATTAAGAACATGAATGGTAGAGATACTGTCACAATAATCGCAAGTGGCCAGAAATAAATATAGAGAATGACCAATGTAATGATCATCGATAAAGCACTCCATACAAGGTCAACTAACCCCCATGAAATAATTTGAGAGAGTCTTCTAGCATCACTTGTCATTCTTGCCATAATCCAACCTTGTGGGGTTTTATCATAATATGAGAATGGCAAGCGTTGAAGTGTATTAAATGCTTGTTTTCTTAAATTGTAGTTTACATTTGCTTCAATAATACCACCTTGGTAAATAAATCCAAAGACGATTAATCCAAATGCTAATCCTATCGTTGCAGTTACAATAGCAAATGGAATAATATTTTGATATTGACCTTTTTCAATGAGTTCATCAATTGCATATTGATTCACAACAATTGTTAATGCATCTAATAATGCAAGTAACACCGCAAAGGTTAACATCCAAATTAAATTCCATTTATTTTTTAAAATAACTTTAAAGAGTTTTCCCCAGATTGGTAGGGAGACTTTTTTGATTACATCTTCATCTTGATTATCATGCATGATGTTCACCTTCTTTCACAAGTTCCAAGAATTCTTGTTCAAGTTTACCTTGGATACCCCATAGTGATTGATAAAGCCCTGGTTTATTTGCAAGTTCTTGGTGTGTACCAATCGCTTCAATCATACCGTTATTAATAACAACAATCTTGTCAGCTTCTTTAGCAGTTGTAATACGGTGTGTAATGATTAGATTTGTAGATTTATGTTTTTTATTTGCAAGTGCAGTACGGATCATCATATCCGTTTTATTATCGACTGCACTTAAAGCATCGTCAAAAATCAGTATTGGTTTTTGTGCAACAAGTACACGTGCAATCGCAACTCTTTGTTTTTGACCACCGGATAAAGTTGTACCTTTTTCTCCAACTTTAGTTTCATAACCTTGCTTAAAGGTATGAATATCTTTTTCTAAGCTAGCAGTTTCTGCAGCCATTTGAATATCTTGTTTAGTTGCACTACGATTTGTAATCGCAATGTTTTCAAATACTGTTTTCGAATATAAGAATGGATCTTGTAAAACAGCACCGATTTGACGACGAATGTATTTCTTTTTAATATCTCTTAATTCAATACCATCAATTTTAATTGACCCTTTATATTCATACATTCTCATTAAAAGATTTACAATGGTTGTTTTACCTGAACCTGTTTTTCCGATAAAGGCAACTGTTTCACCATTGTTAATATTAAATGAAATGTTATTCAGTAAATACTTGTTATCATCATCAAATTTAAATGAGACATTTTCAAATACAATGTTACCGATGATTTCAGGTTCAAGTGTACCATCAACTTCAAATTCTGATTTTTCATTAAAGATCGTGTTAATACGTCCAATTGCAACAAAGGCTTTTGAGAACTCGTTAATCATACGTCCTAAACCTCTAATTGGCCATACAAGTAGACCAAGTAGCATTAAAGCAGCAATGACTGATGAACCATCCATAACACCATCTCTTGCAAAGAATATACAAAGAATTGTAATCACTGCATATTGCGTCATAGAGACAAAATCCATGGATCCCCAATAGAGTGCAACCAATGTATTTGATTTAATTGTTTGTTTCATATATTGGCTATTTTTCTCTTCCATTTTTTCAATTTCAAATGGTTCATTAGCAAATGCTTTAACAACCTTCGTACCTGAAACATTTTCTTGAATGACAGTCATCATCTTAGACTCAGCTTCTTCAACTTTATTAAACACTTTTTCAATCTTAGTAAAGTAGAAATAACTTGAAATACCATAAAATGGAATAACTGCTAAACAGATCCACATAATTGTTTGGTTAATGTAATACATTTGGAATGCACCAGAAAGTAGGGTTGCAACCAAACCAATTAATTGCATCACTTGCACAACAATAAAACTTGTAACAGTTTCAACATCACTGGTTACTCTTTGAATTAAATCGCCTGTATCAACATTATTATGATATTTATATGGTAATGTTTGAATATGGTCGTAAAGTTTAACTCTTAATTCTTTTGAAATGTTTTCTTGGATTGACCCTCTCAAATAGTTTTCAACAAACATTAAACTATATCTTAAAGCTTGGAAGAATATTAATGTAACAGCAACATAAACAACAGTTGTCATAATATCTTCAGCAGACCCAAAGAAATCAAGAACAAATCTTGGCAGATTGACCTCTTGTGTCCCTAAGATTGAAGGATCAAAGTAAATATTCAATGCTCTAATTAAATACTGTGTAAATAGTGGAACATAAGAATAGGTAAAGCGGTGGAAGATAACTAAAAGAAAGAGAATAAAATATCCCAGCAAATGTCCTTTAGTTAATTTAAATAGTGATTTTAGTTTCAACATGATGTATCTGCTCCTTTAGTAAAAAATAAAAACGAGGGATTCCCCTCGTTTACAAAAAAGTCAACTAAAAAAGTTTTCTAAAATGAAAGAAGGGTAATCATTAAAAAATTACATTCTTTCATTACAAGTGTCATATATTATAATTCTTCCACACTCATAATGAATAGTTTTCTGCCTTTGATTAATTGCATATCTATACCTCCTATTCATTATTTTTATCAATCAAAATATTTATTTGTTCCACTATCCATTCTATCTTTAAGTGAAACACTTGTCAATCGCGAAGTGAGGCTAAATCATTTATTTTTGAAAAAATCATTTGTCCAATGTGTGTAGCTTCTTTATAAAAGCCTAGTTTTTTGAACTCTTCAATACCTTCTTCATACCAAAATAAGAGTTCAAGTCTTCTGTCTGAAAGGTCATTTAATTTAATGACATGATCACGTATAAACCCAACAGTTTCTTGTTTTTTAATTAAATATTTTTCTTGAAGATATTTAATGATTAGAAATTCTTGGGCATTATTTGTATCCATTTCTTTTTCTAAATATGGATTGATGCTATGCTCATCACCAATCTTATTTAAAATCATTAATGTGAGTAAATAATAACTCGGTTCTTTATATGCATCTTTTTCAATCAATTTAAATGCTTGTTCATACTGCATAGATAAATAATGATACGTTGCAAGAACAAAATTTTTCTCGTCTTTATTAATATGTACAGTTTTTTCAAGTTCTTCATTTAACATCTCTAAACTTAAAAACTGTGACATATATGCAAGATAAATATATTTAATCTCATGTGCTAAATGATAAACCTCATGATTCACTAAATTATTTAAAACACGATCATAGTTTAGTGAAACATAAGGATACTTATTCATCGAACATGCAAGGATAATCTTTTCTGTTTCAATCAACATATTTAATTTATAGTGGTAACACTTCTTTTTAAATAAATTTAGAACAGTAAAGGCATCATTAATTCTACCTTCTTCTTTTAAAAGATATGCAGATAAATATAAGTAGAAGTGTAATTCTAAATCTGTTAGATTCTTCATATATGGATTGATACTATAATAAGCTTTTTTAGCTTCTTTATAGTCTTTATGAATGACATAATATGCAAAGCGATAAAGTTTCGTATGGTAATCCATACCAATGAAATTCTTTTCATTTAAATTGTCTTTTTCTTTATAAAATAAAAGATCAATTAAATCTTCAAGTAACTCCTCATTTGGTTTGGGAACGATTCTTTTTAAATCAACATTAAACTTTTCTTGAAATAGTTCAATGTATTTTTCAGATGGCATCAGTTGATTGTTTTCAATTTTGGACAAATATGAAACACTACAAATACCTTCTGCACTTTCTTCTAATGTGAGATTCATACTTTTTCTTTGGTGTCTGATAATTGACCCAATATCATCTTGAAATTTAGGCATATGTTTTCTTAAGGTCACTTGATGCTTGAGATAGCCGATGTGAATATACATAATTTTTTTGCTCCTTTTTTTAAACAAGTACTTATTATAGACTTTTATTTTTTTATTTTCTACAAAATTTTTCCTGCAAATTGAATGTCAAAATAAAAAGATTGGAAAATTTCTTCCCAATCTTTCATTCACACTTCTAAACCCAATTTGTAGAATTGACAGATTTCTTTCATCTTACATACATCACAATTTGGTTTTTTGGCTTTACAATGGTACCTTCCAAAGAAAATTAATTGATGATGTAACTTATGCCATAAGGATGGATCAAATAAGTCATTCAGTTTCATTTCAACTTGATAAACAGAGTCATTTATATCTGCTATACCAAGTCGTTTTGAAATTCTTTCAATGTGAGTATCCACTGCTAAAGCAGGAATATGAAAAGCGTTTGACAACACGACATTGGCAGTCTTTCTGCCAACACCGGGTAAGGATTCAAGTGCCTCTCTCTCACTTGGAACTTCACTATGATACTTTTCTTTCAAAATTTGGGATAAACTTATAATATTTTTAGCTTTATTTTTATAAAGACCAATGGTCTTAATAATTCTTTCAACATCAGAAATTTCTGCTTCTGCTAACAAATCTGGTGTTGGATATTTTTTAAATAGCTCCTTTGTTACTTTATTTACTGCAATATCTGTTGTTTGAGCAGATAAGACAACTGCGACCAATAGTTCAAAATGATTTGTAAAATCGAGTTCCGCTTTCGCATCTGGAAAGAGTTCATCTAAGTATTCAGAAAAGAAAATCGATTGAGACTTCGTCATTTAATCGCCTTAAAGATTTGGTCAATTGCTCGGTCTGCTGCTTCATCTACTGGTTCACTCTTAAGTTTTGTTTGATTTAAACTGCGTTCTAAGAATTTAAGCGAGAAACGACCAGAGTCTTGATGTTCATTAATTTTTGAAACGATCATCTCGTGTGTGTATAAGTTTTCATCATACCAAGAACGAACTGTCTCTAATTCTAAACTAGATAGCATTCTTCCCAAAGCTTGTTCTAGTTTTGAAATAGTTTCTGAGATAAAGGTTTCACTTTTAGCTTTCTTTCGTTCTTTGACATCATTTTCAATGAGATTCGTTAGAATTTGGAAAGTTCCTGTTAAATCAAATACTTCAACTTGTTTTTCATTTCTCATCTCTAAACTGAAACTGACATAACCTTTTTCTTCAAGGAGCGTAACAGATTTTTCAATATCAGCAACGGATAACTCTATCTTTTTAGATATTGATGAAATTGAAAAGAGTTTTTTCTTATACATACCAAATAATGTCTTTAAGACAACTAACTCATTAGGAGATAGTTTTAATCTTTTAGATTCTTTGGTTAAAAGTCCATCTATTTCAAGGACTTGATCTTCATATAATTTTTGTAACATATTACACATCCTTTACGACTTTAGATAATGCTTGTTTCGCCGCATTTTGTTGCGCTTCTGTTTTAGATTGTCCTAAACCACTACCTAATAAAATTTCACCTTCTAAATAAACATCCGCTTTAAAGGTTGGACGGTGTGATGGTCCTGAAACTTTAACAGTATTATACGTTAAGCTTTTACGTTCAAGTTGAATGTATTCTTGCAATTGAGTCTTATAGTCCTTTAGTGTTTCAACAAGTGGGAGATATGGAACGACCACTTTCTCAAACACTAAAAATGCAGATTGAATACCCAGGTCTAAGTAGATTGCTGCAAATAATGCTTCAAAAGCATCAGCAATCACACTTTGTTTTGCATTTTGTTCACCATTACCTAGTTTTAGGTAAGCTGCTAAATTTAATTTCTCTGCAAATAGAAACAGTGCTTCTTCACGAACACTTTGAGCTCTTCTTTTGGTTAAGAAACCTTGGTCTCTTAAATCATTCTTATATAAATAGTCACTCATAATTATTTGAATGACTGCATCACCTAAAAACTCTAATCTTTCATAATGCTCTGTCCCATTCTCATGTGCAAATGAAGAATGGGTCAGTGCTTGAATGTAGAGTTTTTCGTTTTTAGGGGTGATCCCTAATTTCTCATACAATGTTTTCATTAATTATTATCCTAATGCTTTTTCTACTTTTCCAATAACATCTTTTTCTACCATTGTTTTAGCTTGACGAATGGCATTACTAAATGCATATGCTGATGATGAGCCGTGTGCTTTAATCACAACTTTGCTTAAACCTGCAATTAATGCACCACCAATTTCATCTGGAGACATTGATTTTTTAAAGTTTTTTAATGCCTTTTTCATAAATAATACTGCACCAATTTTTGACCAAATACTTGCTTTAATCTCACGTTTCAACATTTGGCCCATGGCTTTAGCTGTACCTTCCATTGTTTTCATTACGATGTTTGCAGTGAAACCATCTGATAATAAAATAGATGCTTCACTTGAAAGGATTTCTTTTGGTTCTAAGTTGCCATAGAAATTAATTGCTGGATGTTTATCCAGTAATTCATACGCTTCTCTATCAAGATCGCGTCCTTTACCAACTTCAGTTCCAATATTGATTAAACCAACTTGAGGTTTTTCAACACCGAAGACTTCTCTTAAAGCAACTGTTGTAAAGATGGCATTTCCTAACATATGTTCAGCTTTTGTATTGATGTTACCACCAGCATCCAGTAAATAAGTTGGTTTACCATCAAGCGATGGAATCAGTGGTGCAATTGCACAACGTTCTAAGCCTTTTAACGGTTTAATAATGAATTGTGAACCAAAGACTAAAACTTGTGTTGGACCTGCAGAAACAAGTGCATCTGCTTTACCTTCTTTAACATAATACATTGCTGCAATCATTGAATAATCTTTTTTTCTAATGGTATCAATACCAATATCTTTAACACCCATGTCAAAGGCATTTGGCACATCAATTACTTCAAGTCTTTTATGTTCTTTTAAATAAGGAGCCATCGCTTCCTTATTACCAAAAAGAACAATTTCAATATTCTCATATAAATTTAATGCTTCTAAGGTACCGAGTACAATTTCTTTTGGAGCGAAATCTCCACCCATACCATCAACTGCTAAACGAATCATACAATATCTCCTATCATTAAAATGATACTATTTTGATTATATCACTATATTTAAAATTCTTTTTTTCAAATACGGATACTTTTCTAAATGTTTCAAATAGTATTTTGCATCGGCCTTCATCTCAGTTAAGATTTTTAAGTCGCTTGCAAAATCTAAATATTTAAATTTGACTTGTCCACTTTGTAATATCCCAGAGAATAACCCTGCACCACGAAGTTTTAAATCATACTCTGATAAAGTGAAACCATCTAAGGTTTGTTCAAAGAAATTCAGTCGTTCAGAATCACTCTTATCTGAAACTAAATAACATGTTCCGGCTTTACTGCCTCTACCAATTCTACCTCTTAATTGATGGAGTTGTGATAACCCAAAATGCTCTGCACCGATGATTAACATCGTTGTTGCATTTTTAACATCAATACCAACTTCAATAATTGTAGTTGAAAGTAAAATGCCTTTAGGATTATCGATAAATCGCTTCATAATCATATCAATCTCATCATTTGATAGTTTTCCATGAATCACATAGAAGTCATCTTGACTATAAAATGGTGAGAGTTTAGAGTAGATACTTTCAATTGAGTCTTTATCTTTACTTTCTAAAATAGATGGTACAACAATAAAACTTTGTTCCACCCTCTTTTGAGTTTCCTTTAAAATATCAATAACCTTTTCAAAGTCTCGTTCTTTCATAAAAACTGTTTTGGTAGCTTTTTGGAAAGTCGGACGCATTTTAATTGATGACACATCAAGATCACCAAAGAAAGTTAAAGACAAACTTCTTGGAATTGGTGTTGCAGTTAAGTAAATTAGGTCACCTGTCATGCTCTTATTCACTAAACTATCTCTTAATTCAACACCAAATTTATGTTGTTCATCGATGATCACTAAACCTAACTTATTAAACTCTGTACCTTCCATACCAAGTGCATGCGTACCAAAGATCATTTTTGGTTTACCTGATTTAATAGAATCTTGGACTGCTTTTTTATCTTTAATCGATGAAGTTAAAAGTGTTGAATCAATATCTTGGAATAGTTTAATAAAGTTTTCATAGTGTTGTCTTGCAAGTATTTCAGTTGGTGCCATCATCGCAACTTGATATCCTGCAGAAATCATACCAAGTGCTGCAATGAATGCAACAATTGTTTTCCCTGAACCAACATCTCCTTGAATCAGTCGATACATGGATTCTTGTTTCTTATAATCTTTATAAATCTCATTCACTGTTTCTTGTTGATTAAATGTGAGTTGATAAGGTAGTCCATCGATATACCATCTCACATCATCAATTTTATATTGAATAGGTTCACGTGTACTTTTAGGATTTAATGTGAACATATAACTTAATTGATGTAAGAAAGCTTCTTCTCTTTTAAAACGTTCTAAAGATTTCTTTAAATCTTCATTCGATGCAGGAAAGTGCATTTTATAATATGCTTCTTTTCTGTCTAATAGATGATATTTATGAATTAATTCTTTAGGGAGTGTTTCAAAGATTTGATCCTTGCCTTCTTCAAAAATATTTGAAATAATTTTACTGATTTGAGAATCAAGGACACCTTCAAGTCCGTAGATTGGTTTAATCTCTGGTTGTTCTTTTTGAGTTGAAATAAAATTTACATTGATTTCTCTTAAGAATAAATTAAACTTACCTTGAACTAAAACAGTATCTCCTTGATTTAACGTTTTACTTAGATACTCTCTACCATAAATTAAGAGTTTGATGGATTCCCCATCAACTTCAATGAACGTTGTTGTAAGGACTGCTTTTCTTTTAACTGTTTGAATCGGACCATTAATTTTACCAATGACTGTAATGATTTCATTATGACGCAATTCATCAAAGGTAGCTAGGGTAAAGTTTTGATATTTCTTAGGTAAATATGAAACAAGGTCATAGGTATCCCATATGCCTTGTCTTCTTAATTTCTTAACTGTGTTTTCACCCACACCGTGGATTTCAATTAACTCAATTCCCATACCTTGATTATAGCACTAAACCATACCTTTCTTTATAAGAAAATCCCTTAAAACTTGTTTAAAAACCTTTAATTTTTTTAATCATGGTAAGATAAATTTGAGGTGATTTTCAATGTGTGGTCGTTTTACAATTACTGTAACCTATGATGAACTTCAAAAATACGTTGAAGAAAAATATGAAATTGAAAAAATTTCACCTGATTTTAGAGTGCCTAATTATAATGTTGCACCAAGTATGGATGTCATTTCAATTTTGCATGATGGTAAAAGATACCGTATTGGTTTACTCAAATGGGGATTCATTCCTTCATTCAATCCAGATGATAAAATAGGCTTTATTAATGCTAAGGCAGAAACTGTTTTTGAGAAACCTTCCTTTAAGAAGGCCATTTTAAATCAAAGATGTGTTGTTTTAGCAGATGGTTATTATGAATGGAAACAAGATGAAACAAAACAACCCTATAGAATTACCACAGATCAAAAATTATTCGCAATGGCCGCCATTTGGAATACTGTAACAGATAGTTCTGGTAAGAAAATCCACACGGTTGCGATTATGACAACGAAAGCATACGGTATTACTGAAGAAATTCATGAAAGAATGCCTGTTATTCTTGATAAAGATACTGAAAAGATTTGGTTAAATCCTAAATACATTGATCCTTTAGATATTAAATCTGTTCTTCAACCTTATAAAGGTAAGATTCATATGTATAAGGTATCAAAACGTGTTGGCAGTCCTTCTGCCAATGACATTGAACTCATTGAAGAAATGTAAATGCTTTTGAATTTTGAAAAAAATAAAAGTCGACTTAACTTGTTGGTTATGCCATTAACGGTATAACCTTTTTTTATACATTTTTCTTTCATGTTTTTTCAGTGTCTTACATCAAAATTATAGTTATATAATATACTCCCAAAAGGAGCATGCTTTATGGAAAACATGAAAGACTACCAACTCAATAGAACTATTTTTTGTATTGACTTAAAGTCTTTTTACGCTTCTGTTGAGTGTGTTTTAAAAGGACTTGATCCATTTAATACACCTTTGGTGGTGGCAGATAAAGGACGCGGTGGTGGCTCAATCGTCCTTGCAGTTTCCCCTTATCTTAGAAAGCTTGGTATACCTTCACGTTGTCGTATCTTTGAAATCCCTGAAAACTTAGATATTATCTTTGCTAAACCTCGCATGGAAACTTATATGGAGTATTCTGCTAAGGTGATTGAAGTTTATTTAGAGTTTGTTAGTTTTGATGATTTATATGTTTATTCAATTGATGAATCCTTACTTGATGTCACACACTATTTAAAGCGTTATAACTTAACTGCTAGAGAACTTGCAGAAAAGATTTTAAACCGTATTAAAGAAAAACTTGGACTCACTGCTACTTGTGGCATTGGACCTAATATGCTAATGAGTAAATTAGCACTTGATATTGAATCTAAAAAGAGTCCTGATTTCATTGGCGAATGGACTTATGATGATATTCCAAAGAAACTCTGGCCGGTTACACCACTTTCTGAAATGTGGGGAATTGGTTCTCGAATGGAAGCCAATTTAAATGATTTAGGTATTTATTCTATTTATGATTTGGCACATTTTGATGTTAATTACCTAAAGAAACTCTTTGGCGTTATGGGCGAAGAACTCTACTATCATGCCCATGGTATTGATATGAGTCTCATTCAAGATAAAGATAGACTGCGTTCTAAAGCTAAATCATTTAGTGCAAACCAAGTTTTATTTAGAGACTATACCGGTGAAGAAATTCTAACCATTATTCTTGAGATGGTCGATGAAATTACAAGACGTTTAAGAATGCACCGTAAGAAAACTAGAACAATTCATCTTGCTATTGGTTATTCAAAAGATTTTCCTGGAGGCTTCTCGCGTCAAATAACTCTAGATCAACCAACACATAATGAAACAACCATCTACCAAGCTTGTCTAGATTTATTTGAAAGATTCTATATCGGATATCCAATTAGAGTTGTTGGTATTTCTGCAGGTGGTTTAACTGATTATGATTCATATTATCAATTCTCAATCTTTGAAGATACACAAGCTTTAGAGAAAGAATTTATACTTCAACAAACAGTTGATTCAATTAAAAGTAAATTTGGTAAGAATGCAGTACTTCGTGGTTCAGCATTAAAAGCTGAGTCCACAATTATTGCAAGAAATGGAATGATTGGAGGTCACAATAAATGAGCTATGTCGATCGTGGCATTATTAAGTGGCAACCATTTGATGGTTTAGCAGGGTTTCATGAGATTCTAGCAAGAATCCGTTACAACCAAGGAAAGATTCCGAAACCAGTTCTTTTAGATGATAAAGTTGATGAAATTAATAGAGAACTGGAAGATGCCTTAAATAACCATAAAATGGTTCTAATAAAGCATTTTGAGGATGGATATATCTACCCTTATGAGGGTTATATATTTAAAGTTGATACGATTAAACAGCATATCATCTTGACGTCAAAAGAAAGATTTAAGATGGAAGATATTGTTGACTTATACTGCTTATAAAAAAGAAATGCACTTCATAATTGAAGTGCATTTTTAATGTTAAAAATATTTATGTTTAGTGGCTTTCCAATCAATTCTTATTCCTGTATTTTGATTAATTATGCCATAACCTCTATATCCATCAACAGTTTGTTTGCAACGATAAATAGCATATCTTATATTATTGATCACAAATGTATTATGATCACCTTTTTCTTGGTTATTTTTCCAATGCATGATTTCTAAATTATTATTGTCATCCGTACCACCAAGTTTTATTGGAAGAATGTGATCTATCGTCCAGCCAAAATTATGCTTCTTTCCTTCATATAATCTTTCAGTAGTATAATCACCGTAGTCTTCTTTGTAGATAAGTGTACCAAAACAATCAGACACTAATAATTCAGAGCCATATACTGTTTCCCAAAATCTAAGTGCATTTTTTCTATTAATCTCCATTAAGTCCACCTATATTAAAAGATATAAAATATTTGATGATTTTTTGAAATAATTGAATAATGTTTTGTTTTTTGATTGAAAACTGATCAATTAATTTAGATTTATCAATGCATTCAATTGAATTATCATGATATTTAATTTTACTAGTTGTCGTTTGAATGATTGACTCTTCGTGAATAAAGCATCCATCTAAATCTATGATATGTATGATTCTTTCAACATCATCTAAAGTTAGTTTGTCTATTTTCAACCGTTCTACAATGACCTCAAACATTCGTTTCTCTGGTGTTTTATTAGTAAGTACATCACCGTTCATAACAATAAACTTGATCTGATCTCCAGTAGCAAAAATTTTCTCGAGAATAATATCAAGTGATATTTCTTCGCTATCACCTTCAACCACAACAATCCAAACTTTTTTAATCATGGTACTACACCTTAGAAAAAGCTCTTCTAATTTCAGATTGATTGCATGCCTTATATACTTCTTCCTTTTGTCCACCTAATTGAATCACTCTATAATATGTATCACGTAAATTATGATTGTTTTTAATATGATTAAATTGAATATATCTATTATGAGGGTTTGTCGTTGTAAACCAAATATCTTTAGTATCTAAAACTTCTAAAGCTCGAAGATTGTGTGATGTAAAGAGAAATTGTCCCTTACCACTTTGTTTAATTACTTGTAATAATTCACCTAATAAAAATTCGAAAATAGAAGCGTCAAATTCATCAATAACTACTAACACATCTTCTCTTTTATACATTTCAATTAAATTAGCAATAAAGCTGACTAAAATTTTGATACCATCAGATTCATATGAATATGGAAACTCCATATTGTCTCTTTTTGCAAGCAAATCAAACTCATATACAAGTTCAACAGGATTAGGTATTCTTCTCTCATTTTTAATCATCAATTCAAATCCAGGAACAAGTTGAGAGATTACCAAGTTAATTGGTTTAAGGCCTTCTTTTAACTTTGTTAATTGTTCTTGTGTGCCTTGATTTTTGTATCCACCAAAAACATTCTCAAAAAAGTTGTTATTCCCTTCATTGTCGGTTGTGATTAATCCGATTGGATGTTGAATACCGAACGAAGATACTGCTGATCTTGAATGTTCAATGATATACATACGTTTATGTACATATTTAATTGTATTTTCGAAAATTAATTTGAAATTATTATCAACCAAAGTTTCATTAAAAAGTTTATTTACCTCAGGATTAAAGAAGAAACTTTGGTAATTATTTCTGGTGCTTGTTGCAGCAACTAGATATTTTATAATATTTTGGCGATTAATTCCAAAAGTTGATTTTCTTGCAGATGGTATAAATATCTGTTCAGATAAAATTGTCTCTTCTGTATATCCAACCTTTGATCTGTCGCCAGAAAGTGAATTATAGTAAGAGATTGTTTCTTCAACCTTACCTAATTCAGAAAACTTAACTAGATAAGTCACATGTAATTGGTATTCTTCATGAAAGATAAGATATTCAACTTCAAGTTCACTAGAAGGTTCACTTATTGTTCTGACTGAAAGTAATCTCTCAATTGATAAACCTGCAAAAAGTTGTTGAATAATTCTAAATGCATTTACAACAGCAGTTTTTCCTGAGCCATTTTGACCATAGATACCAATGATGTTATTTCTTACCTCAGCCTCACTATCATAATCCGGGAATGAAATCTTCCCTTCTATAACATTTTTAATATTTTTAACTCTAATACTTTTAAAGCGTAAAATAGGATTCATATAAGTACCTCCATCATTATTATACATCTTTATGGATATTTTACAATATTTTGAAACATTTTGTTACACTTTTCAATATTTTATTAATATGAAAATATGAAAATGCACTTCATAATTGAAGTGCATTTTACTTACCTTTTATTTAAATACGCATTAACTGCTTCTTTGGCTATAACTAAGTTTTCTTTATCTTTGCCATTTTGAGGAATGAACAATTCTTTTGGTTCTGGTGTAAATATATTCACATAGAAAGTGTGTGTTTCATAATGATATCCCACTTGAATCTTTTCTTTTGGTGCACCAGTCTTTTCAAAAATGATCGATGGTGACATACGTTTTTTAAGTTTCATCGGTTTTTCAAAACCGTAGTCCTTAATAAACTTAAAATTATACTTCAATCTTTCATAAATAAATAGCAATTTCTATGGGTCAGTGCCGTTTTCATTAAAAAGGTAAATAAAAAAGAAGGTCTTACGCCTTCTTCATATATTTTCTTTCATAGTCTGAAATTTCAACAAGTTGGAATGTTTGATCATCTTCATATTCAACTAAAACATCGTTTTTAGGAATATCTGTTAACATTTTTGCATAAGCATTAAACGTTAACTTCTGACGATTCTTTAAAATCTGTTTATGTATGTCTTTTACTAGATGTTTTTTGTACCCTGGAACAAGTATGCCTGAGAAAAATTCTGCAACCGCACCAGAGCCATATGAGAACATACCGATACGGTCTTTAGATTTAAGTTTTCCATTTTCCAGTAATGAAATCAGTGATAAATAAAGTGAACCTGTATAAATATTACCAACTTCTTTATTGTAGGTTGTTGAGTATTCAAAGTTTTTGAATAACTCAGGGTGTGTACTTAATTTGGCAATTGTTTGAAGACTTCTTAATCCAATTTTGGTATATGGAATATGGAATGTCATTGCTTTAAAATCAGCGAGTGTTAATCCTGATTTTTCTTGGTATTTCTCAAATGTTGTTTTAAAGAATGCTTTATATTGTTCGTTTGAGAAATGCCCATCAACAAGTGCATAGTCCATAGTGACTGGTCGCCAGAAATCGTAGATATTTGATGTATTGAACGCATAGGTGTTCTCTAATACTAAAATCTTTGGTTTTTTAGTGATAAGCATTGCGACTGCACCAGCACCTTGTGTTGGTTCACCGTCAGTTTCAAGTCCATATCTTGCGATATCAGATCCAACAACTAATACTTTAGAATTTGGATTTTGAAGGATATGTCCTTTTGCAAAATATAGTGCAATCGTTGCTGAATAGCAAGCTTGTTTAAGTTCAATTGCACGAATCTCTGATTTTAAGTTTAAAAGCTGAGCTAGATTTGTTGCAGCTGCTTTTGAATGGTCAATTCCACTTTCAGTTGCAAATAAAACTAAATCAATATCTTTCTTATCTTCTTCGGTTAATATGTTTGATGCTGCATTTGCAGCCATTGATACAATATCTTGGTTGATAGGAGCTACTGCCATTTTATTTTGGAGTAAGCCGTTGGTATATTTTAGGGGATCTGCACCACGTGCCTCTGCGAGTGTTGCGAGTGATAAATAATATTTAGGCACGAAAAATGAGATTTTACTAATTCCTATTTTCATTACGAACTCCTTTGGTGCTTCGTTCTTGCAAAAAAATTATACCACAATTAAACCTTATTTTGAGCCAAATATCGTGATATAATGTGATGTAGCGAGGTTATTTGATATGTCTAAATCATTTAAACAATTTTATAAGAAATCTATCAAAGATAGAATTCTCGCATTGAAAGATGAAAACCTTTATGATGAGTCACTTGATTTATCAACAGATCCTGAGGTTTTTAATCATATCATAGAAAACTATGTCACAACCTATGAACTTGGACTTGGGGTTGCTCCAGACTTTTTAATTGAAGGTAAATATTTCAATATACCGATGGTAACTGAAGAGCCTTCAGTTGTTGCAGGTGCTACGCATGCTGCTAAAATTATCGAACGAAATGGTGGTTTCAAAATTGAATCCATTAAGCGTTCAATGATTGGTCAAATCATTTTTAGAGATGTCTCTGACTTTGAAAAGTTAGCATCAATTATTAAAACCGAAGAACAACACTTGCATCAATTAGCTAAAGAAGCACATCCTGATATTTATAAATTCGGTGGTGGCCTCAAATCATTTAAACTTGAACAAAAAGAATTTGAATTTGCATGTTTAAATTTAGTTGTTGATACTAAAGATGCAATGGGTGCTAATACCGTTAATACAATTCTTGAAAGATTAACTGTTCACTTTAGAGAAAATCATCAATTAAATGTCTTAATGGCAATTCTTTCAAATCTTGCAACTGAAAGTTTAGTCTCTGCTTCTGTCACAATCGACCCTAGAACTTTAAAAGGTGACATAAATACTGCAAAAGCTATCGCTGATGCATCCCTTTATGCATCAATTGATCCATATCGTGCAACCACACACAACAAAGGTATCATGAATGGTGTAACTGCATTAATGCTTGCAACGGGTAATGATACAAGAGCGGTTGAAGCTGGTGCACATGCTTTTGCAGCAATTACTGGTAAATATCAACCACTTGCAAAGTGGACTTTAGAAAACTCAAAACTTATCGGTAGAATCACAATACCTTTAAACATCGGAATCATTGGTGGCTCCATGAACATTCTACCTAAAGTAAAACTTTCAAGAAAAATATTAAATATTCAAACAGCTGAGGAATTAATGAAAGTTACTGCATGTCTAGGACTTGCACAAAACTTTGCAGCACTTTATGCGTTAACGACCGATGGTATTAATCGTGGTCATATGCGTTTACATGCAAGAAATATTGCACTAGAGGCTGGTGCATCAAAAGAACAAATTGAAGAAGTTGTTCAATACTTAATTGAATCTAATTCGATATCTTTAGAAAAAGCTTTAGAATTCTTAAAAAAATAACATCTCGCAAGAGGTGTTATTTTTCTTTTTAATCTATTCTTTTTTACAATTTGAATTCAGGATATCTTTGATGGAAAGCACTCTTTGCAAGTAACATACTTTTTAAATCAGTTAGTATATGATAAAGTAATGCTCTTGTTTCAAATTCACTTCTTGTTTTAGGTAGGTTTTGTGCTTTAAACTTTTCAATTAACGTATTTAATTTTTCCATTTGGAAATCAGCTTTATTTTCATCGCCAATATCTAAAACTAAATCTTTAATATATTCACTTATTTCTAATTGATGTTTATGAAATTCAGTTAATCTAAATGCACTTTGATACATATGATTCATGTAATTCAATTGATTACGTCTCATATAAAGGTATGCAACATAAGATAGTTCATTTGAGAAGACTCTATTTTTGTCTTCTTTTTCTGCTTTCTCAATTTCTTGATAAATCTTTTGACCCATCTTTTCAAAGTGTGTTTTAAAGTCATCAAAATCTTTTTCTTGTGAAAGGACAATGGATAACATAAATAAATGGTCTTGCATCAACTGATCAATTTTAATAATTTCAGATGTTATCTTCTTTAACCAAAACTCGGGAAAGAGTGTATTGACTGCAAGTGATGAAATAACTGCAACTGTAATAATTAGGATTTCTTCTAATAAGAACATGACATCAAATTGACCAAGTGAATACACATGATTCACAAGTACAATACCGGGAATCATACCAATCTCAATCTTACCTAGATAAGATAACAGTGCAAATAAGAATAAGAATATAACAAATGTATAGAGTTCAAATCCTAGTAGGACAAATAATAACGTTGATAAGAGTAAAGCCATAACAACATCTATATATCTTTTAACACCTAAAACTAAAGAATCTTTCTTTGTTGGTGATACACAAAGGATTGCCAGTATACCAACTAAAAGATAATTAGAGATTCCAAGTAAGAATGCAATTAGTGCTGCAATGAAACCTACACATACGATTTTAAGTGAGGTCCATAGGATTTGTTTTAAATTCATTTATATACCTTGTTCCATAAGAATAAATCAGCTAAAACGATCGCAAGTGCATTCTCAACAACAATACCTGCACGACGTACAATTGCAACATCGTGTCTGCCACCAACTTGGAATGCTTGTTTTTCTTTAGATTCCATGTTGAATGAGGTTTGAGTTTTAGCAATACTACTTGTTGGTTTAACAAATACTTTTACAACAATATCATTACCGTTTGAAATACCACCTGATACGCCACCTGAGTGATTGGTTAATGTTTTTCCTGTCTCATCTTCATAGACATCATTAAACCATGAACCAAACTGATTAACACCATCAAAACCAGTACCAATTTCAACACCTTTAACAGCAGGAATTGAAAACATCATTTGGCCGATTTTACTATCAAGTTTTTCAAACATTGGTTCACCAAGCCCAACCGGAACGCCTTTAACTGTTACTTCTATGATACCACCAACTGACTCACCTTTATTCTTCACTTCTTCAAGATATTCATCAATTTTACTCATATCTTTTAAAGTACCAATTTGAACAAGCTTATTTGAAAACTCAAAAGGCATCATTTGCTTAGCAATAGCACCCGCAACAACAATTGGAGTTGTTAAGCGCCCTGAAAATCTACCACCACCACGGTAATCATGAAAACCATTATATTTAACTGAGGCAACATAATCCGCGTGACCTGGACGTGGTTGTTTAACTAAATGAGAGTAGTCTTTTGATTGTACATTTTCATTTTTAATCATGACATGAATTGGAGAACCTGTAGCAACATCATTAAAAATACCAGATGTTACAATCAATTCATCTTTTTCAATACGTGGTGTTGTACCAACTGCACCAGGACGTCTTTTTGCGAGATCTTCATTGACTTTATCCCAGTCAATTTTCAAACCTGGTAAAACCCCATCAATAACGCATCCAATTGCATCTTGATGCGATTCTCCATAAATTGTTACTTTAAATAAAGTTCCGAAACTATTCATATTAAATTCCCCCTCATTAACTCAATGAGTTCGTCACTCACTGATAGATTTTTTTGATGCCAAATGCTTTCTGCTTTAACCGCTTGTATGATTAACATATCTAGTCCATTAAATGCAACTTTAGCATCTTTCATCAATTTAGTTTCTGATGGATTATAAATTAAATCAAATACAATTTTATCTTTTACAAGTGATTGATCAAGTGGTGATTCATCTACATTAGGATACATTCCAACTGGTGTTGAATTCACGATGATATCATAATCTTTAGGCTTTAACATATCATATGTTATGACATCACCAAAATTAGCATCACTGCGTTTTGTTCTTGATACAACTTTAGGTTCAATACCTAAATCTTTGAATACATGGTAACACGCTTTAGCAGCACCACCAGTACCTAAAATAATCACTCTTTTATCTTTTAAATCTATTTTACTTCTTTCAAGTAATCCTAAAAAACCATCATAGTCCGTATTATCACCAACAAGTTTAGAATCTTTCAAGTAAATGGTATTAACAGCACCTATTTTTTTAGCTTTATCTGTTAATAAATCTAAAAGTGGAATCACTGTTTCTTTATGTGGGATTGTCACATTCACACCATCTAATTTTCCAGATTTGATATCATCTAAGACTTTCTTAATACCTTCTACTTTTATAGGCATTAATGAAAAACTTAAAGGTAGTTGATAATAGTTTTTGATGACCTCATGAATGATTGGTGATTTCGAATGCGATACAGGATATCCAATCAATCCAAATCTTTTCATTTTTCCATTTCCTTTGAAATATCCATAAAGAGTTTGAAGATTCTTTCATAGTATGGCCAATCTTCCTTTTTTTGTACGAGCTTTTCTTTTGTTGCTAGTACAAACTTTTCTCTTTCAGGATCGAATATTGGTAAATTGTTTTCTTTCTTGTAGTGTCCAATTTCACGGACAAGTTTAAATCGTTCTTCTAACAACCTAACAAGTTCTTTATCTGTTTGGTCAATAGCAAGTCTTAAAGTTTCTAGTTTAGTCATTTAGAATACCTCCTAAGGATTTAAAGACTTCAAAGAAAGTTGGATAACTCTTAGATACCACTTTTTCATCATCTAAAGTTATTGGTCCGTCTGCTTTAATGGATGCAACTGCACATGCCATTGCAATTCTGTGATCGCCAAACGTATGGAGCGTCACATTGCCTTTTAAAGTTTTTTGGCCATATATTCTAACACTATCTTCATAAACATCCATCTTAACACCCATTTTTGTTAGATTTTCAACCATAGCTGCTAGACGGTCAGACTCTTTGATTCTTAGACGTGAAGCATTGGTAATCAATGTATCACCTTCTGATAATGCCCCGAGTACCATAAGAATAGGTCCAAGGTCTGGCGTTTGACCAAGATCAATTGTGATACCTTTAGTATTTGATGGATTAACTAAAAGACCTTCTTTAGTGAATTGAATGTCTCCACCCATTTTGATACAAAAGTCTAAAATGGCTTTATCACCTTGTAAACTATCTTCTCGTAAATTCTTTAATAATATCTTAGATCCTAATAAACCTGCTACAACAAAGAATGCTGCACCACTATAATCACCTTCAACAGTTGCATCATGTGGCAAGTATTTCTGATTACCTGGAATGAAGAAACCATCATCATTTGATTCAATATGAATACCAAATTGTTTAATCACATCGAGCGTTAAATCAACATAGCCTTTTGATTCAAGTGGTGAGGTTAAAACAATTTTAGAATCACCTTCAACTAAAGGTAGTGCATATAGTAGACCTGTAACAAACTGACTTGATACATTACCACTCATTTCATAGTTTCCTGATTTGAGTGGTCCAGAAACTGTAAGTGGTAAATAACTTGATTCAGGATGTGAAAATAAGTATTTGTCTTTAAATATATCCTCATACACATTTTGAGGACGCTCTGGTAATTTTCCACGACCTGTGAAGGTAACTTCTTCATTTTGAAGCATTGCGATTGGAATAAAAAATCTTAAGGTTGAACCTGATTCATGACAATCAATTAAATCATGCACTCTTTTCACTTTAGAACCTGTAACCTTAGAGCCTTCTACTTTAGCACCAAGTGCCATAACTGCAGCTTTGGTTGCCACTAAATCATCTGAGTCTAATACGTTATTGATATTTGAAACACCTTCAGCAAGTGAAGCTGCAATAACGTATCTGTGTGATAAAGATTTAGATGAAACAACATGAACTGTTCCAGTTAATTTATTTGGTGTAATTTTAAGCATTAGAATTTAACTCCTTTTACAATTTCTAGTTGTCCAATATCTTTAGCAAATACGAATCTAAGTCCATCTGCTAATTGTTTTTTATCTGTTGAAATTAAATGAATAAATTCATCTTTTTTATAGAGTGGTTCTTTAATTAATTGATGTTTGAATAACATCGCTTTAACTTCTTCATAAAGCCATTTAGGTGTATATCCTAATCTAACACCTTCTTCTAAACTAAGAATCATGCCATATGAAATAGCAAACCCGTGTTTAATTGAATAATCAAAATGTTTTTCAATGGCATGTCCAAATGTATGACCAAAGTTTAAATACATTCTGATATTTTCTTCAAATGGATCTTCAAGTACAATCTTTCGTTTAACTTCAATTGCTGCAATCAATTCTTTAATTGTTAATCTATCATGTTTCTTTAAGTATTCAAATAAAGCTTTGTCATTGATAATAGCAGCTTTAATAACTTCTGCCATACCATTACGATATTCTACTTCTGGTAGTGTGTTTAAAAGCATTGGATCAATATAAACTGCTTTAGGGTTTTTAAATACCCCTAAAAGGTTTTTACCTTCTTTAACATCAATACCAGTTTTTCCACCAATCGATGAATCGACCATAGCAAGTAAACTTGTAGGAATTTGAATGAATGGAACACCTCGATATAAAGTGCCTGCAACAAATCCTGCTAAATCTCCAATAACACCACCACCAAAAGCAACAAGTAAATGATTTCTTCTCATGCCATTTTGGATTAAGTATCTAGAAACAACTTCATATGTATGGAGTGATTTTGAATGTTCACCTGGTTCAACAATAACGAAATCTATTTTAAAATCTTTTAATGTAGTTCTTAATTTAGATTCATAAAGTCTAATCAAATTTTTATCTGTAACAATAAAAATTCTATCGTTAGAATAGACCTTCTTTATCTCTTCTGCTAGATTATCGATTAAATTATTTTCAATTTTAATTTCGTAAGCATTAAGATTTAAGATCATCGAATGCTAACCTCTTTTCTTTTGAAGTTCTCAATTCTTTCTTTAAAGTTTCAGCATCACTTTCGATAATGTCTCTTTTTAATTTTTGTAAAACTTCAATGAATTTATCCGTTTGTTTAACCAGTGCTTCTTTATTATCAATAAACAATTCAGTCCACATATCTTCATTGATTTTGGCAATTCTAGTTAAATCTCTAAATGAATCACCGGTTGCAAATTTAGTATAGACTTCATCATCAGATAGCATCAACCCAACTGCAAGTAAATGGGTTAACTGAGAGGTATGTGCGATTAATTTATCGTGTGCTTCAGGTGTTAATTCAGTGATTCTACCAAATCCCA
Organism: Acholeplasma equirhinis; assembly: GCF_017052655.1. Lineage (NCBI taxonomy): Bacteria > Bacillati > Mycoplasmatota > Mollicutes > Acholeplasmatales > Acholeplasmataceae > Acholeplasma > Acholeplasma equirhinis. The sequence goes on from NZ_JAFIDC010000001.1 coordinate 1,054,518, forward strand.
TTTGTTCCCCTAAATCTTTAATCATTTTGATATCTTCTTTTGTTGATTTTTCAGTTGTAACAACTAGAAAGTTCGCTTTATTAAACATTGAGATATCACGGTTGAAATAACCCTTCTTTTCACGACCAGCCATTGGATGGTGTGAAACATAACGGATTGTTTCAGGTAGGATAGATAAAAGTTCTTTAACTAAATGAGTTTTCGTTCCAGCAATATCAGTAATGAGTTGTTGATTAAATAACTTTTTATGTTTTTCAACGAAGTGAACATTTTCTTTTGGATAGAGTGCCAAAATAACAAGTTCAGCATCTTTTAATTCATTTAAATTAGAAGACAAAATAACTCTATCTAATTTTGCTTGGAAGTTTACTTGTTCGTCTTGGTCAAAACCATGAACTTCATGACCAAGCAAAGTTAATTTTTCAGCATAGCTTGCCCCCATCAAGCCAAGCCCGACGATAAAGATTTTCATCTGACGATTTTCTTTTCAAGTACAGTAGACAGTTTTTCTAATTTGTCCATCATTGCACTGAATTGTTTAGGTTTTAAACTTTGTGGTCCATCAGAAAATGCACGTTCTGGATCATGGTGCACTTCAACGATGATACCATCTGCACCAACAGCAAGTGATGCAAGTGATAAGGATTCAATCATTTCCCATTTACCAGCAGCATGTGATGGGTCTACAATCACTGGTAAGTGTGATAGTTCTCTGACTGCTAATACAGCAGAAATATCTAACGTATTTCTTGTATATTTTTCAAAGGTACGAATACCTCTTTCACAAAGAATAACTTGTTCATTACCAGATGCCATAATGTATTCTGCACTCATTAACCATTCTTCAATGGTATTAGATAAACCACGTTTTAATAAAACTGGGACATTGTATTTACCGATAGCTTTAAGTAAATCAAAGTTTTGCATATTACGTGCACCAATTTGGATGATATCCGTATATTTAACGAATTCCTCTAAATGTTCGGTACCCATAAGTTCAGTGACAATCGCCATGTCTAGTTTATCTGCGACTTTACGCATCATCTTTAATCCTTCGATACCTAAACCTTGGAATGCATATGGCGATGTTCTAGGTTTAAATACACCACCACGTAAGATTTTAGACCCAGCAGCTTTAACTGCTTCTGCAATAATGGTTAATTGTTCTTCAGATTCAACAGAGCATGGACCCGCCATAACAACAAATTCATCTGAACCAATTTTTACACCATTTTTTAAAGTGATAACTGTTGGTTCTTGACGGAATGCTTTACTTGCAAGTTTATATGGGCTAGAAATTCTAGTCACATTTTCAACACCTGCAAATACTTTGATTTGGTCAGGATCAAGTGATTTTGTATCACCTAAAATACCAAATAATACGATTTCTGCTGATGAGGCATCTTTTATACCCAATCCTTTTTCTTTTAAGTAACTTTGGAGTTTCTCTAATTCCTCTTTAGTTACATTTTTCTTCATTTGAACTATCATACGTGTTCTCTCCTTTATTTGAAATAAAAAACTCCTATAGGTATGTTCCTATCAGGAGTCATCTTTTTTTGAAGTATGCTTCGATTGGTAACATTCCTTATCTAACTAGTACCGCTAAAAAGGAATGCACATAATGCAAATCCTTTTACATTTGATAATAGTAATAATAAGCAAATGTATTTAAAAACATGAGTTACCAACTTCCTTTTGTTTGTAAATATATTAACACACTGAAAATAAAATTACAATGAAATTATTTTGTTATTGTTTCTTAATATATCCAAGACCTAATGCTTTAGGGCCAGTATGTGCACCAACAACTGGTGTTAAATACGTTACAACGATTTCACGTTCAGGATAAACTTCTTTAATTAATTCTTTAACTAAAGCAACATTTTCATCTGCATGTGCATGTGAAATAAATGTAATAACATCTTGATCTTTAGTTTCTTCTAAGTAAAGTTCAACAACACGTTTTAAAGCTTTATTTGTTGTACGAATCTTTTCTAGAGTTTCAACTTTACCTTCTTTTGAGAAAGTTAAAACTGGTTTTAATGCAAGCATTGTACCTAAAGTACCTTGTAATTTAGATAAACGTCCGTTCTTAACTAAATATAGTAATGTATCAACAGTGAAGTACATATGATTGTTGTCTCTAATGAAATCTAAAACTTGTAAGATTTCCTCAACATTCGCACCATTTTCAACCATTGATTGGGCAGTTAATGCCATATACGCTTCTGGATATGCTAGAATTCTTGAATCATATGCAATCACATTTAATTTAGTTTCGCTTGAAAGTTGTTGAACAGCAGCACACATACCTGAGAGTGGTCTAGCAATTGTAATTACAATTGCATCAGTGTAACCTTCAGATTCTAACTTATTAAAATACTCTAACATATGTCCAAGTGATGTATAGGATGTCTTTGGAATATCATTTGGATTCGCAGCAATACGATTATAAAAGTCCGCTGCTGGCATTTCAACAAAATCTTCATAAGACTCTGAACCAAAATGCAATTTACTTCTAAAAATTTCAATGTCTTTTGGATAATCTACGTAGTCAATAGCTGAGTTGGAACAAACGATTATCTTAATTTTCCTCATTTTTTCTTTTCTCCTAATAAATCTCTAATTTCTCTTAGTAATTCGATTTCTTCATTCTTTTGAATTTTTTCATCAGCCGCTTTTTGATCATCAATCACTTGCTTAGCATCTGCTTTAACTTGTGCTTCTTTAGCTTTTTCTTCAGCTTCAAGTTTTAGCAGTTCAGCCTCAACCTGACGACGTTTAATAATGAAGAATAACGCCATATAAATAGAAAATGCAATGATTAAGAATTCAATAACAACCTGAATAAAATTACCATAATTGATTGTAACATTATTTGCTTCATTTATAACGACAACCAAGTCTTTAAAATCAACACCATTAAGTAAAACACCTATAGGTGGCAGAATAATGTCATTCACTAAACTTGTAATGATTTTACCGAAAGCACCACCAATGATGACCCCAACAGCCATATCAATGACATTACCCTTCATGATAAAATCTTTGAATCCCTGAACAAAACCTTTGACCTTAACTTTTGTTGAAATCTTTTTCTCTTTCATACATTTCAATCTCCTTTTCTAAATCTTTGAAATGATCAATAGTCTTTAAATTACCAAAGCGATGTTTAGCTTGATGACCTTTTGTATAAATGATCATATGGCAACCTAAAGATTCTGCAACTTCATGATCGTGTAATGTGTCACCAACCATAACAATTTCTTTAGGATTTAAACTGTGTTTTTCAACGTATCGCTTTGCTACTTGCACTTTACTTTGTGCATAGATGTCTTCTATTCCTAATATATCATCAAATATAGATTTGATGTTAAAATGTGATAACTGTTCGATTAGATTTTCATACTTGGAAGCAGAAAGTACAACCACCTTATGTCCTTTAGCTTTTAAATCTTCTACAGCCTCAATTAATCCTTCATGAAGTTTACAATTCAAACTTGCTGGTTGATATCTTTGAATGAATCTAACTGCTAATTCTTCAAATGTATAGCCTTCAAAATTAAATCCTGCTAGTTTGTAATATTCAACAATTGGAAAGGTAAATATATCTAAATATCTTTCAAGTGTAATCGGTTGATGACCTTGTTCCTGAAGCATTTCATTTAAAAGGTCAAAAGATAATTCTAAATCGTCTAATATCGTTCCGTTAAAGTCTAAAAATATTGTCATGATGTCCTCACTTGTGGTATGGATGATTCTTAAGGATTGCTTCTGCTCTATAAATTTGCTCAACTAAAACTAAACGCATCAATTGATGCGGAAATGTCATTTTAGAAAATGAGAGTAGAAGATCTGATTTTTGTTTAACTTCATTGGATAATCCCCAAGAACCACCAATAATAAAGTTGATTGTAGATGTTTGATGACTAACAGTGTTATTTAAAAGTTCAGCAAACGCTTTGGAATCGAATTGCTTGCCCTCTATAGCTAAAGCTATAACAAAGGCATCTTTATCAATTTTAGATAGGATTTGTTGTCCTTCTTTTTCCATACCTGTTTCATCTTTTTCATCTGGAATTTCAACAATTGAGATTGACTTCATTTGTTTTGTATACTTTCCGATTAAAGTTATAATTTCAGGTTGTTTAATTTTACCAACTGCAATGATTTTTACTTTCATAATTTAATCCTTGGTAATGAAGTTTGAGAAGCATAATAAATTGTTACTTTTGAAGGATCTTCAAATTGATCAACAACTGCTTTTTCAATATCAAAAATGTCATTACAATCCTCACTGATGTGTGCAACAATCCAGATAGCTTCTTTTTCTATCAACTGATTCATAAGTCTTGCCGCATCTTCATTTGATAAATGACCGGTAATACCTAAAATTCTTTGTTTTAAATAAAATGGTCGTTTTGAATTTAATAGTTTTACCGGGTCATGATTTGACTCTAAAAGATAGCAGTCTGCATTTTTCAAGATGTCAACATAACTTTGATCAACATAACCTGTATCTGTTAAAAGTACAAATTTTTTATTTTTATCATCAAAAATAAATCCTACTGGTTCTTTCGCATCATGAGAAAGCAGTATTGGGGTAATCTCAAAGTCAAAATGATAGAATTTTTCATCTGCTCTAATGATTGTATATTCGGGTAAAAATGGTTTAATTTCACCATTCAATGCATCTAATGTACCTTGGGTTAAATAAACTCTTTTTATTGACCCTGATTTTAGTAAACTTTTAAGTCCTAAGATATGGTCAGCGTGCTCGTGCGTGAGAAATAGTGTATCGATAGAATCAATATCCTCACCATATGCTTTCATTTTTGATTCAATTTTTTGATATGATATGCCCGCGTCAATAAAAAATGAAGTATTCTCATTTTTTACGAGCGTCATATTTCCTTTTGATCCTGATGCTAAAACAAAGATATCCATAATTTCACCTATACATATTGTAGCACATATGCCCTCAAATCTTAACCGCTTACATAATTCACATGATATTTATATCATTAAAAACAAAAACATGTTGCATTAAGAGTTGAAAAATGCTATATTATATATGCTGTATTTTTTAAACACATTTAAGGAGTGAACGCATACATGAAAATATTAAGAACGTTATTATCCGCAAAGAAACTCGCTATTTTTTTATTAGTCGGCTTTCTAGCACTTGCGCTAGTGGCGTGTGAGAACACCAGTGGGAATGTTCCATACGGCTCAATAAGCGACGGTAACTACTTAGAATTAGGTGGTTACACAGTTACAAACAAAGAACTATACAACAATCTAAGAACTTCTTCTTTAAGCAGATTAACATCTGTTATCGATAAACTCGTGTTTAAAGATGTTGAACTTGACACTGCAAACCTCTCAGACTTTGAAGTTAAAGCATTTGAAACAGAAATCAATACAGCACTCTTCTCAAATGCAACTATTTCACCAAAAACAATTAGTGAAATGACTGATGATCAACTTGCACAAAGAATTTTATCTTTTGCAGATTCATTTGTTATCACTAATCCGGGCACTGATAAAGCTCAATTAATCGCTTATCTTGAAGCAATTATGGAAGATGCAGTTGCTTATTACGAAAGTGATGAATATGATGAAGAAGCTGATTATGAATTCGGTTATACTTCAATCGCTGGATTCAACACTATCGTTGCTGCAGTTATCCAACAATACACTTTACCAGTACTTAAACAAGTGTATGCAAAATCTCTATTAGGAGAGGTTGATGAACAGGGTAATCTTTCAGGCGAATTAGCAGATGAAGATTCAACTGCTTATATCTCTGAAGCTCAAGCTGTTACATACTACAAGAATAATATTGCTGGTCGTTATGATGTTAATGCATTAATTATTCAATTTGCTTCTGTTAAAGAAAATGAATTATTAAGATACAAATACGCTATCAAATCTAACTCACGTGGTGAATGGTATTTTATCCCTAACCTAAATGATCCTGCAGTCATTGCTGCAATTAAAGCAGATGACTATGATGCAAACTCATCATTAGGTAAAGCTAAGAAAATCATTACAGATTCTCTTGCAAATGGTGGATTAGGTATCGATTTAGCTGATTTAGATGTTATTGACTATCGTACACCTCAATTTGCAACTTACTACAATAAGTACACTCTACAATCTGCAGTAGACAACAACTTCTACTCAAGAATTTTAGGTGACGAAGGTAATGAAAACGAAGTATTATACTACTTCTTAAAGATTTATGATGATCTAAACTCAACAAAATTTGCACCAGATAACATTGCAGATCTTGCTGATGCTGGTGTCAGAGTTGATATCGAAGAAGCATTCAAAATGGCGTACTCAAACCCAGTATTTACTGGTAATACACAATTAAGAAACTACGTTTACGGTTTAGATAAAGAATCTTTATACTTAGAGACTAAAGATGGTCCAAACGAAGATGGTAAAACATATAATCGTCCATACTCACGTCAAGTACAAAACTTCAACAATAAATCATATTTAGTTTACTTATTAAATGACAACCGTGAAGATGATAAAGATGTTTTAAATGAAACTGATGCTGAAAACCCAGTATTCTGGACAACAGATGATAATGCAAATGCAGAAAATGCGAAAGCAATGTACATCAAATCTTTAAAAGCATTAGAAAAATCAAGATTAACTGCTGCTTACATCACTTCTAAAGTTAACGAAAAATACGAATCAGCTACAATTGATATCTTCGACCCAATCTTCCGCGAGTTCTATCGTGATGAAAAAGGTTATAAAGGCTCAGAAGGCTTTGAAGGTAACGATTTATTAGCAAGAGTAAACGGAGATGACATCCTTGTTGATGACTTCTTCGATGAATTAGATAATGTTTTAGGTTTGTCAACTGCACTTGATATTGTCTTAATGAAAAAATTAAGAGCAACTTATGGTGATCAAATCACTGATGAATTACATGCTGAATTCAGAGAAGACTTTGAAGCTCAATACGTAAATCCATTCTTAGCTAACCAATATGAAACTGCTGGATTCCCTGCAACTATGGGTATTGAGAAGTTCTTATTATTAGGCTTCGGTGCTTGGGATCGCGATGGTAAAGGTGCTATGCACGATGCAATCGACAGGGCATTCGTTCAATCTAAATTACGTGACTTATTCGAAGAAGATTTAACAAAACACTTCGCTACAAATGACGTAGATAAGCATATCTATACTAAATTTGCTGATTTATCATTAATTTACAGACAAAATGCTGTTGGAATTTCTGCTTCTCACTTATTAATCTATCTTGACTTAAACCAAGATGGTTCACCAGATAATCCAAACAATATTGACTTTGAAGAAGCTAACTTAGTTGACTTACAAGGCAACGATATTGACAATATGGCTCAACTTGAAGCTGTTATTGCTGAATTCATTCAAAAGATCAACGAACGTGCTTCATTATCATCAAGCATGAGTGAAGGTTTAAATGCTGTTGTATCTGCTTATAACAGTGCAACTCGCGTTGAATTATCATTAATGACATTAGCTGACTTAGGTCCAAACCCAACTCCAGAACAAGTTCTTGAGTTCATTAACAAATACAATCGTGAAGATGTATGGGTTCCATTTAAACGTTTAGGCTTACAACTTAAGTTCGAAACTTTAGGTGAAATCACAAATACTACAAACTTCCCTGGTGGTTCTTCTTCTTTAGATGCTGACTTCTTCAATTATGCGATGGCTCTTGCTGATCACTTAAAAGATGCAATCGAAGCAGATGACATTGAACCAAACCAAATCTTACCATTATATGCTCCATCATTAGGCGATTCAGAAGTTAACTTTGGTGCAGCAAACTTCTCAACATCTAAAACACGCTCAGGCTTTGGATGGCACTTAATCTTAGTAACAGGATACACTCAACCATCATCAGCAAAAGCTGAAGGTGATGAAGGTTCATTCGAATCTAAGATTGATAATCCATATGTTGAAGGTGCTAAATTATCAGGATTAAACAATACTGATGATCTAACTTGGGAACAAATCTTAATCTACATTGAAGAGTCTAAAGAAGAAACTGGCGTAGTTACATTACCAACTTCAGTTGTTACAGCAATCAATAAATACTTCACACCAATTCAAACTGCTTACAACAACTCATATGCTCAATTAGAAATTGCATTCAACTTCATTTTCAATGGCAATATCCAATTAGCTGATGCTTCACAAAATGCTAAATTACAAGCATTAAGAGAGGCTAACTTAAACCAATTCTTCAACTATGCATACTTTGCACAAGCTAACGGAACTGATTCAATTTATGACCGCGCTACAAATGCACAATATGCAGCAATCTACTCACAATGGTATGACATTTTAAGAGGTTAATTTTAATTAATCAATAAAGGACACCAATTTACGGTGTCCTTTTTTTATTTACTATTAAACATAAAAAAAAGAATAACTTTTGTTATTCTTTATCATTTTTAAGATTTGGTTTATAGAATCTCATCTTATCTAGTACGTTAATTGATTGTGTAAATTCACCTGGTTCAATTGAATTTAATGCAACACCAAGTTCTGTAAACTTAGAGTCAATCGAATCAATATACCATAATAGTAATGCTTCACCTGTTTGAGGTTTCTTAGGTGATCCAAAGTTTAACATACCATGATGTGAAATCATTAAGTGCTTTAATAACATCACTTCTTCAGATTCAGCAAGTCCTAATTTAACTGCTGCCTTGTCAATTTCTAAAGCACCCATGACAATATGACCTAAAAGTTGTCCTTCTTTAGTATATTCTCCATCAACACCTGTCATTTCATCAACTTTTGATACATCATGTAGGATTGTTGCTGCATATAATAAATCACGGTTTAAGAATGGGTAGATATCAACCATTGGATCAATCATCTTTAACATTGAATATGTATGATATGATAATCCACCGAAATATGCATGATGGAATTTGGTTGCTGCTGGATGTAAATAAAATTGATTAATATACTTTTTATATACTTCTTCAGTAACTGCTTTTAATACAGGGTTTGAAATCTTCTTTAAAAAGGATTCAATTCCTTTTTTGATTTCTGAAATCTTAAGTGGTGCATGTTCATAAAATGCTTGAACAAGTTCAGCCATACGGTCACTATCAATACCAACCTCATCAATGGGTTTAATTGAAATAGCTTTATATTGTGTAACTTCTTCTCTTAAGAAAGATTCAATTTCAAATTGGAATATTTTTCCCATTTGAATTAAGACATCTTGACCTAATTCAAGTTTAATATTTAAATGTTTTTTATCTTCTAATAAAATCGTTGTATTGCAGTAGTTAGGTCCTTTATTAATGGACTCAATTTTACCAATAATTTTTTCCATATTATGCCTTACTTTCTAAATACTTGTAGAGTGAGTTTTTATCATTTGAAACTTTTTTAAGTAAGATGTCTTCAATCATTTGTTTCTTTAAAATACCCAACCAAGCACCTGGTTTTTTATTTTTGAAATCTAATATTTCTTGGCTTGTTAATGCTAAATCAAGTTCTGATTTAACAGGTAATGCTTCATATGCTGCAATAATTTTTTTCTCAGCGTGTTTAGCAATACCACGGAATGCATTTACTTTATTTGCTAGAATTGAAATTTCAAGACCATAATGATAAAGATTCACATCATCAATAAACTCTTTCGTCTTAAGTGCAAGTTCTGCTGCTTTTTGATATTTATTTCGATGTATATTACTAAATGGCCATTCTGCTGGAACAATACCGTTGTTTAATGTAAATGCGAGAGCGAAGAAAGGATCCACATAAGGCATTAAATCGAGTGTAGCAGCGTATTTTATACCTTTTTCTAGTCCAGGTAGAACTTCATCTAGACCCGTTTCAATCATTGATTCTAACGCTGTTTTTAAGTGTTCACCTTTAAGAATTTTAATCATTTCAGTGTGTACACGTTCCATTGGTAATTCTTGAATTAAATGTCTATTTCGGCGAATTGATCGTTTAGTTTCTTCTTCAATTATGAAGCCTAATTTTGATTGGAAATAGATTGCACGAAGCATTCTTAACGCATCTTCATTAAATCTTTGATCAGGATCTCCAATTGTACGAATGATCTTGTTGATAATATCTTGTTGACCACCAACATAATCATAAATGTTTTGGTAATCATCCATTAAGATACCATTTATTGTAAAGTCTCGTCTTTGTACATCATCATTCACATTATCAGAATAAATAACTGAATCCGGATGACGGAAGTCAGATGTTGGTCCATCCTGTCTAAATGTTGTTACTTCAAATTGTGCATTGTCATATAACACAGTAACTGTACCGTATTTTAATCCAGTTGGAACAGTTTTGAATAACTTCATTACTTCATATGGTTTAGCAGATGTTGTAATATCAATATCTGAAAATTTAGATTTCATCAAGAAGTCTCTCACAACGCCACCCACCATATAGGCTTGATGACCTTTTCTCTTAAGATCTTTTATTAACTTTTTAGCTGCGTTTAGACTCATTTTGACTAATCCTTTCCAATTTTCAAAAGACGAAGATACCTTTAATATTATATCAAATTATGGTTAACATATAAAACAGTTTCTAAATTATGTTATACTTAATAACGGTGAAAACATGTTTTATTTAAAAGAAACGATTACAAATACAATCATAATTGAAAAATCAGAATTTATTGGAATCATCACACCTGTTCAATCAACAGATGAGTTTCCTGATATTTTAAAAGATATTAAGAAAAAATATCCAAAAGCAACCCACTATTGTACTGCTTATGTCATTGAAAATACACAAGGTTCAAATGACGATGGTGAACCTTCAGGTACAGCTGGTATTCCAATTCTAGAAATATTAAACCACTATGGCTTAAAGAATGTCTATGCGGTTGTTGTTAGATACTTTGGTGGTATTAAACTTGGTGCAGGTGGCCTCATCCGTGCATATGCTAAGGCTACTAAAGAAGCTTTAAATCTTGCAACAATTGAAAAGAAAGAAACAACTTTAAACTATGAGGTTTCATTTTCATACGATAAAATTCATACCATTGATTCTATTTTCCAAGATCATATTATCGATAAAACATTCTTAACAGATGTCACATACATGTTAAGTTTTATAGGTGATACATCACTACTTGATAAAAACAGTTACTTATTTTCTAAAATAAAAAACCATGGTCCTAGAGAAATTCTAGTTCCATGGCATAAGATCAATGAAATCGATTAAAAATCTACCCATTAAATAACTACATAAAATTGTAATAATAATGTATGCTGCTTGAATTTCAAACAAGCGGTATTTTTTAAATATGCGTTCAATTTGAATTGCTTGAAGGATTTTAAAGACCACGAAGAAAGTTGCGATAAAACCTGTCCAGAAAACAATATATCTAACAAACTCATTCATTATTTGGTTCCAAATAAACGATCTCCGCAGTCACCAAGACCTGGGACGATATAACTCTTTTCATTCAATCCTTCATCAAGTGCAGCTAAATAAATAGGGACATCTGGATGATCTTTTTGAAGTCGTGCTACACCTTCTGGACATCCCACTAAACCGACATATCGAATGTCTTTAGCACCTTTGTCTTTGAGTGTTTGAATCGCATAACTTGCAGAACCACCCGTTGCAAGCATTGGGTCTAAGACAATGACACACCCTGTTAAAATATCATTTGGAAATTTAGCGTAATAAGTCACAGGTTTTAATGTTTCTTCATCACGATATAAACCGATATGTCCTACTTTTGCTGATGGTATAAGGTTTTGAATACCTTCAACCATACCAAGACCAGCTCTAAGAATTGGTACTAAGACAACTGGATTTTTAAGTTCTCTAGCAACCATTTTAGTGAGTGGAGTCTCAATTACTTTTTCGACTGTTTCTAAATCTTTTGTAAGTTCATAAACAAGTAACGCTGATACTTCAGAGACATTTTCTCTAAAGTTTTTTGTTGATGTATTTTTATCACGAATAATTGACATCTTATGTTCAATTAATGGGTGTTTGTAAACGACTACTTTACTCATTAGAGGTTTTCCTCTTCAATCTTAGCAATCTTTTCAATTCGACCTTCGTGACGTGATTCTTTATGCGCATTTAAATATGTATCTACAATCAGTTTAGCCTCACTCACTGTTTGAGTTCTACCACCGATTGCAATAATATTTGCGTGGTTATGTTCTTTTGCAAGTCTTGCAGTTAGTTCATTATAAACAAGTGCTGCACGAATACCTTTAACTTTATTCGCTGCAATACTCATTCCAATACCTGTACCACAAACTAAAATACCACATGCGATATGACCATTTACAACATCATTTGCTACAAGTTTAGCATAATCAGGGTAGTCCACACGATCAATAGTGTGTGTGCCGAAGTCTTCAACTTCATATCCTTTTTCAACTAAATGTGTAACGAGTTGTTGTTTCATATCGAATCCAGCATGATCAGATGCAATGCCAATTTTCATTTTTATTCACCTTACCTTGTAAATTATTATAACATAATAAAACTGATAAAATTTCTAAAATAAGAGGGAGTCTTATTCTCCCTCAAATTTGTTTGCACGTTTTCTTTCAATTAAAGTTAAGTACTTTTTACGAATTCTGATAGACTTTGGTGTGATTTCAATATATTCATCATCATTAATAAAGTCCATACATGCTTCAAGTCCCATTTCAACTGGACGTTTAAGTACGGTTGTTGCATCTTTAGTTGCTGAACGCATATTCGTTAATTTCTTTTCTTCAACAACGTTAACGACTAAATCGTTATCTTTATTGTTCATACCAACAATCATACCTTCATAAACTTGAACACGTGGTTCTACGAAAAACACACCGCGATCTTCAAGTTTACCAATCGCATAAGCAGTTGTCATACCTTCTTTCATAGAAATTAGGGCACCATTTTGTCTGTTACCAACAGATTCTTTGATGTATGGTCTAAATTCTAGGAAGACGTGTGATAACACACCATATCCTTTAGTGACTGTTAAGAATTGAGTCATTAAACCGATAATACCACGTGATGGCATATGATAAATTAATCTTGATTCATTCATGCCTTGTTCCATTTTAATGATGTTGCCAAAGCGTGAACCAATTAATTCCATCACTGAACCAACATAATCATTTGGTGCATCGACTTGAACTTCTTCATATGGTTCATATAATTGTCCATCAATTTCCTTTAAGATAACTTTTGGACGAGATACTTGGAATTCATAACCTTCTCTACGCATAGATTCAATTAAGATCCCTAAGTGTAATTCACCGCGACCAGATACCATCCAAGACTCTGAACCTGCTGAATCTTGTACTTTAAGTGAGACATCTTTTTGAACTTCTTTATAAAGTCTATCTGAGATTTTAGATGCTGTAACAAATTTACCTTCTTTACCAGCAAATGGTGAGTTGTTTGTTAAGAATGTCATTTGAACTGTTGGTTCATCAATATGTAAACGAGGTAGGGCAACAGTATCACCAACTTCACAAATTGTGTCACCAACATGAATGTCAGCTAAACCTGCGATTGCAACGATGTCACCTTTTTCAGCTTTATCAACTTCAATCTTATTTAATCCAACATAACGGAATAATTTTTGAACTCTAAAACTTTCAATTCTACCATCTTCTCTGATACATGAAACCATTTGGTTTACTGATAATGTACCACGGAAGACTTTACCAATACCCATTCTACCAACGTATTCATTATAATCAATTAAAGCTGGTTGGAATTGTAGAGTACCTTCTGATACTCTTGGGCTTGGTACATGTTTAATGATTGTATCTAAGATTGGTTTCATATCTTTAGCTTCCTTGATTTTATCATCATATGATGCTAAACCCATTAAACCAGATGCATATAAAACAGGGAATTCTAATTGTTCTTCATCTGCACCTAAGTCGATAAATAAATCATAAACTTGGTTTAAGACTCTTGCAGGGTCTGCAAATTGTCTGTCTAATTTGTTTAATACAACAATTGGTTTTAATTTCGCTTCTAAGGCTTTTCTTAAAACAAACTTTGTTTGTGGCATAACACCATCTTTAGCATCAACAAGTAACATAACACCATCAACAAGTGACATGATACGTTCAACTTCACCACCAAAGTCAGCATGACCTGGAGTGTCCATAATATTAATACGATAGTTATCGTATGTTAATGAAGTTGCTTTTGCTAAGATTGTAATACCACGTTCTCTTTCAATATCATTACTGTCCATTGAACTTGACATTTTTTGAAAATCATTCAAAATCAAAGTTTGTTGGAGTAACTTATCAACTAATGTAGTTTTACCATGATCGACGTGTGCGATGATGGCGACGTTTCTAATTTCCATAAATAATACTTCCTTTTTTTAGCCTCTCTAATTTTATCATAAATGCCCCATTAACTAACAAAAAAGCACTACTTTTGTAGCACTTTTTTAATATCTTCTAATGTTATATCACCTAATCTTAGGATTTTAGGTTCATCTTGTGTTAAATCAACCACAGTTGAAGAAACTTCACTTAACTTTTGATCATTTGGATAGATATAATCTACTTTATCTGCATATCTTTCCTTGATGATTGCGTAATCATTCAGTGGTGCTTCACCTGAATTATTGACTGAGGTTGTCTTCATTGGACCATGCATTGCAATAATTTTTAATGCAAGTGGATGATTAGGCATTCTAACACCAATTGTAACTTCACCAGATTCTTTTGCATAATCTGGTTTAGATTTTAAAATTAATGTGAGTGCACCTGGCCAAAATGCTTTAGCAAGTTTAACTGCATCATCTGTAACATAACCAAATTCAGTCATTTGATCTAAGTTACTGCATAAGACTGCTAAAGGTTTATTGAAATCACGACCTTTGATTTCATAAATCTTTCTGATACCTTCTTTATCTAAAATTGGGGTCCCAATACCGTATACAGTATCTGTTGGGAAAATAATGACTTTATTCATTTTTTAATACACCGCCTATACCTACAAAGGTCATGCGATCTTTGCCTTGTAAATCTTTCTTTTGGTAAATCACTGCATCAGGGAAATAGTTTAATGCAATTGCTCTGATAGCATCTTTATGTTGATAGCCATGTTCAAAGGCAATCAACGCTTTTTTCTTTAAATGATTTTTAGCATTTCTTAAGATGATTTCATAAGGTTCTAAACCATCAATACCACCATAAAGTGCTAAACTTGGTTCTTTCTTAACAATTGCTTCAACAGCCTCACCATTTGGAATATATGGTGGATTTGCAACAATAATATCATATGTTTTCTTAACGTTTTTAAACCAGTCAGATTGGAAAAAGTTAACTGTTCCACCAAGTGTTTGATTATTTTCTTTAGCAACCTTTAGAGCCGCTTCTGATAAATCAACTGCATCGATTTTCATCTTGTCTTCTTCAACAGATAAGGTTACAGATATACAACCAGAACCTGTTCCAAGATCAATAACTTCTACCTCATTGCCATTAAAATATTCATCATAAATCATTAAAACTTCTTCAACAAGTTCTTCCGTTTCACGACGTGGAATTAACACATCTTCATTTACTTTGAACCTGTATCCATAGAAGTATGAGAAACCAAGAATATGTTGAATAGGAACATCTTCAAAAACATATTTTTTAACTGCTTGATCAATTAGTTTTAAAACCGGTTCTGAAACTTGCTCATTTTGATTTAAATAAAATTGAGTAGGTGTTAAAAGAGATAACTCCATAATGAGCAGTTTAACTGCTTCACCTTCTTTATTGTTATCAATTGCTAATTTTTCATATGTTTTTAAAGTTTCTCTTAAGGTCAATTCTTGTCACCTTCAAGTGCTTTCTTTTGATACTCATTAATAAGTGGTTCAATAATTAAATCAATACGACCCTCCATAATCACATCCAGTCTATTTAAAGTTAACCCGATTCTATGGTCTGTTACTCTATTTTGTGGATAGTTATATGTTCTAATTTTCTCAGAACGATCACCACGTCCTGCAAGTGCTTTACGGTTTGAACCTTCTTTTTCCATTTGTTCTTGCATGAGTTGGTCATAAATTCTTGAAACTAATAATTTATACGCTCTATCTTTATTTTCATGTTGGCTACGTTCTTCTTGTGATTGAACAACAACACCTGTTGGAATGTGTGTTAAACGGACAGCTGAATATGTTGTATTAACAGATTGTCCACCCGCACCTGATGATTGGAAAGTATCAAATCTAATATCTTCCCATTTAACATCATATTCAATTTCATCTTGTTCAGGTAATGCAAGTACCACCGCAGTTGATGTATGAATTCTACCTTGAGTTTCTGTTTCAGGTACACGTTGCACACGGTGTACACCTGATTCATATTTTAAGAATGAATAAACTCTATCACCTGAAACCATGAATTCAATTGAGGTAAATCCACCCATTGCACCATGTGATACGTTAATTAGTGAAATCTTCCATCCCATAGCTTCTGCATATTTAGAATACATTCTAAATAAGTCTCCAGCAAAGATGTTACCTTCATCTCCACCTGCAGCACCTTTAATTTCCATAATAACGTTCTTATCATCATTAGGATCTTTAGGTAATAATAAAATCTTTAATTTTTCTTCTAAAGTTTCAATTTTTGCTTGTAAGGCTTTATATTCTTCTTTAGCAACCTCAAGCATTGTAGGATCTTCTTCGATTTCAAATAATTCATCGAGATCCTTTAATTCAGCTTCAGCTTTTAAGTAAATGTCATATGTCTCAACAGTTTCTTCTAAGCTTCTTGATTCTTTCATGAGTTTAGTTATTTCCTTGACATCTGTGATTCCAGACTCAAGACGCTCTTGAATTTTCATATAAGTTTCTTTAATTAATTTTAAACGATCAAACATAATACATCTCCTTAGAATATGGCATATCCAATTAAACCTAAGATTGCTGAAATAAGAATCAATAATATTGGACTTATTTTCTTACTTGTAAATGCAAGCACTAAAATCACACCAAAAATACCTAGTCCCACATAATCAACATCAAATCCTGGATCCCATGGATAAGCTTTGAATATTGCGTTAACTGCAACAGAAATTGCAGCAGATAAGATTAAACCAATAGTCAGTGGATTGATCCATGCAAGCATCCCTCTGACTGGTTTTGTTTTTAAAATTTTTGCACTAAAATATGCAATAAGTAAAATGATAATAAAACTTGGTAAGACAACACCTAATGTGGCAAGTATTGCACCAAAGATACCATAGGAATTAAATCCAACAAATGTTGCAATATTAATTGCAAACGGTCCAGGTGTAGATTCTGCAATACCAATGAATTGATCAACTTGAGTAATCGTTAAATACCCATTTGAAACAATTTCACCTCTAATTAACGGAATCATCGCGTATCCACCACCAAAGGTAAATAATCCTATTTGGAAGAATATAAAGAAGAGTTTAAGTATTTCAATTAGCATCTTCTAATTCCTCCTTTTTTTCTTTGACAAAAAAGGAAAGTATAAATCCAGTTAAACCAACAATAAAGATTAAATAAATAATACTAAATTGTGGAAACACTAAACTCACAATAATACCAACAAGCATTAATGCAATATTGAAGATATTGTGTCCAATTTGTTTGGATAACTTGAACCATGCTTTAAAGATTAAAACAGAAACACCTGCATTAATCCCTCTTAATGCATTTTGAATGTAGAGATTTGATTCAAAATTCACTAAAAATACTGAAACTAAAAGAATCACAAAGAAACTTGGTAACACAACACCAAGTGTTGCAACGATTGATCCTAAGAATTTATGTAACTTGTAACCAATAAAGGTTGCCGCATTTACACTAAATGGTCCAGGTGTTGATTGTGATATACCGACTAAATCCAGCATATCTTCTTTAGTTAACCAATTTTTGTCTTCAACAATCTCTTTTTGCATAACAGATAACATGACATATCCACCACCAAAAGTGAATAGTCCCATCTTAAAGAAAGTGATGAAAAGACGCCACAATGTTGATTTTTTCATCTGCCTAATCCTTTCAATTTCGCCATACTATTTTACCATAAAATAGGATAGTATGATAAGATAGAGGTACAGAAAGAGGGTGGAAATCTAATGAAAAAAATATTAGATTCTAAATTAAACACAACCGTTGCTAACTTTGCAGTATTTTTCACAAAGTTACATCACTTTCATTGGTTTGTGAAAGGTCCTAAGTTCTTCGAACTTCACAAACAGTTTGAAGCGTTATATGAAGAGGTTAATGAACTTTATGATACCTTTGCAGAACGCTTGATTACAATTGGTGGTAAACCTGCATCAAGTTTAAAACAATATCTAGCCCTTACAACCTTAAAAGAATCAGAAACACTTGAACCTGCTTCGATGGTTTCTGAGGTCATCCTTGATTTGAAACAACTTGTTAAAGAAATGAAAGAAACAATCGAATTAACAAGTGAACTCAAAGATGATGCAACTGAGGATTTACTCATTTCAACAATTCAATCATTTGAAAAGAAAATTTGGATGTTTGAAGCATACCAAGCATAATAAAAATCCGCGTCTTCAAGGCGCGGTTTTTCTCACACGCCTACAAGGCTTTATTACTGGCGACCCCCATTTGAGGGTCTTTTTATTTGCCCAATTGCCTTTGACACTCTTACTTACCCGTAAACGGGTCTTTATACTCCTTGATGCTCTTCTTATCCGCTAGTTGATCATCTAACTCTTGGTTCCTGATATAATTTGCTACTGTTTGCTTGTTTAGACCTACGGTCGAAACGTAGTATCCTTCTGACCAGAAGTGTCGAGATCCATAGTTGTATTTCAAATTAACATGCTCGTCAAAAATCATCAAACTACTTTTCCCTTTCAAATACCCCATGAATGAACTTAATGCTAGTTTTGGTGGTATCTTGACGAGCATGTGGATATGATCTGACATTGCATGTGCCTCGACTATTTCCACGCCTTTGTATTCACACAGGCGTCGAATGTACTTGCCAATATCACTTCTCAACTTTGCATAGATCGCTTTTCGTCGATACTTTGGTGTGAAGACTATGTGGTATTGGCAGTTCCACCTTGTATGTGATAAACTACTTGTATCATCGTTCTTCATTGTTCTGATGATAGAATCCTCCTTGGTTTAATTTGGTGTAAGGCAATTGGTCATTACCATTATACCAACCAAGAGGATTCTTTTTGTTTATCCCTACTGCTCCTTTGATTCCACCCGCATAGCAGGTGGTTTTATGTTAGTCTACGACCAACATAATAAAAAGTGGAGAGAAATCTCCACTTTGTTTTTTAATTTGCTGTTTCTTCTAAATTTGAACGCTCTGCAAATCTTGAGTATTGTGTTTGGAAAATAAAGTTAATTGAACCAATTCGACCTTGACGGTTTTTAGCGATGATGATTTCAGCATCACCGGATGGTTCTTTATCTCTATTATAGTATTCATCTCTATGAATAAACATAACAATATCGGCATCTTGTTCAATCGAACCAGATTCACGTAAATGGGCAAGTAATGGTTTTTTATCTTGTGTCTTTTCAACATCACGTGATAATTGTGATAATGCAACAACTGGTACTTTTAATTCTTTAGCCATTTGTTTTAAGGCACGAGAAATCTTAGAAACCTCATCTTGACGACTTGCATTACCACGCATATCTGCATGAATTAATTGCAGGTAGTCAATAACAATTAAATCGAGTTTACCTTCTTGTGCAAGTTTACGACACTTTGCACGAATTTCATTAATGTTACTTGATGTTGAGTCATCAAAGTAGACATTATGTGTTGTCATACGATCGGTAAACATTTCAAATTGTTTCCATTCTTGAGCAGTTAAATGACCTGTTCTTAATTTTGAGTTTTCAATATTACTTAAACTTGAAATCATA
Organism: Acholeplasma equirhinis; assembly: GCF_017052655.1. NCBI lineage: Bacteria > Bacillati > Mycoplasmatota > Mollicutes > Acholeplasmatales > Acholeplasmataceae > Acholeplasma > Acholeplasma equirhinis. The sequence continues at coordinate 1,074,442 of NZ_JAFIDC010000001.1, forward strand.
CGGCTAACTAATTGTTCGTTACTCATTTCAAGTGAGAAAATTGCAACGCCAGCTTTACCGTCTTTATTATACATAGCAGCATTTAATGCTAAGTTCATAGCAAATGCTGATTTACCCATCGAAGGACGGGCAGCAATAATAATTAATGCTTCAGGTTCAAGTCCATTGATATAAGTATCTAATGTTGTAAATCCGGTTGATAAACCCGTAACACCTTTATTTGATGCAAGGAAATGCATCTTATCACGCACTTCTGTCATAATCTCAGGGATTGGTTTAAATCCACCAACTTTTCTTCTTTGAGATAATGCTAGGACAGACTGTTCAACTTTATCTAGATACTGTAATGAATCAATATCAGATGTTAAACCATCTGCTGCTAAACTTTGTGTTACAGAGATGACATCACGTTTAAGTGAATAATCTCTAACAATATCCATATAAGTATCTAAATGTTCAATCGATACAGTATAGTTTGATAATTCAATTAAATAACTGAGACCACCAACGGTTTCAAGTTGACCTTTGTGTGAAAGATGACTGGATAAAGACGTGTAATCAATATCTTTTCTTTGATTAAAGAGGTCTTTCATCGCAATATAAATCAACTTATGATTTGGATCATAGAAATCTTCTTCTCTAATCCCATCAAATACAGCTGGTGCACAATTACCATCTAAAAAGATTGCCCCTAGGACAGACTTTTCAGCATCTACTGAATGTGGTAATTTGGTTGACATACTTAATCCCTCTTTTCGATAATGTTTACTTCGAAACTTGCTTTAACCCCTTTATCTAAATGCACAGTTACAGGATAAATACCTGCGGATGTAATATCTGTTGCTAAGTCAATTTTCTTTTTATCAATAACAACACCGTGTTTGCGTTCAAATTCTTCAACAATTTGTTTTGAAGTAATTGAACCAAAACGTTTACCATCTGCACCAACAGCAAGTGATAATGTCACACTCTTACCTTCGATTTCAGATGCAATCTTCTTCATCAGATTTAAGTATTTAATTTCTTGTTGGCGTTCAATTTCTTTTTGTTCGCTTAATTTCTTAAGGTTTTCATCTGTAGCAGGCATTGCTTGTTTTGCTGTAATTAAGTAATTTGCATAACCACCAGCAACTTCAATGATTTGATCTTTCTTACCTTTTCCTTTAACATCCTCTAATAAAATAACTTTCATAGGTTCAGTTGTTCCTCCATGTTCTAATTCTATAATGTTCTTAAGTTGTAGATATGCATCATTTACTTTAACGTCTTTCATTTGGGTTGCAGCACTATTTAAGTGACCACCACCACCCATTTGTTCCATGATAACTTGGACGTTTACAGCACCGAAACTTCTTGCAGAAATACCAACTGTATTCATATCTATTTTTACGATAGCAAATGCTGCATCAATATTTTTGATATCAAGTAAAGCTTGCGAAACTTGTGCAATAAATGCACGGTCATGATAAATCTTCTCAGATTTAACAATTGCGAAACGGTCTAAGAAAATCTCAACTGATGCAAATAAATTGTTGAGTTCAACTGTCTTATTTAAATCATTTCTTAACCATGTTTTAACAAGAATTGAGTCTGCACCAAAGTCTTTTAATCTTGCTGCGACATCAAACGTTCTTGCGGTTGTACGATATGTAAAGGTATTGGTATCAACAACTAAGCCACCATACATAATGGATGCTTCGAGTGGATCAATTGAAATCTCACGATTAAAGAAGTTTATAAGTTCAATAATCAGTTCAATTGTTGATGATGCACTTGAGTCAACAAATGAGTATTCACCTTCGATTGATTCTTCGTTACCTCTATGGTGATCAATGACACCTAATTTCATACCTTTTTGTAACAATTCAGGTGAATGTACGATACCTGGATTTTGTGTATCAACAATTAACATGAATGTATCTTCGTTTGCTTTTTCAAGCGCTTTTTCGGTAGAAATTAAATATTTTAAAATTGGATGATTGTTTTGTTTTAAAATCGATAGTACATAAGATGTTGATGGGTCTAATTTTTCTTCATCTACCACTAAATACGGTGTAATATCTGGAGCTGTTAATGCCATTTTTAAGGTTGCAATCATTGAACCAAATGAATCTAAATCTGTTTGATTATGACCTTGAATAAATAATGTTTCTGTTTTATCTAAGATATCACGCAGTTCTAGTGCACTTTGACGCACATTCACTCTAGATGCTTTTGCAGTTGTTTCTTGTTTTGCACCAAAATATGCAATCTTTTGATTTTGAATATTCACAACAGCTTGGTCACCACCGCGTTTTTCAGCAAGTTCAATCGCGTTTTGTGCATAGTCTGATAATTCATCATATTCTAAATCCCAGCTTGCAATACCGATTGAGACAGTAACTCTAATTTGATATTTTGATGAAATTGAACGAATACGTTCAAGAATATCAAACTTATTGGCCATCATTTCTTCTAACTTTTTACGCTTTGTTAACATGATTAAACGGTTATCACCATAAGGTTTTAGATAACCATTGTATTCTTCTACCCAATCTGCAATAGTTGATAAATATTCACCCTTAATGCTAGACTGTTCAGAAATATCAAAGTTCGAAATATTTTCTTCGAAGTTGTCTAAGTTGATAATACCAATTGCAGGTAAATTTTTAATGAATTCTAACTTAACGTTTTCACGTTCAGTAACATTAAATAGATAAATAACTTGAAGGTCTTTTTTATAATTTACTTCATATTTATCATTGTTAACAGCAATTGTAATACGATCTTGACTGCCAGATTTAATATAATCTTCAAGTGCAGTATTGATTTCACCTAAATTTTTATCAATTAATTTAGTGCCAAAAATTTCTTTAGCAAAATTATTAACCCATTTAACTTCTGTTAATTCTTCATCTAAAACAATGATACCAATTGGTAGTCCTTGGAATGCATCATCACCAATTTGGTTGACACGTGGTGAAAGTTTACTCCAACGTGCTAAACGGTTTTGAAGATTTGTAATTTGATTTTTATATTTAATACGACTTAAGATTAAAGATGCAACATTAAAAATGATCGCTGAAACAAATGCAAGTCCGAATGCAATCATCATTAATTCATCAACTGAACCTTGTAAATCTTGATAAATAAGGATAGCTAAAAATGCAAATGAACCGATAAATATTAAGATTGATATGAAAACAACTAGAAATCTTTTCAATTCGACTACCTCACTTATAAAAATTATATCATATATCAAGTATATGATAAAAAAAATTTATCCCCAAAAATTGGGGATAAATGTATATTTTAATTATTCTTTTACGAATGGGATTAATGCCATATGACGTGCTCTCTTGATAGCTACTGCTAATGGACGTTGCCATTTAGCTGAAGTACCTGTTACACGTCTTGGTAAGATTTTACCGCGTTCTGTAATAAATTTCTTTAATAATTCAGTATCTTTAAAGTCAATATGAGTGAATTTATTTGCTGTAAAATAACATACCTTTTTGCGCTTTTTAAAGCCACCACGTTTTGGTCTGTCTTGCATTTTTTTAGTCCTTTCTAGAATGGTAGATCATCGTCTGCAACGAGTTGTTTAGATGTTTCATAGAATTCATCTTGTTCTTTTTCGTTGCTCTTAGCTTCGTATTCACCATTAGAATTAGAATCACCTTTAGATTCTAAGAGTTGTACATTATCACATACAACTTCTGTTACATAAACGGTTCTACCGTTTGCGTCTTCATAAGTTCTGGTTTGAATACGACCTTCGATGCCTAATAAGGCACCTTTCTTCACGAATTTCTTCATGAATTCAGCTGTATTTCTCCAGGCAACACATGAAATGAAATCTGCTTGTCGCTCACCATTTGCAGATGTAAAATTACGATTTACAGCCAAGGTAAATTGAGTGACACTGCCACCACCTGCGACTGCTCTTAAATCTACTTCTTTGGTAATTCTTCCGACAAGAACGACTTTATTAATCATGTTATTCCCCTTCTTTTACTTCGATGTGGCGAATCACTGTTTCAGTAATTTCAATCACACGTTTGTATTCAGCGATACCTGCAGGTGTAGTTTCCACTAACATCCATACATAGTAGCCTTTTCTATGATGATTGATTTCGTACGCTAAATCTTTTAAGCCGATTTCTTTAAGTTCTAAGATGTTACCACCGTTTGATGTAACAACATTACTTAAATCAGCAACCAGACGTTTTAATGCTTCTGGATCTAACGTTGGATTCGCGATGTACATAAGTTCGTACTTTCTCATTCTTTAACCTCCTTTTGGTCTCTGGTCATTTCTGACAAGGATCTGCATTTTTACATGCCTTTAAATTATAACATGAAATGTTATTTAAAACAACTAAATTTTCAATGTTTTTTTGATGAATTCTACAATGTATGAGACTGTGGTATCAATATTTTCTTCACGAGATTTTTGATCTTCAAATACTAATTTTTGAATATAAACCTCACCTTGATAATACATTCCAAAGTAACAAAGATTAGGATTTTTTCTTTCTGCATAACCTGTTGTTGCGATACAAAGTGTTCTATTTGTTAAAAGATGTAAGTTTCTTACCATCGCTTCACAAACTTCACTTGAAACAACATCATACATTTCAATAAGTTTAGGATCAATGTTTAAATATTTTTGTTTTGCCTCATTTGAATACACAACAAAACTTTCTTTTAAAGATAGACTTGCATTAGAGTTTTTAATAAAACTTGCTGCAAGTGCACCACCTGTCATTGATTCTGCAAAACTAATAGTTTCTTTTCGTTTTAATAAATACTCAAGAATTGCTCTCATGGAATTTCGACCGTAACAACGACGTTTTTGTATTGACCTAAATTCTGATCAAATCTTCTCACTGTGAAATGATAAGTCATACCACTTTTCACCTCGCCAATTAAACCAATTAACTCTTCATTCTTAGTTACTGGTTGATTTTCAAAATGTGTAATCAAATCATAAATTTCAAATTGACCATAAGAAGGTCTGGTTGAATTGATATCAATAATAACGATACCTTCATAGTCAGTGTCAATTTTATCAGCTGCAATAAAATCTTGTGCACGTTCACCGAACCATTCAACATAATTTGTTGATAAAAAGTCAGTTGATGCAACTAAATGTACACCAAGTTTTGGTGTCACTGCATTTAATCTTGTTTCAATCATTTTAGCAACTTGATTTACATGAATAGCTTCAGCCATTAAATATACTGTTTCACCATAATACTTTTCAATTCTTTGTGTATTAATACCAATAAATGTACCATCATATGAAAAGAGTGGTCCACCCGAATTACCTGGATTAATATTTGCAGTATGTCCAATAAACATTGAATCAATACCTGAAACGATACCTAAGTTTGTTACAAGGTTAAAATTTGCTTCATTAATTGGTGTCCCAATGCCAAAGACTGTCATACCCTTTGTAACTTGTATGCGCATATTTTCTTCTTGAAGTGGAATTATATCAATCATTGGGTAGTCAAATTCACTCATAAATCTGACAATTGCGATATCTTCATGATCAGGAATCGATGTGCCTGTTGGATATGCATAAATGTCACCAAGTTCAATACGATCAAATGCCGTTTGAACCTTCACGTGTGTCACACCATCAACAACGTGATTATTCGTTACAACATAATAAAGATAGCCACCAGGAACTTCTTCACGATGGAAAATACTGCCACTACCAAGTCCTAAATCAAATTCCATGTAATGACCTAGTAAAGCCACTGTAGAGGCTTTGAGGTTATTCGTCAATGTCTGAAATTGAAGTACTGTTGGATGTTCTCTTTCAGGATGTTCAATCGGTTTTGGAATACAACCTACAAGTAGAAAGATAAAGCATCCTAAGTAAAATAAACTTAAGATTTTTTTCATAGATTATAAGTACCCTTCAACAAGTTCAATGACTCTATTTACAAATAGTGCATGGTTGATTAAAACCTCAGGACGTTGTTGGCTACCTGCAGTTGTTGAATATTTCGTATTAATACCAATCAACTGACCTGTTGATTTTAAGAATAGTGGTGAACCAATTTGACCATAATTAAGATTTGTTCCATGGATTAAAATATTGCCTTGATTACCCATGATTAATGCTTTATTTGTGACATAATTGAAATAACCTAAAGTAATTGGTGTACCAATTGAGAAGATTTCTCTTGTTTTGAGTAATTCAATTGAATCATCAAATTCATTTAATTCAATAACACCTAATTCTCTATTTGTTTCAAAAGTAACCACTGCAATATCACTATTTGCATCGTATTCTGCCTGATAATTTAAAATAACACCTGGATAACTTTGAATGCTCGATACATAAACATTAAGAGATAATGCATCTTCTACAACCCATTGACTTGTAAGTACTGTATAAACATTTGTTAATAGTGCCGCTTCAACTTTGACAATAACACCACTACCACGACGTGATTGGTTGTTATCTTGTGTATTTTCAATCGCAACGACGGCGGTTTCTAATTCTTGAACCATTGCGATAAATTCAGCTTCTTCTTCTGTTACTGCTGGGGCATATACATCTGGTCTTAAATTTGAAAGATATTCATCTAAATCACAACCTGCAAGTGTGAATACAAGCATTGAAATTAAAATGAGTGAAAGTATTTTTTTCATAAGTTCTCCAATCCAAAAAGGTTTGTCGCATTTAAAGTGGTGATTTTACATACCTCTTCAAATGAAACACCTTTTAATTCAGCGATTTTTTCTGCAATAAGTTTATTATAGGCTGGTTCATTTCTTTTACCACGATAAGGATGTGGTGTTAAAAATGGACCGTCCGTTTCAATTAACATATGAGAAAGATCAATATGAGTTACAATTTCTTGAAGTTCAAGTGCTTTTTTGAATGTAACAACACCACCAATACCAATATAAAATCCAGCATCTATACATTTTTTTGCATCTTCTAAATTAGAAGAAAATGAATGGAATACACCACGAAGGCGTCCAATATACGGTTTCACACATTCGAAAGCTTCATTAAATGAATTTCTAGTATGAATAATAATTGGTTTATCCAATTTAATCGCAAGTTCAATTTGTTTAATAAATTCTTGTTGTTGAAGTTCTAAATTATCCTTATTCCAATAAAGATCGATACCTGTTTCTCCAATTGCTACAACCTTTTTATGGTTCACATAAGGCATCACATCATCTAAGGTGAGTTTACCAACATCAACCGGATGAATACCTACGGATGCATATAAATTCGGATATTTTTTAGATAGTTCTACTGCTTTTTTATTGTGATATTTATCCATACCAACAACAATCATTTTCTCAACACCAGCTAATTTTGCATTTTCTAGTAGTTGGTCTAAGTCATCATTATAATCTTTCATATTGAGATGGATATGTGTGTCTATGATCATAACTTTAAAATAATCCTTTATTTTTTATTTAATTATACCACTAAAGTAAAAAAAGAGACTTCCAAGGAAGTCTCTAATTTTTAAGTTAATTATTCAATAACTTTAACTACTGAACCAGATGCAACAGTTCTTCCACCTTCACGGATTGAGAACTTTGTACCTTCTTCGATAGCGATTGGGTGAATTAATTCAACTGTAACTTCAGCGTTGTCACCAGGCATAATCATTTCAGTACCTTCGTTTAAGGTAATGATACCAGTGATGTCAGTTGTACGGAAGTAGAATTGAGGACGGTAGTTTGAGAAGAATGCAGTGTGACGACCACCTTCTTCTTTTGATAATACGTAGATTTGAGCTGTAAATTTGCTGTGTGGTTTAACTGAACCTGGCTTAGCTAATACTTGGCCACGTTCAACTTCTGAACGGTCAACACCACGTAATAAAGTACCGATGTTGTCACCTGCTTCAGCTTGATCCATTAATTTACGGAACATTTCAACGCCAGTAACTGTAGTGTTCTTAGTATCACGGATACCAACGATTTCTACTTGGTCACCAACTTTAACGATACCACGGTCAACACGACCTGTAGCAACTGTACCACGACCTGTAATTGTGAATACGTCTTCTACTGGCATCATGAATGGTTTGTCAGTAGCACGAACTGGAGTGTCGATGTAAGCATCAACAGCAGCCATTAATTCTTCTACTTTAGCAACCCATTGAGGTTCACCATTTAAAGCACCTAAAGCTGAACCACGGATAACTGGAATGTCATCTCCTGGGAAATCGTATTCTGAAAGTAATTCACGTACTTCCATTTCAACTAAGTCTAATAATTCAGCATCTTCAACTAAGTCTGATTTGTTTAAGAAAACAACTAACTTAGGCACACCAACTTGGCGTGATAATAAGATGTGTTCGCGAGTTTGTGGCATTGGACCATCCGCTGCTGATACAACTAAGATAGCACCGTCCATTTGAGCGGCACCAGTAATCATATTTTTAACATAGTCAGCGTGTCCTGGGCAGTCTACGTGAGCGTAGTGTCTAGTTGCTGTTTCATATTCAACGTGAGCAGCATTAATTGTAATACCGCGTTCTCTTTCTTCTGGAGCAGCATCAATTTGTGTGTAGTCTCTCTTTTCAGCAAGACCTTTGCCAGCTAATACAGTAGTAATAGCAGCAGTTAAAGTAGTTTTACCATGGTCTACGTGGCCGATTGTACCAACGTTAACATGGGGTTTTGTTCTGTTAAACTTTTGTTTTGCCATGACTGCAAAATCCTCCTATAATTTTCGTTTTAAAATCATATTTTAATCATGATTATTTTATCATAATACTAATTTTTTGTGAAGCGGATTAGTTTGAACCGCGTTTTTTCATAATTTCTTCTTGAATTGATTTAGGTACACGTTCGTAGTGATCAAATTGCATTACGAATGTTGCACGTCCTTGAGTGTTTGAACGAAGTGACGTTGCATAACCAAACATTTCAGAAAGTGGAACGAATGCACGGATAGCGATTGCGTTACCACGGCCTTCTTGTGATTCAAGACGACCACGACGTGAAGTAATGTCACCGATGACGTTACCAACATAGTCGTTAGGTGTAACAACTTCGACATCCATGATAGGTTCTAAGATCACAGCACCAGCTTTAGTCTTAGTATCTTTTAACGCCATAGACGCAGCAACTTTGAATGCCATTTCTGATGAGTCGACTTCATGGTATGAACCGAATGTTAATGTTGCTTTAAGGTCTACGATTGGGAAACCAGCAAGCACACCAGATTGTAAAGCTTCTTCTAAGCCTTTTTGAACTGATGGGATATATTCACGAGGGATTACACCACCAACGATCTTATCTACGAATTCAAAGCCTTTACCAGGATTTGGTTCGAAGTTGATCACAACGTGACCATATTGACCACGTCCACCTGACTGACGAACGAATTTCGCTTCAATTTGTGCAGCTTGAGTAATTGTTTCACGGTAAGAAACTTGAGGTTCTGCGACGTTTGCTTCAACTTTGAATTCACGTCTCATACGGTCTACAATAATTTCTAAGTGTAATTCACCCATACCAGCAATAATTGTTTGGCCAGTTTCAGTGTTTGTATAAGTTCTGAAAGTTGGATCTTCTTCAGCAAGTTTTGCTAAAGCGTTACCCATCTTATCTTGGTCATTCTTAGTTTTTGGTTCAACCGCAACTTCGATAACCGGTTCAGGGAAGTTCATTGATTCTAAGATAATATCATCATTTTCTAAAGCTAAAGTGTTACCTGTTGTAGTGACTTTTAAACCAACTGCAGCAGCGATATCACCTGCGTAAATTTCAGAAATTTCTTGACGATTGTTCGCATGCATTTGTAGAATACGACCGAATCTTTCTCTTTCATCTTTAGTTGTATTCTTAACGTATGAACCTGAAGTAATTTTACCTGAGTACACACGGAAGAATGTTAACTTACCAACGAATGGGTCTGTCATAACTTTAAATGCTAATGCAGTAAATGGTTCTTCATCATCTGCGTGTCTAATAATTTCAACACCGTCTGAATTGTGACCGATTACCGGTGGGATGTCAAGTGGTGAAGGTAGATAGTTGATAACGGCATCTAACACTTTCTTAACACCTTTATTTTTGAATGATGATCCACAAACGACTGGGAAGAATTGAACTGCTAGAACACCTGTGCGGATTGCACGTTTTAACATTTCAACTGTTACTTCTTCGCCTTCTAAATAAGACATCATTAATTCTTCATCGAATTCAGCAACAGCTTCGATTAAATCAGTTCTTGCTTTTTTAACTTCATCCATCATGTAAGCTGGGATTTCGATTGATTTTGTTGTTTCATCAGCATCACCAGTATATTGAACTGCAGTCATTTCGACTAAGTCAACAATACCGTTGAAATCTGATTCTGATCCAATAGGTAATTGGATTGCATTTGCTTTAACACCTAAGCGGTTTAAGATAGTCTTGATTGCATTCTTGAAGTCTGCACCAATTTTATCCATTTTATTAACGTAAACAATTCTTGGAACTTTATACTCAGTAGCTTGTCTCCAAACAGTTTCTGTTTGAGGTTCAACACCTGCTTGAGCATCAATAACTGTAACAGCACCATCTAATACGCGTAGTGATCTAGAAACTTCAACTGTAAAGTCGACGTGTCCTGGGGTGTCAATGATATTAACACGGTGATCTTTCCACACTGCAGTAGTTGCTGCTGATGTAATTGTAATCCCACGTTCTTGTTCTTGTTCCATCCAGTCCATAGTTGCAGCTCCGTCATGAACTTCACCAATCTTATGGATTTTACCTGTATGGTATAAAATACGTTCGGTAGTAGTCGTTTTACCCGCATCAATGTGAGCCATGATACCGATATTACGTGTTTTTTCTAATGAATATTGACGTGGCATATAGATATCTCCTTATTACCAGCGGTAATGAGCAAACGCACGGTTTGCTTCCGCCATCTTATGCGTTTCTTCGCGTTTTTTCACAGAAGCACCTAAGCCTTGTGACGCATCGATAATTTCTTTTGCTAATTTTTCTTCCATAGTTTTCTCATGGCGTTTTTTAGCGTATTGTGTTAACCATCTTAAAGCGAGCGCTTGTCTTCTTTCTGGTCTAACTTCAACTGGAACTTGATAGTTTTGACCGCCGATACGACGTGCTCTAACTTCTAAGATAGGTGAGATGTTATTCATTGCTTCAGTGAATACATCCATTGGTTCGCGACCAGTTTGGTCTTTAATGCGATTGAATGCACCGTATAAAATACTTTGTGCAGTCCCTTTTTTACCTTCTTCCATAATACTATTGATTACTTTAGTGATGAGTTTTGAATTGTAAATAGGATCTGGTAATACATCGCGTTTAACAACATGTCCTTTACGTGGCATCTTGTTCACCTTCTTCCTTTCGAATGATTTTTTATTAGAGTTTTAAATTCTTATTTCTTTCCTGCTGGTTTTGCAGCTGCGCCAGCTTTAGGACGTTTAGCACCATATTTAGAACGACCTTGTTTACGGTTAGCAACACCAGTCGCATCTAAAGTACCACGAACGATATGATATCTAACCCCTGGTAAGTCTTTAACACGTCCACCGCGTACTAATACGACGCTGTGTTCTTGTAATGAGTGTCCTACACCTGGGATATAAGCTGTTACTTCAGTTCCATTTGATAAACGAACACGGGCATATTTACGAAGTGCTGAGTTCGGTTTCTTTGGAGTCATTGTTGTAACACGAGTACAAACCCCACGTTTTTGTGGTGAAGCATAATTTGAATCAGCTTTCTTTAAAGTGTTGAAACCGTATTGTAAAGCTGGTGATTTACTCTTATACTTCTTATCTGTACGAATGTTCTTTGAGATAAGTTGTGATATAGTAGGCATGAATACATTTCCTTTCCTGAAACACATATCCAAGTGTTTCATTTTTCATATTTCGGCTTCGTGAAGCCATTTAGTTAATTTAGTTTGTGATGTTTCAATCACACCTTCTTTATTATATATTTTATGTATACAAAAGTCAACAAAATAATTTCTAAATTACACCAATTCTCACAAAAAAACCACCATTTGTTGGTGGTCTATTTTATCTTCTAAAAGGCTTATTGAATGAACCAATTTCGATTAAATTTCCTTCAGGATCTGCAAAGTAAAAGGTACGTTGCCCCCATGGCATGGTTTCTGGTTCTGTAACAATTTCAAAATCTGCTTTTAATAGTTTTTGATAATATAAATCTACATCGTCAAAAGTATCGACATAAAGTGCAATCTCCATATGTCCAGATATACCTTTTGCATAATTGAACTTAGACCTTGTCAAAGCTTCAATTGAGTTTCTTCCATAAAGTAAAAATAGTGTATCATCTTTAATTAAATAAACATGTTCTGTATCTATTGATTCTTTAATTTCAAAACCAAGGACATCACGATAAAAAGTGATCATCTTTGCCATATCATTGACAAATAAACCAAAACCATCTAATCTAAGCATCATTCAGCTTTATGCCAAATAAAACTATACTTTGCTTCCATACGATTAAAGAGTTCAACAACGTATGGACAAATTGGTACAATCTTCTTTCCATTTTCTTTTGCAAGATCAACAAGTGCATCCACTAACTTCATAGCAAGCCCACCACCACGTAATGCTGGGTCTACAAAGGTATGGTCTGCATAATAAAGATCACCTTTTTCTTTATAGGTGATTTCTGCTTGCATTTTACCCTCACTATCGTTTTGGAAGATTCTTCCTTTTTCATATAAAAACATAAGCATTTCTCCTTTATATATATTATATAGAAAAAGAAAAGGAGCGATTCCCTAATCGCTCCTTTTATTGATATTCAGGCCGTAAGTATTCTCTCCCTGAATACTTCAACCCGACAATATAGATATGCCGAACTATATTATATACTTTTTCAATTGTTTTTTCAAGTTTTGCATCTATTTTCGAAGAATTAATGAACCTCTATACCAATCTTTACTTAAATAATAAATAGAGACTAACATTGAAGCTAAAATAATTTCAACATAACTATTGAGTTCTGAGATAAGTAACATGTTTTCAGGAATCTTAATATTCATTAAAATCACACTATACCAAATGACACTTAGTAAGATGAACAAGAGGTGTACAACTGTTTTTTTCTTGTCGACTCTTCTTAATAATCCAAGAACCAGCAACAAATCTAAGATGAACAATGGATAAAGATAGGTTTCTAACATTGCCAAATATGAAGCACCTTGATTTAGAAAAATTATAAAGTGGAAACCAATCATAAAGAGTCTTACTAAAACAGATATAAAACCTGTTGATAAAAAATAAAGATCACGTTTTTCACCAATTGTGAAAAACACACTCCCTAGCGCTGAAAAAATTAACGTCATAAACATCCAAAAAACTTGCAAGTTTGTAGGGTCTAGATTCTCAATACTTAAAAATCCTTCAGGAAACACAACAATCACTAAATTAAAAACTAAACTTGATATTGCAGCCAAAATGAAAAAAGTTAGGCCTGCTTTTTTGAAAAAATCCATTTGATATACCTCGCGAGAGTTATTTTATCATAAAACGACAAAGAAAAAACCAATCGAAATCGATTGGTTATATGTCTTATTAGAATTTCCACTTTGTATTTAGGAATTGATGGCTCTTGAATAAAATTGCTGCAAGTGTAAATGATATCGCAAATTTAACCATTGTATATAAATAGAAACCTACCTCACTAAAGCCTGGAATCACGTTATTTCCAAAGTAAAGAATTAAACTTGCAAAATATAAAATGTAATAGTAATTTACCCAGTTCTTACCTTGGTCATCTACTTTTTGTTTAAAGAGTGATCCAAATAAGAATGATGAAATAATAATTAAAACCGTTGTAACACTATAAATTGCCATATAAAGATTTAATGCAGTAGCGTAATAGTCAGCTGTAAAATTATATGTTTCTAAAACTAATGTAAATGCAAGCATGATCGATACATTTCTAAATTTTGTGTCTTTTCTTTGGCTTACTGCAAGATAGATAAGACCTATGACTTCAAGTAAAGTTACACCAACTAAGAAATAGTCCCATATAAGTCCAAAAGGATAAAGGTGTACATCTGCTTCCCAGTTTGGTTCAAAAAATTGACTTAATTTAAATACCATATCTAATACAAGTGCTGCAAGTAAAAAATAAATACCAATTTTAGCTAATTTCATTCCAATCCCCCTCTTTGGCCTCATTTTATCATGAGGCATTTTTATTTTCAAAATAATAACAATAAAAAAGACCAATCTGTCGATTGATCTTATTTAATATGTATTAGTCTAATTCTTCGTATTCTTCGATAATTTGAGCAGGTTTGTCATAGAAGAAATCTTTTTCTTGGAGCACACCAGTACCAGCAGGGATTAAGCCACCAATAATGACGTTTTCTTTAAGACCATGTAATTCATCTCTCTTACCTTTAATTGCAGCATCTGTTAAGATACGAGTTGTTTCTTGGAATGATGCAGCAGATAAGAATGAGTCACTACGTAAGGATGCACGTGTAATACCAAGTAGGATTGGACGACCAACAGCTAGACGGCCGCGTTTTTCCATAGCTTGTTTATTTGCATGCATGAATTCAGCGATTGAAACTTCTGTACCTGGTAAGAGTTCAGTGTCACCTTCAACGACGACAACGATTCTTCTTAACATTTGACGGATGATAACCTCAACGTGTTTGTCAGAAATTTCTACCCCTTGTGCACGGTAAACTTTTTGAACTTCAGCTAAGATATACTTAGATGCAGCTTCAACGTCTGTTGCACGTAAGAGTTCTTTAGGATTGATAGAACCAGCTGATAGTTTTTGACCAGCTTTAATCTTATCACCTTTCTTAACAAGTGATTCAACGTTTGGATCAAGTGTATACTTGTGTTCCTTAGATGATTCATCTTGATTCTTACTTGCTTCATCAAGTACTGTAATGATGTATGAACCACCTTTACGAGATACTTCTTTAACTTTACCTGAAACTTCAGAGATAATTGCTTTACCTTTTGGATTACGTGCTTCAAATAACTCTTGAATACGTGGAAGACCTTGTGTAATATCGGCACCAGAGGCAACACCACCGGTGTGGAATGTACGCATGGTTAACTGAGTACCAGGTTCACCGATTGATTGAGCTGCGACAACCCCAACTGCTTCCCCAACTTCAACATATTGGTTAGTAGCAAGATTGATACCGTAGTCTTTCGCACAGATACCATGTTTAGAGTTACATGAAAGTACTGATCTAATTTCAACTTTTTCAAATCCAGCTTTAACAATTTCATATCCGATTTCATCAGTGATTAACTCATTACGTTTAACGAGTACTTCACCTGTATTTGGATTAATAATGTCTTTAGCTGAGAATCTACCATGGATTCTATCATGTAGAGAAACAACTTCTTTACCTGATTCATCTTTGATAGCTTCAACATAAATACCATGTTCGCTACCACAATCGTCTTCAACAATGATGACATCTTGTGATACGTCGACTAAACGACGTGTTAAGTAACCAGATTCCGCAGTCTTTAACGCAGTATCGGTAGAACCTTTACGGGCACCGTGGGTTGAGATGAAGAATTCTGATACGGTTAAACCTTCACGGAATGATGATTGAACTGGGACTTCAATAGTTTCCCCTTTAGGGTTACTCATCAGACCACGCATACCGACTAACTGTGTAAAGTTAGATACGTTACCACGGGCACCTGAGTCAGACATCATGAAGATGTTGTTGTCCTTATCAAATTCACTCATTAATCCAGATTGGATCTTACTGCGTACTTCAGTCCATTTGTCGATAACAAGTTTTTTACGTTCTGATTCTGTTAAGAGACCATCTTCATACCATTCTTCAATTTGGTTTACTTGTTCTTCTGTGTCATCAATTAAAGCTTTCTTCTTAGAATAAACATTGATGTCAGCAAATGAAATTGTAATACCAGCAACTGTTGAATACTTGAATCCTAAGTCTTTAAGTTTGTCTAACATCTTAGAAGTTTCTGAAATGTGGAATAACTTAAATACTCTGGCAATAACAAGTGATAAGAATTTCTTCTTAAATGGTTCTGGTGATGGAATTGATTTTAATGCTTCTTTTGGATTTTCACCTTTTTTAATGAAGTAAACATCTGGTGTTTGAACTTCTAAGTTCTTAGATGTTGGTTCATTCACATAAGGGAATGTTTCAGGTAAGATACTGTTAAAGATTAACTTACCTAATGTAGTGACTAAATACATGTTCATTTGCTCAGCAGTAAATGTATGTTTTACTGTTTCAGGGCGAAGAATGATACGTGTATGTAATGTAATTTCTTTGTGTTCGTAAGCAAGTTTAGCTTCTTCGATAGATGCGAAGAATTTACCTTCGTTTCTATGTAATTCATCGTGTCTTGCTTGTTTAGCAGCATCAGTGAATTGACGATCTAATCTTTCTTCGATTGTTAAGTAATAGTTACCTAAAACCATGTCTTGAGATGGTGTAACAACTGGTTTACCATCTTTAGGGTTTAAGATGTTGTTAGAAGCTAACATTAAAAGTCTTGCTTCTGCTTGTGCTTCTGGTGAAAGTGGTACGTGAACCGCCATTTGGTCACCGTCGAAGTCAGCATTGAACGCTGGTGTAACAAGTGGGTGAAGTCGGATCGCTTTACCATCAATTAATTTAGGTTCAAATGCTTGAATACCAAGTCTGTGAAGTGTTGGGGCACGGTTTAATAGCACTGGATGTTCACGAACAACCTTTTCTAATGCCTTCCAAGTATCTTCATCACGTTTTTCATATTTAGCATTCGCATTTTTCTTTTCAGCACCAGTCATAATTTGTAATTCTCTTAAGATGAATGGTTTGAATAAGATTAATGCCATTTCACGTGGAATACCACATTGGTACATTTCTAAGTCTGGACCAACAATAATTACTGAACGTCCTGAGTAGTCAACACGTTTACCAAGTAAGTTTTGACGGAAACGACCTTGTTTACCACGTAAAAGATCTGATAATGATTTTAAGTGACGATTTCTTTCAACAGCTGCTTTCTTACCACGTTTAGCGTTGTCAAATAAAGCATCAACTGCTTCTTGTAACATACGTTTTTCGTTCTTAGTAATTAAGCGAGGTGCATTTTGTTCTTTTTGTTTCTTTAAACGGTTATTACGGTTTAAGATACGACGATATAAGTCATTAAGGTCAGTTGTTGCGAAACGACCACCATCAAGTGGAACCATCGGACGTAAATCTGGTGGGATGACAGGAATAACATCCATAACCATCCATTCAGGTTTATTGTCTGATGCATTGAATGATTCAACAACTTCAAGTCTCTTAATGATACGATCGCGTTTTTGTTTAGACGCTGTCTTTAATCTTCTTCTTAATTGTTTAACTTCTTTGTCTAAGTCTAACTCTTGAAGTAATTTTTTAACAGCTTCTGCACCAGTAAGTGCTGTAAATCTATTACCGTATTCTTCAACAAGCGCTGAATAGTCTTGCTCTGTTAAGATTTGTTTCTTAGTTAATGGTGTGTTCGAACCTGGATCTGTAACAATATAAGCTGCATGGTAAACAACTTCTTCTAACGATTTTGCTTTAATACCTAAAAGGATTGCAAGGCGTGAAGGTGAGTTCTTTAAATACCAAGTGTGAACAACTGGAGCTTCTAAGTTAATGTGACCCATTCTTTCACGACGTACTTTAGATTCAGTAATTTCAATACCACATTTTGGACAGATTTGACCTTTATTAACGGTTTGTTTCTTACCACATGCGCATTGATAATCTCTGGTTGGTCCAAAGATACGTTCATCGAATAATCCACCTGGTTCAGGTTTAGATGTACGATAGTTAATAGTTTCATGATTCACAACTTCACCATAAGACCAGTTTCTAATTTCTTCTGGAGAAGCTAATCTGATCTTGAAGTGTGTAAATGTTCTTGAACCATAACCTTTTCTAATAGGTTCTACATTAATATTAATTCTTGATTCAACATCATCAACTAACACAACAGGAGCTACTTCTTCATGTTCACCATGTAGATGTTCAACTTCTGATAATGGTTCTTGTTGATAAAGTTCGAATAAGTCATTCATTTCCTTAAGTAGGAAATCATCTTTATCAAAGATATGATATAACGCATGGCGGTCATACTTTAATAAAGCTTCTAAGTCTCTAATACCAACAGTTTCTAAAACTGAAACTGCTTCAGAAGATAGTGATAAATCACTAACCTTTCTTGGTAATTTGTAAAAGACTAAAGTTGGTAAAACTTCTTCAAAAGAGTCGGATAGTAAAGATTGTAGTTCTTTAATATTGAACGTATTGAAATCTTCTAAACGGTCAATACCTGAGAGTTTTAATCTTTCTAAGGCCTTTTGGGAAAGTTTAAGTTGTTCTACTGGTAATGATAGAATTTCTTTGCTAGACATTATCTAAACCCTCCTTTGTTTAAGCCTTTCGTAGTGTCAACTAAGCTCTTAGTCGCTTCGTTTTCACCAGTTGTTGCATCAACTAATTCAACATATAATCCTAAAGCTTGTAATTCACGAGTTAATACTCGGAATGATTCAGGAATTGATGCTTTTGGAATTGGTTGACCGTGAGTGATTGCATAGTATACTTTATTTCTACCAAGCATATCATCTGATTTAACAGTTAACATTTCTTGTAATGTATGTGCAGCACCATAAGCATATAATGCCCAAACTTCCATTTCCCCGAAACGTTGACCACCATTTTGAGCTTTACCACCCATTGGTTGTTGCGTTACTAAAGTATATGGACCGACGTTTCTAGCATGAAGTTTATCGTCAACCATGTGTGACAGTTTGATCATATACATGACACCAACTGAAATACGGTTTTGATAAGCCTCACCAGTACGTCCATCATAAAGTGTTGTTTTACCGTCTGGTTCAATACCAGCATCCTTCATGATTTCTTTTAAGTCTTCGTCAGTAACACCATCGAAGACTGGTGTTGCAACTTTGATACCTAAGCGTTTAGCTGAGATACCTAAGTGAATTTCTAAGATTTGTCCGATGTTCATACGAGATGGAACCCCTAATGGGTTTAACATGATGTCAACTGGTGTACCATCTGCTAAGTATGGCATATCTTCTCTTGGTAAGATTTTAGAGATAACCCCTTTATTACCATGGCGACCTGCCATTTTGTCCCCTTCAGTAATCTTACGTTTCTTAGCGATATAAACACGAATTTGTTCATTTACGCCTGGAGGTAATTGATCTCCATTTTTCTTACTGAAATATTGAACAGATTGAACAACACCACCGCCACCGTGTGGTACGCGTAGTGATGAATCACGGAATTCTTTTGCTTTATCTCCAATAACTGCATGGATAAGTTTTTCTTGTGGTGTTGGTTCAAATGCACCTTTTGGTGTAATCTTTCCAACTAAGATATCGCCTTCTTTTACTTCAGAACCAGGTACGATAATACCGCGTTCATCTAAGTATTTAACAGCTTCTTGTCCAACGTTTGGAATTTCTCTTGTAATTTCTTCTTTACCATTTGATTGTTTTAAATCACGTGTTTCAATTTCATATTCATCGATATGGATTGAAGTATACACGTCATTTTTAACTAAGTCTTCGCACATAATAACGGCGTCTTCATAGTTATAACCTTCCCAAGTCATGAAGGCAACAGTAACGTTACGACCAAGGGCAAGTTCACCTTTATCAGTAGATGGACCATCAGCGATAACATCGCCTTTATCAATCCACTCACCTTGTGCAACGATTGGTCTTTGTAAGATTAATGTGTCTTGGTTTGATCTTAAGAATTGGATTAATTCATAAGTTTCATTTTCACCTAGACCATAATCATATAATTTCTTAGCAATTGCGTAATTAAATTCACCACCAACTGTATAAATTGGTTGACCAGCTACTTTAATATCTTCAATTGGTTCTTTAGTAATAATAATTTTCTTAGCATCAACATAAGTTACATAACCTGATGTTTGAGCAACAACTACAGCACCTGAGTCTTTAGCAGCACGGTATTCAATACCAGTACCTACGATTGGTGATGTTGGTTGTAAAAGTGGCACTGCTTGACGTTGCATGTTCGCACCCATTAAGGCACGTGATGCGTCGTCGTGTTCTAGGAACGGAATTGATGCAGTCGCAACAGATACTAACTGTTTAGGGCTGACGTCCATGTAAGTAACATTGCTTGCATCAAAGATCGCAGTTTCACCGTTAGATCTTGCAATCACGCGGTTTTCAATGAATGTACCGTCTTCATTAACTGGTGAAGCTGCAGACGCAATAACTTGATCTTGTTCTTCGTTTGCAGTTAGGTATACATATTCTTGCGTAACCATTGGTTCACCTTTTTCATTCTTAACAACTTTTAAGAATGGTGTTTGGATGAATCCATATTTGTCAACTTTAGCGTATGTTGCAAGTGATGAGATTAAACCGATTGATGGACCTTCTGGTGTTTCAATTGGACATAGACGACCATAGTGTGAGTTGTGGACGTCACGGACTTCAACGCCGGCACGGTCTCTTGCGATACCACCCGTACCTAATGCTGATACTCTACGTTTTTGAGTTAATTCAGCAAGTGGGTTGATTTGATCCATGAATTGTGACAATTGAGATGAACCAAAGAAAGTCTTAATCGCACCAACAAGTGGTGTCATATTCATAATGTTTGAAGGAGTTGCATCAGCAAAGTTTGTTGTAGACATTTTGTCTTTGATGTTCTTCTCAGCTCTTGCTAAACCAATTCTGAATTGGTTCTTTAAGAGTTCGCCGATTAAACGTAAACGACGGTTACCTAAGTGGTCGATGTCATCAATAGCACCTAAACCATCATAAAGGTTTAAGTAGTAAGAGATTGCTGCAACAATATCTGATAAGACGATATGTTCTTTGTTTTCTGTTTGGTCATTACCAATTAAACGAATCACTGATGATTTATCACCATTGTCATCGTAAACATAAACATCAAGAATTTCAGCGTAAACGCCACGTCTTGTTGATTCTTTCTTATAGATGTCTTCATTTAAGAAATATTTAATAACTTTTTCATCGATTGAATGTCTATTCTTGCGTAATGTAGATAAGACTTCATCAGTGATTGGTTCATTTTTCTTAACTAAAACTTCACCTGTTTTTAAGTTTGCAATATTTTCTTTAGCATATAGCATGTCACCACCATCTGGTAATGTAACAGCTAAGATTTCTTCTGGAGTTTCATTTTCTAATGAATCTTCTTTAGCGATAACTTCGCGACGGAATGAATCACGGTTTTGAGCGAGTAGATCAACGATATCTTTAGTGATTTCAGTATCTTTTTTGATAACTGTACCATCAGCAAGTAAGATATCTTGAGCTAAGAATGTACCTTGAGCACGCGCTAACACGTCAAGTTTTTTGTTGAATTTATAACGTCCAACAGCTGCAAGATCATATCTTCTACGATCGAATAGTCTTAAACGGATGAATTCACGTGCAGCATCTGCTGGCACTTTTTCACCTTGGCGTAATTTAGCATATAAATCAATAACTGCATCATTTGGAGATTTAGCTTCATCTTTTTCAAATGTAGATGAAATTAAACTTGATTTACCAAATGTTTCTTCAATTTCTTTTTTAGTTGTAAATCCTAATGCTCTAATGAAAGTAGTCATTGGGACTTTTTTAGATCTGTCTAATTTTGCATAGAGAATCTCTTTGGAGCCTTGTTCAAATTCAATCCAAGCACCACGTGTTGGAATGATTTGTGCTGCATATTTAATCGCGTTAATTTTTTTATCAAGTTCAGAAGTATAATAAACACCACTTGAACGGACGATTTGAGATACCACAACACGTTCAGCACCATTAATAATGAATGTACCTGATGGAGTCATCATTGGTAAGTCACACATTAATACAGATGACTCACGTACCTCACCGGTAATCGCATTTTCAAGTTTCACACGAGCAGATAATTGTCTTGAGAAATTAAGATCGCGACGTTTTGCGTCTCCGATTGAATATTTTGGTTCAGCTAAAGAGCTTTCTTCAAAATAAAGCTTTAAATCCCCATTATGACCTTCAATTGGGGAAATATCTTTTAATAACTCATTGATACCTGTTTCGATGAACTCTTGAAATGATGTGGTTTGGATCTCGATAAGATTTGGTAATTCTACCTGATGTAACATTTTTGAGTAGTTACGACGCTCTGCTTTTTTTCCGTATGGAACGGTTTTATATCCCATGAATTCACACTCCTATCGTTCTTTAAGGGAACATTTTTAACCACTTTATATATTAAAATATATATAAAGAGACCATTTCTATGCATTTTATAATTTTACCACAAATTTCTAAATGTAGTCAATAAGAAAATGAAATACTGTTATTTTATCGCTTGAATAACATAAAATCCTTTATCTTTAGTGTGTACAAGCACTTCACGATAAATTGTCTTTAAATAATCAATGGTTGACTTCGCACCTTGCTGTTTTCTTACAACAATCCAAAGACTACCTTCATTATTTAAATGTTTGTATGCATCAGCGTATAAAGTGTAGATGACTTTCTTACCTGCTCTGATTGGTGGATTCGACATAATTAAATCAAACGAATCTTCAATTTGAGTGAAAAGATCAGAGGCTAAAATATTTGCTTCAACTTTGTTAGCCAAAGCGTTCTTTTTAGCTAACTCTACTGCTCTTAAATTGACATCTGACATTGTGAGTTTTAAGCTTGGATATTGTTTCTTTAAAACAATCCCCATCACGCCAACACCACATCCCATGTCTAAAAGTGAGGTTGTTTTTTCATCAATTTGGATTGCTTCAATTAGTGTTTTAGAACCATAATCTAACCCATCTCTCGAGAAGACACCTTTATCTGTGGTAAGCTTTAAATTCATCCCAAATAAAGTGAGGTTGTACGTAGATTCTTGATGGTCTAATTTATCATCATTAATGAAATAATGACTCATCTTTACCTCCTTATAAGATGTGAAAAAACCCAAGGGGGTTCCCTCAGGTTTTTCACTCATGTTCGTTTTAGAAATTAAACGATTGCAACTGTTGCACCAGCAGCTTCGAAGTCAGCCTTAATTTTTTCAGCTTCATCTTTCTTAGCTTTTTCTTTGATAACAGCATCAGCTGTTTCAACTAAAGCCTTAGCTTCTACTAAGCCTAAGCCTGTAACTGCGCGCATAACTTTGATAACTTCAATCTTCTTATCACCGAATGATTTTAAGATTACGTTGAATTCAGTTTTTTCTTCTACAGCGGCTGCAGCAGCTGGAGCTGCTGAAACTGCAACTGCAGTTGGGTCGATACCAAATTCTTCTTTTAAGCCATCAACTAATTCTTTGATTTCTAATAAAGACATTTCTTTTAAAGCTTCAACGAAAGCTTGTTTAGTTAATTTTGCCATATTTTTAATTCTCCTTTGATTGATTTCTTATTAATTTGAACCTTCAGCAAGCATATTTAAACCTACTGATAATTCTTTTACTGGCATTAATAATCCAGCCGCTAATTGTGTTAATAAAGTTTCTCTTGATGGTAGGTTTGCAAGTGCATTAATGCCTGCTGAACCAACAACTTCACCTTCAATAACACCTGATTTAATCACTACAGTTTTATTCTTCTTAGCAAAGTCTGCAATGCTCTTAGCTGGTGCAACAACATCTTCATATGAGATAGCTACTGCTAATGGTCCAACTAACGACTCTGTTAATTGATTAAAACCTGCGATTTCAGCGGCACGACGTGTAATATTGTTTTTGTAAACTTTGACTTCAATATTTTGTTTATGAAGATCAATTCTTAAAGTTGTTAAGTCTGCTACAGATAAGCCTTTGTATTCAAAGACTACTACAGTTTTAGCTGATTTGAATTTCTCAACTAAAGTTTCGACTTCTTGAACTTTTTTAGCAATGATTTTGTTCATTTTGTGCCTCCTTTGTAAGGTGTATACTTTTTGATTTTATTTCGGTTAAAAAATAAAATCCCTCTTTTGAATATCCATAAGACATAAAAGAGAGAAAATAAGTTCCAGGTTTATTTTTCCTCGGTAGCAGATTAAGATCTTGCGATCGGCTACTGTCTTAGGTCAATATTTAATTTAAGTTAATTTCTAAGTTGCGAATAATTAGTTTTTGATTTTGTTTTCATCAACATGGATACCAGGTCCCATTGTTGTGGAAACAGTAATGTTTTTGATGTAAGTACCCTTAACAGTTGCTGGCTTAATACGCATTAATTGGTTGTATAAAGCTAACATGTTTTCGTGTAACTTAGCTGCATCGAATGAAGTTTTACCGATTGGGGCATGAATGTTACCAACTTTATCAGTACGGTATTCAATCTTACCTGCTTTGATTTCTTGTACAGCTTTAGCAACATCTAATGTGACAGTTCCGGTTTTAGGGTTTGGCATTAATCCTTTAGGACCAAGCACACGACCTAATTTACCTAGTTGAGCCATCATATCTGGAGTTGCAACCATAACGTCGAAATCTAACCAACCACCTGAGATCTTTTCGATTAACTCAGTATCACCAGCCGCATCTGCACCAGCTGCTAAAGCTTCTTTAGCTTTATCAGATTTTGCAACAACGATAACCTTAACTGATTTACCAGTACCATGAGGTAAGCTAATAGCACCTCTTAAGTTTTGGTCAGCTTTTCTTGGGTCAACGTTTAAGCGGAAGGCAACTTCAACGGTAGCATCAAACTTAGTAACTGAAGTTTTCTTAGCTAATTCAGTAGCTTCTAAACCACTGTATTTAACTGTCTTATCGACTAACTTAGCAGCTTCTAAGTATCTCTTTCCTTTTTTCATATGTTCCTCCTAAATGTGGTATAACGGGATTTCCTCCCACAATTTAGAAAAGTCTTAACTTTCTAAATTATTCTGCAATGACGATACCCATTTGCTTTGCAGTACCCGCAATAATATTCATTGCTGCTTCGACTGTGTATGCATTTAAGTCAGGCATCTTCATCTTTGCGATTTCTTCTAACTGAGCTTTAGTGATTGTAGCGACTTTATCTTTCTTAGCGTTTTTAGCGCCTGATTGTAAGCCAGCTGCTTTCTTAAGTAAGTCAGAAGCTGGTGGTGTTTTTGTAACAATTGAGAATGTTCTGTCTTCATAGACTGAAATCACAACTGGTACGATATAACCAACCATGTTTTGTGTCATGTCGTTAAACATTTTGACAAATTGAGGAATATTAACTTGAGCTTGACCTAGTGCTGGACCAACTGGTGGCGCTGGAGTTGCTTTTCCTGCAGGAATTTGTAGCTTAACTTGTTTGACAACTTTTTTCTCTGCCATAACACGACCTCCTTCTTCTAATAAGTATGTGGTACGAATCAAATTCTTCCACTCTGGTGTGTTTACACGCGTTATTATTCTATCATTAATGATAGTGAGTGTCAATCATTTTTTTGACTAAAATTCTTTCACACAATTGCCTGTTTTAACAATCGGGTGACTTGGTTACCCAAAGGTGCCTTCTTCCTTATGAATCACATAATTGATATAATGAAGTAAAGGAGAAAAAACTCTATGGAAAACTTTCATTCAAATGATATTATGCATATCAAAACCGTTACAATAATGGTCAAAGATATTAACCGCTCTTTAGCATTCTACCAAAACAGTTTAGGCTTAAAACTTATATCTAAACAAGACAATTTATATACCTTAGGAACCTTTCAAGATCAACCACTCGTACACTTAATTTATAATCCGCTAGCAAGACCTAAAATGCGTACAACAGGACTCTATCATTTCGCAATTTTATTACCTAATAGGGCTTACCTAGGCCAAATTATTCAGCATTTCATTCATACAAGACAACCTGTTACTGGTGGTGCTGACCACGGTATAAGTGAAGCTTTATATTTAGACGATCCAGATGGTAATGGTATTGAAATCTATGCCGATAGAAAAGCATCTGATTGGCCACCATTTGACCAAGCAGTCAATGCACCGATGGATTATGAAGACTTAATTAAAAATCAAGTGAGAGAACCTTTCAAAAAAATTCCAGAAGGCACAATTATGGGACATCTGCATTTACATGTTTCTAATATAAATAAAGGTATTCGTTTTTTTGAAGGTGTCCTTGGGTTCCAAGAAACAATGTCTTATGGACCAGCAGCACACTTCTCAAGTGATGCTGGATATCACCATCATTTAGGATTTAACGTATGGAATGGTTTAAATATTCCAAACAACCCTGATGATGTCGTTGGTTTAAAAGCGTATGAACTTTTTGTTCCAAAAGCTAGATTTGAAACTTTCAAAGAAAATTTAAAGAAAAATCTTTATGATCTTAAAGAAGATAAAGATGGTTTATATTTAATTGACATTAATAATGTCAAGATTACAGTAAAAATGGACTAAGAAATTAGTCCATTATTTTTTGATTGATATGAATCCCAAATATGTAATTGATTTAGAAGTACCATCTTGATTTTGGATTTTACCTTCAAATCGATAGGTTAGAATAATGTTATCTCTTGCTGAATTTTCTTGGAATGTTCGAATGATGTACTCAACTTTGATGGTTAAGATACCACCCTCAAATACATAATCAGTATCTTTAATACCATTACCTGATACCGATACAAATTCTGCCCCAAATAAATCAAATCCAAAGACAATATCATCATGGAAATTTGTTTTTATATTTTTATCAGAGTATATGTATGGTTTTTCATCATCTGATAAATTAATAGTGATTGTGTGTTGACCTGCATTTGTTTGTAATTCAAATGTGAACACACTTTGTTTATCCATTTTTTGGATACTCTTTAATATATTTAAATATTCTGATTTTAAATAAACTGTATTTTCTAAAATATATAAATATTTTGTATCAACAGCTTCTTTTTTAATCTCTTCTGTTTCTTCATCTTCAATTAATCGATAAAACTCAAATTGATTTACAGAACGCATATAATACGTAAAGAGTGGTAAATCAAAGTGTGAGAATAGACTATAGGTATAACTATGTGAAGTTTGAATTAGATCATTTTCATCAATAATGATATTAAGCATTTCTGAGAACTCAGAATCGATATAAGTATCGCTCATCGATTTAATACGGATTGCATATTCTCCTGGTGTAAAAAGTGGTACAATTTGAGTTCTTGTATCGTATTCAACACCATTGATTTCAATGATATGATAGCTTGCATTTGGATCTTTAAGATAAGTTAATACACCATTCACCACATTAATTAAAGTTGGTGGATTTAAATATCGATACTTTAATTCAACAAGTTCACTATAATCTGAATCAATATAAACACTTGAAACTGCTTTAATTCTTACCATATATGTTCCAGGTTCTAGTTTTGGTAAATCATCCGTTTCAGAGTTATATTCAACACCATCAATTTCAATCACGAAACTATCTGCATCAGGATCACCTGAATAAATAATTTCATTGCCATCTAATTCAATATCTGTTGGAACTGATAAATATTTAACAGTGACCTTAACCATATCTGAAAAAAGCGAATCTAAATATCCTTCACCTACTGCTTTGACTCTTACATTGTAGATTCCTTCTTCGGTCAATTCTAAGAAAGGTTCTTCTGTTTCAATGTTTATACCATTTGCATTAAAAATGTATTTATCTGCATTATAAATCGCTCCAAAAGAGATCGTATTTTTATAAACTGTTAAACCAATTGGTTTATCAAGTCTATCCAATCCGACACCTCTTGAACATGCAGAAAGTATGAGTGTAAATAGTAAAACTATAATTAAAAGTGATCGCTTCATAAGATCTCCCATTTTATGATACTCATATTATAACATTTTTTCGAATTGGAAATATTTAAATTGTAAGTGTTTTCTTTAAGAAAAAAAACAAATAATCTTCAATTTCAATAAATTTGGTGTTTTCAATATATAAAACTCTTAATAAAGCCATTTATAAGTAAAAAGACCTCATCTTAGTGAAGGGTCTTTTATTTAATACATTCTTTAAATTGTATAAGGTACTTCTGGGTCACCAAAGCTGAAGAATATTTCAGCAAAGTCACCATCATAATAGAAATCAATAAATGGATTTCTGTTACCTTGATTTTGATGAATCTTATTATTTCTTGCAACTTCTTCTGGTGACACTGGATCGAGTTTATTCCATTCTAATAATACATTTAAATATCCATAATAAATTGAACCTTTAACTGCATTTGAGTCACCTTCATTAACAAGTGTTAAATGCGGATATGTTAACGTCATATAGAATAAGGCTCTAGCGATATCACCAATATATTCATCCCCTGGATAGAATAATTGGCCATTTCTATTTGGATTACCGGTTGTACCAGTATTTCCAAAATAGTGGTCAGAGTGTAAGCTTTGATTAGCTGTACGTTCAGCATTCCACATATTATGTAAATCACTGTAATGTCCACGTTCAGTACCACTTGGTCTATCATCAAAACTTCCTGTGTTAATAACAAAACTTGTAAACTTATCTAAGCGTCTTGCACTATTTTCTGGTCTAATTTGCATGTTATTTGCTGGCCAGATATGTTCTCTATCAACATTTACACCATTAGGTCCAGTACCATTTGTTACCCAACCTGTTGTAATCCATCCACCTTCAAATACATAATCAGTTATATCGTATAAGATATATTGTCCACCTTTTCTAGTGCTTAAGACCCAGTTATATTCTGTTGAAGTATTATAACCTTTATATGAAGTCAGTGTATTTCTTAAAATACCTGCAAATGTTGTAATCATTTGATTATCTGTCGTTGCCCCAGATAAAGCATTGTAATATCCATTAAATCCTGAATATTCAAAATCTAATAAACTTGGTTGTGATTCTACAACAATAATTGAAAGTTTTAATGTAGCTGAATTACCAGCCTCATCTTCAACTGACCAAGTTACTTCGTATTCACCAACAATAGTGAATACATATTGATTGCCAACTAAATAACTTTGAATCATTGAACCATCATATTCAACTTGATCTGTTAAATCGCCATCAACATTATCATTTGCAGTAACAGTTGGTAAACTCCAATTTGAATTCATTGAAACTGTCACTGGATTTGTTGCTGGATTTAAACTAATTACTGGTGCTGTCGTATCTTCACCCAATGCATTCCATTTAGCATATAAAGTAAAATCAGCACTTACTGGAAAATTAAAATTAAATGGCATATCTTCAGTTGTTGTATACCAATGAACAAATTCATAACCGGATCTGGTTGGATTTGCTGGTTCCACAACCTTCTCTCCAAATTCAAGTACTTGCGCAGGTACAGCTGAACCACCATTTGAATCAAATGTAACAGTATATGTTTCTACTGGTGTTATTGGTTGATTATTACATGCAACAAGAATGAAAATTAGTAGTAAGCTTGATATAAAAGTAAATACTTTTTTCATTTTTATCTCCTATCTAGGATTTAGATAACTTTATTTTAACATGGAATGTTAAGATATTTTTTATCTAATTACATAGATAAACAATATTTGTTATGTTTATCCATCTAATTTATAATGAAATTAAGAGGTGATTAAAATGTTTTTTATTATATACGGATGGATATGTATTTCTATTAGTTTTCTGGACATAATTATATGTGCATTTATAAAACAATATAAACCCATCCTATTCTTTGTGTTCAGTTTACTGTTTGGTATTCTCATTTTAACAATGTTCTCAAGAGATACCATTTTTGATCTGAATTTATTTAGATACTTTGTTGATGTTTTTTCATCTTTATCACAGCAACTACCTTTATTACTCATTCTTATGAGCTTTATCTTAGTAATTGATTTTATTTTTTTACTCGGGTTCAATATTTTATTAATGATGGATTTAATTCATACAAAGATTAAAAGTTCCACTGATAAAATAAAACAAAGTTTCTCTTTACAGTTACTTTATTTTGCTATTATATCAATCCCAGCCACTTTATTTATACTTGCATTTATTGATATAAATGATTATCCCACAGTTAATGGATATGTATATTCACAAGTATACAATTTTACTTTAAGTTTATCTTTAGCCTTAATCTTCATACTCTATGAAAAACTTAACAAATTGAAGAATATGAAACCGCAAAATAAATCTCTATTACGCATTTACGAGATAAAACCAATTAAAAGGCGTAACAAAAACAACTTTCAATCGTGATTATTTAACTCACTATGAACAAAATAAAAATCCGCGTCTTCAAGGCGCGGTTTTTCTCACACGCCTACAAGGCTTTATTACTGGCGACCCCCATTTGAGGGTCTTTTTATTTGCCCAATTGCCTTTGACACTCTTACTTACCCGTAAACGGGTCTTTATACTCCTTGATGCTCTTCTTATCCGCTAGTTGATCATCTAACTCTTGGTTCCTGATATAATTTGCTACTGTTTGCTTGTTTAGACCTACGGTCGAAACGTAGTATCCTTCTGACCAGAAGTGTCGAGATCCATAGTTGTATTTCAAATTGGCATGCTCGTCAAAAATCATCAAACTACTTTTCCCTTTCAAATACCCCATGAATGAACTTAATGCTAGTTTTGGTGGTATCTTGACGAGCATGTGGATATGATCTGACATTGCATGTGCCTCGACTATTTCCACGCCTTTGTATTCACACAGGCGTCGAATGTACTTGCCAATATCACTTCTCAACTTTGCATAGATCGCTTTTCGTCGATACTTTGGTGTGAAGACTATGTGGTATTGGCAGTTCCACCTTGTATGTGATAAACTACTTGTATCATCGTTCTTAATTGTTCTGATGATAGAATCCTCCTTGGTTTAATTTGGTGTAAGGCAATTGGTCATTACCATTATACCAACCAAGAGGATTCTTTTTGTTTATCCCTACTGCTCCTTTGATTCCACCCGCATAGCAGGTGGTTTTATGTTAGTCTACGACCAACATAATAAAACACCCCGATAGCAAATCGGAGTGTTAAACCTAAACAGCATAATTATAATTTTAACTCATGACTCTAGTACAGTTTTCAAAATCTATATTATAAATTTCAAGATCTGCACCTTCTGGATATTCACTTGCCTCAATAACAATCTTAAGAACTTTACCACAAGCACAGTTAAGTTCTGCTTCTCCATAGTAAAATTGTTCCGGTCCCATTTCTCTTTCATCACTTCCTTGATAATCTAATTCAACGTGCATATGATGAGTTTTACCACAAACTTTACATTTAACTTCATAATTAAATGGCATATTTTCACCCCCTTTTAATTTTAATATTATCATTTTTTTAAAATTCAAATTAAAAAACACTCCAAAGTAAATTGGAGTGTTTTATTGTTAATTATAAATTCTTTGTACTAATTCAGGATGATCAATAAATGGATTTCTATTCCCTTGATATCCATAAATAACTTCATTTCTATGTAATTCAAAAGCATCTACTGGATCAGCTAAATGCCATGCAATGAAGGTATCTAAGAAACCAATTTTTGTAATATCCGTTAGATTACCCCATCTGATATCCATATAGAATATGATTCTAGCAACATCTCCACGGTGATTATCACCAGGATACCACATACTATTATATAATCCAAATCCATCTACATGTGTAATTAAGTTAGTGAATTTGAAATTATTTCTAGTTGAGTTCACATTGGTATCAGCTGCACGAAGATTGTGCATATCTGCATCAACACCTCGTGTATTATTATTTGGATCATATCCACCATTACCAATTAATGATTTAGCCCAAACATGTTCTCTATTCCATGTTGTAGATGAACCTTCCCATGTTGGTATACCATATCCATCTAAAGGAAATCCATTACCTGATGAACCTCTTAAAGTATCAGAATAAATTAAATACATATAATCTGTATTTAATCCTACCCAAACATCTGATTCTTCCATGATATATCTAGAATCACCATATGTTGTTGAAACAGGACTAATATCATTAAGTAAAACATATAATGCATCAATTAATTCCTCATCATCAAGTCCATCTAAAGTAGCATAATAACCTGAATAAGAAGGATTAGGGTCTGAAGCGGTAACTTCAATAATTAAAGTAAATCTACCTTCATTACCAGCTTCATCATATACAAACCAACTTATTTCATATTCACCTTGTTCAGTAAATATATAGACTTGATTCATAGCATTATAAAATTGATTGATTATTGAAGTATCTACTTCAATATAATTTGTTAAGTCACCGTCAATATTATCTACTGCGGTAGCAGTAGGTAATACAAATTCATCCCCTATTGACAGTTGAACCGGACTTATGAGGTCCGGCTCAATTTCAATTATCGGTGATTCGTTATCTTCAATAGGGTTTATGACTGGGGAACTTCAACCATTTCAATAATAATTCCTGAAAGTCTAAATTGAGTTGTAGCAGATGTTGTATTTTGAATAATAAATTCTGTACTATTTACACCTGTGAAATTTGCATATATAAAATTCATCGAATTTGTAATTGCATTATTTGTTGCAGAAATATTATTAATGAATGTTGCTGTGCCTGATTTTGCAGTTATATTTCCAGCTGTTTGTCCGCTTGATGGGAATAAGAGTGTAATACTTACAATCTCATAACCTTCTTTTGTTTTGATTTCGAATGAGTTACCATTTCCATTGTTCGCACCATAAAATCTTGCAGCACTTCCAGATGTAAAATATTTAGGACCTTGCGTGTTACTATTGTTTTGCTTTGCTGTAAACGTAAAGTATTCAGTGATATCGTAATTAAATACGGATCCGTTTAAAACAGTATCATTTCCTACAACTGAGAAATTTGATGTGAATACATATGTTTGTTGAGCACTACCTGACCAACGAGCAAATAATGTGAATGAACTATTTACTGGTGAATTAAAATCATATTCAGATCCACCAGTTGGAGCAGTATACCAACCTTCAAAATCAACTCCATCTTTAGTAGGATTATCAGGAATCTCTACTAAGAATCCAATATAATCGGTTTGTGGTTCAATTGATCCATTACCACCTTGTAAATCAAATGTAACTGTATATTTTGGCAATTCTTGATAGATAGCATATATTGTTATATCATGTAAAATTGGTGTGTTTATGAAAATGAACTCTTGTCCACCTTCTGGTGAAGTAAACCAACCTACAAAAGTATGATTGTCTGGAGCAGTCGGTGAGCCTGGATAAGGTGCATAGTATCCATCAAATACATTTTGAGTAGGATACCAATTTAATGAATTAGATGTTCCGTCTCCAATTTCTAGTGTCACTTGATGTTGCTCTAAATCATCAAATTTAGCAAAAAGAACTAAATGTGAGTTTATTGCAGAGGATGTATTGAACTCAACATCATATTCTTGATCTTTAAATAATCCAATAAAGTATTTGCCATGCGGTGGAACGAGTGTGTAACCTACTAAATTACTGTTCTTTACAACTTCTAATGTATCTATAATTTCTTTATTTTCACCCAATACAGTTATTTTATATAATTTTGTATCTAAATTTGAACTTAAATTTATATCGTCTACATTTATTCTATCGCCACCAGATTTTGAGATTTTAACATTAACTAAAGTTGATGAACTTATTTCAAATTGTGTAGTTAAATCAAATGTAAATAATGCTAAAGTGGTAGAAGAAACTGTAATAGGTGTACCAACATTTTGCCATGCTCCACCATCAAGTTTAACTTGAATGGTCATTGTTGCATTGTTATCAGAACCATATTTTGCATAGAAGAAAGAAATACTCGTTAAACCATAAATTCCATCTTTGAGTTCTAAATAACCTGTTGATTGAATACGTGCTGCTTTTGTACCATTTTTTCTATCATTGGCTGCGTTTCCAACAAGTGCATTATTTAATGTCCAATCTAATCCATTCATTTTTAAATCATCAGAAGCATACCCTGTCTTGTTGGCAGTTTCAAAATCAAATAGAATTGATGTGGATTGAATGATAAAGTTATTATCACTATAAACAGTTGTACCATCACTAAACACTGCATAAGCTCTAAATGAAGTAAATTCATTTTCAAGAATTGATCTTAAGAATTCATTATTTGGTGACATAATAGTTGATGGTAAAACTTCAACATCATCTGATTCTAAAGTCAGAACTTCAACTTTATTTGATGCTAACATACCAAATTCAACTAATGTTGCTTCTGTATTGTTTTCAACATAACCAACAAATGATTGATAACCTTCACGAATACCTGATACATTGTATAGGTATACACTTGGACCTTCTGGAACATCTTCACCAAATACTGCTTGTAAAGTTACAGGTCTTAAAGCTGTAAATTTATAGTTAGGATTTGCTGATACGAATTGTCCATCTTCATCTACCCAATATGAGAAATCACCTTCAATAGGTGTTAATTCAACGACTTCATTATATTTAGGGAATTCAGGATCAGCTGAACCACCTAAAATTTCGATTTCTACATCTGCAGTGCTTGCTTGATATTTTGCAACATAAACATCATTTTTACCAAATGATTGTAATAATTGCCAACCATCAAATGCTAAACCTGGTTTAGATGGTGTTACACCATCATATTCAAGTTCCTCAGCATCACCATATGCATAATCTAATACTTTACCATTAGTATCAATCCATACAACAGAATCATCTGATGCATGTTCTAATACCATAGTTACATATGTTGATTTTGAATTGACAAATTGTCTTGCTGAAGCATCACTTACTTGACCATTATAGATATGATAAACATATCCTGATAGTCCAAATGACACATTAGTTAATTCACCATATGTTCCATTAAACTCAACTGGATCCATTCCTTCACCAGGAGCAATAACTTGAACATAAAGTGTAGCTTCATCATCTTCAGCAGCAAATGCAGGTTGTGCATAAGTGCTAACAAATAGAAGTGCAACTAAACTTAAAAATAAAATGCTTAATTTTTTCATTTTACTTACCCCCACTACATTTCTTCGAAGAAACCAGCACCGTGTTGGCCAACTGACTCTGCGATTGAGTTCTTAGTATTGAACTCAATAATTTCAATCATGGGTACTTCATATTGTTTCTTGTTTTCAGTAGACATGACAAAAAAATCTCCTTTTTTACATTTTTTCCCATCTTTATGCTTATTCTATCATACATTACTTTAAAAGTAATGGTAATTAGTAATTAGTTACCTTGATTGTAAACATTTTCATTTAATAAAAATGGATTTTATTTCATATTTTTGAAAACTTTGTATTCCTTGTATAGTTTTTTTAACTCATATATAGGATCTAATACACTTTCAACTGCTAAAACTATTGATACTAAGAAAATTACAACAACAAATGCTGTTGGTAAATCAAACCCTATTGCACTTAACCCAAGTAAAATGATAATCATCATTTTAGAAACAAGATAAATTGGTTGAACAATAAAGTATATTTTTTTTTGCATACACCAATCATATGTTCTTTCAGAATATTTACCACTCTTCTCAAAAATAGGAGCACTCGAAGTTACGATAAAAAATATAATGGCATAGCCAATACATTTAGTTATTGAGTTTATCTCTGTACCATATGCTTGCACTAAATTAGGTGGAATAACACCAATCATCGCCAATAGAAATAAAACCGGAGCACCTATAACCACTATCAAAAAGCCAAGTACAATCAGTGAAACTTTAATTTTTCTCATATGCATACCTCCATTCACTATAATTAATTATTCAACATATTTTAAATAAAAAAAAACAACATGCTTAATAAAAATAAAGGATGAGTTTTTTGACTCATCCTTCGTTTTTAATTGTTATTGATCAATTATAACCATTCAATTGGAATATAATATCCACCAACATAGATTAATACGAATACGTCTGTACCAGGGTACATACCGTCTTCACCCCATGTAGCAGAGTAAGCTTGCATAACCGCAACATTGATTTGTAATTCGCCTGCAAGTTCTGCAAGTGTTTCGAACATACCTTCTAAGTATTCATTTCCAGCAAGTTCAGCATCGTTTGCGATTAACTCGATTGAAAGTAAGTTATCGAAATCACCTGAACCATATTCAATTGCATCAAATGCAGTTTCATATAATTCGATGTATTCAACAACTTCATATAATGAACCTGTTTTACCAACGAATAATACAAGTGGAATATCTTCTTCTGTTAAAACAACAAAAGCTTCCATTGTATCAACACCATATGCATCAGCATAGTCAGCTAATGTATAATCAGCATACCATTCAGCATAAATAGCTGTATCAGCAGTTTTTGATAAGAATGTTAATTCAGCTTCTGCTAAGAATGCATCAATTGCTTCTTGTGCAGTTGCAGCACCTGTTGGTTCTGGTTGTTCATCACCACCACCACCGTTGCCACCTGAACCGTCGCCATTTGACCACTTGAAGTTGTCAAATACAGCTTGTTGGTTACCAGCATCACCTACTGCATAAATTTTAACTTTAACAGTACCTGATAATGCTTGACCTGGATATACGAAAGTATAAACATTTGCTTGAACGCCTGAACCTTCACCGAAGTTAGGTAATGCATAAGTTGTTGTTGTACCATTAGCAGTTACATCAACTTTATAAGTTCTGATTCTTCCACCAGTATAACCTTTACGATATTCAAATGAGAATCCAGCTAAACCATTAGTGAATGTACCTTCTAATGAAGATGGTTCATCTGAACGTCTTAATAATACTGATTTACCACTAATTGCATAGTTACCATCAGTACCTTGAGCAGCATTCATTGCATGAACCCAATTCCATGTTACACCTTGTGCAGTGTATGAACCATCACCATAATTTGCTCCTAATGCAGTTGCACCATCAAAAGTTTCAGTGAATGCATAATTTACAGGATTTGGATCGCCTGGGTTTGGATCTCCAGGATTTGGATCCCCAGGGTTAGGGTCGCCTGGATTTGGGTCACCAGGATTTGGATTTTCACCAGGTACGCCATAAACTTTCATGTTGTCAACAACCATACGAGCTGAGTTAGAAACTGCAGCATCAGATGCAAGTTGAGTACCATTTACGAAGAATCTAAATTCATGACCTTCTTGTAATTCATCTAATTCAAATGTTACAAATGAAGCTGAACTATTTTGTTGTAAGAAGTCAACTAGAGTTACCCAGTTAGCTCCAACTTTAACTTCGAATTTAGCTTCTGTCATTTGTTCAACGTCTAATTCAGACCACATTCTTTGTTCGAACTCAATCTTAGTAACTTCTTCAGCGAATACAAACACTAAGTAAGCACCAGTATCTGATTTAGATGAACCTGATAAGACTAGGCCTTCGCCACCTTGAGCAGTGTTAACTCTCTTCTTAGCTACTGGGAAGTTTGAGTTATTCACTTGGTTCTTTAAGTTACCAGTAGGTGCAGCGTCTGAATAGCCGTGGCTTAATTCTGAACCATCAAAGATGAATGAATATAATAATTCACCTTCAACTTGAGATGCTTCTTTAGCTTTTACAACTACTTGGAATGTTTTATTCTTTTGTTTGCCATCTAAAGAAACAATAGCAGTCACCGATACTGTAACATCTTCATCTTTTCTAGTTACATTGGCATTTGTACCAGTAATAGAAATAATTGATGGATTAGATGTTAACCATGTAATGGTTGCTCCATCGACTTCAGTTACAACTGTAAAGTTCTTAGTAACTGAGTCCTTGTTATCACCTTCTGCAAATGTGAGTTGTAGATTAGCTACAATTGTATCCAGTGGAGATGTTTCTTCTTCTACTGGAGTATCACACGCAATAAGGATAAACGAAATTAAAAATAACGCGATAAAACTTAGTAATTTCTTCATTTTTACTTCCTTTTTTATTTTATTGTGTTTGTGATTATAATAACATACATTTATGTATTTTTTCACAAAAAAATATACAAGTTTTCACTTGTATACTCATTTTCGAATTAATTTAAGTAAAACACGTCTCAAAGGTGTAAAAAATAGCCAAACTTTAACCTTAAAGTTATAGTTTTTAGAATTTTTTCCAGGTGTTTCAAACCTGATAACTTTTGCAAATATCTTATCCTTAGTTACAATCTCTTTTCGGAATGCACCATCACCGCGGATAACATAGTTATCACCTTTGATTTTAATGATTCTATGAAGGATAATTTGTCCTTCATATTCAAATAAAACAACATCTAGTTTTTGATAACTTTCTGCCTTTTTTAAAGTAACAATTGTTTGATCATGTTTATAAAAGGGTAGCATTGAGTTACCCATGACTTTTAGTTCAACTTCTTGACCTAAGTTAAGATGTTCTTTTGCTAGATTAAACAGTTCATTATTGTCTACTTTAACAGTCTTCAAAAAATTACTCCATGATATTTCTTTCTTTTAAAATATTCACAAATTTTAAAACATCTGCAGCAGCAACTTCTGCTGATACATCATATTCATCAACGAGTTTTTTCGTTAAATCTTCTAATGAAATTTCTTCTTTTAAATTTTCAAATAAAAACTTTCCAGTTTCATTTAAAGTTAACATACCATGAAACTTAACTGCTTCTTGTCCAATAGGTACAACAATAAATTGATCTCCTACTGTTTTTAATACATATTCACTTTTGACTTTCATGTTATTCTCCATAGATTGCTTTTTTAATTTGTCTTGCAGCATTGAGTGATAATGATGCATCTAAATGGTAAATAGGAACTTGTTTTAAGATAACTTCAAATAATTTAAGCATGTTATCCCATAACGCTTCTTCCGTAGGACGAAGCGTATTGGTTACTAAGTTCTTTAATGCTTCTTTTTGATCTAACTTTGTAACTTCATCTGTAATACCTTGTTGAAGGAATACGATAGCCTTTAATGGTAATTTCTTATTAGTATTTGAACTGTATTGTCCACTGAATGGTGCACCATATACAAAGATACCATCTTCATTAATTTCTAAAATAGGTTTATCATCATTAACCCAAGTGACATCATCACCAAAGAGTTGTTTCCACATTCTTGCATGCGTAGACTTACCTGTTCCACTTGGTGCTGAGAATAATATAACATCACCTTTATATGATATAGCTGATCCATGAAGTGGTAACAATCCATGACGTTGTGCAAGTTCTAAGAATACCATACCAGTATAGACATATTCAGCAGTTGCAACATCTTGGAAAGTATCTTCATCTATCCAGATTTCTATATTCTTATAACCTTCATCATAAGTCATGTATGATTTTAATCCAGATACACTCTTAGAGAAGATTCGATACATACCTGATTGAGGCATGTCTAGTGTTTCTTTATATTTAACAACAATGGTATGATCTACAGGTTCATCACCATCATAACGATACGCTTCTATGTTGTTTTTAAAATACTTGTCGTAGGTATATTCAAACGCTATTTTGATACCTGCTATTAAATACTTATTCATATAGTCACCCACTTCTTTCTATATCAATTATAACATTTTAAGAATGTGAAAGATAATTAAAATTATTGTGCCAATTAACATGATAACTGATTACTTTTTAAATCGTTCACGAATGTATGTTTCCAAATCTTTTTCATTATCAAACTTATTTCTATTAACTTGTTTTTCAAACAATTTTATGAATACTGGTATTATGATTGCTGTAAAAAGCATTTGTATTACTGAAACATTTCGATAGAATTGTTCTTTTAATAATTGATAATCATCAATATTGATATTTTGTAAGTAGATGATTCCTAATATTCCCGAAACTATAAATACAAATACTAACTCGATTAAAGTAATCGATATCTTTTTATTAAATATTATTATTAATCTCTTAATTAAAAAGTAACTGTTGGTTGCTAAAAGACTTAAAAATAAAACCGCAATTAAGTTTGCGAAAAACACATGATACCAAATATCATTACTTAAAAAGGAATAGATTATATTATCTAGATTAATAAAATAATTTTGACTATCTAACAAATACAATTGGAAAAAAAACATAATAGTTATTCCTTCATTTAAAAAGAAATTGATTGGGAATTTTATTTTTTTATTTTTTGTGTATTGATACAATAATATCAATGGAATTAATGATAATAAAGTATGCAAAATACTAAACCACAGTAATGAAGTATTTATATTTGTAGTGAATAATAGAATTATCGGTACCCAAATCCAAGAAGTAACTGCAGCCAAATATATCGCACCTATAAGTATCAAAAAAATAAGCCCACCCCAACCATATTTTTTTATGGTGGACTCATTTTTCCTTGCTGTTTCATTCCCTAACAATCTCATTTGTTTAAAGTATTCTCTAACTTTTTTGCTAGAAATATTAAAAATAACTTGAGAAATAAAAACTATAAAATTAAGAATAAACAATATATAAAACCATATATTTAGCATCTAATCACCAATTCTCTCGTTTATTTAAATTAAAATGACTTTCATCAAACTGCTCCAATTTTCAAAATCCTTCGCATAATTATCGACTAGTATCATCCATTTTTCATCATTTGGTAAGTCATACTTATTCAGTAAGAAATTATAAAGTTCTATTAAAATATCAAATATCTCAACAAAGGTATATTCCACACTTTTATCTGATTCCACATGTGATACTGTATTTCTAGACTTAATTATTTTGCCCCATTTTTTATTGCTTAATCCAATTTTTCCATATAACTCATGGATTTTTCTTGCCGATATGACACTTAGTTGAAAAGCCGATTGTAACAGAATAATAAAAGATGGATGTTTATCAATAAATTCTTTTCCTCTTTCAATACCGTATAAGTTTAAATTCTTTTCATATTGCGAATAGATAAATCTAGTTTGTATAAATAAGATTAGGAAATCTAATTCCGTCATACTAATATTTTCCATATATACTTTCCCTCTAATGTTTAATTAAATTATACCATTCTACAAAATTCCAACAAAAAACCACACCTTTTCAGTGTGGTTTATCTCTTTTAAATTTCTTTAAATTGGTTGAAATCAATTTCAGTTGGGGTTGCTCTTCCGAAGAAGTCAATGTCCACAATTAATTTCTCTTGATCGTTATCTACTGCTGATACAACACCTGATTGACCTTCAAATGCACCAGAGATGATTTGAACTTGTTTACCAATAAGGTAATCATAGTTAGGTTTAGACATAATACCAACTTTTAGAAGAATTGGTTTGATTTCTTCTTCTAATAATGGAACTGGTTTTGTACCACCACCAGATGAACCTAGGAAACCTGTAACACGTGGTGTATTACGTACAACGAACCATGAGTCATCTGTAACAATCATTTCAACAAAGACATATCCAGGATAGATTTGACGAATCTTTTCTTTATCCTTACCGTCTTTTGTTTTTTCAATATATTTTTCTTCTGGCACGATGATTTGATAAATGAAATCTTGCATGCCCATTGAATCAACACGTCTAGCTAAGTCTTCTTTAACAGCATTTTCATAGCCAGAATACGTTTGGATGACGTACCAACGTTTTCTTGGAGCTTGAGCCATTATCCTAATACCTGAATCAATCTAATCATTGTCGCGTCAATCACTGATACGAATACAGTAAAGATTAATACGAAGATGATGACACGGATTGCATTATCAGCGAAATCATACCATCCAGCCCATGAAATTTTTCTTAATTCTGGGAATGCTGGTAAGAAGAATGGATAGATGACAAGTGATAAACCAAGGATCGCAATGACAAGTACTGTCCATGCGAAGATCATATCATTAGGTGAACCACCTAATACTGGGAAATCTTCTGGAATATGGAACCCTTGTACACGTCCAATGATCATAACTGCTAATGCAGCAGTGATTGTTGCTAACACACCTAAGATTAAAGATTCACCTTTATACTCAGTTGTTAGAATTTCTAATAACTTATTTGATGGTTGAGCTTCTTTTTGTTTAATAGCCATAGTCTATATACTCCTATTTACTTTCTTTATGTAGTGTATGTTTATTACATTTTGGACAGTGACGATTGAATTGCAATCTGTCTTTTGTTGTCGCTTTATTTTTGGTAGTTGTGTAGTTTCTTGATAAACATTCGCTACAAACTAAAATTATTTTTTCTCTCATTAAAAAACCACCCTTTGTAGTGGTCTTGTGATGTACTCTTATTGTACAACACTTATCCACTTTAAGTCAATGCTAAATCATTATATCATACTTAAGTATGTAATTTAAGAGTAAATTAAAATTTCTTTGATTACACACATTATTTTAGAATATTTTCGTTTTGTTCTTTCACTTTTATCTTAATTCTGTGTATTGCATTCCTTACAGACTTAAGATCTTTAGCTAAGTTTTCTGCAATTGTTTCATCTGTTAAATGTTCTATATATTTAAGTTTATAAACCTCTTTTTCAAACGCACCAAACTCAATATCTTCTGCTAAATTATCAAACTCAGGCATATAGGTATCTTCAATTAATTCTACTTGATCGATTAAGACATATTTAGGTGTTTTATCTTTTAAGATAATAAATCTTCTAAATAGAATCATTTCATAGAACTTAGTGAAGGTTTTTCCAACCTCAGGTTTAAAGACTTCGATCGCGTGTAATAGGAGTAAAATTGCTTCTTGATAAAAATCTTCTTGATCTTGTGTTTTAACATAAAATTTATAGATATTTTTATAAATAAGGGGGCGGTATTTATCAATGATTTCTTGCAAAACCGAATCCTCCTTATTTTGTTTGTATAAGTAGATTAGTTCGTAATCATTGACCATGATAGCCGCCCCGCTTTATTTATTTTTTTAATTTATAAGTTCATATAACATCAGTGCACATGCAACTGATACGTTAAGTGAGTTTACTTTACCCTTCATAGGAATAGATACTAAAAGGTCACAACCTTTTTTAACGAGTGTACGAAGACCTTCACCTTCGTTGCCCATCACAATAACTAGTGGTACATCCTTTGGCATATTTTTATACGACTCTGTTGCCTCACCTGCAGTACCTACAATGGTAAAACCTTCTTCTTTAAGTTCTAACATTGCTTGATATAAATTACCTACTAAGATCATCTTCACATGTTCAATTGCACCAGATGATGTTTTAGCAACAATACCTGTTAAAGGTACTTGGTGTTTTTTAGATACAATGACACCATCAATCGCTGTTGCTTCAACAGAACGCAAGATTGCACCAAGGTTTTGTGGGTCTTGAATTTCATCAAGCATCAAGAACACTTGGCGTTTTGATCTGTCTAATACTTCATTTAAGTCAACATATTGGTAAGCTTTTGCATCCGCAACAACGCCATTATGTACACCATTTTGAGTTAAGTTATTGAGTTCGCCTTTATTGACTTTCTTATATGAAATATTGTTGTTTGTTAAAAATTCTAAGAATTTGATATCTTGGAATTTTTCATCCACATACATTGTATATATGGGCCTTTTATTTAAGACTGCTTCTCTTATGACGTTTTTTCCATAAATTATCATTTTTAT
This sequence comes from Acholeplasma equirhinis, assembly GCF_017052655.1. Classification (NCBI taxonomy): domain Bacteria; kingdom Bacillati; phylum Mycoplasmatota; class Mollicutes; order Acholeplasmatales; family Acholeplasmataceae; genus Acholeplasma; species Acholeplasma equirhinis. The sequence goes on from NZ_JAFIDC010000001.1 coordinate 1,117,848, forward strand.
AAAGCCTTTCTTGATAAAAGCGCGTCTATATCGCGCTTTTAATTTTATTTCATATCAGAGATGACGTTAACTGTCTTTCTTGCAACTGCTTTTAACCACTTGAGTAAATTCGTTAAGATAAACATCATTGGATAAGATGAATAGATTAGGACAATAAGTAGCAGAATTTGAGGTAACTCAAACGGTGTTGATCTTGTCACATTCTGAATTTGTAAGATTGGTGTGTATTCTAGTAACTCTGGTAATAGGAAGATTGCAAAAATTGCAATCGTTAAGGTACCAAAGAACATGACAGCACGCTTCGTATTCATCGGCCTTGAAACCGTGAATAACACCATGAATGCAACTGCTGTTGCTGAAATACCAATTAAGGAAGCAATACCTTGTTCACCTTCAACTGTATGTAAGAATAGTCCAAGGTCACCAGCGAGCGCATAAATAATTAATGCGTTAAATAAAACAACTAATGCACCAGGTAAGGAATCTTTAATAATCTTACTTAAGAATTTACCTGTAATACGTTTATTATTGTATTCGAGTGCAAGTACAAACGATGGAATTGCAATAACTAAGAACTCCATAATGAGTAAATGTGAAGGTTTGAGAGGATAAATGGCATCAAAGCCCATTAATCCACGGATAATGATTGTAATTGATAAAAGAATTGTAAATATTGTTTTGGTTAAATAAAGTTTAGAAACTTTAGCAATGTTGTTGATGACACGTCTACCTTCAGAAACGACTTTAGGCATAGATGCAAAGTTAGAATCCATTAAGACAAGGTGTGATACATTACGTGCGGCTTCACTACCTGATGCCATCGCAACAGATGTATCTGCTTCCTTTAACGCTAAGATATCATTAACACCATCACCAGTCATCGCAACCACGTGACCATTATTTTTCATTGATTCGATTAATAATCTCTTTTGATGTGGAGATACACGACCAAAGACTGTATATTTATTGGCAACTCTAACAACTTCTTTATCTGACATACCATCTAAAGAAATGTATTGATCTGCATTATTAATACCAGCTCTTTGAGAAATTCTTGAAACTGTTAATGGGTTATCCCCTGAAATAACAACAACATTGACACCATTGTCTTTGAAATATTGAATAGTATCCGGTGCATCGGCACGGATTGTATCTTCAATCATAATTAAAGCAACCGGTGTAATCTTACCTTGAAGTTCTTTACCTTGAATTGGTTGATCACTATGTGCAATCACTAAGACACGGTAACCTTCTTGAGCTTGTTTTTCAACTTCTCTTGAAATTAAGTGATATGAATCTCTTAATACAAACTCAGGTGCACCAAGTGCAAACGTACCAAATTTATCAAACTCAACGGCTGAAAATTTACGTGCACTTGAAAATGGAATTAAAGCTTTATGACGAATACGTTTTTGCAATCCAAATCTTTCACTTAAAGCTTCGCTTGTTAAATTGGTATCATTTTGAGCATTTAACATTGCTGAAACTAATTGTTTTAATGGAAGTCCTGGAACTTGTTCATATTCAATCACAGATTTAACTGTCATGGTACCATCTGTGATGGTTCCTGTTTTATCTAAACATAGTGTATCAATACGGGCTAACATTTCAATACAATAAAGTTCTTGAACCAATGTATTGTTTTGACCTAAACGGACAACACCAACAGCTAATGCAACTGATGTTAATAAGAAGAGTCCGGATGGAATCATACCTAACATCGCACCAGCAGATTTAACAATATTAGGACCGATGAATGCAATATCATCCCATTCACCAGGTGCTAACCAGTAAAGTGTTACCCCAATTGGAATAATGATGATCCCAACAGTTGTAATGATATATTTAAGTGACTTAAAGATATCTGATTTAGGTTTTTTATATTTTTTCGCTTGATTTGTTAATTTTTCAATGTAAATATCATTACCAATGGCTGTTGCTTGTGCATAACAGCTACCAGAAATAACGTATGAACCAGAATACAGTGTATCGCCTGCTTTTTTAATGATTGGATCAGATTCACCTGTAAGTAAAGATTCATTCACTTCAACTGAACCTTCTCTCACAACCGCATCGACAATAATTTGTTTTCCAGATGTTAATTTTAAGATTTCATCAATAACAACATCTTCAATTGAAATTTCTTGTTCAAGCGCATCACGTACAACAAGTGCAGTTGGTGCAGATAAAAGAGATAGTTTATCAATCATCTTTTTCGCATTGACTTCTTGTAAGATACCAATCACGGTATTAATTGCAGCAATAACTAAAGATGTTGTTTGTGCAATACTTGCACCTGACCAAACAAGGAGTACAACAATTGCTAAGATTAACATATTGAAGAATGTAAAGACGTTACTAAAAATAATTGAACCAATTGTTTTTGTTGAACCTTTTGCAGATAAGTTAACAAGTCCTGCTAATTGTCTTTGCTCAACATCATCAGTTGTTAAACCAACATGAACTTCAGGATTATAGCGCTCAATCACAATATCGTTCTTTGATTTAACTCGACTTGGTAATTTTGCTTCTTTAGGTTGATTCTTTGGTTGAATCAAGCCTAAAGGATCCCCAGTCATCTGAAGTGGTTCTTCCACTTGAATGGTTTTAGGACCTTTATGTTTTTCTTTTTTAGTTGGTTCTGCTTGATTTGCCTCTTCTAGCAATGCAAGCAATTCATTTTGTGAATTCTTAGCCATATTTTTCACCCTAGTTTAATTAAACTAACACCAATTTTAATTAATTCTTCTAATCTTTGTTCATCTTTCATTGAGAGATATCCAACTAAACTTTCAAATCCAGTTGCTTGTTGATATGTCACAATACTTAAATTCTTTCTAGAAAAATGAGCAGCATTTCTACCTTTTTTATAAGCTTCTTGCTCTTCTAAGGTTAAAAGGTTGTTTTCTAGAAAATGAGACATCATGAACTCTTGTGCTTTACTGGATGTTAATTTGACTTTGAGTTTATGAAGTTGATCTACTTTGGTATAACCTAATGAAAGTAAATACTTTCTAACCCAAAGTTCATAATATGCATCACCTAAGAAGGCGAGTGATAATCCGTTCAAATTAAATCCATCCCTTTTGACTTAAAATGTTTCTTAATTCATCTGCTTTTGCAAAATCTTTATTGTTTCTAGCATTTAACCAGTCTTCATAAGTTTTTAAGTCTTTTTGTTCTGGTTCATTGATTTTAGGTTCTACACCTAAAACATTTAAGATACCTTTAAGTTTAATAAATAATTCGATATCTTCTTCCTTATTTAAATCCTTAACGGTTGCATCAATTAAGGAAATCACATTTGGTGTATCAAAATCATTATCCATTAAAGTAATAAGGTCATTTAGACGTTTTTGATAATCCTCTATGTTAAATTTAGTATTCATTCCCATCGATCTAAATTTAAAGTTCCACTTATTAAGTGTATTTGATATTTTATCATAGGTTTTTTGGTATTGTTCCATTAACTCAGTTGTAAATGCAATCGGTGCTCTATAATGATGTGCTAGTAACATTAAGCGATAAGCACCACCATCATAATTTTCTAATAAATCTTTAAGTTTAATGTCGTTTCCTAAAGATTTACTCATCTTTTCTTTACCAAAGTCAAGACGTCCAACATGCATCCAATATGTTGCAAGATGATGATGATCATGTGCCATAGACTGCGCAATTTCATTTTCATGGTGTGGGAACTTTAAATCAAAGCCACCCCCATGAATATCTAAGTTATCACCAAAGAGTTTATTGTTCATGACAACACACTCAGTATGCCAACCCGGACGACCCATACCCCATGGTGAATCATATTTGATCCCTTCATCTGTTATTTTCCATAATGTAAAGTCAACTGAATCGTGTTTATCAGATTCATTTTCAATACGCACATTACTGATTAAATCTTCAATCTTACGATTTGATAACACACCATAATCTTTTAGCTTTGAAACATCAAAATAAACTCCGCTTGGAACTTGATATGCAAAACCATTTTCGATTAAATCACTAATAAACTCAATCATCTCAGGAATATAATCTGTTGCATATGGTGTTTCATCAAAAGGTTTGGCACCAACTCTTTTAATCACTTCAAAAAATTGGTCTGCATATTTTTGTGCAATTTCTTTTTCAGAAACTTTTAAATCTTTCGCTTTGTTGATAATTTTATCGTCAATATCCGTAATGTTTGATGCATAAGTTACAGAATAATTTCTAAACTCTAGGTATCTTTTAACCACATCAAAAAAGACAACAGGACGACCATTTCCGATATGGATATTGTCATAAACTGTTGGTCCACAGACATACATATTCACATGATTTTTAGTTTTGGGTTCAAAGACTTCTATTTTGTTTGTAAGTGAATTGTATATTTTTAACATGTTAAAAAACCTTTCTTTTATTCATTATACCTTAAAAGAGGCCGTTTTCAAACGCTTTGAACCATCTTTCTTAATGAGTTAAGAATCTCAACCATCGCCCAAGTATCTTGCTTACAATAAGTAACTAAAGCATCATACTTTTGTTTAAATTCCTTTGGTGTCATTCTCGGGAATTTAGCATATGTAACAAGTGCCTGTGTACCATTACCAATTTCTAAATTTTTATAGCTTAGACTAGGTACAAAGATTGGTAATACTTTCTTAATAGAGTAACTTCCTTGAAGATCTTCATGGTAGTAATTAACCTCTTTCATTTCAGATAAACCCCATTTAGGATATATCTTATGGTAACTACCTGATAGAATATACATAAGGTCAAATGTACGTGCAATCATACTGTCTAATTTGGCTTTGTACTGCGGAAAATAGGTTGCAAGTTCTTTCATGCGAGTTGTTTCAAATGAGTCATTCCAAGCAATCACGGTACCAATATCTCCAATTAAATCAACCATTGCTTTACATAGTGCTTCTCTTTGATCTTTTGCATCTGTTGCAAGATAGTAATAACTGTCCTTATCCTTATCACAAACCCCTGGTGCATGCTCAATATGTAAGTTAAATTGGAATAAAGATTGTGTATATGGTTTTTCACCTTTAAAGCGCGGTAATGGGCATGGGAAGGATTCAAAATCTAAGTGGTATAAAGGATATTGCATTTTAGAAATAATTTCAGCAATTCTTTTTTTATTCATATGTGGTTCTTGTGTACTTACCACATTATACTGAATTTGATTAATTGGTCTTTGTAGCCAATTGTATGGGACGTCTAAGACTTTCTTCATCCCCATATTAATTAAATCTTCAGTTGAATGTTTTTCACCTTGTTCATCTTTAAAACCTAAATGATTAAACTTATATGTGAAGACACTATTCTTTTTAGGTACGTGCGCGTAACAAATATCATGGAACATACATTTATGTTTACCCTTACGTGGACATAATGGACCTGGATTTTCAAGGTCATATGTCATATGATCTAATCTGTCAATGACAGTATCAACATCCATTTGGAAAGATGCTAAAAACTTTTCAGTAAGGTCAGTGACATCAATCAGTCGCATGATAAATTGATTTTCACCTAAATCTTTCATGAAATCCGGTTCATTATCTTTATATACACCATCAAAGATATATTCACTATTTAAGACAGATAAGAAATATCTAACAGGTTTATCTAGTTTTGCACCGTGTTCTATGACATATCTTTGATATGTTAAGTCATAAATATAACTTCCTGCATCATGGAGTCTATTTAACATTTTCTCAATTTGTTTATAGTATGTACCATCAACAGGTAATCCAAGTGCTTCTCTTGTCATTAGGATACCTGATGGTGATTCTTCAAAGATAGGTAGTTTTTCACCATCTTCAGACTTATATGTTAATTTATAAAATTTATTCGTAGTGGTTGCTTTTGATTCAATGATATGGATATTTTTATCTGTTTCTTGATAACCATCTAAGAATGAATAGAATTTATAATCACCAATTTCAGCTTCGACCATCTTTTGTTTCTTTGTATCAAAATCATGGATAACTGGTGCATTAAAAAGATGTTCTGCTAAAACTGCAGAATATGTTTCTATTTTCTTATAATAAGGCATCATCACTTCAAGCTGTTCATCTGTTACATTGATCTTATCAATTTCAGTTATATCGCCATCTTCATCTTCTGCTTCTTCATACATTGATTGAAGTAGCATCTTGATGTTATTCATGTTTTCTTCTTCCATTAAATCGGATAAATCTTCTTTGAATGCGACAGTTGCTTGTTGTTTCTTTTTATAAATTTCAAAAAGCGGAAAAAATCTAGGACAGTTAATCCCATTGATAAATCTAGTTTTTGAAATCTTATTGATGAGTTTTGACATAGTCCACCTACCTAATTTAATTATAAATTAGTTTTGGATAAAAATTAAGAAAAAGGTCACATCCATTTTGGATATGACCTATTTTTTTATGAAAGATAGTTTTTAACGAATTCTGAAGTTAGAGCTGATTGACCATCCGCAATCACTTCGTAACCACTTAAATCTGTTTCTTGATCATTAAACTTGATTAATGCTGCATCTAAGATTTTAACTGCTGCAAGTTTGTTCCATGGACCAAATGATAAATAGTTATAAACATCTAGTGTTGAACTGAAAACATTTGGTGCAGTGATCATAATTGAACCACTTGCAAGTGCATTTGTTGTTGATCTTGTTGTTGATGCAATTAAGTGTGCTGCGAAGATTTCTTTCATCACTGCATCGTATTCAACAGTGATATCTCCAAAATAGTAAATGTTTGTTGCATTTGCTTTTAAGAGTGTACCCATGATACCACCAACATAAAGTGTATCTAGTTTTGTATTTTCTGTATCAGCATGACGTTTAATTTCAACGTTAATTTCAGCATTTGATACAAGTTCTTGTACACTTTTATCACTACGGTTTGCACCGAAGATACCACCGACGAATAATAATCCACCACCAAGAGCTTTCTTATCTTGGTTGATATAAACATCAATAGATGAATCAATTACTGCAAGTTTACCAATTGAAACACCTTTATCTTGTTCAATTAAACCAGCAATACCACCAACATATGTTCCAGCAGTTGCAGGATCATTATTTGAATAAGTACCATTGACAGCGTATTGTGAAATGTTTAATTCAGAGTTTGTAACAACAATGTTTGATATTTTACCTTGTAGTGAACCACCAACTAAACCAGAATATAGGTTTCTGTTTAAAGCACTTTGGTTAATGTTATGACGAATTGTGATTGAAGCATTGTCGATTGTAATGTTTTCCATAACAAAGTCATTGTTTGAAACTTTAGAAACAACAACACCTACATAATGAATACCTGTATAAGGTTGTTCATTATTGTCGATTAAAATATTTTCAAAATTAATATTTTTGATTGTAGCACGTGATGCATAACCAAAGATTGAAAGATAACTTCTATTTACATTAGCTTTTACTGTAATCTTTAAATTTTTGATTGTATGACCATCACCATCAACAGAACCTGTAAATGGAGTACCTGATGTGAAGAGTGGTGTAAATTCAGCACCTTCAAAATCTAAGTCTGCTGTTAATTTAAAGTGTCTCTTATGATTACCAGAATCTTTGTCACCTAAAGCTTGGAATTTTTCTGGTGTTGAAATGAATAATGGATCTTCTTGTGTATCACCTTGTGCTAAAGTTTCAAAAGCTGTATTTGTTCTATATAATTGGAACTCTGCACCATCTTTTGTACCGAATACAGATAAAGCATAAGTTGTTGTACGTGATAGACCATCAATTGAAATTGTTTTTGTTACGTTTTTAGCAATTGTTTGGTTAACTTCTTTTTTGAAGTTATCTGGACCTTCTAATACGATCTTGAAATCTCTGTTTTCAAGTTCATTATTTGGGTCTCTAACTTCAACCTTAAATGAAACTGAGTTTGTAGTTGGGTTATATGATGATACGACTGCTCTTGCATTTGATTGCACACCTTGTGTACAAGCAACTAAGAGTAGAGTTGCCATCATTGTAAGTAAGACGAATACTTTTTTCATGCATTAACTCCCTTTTTTCTCTAGAATTTGGTTTAAACGGCTGAGTACTTTTTCTTTTCCTAAGAGTAGGAGAGAAACAGGTAAACTTGGGCCATGTGCTTCACCAGTTGTTGCAATACGAACTGGCATGAAGAGTCCTTTACCTTTAACATTAAGCTCTTTACCTACTGAACCAATGGTTTGGTTAATTAGGTCTGCGTCGTTAAAATCAAGTGCTTCAAACTTTTCTCTTAATAATTGTAACACAGGAAGATAGTCAAATGCTTCCATTTCGGCCATAACTTCTTCACTAATAGTGAATGTATTATGGAAGAACTCATTATAGTATTTAACAATTTCTTGACCATAAGATAGACGATCTTTTAATACAGCAAGTAAATTTTCAAACCATACTTCAGATGGAATCTCAATTCCAGCTTCTACTAAGAATGGTCTTGTTAAATCTTTTAATTCATCCATTGATAATAGTTTCATATATCTTGAGTTGATATATGCTAACTTTTGTTTATCAAAATATGAAGGTGCTGCTGATAAACGTTTTTCATCAAATAATGAGACAAGCTCATCATGACCTAAAATTTCGTTTTCACCAGTTGGTGACCAACCAAGTAAGCTTAAGAAATTAAGCATTGCTTGTGGTAGATATCCCATCTTGTGATATTCACCAATGAATTGAACTGTATTGGTATCACGTTTAGATAATTTCTTCTTGTTTTCATTCACAATAATTGTCATATGACCAAATGTTGGGACTTCCCATCCAAATGCTTCATATACCATGATTTGTTTAGGTGTATTTGTAATATGTTCTTCACCTCTAAATACATGGGTGATTTCCATGAAGTGATCATCGATAACAACAGCGAAGTTATAAGTTGGAATACCATTGTCTTTTACAATGATCCAGTCTTCAACTTCTTTTGAATCAAATGATAAACGTCCACGAATGACATCATCGAAAACATATGTTTTACCTTCAGGAACTTTAAAGCGAATTGCATACTTTGTACTATTTTCTTTATAGTCCTTGTAAGCTAGACCTTGTTCTAATAATTGGTCTGCATATTTTTTATATAAATCTAATCTCTTTAATTGATGATATGGTCCAAAAGGCCCACCAATATCTGGACCTTCATCCCAGGTTAAACCTAACCATTTTAAATAATGTAATTGTGACTCTTCTCCACCAGGAACGTTTCTTGCAACGTCAGTGTCTTCAATACGAATAATGAAGTCACCACCATAGTGTCTTGCAAATAAATAATTAAATAATGCAGTTCTTGCATTACCAATATGTAATAGACCAGTTGGTGAAGGAGCGTATCTTGCGCGTACTTTCTTCATAGTAATTCCTCATTTCGCAAATATAATTATATGTTATTTATACTAAATAAACAAGTTTATTTTACTTAAACAGCCTATAAGTTGCAAAAAGAAAAAAGAAAGTAGAATTTTTCATTCTACCTTCTTTTAAAGTTTACTTTAACTTTGAATCAAATTATTTTATGCTTTCTCTGACATATGAACAAGCAACATACAAAATGCTGATCCTAAAAGTGTTAAAAATGTCAGAACTACAGCCCCTTCAGTTGATATATTATAATTGGCATCAGGATTGGCTTTCACAATGAAGTTCTCAGAAAACATGACAATAAATGCTGCAACTACTAAGAAGACAATTGTGAATTTCGCAGTACCTCTATCTTCTCTGTAGTTTTTGTTTAGGACAGTGTAAATCAAAGATAATACACTGAGTCCACTAAAAACTACTGCAATAATATTAACGACACTTGCAGTAAAAACTTGACGATCTTCACCCATGACTTTTACAGTACCACCAAAAGCTATCTCCATGAAATTAAATGAAAAACTACCAAAAAGTATCACATTGATTTTAAAGTAATCTAGCGTCATCATAAATACAAAAGAAATTAATGCAAGTGTGAGTGCAGTTAGTCTTAAAGAATTCTTTTTAGATTGATCCATATTCATTCCCCTATTTTTAATACCTATATTTTAACATCATCCGCAAAAAGAAAAAAGAAAGTAGAATTTTTCATTCTACCTTCTTTTAAAGTTTACTTTAAATTAAGTCTTTATTTACTTAATGACTTCTGAAATTAAAAATCCAAATGATGCAAGTAATGTTGTTACAAATGTTAATGTGACACCAGTTAGTGTTTCAATGTTATAAGTTGCATCTGGATCTGTTTGGACGATAAATTCTTTTGAGAAGACAAAGATTAATGCACTGATAAATAAGACGATAAAGCCTAAATAACCGATTTCTTTGGTTCTTGTTACTGGCTTAAAGAATAGTTTTGCAAGTAATAAGAATAGTCCAAGTAACAAGAAATAATATGCTAATTGGTTGATAATACTTGCCTCAAATATTTGTTGATTTCCAAAGAAATTAAACGATGCACCATATGCAATATGTGAATACTCAAGTGCATAATTTCCAAGGATGCCCATATTCAAATTATAGAATGTCATGGTTGACACAAATATAATCGACATAATTGTTAAAGCGAGTGAAACTAATAATGAAATCTGTTTTTTTGAAAAGTCCATTCTACGTTTTTCCTTTACTTTTTATAGGTTCATTATACCTTAGAAAAGAAAAAAGGAAACCAATTAGGCTTCCTTCTTTGAAATTATCTCTTAGAGAATTGAGATGCTTTACGCGCTTTCTTAAGACCGTATTTTTTACGTTCTTTCGCACGTGGATCACGTGTAACTAAGCCAGCTGGTTTAAGAGTTTTTCTTAAGTCAGCATCAACTTCCATTAACGCTCTTGTAATACCTAAACGGATTGCTCCGGCTTGTCCTGTTAAACCACCACCGTTAACGTTAGCAACAACATCGAATTTACCTTCGTTAGAAGTTAAAGTTAATGGTTGTAAAACGTCTAAACGTGTAGCAGCTGATGGTAAATAATCTTCGAAAGTTCTACCGTTAATAACGATTTGACCTTTACCTGGAGTTAAAATAACACGAGCTACAGATGATTTTCTGCGGCCTGTTCCAAAGTATTGTACGAGTTCTTTTGCCATCTGATTATACCTCTAAACTTTCTGGTTGTTGAGCTTGATGTTTATGTTCAGGACCAGCATAAACAAAAAGTTTTCTTAGGACATCTGCACCTAATCTGTTGCGTGGAACCATACCTTTGATCGCTTTTTCAACGATTGCAGTTGGTTTCTTGTCCATTAAATCTTTAGCAGCAATTTTTGATAAACCACCGTTGTAACCAGAGTGACTGTAGTAGAACTTGTCATTCCATTTGTTACCAGTTAATTTAATTTTGTCTGCGTTAATGATAATTACATAATCACCAGCGTCTACATGTGGAGTGTAAGTTGGTTTATGTTTACCACGTAATACTGATGCAACTACTGTTGCTAAACGACCTAAAGTTTTACCTTCAGCGTCTACGACATACCACTTTCTAGTGATATTGCCTTCATTTGCCATAAATGTTTTCATGTTTCGTTACCTTCTCCTTATAAGTTATATAAGGGCTTTGTGGAAAATCTAAGGTTTAAATATGTACCGTCAAATATCTTACTATACTATAGTATAATTGTCAACAACTTTCCAATAATTCTTCATTTTTAGTATAACTAAGCAACTTTTTCATAGATTTCCCATAGAATTAAGTCCTGATATGTTAAAATGTTTGTAAGGATGTGAACAATATGAAAGTTTTAAATACAGTCATTTCAACAAAGAAAGTTTCAATTACCAATCATAACTTAAAAGGTAATTTCCAGATGCACCCAATCTACACTAAACAGATTGAAAAAGTATCTGATTACAACTACATTTTAAGTTTAACTTTTTCGGTTTTTAACACCATGGATCATCCATTCCCAGTCGACCTAACTGCTACTATCACTGGTCAGTTTACTTTTGATAATGAAACAACTGAAGAGCAGGTTGAAAACTTTATGCAAATACCAGCTGTTCAAATACTTTATCCACACTTAAGAAGTGTTGTTGCAAGTATCACTGCTGCAAGTTATCTACAACCCCTCTTATTACCACTTGTGGATGCGAGAGTTTTCAAAAACGTATAAACCTAAATGATAAATAAAACCGCACAGTTGTGCGGTTTTTTGTTTAATTACGCAATGGTTTTCTTTTTGAAATTACCGTAGACAGCTTTAACTGGTGAACAAACAATAAACGCTTTTTTATCAACTTGATTAATCATTTGAATCATACTTGTTAATTCATAACTTGAGATGACAACAACAATCATTGTTTTATCTGTTTTAGTGTAGCCACCTTGAACATTAATCATGGTAACACCACGGTAAATTTTAGTTAAAATATCGGTTACAATTTCATTTGCATTGTTGGTTACAATATCGACTTTAACAAATTGATATCCGGTATGTAATCTATCAATCATAACCGTTGAAACGATAAGTCTCAAGATAGTATATGAGATGACAACACCTGCAACAATTGGCATATTGTTTTCATCAAAAATCTTACCACTTGTGATTAAACCACCAAATACTGCAATCGCAATATTCATGATCATTGAGATGAATCCAACAGATTGACCCTTCTTTAACGCAACATACTGTGCAATAATATCAAGTCCACCTGTTGATGTACCATAACGTAGTGCACCACCAGCACCAATACCGACTAAAATACCACCTAAAATCGTTGCTGTTAAAGCTTGCGCAGGACTTGATAGTCCTAAGTCAACATATGGAATATATCCTAGCATTGTCGCTTGAATCAATACTGAAATGAGTGAGTAAATAACGAACTTCTTGGATACACCAAACCATCCTAAAATGAGAATTGGAATGTTTGCTGCAATGATGAATCCCCCAAGGAATAATCCTTCCCAGCCAGACATATCCACACCAAAGGTATATTTAATCAGGTCACGCAGTAACTGTGCAATCCCTGGAATACCACCTGTATACATCGGTACAACCGATGCCTCTAAGAACCAAGTTACACCAAAACCATAAATGATTGTAAATACTACAACCGCTGTGGTTCTTTTTAATTCTGGTTTAACTTTTTTAGCAAAGAATTCTGACTTGAAAAATGTCATTAATTTGTTCATACTCGACTATTCCTATTTATCCTATAATTTCGTTTAATTTTTTAACTGGATCAAAACGTTCAAATAAGACTTTTGCAGTACCAATCTTTTGCTCAGGATAATAACCAAATGATTTAACCGTTTCAAAATCTTTATCTTTTGAATCTAATTGTTCAAAGATGGATGCTGCAGTTGTTGGAATGAATGCTTGAAGATAAACTGCAAGAACTCTGATTGTTTCAACTAAGCTGTATAAGACATGACTTAACTTCTCTTTTTCACCATTTTTGTTTAAGTTCCATGGTTCTGATAAATCAATGTACTTATTGGCAGCTCTTGCAACTGAGATTAATTCTTCTAGTGCATCACCGACTTTAAGTTCATCCATTAACTTAGTCACTTTCGCTTCTAATGCTAAGCATTTATCTCTTAATGCATACTCAAATGGTTCTTGATCTAATTGTACCTTATAAACCATACCTTCTTGGTATTTATTAATCATACCAATTGTTCTGTTTACTAAGTTACCTAATGTATTAGCAAGATCTGAATTTGTACGTTCAATCATTAACTCATAGGTAATATTACCATCTTGTGCATAAGGAATCTCATGCAACACATAATATCTTACAGCATCTACACCAAAGTGTTGTACTAATTTGTCTGTGTAAAGTGTATTTCCCACAGATTTACTCATTTTATTCTTATCAACTAATACCCAAGGATGTCCAAAAATCTTCTTAGGTAATGGAACACCTAATGCCATTAAGATAATTGGCCAGTAAATGACATGGAATCTAATGATATCTTTACCAATTAAATGTACATCAGCAGGCCAGAACTTTTTAAAGTTTTCAGCAGGATTTTCAAGATCATATCCGATACCTGTAATATAGTTTGATAACGCATCAATCCATACATACGTAATATGCTTGTTATCTGCAAGTACTGGAATCCCCCATTTAAATGAAGTTCTAGAAACTGATAAATCAGGTAACTCTTCTTTTAAGAAGTTTTGAAGGACTTCATTTTTTCTTGATTCAGGTTGAATGAATTCAGGGTTTTCTTCAATATGCTTTAATAATCTTTGTTGATATTTAGATAATTTTAAGAAGTAAGTATCTTCACTCATCCAAACAGGAATGTCACCACTCGGTCCTTTTCCATCAACAATTTCATCATCCCCAAGGAATGCCTCATCTGCAATTGAGTACCAACCTTCATATTTACCTAAATAAATATCACCTTGTTTTAAAAGTTTATCAAAAATCTTTTGTACAACAGCTTTATGTTGTGGGTCTGATGTTCTAACAAACTTATCATATGAAACACCAACTAAATCATAAATACGTTTGATTTCACCTGAAATCATATCAACATATGCTTGTGGATTTAAGTCTTGTTGTTTCGCTTTATTTTCAATCTTTTGACCATGTTCATCAGTTCCAGTTTGAAAATACACATCAAATCCGGTTAATCTCTTATAGCGCGCAATCGCGTCTGCTAAGATCACTTCATAAACATTACCAATGTGTGGAATTGCTGATGCATATGCAATTGCTGTTGATATATAATATGGTTTCTTTTCCATAATTTCCTCCATAAAAAAATCCTTAGATTTAAAAACAATCTAAGGACGAATTGTTATCCGCGGTACCACCTTAGTTCTAGATTACTCTAGCCCTCTTAACTTGTAACGTAAGTAACCCCGTCTTACTCTACCTATCGAATAAGATACTCAAAAGCCATAAGTATAGTTCTTATATCTCTTCTCACCAGCCAGAGACTCTCTTAAATAATTACTATACGACCTCTTTATCATCGTATGATTTAATTCACTTATTATTATATATTAAATAATTTATTATTTCTACTCAGGTTTAACGATTTTATATGCTTTATAAACTTCTGATTTATGAACACCTAACATCTTAGCAACTTTCTTTAAAGCTTCTTTCTCAGATAAGCCTTCTTCAATAAAGAGGTTTACTTGTGTGACGATGTCTAAAATCATTTCTTCTTTCTTGAATTCACCTTCAAGTAGAATCACATATTCACCACGTGTATCAAATTCAGCATCTTTCATCGTTTTTAATGAACCACGATAGAAAGTTTCAAACTTTTTAGTGAGTTCTCTTGCTAGAACTAAACGTCTATCACCTAAAACGTCATACATTTCTTCTAAAGTTTTAGAAATACGTAATGGAGATTCAAAGAAAACTAAGGTTTCTTCTCTACCTTTATAACGTTCTAAAATAAATCTTGCTTCACTTTGTTTTCTTGGTAAAAATCCAACAAATGTAAATGGTTGAGGAAGTAGGCCTGATGCAACTAAACTTGTGAGTATTGAACTTGCTCCAGGAATTGCAATAACTGGAATTTCATGTTCAATAGCTTCCTTAACTAAAATAAATCCAGGATCATTTACAAGTGGAGTCCCAGCATCTGAAACTAGTGCTACCCTTTTACCTTCTTTTAAAAACTCAATAATTTCTTCAAGTTTTTCTTTTTCATTAAACTTTTGATAACTTTCAAGTGGTGTTGAAATATCATAATGTCTTAAAAGTTTAATGGTTACTCTTGTATCCTCACATAAAATTAAATCAACTGATTTTAAAGTTGCAAGTGCACGAAATGTGATATCACTTAAATTTCCAATTGGCGTTGAGACAATATAAAGTTGAATGTTCTCATCCTTAAAACTTTCTTGAACTTTCATAATTTATAACTTCTCCCTTCGTAAATGGATTTCATTTCATCACTATAAGCATCACCTTTATATTGAAAGAGTGGTGGCATCACAGTTAAACTGCCATTACCTTTGTAGCGTGCTTCAATTAAAACTTGATTAGGTTCACTTGATTCAGTAGGATGCACAAAGCGTATTCTTTTAACTTTAAACTCATTTTCATTTAAAGTTAGCATAATATCTTCTAATCGGTCTGCTTTGTGAACCATGAAGAATAAACCACCATGTTTGATATGTTTTCTAACAGATGAAACTAAATCTTTTAAATTCAGTGTCAACTCATGCTTAGCAATTTCCATATCCATATCAACACTTCTTTTTGTTTCACCAGTAACTTTGAAAAAAGGTGGATTAGAAACAATGATATCAAAAACTGTTTTAGGGTTAAATGTTTTAATATCTGTGTGATAAACTGAGAGTCTTTCTTCTAAGTTGTTTAATGCGATATTTTTTAAGGCAACTTCATATCTATGTGCTTGAATTTCAGCACCATAAATCTTAGCATCTGTCTTTTGAGATAAATACATCATAATCGCCCCATTACCACATCCAACATCTAAAATAGACTTTGTACCTTTGGGGATTCTAACAAAATCAGATAAAACAATGGTATCTAAATTAAATGCTTTACCAACTTCACTTGTAATCGTTAAGTTAGTGCCTAGTAAATCACGCGTTGTCATCTTTTAAAATACCTTCAATTTCTATACCGGTTGCTTGAAGTGTCATTGATACATTCACAGGTAATCTGAAACTCTTGATTGTGTCATACAAAAGTCGAATCATCTTTTCTGCTTTCTTATTTGAAAACTTAGGTACTAAAGAAAGAATTGATTCTTTATGAATTTCAAAGTCTATTTTTTGATTCATATGTGTATGAATGATATCTAACATGACTTTAGATAAGAGTTCAAAAATATAAATTAACCATTCTTTAGAATCAAAGAAACTTCTTTCTAAATCATACATGAGTAAAGAAAGCGGTACTTTAGGACTTAAGAAATGAGAAAGTAAATCTTCAAATGATTGGCATGCTTTTTGGAAGTGTGCATCTTCTAAAAGTAGCATCGCTTCTTCATAGTCTTTCGTTAAGACTGTTAAATAGTACGCTTCTTTGAGTGGTACTTGTTGATCCGTTAATGATTTAATAAAATCTTCATCTGTTTCTTCTTCAAGTAAAATCACTTGAGAACGTGATTTGATGGTTGGTAAAACTAATGATTGGTCTTCTGTTAAAAGAAAACCAACTGTTTGATCATCTTTAGGTTCTTCTAAAAATTTTAAAAGTGAGTTTGCAGCTGCATGCGACATCGTATCAGCACTTTCAACAATGTACACTCTAGGTCCTTTAACTAAAGATGTTTTTGAAAACTCTTCTTGTAGGTTTAATACTTGTTCTTTTTTTATTGATTGTCCGTCTTTAGCTAAATATACAAAGTTAGGATAATTATCCGTTTCAAGCTGATGTTTTAAACTTGGATTATCGTTAGCTGCAGCAAAAATAAGAAATGCAAGTTCTCTTACAATTCTTTTTTGTCTTAAGCTTGAACCACCACTTAAAATATAAAGGTGACTTAAGCGGTTCTTTTCAATTGTATATTTAAAATGCTCAATGACGTTTTTCATAATCTCTCTAAAATTACATTTAAAATTTCGTTATAAATAGATTCAACGTCTTGATTACCGTTGATCACTTTATAACGTTTTTCTGTTTTTGCTAGTTCTAAATAACCACTTCTCACCTTATCATGGAAAATTGTTTGTTCAGAATCTAGTCTATCTTTCTTATGACTTCTACTTTTAGATACTCTTGCAAGTCCAACTTCATGGTCTAAATCAATATAGAATGTTAAATCAGGCATATAACATAATGCATAATCGTTAACCTTCTTAACAAAATCCATACCTAAATCTCTACCATATGCTTGGTATGCAAAGGATGAATCAATATAACGGTCACATAAAATAACCTTGTCTAAATTAGGGATGATCACTTCATCTAAATGTTGCGCACGACTAGCTGCAAATAATAATGCTTCGGTATGTGGTTTTAAATCTGTGTTCTTATTGTTTAATAACACTTCACGAATTTGTTCTGCAATTGAAGAACCTCCTGGTTCCCTTGTTGTAACAACCGAAATACCTTTTTGTTCTAAAGTTTCTTTTAATTTGGCAATAATGGTAGTCTTTCCACTACCTTCTCCACCTTCAAATGTAATAAACATGATGTTTCCTCCCTAATGTAACTACTTATTTGTAGTAAATTCTTGTTAAATATAGACCACAGGCAGGTGCAGTCTTTGCAGTTAATAATCTGTTTTTTGTTTCAAGCATTTCTTTCAAATGCCCTTTTGGTTTTTTATTTGTTGCAATTGCAATCACATTACCCATAATACTTCGAACCATGTAACGTAAGAAATGATTGCCATGAATTTTAAAAATATAATGTGTTTTGGTTTCTTTGTATGTAAAACTATAAATTGTCTTTACAGGTGGTTTGTTTTCTTTATTTGGAGAAAACGCTGAAAAGTCATGTGTGCCAACAATATCTTCTAATTCATCTTTGACTAAATTGATATCAAAGTTTCTAACATATACTTCATGGTTTGATTCAAATGCTGAAACTTCCTTTTTACTGATTTTATATGTATAAATCTTTGATTTAGCATCAAATCTAGCATGGAAGGTATCTTTGACCTTAGCTACTTTTAGAACTCTAATATCGCCTGGTAGGCGAATATTTAAACCGTAAATCCATTTCTCATTTGGGATATCCATCGGTGCATCAAAGTGAGTCACTTGATAAAGCGCATGTACACCTTTATCTGTTCTACTTGCTGCAAAGGTTGGAATCTCAAGTTGTGTCATCAGTCTTAATGCTTTTTCAAAAGTACCTTGAATTGTAGTTTCTTTTTCTTGCGTCTGATAGCCACTATATTGTGTCCCTTCATAAGCAATGATTGCTTTATACCGCATAACGAATCACCACAACAGAAATTAATAGAATTGACATTAAGACCATGGTTACAATGTCTTTTGTATCAATCTTGTATGTATCTATTTTAGTTCTTGGTGCACCAATAATATAACCACGTGCTTCCATTGCATTAGATAAGTCTTCTGCTCTGTTAAATGAAATGACAAAGACTGGAATTAATAATGCAATGATTTGTCCAATCTTATCTTTAAATGAACTTTCTGCAAAATCAGCTCCACGTGAAGTTTGAGCTTTTAAAATCTTTTCAGTTTCTTCTAAAAGTGTTGGAATACTTCTTAAAGTCAATGAAATCATCATTGAAAAGATATATGTTGGAATCTTAATCAATCTTAATGGTTTCATTAATGATTCAAGACCATCATTGAGTTCAATTGTTGAAGTTGTAAATGTAAGCAGTGATGCAATGATCATAACTGAAACAATTCTTAAGAAAATAAATCCAGCTCTTAAGAGTCCTGATGGATAGACCATAAAGTCGTAATCAAAGTTTAATCCTACATTTGGTATATAAGCAATAACTGCCCATTGGATCACAAAAGCTAAAATAACATAAATGAAAAACCAAGTTGTTTTAAATTTAATTTTGTGTTTAATGAAATGATAGAAAATCGTTAATACCACTAGGAGTGGAATACTAATGATTGATAATGTCATTGGTAAGTTCACAAATGGTGTCTCATCAGCAGGTTGAATTGTAAAGAGCTGAATCATAAATGTAAAGGTTAAAAGGAATACGATTGCTTTTAAACCTTGCATCACTTTACCTAATGGAATACCAGATAAATAAGTTAATCCAATTGAGAATAAGAATAACCCTATCATAAATCCAATGTAAACAGGATTTAGTTCTACTGGTATCACGAATATAGAAATGATTAAAAGTAACATTGAAAGGATCTTAATTCTTGGGTCTAATCTATGTAAGAATGAATCCCCTGCAATATATTGTCCAATTTTTATATTCATTTTGCAGCCTCCTTAAGATGATTAAGAAGGTCTTTTTTATCTAAGACAAGTTTTTCTTTAATACCAAGTTCTTTAGATAAGTGCTTCATTACTTTCATAGATGTTGGATAATCTAGGTGGAACTTTTCAACATCTTGTGAGAAAAGTTCTTCCTTTTTACCATCAAAAACGATTTCGCCTTTATCTAAAACAATGACACGTTTTGCATATTTAGCAACGATATCCATATCATGCGTAATTAGAACAATGGATTTATTTTCTTTATCATGAATTTCTTTAAATAAATCCATAATATCGTCTTTACCTTGTGGATCTAGCCCACGGGTTGGTTCATCTAATACCAAAATATTCGGTTTCATTGCAAGAATACCTGCAATAGCAACTCTTCTCATTTGTCCACCTGAGATTCTAAATGGTGACTCCTGATAAAGTGATTCATCAATACCCACGGTCTTTAAAGCTTCCACTGCATATTGATTTGCATAAGGTTTAGTATCTTTAAAGTTAGAAGGACCGAATTCAACATCTTTTAAAATAGATATCTCAAATAATTGGTATTCTGGGAATTGGAAAACAAGTCCAACCTTTTGACGTAAATGGTTAACTTTAGTTTTCTTCTTTGTTGGTAAGATTGTACCTAGAATGTTGACTTCACCTTCAGTTGGTTTAAGAAGTGCATTCATATGTTGAACTAATGTTGATTTACCAGAACCTGTTTGTCCTGTAATCGCAACAAATTCACCTTCTTTTGCAATTGTAAGGTCAATCTTATTCAATGCTTTATAAACTTTTTTGAAGCCTCTGTAGCCGTAGCCTACTTGTTTAAATTGAATGCCCATAATGCCTCTAATAATGCTTTATTTTCTTTCAAATTTGGATCCTTTAAGCAATCAAGGTAAATTTGTAAACCTTCAGGAATATTTAATTTAGAACTCTTTAATAGGGCTTCATCTAAAAAGAGTTCTGAAGGTTTACCGCTGCCGATTAATTTACCTTCTTTAAGAATAAAGGCATAATCACTCTTTAATGCAAAATCTAAATCATGAGTGATCGTAATAATGGTTTGATTAAATTCAGTATTTAAGTTTTTAATTAGATTGGTAACTTCTCTAACACCTTCCGGGTCTAACATTGAAGTTGCTTCATCAAAGATGATGACATCTTTATGCATTGCAAGTGCTCCAGCAATAGCAACCCTTTGTTTTTGTCCACCAGATAATTGTTGTGGTTCTTTTAATAAGTAGTCTTTCATACCAACTAAAGATGCATACTTTTCAACACGTTCCACGATTTCTTTTCTTGGAACTTGCATATTTTCTAAGCCAAACGCGATATCATGTTTTACTGTTACACCAACAAATTGATTGTCGGGGTTTTGGAATACAATCCCGATTTTCTTTCTAATTTGATGTACATTTTGTTCGCTCATTTCGATGCCATCAACAAAAATATCACCACTTTCTGCTTTAAGTAATCCAACTAAAAGCTTAGCAAGCGTTGATTTTCCTGATCCATTATGACCTAAAATAGATACCCAAGATCCTTTTTTAATCTCAAGTGATAGGTCTTCAATGACATCTTTTTTATCATCATATGTAAATTTTAAGTGGTCGATTTTTATCAATTTAATTCACCCTGTCTTATCTTTTCTATTATATCATTGAATAATGATATTTTCGATAAAGTTAAGATATAATAAAAGAGATGAAAGGAAATAGATATGCTGTTTGAATTAGACAAAGAAAGTTTCCAAAATTTAGTCTTAAATACTGACCAATATGTACTCGTTGATTTTTTTGCACAATGGTGTCGTGGTTGTGAGGCTTACGAAGAAATCTTAGAAGAGATTTCTGAAGATTATTACGGAAAACTAAAGGTATATAAACTCAATATTGAAAATGAATCTGAAATTGCAGATTCTTATGATGTGATGAGTCTTCCAACACTCCTTCTATTTAAAGATGGTAAGTTATTAAGAGAACTTACAGGTTTACAAAGTAAAAAAACAGTCGAATCTTGGTTAAAGTTATGAAAGATGTCATCATTGTAGGGGTAGGTCCAGCTGGTATTTCTGCTGCAATCTATTTGAATCAACTCAACAAAGATGTCTTAGTCTTTGGTAAAGACTTAGGTCAATTAACAAATCATGATATCGTCTCTAACTTTTATGGTTTATTTCCAATCCCTGGACAAGAGATGATCTTACATGGTATTAAACAAGCTCAACACTTAGGCATCCAAGTTCAAATGGAAGCTGTCTTAAGTATTGATAAAATTGAAGGTGGTTTTGAGGTAAAAACTACGCACTCAATTTATCAATCAAAGACCGTAGTACTTGCAACCGGTAAAAACAGATTACCATTAAGAGTACCTGGTTTTAGAGAATTTAAAGGTAAGGGTCTGCATCAATGTGCAACCTGTGATGGATTCTTCTATAAAAAGAAAAAAGTTGCAATTGTTGGTAGTGGTTCTTATATGGAACAGGAACTTGCAGTCTTGGAAAACTACACAGATGACTTTATGATATTTACAGAAGGTGATTCATACGAATCTGATAAATGTATGGTCGTTAAATCGCCTATTAAAGCACTTAAAGGTGATACAAGATTAAGACAAATTGAAACTAAAGATGGTGAACTTTACGATGTGCAAGGTGTCTTTGTAGCAATCGGATTCCCAACTGCTTCAGAACTTGCATTAAAACTTGGGGTTGTCATGGAACACTCAAATATCTTAGTTGATGAACATATGTCAACCAACATCAAAGGTATCTTTGCAGGTGGTGACTGTATTGGTGGTAAACTCCAAATTGCTAAATCCGTTTATGATGGATTAAAAATCTCAGATGGTGTTGCAAAATACCTAAGGAGTCTAAAATAACAATAACAAACCACTCAATTGAAGAATTCTTAAATTTAATTGATGAACCAAGGAAATCAGAAATTTCTGAAATCTTAAAAGTTATGAAGGAAGTCTCAGGACTTGAGTCTAAACTTTGGGGTTCTATCATTGGATTTGGTAATTTACATTATAAGTACCCAACAGGTACTGAAGGTAATATGCCACTGCTTGGTATTGCAAACCGTAAATCTTCAATCACACTTTATGTTACTTATGTTGCAGCAGATTATCCAGAACTTGCAAGTTTAGGAAAATTTGAAATGGGTAAAAGTTGTATTTATGTTAAAAAACTATCTGATATCAATTTAGCTGTCTTAAAGAAAATCATGTTACGTACAAAAGAACTCACCAAAACAATTGATTATCTTAAAATTATTGAGTAATAAATAAGGAACTTAATCTCTTTGGATCAAGTTCCTTTTTATTTAGTCAAAGATATAAGATGAAATTGCACCAAGTTTAGTCACAGTTTTTGTTGCGATATCGACACTATATTTTAAGATTTCATTAAAGTCATAACTATCTAGATCTTCTTTTCTAATTTTAAGTAAATCTATTTTATAAAGAAATGCACCAATGAAAGCATCCCCTGCACCAGTTGTATCAATGACTTCAACTTTTTTAGCATCTATATGTAATTCAGATGCTTTTGTATAAAGCGTTGCACCGTTTGGTCCTTTGGATACTAATACAATCTTCACACCTTGATTTAAAAGCTCTAAAACGGCTTTCTTTTCTTCTTTTGAAAAGAGAATGGTAATTTCCTCATCTGTTAATTTAACGATGTCAGAATGGCTTAAAAACTCATTTATGATTTCTTTATGTTCTTTAAGATCGTAAACTAAATTGAGTCTTAAATTCACGTCAAATGAAACAATGCCTTGACTTCTTTTCATTGCTTCAATTAATGTTTTATGAAATAATCGATTCTTTTCATTTGCCAGACTCAGACTACAAAAATGTAAGATATCTTCTTTAAACTTAATATCCTTAATAGATTCTAAAGATAGATTTAAATCTGCAGTATCCATTCTATCAAATGTAAAGGTACGCTCACCTTGATTTAAATGAACATAAGCTTTCATCGATGGATTAGAAACACGTTTAACGAAGCTTAAATCGATATCTTCTTCCTTTAACAATTTAAAAAGTTCATTACCATCAGAATCTAAACTGATAGAACCAATAAAGGAGGATGCTCCTTTAAGTCTTTTAATTAAGACTGCGACATTCGCTGGGGCTCCTCCTGGATTTTTAAGATATTGGTTTGGTTTAGTTTCTATGTAATCAAATAGAATTTCGCCAACGGAATAAATCATAATTATTTAATCGATTTATCGACATTTTTTAAATAGTTTTTAATTGGTTCCATAGTTTTCTTCATGAAACCTTCCTTAAATGGATTATCAAGTTTAGCTGATAAGACTAAATCAACAAATGATTTAGATCCACCTAATTTACATAATGCAAGGTATTTTTCCCAAGCTTTATCAAAGTCATTTTGAGATAAGACCCAGAATTGGAACGCGATTGTTTGTGCAAGTGCATAGTCAATATAGTAGAAAGGATTTTGGAAGATATGTCCTTGACGGAACCAATATGTACCTTTATCAAGGAATTGATCTTCACTATAATCTTTCCAAGGTAGATATTGTTTTTCTAGTTTACGCCATAAAGCTTTTCTATCTTGTGGTGTCATATCAATATTTTCAAATACTTCATGTTGGAAATGATCAACAAGTGCGATATAAGGTAAGATTTCAACACCATCTGCTAAATGTGCATATTTATATTTAGCAGTATCCTCTTCGAAGAATTCATGAATCCAACGCCAAGCTAAGAACTCCATACTCATTGAGTGAATTTCAGCAGCTTCCATTGTTGGCCAACGAAGTTCTGGTAAATTGTTTCTTGATGTATAAATTTGGAAAGCATGACCAGCTTCATGTGTTAAGACATCAACGTCAGCTGATGTACCATTGAAGTTTGCGAAAATGAATGGTGATTCATAATCTGGGATATATGTACAATATCCGCCACCTTCTTTGCCTTGTTTAGCATCTAAATCAAGTAAGTCACGTTCAACCATGAAACGGAAGAATTCGCTTGTTTCAGGACTCATCGCATCATACATCTTCATTGCTTTGTCAACTTGCCATGCACGGTCACCTTTAGGTGTTGCATTACCGGATAAGAAGGTTAAACCTAAGTCATGTGACTTTAAATCTTTAATACCTAATGTTTCACTACGATGTTTCATTAAAACATCTTTAGCAAAAGGTACAACTTCTTTTAAGATTTCATCTCTAAAGACTTTAACATCATTTCTGTTATAGTCAACTCTTCTATATGAATCATACATATATTCAATATAACTTGGATATCCAAGTGTTTTCGCGATCTGGTGACGAACTTTAACCATGTTGTCATAAATCTCATCATACTCTGCTTCATGCTCACTATACCAATTGCTTACTGCTAGTGCAGCACGCTTACGAACAGCACGGTCAATATTTGAATTATATGCTCTCATTTGAGGTAAGTTTCTCACCTTACCATCAAATTCAATCTTCGCACTTGATGCAAGTTTACCGTATTGTGTAATGAGTTTATTTTCTTCTTGTAATAAAGGAATAATTTCTTCTTTAAATGTTTTTTCTGCAAGTTCATATTGTTTGAAAATTAATGAGCCTAATGCTTTTTCTAGTTCAGGTTTAAATTTAGAATATAAAACAGCTTTACTAAATTCAACTGCCAATCCTTGGATTTCTGGTTCAACTTGATCTAAAAAATCACGCTCTGCAGCATAGAATTCATCTGTTGTATTTAATGAATGTCTTACATAAACAAGTTGAAGTGTTGAATCTATATGATCAAACATTTTATTGTATGCTTTAATCACTTCAAGTTGTTCTGCTGATGATTTTGCATTGTTGAATTGTGCTAATAAATCGAGTGTTTGTTTTTTAAATTCATCCATATCAGGACGAACGTATGGGTAATCTTGAAATTTCATTTTTTTCTCCTAATGATTGATATAGTTTCTTTTAATCTCTTCGTAACAATGACAATATGTCATATGGTCATTATACACCCCAACGGCTTGTAAGAATGCATAAATAATTGTAGATCCTACAAATTTAAATCCCATTTTCTTAAGTTCATTTGAGATATCATCTGATACTTTAGATGTTACAGGCCATGTATCACCTGGTTTAAGATTAGAATCAATGGGTTTAAAGTTTACACGTTCCCATATAAATTTAGTAAAACTTCCAGGTTCACTAAAGTATTTGAGATACGCTCTTGAATTTGAAATCATAGCGTTTATTTTAAGTTTATTACGCACGATACCTTCGTTATTCATAAGTTCTGTAATTTTATCTTCATCGTATTGTGATACCACAAAAGGGATCAAAATTATCAAAGGCTTTAAGGAATGCTTCCCTCTTGTTTAAGATAATTGCCCAAGATAATCCTGCTTGTTGACTATCAAGGAGTAACTTCTGGAAAAGTTTTAAATCATCAAAAACTGGGCGACCCCATTCATGGTCGTGATAATCTTGCATCAACTGGCTGATCTTAGCCCAACTGCAACTTTTGATTTCCATAAGTTTATCCTCCTATCTTATAAATTTCTAATCAATGGATTAGTATATATTGTAGCATAAAAAAATTAAGAGGTATGATCTACCTCTTAATAAAATGCACATTATTCAATGTCTTCTGCTTGTTTCTTTTGCTTAGATTGTTTCTTTTGAAGTTTTAGCGCTTTTTTATCTGCTTTAGCTTGTTCTTTAGCTAAGATTCTATCTGCTTTCTTTTGAGCGATTGCAGCTTTCTTATCAGCTACTGCTTGTTCTTTAGCAACTAAAGCTAGGCGTTTTCTTTCTTCTTCTGCACGGAATGCAATTTCCTTATCAGTTAAGAATGCACGACCGCCTAAACGTACTTCATCTTTTGAAACAAAATCGAATGTAACAAATTGTTTTTCAATTGCTGAATGTTTAACAATTTCGTCACCTTCTTGTGTAACTGTAACTTTTTTAACATCCTTTGCAAGATAAATTGCTTTACCTGCTAAAACTGGTTCTGTCCCCTCAACAGATTTTAAAAGGTCAGTTTTGCCAGATCCATTTACATACCAAGCATTTTCACCAGCAAAAATTAAAACCTCACCATTTGATGCAGTATAAACTAATTTAGAATTAGGTTTGCCTAAATCTTTCTTGTTATTTTGAGTTTGTGTCTTAGGTGATTTCGCAGAAGTTGTAACAGGCGTAGCTGCTAACTTTTTACGTCTCTTTAAACCTATTGGTAAGAGTACCAACAAGAAAATAAGAATTGCGAGTCCTGAACCTAAGATTGCCCATTCTTCAAAACCATAGGTGTTAAAATCTGAAAAGTTAAATCCGTTACCAAACGGCATAAAATATCCCTCCCAATGTCTATCGACAATCTCATACATATTATAGCACGGTTTTTTTAAAATTTCTCCACTTACTTATCATAAAAAAAACCTCCACCCGTAGGTAGAGGTATTTATACATTAAATAAATTCAATGATTGCCATTGGTGCTGAATCCCCACGACGAGGTACAGTCTTGATGATACGAGTGTATCCACCATTACGTTCTGGATAACGTGCTGCAATTTCAGTGAATAGTTTTTGAAGTGCATTTTGTCCTTCTTTAACTTCTTCAAAACGTACAGTTTTTGCTGCTTGACGTTGTGCTGCTAATGTACCTTCTTTTGCTAAAGAAACCATTTTGTCAGCTAGTCTTTGAAGTGATTTTGCTTTTGCTTCAGTAGTCGTAATACGATCATTGATGATTAAGTCAGTGATTAAGTCACGTAATAATGCTGTTCTTTGATCAGTTGTACGACGAAGTCTTGATGGGTTAGCCATGTCTAATTACTCCTTATCTTCGTCTGAATCGAATTCGAACTTAGATTCTCTTGTTGAAGAGTGTTCAAATTCAAGTCCATGTTCTGCTAGTTTTTCTTTTAATTCTTTGAATGATTTACGGCCTAAGCTTCTTAAGCGCATAACTTCTTCTTCTGAAAGCTTTAATAATTCACCTACGGTTGTAATACCTGAACGTTTAAGTGAGTTAAATAGTCTAACAGAAAGGTCAAGTTGTTCAATTTTTGTATCTGATTTTTTGCTTGCTGGTTCTTCTTCTTCATCACGAATGAAGTTTACTGAAGAAGCCTGGTCAGATAAACTGACTAAAACTTGAAAATAATCCACTAACATCTTGCCCGCAAGTGCTAATGCTTCTTTAGCTTGGATAGCACCATTCGTTTCAATTTCCATTGTTAATTCATCTAAATCACCACGTGTTTTTTCAACATGATAAATCACGCGTTCAACAGGTGTGTATAGCGAGTCAATTGGAATGACGCCAGTTTCATATTTTGAATATTGTTTATTTTGATCAGCAGGTACATAACCGATGCCACGTCTTACAGTGACAGTCATTTTAAATGTAGCACCTTCTGATAGAGTTGCGATGTGTTGATCTGGATTAACAACTTCTAATCCATCAACTAAATTGAAATCACCTGCAGTCACAGTTGTTGGGCCTTCAGCATAGATTTCTAATTTTTGTTCGTATTGCGGATCTTGTGAATCGGCTCTAAACACTATTCTCTTTAAATTTAGAATAATGCCCATCACATCTTCATAAACGCCTTCAATGGTTGAAAATTCGTGCTCAACACCGTCAATTTTAACATTAACGATTGCTGCTCCTGGTAATGATGAGAGTAGCACACGACGTAATGCATTACCAAGGGTTAAGCCGTAACCACGTTCAAGTGGCTTGATTAAGAAACGACCAAGGTTACCTTCCTTAGAAATTTCTTCTACAGATGTTGGTTTTTCAAATTTTAAATCTTTCACAAGTATACCCTCCTCTTAATACCACGAATTAGTTACGTGGACGTTTTGGTGGACGGCAGCCGTTATGAGGTACTGGCGTCACATCTTTGATCGCTGTAATTTCTAAACCTGCTGCTTGTAAACTTCTAATAGCAGCTTCTCTACCAGGACCAGGTCCTTTAACGAAAACTTCAACTTTAGCCATGCCATGATCCATAGCTGCTTTAGCTGCCGCTTCGCTGGTTAATTGGGCTGCGAATGGTGTAGATTTTCTTGAACCTTTAATGCCTAATGCACCAGCAGATGACCAAGAAATTGCATTTCCTGCTGTATCTGTAATTGTAACAATTGTGTTGTTAAAAGTAGTGTGGATATGCGCAACACCAGTTGGTATATTCTTTCTTACTTTTCTTTTAGTAGTTTTCTTTTTAGTAGCCATGATTACTTACCTACCTGTTTCTTTCCTGCAATTGGTTTAGCTTTACCTTTTCTTGTACGTGCGTTATTTCTTGTATTTTGGCCGCGTACTGGTAAACCTTTACGGTGGCGGATACCACGGTATGAACCAATTTCCATTAGTCTCTTGATATCAAGTGTGCGTTCACGACGTAAATCACCTTCAGTTGTACGTTTAGCAACTTCGCTACGGATAGCTGCTAATTGTTCTTCAGTTAAGTCTTTAACGCGGATATCTTCACTTACATTAGCGCTAGCTAAAATGTCTTTAGCTTGTTTAGCACCGATGCCATAGATATATTGTAACGAGATTATTACTCGTTTTTGGGTTGGGATGTCAACCCCTGCAATTCTTGCCATAGTCGATAATCTCCTTTATTAACCTTGTCTTTGATTGTGTCTTTTATTTTTCTTGTTGATCACGTAAACGCGACCTTTGCGGCGCACGATGATGTCATCTGCACTGCGTTTTTTTACTGATGCTCTAACTTTCATGTGTTCAGTTCTCCTTATTTCTTGCGGTATGTGATTCTTCCGCGGGTTAAATCATATGGTGATAATTCAACTGTTACTTTATCACCAGGTAAAATGCGTATGTTGTTAATACGGATTTTACCAGAAACATGCGCTAGGACGATATGTCCATTGTCAAGTTCAACTTTAAATTTCGTATTGGGTAGTACTTCAATGACTTTAGCTTCTACTTCAATTAAATCTTCTCTTGCCATAATTACTCCTTTATTTCTGTTAAGATTTCGTAGCCATCCTCAGTAACTAAGATGGTGTGTTCAAAATGTGCACTGTAGCTCTTATCTTGAGTCACCGTTGTCCAGTTATCTTGTAGAATACGAATGCGCTTGGTGCCCAAGTTGACCATCGGTTCGACACAGAATGTCATGCCCGGTTTTAAGGTAACTTTTACCAATTCACGACCAAAGTTAGGAATTGGTGGGTCTTCGTGTAGGCTCATACCAATACCATGTCCAGTGAAATCTTCGACAATACCAAACCCATGTGGTCTGATTGTGTCTTCGACAGCCTTAGAGATGTCATTTACGGTGGCACCAGGTTTAATCACTTTGATACCATTCCAAAGTGCTTCTTCAGTAACTTTTAAAAGTCTTTCAACTTTAGGATCTACATGACCCACTTTAAAAGTCCAAGCACTATCGGCATGATAACCTTTGTAATTAACGCCTAAGTCTAGTGATATGATATCACCTTCTTTAAGAATTTTCTTCTTAGAAGGAATACCGTGAATAACCACTTCGTTAACAGACGCACAGATAGAACCTGGGAATCCGTTATAACCTTTAAAAGATGGTATTGCACCTAAACTTCTGATGAAATTTTCTGCGAGTACGTCAAGCTCATGCGTGGTAACACCTGGCTTAATGTGAGGAACAAGATGTTCTCTTGTTCTTGCCAAGATGTTACCTGCAGTACGCATAAGTTCGATTTCTCTTGCGCTTTTGATTGTAATCATTTATGCTCCAAGAATTTCTAAAATGTCTTTTGTAATTGAACTTAATTCGCGATTACCATCGACATCGATTAAAAGCCCTTTGTTTTGGTAGTAAGCAATGAGTGGGAAAGTTTCCTCGTTGTAAACACTTAAGCGACGTTTTACAGTTTCTTCAGTGTCATCTTTTCTTTGAACGAGTGGACTACCATCATTATCACAGATACCTTCAACCTTTGGTGGATGGTTATCAATGTGATAAATTGCACCACATACCGGACAAGTTCTTCTACCCGTAATACGTTTAATGATAATGTCATCTTCAGATGTTACGTTTAACACAACATCGATTTGCCATTCTAAAGACCCTAACAACTGATCTAAATATTCGGCTTGGTTTGGATTTCTTGGATAACCATCTAAGATAAATCCATTTTTGACATCATCCTGATTTAATCTTTCTTTTACCATGTCATTAGTCACAGAATCTGGAACTAACAACCCTTGGTCTGTATAGCTTTTCGCAAGTAGACCAAGTGGTGTTTGATTCTTAAGGTGCATTCTAAACATGTCACCTGTTGAAATATGGGGAATGTTTAGTGCTTCAGATAGAATTTTTGCTTGTGAACCCTTACCTGCACCAGGAGGTCCCACAAAAATCATTCTTTTTTTCATTGGTTAAAATAATCCTTGATATGTTTCTTGATTTGCTTGAGCTTCAAGTTGTGAAGTAGTATCAGCTGCAACACCAACAACGATTAATAACCCTGTACCACCTAAAGTGATATTTGCTGCTTCTTGACCAGCGAAACCAAATACCCATGCAGTAATAATTGGTAGTGCTGCAAGTACAACTAAGTAAACTGTACCAACAACTGTAACTTTGAATAGGATACGTGCGATGTAGTTCTTAGTATCATCCCCTGGGCGAACCCCTGGAATATAAGCATTTGATTTTGATAAGTTATCAGCAATTTTGTGTGGGTTTGTCATCATGAAAGTATAGAAGAATGAGAATACGACGATTAAGATCACGTAAAGGATAAATCCAATTGGCTCATTATATGAGAAGATTGAACGAATCCATGATTGTGTATTCGCATCGATTGAACTTTCTAAGAATCCAATAATTGAAAGTGGAACTGATAATAAAGTTGATGCAAAGATAACTGGTAATACCCCAGCAGAATTGATCTTTAATGGGATATTTGAATCAGTTCTAACTGCACCACCTTGACGGTTTGCATATGAAATAGGAATTTTTCTTTTCGCAATGTTCATATACACAACGCCTAGTAAGATTGCAACATATAACACTAAGATGAGTACATAAATTACAACATCCCATGCGTTATCAGTACCTAAGTATTTGTCACTTAATGTACCAATCATAACTGGAATTGATGTTAACACACCGATACCAATTAAGATAGATGAACCGTTACCAATACCTTTAGCGGTAATTGTATCTGCAATCCAAATAGCAAATGCAGTACCAGCAGTAACTGCTAGTG
Source organism: Acholeplasma equirhinis (assembly GCF_017052655.1). Taxonomy (NCBI): domain Bacteria; kingdom Bacillati; phylum Mycoplasmatota; class Mollicutes; order Acholeplasmatales; family Acholeplasmataceae; genus Acholeplasma; species Acholeplasma equirhinis. The sequence goes on from NZ_JAFIDC010000001.1 coordinate 1,149,859, forward strand.
CCATATAAAGGTAAGTGAAGAATCCAGAGTCAACGCCCACTTGAATTTGTGATCCGCGGACACCAGTTCCTAAAATTAGAAGTAAAGCTTGTGCTAAACCTAAGAATAATGCTAACCATCTAGTTGCTCTTGATGTTTTAGCTTTACCAACTTCGCCTTCTTCTTGCCATTCCTTCATTTGAGGAATGATCATTTGTAATAATTGAATAGCGATAGATGCTGTGATGTATGGTGAAATCCCAAGTGATAACACTGAGAAACGTGAGAGTGCTTGTCCTGTATAGCTATTTAAAATACCTAAGAATCCTGCGCCCCACTGTGCTTGTCCTTGGAAAAGTTCAACATTGAAAAGTGGAATTGGAATAAAGCTTGCGATTCTAAATACTAAGATTAACAGTAATGTAACGCCTAAACGTAACATTACATTTTTGTTTGCTAATACATTCTTAATGCGCATCCACACGTTAAATCACCTCAACTGTCCCACCAGCATTTTCGATAGCTTGTTTTGCACTTTCAGAGAACTTATTTGCTTTCACAGTTAATTTCTTTTCAAGTACGCCATTAGCTAACACTTTAACACCTGATAGTTCTTTTGAGATAATTCTAGTCTTTAATAAGACTTCTGGAGTGATCACTGTGCCATCTTCGAAAAGATTTAAATCACCAGTGTTTACGATTGCGTATTCTTTTCTAGTGTGATTATTGAAACCACGTTTAGGAATACGTTGGAAGAAAGGAATTTGTCCCCCTTCAAATCCTGGGCGCACACCGCCACCAGCTCTCGCTAATTGACCTTTGTGACCTTTACCGGCAGTTTTACCAGTACCGCTACCAGGACCGCGACCAAGTCTTTTCTTTGAATGTCTTGCACCTGCAACAGGTTTTAAATTACTTAACATGGTCAGCCTCCTTAAATTTCTTTTACTTCAACTAGATGACCAATTGTCTTGATCATTCCGTCTACTGCGTCATTTTTTTCTTTAATAACGATATTTCCAATTTTCTTTAAACCTAAAGCGTGAGCGGTTTTAATTTGGTTTGGACGTCTACCAATTAATGATTTTTTTAATGTAATTTCGTATGCCATTATGATTTACTTCCTTACACTAAGTTTTCAACTGCAACACCACGAAGTTTTGCAACTGATTCAGGTGTTCTTAAGTTTTCTAATCCATTGAATGTTGCACGCACAACATTAATTGCTGTTTTTGAACCTAATGATTTTGATAAGATATCATTCACACCAGCTAGATCGAATACGATACGAGCGGCACCACCAGCGATAACCCCGGTACCTTCTGAAGCAGGTTTAAGAATAATCTTAGATGCTCCGAATTCACCAGTAATTTCGTGAGGGATTGTGTGTTTCATCATTGGTACTGTGATGAGGTTTTTCTTAGCAGCTTCAACTGCTTTTTTGATTGCATCTGGCACTTCTGAAGCTTTACCAGTTCCAAAACCTACCATACCTTGTTTGTTACCGACGACAACGAGTGCTGCGAAACGGAAACGGCGTCCACCTTTTACAACCTTAGTAACACGGTTTAAGGCTACGACTTTTTCTTCAAAAACTACTTGTTCTTCTTGTTTTTCAAATGTTTTCTCTGCCATGATAGACTCCTTTCCTAAAATTCCAAGCCAGCAGCTCTTGCTGCTTCAGCTAATGCTTTAACACGGCCGTGGTATAAGTAACCACCGCGGTCAAAGACAACTTTAGTTACGCCTAACTTTTTAGCTTCTTCAGCAATAGCTTTACCTACTGCAGTAGCTGCTTCTAAGTTAGCACCTAATTTTAATGCTTTAGAATTTGCGCTTGCTAATGTGTGTTGTGCTTCATCGTCGATAAGTTGTGCATAGATTGCGGTATTAGAACGGAAGATGTTTAGTCTAGGACGAAGTGGTGTACCAACAACATGTTTTCTGATACGTAGATGTCTCTTTTGTCTTGTGACATTTGATGATGTTTTATTAATCATATGTTATACTCCTTACTTCGCAGTCTTACCAGCCTTACGAGCAACATATTCGTCAACATAACGGATACCTTTGCCTTTGTAAGGTTCTGGTTTTCTAAATTCTCTAATTTCAGCAGCGAATTGACCAACTGCTGCTTTGTCCATACCAGATACGATAATGTCTGTGTTCTTTGGAACTTCTACTGATAAACCAGCAGGAATTTCAAGTTCGACATTGTGTGAGAAACCTAATTGTAATACTAATAATTTACCTTGAAGTTGAGCTCTGTAACCAACCCCACGGATTTCTAATTGTTTCTTGAATCCTTCAGAAACACCTTTGACCATGTTGAATAGTAAAGCTCTTGTTGTTCCGTGAATTTTTCTTGTAAACATTTCATTGTTTGGTCTTGAAATTGTAATTTCATTACCTTCTAATTTGATGTTTAATACTTCGTTAAATTGTTGTTGTAATTGTCCTTTTGGTCCTTTAACAGTAACGAAATTGTTTTTAGCAACTTCTACAGTAACACCAGCAGGAACTTGAATAACTTTATTACCTATACGGCTCATTTATTGTTTTCCTCCCTTATTACCATACGTATGCTAAGACTTCGCCACCAACTTGTTGTAGACGAGCTTCGCGATCTGTTAAAATGCCTTTTGAAGTTGAAATTAATGCAACACCTAAACCATTTAATACTTTAGGTAATTTATCTAATGTTGCATAAACTCGAAGACCTGGCTTCGATATCCTTTTCATACCTTTGATTACACGTTCATTAGTTGCTGAGTATTTTAATGTAACAACAAGTTTAGGTTGTTTATCATTAGTTACTACAAAGTCCTTGATGAACCCTTCTTGCTTCATAACAGCTAAGATTTCAGCTTTAAGTTTTGAAGCAGGAATTTCAACCTTAGGATGACGCGCTTTATTAGCATTGCGGATACGCGTTAATAAGTCCGCAATTGGATCAGTCATAACCATAGTTCTTCCTCCTTACCAACTAGCCTTTTTAACACCAGGTAATTCACCTTTGTGCGCTAGTTCTCTAAATGTAATACGTGAGATACCAAATTTTCTCATGTATGATCTTGGTCTACCATCAAGTGAGTCTCTGTTCTTTAAACGGACAGGAGAAGCATCTTTTGGTAATTTGGCTAACCCTTTATAGTCACCAGCTGCTTTTAATGCTGCTCTGCGTTCAGCATAAAGTTCAACAAGTGCTCTTTGTTTTTTGTCTTTAGCAATTTTTGATTTTTTCGCCATGGGTAGTCTCCTTATTTCTTAAACGGGAAACCGAATGCTTCAAGTAAACTTTTAGCTTCTTCGTCGGTTTGAGCCGTAGTCACGATAATGATATCCATACCGCGTACTTTAGTGACTTTATCGATATTGATTTCAGGGAAAATGATTTGTTCTTTAACGCCTAAAGTATAATTACCGCGGCCGTCGAACGCATCCGCAGATACCCCACGGAAGTCACGAACACGTGGAAGTGAAACTGATACTAACTTCTCTAAGAAATAGTACATACGATCGCCACGTAATGTAACTTTCGCACCGATAGCTTGACCTTCACGTAATTTGAAGTTTGAAATAGATTTTTTAGCTTTTGTAATTACAGGTTTTTGACCAGAAAGTAAAGTTAATTCTTCAACTGCGATGTCTAAAGCCTTTGAGTTAGCAACAGCGTCACCAACACCAATGTTGATAACAATCTTTTCAAGTTTAGGAGCTTCCATAACTGATGAATAGTTGAATTTTTCAACTAATTGAGGAACAATTTTAGAAGTATAAAGTTCTTTTAATGCTGCGCTCATTATTCGTTAGCTCCTTCTTTTTTAGATTTCTTTGCTTTTGGAGCAGCTTCAGCTTTAGGTGCAGCAGCTTTCTTAGCTGGTTTATCTAATGCAGAACCACTCTTTTTAGCGAAGCGAACTTTAACACCGTTTTCGAATCTGTAACCAACACGAGTTGGAACATTATCTTTTGGATCTAAGATCGCTACGTTTGACACATGGATTGGAGCTGGTTTCTCAACGATACCACCTTTATCATTTTGTGTCTTTGGACGTTCATGTTTCTTAACGATGTTAACACCTTCAACGATAACTGTGTTATCTTTGCGGTTAACTTTTAAGACACGTCCTGTTTTTCTTGTTTTAATACCTTTTTTGTCTGTTGTAAATTGATCGCCACCAGCAATCACTACAACTGTATCACCAGTTTTAATATTCATATGTGGCTCCCTCCTTACAATACTTCAGGTGCAAGAGATACGATTTTCATGAAGTTCTTTTCTCTGAGTTCTCTTGCTACCGGTCCAAAGATACGTGTACCTTTTGGATTTAAATCGTCTTTAATAATAACAACTGCATTTTCATCAAATTTAATGTATGAACCATCAGCTCTTCTTAAACCTTGTTTTGTTCTGACAATTACTGCGTCAACAACATCACCTTTTTTAACTGCGCCAGTTGGTGTTGCTTTTTTAACTGCAACAGTGACAATGTCACCGATGTTTGCATAACGACGACGAGTACCGCCTTGTACTCTGATAACAAGTACTTCGCGAGCGCCTGAGTTGTCAGCAACAACTAATCTTGTTTCTTGCTGTATCATCTTTTACGTCCTCCTTATACAATCTCTTCAGTTTTTGAAACCACTCTAACTAAACGGAAACGTTTTAAAGCTGAAAGTGGTCTTGATTCGATGATTTCTACAATGTCGCCCATTTTAGCTTCGTTGTTTTCATCATGCGCATGGAACTTCTTTAATGAACGTACACGTTTACCATATAGTGGATGCTTTTTGTGAGTTTCTACTAAAACAGTAATTGTTTTGTCACGTTTGTCAGATACAACTTTTCCAGTATAAACTTTCTTGTTATTTACTCTTTCCATTGTTATATCCTCTCTTATTCTTCGCCGCGCTCAGAAATGACAGTCTTCATTTGAGCGATGGTCTTTTTAATTGTTCTTAATTGTGCAGTGTTTTCTAATTGTCCAACAGCGTGTTGGAAACGTAAGTTGAAAAGTTCAGCTTTTAAGTCAGCAATTTTCTTTTCTAAGTCTGCAGTTTTTGCTTTTCTGATGTCAGCTAATTTCACGCTTCCTCACCTCTCTTAACAATCTTAGTTTTAATCGGTAACTTGTGTGAAGCTAAACGTAAAGCTTCTCTTGCGATAGTTTCACTCACACCAGCGATTTCAAACATAATTTTTCCTTCTTTTACTACTGCAACCCATGAGTCTGGAGCACCTTTACCGGAACCCATACGCACTTCAAGTGGTTTCTTTGTTTTAGCAAGGTGTGGGAAGATATTGATCCAAACCTTACCGAGACGTTTCATTTCACGAGTCATCGCGATACGAGCAGCTTCGATTTGGCGGTTTGTTACCCACGCCCCCTCTTTTGCAACTAAGGCAAATTCACCGTTTGTAATAACGTTTTTACCTTTTGCTTTTCCTTCATAGGAAACGCGATGAGGACGACGATATTTCGTTCTTTTTGGCATTAACATAATGATTAGTCCTCCATTCGTTCGTTTTGTTTAGGACGTCTGTCGTTTTTATTATTATTATTTGGACGTCTATCTCTTCTTGGTTGATCAGCTTCAAACGGTTTTCTTGTATCTAAAATTGTTTGTCCTGGTAAAACTTCACCATGATAAATCCAAACTTTAATACCTAAGATACCATAAGTAGTCTTAGCTTCTGCTGTAGCATAATCAACGTCAGCTCTTAAGGTATGCAGAGGCACGCGACCTTCTGAATAACCTTCACTACGTGCGATTTCAGCGCCACCTAGACGACCAGATACTAGAGTTCTAATACCTTTAGCGCCAGATTTAAGTGCACGTGAAATAGCAAATTTTTGTGCACGACGGAATGATGCACGTTGTTCTAATTGATCAGCAATTGACTGAGCAACTAAAACTGCTACTTTTTCAGGGCGTCTAACTTCAACAATGTTTAACACGATTTCTTTCTTAGTTAAATATTGTAAAGTATCAACTGCCTTGTTTTTATCTGCTGCTTCTTTACCTAATGCAATACCAGGTTTAGCAACATGTAATTTGATTGTAATACGTTCTTTGTTTTTAACTTTAACGCGTTCAATTTCAATTTGAGCAACACCAGCTTTTTTGAAGCTGTCAGATAGGAACTCACGAATTAACGCATCTTCTTTTACTAATGCTGGCACATCGTTTTTAGATGCATACCACTTAGATTCCCAAGTGCGGATGATACCTAAACGTAAGCCATTTGGATTGGTTTTTTGTCCCATGCGTTATTACTCCTTCTCTGCAACAACCACAGTGATGTGTGATGTTCTTTTCTTAATTAAGTTACCAGTGCCTTTAGCACGAGGTAACATTCTCTTCATTGTCATTGATTCGTTAACCCAAACTTCTTTAACGAATAATTTTTCTTCATTCATTGATAAATTGTGAGTTGCATTCGCAATCGCTGAGTTTAAAACTTTAGTAATGATTGGAGATGCAGCTTTAGGTGTGAACATTAAGATAGCGCGTGCTTCTTTAATATTTTTACCACGAATTAAGTCGATAACGAGTCTCGCTTTTCTAGGAGCGATTCTCACAGTTCTTGCAATAGCTTTAGCTTCCATGATTTTCTCTCCTATCTCTTGCTTACTTTCTTATCATCTTTTTTGTGTCCGTAGAATGTGCGAGTTGGTGCAAATTCTCCGAGTTTGTGTCCAACCATATCTTCAGTGATATAGACAGGAACGTGTTCGCGTCCGTTATAGACAGCAATTGTGAAACCGATAAACTCAGGGAAGATTGTTGAACGTCTGCTCCAAGTTTGAATTACTTTTTTGTCGTTTGCTTTAGCTTGTTTTAAAACCTTATCTAATAAATGTTGATCTACGAAAGGTCCTTTTTTAAGTGAACGTGCCATGATTTCCCTCCTTATCCATTTCTACGTCTTACGATTAAGCCGTTAGACGCTTTCTTGCTATCACGAGTCTTGATACCACGAGCTTTCTTGCCCCATGGAGTCATTGGTTGTTTTCTACCTACTGGTTGTTTACCTTCACCACCACCATGTGGGTGATCTACTGGGTTCATTACAGAACCACGAACAGTAGGACGGATACCCATATGACGAGTTCTACCTGCTTTACCTACACGTACTAATTCGTGAGATTCGTTTCCGACTTCACCAACTGTTGCGCGGCAAGCACCTAAAACTTTACGTACTTCACCAGATTGTAAGCGAACTAAGACGTATTTGTCTTCGCGGCCTAAGATTTGAACTGAAGTACCTGCTGATCTTGCTAATTGACCACCACGTCCTGGGTTTAATTCTACGTTGTGTACAACTGTACCAACTGGAATGTTTACGATTGGTAATGCGTTACCAACTTTGATGTCTGCATTTGGACCTGAAACAATTTCAGTACCAACTGTAAGACCTTTAGGTGCTAAGATATATCTCTTTTCACCATCTTTATAATTAATTAATGCGATATTTGCTGTTCTATTTGGATCATACTCGATTGTTGCAACTTTACCAACAATCCCATCTTTATCACGCTTAAAGTCAATAACGCGGTATTTGCGTTTTGCTCCGCCACCAATGTGACGTACTGTTAATTTACCTTGGTTGTTACGACCACCGGTTTTAATAACTGGCGCAAGTAGTGACTTTTCAGGAGTAGATGTTGTAATTTCGTCAAATGTAAGAACGCTCATATTACGACGACCGTTTGTCGTTCTCTTATAAATTTTAACTGCCATAAGTTAAGTCTCCTATATCTTTCACTTACAAGTTACACAGCGAATGCTGGTATCTTTTGTCCGTCTTTAAGCTGTACGATTGCTTTCTTGTAGCCAGCTTTAAAGCCTGCGTATCTACCAACCTTTTTGGCTTTCTTAGATACATTAATTGTATGAACCTTGATTACTTCTACTTCAAATACTGCTTCAACTGCTTTTTTGATTTCAATTTTGTTTGCAGTCTTAGGTACTTTGAATGTGTAGCGGTTTGCAGTTTCTACTAACTTCATTGAGTTTTCAGTAATAATAGGCTCGCGTAATAATTCGTAGTATTTAACATCAACTGTCTTAGCCATTATCCTAATACCTCCTCATAGTATTTAACTGCATCAGAAGTTAATACGACATTTTTGAACTTTAAGATTTCGTATACTGATGCTTGTGAAACTTCTTTTAATAATGTAGTAGGTAAGTTTGATGCTGCTAACATTAAGTTGCGATCAGCTTCTCCAACTAACACTAATGTTTTTCCTTCAAGCTTTAAGTTGTTTAAAACTTCAACGAATAATTTTGTTTTTGGTTGTTCTAATGATAATGAATCAACAACTGTTAATTGATTTTCAAGAACATGGTATGAAAGTGCACTTCTTAAAGCTAATTGTTTAACTTTTTGGTTAACTTTCACTGCATAACTTCTAGGAGTTGGTCCGAATACGATACCGCCGCCCTTCCATTGTGGAGAACGGATAGAACCTTGTCTTGCACGACCAGTTCCTTTTTGACGCCATGGTTTTTTACCACCACCTGATACTTCAGCACGAGTTTTAGTTTTTGAAGTACCTTGTCTCATCGCAGCAAGTTGTGCGTTGACAACGTCATAAATAACTTGTTGGTTTGGTGTAATACCGAAGATTGCATCGTTTAAAGCAACTTCAGATACTTGTTCACCTAACTGATTATATACATTTAGTTTTGGCATAGTAATTACCCTTAGTTACCTTTCTTTACGCTTGTCTTAACGATTACATAACCTTTTTTAGGTCCTGGGATTGCACCAGCAATTAATAGTAAATCATTTTCAACATCAACAGCAGCGATTTTTAGATTTTGTACTGTGACTGTTTCAGCGCCCATATGACCAGGTAAGTTTTTACCTTTCATATTACCTTTAATAGCACCCATAGAACCCGGAGCTCTGTGATACATAGATCCGTGAGTCATTGGTCCTCTTGACTGGTTGTGGCGTTTGATAGCACCTGCATAACCTTTACCTTTTGAAGTACCAGTTACGTCGATGTCTTCTCCAGCTTGGAAAATATCAGCTTTTACTGTGCTTCCTACTTCTAATTCTGCTAATTCGTTTTTAAGCACTTCAAATCTGATTTCTTTAATGAAGCGCTTAGGTGCTGTATTAGCTTTTTTCACGTGCCCTAATTCAGGCTTGTTACTTAATTTTTCACGTTTTGATTCGTAACCGATTTGAGTCGCAACATAACCGTCTGTTTCGACAGTTTTTTGTTGTAAGACTACGTTATCGCCGACTTCAACAACTGTGACTGGAATTAAAACACCCTTTTCATCGAAAATTTGTGTCATTCCAATTTTCTTACCTAAGATTCCTTTGGCCATTGTCTTTCCTCTTTCTTTTTAATTTTGACCTTTTATAACATCAATTATTTCTTAAGGACGATGTCAATACCTGATGGTAAATCAATTCTCATTAAAGCATCAATTGTCTTAGAGTTTGGATCTAAGATTTGAATTAATCTCTTGTGCGTTCTTCTTTCGAATTGCTCACGTGAATCTTTGTTTACGTGAGGGCTTCGTAAGATTGTGAAGACTTCTTTCTTAGTTGGAAGTGGAATTGGACCTTGTACAGTAGCACCTGTCTTTTCAACACTTTCAACAATCTTCTTAGCAGCTTGATCGATTAATCTGTGATCATATGCCTTTAAACTGATTTTGATAATTTCTTTTGCCATTTTTGTTCTCCTTTCGCCTATAATCTTGCATAGACTTTACTCCCTGGAAAAATTTGTTACATCGACAACGGCTATCGGTGTACCAATAACCTCCCAGATCAACGCTTTACTTGTATGTACGCAAGCCTTCTTATTATATAAAAAAAGGTTTTTAGATGCAACCCCTTTTTTACAAAAATCTTTTAAAAATATTATTTTTAAGAAAATATGCTTAATTTACATCAAAATTCTGAATTATCTCTAGATCGTTTTGAATATCAACACTATAGTATTCGAATAATCTAAAATTTACCACAATGTATTTAAATCCCAGTTCTAAAATTTTACTATAATATTTCTTTTCTTGGATAGTTGTACCTGTAAGGTACATTTCAACATGTTTGATTTCAGTCTTCTCTTTGACTTCCATCAATTCTGTTAAAAATGTATCTTCTTTCGTTTTTTCATCGACAATTTCGCCATAAAGTCTTTCTGTGTCAATGATTGTAAAATCTGAATGTTTGAATAATTCTAAGTTCTCATATCCTAAATCGTGTTCAATATTAAACCCAATTGGAACTTCCGTTTGATAGTTTTCTTTAATAATTGTCATAATAATTTGTCTAAGTTTTTCGAAGTGGTATTCTGAGGCACTGTGTGGAATTGTTATCTTTAAATGATTATGTGGGTGACTAAAGATTGCACGTAATTCCTCTATATACATCGTATAAAATCTAGATAACGTTTCCTGATCAACGATAAAATCATCATCTAGTCTATGATAATAGATTAAAATATCTAGCCTCGGTAATGTAATTAAAATTTCAGAATCTTTATATATTCTATATAAACTTTTATAAAACTGGATACGTTCAACATAATCAAGCAACCCATCATTTTTTAAATAAGCTTTCTCGGGTTCAACGAAAATAAAATCTAACTTGCTATTTTGCATCAGACTAAGTACTTCCAAATCAAAAACTTCAACACCTAATTGCGTAAGACTTTGAATGGTTGAACCCGCATATTTTAATTCATTTTTAAGATCTTTAACACACTCGTTAGTTGCTAAATTAAGGATGTAAAATCTGTTGAATTCAAGCTGTTCTTTCGTAATAACAAAAGGAACTAGGCTAAAAATTTGTTGATACAAAAGTCTATTTTTAGGGAATTCTTCAAAAACAATACCATTAATTTTGTCTTTAATTTCAAGGATAATATAGAGGTTTGGTTCTTCTATTTTCACCAATACATTTCCCTTAAAATCGAGTTTAAAAGTGAGCATTTTTGCCTCAAATTTACTTAAAATTCGATCTAAAAATGGTCGGTAAATTGTCTCATTTTGATATAAAAAAAGGCTCTTTTTTCTTAATATATCTAGGTATCGATTTAAAGTTATACCTTCCTCAAAATACATTAAAAATGATGTTTTAAAGCTTTCAAGTAAGATATTACACGTATAAAGCTCCTTTAAACTTGTTGCATGAAAAAAACCAAGTTCATAGCGTCTTTTAATATGATTTATCTCTTGTTCTATGATGTCTAGCATGAATTTTTCCAAATGAATCTTGTCATTTAATATATATTCATGACTGTTTTGAATACTTTTTAAAAATCCTTTAATGTAATTTGTTTGTAACATCTTTTAACCTCACTTCAAAAATCGCATAAAAAAAGAGAGTTGCACAAAAAAATGCTAAAACTCTCTCCCGATTTAATTTATACTTTAAAACGAATTAATATCTTTGTTTGAAATATACCATGATATTCTCAAGGGATTTCATTAAGACTTCATCTTTATCAATTTCTAAATCCTTAAAGACTGAATTAATCATTTCATCATGAAACTCATCATGTATTTTTAATACATTCAGTGCAAGATCTGTAAGTTTTAAATATACCTTTCTTCTATCTGATTCATCCGTATATCTATAAACATATTTTTTACGTGCAAGAATGTTAATAGCAGTCGTTAAAGTACCTAATGTGATACGAAGTTTTTTAGCAACCTCACCCATTGTTGGAACTTCTGTGTTTTTAATTGCTTCTAAAACATGCACTTCACTCATTGAAATTGTGACTCCGCGTTCTTTAAGTGTGCGTTCTTCGATTGATAAAATTTGATTGAAAACATCGACTAATAAGGTATTGATGATTTCTTTTGATGATGCCATGAAATGCCTCCTATTTTAATGAATACCCCATACCTAAAGTTCCAGGACCTGCATGTGCCCCGACAACTGGTGTCAGTGGATAAAGTGTTACCTTCGCTCCAGGTCTTGCAGTTTCAATCTCTTTTTTGAAGTATTCTGCTTTATCTAAATTTGTTGTATATGCAATAAAGAAATCAACATCTTTGTCTTTTGTTTCAGTTAACATGACTTCTAAGATTCTTTGCTGCGCTTTTGTTGTTGTACGAATCTTTTCAAATGGTTTTAAAGATCCATCTTCCATAATTTTTAATAATGGTTTGATTTTTAAAAGGGTACCAAGCAAACCCGCAGTCGATGATAATCGACCATTTTTCACAAGATATTTAAGTGTATCGACAAGTACATATATTTTTGTATTGTCTCTTACAAATTCTAATTTCTTAATAATTTCTTGTAGTGAAGCTCCATTTTTTACCATACGTAGCGCATGATCAACTAAGATTGCTTCTCCATATGATACACTTTTTGAATCAAAAACTTCAACCTTTAAACCAGGAACTAAATCTTTTGCAAGAATTGCACCTTGGTAGGTTCCACTTAATTTAGACGAAAGTGTAATCACTAAAAGTTCTTCATACCCATTAGCTTTTACTTTTTCATATAATTCGGCGAATTGCCCTGTTGATACTTGGGATGTATGGATATCTGCATCGGGTTTTGCAAGCATCATTTGATAGAAATCATCTGCTGTGATTTCTTCATAATCCACATATTCTTTACGGTCAAATGTTACAGTTAAACGTGCTGTGAGGCAATCTTTTTTTGCATCGATATAATCAATCCCAGACGTCGAAGTAACTGCGATAGCAATTTTCTTCATTTACTCTCTCCTCATATTAGTTTGATACTCAAAGTATTATATCATTAGTGTATCATACTTTTCATGAATTCATCCCTGAAAGTAAGAAAAAAACACCTCAAATGGCGGTTCTTCGTGTTTAACTTACATGGCTATCGAGATAATTTAGAATAAATGCCTGAGTTCCTTTATTTTCAAAACCCTTTTCAATTAATTGTTGTAACATATCGCGCACTTTAGTTGCAATCGGTAGACTACCTTTTGCCTCATCAAGCGCAAGATTTAAATCTTTAACAAAGTGTTTAATGAAAAATCCTGGTTCATAATCTTTTAAGATCATTTTCTTACCATTATAAATCAATTGGTTAGATGATGCTGAGCCACCCGATAAGACTTGATGAACAGCATCCAGAGGTAAATTCTTCTCCATTGCAAAGTAAAGACTTTCTGCAACACCTGCAAGTGCACCAGAAATTGCAATTTGGTTTGCAAGTTTGGTATATTGGCCACTACCCGCTTTACCCATATAGGTTATGGTTTTACCAAAGGTTTGAAGAAGTGGTACGATTTCATCAAAAACTTCTTTTTCACTACCAACCATAATAGAGAGTGTCCCTGATTTAGCACCTTGATCACCACCTGTTACTGGTGCATCAACAAGTCTAAAACCTAACTCTTTACCTTTTTCATATAAGTTTTCTGCTAAAGATGGAGATGATGTTGTCATATCGACAATAATTGTACCTTTTTTAGCGTATTTAAACACCTCATGGATCACTTCATCGACATCTTTTGGATATCCAACAATGCTAAAGATGATATCTGAGGATTCAGCGAGTTCTTTAATTGTATATGAAACTGAAACTTCAGGTTTTAACTTTTCCGCTTTTGATATTGTTCTGTTGAATACAGTTACATCATAATTTGCGCGTGCTAAATGAAGTGCGATCGGAGCACCCATAATTCCAGTTCCAATAAATCCAATTTTCATATAAACTCCTTATTAACCTTTAATAGTAGCTCCAAAAGGTATGAGTGCAAGTTTTCCTAATTTAAACCATTGTTTCGCAAACTTAAAGCATTGACGACCAAAAGGAATTGTGATAATTAGGATATGGAATAATATACCTAATAAGAACCACCAAATGGCAGCAAACAAACCACCAAAGACAAACCAAATAATGTTACCTAATAATTTCATTTCTTTTTCCACTTTTCTAAAATCATTAGTTTATTTTTTATACTTCTTCTTTAGTAACTAGTTTAACCTCATATGCAAAATACTTCTTATTAAATACAATTTCAAATAGAGAAATAACAAATGTACCTAGTAATACGATAGATAATACGAAAGCTTCACCAAATTGCACATAAGGATCTCTAAATATTAATAGCCCTATAAATACAAACTGCATGAAATTTCCTGTAAAAAATTTTAAAATAATCGTTAATGTTTTAAACTTAGTTAATCTTTGTGTCATCATGAGTAACCAAACAATCGCCATCGGAATTAAAACAACGATATACCCATTGATTGGATTATCAGTCACTGAAAACATGATCATATTAAATAGTGCATTGATTGTCATAATAACAAAGTTTAAGACGAATAACATTGATATCAATGTTTCAATTTGCATCTTTTTCCTTGGTCTTAAATCTTTATTTTCTTTTTCTTCAAAGACTTTACTAGGTGTAAAACCTACCCACTTTTGTTCATAAAGATACACAAGTGTAACTAATCCGAATAAAACAAGTGGTAATAAGAATTCTGGCTTTGAAAACACATCGATATTATACTGAACAATATTGACAACAAACGTAAAGATAATTGGCAGAATTGAAATGTAATACTTAAATGTTAATAAATGCTGCGAATCTTTATATCTATATTGAAGTATATTCATAACAAATACATAAAATGTTGGTAAAGAAAAGAGCACATATGTCGTTGTATCTGCAGTCACGTTACCAAGAAAAAAGATATACATTAAAAAGATAAAGAACAAGAATATCCATCTCAATGAATAAAATGTTAAGTTTTGATAATAATTTTTAGTGTTCAAGTTTACGCCCTCTTTTTAAAATAATCTTCACTTTTTATCGTGACAATTTGATTTTTTCTTAAAAATTTATCTAATTCATGAATATTTATAAGTTTCACATCATAGCGTTGTGCTGTAAGAATTGCTCTATCTGTAAATACATTATTAGCGACAACAACTGCGTAATCAGAATGATAATAATCTCTAGCTTCCTCAGCAGAATAAATACCATCCTTTTTTATTGAATGAATACTTGTTTTGACTTGAATAACATATTTTTCATTATCCTTAATTGCAATTAGATCCGCACCATGATCATGTGAAATTGGTGTTAATTCTGTTTTGAATCCCTTTGCCTTGTACACTTGGTCAACAAATGCTTCAAATTCGTTCGAATTTAATTTTCTTATATCGTCTATAGTTTTTACTTCTATAACTTTCTTCTTTTTAAATTCTGCGATATCAGAGATTTTTTTATCCCTAAAGTATTTAATTTTAATTATAGTATAAACAACAGTCAAGAAATCCACTGCAATTGCAACAAAAAAGATATTTCTATAAAATACATCCTGTTTGTAAAAAAATCCAAACATAATTGAAATCGGTAAAACAATTAGACTTGTAATCAATACTGTAGCTTGCAAATCATCAAAGTTTACCCTTCTTTTTAAGAACCAGTAAAACTTTTCTATTAAATCTGTAACAGTCAAATCTTCCTTTTTTCTCCCCATTTTATATCCCCTTAATATAAATTAACGCTTAAATTCAATTTGATTTTGTTCTGCATAATGTTTTATTACTTCAATCACATCATCTTCATCTTTTTCTAAGTTAATCACGATGGGTTGTTGTTTACTATTAAGCAACTTTGAAGTTTTAGTTTCGCTACCGTTTTTGACAACAATTTCTTTGAAAGTTAATGGATTATATTTTGAAAGTTGGATACTTTCAATTTCAATTGATTTAATTTCCGTCCAATTGTATAACTTTATTAACTTCTTTTCATTCCATGCATGTATCCCTGTTTCATCAATCACAACACGTTGAATCACACTTGGATAATAGAATAGAAATCCAATAGAAACTAAAATGAATGCACCAATGACAACCCATAGATAAATGATAGAGTCATCAGCGATTAACTGATCCCACATTGTAACAACAAGAACAAGTATCGCTAAAATAACAAACGCGTTAGAAAATAACGCGTTCTTTTTCATTGATTTTAATCTGTCATGATTATAAGACTTAACTTCTATTTGCATAAGATTGATCCCTTCAAAAGGTGAATACAATATTATTTTATAATATTTTTATGCTATTTATTATATTTTTCCTTAATTTTTTGGACATGTTGTTTTCTTGCAAGTTTATCAGTGATATTTTCAAGATAAAAACTATCGACAAGTTCAGTTAATTCTTCTAGTGATAAATTAAATTCAAGTACCTTCTCTAATTCTTTAATCAGAGAAGTTAACTTGTTTAAATTTATAACAAATGTTTGTTTGCCATTTTCAAAAGTAATATCTCTTAAAACTGCACGCGAACCAAAAGTAATAATATTAAATACAGGTAAATTAGGTTCAAACTTACGAATGATTTTATTGATATGCGTTTGGTTTTGTTTAATGGGATTATAAAATTGATGTTTAGAGATTAAAGTCTTTGTATACTTTCTTCCGTTTCTACCACGTTTAACATTTTCATGTTTAACAGTCATTGTCCAGTTTTCGTTTTGTTCTGAACCAAAGATATGACCATTGTAGTTTTTAGCTTCAATGACATAAATTGCTTTTGATGTAATTAACATGTTATCAATTTGAGATGAACTGTATTGATCCTCAAACATAAAGTCATGTAATTCAATACCACCAAACTTTTCTGCACATTTCTTTAGATTTTTATGAATTTTCTTTTCTAATCTTCTACCTTTAACTGTAGGTATTTGTAAGTAGGCACTATATCCTGCAATCAATAATATAACGACTATGATTAAAATTAATTCCATGATGTTTCTCCTCTTTCTTCATGATAAAACTTAATCTCTTCCTAATAAAATAATTCATTTATCTTAAATTAAAAAGAAATAAGTTTCTCTATTCTTTGTCTACTCTCATTATACAAGGTAGTACCTGAATAAAGAAACTTAAGTTTAAGCTTTTATTACAAAATTATTTTAATGATTCACAGTATGCTTTAAAATTATCCAAAATGGCTTGCCAACCTGCTTTTTGGAACTCCGCAGGATAAGTGTTTTCAGCATCAAAGATAACATCTAGATGGGTATGATGACCATGACCATGGAAATAAATATCCACTTCTCTGTTATCATCCATAATGTAGTTTATATGTTCTTTAGTAATTACACGATATGTACCTTCAAAATCGAATCCATCTGTACCATCTTTCGCTTCCATGCGGTAGCTAAATCTACCACCTACTTTAAAATCTGCTCTGGCACTTGGTGAATGCCAATCATCTGATGCATGATTCCAAAACTTAACTTGTTTTGGATCATTATATGTTTGATAGACAAACTCAACTGGTTTATCAATCATTGCAGTTACTGTAATTTTCATTTTCTCTTTCCCCTTCTTTTGAAAATTATAATATTTTTGATAGTTTATTAATTTTTACTCTTTCATCTATCATGCGGTGATTCGCTTTAAAATCGGTTGATTCTTTAACAACAAGTGATGGGTGTAGTCTTTGGAGTTTAGTCACTATTTCAAAGAAGTTAAAACCATCATTACTATCAACCAAATAAAGATCAGGTTGATGGTTTGTAACAATATCATAAAGCGCACTTGCGGTATCTTTTAAGAAAGAACATGCTGGGTACCATTTACTTGATGCATGAATGACACCTTCTATTTCCATTTTACGATATAAGAAATCAACCATTTGATTTGAGCCTTTATCATAACCTATTTGCCATCCTAATCGAACAATATATGAATCTTTATTGATAGCTAAACATGCATCTTCACATCTTCTTTTGTAGATACCATAATCATCCATTGCGTCAGGTATTGATCTGATATCATGTGGTCCTACATTATCATTAGAAAAGACAGATACTGTTGAGATATAAACAAACTTAATTTTTAACAATTTAGCAATCTCAGCTAAACTTGCAGCCCAATCACTGGAACCCATAGCAAAATGTATAATTAATTTCGGTGAAACTTCCCTAATAAAATGAAGCATTGCTTCTTTGTCATCAGTTGATACTTCATCACGCTTAAAAGGAATCACTTCATATCCCTTTTCTTCAAAGTATGCTTTAGCAAAAGGTGCAACTGTTCCATTTAATCCAGTAAAGATAGCTTTCATAGTTAATTACCTCTTTACCTTCATTATATTCCATAAATAAAAAACTCCTATCATTTTGATAGAAGTTTATTTTTTAATCTAATTCAAACAAAATATAAACATCAATTGACTACTGTAACATCAACTAATTCTAACATATCGTCGACATATTCAAAATGTAAATAAGAGTAGTCGCCATCCGAAAATCCCTTAATTTTAACTACTTTTTGGTTACCTATTTCTTCACTGCTTAAAATCTCAATTTCATAAGGTAAATTATGTCCACTTAAATCTTCTATTTTTCTTGTTAATAACCCGTTAAGTTCATGAACCTCATAATAATGATCCATCAAACTATCTATTCTAATGAATATGATGTCTTCATCTTGAACTTTAAATGTTTGAAATCCAAATCCAAAAACGATACCTAAGAATATAAGTAGACTTGCTGCAATTGTTGTAATGAGCATACAAATGATAAGTACAATATGCATCAATACTTTTTTTGATATGGAGATGACAATACTTGCCATAGTGATTGTGTAGACAAAAAGTGGTAGGATGATAAACCAAATGATATCAATAGCATATTTTAAAATATACACATATTTATATATATTTAACCAAATCAAAAAAATGCTCATCCACCCTATGAACAAAATTGTTAAGATCAATATGAATTTACTCTTAATATCCAAGTTTTTTAAGTAGTGCATATTTCTATTATATCAATAATAAGAATAAAGATATTAGAAAGAAAAAACTCTATCCATAAGGAATAGAGTTTTAAGTTCGAAATGGTGACCCGTACGGGATTCGAACCCGTGAGTGCATGCGTGAAAGGCATGTGAGTTAACCGTTTCTCCAACGGGCCATATGGCGGAGCGAGAGGGATTTGAACCCTCGCACGGTGTTACCCGTCTAACGCGTTAGCAGTGCGCCCTCTTCGGCCTCTTGAGTATCACTCCGTTTAAGACATGACTAAGTCATGCCTTTATATGTTAACTTATTTTAAAATGGATGTCAATTGCTAATTTGCAGTATTAATCATTGTAAGACCAACTTTTTGTTTTTGAAGGTCAATATTTAATACCCATACCTTAACAATTTGTCCAACAGATAAGACATCCTTCGGATGTTTAATGAATTGTTTAGAGATTTTTGAAATGTGAACAAGCCCATCATTCTTTAATCCGATGTCAACAAATGCACCAAAGTCTGTGACATTTCTGACAACTCCTTCTAATTCCATACCAACTTGTAAGTCCTCAATATGAAGGATATCTGATTTAAGGATTGGTTGTTGGAATTCATCACGAGGGTCTCTTAAAGGTGCAACAAATGCATCTAAGATTAAGTCTAATGTGTACTTATCGGTATTTAACTCTTTAGCAAGAGAAACACGATCTAAATTATCAACCCAGATTCTCATCGATGCTTTACCAATTTCTTGTGGATCAATCTTTAATTTCTTCATCACTTCTTTTGCTAGTTCATAACTTTCAGGGTGAATAGATGTCATATCTAAGATTTCATCACCATCAGGAATTCTTAAGAAGCCGATTGCTTGTTCATAAGCTTTAGGTCCAAGTTTTGGAACCTTTAAGATGTCCTTACGATTTCTAAATCCACCAATTTTATTTCTATATTGAACAAAGTTGTCTGCCGCTGTTTTATTTAAGCCAGATACATACATTAAAAGTGATTTAGATGCAGTGTTTGCATTAACACCAACATTATTCACAACTTGAGTAACTACGAAGTTTAATGTATCATCTAACTTCTTAGGTGTAACATCATGTTGATATTGACCAACACCAATGGATTTAGGATCAATTTTTACAAGTTCAGCAAGTGGATCTTGTAAACGTCTTGCAATGGATGCTGCTGATCTTTCTTCAACTGAATAATCAGGGAATTCTTCTCTTGCAACTTCACTCGCAGAATACACAGATGCACCAGCTTCTGAAACAATGACATATTTAGCATTCATGCTTTCTTCTTTAATGACTTTAGAAATAAAACTTTCAGTTTCACGAGATGCTGTACCGTTACCAATAGCAACTATTTCAAATTGATATTTCTTATATAAAACTTTTAATTTTAAACGTGATTCAAATAGTAGGGTTTCATCGACTTTAGCACCAACACTCTTTTCGTGAGGATAAATGACACCTTTTTCTAAGACCATACCATTTTTATCAACGATACATAATTTACAACCTGTTCTAAATGCTGGGTCTACTCCTAAAACAACTTTACCCTTAAGTGGTGGTTGTAAGAGTAGTTTTTGTAAATTATCTGCAAATACTTCAATTGCTTGATTTTCTGCTTTATCAGATAATTCTGAACGAATTTCTCTTTCAATTGAAGGGAATATTAATCTCTTTAATGCATCGGCAATCGCTTCATTAAGATATTGATCTGCTTTTGATGGTTTATTAATCACTTCACGGATTAAGTATTGTTCCATACCATCTTTTGTACCTTCTAATTTAACAGTTACAACCTTTTCATCTTCAGCGCGATTAAGTGCTAGGATTTGATGTGGTTTAACTTTTGAGATTGGTTGTGAGAAATCATAATAAACTTCATAGACTGCTTT
The DNA here is from genome assembly GCF_017052655.1 of Acholeplasma equirhinis. Classification (NCBI taxonomy): domain Bacteria; kingdom Bacillati; phylum Mycoplasmatota; class Mollicutes; order Acholeplasmatales; family Acholeplasmataceae; genus Acholeplasma; species Acholeplasma equirhinis. The sequence continues at coordinate 1,170,504 of NZ_JAFIDC010000001.1, forward strand.
TTCATCAAGTGTCTTGCCATCTTTTTTAACTGAAGATGTAATCACACCTTGATTAAATAAGTAGTCTCTTAATGCTTTACGATAAGTTGCATTGTCACTTATCATTTCAGCAACAATGTATTTAGCACCTTCAAGTGCTTCATCAACTGTCTTAACATCTTCTTTTAAATACTTTTTAGCTTCTTCAATTGGATCTTCTTTTGGGAATGATAATAAGAAGTCAGCAAGTGGTTGTAAACCTTTTGCAACAGCCTCGGTTGCCTTTGTCTTTTTCTTTTCTTTAAATGGACGATATAGGTCTTCCACTTCGACTAACTTTTTAGCATTTAAGATTTCATTTTTTAATTCTTCTGTAAGCATGCCTTTTTCATCGATTAAACGAATGACATCTTCTTTACGTTTAAGTAAATTTTGAGCATATTCAAAAGCTTGGTTAATTGCAAATATTTGTTCTTCATCCATACCGCCTGTCATTTCTTTACGATAACGTGCGATAAATGGTATGGTTGCACCTTCACTTAAGAGGTCAAGAACAACTGCAACTTTAGTAATTGGTAGTTTTAAGTCTTTAGAGACTTCTTGAATTAACTGTTCGTTCATAATTTTCCTTCCTTAAGAAACATAAAGGGGAAAAAATCTCCCCTTTAGTCTACTTTTTATTGTAAGTCTGCTAATACTGATTGTAACTTAGTTAATGCAGCTGGGTTTGAATCAACCTTTGTCCAAGGTCCAAACCATTCTAAGTCTTCACCATTATGAATTTCGAGTAATAGAGGCACATTTGCAGCAGCTGCTTGTCCTTCAGTTGTGTCAACTGAGTTTACCCAATCGGCATTTGATGCTAATGAAGTATCTACGAAGAAGAATGCAACATCATCATTAATAACAAGATAAGTTAATTCAGTTGAAGTACCTGCATTCAATGTAATTTCTTTAACATCTAAAGCCATAATTTGATCCATAACTTCTAATGCTTGATTTTGACGATCTAATGTTGAAGTTATTAAACCGTCTGTGTTTTCTGCATAGAAGAAAATGTATACGTATGCATAGTTATCAAGTGCATCTCTTAAACCTGCATGTGCAATGTTTTCAAAGTTTTCACCTGACTTAATTTGTTGTACTTGATATGATGTGATATAGTTATTTTCATTATAACGTTTAGAAGGATTAGTATTACCATCTCCAATTAATGCATCAATAACGAAATAAAGAACAACACCAACAAGTGCGGCAGCCATCACAATTAATACAATCTTGAAGAATAACTCACCTTTTGGTGATTCTTCTTTAATTCCTGTAATTCCTGATGGTTCAGCAACTACTTTTTCTTTTTTTATTACTTCTTTTTTGTCTACACGAGCCATTTTTTCCACATCCTTTTAAAAATTACGCATACTTATTATAACGAAAACTTATAAGTTTTACAACGTTTTATTTATATTCTGCATATTCTAGCACTATAAATGCAATTGCGAATTCCTCAGTATGTGTGATTGTTATATGAGAAATCAATTCCTTTGTATATTTTGATTCGATATATGGTGCACCATTTTCGTCATTCAAAATTTCAAAATCTTTATAGTTTGCAGTTAAATCACCTTTTTTAAAACATTTAAATAGTGCTTCTTTAGCTGCAAAACGACCAGCAAGAAATGTCAGTTTTCTTAACTCATTTGTGATGGTTTTAAAAACTACGCTTTCCTTTGGAGATAGTATACGTTCTGCAAACTTTTCAATACCAATTTCTTTGATTCGTTCAAGTTTGACTAAATCTGTACCAATCGATTTGATCATGCTTTACTCCTTCTAATATCATCGGCTAACTCTTTGAGTTTTGTATAACGATGATTCAAGCCTGACTTTGTAATTTTCTCTTTATATTCTTTCTCAAATATATCAACAAGTTCATTTAATGATACATCTGGATATTGCTTTCTTAAGCGAACAGCTTGTTTTAATTTAGGTCCAATCTCAACTTTGAATTTTTCAATGAGTTTAATATCTTGAAGTTGTTGATTAGCTGCAACAATGGTTTTCTTTTCGTTTGCAATTTCACAGTTTAATATTCGATTAATTGAGTTATTGAAATCTCGTTTGATTCTGATATCTTCAAAACTGAATACTGTATCACTGGCACCTATAATGCGCAAGAAATCTTCTATCGAGTTAACATCTTTTAAGTAACAAATCAGTCCATTTCTACGATGTGTAATCTTAGCATTTAAATCAAAGTAATTCATCGTTTGCTGAATTCTTAAAATTGTTTCTTTACTTTCAGCATAGATTTCCAAATGATACTCAGCAGTCTTAGGATCGTTAACAGAACCTGCAGCTAAGAATGCACCACGTAAATAGGCTTCTTTTGTTTCTCTTGTTTGAATGAGTAAATCAACCTCTTCATTATCGGTAAAAATACCATGTTCTTGTCTGATTTCTTCAATCGCATCTTTAATGCCTAATTGAATTTGGTATCCTTTTTTGAAATTACCCTGTTTTTTGGTGAGTAACGTCGTACCGACATTATAGAGTTTTTTGAGTAAAGTTAAAAAGCGTCTTGCAACGGTTGGATTATTTGATTTAAACCAAAGCATTGGTTCACCACCTGCAATTGTAAATTCAGTTGCAAGTTCAATCATCGCTGCTAACTCAGCAAGTTCTTCTTCTTTGGTTAGATGGAGTTGGATGAGTTCCTCTTTGACGATTTTTGCAAAACTCAAATTGTTATTCTCCTAATTTTTCTAAATATCTTAAAATACTTTGAACAGCAATTGCACCATCAGATACTGCGGTTACAATTTGTCTAATTGGTTTGACATTCACATCTCCTGATGAGAAAAGACCAGGAACTGAAGTAGTCATATCATCTTTTGCAATGACATAACCATATGGGTTGGTCACACCTAATCCATCTAAGAATTTGGTTACTGGAACTAATCCAATATACTCAAAAGTACCTTCAGCAGGAATTTCAATTTCTTTACCATCTTTTTGAACAACAACTTTTTCTAAAGCATCTTTTCCTTTAAATGCTTTAACTTTAGCATTAAAGATAAAGTCAACATTTGGCATCTTTCTTAAGTGGTCTTGAGCTTTTGGATCCGCTGTTAAATGATCAAGATTTTGAACGACTGTAATCTTTTTAGCAATATTACTTAAAAAGATAGATTCTTCAACAGCTGAGTTACCTCCACCAATCACAACAACTTCTTTATCTTTAAAGAGAGGACCATCACAAATTGCACACCAACTAATACCTTTTTGGGTAAAGTCTGCTTCACCTTCAACATTTAAAGTTCTTGGTACTGCACCAGTTGCAACCAGTACTGCACGTGCTTCATACGTATTAAATTCTGTTTTAATAATCTTTTTTTCACCATCGATTGAAACAGATAAAACCTCTTCCCAAATCACCGGTACTTCGAGTTCTAATAAATGTTCAAACATGGATTGTGCAAGTTCAAACCCTTTAACCTTTTTAAATCCTGGATAATTTTCAACTTCTGCAGTATTTAAAATTTGTCCGCCTGGTGCATTCTTTTCAAAGACTGCAACATTGAGGTTTGCACGTTTTGCGTATATCCCTGCAGTAATGCCTGCAGGACCTGAACCTATAATCAGTAAGTCGTATAACATGTTATTCCCCTAGAGTATGTATAGTAATTTTTCTAAATCATCAATCATATAGTCAGGACGTGCAGCCATTACTTTATCATAGTGAATAGAGTAAGATACGCCAACACTTTTGACACCTGCTGCTTTTGCAGCTTCAATATCCATTGAGTGATCACCAATATAGATTGCATTTGCTGGATGTGCTTTTAAACTTTCCAAAGCTTTCATAATTGGTTCTTTATCTGGTTTGTGCTTAGTGACATCATCACTACCAATAATGACATCTATAAATTGTAATAAGTCATTTTGTTCTAACCCAAGCGCACAAACTTCTTTTTTCTTGCTAGATACAATACCAATTAAGTAACCTGCATCTTTTAATGCCGTTAAAGTTTCTTTTGCATGAGGATACGCATTGACACCTTTTTCATGGTTAGCAAGATTCGTCTTTCGATAGAATTCAATCATTTCTTCAATCTTTTTAGGATTTGGTTCATACCATGAAAATGAGTGTTGTAGTGTTGGTCCAACAAAAGCTTTTAATTCATCTTCTGTAAATGTTTTACTTGGGAAGTATTTTTTAAAGGTTTGACGGATGTTATCGTAAATGAGATCGATAGTATCAAGTAAAGTACCATCTAAATCAAATAGAACAACCTTTTTACCATAGTCACTGTAATAACCTTCATCAACTTTCATTAAACGTTTTCCAAAGTATACGACAAGCCCACCTAAAATAAAGAGGACGGAGGTTGCAATCGAAACCGGAATTCCAAAGAGCATTAATGGTTCATCAACACCACTTTGCATTCTTAAGATTTCAGTTGGAATACGACCAACACCATACCATAATAAGTAGAACGCTAAGATATCACCAAGTTTAAATGTTCTTTTTCTTCTTAAAATTAAGATAATGACTAAACCAATTAGATTCCAAACACTTTCATAAAGGAAGGTTGGATGACGATAAGCACCATTGATAAACATTTGATCTTTAACAAATGGAGGCAGCCAATCTGCATTATCTAAAACAGGTCCGTATAATTCACGGTTCATGAAGTTACCCCAACGGCCTAATGTTTGACCAATTAAAAATCCAGGTGCAACAACATCATAAATAAACCAATGACTAATTTTCTTACGTTTCGCAAAAGGAATTATGACTAAGAATGTCACGATAACGGCCCCATGAATACCTAATCCACCTTCTGTGAAATTAAGCATACGTAAGAAATCACCATTATAACGATCTAGGTTAAATAGCACATACCAAAGTCTAGCTCCAATAATCGCGAGTGGCACACAGAGTAATAAACCATCCCATAAAATGTCAGGATTCTTACCCGCTTTTACAAACTCTCTATATGCTAAATATCCACCAAATGTAATCCCAGTTAAAATAAATACTGCATACCATTGAACTTCCAAGCCTAGTGCTTCAATTCTAATTGCAGTTGAATCATAAGGTGCAACACCACTTGTTGCAATTAGTACAAGTAACATAAAGATAATGGAAAATCCAATATATGTATAGTAGCTTTCATATTTTTTAAAACTATTCTTCATCATCTTCTCCTTTAGATGCTGCTTTTAATGCAACGTTTTTAACCAGTTGTTCTGCGGCATTATATCCTAAGTACTTTAACTTTTGATTCATTGCAGCAGATTCCACTAATGTCGCATTATTTCTACCAGGAAGGATCGGAATAGTAATCTTTGGAATTTGAGTTTCAAAGATTTGATAACTTTCTGTTTCTAATCCTAAACGATCATAGTTTTTCTTATCATCCCATTGCTCAAGTTCAATGACTAATCTTACTTTCTTGTTTTCACGGAATGCACCAGCACCTAACATTTGAACTACATCAACAATCCCAATACCTCTAATTTCTAAGTATTTTTCTAAGATTTTTGGTGCTTGTCCAATAATAATACCAGGTGCAGTTTCATAAACATCGACACGATCATCAGCAATTAAGATATGATTTCTTTTGATTAATTCAAGTGCTGTTTCTGATTTACCAATCCCACTCTTACCAATAATTAAAGTACCCATACCATAAATATCAAGGAGTGTCCCATGAATAGTTTTTCTTGGAGCGAGTGCACTTCTTAAATATGCATAAAGTTTTGAGTTTACCGGGGTCGTACGCTCTTTAGATTTAAAGAGCGGTACACCATAAGTATTTCCTAAATCAATAAAGTATTGTGGTACATCAACATTAACAGAGAAAATCACACATGGTGGTTGATGTTTTAAAACAGCTTCAACCCTTTCCTTTTGAGTTTTTTCATCAAGTAATTTTAAGAAATGAGATTCCTTAGAACCAATTAATAAAATACGGTCGCTATCATAAAAATCTAAGAACCCTGCGAATTCTACCCCAGGGCGTGCAAGCATTTCAACAGATACCCTACCTTCAATACCTGCTTCACCTGCAATTAAAGTTAATTGTAACTCTTTAGCTATCTTTTTAACAGATATACTTCTTTTTTCATCCATGTGTTAAACTCCTTTCTGAAAGAGACGTGATTTTCTAATATAGGTTGTTAAGAGTAGGCGGAACGCCATAAAACTTAAAGTAAAAATAACAATATTTGATGGGTTTGTTAAGAATGTAAATCCAGGTACTATAAGCGAAACAATAAAGAATAAAGATAAATTCAAGATAAAGAATATGAATCCAAAGGTTTGAATCAAAATTTTCCATGCAAATCGAATCAAAATTAATTTAATAATGATTTCCATGACTGTATAAAGTATTAACCCAATAAAGAAACTCTCAAAACTATGCACTTCTATCAACTTATAAAAAGTACTGTATATACCTATGATGACTGCACTTGAAAGTAAATTCACGATAAGTGTTAATAATATATGAAGTGAAAAATTATCATGCATAATAAAACCCAATTGATATCCAATGGATGTACCTTTTTCTTTACTTAGGATATTAATTTGTTTTTTCTTTTGATCATCTTTTTGATCATTATCTTTATTATCCATACCGACCTTCTTAAAAATGTACTTATGCTTATAAGACTTCTTTTAAATATTTTCCAGTATAACTGTTTTCATTTTGTGCAAGTTCTTCAGGGGTACCCATACCAACAATCATACCACCACCTGCACCACCTTCAGGACCTAAATCAATAATGTGGTCAGCATTCTTAATGACATCTAAGTTATGCTCAATTACAATCATTGTTGCCCCTTGGTCAACAATACGGTGTAATACTTTAATTAAGCGATTGACATCATCTGTATGAAGACCTGTTGTTGGCTCATCTAAGACATATAGAGTTGATGGTGTAATACGTTTGTATAATTCAGATGCAAGCTTAACTCTTTGTGCTTCACCGCCTGATAGTGTTGTTGCAGATTGACCAAGTTTGATATAGCCTAAACCTACATCACGGATGGTTTCAAGTAGTCTTGAAATCTTTGGATGATTTTCAAAGAATGTGCATGCATCTTCAATCGTCATATCAAGTACTTCTGCAATATTCTTTCCTCTATATTTAATTTGTAATGTTTCGTGATTATATCTTGTACCACCACAAACCTCACAAGGTACATAAACATCCGGAAGGAAGTGCATTGAAATCTTCTTCACGCCATCACCACCGCAGTGTTCACAACGACCACCTTTGACGTTAAATGAGAATCTACCTTTGAGATAACCTCTCATCTTTGCTTCATTCGTTAATGCAAATACATCTCTAATGTCATCAAATACACCGGTGTATGTTGCAGGATTACTTCTTGGATTGTATCCGATTGGTGATTGTGAAATTTCAATAATTTTATCAATATATCCGTAATCAGCAATCATATCATGCTTACCAGCAAGATCTTTTGATTTATATAATTTTTGTCGTAAACCTTTAACTAAGATTTCATTCACAAGCGTTGATTTACCAGAACCAGATACTCCTGTGACTAAAGTTAGTTTAGAAAGAGGGAATGCAACTGTTAAATTCTTCAGATTGTTTTCACGTGCACCAACAACCATGATATCTTTACCGTTACCTTCTCTTCGTTTTTTAGGTGTCTCAACTTCTAGATCACCTTTTAAGTAACGACCTGTAATACTTTTTGGATTATTCATAACTTCTTCAGGTGTACCTGCTGCAATGACTTCACCACCGTGAATACCTGCACCAGGTCCAATGTCAATTAAATAATCTGATTGAATCATGGTGTCATGGTCATGTTCAACAACGACTAAAGTATTGCCTAAATCTCTCATTTTCTTTAATGAGTTAATTAATCTTTGATTATCTTTTTGGTGTAACCCAATCGATGGTTCATCCAGTACATATAAGACACCAGATAACTTAGAACCTATTTGGGTTGCAAGTCGAATACGTTGAGCTTCACCACCTGAAAGTGTGCCTGCACTTCTTGCAAGATTTAAATAACCTAATCCCACATCATTTAAGAAGTTTAATCGATGTTCAATTTCTTGTAAGAGTAATTTAGCAATTTGTCTTTGTTCATCGTTTAAACCTAAATCATTAATTAAAACTAAAAGATCTTCAATTGAATGTGCCATCATTTCAGAGATATTTAAAGCTCTGACTTTAACAGATCTTGCAGCTTCGTTTAATCTTTGACCTTGACATACTGGACAAGTAGTTTCAGTCATGAATGATTCAATCCATGATCTTGCCCAATCTGAAGATGTTTCAATATAACGACGATTTAATTGAGAAATTAAACCTTCATAACGCGCAACTTTTTCGTGGTAACGTCCACTGTTTGATTTAAGTTTAAAATGAATTTCTTCATCAGAACCATAAAGAATGATATTGAGCTTATCTTCAGGTAATTCTCTAATTGGTACATAAGGATCTATATTATAGTGATTACAAATAATTTCTAACTCTTGTAAAGAAAGATTTCCTTCATCTGCATAACGATAAGGAATTAACCCACCATTTAATATCCCTCTTTCAGGGTCTGTAACAAGTTCTTTTGTTACCTCTAATTTTAACCCTAAACCATTACAATGTGGACAAGCACCAATTGGCGTATTAAATGAGAAAAGTCTTGGTTCTAGTTCAGGTATCGTAAAGTCGATACCTTCACAATAATAGTTTTCACTAAAGTTAATGATTTCTTTATCATTTACAACGACTCTTGTTTTACCACCTGCATATTTACTTGCAAGTTCTAAAGCGTCGAATACTCTTGAACGAATACCTTCTTTAATAACGACTCTATCGACGATTAATCCAATATCATGGAACTTGTTTTTATCAAGTGCATCCATTTCTTCGATTAACATCGTTTCACCATCTACCCAAACTCTTGTGAATCCTTCTTTTAAAAATTGAGCTAACTTATCTTTATGTGTACCTTTTTGACGTTCAACAACGGGTGCTACAATCACAACTCTAGAACCTTCAGGAATTTGAAGAACTCTTAAAGTCATTTCTTCAATAGTCTGTTTTGTTACAGGTACATCAGAACCTGGACAATAAGGTGTACCAACTCTTGCATAAAGTAATCTAAAATAATCATAAATTTCAGTTACTGTACCAACCGTTGAACGTGGGTTATTTGAGGTTGTTCTTTGATCGATTGAAATTGAAGGTGATAACCCTTCAATTGAATCAACATCAGGTTTTTCATAATTGCCTAAAAATTGTCTTGCATAACTCGATAATGACTCCATATAGCGTCTTTGACCTTCTTGATAAATCGTATCAAAAGCTAAACTTGATTTACCTGAACCAGAAACACCTGTCATGACGACAAGTTTATTTTTAGGTATATCTATATTGATATTTTTTAAATTGTTTTCGCGTGCTCCGCGAACTCTAATCCAGTCATTATTATTCATTAATTAGCACCTTGAACGCATCTTCACTCATGATAGTAACACCTAGATCTTGAGCCTTCTTTAATTTAGAACCTGCATCAGCACCAGCTAAAAGATAGTCTGTTTTAGCACTGACTGATGATGAAACTTTACCACCAAGTTTTTCAATGATTGCTGATGCTTGATCACGTGAAAAACTTTCTAATGTTCCAGTTAATACAAATACTTTTCCATTAAATGCATGTTCTTTAATTTCTTCTTTTTCATAATGCATATTAAGTCCAAGGGATTTAAGTTCATCTAACATTGCGAGATTATTTTCGTTTTTAAAGTATTCAACAACAGATATCGCAATTTGCTCACCAATATCTGGAATACAAATTAACTCTTCATAAGTTGCAGCTTTTAGTTTTTCAATATCATTAAAGTTTTTAACTAAGATTTTGGCAATCTTTGCACCAACATGTTTGATGCCTAGACCGAAAATAAATCGATCAAAAGATTGCGATTTACTCTTTTCAATTGCAGAAAGTAAATTGTCAATTTTCTTTTTGCCAAATCCAGGTAGTTCAACAAGTTCATCTTTAAAGTTTTCAAGTTTATAAATATCTGTAATTGTTTGAATATAGGTTAGATCGTGAAGTAGTTCAACAACTTTCTCACCTAAAGATTCAATTTCCATTGCAGCACGAGATGCAAAATGGATAATTGAAAACATCTTTTTACCTTCACAATTAGGATTTGTACAGTAGTAGTCTGCTTCACCATCCTTACGTTCTAATTGTGATTTACAAACCGGACAATGATCAATCATCTTAAATGGTTCTCGATTTGTTCTCTTTTCTAAAACAACATTTAAAACCTCTGGAATAATTTCTCCTGCTTTATGTACTAAAACGTGATCACCAATTCTAATATCTTTACTTAAAATATAATCTTCGTTATGTAAAGTTGCACGAGAAACAAGTGAACCTGAAATTTGAACTGGTTTCAGTTCAGCAACTGGTGTAATAACACCTGTTCTACCAACTTGGAAGGTAATATCTCTAATCACTGTTTCCTGTTTTTCTGCTTCAAACTTATATGCAGTTGCAAACTTAGGATACTTTGCAGTGTATCCAATTTGATCATATAAATTTAATTCATCGACTTTTATAACAACCCCATCTGTATCGTAAGGCAGTTGTTTTCTTAATTGATCAAAATCTTTAATATATTCAACTAAGGATTCAAAACTATCCGCTTTTTTATAATGTGGATTCACCGGAAAACCTAATTGCTTTAAGTATTTTAATAACTCACTTTGGCGTTTAACATACTGTGTTGCGTTAACAATTGCATACGTAAAAAGACTTAACTTTCTTTTTGCTACCACTTTACTGTCTAACTGACGGATTGTTCCTGCAGCTGCATTTCTAGGGTTGGCAAAAAGATCCAAGCCTTCTTCAAGACGATCTTCATTTGCTTTTTTAAAAGCCTCGTGTGACATATAAATTTCACCACGAACTTCAATATCAATTGGTTCAGTTAACTTTAATGGTAAAGATTTAATTGTTAAGACATTATGTGTGATATCTTCTCCAACTGAACCATTACCTCTGGTCGCAGCCTTTTTAAAGACGCCTTTTTCATAAATTAAAGTCACTGCTAAGCCATCTATTTTTAGTTCCGCTGTGACTGTAAAATCTTTAGTTATCTTTTCTATTCTTTCATAAAAGTCAAAAAGCTCTTCTTGATTGAAGACGTTTGAAAGTGACATCATTGGTACAGTATGTGTATGTTTTTGAAAACCATCTAAAACTGTTCCGCCAATCTTCTTACTTGGAGAAGTTGGGTCATCATACTCAGGATACTCAATTTCAAGTTTGATCAATTCTTTTAAAAGTTGGTCATACTCAAAGTCAGAAATTTCTGGTTTATCCATTGTATGATACAAGTAATTTGCACGATTTATTTGTTTTCTAAGCTCATTAATTCTAGTAAGTACGTCCATAATAATCACCTTTAGATTATTATACCACGCAACCGTATGTGTCATCCTATGATAAGACTATGAAAATATTTTCACTTCGTATCATTATGATACGAATATTAAATATATCTAACATCAATTTTAGTTTGTTTCAAAAACTTGGTTTTTTTCAAAGAAAAAATATAGAGTTCATGAATTGCTCTAGTGATTCCAACAAAGAATAATCTACGTTCTTCCTCCTCACCAAAATATGTATGTTCCTTATCAAAAGGCAGAATCTCAGCACCAACAATAATCACTTGATCAAATTCTAATCCCTTAGATTCATGAAAACTTAAGAGCCTAACCTCAAATAAATAATTTCTTTCAAGTGCTTGTCTTAATTGACTTACTTGATAGTGATTTCTATAAAGAATAACTGCTTTATGAAGCGATTTAGTTTTAATCAAAGTAATAATTGATTCAATTGAATTTTCTTTATTTGTAAGGATAATTTCAGGCTTTATTGTTGCAGTTCTTAGACTCATAAGCTCTTTCTTAAATCTGTTTTTATTGTAGGAAATTAGATTGTTTGCAGCATCAATGATGCGATCATTTGAACGATAGTTTTTAGTTAGTTTATAGACTTTAGCTTGATATTTACTGATAAATTTATCAATGAGTTCTAAATGAGCTCCACGAAATGCATAAATCGATTGGTCAGGGTCTCCTACCGTAAAAACAAACGTATCCTTTTTAATCATTGTTTCAAGTAACTTAAATTGTAAAATATTCGTATCTTGGAACTCATCAATAAAAATATACTTAAACGGATGATGTTTGACATATTTTATGGTTTCTAACATTAAATCGTCATAATCCAATAATCCCTTCTCTTTTAAATACATTTGATAGAATTCAAAAGTTTTAGGTTTTTTAGTTTGATATAAACTATTCTTATAATTTGCAATTGCTAGAATTTCATCATCTGTAAATCTTTGATCAGTTTCAAATATCTTAAATTGATTACGTTCACTTAATCGTTTATAACAGTAAGCGTGAAATGTATGAATTTCTATCTTTTGATTTGATAAACGTGATTTCATTTCAATGCTTGCTTTCTTTGTAAATGTAATTGCTAAGATTTCTTTTTCTTTAACTCCACTTGATATTAAATGTTTGATGCGTTCGACTATGACACGTGTTTTTCCACTACCAGCACCAGCAAGTAAGAAAATGAATTGATCTTTTGAGTACACTGCTTTTTCTTGTTCTTCATTGAGAATCATATCTTTTCACCTAAACTATAGTAGTGAAAAATATCAACAATTACTCTTTGTAGTATTTCATGCTACAATATAGTTACTGAGAGAAAAAGGAAACCGATTTTTTGGAAACTGTATTTTTAAGATATGAGAAAAAATATGTATTAAATAAGGCACAAGAAAAAGCTTTAGTCAAAGGCTTTTTAGATGCTGGATTTATTTATGACCTCTACTCTCCAAATGGTAGTCTTTATCCCGTCTATACAATCTATTATGATACAACTAACTTTGAAGTTATCAGACAAACTCAAACAAGACTTTCCTATAAAGAAAAACTGCGTGTTAGATTTTATGAATATCCTTTAAAAGATGATACACCAGTCTTTATAGAATTAAAGAAAAAGTTAAGTGGACAGGGTAATAAAAGAAGACTTTTAGTTAACCGTGAAAAAGCGATTGATTTCTTAAATAAAAAAATACCTTTAGAATTTGACGATTATACTCAAAATCAAATTTATAAAGAAGTTAAATTTTATTTAGATCGATATGAAGTTGTACCTTTTACATTTATTAGATATAAACGCTTAGCACTTTTAGATCCTAAAACTGGTATTAGAGTAACATTTGATGATCATATCGAATATGCACATTTAAAAACATTAGATAAAGAAACTGAATTCTTTACCTTACCACAGTCTAAAAATCTAATTGTTATGGAAATTAAGTCGCTGTTTAATTATCCACTTTGGTTATCTAAACTCTTAACAGAAAATAAAGTTTTCACAAAGAGCTTCTCAAAATATACGAATACGTACGAAACATTACACGAAGGAGGAATGATTCATGTTAACACTTGATTTAACAGGCGGTGCGTCCTGGGATGATATTTTAATTATTATGATTTCAGCTGCAATATTAGGTGCAGTCTTAAGTTTAACCTTTATGTTTACACATAGAAAAAAGGTGTATGAAAAATCGTTTGTTGCAACACTAATTCTTCTACCGGTTGTTATCTCTATAATTATTCTACTGGTTAATAATAATTTAGATACTGCACTAGGTACTGCATTCTCACTTGCTGGAGTATTTGCTTTAGTAAGATTTAGAACTGCTATGGCAGATAGTCGTGATATCACATATATCTTAAGTACAGTTGCGATTGCACTTGCTGCTGCAATGGGTGCTTTAGGATATGCTATGTTGATTACTGCTATGATTTCACTCATCTTTATCATCTTATATTTCTTAAAGATTGATGCTGAAAAAACTAAATACTCAAAACTTCAAATTGTTATTGCTGAGAATTTAAATTATACTGAGGCCTTTAATGATATCTTTGAAAAGTATTTAGATCACTTTGAACTTCAACGTGTAAAGACAATAGATTTTGGTTCACTCTTTGAATTAACTTATATTGTTAAACTTAACAAAGATTTAGATCAAAAACTATTTATTGATGATTTACGTGCACGTAACAGTAATTTAAATATTACACTTGTTCATGATTATGCAGCACTCATGACAAATACTCCTAACAACTGATAAAGAACCCCTCGAAAAGTCGAGGGGTTTTCTTTTATCCTATTTTCTTTAAACTTGGATGGTTTTCTAATATTTTCTTAATACCATGTGGTAGTTTGAATGCGATGGTTGCGATATCTGATTCAATATTGACAACAATACCTTCACCAAAGACAATATGACTCACCTTATCACCTGCTTTTAGATAATGTTCACTTGGTCTTGATGAACTTTGTTCATATACAGGTCTTGTGAATTTCTCTTTCATTGGTTGCATTTCTTTTAAGAAACGTGATGCAAGTGGTCTGATGTAATTACCATAAAGTAAACGTTCATCTGCTCTTGATAAATATAATCTCTCTCGAGCTCTTGTCACACCAACATAGGCAATTCGGCGTTCTTCTTCAAGTTCTCTTGAATCATATGTAGAAAGCGGTGATGGGAAAATACCTTCTTCCATAACCGTCATAAAGACAACTTTAAACTCTAATCCCTTCACTTGGTGGAACGTTGAGAGTACGACAGCATCTTTATCTAACTTCTGGTCTAAATCGGTGTATAAAGCGATTTGGTCTAGAAGTTGAGTGAGTTTTTCAACAAGTGTACCTTCATAGAATTCTTCACCTTGAACGAATACAGATTTTAATTCCTTGATGTTATCGATACGATCTTGTGAGATATCATCTTTTTCTTCTTCAAGCATTAATAGATATGACGTATGATATGCAACATACATAACAATTTCATCTAAATTTTCCATTGTTAGCATACGTTCTTGCATCTCAAGTATTAATTTCTTAAATCCGTCTAAGGATTCTTTTGTTTTACCTGTTACATCAAGATAATCAATTGCTTGAAACATAGATAAACCAAGACTCTTCGCAAGTGTTTCAAGTTTAGTTACTGTTGTTGGACCAATGGCACGTTTTGGAACATTTATCACTCTTTTGAAATAAAAATCTAAATGTGGATTCACAAGTAATCTAATGTATGCCAGAATATCTTTAATTTCTTTTCTTTGATAGAAAGAAAGTCCACCATACATAACATATGGAATATTCATTTTCATTAAAGTATCTTCAAAGGTTCTCGATAATGCATTATTTCGATAAAGGATTGCAATATCTTGATAACTATATCCAAGGTCTTTAACCAAACGATTGATTTCGTTTGCAATCATTGTTGCCTCACCACGATCGGATTGTGCATTCCAAACAAGTGGTTCAAAACCTGGTTCCTGTTCAGTTGTTAAGTTCTTTTTAACTGGACGATTGATGTTATGTGAAATTAATCTATTCGCAAAATCCAAAATCTCAGGTGTTGAACGATAGTTCATATTTAAGACTTGTTCACCACCAAAATCGCGTCTAAAGTGGTTTGCATTCTCATAGTTCGCACCACGGAAACCGTAGATTGATTGGTCAGGGTCTCCTACGACGAATATATTCTTCTTTATACCTGCAAGTAACTTAATAATCTCATATTGAATATGGTCAGTATCTTGGAACTCATCAACTAAAATGTATTGGAATTTTTCTTGATAGTAACGTCTGACATCTTCATGTTCTAACAACAGTTTATGTAGATAGATTTGTAAATCATCAAAATCAAGTAGGTTATTATCAACAAGTTCTTTTTGGTAGTTTTGGTAAACGAGTTTCTCATAAGTGTCATCAAAACGATCTTGTGAGAAACATTTGAAATCACTAATTTTATTTCTAATGTCATTCACTTTGTAACGTTTATGATCTAAGTTTTGTTTCTTGATGATGTCTCTAATAATACTTTTAGCATCATCTTCATCTGCGATATTGAAAGTCTTTTTATAGCCTAACTCTAATACTTCGATATCTTTTCTTAAAATCTGTGATGCAAGTGAGTGGAAAGTATATATCCATACGCCAGTTGCGTAAGGTCCTGCCATATGTACAATACGTTCTTTCATCTCTCTTGCTGCTTTATTTGTAAAAGTCACAGCTAAGATATTATCTGCTGGGATACCTGCAACTTTAATTAAATATGCAACTCTAGTTGTTAGGGTTCTAGTTTTACCGGTACCAGCACCTGCAACGACAAAAAGAGGGCCATCAACATGTGTGGCCGCCTTTAATTGTTCAGGATTGAGTTTAGCTAAATACTCTTCCATTGAAACTCCTTAATTATTTATAACTACTCTTTAATGGAACAATTTCATTAAATTCGTATGGGTTATTTGTCTTCTTGTTTGCGTAACAATTGAAATATCCATTTCTAACAAATTGGAATTTTTCATCTGTTTTAACATCTTTTAATCCACCTTCAATAAATCCTTGTTTTTGAGAAAGTGAATTTGGATTATATCTTTCATCAATTGTTTTGTTCGTATCTGCATCAAGTAATGGTCCAAAGAAATTGAATGTAGCAGGAATTGCTGTAGTTGCCTCAACAAAATGGATTGTACCATCTGGTTTTCTTTCATTAAAACCTGAACCCGATAAAGTCTTTTCATCATATGTTGCAAGAACTTCAACGATCTTACCATTTTCATCTTTAACAACATCAGTTGCTTTAATGAAATAAGTATGGAATAGTCGTACTTCCCCACCTAACGATAAACGTTTATATTTGTTATCTGGTTTAACTTCTGAAAAGTCTTCTTGTTCAATGTAAACATGTTTTGAGAATGCAATTTTTCTTGAACCAAGTCCTGTATTTTCTGGATGGAAAGGTACATCGAAGTATTCGATTTTACCTTCAGGGTAATTTGTGATTGTAACCTTTAATGGGTTAATCACAGCAAATGCACGTCCTGCTCTTGCTTGAAGATCATCACGTACAAATGACTCTAACATATCAACTTCAACTTCACTATTCACCTTAGCTAATCCTGTTGCAAGAATAAATGCACGGATAGCTTCTTTAGTGTATCCTTTACGGCGAAGACCTGATAATGTTGGCATTCTAGGATCATCCCAACCATCAACATAATTAGAATCCACTAAATATTTTAATAGGCGTTTTGACATGACTGTATTCACAATACCTAAACGACCAAATTCAATTTGGCGTGGTGTATGTGGCATTTCTGTTTCTCGAACTACCCAGTCATATAATGGACGGTGGTCTTCAAATTCTAATGAACAAAGTGAGTGTGTAATACCTTCGATTGCATCTTCAATTGGATGGGCAAAGTCATACATTGGATAAACTTTCCAAGTATCACCTGTATTGTGGTGACTTGCAAAATTAATACGATAAAGTACTGGATCACGCATATTCATATTTGGACTTGCCATATCAATTTTTGCGCGTAATACTTTTTCGCCTTCTTTAAATTTACCTTCACGCATTTGTGCGAAAAGTTCTAAGTTTTCATCAACCGTACGATTTCTGTAAGGTGAAGGGATACCTGGAGTGACAACATCACCTCTAGTTTTAGCGATTTCTTCTGCTGATTGATCATCAACATAAGCTAAACCTTTTTTAATTAAGATGATTGCACGTTGATACATTTCTTCAAAGTAATCAGAAGCCCAATAGATGCCTGCAGGTTCATAACCTAACCATCTTACATCTTCAATAATACCTTTAACATAAACTTCATCTTCTTTAGATGGGTTTGTATCATCATAGCGTAGGTTTGTTTTTCCACCAAAAACTTTCGCAAGTTCAAAATTGGTTACAATTGCACGGGCATGTCCAATATGCAAGAAACCATTTGGTTCTGGTGGGAAACGGGTAATGATTTCATCGTGTTTACCAGTTTTGATATCATCTTCCATAATTGTTTTAATAAAATTTGATTGATTTTCCATAAATATAACCTCTTAATCTAACGCATTCATGCGAGTGATTGCTTCATTTTTAAGTTTTTCTAGTGCTTCTTTATTTGGAATAGAGGTATCAGGATAAAGTGGTTCTCCCACATTTAAAATAATACTTTCACGATCCCATAGTAAGAACTTGGAGTGTTTAAAACTAATTCTAACCGGTACAACGGGTACACCAGACTCAACTGCAAGTTTAAATGCACCTTTTTTAAATTCTCTAATTTCTGAATCCTTATCAATTAATTCACCTTCAGGATACATGTGAACAAATCGGCCATTTCTTGCTTGATCACTTAATGTTTGGAAGAACACCTGTGTTTCAAGTAATCCTTCAGGAACAGGCACTGCACCAAGTAAATTTACAAAGAATCCTGCAACAGGTCTTTCAAAATTAGCTTTCATTGCAGTCATGATTGGACGTTTTGGAAATGCTGCAAGTGAGTTCATTGCAGAATCTAATATGTGCACATGATTCGATATGACAACAGCACCACCTTTAACATTTCTAAAATGTTTTCTACCTTTATATTTCACATTTAAGAATAACTTCATGTAAAGGAATAAAAGTGGTAGAGCAATTAAATAATATGTCATGGCAGAAAGTGTGCGTTTGACCGGTGGATGAATTAAAGTTTTCTGGAATGCTTTTCCTTTAAGTGTTTGACTTAAACGTTTAGCTTTCGATTCTTTAATTGCTTCTTGTAACATCTCTTCAAAACGGTCAACCGAATAACTTAGACGAAACTTTTCAGTATAAGAAGCGTATGCTTTTCTAAGTGCTTCTTTTTCTTCTTTGTTTTCAATCCAGTACTCTAGTTTTTGTTTTAAATTTACCACATTATTTGGTTCAAAGAGATTTGTAGGTTTTAATGCAAACTGTCTTGTTGCACTCTTCTTAGCATTTGCAATGAGTGGAACAAGTCCGACTGCAATTGCCTCTAAACATGCAATTGCTTCAATTTCAATGTTTGCAGTATGTACATAAAGATGTGCGCTCTCTAATGCTTTAATGAGTTCTTCTTGTTTAAAGAACTTAAACTCAACATCCAGATTGTGTGCTTTAGCATACTTTTCTAGCATCGATTTTTTAGGACCATGACCTGCAAGGGTGATTTTAATCTGATCTTTATACTTAGAACTATTTACAGCTTTCAGTAATAAAATCTGATTCTTTTCTTTTGCATAGCGTCCGGTTGAGATGATATGGAATTTACCTTCTTGTTCCTTAACTTTTGCATTAAAGAAAACATCAGATACACCATTTGAAATCACCTTCACAGTTGTTGTATAACTATGACGATAAAGTTCATTTGCAATAAAGTTACTTGGTGCATGAACATAGGATATTTTACCGAAGAATCTTCTAAATTTACGGTAGATTATGCCATTTAAAAATCCAAGCCCATTTAAACCTGCTCCATAAGTAATATTTTCTGGTTGAATGTGAAATGCTGCAGTATGTGGAATATTCAGTTTTTTAGCAATCTTTCTAGCCACTTGTGAAGTCTTCCAAGGTGTTAGAAAATGGACAATATCGGCACCTTGGAATGCCTGTTCAATAATTTTTTTATCTGGTTTAGAAAAGACGACATCTTGCTTTCTTGCAAATTCAGTAACAATTGGAATATAACGTTCTTTAAGTGCATAAAAGTGTGCTTCTTTTTCACCCGCAGATAAAATTCTGACCTCGTGGCCACGCATTCTTAATTGTTCGATAAATCGACGTGCTGTAATCGTCGTACCATTGGTTTGATGCAAGTAATTATCAATGACAAAAACTATTACCATATTAACCCTCAATTACTAATTTCGTGTTAATTAATTATATCACATAAAGTGATATAGAAAAATTAGGCAGATAAAAAAAGAGACTGTTTTCAGTCTCTTCCTCTAAATTATGGAATTAATCCTTCAAATCCATCAATACCACTGAGTCCATCGTAAAGTGCTTCATATAGTGCTTCTAAATTATCTGGATCAAGTTCGTTCACTGCATCTAGTAATTCTGCTAGATCATCAGCTGTTGGATTTTCTGGTAAGCCTTCAAAGACATCTAAGATATCTTCAAATGCTGGGTCAGTTAATACATCTGCTAAAACATCATCAATTAAGTTTTGAAGTTCATTTAATGCATCTGCATAAGCACCCGTTGGTTTAAGTTCAAATCTAAGGTATGTATTCACAACTAAGATATCTTCAACTGAAACATCTTGTGCAGCAAATTCACCTAAGAAATCTTCTAAAATAATTTGATTACCTTGAATCAATTCAGACTCACCAATTAATCCTAAGACAACTTGAACTCTATCAGCTGAAACAGCAAGATCATCTCCAAGTCCAATTGAACCAATTGTAAAGATTAAGTCTTGTCCATCTTGTGATACTGAAGGCACTGCTTCTAATGTAAAGTCTGTCTTAAATGATTTAGTTAAGTCACCATCTTTTTCAATTGTTAGGATAACTGTAAAGTAAACCTTACCGTTTTGGAATTTCGCGAATAATGGTTGAGTTGAAAGTAGATATTTATGTGTACCTAGTTCTAACTCTTGAGTCATATTCATTTGATCACCAACATAGTAATCAAGTAATTGGTTAAATGCTTGTTCATGCATATCATAATTAAGGGTATCTCCACCACCTAAAGATGATAATAAGAGTGAAGTTAATTGACCCGTAAACATTTGAGTTACATCATTTTCATCTTGAAGTTGAGATGTTAATTGATATTGTGTTTTAGTTGAACGCATCTTACCAAGTGCAAGTGCAAGACCACCTTCACCATCAGCAAATGTTGTATCTAATAATTCTTCATCATCAACGAATCCAAGTAGTGCTTCCAACATTGGACGGTTTGGATCATTTTCATCACCTAAAAGGTTAAGTAAATCTTCCGTATAAACCCAAACACTCTTTGTATTTAAATCAAAATGACCAAATCCAGATACAACACCTTGAATCAACGTATTTAAATCATCTTTTGTCACTAAACCATAAACCCAGTTTGCAAAATCATACATCCATAGGATTGGTAAGTTACCGATTGAAATACCTTTAATCACAAGTTTGTATTCTGTTTGTGCAAGACCATTAACAACCATTGGTTCAATTTCAACTGTGAAATCAATAAAGAGTGTTGTTTGATAGTAAATACCAGAGAAACCTGCTTCAACACCGGCCTCAAGCGTCATTCCACCTTCATAGAAGTTTAAGGTAACACCTTTTAATCCACCGTTGTCACCAATGGCAATTGCATACTTTTTAAGAGCATCTGAAGCATTTGGATTATCTGTTGCAAAATCTGGATTATTCGCAGCATATATTGCTTTTAAAGCAGAGTTTGCTTCCGCTTTAGTAAATGAAAAGTTAAAGTGTTCTGCATCATTATCAGAAAGGAATTCATCCATTCTTGCTGCTGCAATATCCTCAAATGAAATTGCAGGTTGTGCTTCAAAGTCAGCTTTAGGTGCTTCATATCCTTTATACATAATAACTAATGCAATAATTGGTAATAACGCAAGTATGAGTAATAAGAACCCAACCAGCTTAAATATAAATTTGATAAGTTTAAACATAACTTATTCCCTCCCTTATCACAGTTTAATTATATAGTTTATCTATCTAACTTAAGTTAATATTGCTTAACTTCGTCGATTGAAAAACTTGAATCCCCTTTAATAAAATATGATGTCGGCATACCATATTTTTGAACTTGATAATAAGCTGCAATACCAATCATCGCTGCTTGGTCTGTACAATATTTAAATGCCGGAACAAGAATTTGTTGATTTGTAATTCTTGATGCCATTTTTGCACGTAAACCTTTATTCGCAGCAACACCACCAGCAAGTACTACTTGATTCACACCAAGACTATCTGCTGCATGTCTTGTTTTCTCAACTAAAACTTCAGTTACAACTTCTTGGAAGGATGCACACACATCTTCCACATTGAAACTTTCACCTCTTTGTTTCATGTTGTGTACTAAATTGAGTACTGCACTTTTTAATCCTGAAAATGAAAAATTGTATGGATCATCTTTTAAGAATGGTTTTGGAAGTGGATAAATTGCTTTACCGGTTGCTGCTAAGCGGTCAACAACTGGACCACCTGGATAAGGTAGACCTAAAATTCTTGCAACTTTATCATAAGCTTCCCCTACTGCATCATCAAGTGTTGTACCTAATAACTCAATTTCAAAATGGTCTTTGATTAATAAAAGTTCTGTGTGTCCCCCTGAAACAAGGAGTGCAAGTGCAGGAAAATTAAAATCATTTTCAACAAGTGGTGCATAGATGTGTCCAATTAAATGGTTTACACCAAGAATTGGTAATTTATGCATATACGCAAAGGTTGTTGCAGCATTGATACCAACAAGCAATGAACCAATTAATCCAGGTCCTTGTGTAACTGCTACTAAGTCGATATCAGAAACTTTAATGTTTGCTGTTGAAATAGCTTCATCAAACATATAGAGAATTGACTCAATATGTGCTCGTGAGGCGATTTCTGGAACAACTCCACCATATCTTTCATGGATTTTAATTTGTGATAAAACTGCATTGGATAAAACTTCTTTACCGTCTTTTGTTATGGCAACTGATGTTTCATCACATGATGTTTCAACTGATAGTATAATCATTTTTATTTACCTCGATAATCATCACAAGACCGTCTTCATCTTTATAGTAATTAGGGATTGTACGAATCACTTTTCCACCAAAACTTTCATAAAAATAAATTGCTCTTTGATTACTCTTTCTTACTTCTAAAATGATGGTTTCACAACCGTCATTTTTCATTTCTTCAAGGACAAATTTAAAGATTTCTTTACCAATGCCTTGATTTTGGTATGGTTCATCCACAAGAAAATTCATGATATCAGCGTTGCTATCAATTTGTCGATAGCTCATATATCCAATAATTTTTCCATCTTGTTCATATACAAAAATTTTGGAGAATGGATTATCAACAAGTTCTTGTTTCAAGAATGCAAAGCCTAAACTTTCATTAAAAATCTTTTTTTCTAAGCGTTCAATTTCAAAAAGGTCAGCTTCAATAGCTTGTCTGATCAAGTTTATTTTCCGCCTCTGTCTTTCTTAAATAATTTGGAATAAGTTCAAATACATTTGAAACTTCAGTACTTGCATTCACGATTATCGCACCATCAAGTTTAATTGTCTCTTTGTTAATAACAACTAATTTTGATTTATCTTTCTCTGATAATGAATCCATTGAACGAAGTGCTTCTTCATTTAAATGTTCACCTTTTTTGAAAAGACCTGAAAAACCTAAATTATTTCTTGCATCATGCCAAGCATAGACTTCATCTTTATAACCAGAAGTTAAGAAGAGTAATGAAGATACCTTTCTCACTTTAACTTTAGTTTGATATCCCATAGTCTTAGCAGTTGTTACACCGACTCTTAATCCTGTGTATGAACCAGGTCCAACACCAACAACAACAGTATCTAAATCGTTTGAATCTAATTTATTACGTTTTAAAAGTTCATCAATTAACGGAATAATATAAGCTTGATGATCAGATTTACCTTCTCTTGTGATGAGATCAAGTGTCTTCTTATCTTCTTGTAACATCAAAACCATAGTCGGTGTTGATGTATCTATTAATAAATATTTCATAAATTATTCTCCCAAGAATCATCCATGTTCACACTGCTTATAACGATTTCTCGTTCATTATCTTTAATATATGTAAGTTTGACTTCAACATATGCTTGTGGAAGGAGTTCTTTGACTTGATATGGCCATTCAATGACCGCTAAAGAGTTTGGATCATCAATATATTCTTCAAGGTCAAAATCGGTACCAACTTTATCCATACGATAAAGATCAAAATGATATAAAGTCTTATCACCTTTATGAACCTTTAAAATCGTAAAGGTTGGTGAATTAATAATTGATTTCACATTTAAAGCTTTAGCAATCCCTTTAGTTAATGTGGTTTTTCCTGCAGATAAATCTCCAGAAAGTAAAACCACATGACAATCATGTGGCATTTGTTTGATTAAGTTATATCCTAATTCAATAGTTTCTTCACTGCTATTTGTATATATTGTTCTCATTTTTTTCCAAGTAACGCAAACATATTCTTTTTATATGCTTCAACCCCAGGTTGATCAAATGGGTTGACATCAAGTAAATATGCACTCATTGCACATGCAATTTCGAAGAAGTAAATCATATAACCAAAATGATAACTATCCAATTTATCAATTGAGATTAAGATATTTGGAACATTACCTTCTACGTGTGCCATTTGAGTACCAAGTAAGGCTTTTTCATTTACATATGAAATTTCTTTACCAGCAATGTAATTTAATTTATCAAGATCATCTTGATCAAATGGAATGGTGAGTGAATCTGTTTTCTTAAGTTCAATCACTGTTTCAAAAATAATTCTTAAGCCATCTTGAATTTGTTGACCAAGTGAGTGAAGATCTGTTGTAAATTGAGCAGATGAAACTAATAAGCCTTTACCATTTTTACCTTCTGATTCACCATATAATTGCTTCCACCATTCTGAAAAGAATGATAGGCGTGGTTCATAGCCAACTAAGTATTCGACCATCTTACCTTCTTTATATAGTGCATAACGTGTTGCAGCATAAAGGTAAGCTTTATTTTTCTTTAATGATGGGTCTTGTGCATCCTGCCATGCGTCTTGTGCACCTTTTAACATCTTTTCAACATTAATTCCTGCAAAAACAAATGGTAATAAGCCAACAGAAGTTAAAACTGAGAAGCGTCCACCAATATCATCTTTAATGACAAACTTTTCATAACCTTCATTTGTTGCAAGTTGATATAAAGCACCACGTGCTTTATCTGTGGTTGCAAAAATACGTTTTCTTGCTTCTTCTTTTCCGTATTTATTTTCAATGTGCTCTCTTAATAAACGGAAAGCAACAGCAGGTTCTGTTGTTGTACCAGATTTAGAAATGACATTGATTGCATAATCTTTTTTATTTAAGTATTTAAGTAATTGTTTTAAGTAATTAGCAGATAATTGATGACCTGCAAAAATAATTTCTGGTTTTGTTTTCTTAAATGGTTCTTTTAAGAATTCAAGTCCTGCTTTCGCACCTAAATATGAACCACCAATACCAATAACGACTAAAACATCGAGTTTAGCATATTTCTTTTTTAATGCATAAATACGCTCTAGTTCTTCTTTTTCATAATCAAATGGTAAATCTAACCAACCAAGGTAATCATTTCCTTTACCTGATTTCGATTTGATCATTTCATGAACTTGGTTTACATTTTCTTGCAGCGTTGTTACTTTTTTAGATAAAAACTTTTCAGCTTGACTAATATTAACTTTTAAACTCATGAGTTACCCTTCTTTCTTCATTGAAATCCATTCATTTAATTTTTTCTCTATCGATCTGAAACCAATTTTTATATCAACTTGTTTAGCAACTCTCGGATGAATTTTTTGAGCAGCTTTATATGAAAGTTGAAGTTTATTTGAGTCTTCATCAATTTCTAGAACAGTTGCATAAATCATTTCTCCGACAGTAAAAAGCTTATCGATCTCTTTAACAAAGTGATCGGAAACTTCAGAGATATGAATTAATCCTTGGTAATTCTCATATTCAACAAATACACCATATGGTTGAATACCCGTGATTTTTACTAAGATACGGTCGCCTTTTTCCATAATATACTGTCCCTATTCATTTTTTTCAACTTATTATATCACTCTTTATTTGTCTTATAAAGAATTTATCTTTATAACCCATAATTTAGCAAAAATAAATAAAAAAACACGAGGTTTTAGTTTCGTGTTTAATAATCTAAGTAATTTGATTGTTTTCTTTTGAAGAACGTAAATGTGATTATTGCAGCAGGAAGTGCTAAATCTTTTAGACTGATTAAAGTAATGATTGTGATATTTAATATATTAAATGAATAAATACTCATCATTGTTTGAATCATCGTAAATAAATAATAAAGTCCAAGTAGTCCTGATAAAACAACAATTGGAATAAATACATTTTGTCTTCTAAATCCAACTTTGAAATATGCGTATGCAAAATATCCCATTGCAACAACTTTAACAAGTTCTAATATACCAAAGAATGTCAACATGATTCCAGGGTTTTCTATGATACCAAAGAATAAGCTAACAACCTCCATAATGGTTGATAAAACAACTACATATGAACTCGAAGGACTATTTTCTAAATAAAGTGCTGCTAAGAATAAAATCACTGCAATATTAGATAGTAAATATTCAATATATCCTGTTAATGCAAAAAGTAACATGATTGTTGCAAAATAAATGATGAAGAAAGAAAACATGATCCATTGTCTTTTAGTTAATCTCATAATGCATTACTCCAATCCACGACCTAAAGTTAATCCAAATTCTACTTTAGGTAATTTACTATAAATTAAATTTGGAAGCGGTGAATCAATATACACATTGATATTAAGTAATGTGTATAACTCTTGTTGTAATATTTTAGCTTCCTTGTAGTTCTGATACATTAATCGAATATAAGGTTTTAATCCGATTTTGATTTGATTATCAATTAACGTTTTTAGATATTCAAAAATCTTATTTTTAGTAAATGTGTTTTTAATCATTTCTAAATCATCCTTAATTGAAACTACATAGCTTAATGGTAACAAGTTTTTAATTAAGTTTGATTTTTCATTTGGAAGTGACTTAGTAAATAGAATTGTTAATTCTTGATCAATAAAATCTTTAATTTTGGTTAGTATAGAAAGATTTGAAGTTTCAAGTCTTGAGAGTATATCAAGTTGATATAAAATTTCTTCAATACCTGAACCAAATGTTTTTGTATCAATAATATGATAATCATCTTTATTTAAAATAACTTTTGCAAGATTTGCTTGATTAAAAGTTTCAGATAAATATCTAGAAGATGTTAAAACAAAAACATCTTTATACCCCAGGTTTTTTTGATTTTCATATGCTGCAATAAAACTTTCTGGTTTCGGTGGTATCACTTGAATCTCGTTTGGTTTAAGTTCTAATAAATCTTTAGGGTTAGTTTTAGCATCAATTACTTCATGATCTCTTAACATAAAAGATAAAGATACGATTGCCGCATCTTTAAAGTTTTCTCTATTAAGTTCTAAATGTAGGTATGAGTCTAAAACGACACCGAAAGTTCTCATTTATTCACAAAAATAAAATATCCCACGATGGCAATAAATGCCCCTAATAAAATACCTGCAAATACTTCTTTAGGTTTGTGTCCTAAAGCTTCTTTTAATTTCTTTTCTTCAACATCAATATTTTCAATTAAGTTTAAACGTAATTTAATTTGGTTTAATTCGCGTGCATGTTTAGATGCCTCATAACGAATACCCATTGAATCATGTAACACGACTAAAGCAAGTACTAAAGCAATCGCAAATATTGTGCTTAATTGCCCGTTGTCATGAATTTCAAATAAACCAATAGATGTCGCTAGGGATGTAACTAATGCACTGTGTGAAGATGGCATACCACCTGTTGAAAGTAAGATACTTTCATTCACTCTTTTATTTATAATGGCATCAATAAAAAACTTCAATACTTGAGCGATGACCATTGAGGCGATTGAGATAATAATTACTGCTTCTGGTGTTGACATGTTAGACGGTTACCACGGCAATAATCCCAGGTACATGTTCTAGGATCATTTGCTCTATTCCTTGTTTTAGTGTAATATCAATTGCTGCACATCCGTCACATGCACCACCCATTTTTACATAGACAATACCTTCCTCGATATTAACGAGTTCAATATCGCCACCATCTCTTTGGATATATGGGCGAACACGCTTTAGAATAGCATTTACTTGTTCTGTTGTGGCTTCAATACTCATTCTACAAAACTCCTATCATTTTTCTAAACTTATTATACTTTATTTTGCTCCACTTTTACACGTTTTAGCACGAAAAATGGACAATTGTGGTTACAACTTTCATTAATGTAATCTGGAATCTTTTTATAACCATTTGCACCCTTAGGATCTTGTGAGAATCCTTTCAATCTTAAGATTTCACTTGAAAGATCACCTACTATGTAGGTATATCTATCAAAAGCAACATCTACATACTTTTCAGTAAACTTTTGTATATCAAAAGCTTCACGATAGTTTTTAATGAGTTCGAATGTACCCACTTCTGTTTCTATAATCATAATAACCTCTTATCCTGAGATGTAATCATTCATTGGAATATCATATGTTTCAGGTTCGAAGTCAACGACTTCATCTTCATAGATTATTCCAATCTTATAAACCTCTAATCTGTTCTTAAAAAACTTATCAAAATAACCTTTACCATAACCTAAACGATAAAAGTTTTTAGTAATACCTAAACATGGTACTAAAATAACTTCAAGTTTTGCTGTAATATCAAATCCAAATTGCGGTTCATATATACCAAAACTTGCATGTTTAAGTTGTGTAAACTGGTCATATTGTAAATACATGACTTTGTCATTAACTGTTTTAGGTAAAGCAAAGATTTTATCAGGAAAACGAGATATGATTTCCATTAAATCCATTTCTCCATTTGCAGGATAGAATAATCCAACAAAATCAGCTTTAAGGAAATGTTCGTCCTCACATAACTTTTCAATCACCTTTGATGCAGCTTCTTTTTTTCTTGCATCAGTTAATGCACTTCTTTTTTCTAATATTTGTTTTCTTAATGTTTTCTTATCCATGAGAATCCCCTCTCACTTTAATAATTATTTGATATCTTTAAAGAAACATCCTTGACCCTTATATTGTGGGAGTTGTGCAGTTTTAAGTGCAAGTGCAGCATTTTGATATAAATCTTGTGCATTGACTGCATCATCATACATTTGTGCAACCCCAATAAATACCTCGAGTTCAGCAGTAATTGAACCATATTCCATCGTCATGTTTAAGTAGTTTTCTTGACTTCTTACACCATTGTGTAGGCTTGCCATCTTGCGTGGATCTGTGATTGTAAATGCAAACTCTAATCCACTTAAACGATAGATATCTGAACTTTCTGTAATAAATGATTGTTTAAGTCTTGTAATATATTGTGCCATTAACATATTACCAACATCTCTGCCATGTTCACTATTAATCTTTGGCACATTTTTAAGATTAATGATCGCAAGTTGGAATGGTCTGCCATTTTTGATTAATTGTTTTAAATCCGGTAATAAATAGTTTTCATCTTTAATTTGATCAAGAACTGCAATATTAGATTTTCTAAAGTACTGTGCATGAACTGGAGTAATTGTCCCCATGATCACAGACGATTCTCTATCTTCAAATAATCGCTTACCTTTTTCTTTAATCCAAATGTATGTATCATCTAGTTTAAATCTGTAAGACGCTGCATAGGTTGGCTTGGATGGTGTAAGATTTGAAATCGTATCTAAATACTTTTGAAGATCTTGCGGATGAATCATATCTCTAAAGTCTGTAACTTTAAGTGTATGACTTGGAACATTTAATTGATCAATGATTGTATCGTTCATCCATACTGTTTTTTCATCTAAATCAATATAGAATAAACCTTCATCTGATAATTCTAATGTTGCAATAAACTTATGTCGAATAGATTCTAATTCTTTATCTGTCGCTTTTAATGTCTTTTCTACTTGTAAGAGTTCTTCATCAGTTCGCTTTTCACCAACTGCCATACGACCACGATAACGACCAAGTACGTATAATGGTTGCATGTTAAGGTGAAGCATAACAGGTTCACCATTAAAGTTTTGAAGTTCTAACTCCATGATTTCAGAATCATTTGGTTTAACTGTCTTTCTATAATCATTAAAATACTTTTCAATTGTTCTGTTGTGTGCAGCTTCACCGTTCATCTTAGTAAAACGCACCTTTGAATTAAAGACACTTAAGAATTTTTTACCAACAACTTCATCTTTACTTAAATTGAGTTCACGCAGTAAAGAGAATGAAATATCTTTGATTCTCTCTTTTTGGTCAACAACGTAATATACATTCCATTTAGTGTTTTTTACACCTTTAATAAAGAGTTGATAATAAGAACCATTAATAATTGCATTTCTAAATGTTTGGTATAAGGCAAGTAAGAAAATTGCATAGTTGAAATATATATATACAACATAGTATAAAAGTAAATCTTCATTTGTAAGAATTTGGTCTTCATAAAAGAAAATTAACGTTACAAAAAATGCAACATTTATAAATGAAAATGTCAGTCTATTTCTTAATACTTTTTCTCTTAAGATGGATTCAGTAATGACAAGCACGACTATAAAAACGGCTGTAATTACCCCAAATATTGGATGTTGAGTGTAAGCAATCATGAAATTTCCTTCGTTTAGAATGTAGGATACATATATTTAAAGAATACACCAGCAAGTGCAACTAAAAATGCTAAAACATAAACTAACCAACCGTGGCGATCAAAGAAACCAACGATTTTTGCTGATAAATCTCTGGAACCAAAAAATCTAATTGGTTCTAGAAAAAAGTGAAAGAATTTTTTCATCGTCATTTCCTCCTATCGCATGAAGAGTGATAAATACTCATTAAGCGCATTTTCATCTTTCATTTTAGTCATCACACCATTAATAGCAACCGAGATACTACCAGTTTCTTCTGATACAACAACTGTTAAGGCATCCGTAATCTCAGAAATACCAAGTGCTGCTCTATGACGTGAACCAGTTGTTTTTTCAAAGTTATCATTTGAAGATAGGATGAAGTACGCACCAGCACAGATAAGTTTATCTCCACGTACAATGACTGCACCATCATGCAGTGGTGTATTTGGTGTAAAGATGTTTAACAATAATTCATGAGTGACATCTGCATTTAACGTAATCGCGCGTGATGCATATTGATCTAAAGTGTTATGTTTTTCAATTGTTATTAAACCGCCGATTCTTTCTTTAGAAAGTTTAGCAGCAGCTTTAATAATTTCATTTTTAGTTCTTTCGGTACCCATAACAAGCATCCCTGTTTTAGTTGTTTCTTTCCACATGGATTCCATTGTTAAGCGAATATCCGGTGCTCCAATCACAATTACAAAAATTAATGTGATTAAAGGTAACCCTTCAAAAACTTCTTTCGATAGAGGTAAATCAAGTAAACTTGCAACATAGAAAATACCTACAGTAAATAGGTAGAACATAAACATTGATAACATACGTTTACTGTGTAAAACAAATTTTAATACAAAGACTGCTAGAATGAAAAAAATATAAAAATCAAGCAGTGTCCACCAAGATAAATTTGCAGCCCAATCAGGCATAATCATCCCTACTTTCGAAATAAAGTTTAATTAGATTATATCATATAATGATATGTTTGTAAGGTGGTTTCCCCTATTATATGCTATAATGCTTCTGGTATACAAATCATCGTTAGTATCAAATTGTAACTAACATAAGAGAGGGGTTATAACATGGACACTTGTTCAATCGAAAAAGCTTTAAATATGTTTGGTGAAAAATGGAAATTTTTAATCATCCGTGAGCTTTTAGAAGGTAAAAAAAGATTTTCAGAACTAAAAAGAAATATTGAGGCAATCAGTCAAAAGGTTTTGACTCAAAACTTAAGATCCCTCGAAGCATCAGGACTGATTTCTAGAACTGTATACCCAGAAATTCCTCCCAGAGTCGAATATGCTTTAACAGATTTAGGCTTTAGTTTAAAACCGATTATGGATGCCATCAGAAGTTGGGGAGATACATATGCAAAAAATTGATCGTGCATTATTAATCGCAGCAAATTATAAAACAACACTCGAAGTAACAGAAAACTCTATATTAGAACTTGAAGAACTAGCAAAGGCTTGTAATATACAGCCAGTTGATAAGGTAATTCAAGCAATTGAACAAATTGATCCAAGATACTATATTGGCAGTGGAAAAGTTCAAGAAGTTAAAAAGATGATTGATATTCTAAATATCGATATCGTAATCTTTGATGACACACTTTCACCTGGTCAACTTAGAAACTTAGAAAAGATTTTAGAAGTACAAATTATTGACCGTTCATTTCTAATTTTACAAATATTTGCAGAACGTGCTAAAACGAGACAAGCCATGCTAGAAGTTGCACTTGCACAAAAGCTTTATATGTTACCAAGATTAGTCGGTATGGGTAATTCACTTTCACGTCAAGGTGGTGGATCATTCAATGCGAAAGGTCCTGGTGAAACAAAATTAGAGATGGATCGCAGAAGACTTCAAATTGAAATCTCAAACCTTAAAAGAGAGATTGAAAAGATTCAACAAACAAGAACAATCAGTCGTCAAAAAAGGCTTGATAACGCAATTCCAATCGTCGCACTTGTTGGTTATACAAATGCTGGCAAATCATCTTTAATGAATTACTTTGCAGATAAGTTTGGAACGGATAGAACTGAAGTTTTTGAAAAAGACATGCTATTTGCAACACTTGATACAAAATCAAAAAGAATTAAAAAAGATAACCAGCCACCCTTCATCTTGATTGATACCGTTGGGTTTATTTCAAAACTTCCACCTGAACTAATTTCATCATTTGAATCAACCTTATCAGATATTCAAGATGCTAATCTAATCTTACATGTTGTTGATGGACTTAATCCTTCTATTCAACAATTAGAATTAACTAAATCCATTCTTAAACAATTAGGTATGGAAACAACACCAAGATTACTTGTTGTAACTAAAAAGGATATGAGATTTTCAGCCCCTCACATTATGGAAGATTATTTCTATATTTCAAGTAAAACTGGTGAAGGACTAGATGAACTTTATCAAGCAATCCAATCACATCTTTATGAAGAAAGTAGAATTGTTCATTTGCTTATTCCATTTGATGAAGGTGCACTTTATCAAAGATTAAAAACAGAAACAACCGTCATTGAAACTAAATATATTGATGAAGGTACTTATGTTAAAGCTGTCTTAACACCTAAATTAGCAGCTCAACTTAAAAAGTATGTTGTTCAAAAGTCATAAAAAATCCCCAGAGCATTTAACTCTGGGGTTTTTCTTTAATTAAACTTGTAAAACACGTTTTAAAAAGTTTTTAGTTCTTTCATTCTTTGGGGCTCCAAAGATAACCTCTGGTGTATCTTCTTCAATGATGACACCTTGGTCCATTACAATCACTTTATCTGCAAATTCTTTAGCAAATCCCATTTCATGTGTAACAACTACCATTGTCATACCTGAGTTTGCAAGATTTTTCATAACTGCAAGTACTTCACCAATCATTTCAGGATCGAGCGCTGATGTTGGTTCATCAAATAAGATTGCTTTTGGTTCCATTGCTAAACTTCTAGCAATTGCAATTCTTTGCTTTTGTCCACCGGATAATTGATTCGGATAGCTATTTTGTTTTTCCAATAGACCAACTTTTTCAAGCAAGTCTAGAGAAATTTTAGTTGCTTCTTCTTCAGTTTTTCCTTTTGCTAATTTTTGTGCAATGTTTAAGTTGTCTAAAACTGATAAATGTGGGAAAAGATTAAAGTGTTGGAAAACCATACCAACTTGTTTTCTATGATTTTGAATATCAAATTTTGGTTCTAGAATTGAAACCCCATCAAATAAAACATCACCAGATGTTGGTGTTTCCATTAAATTAAGCGTTCTAAGTAAAGTCGATTTACCACTACCTGAAGGACCAATAATAACTGTGACTTTACCGTACTCAAATTGTGCACTAACGCCATTTAATGCGTGTGTACCATCTTTAAAAGTTTTACGAAGATTGATTACCTCAATATGATTATTTTGCATCGCTCTTCTTTAATCTCCTTTCAAAGTATGCCATTAATTTAGCTGTTGGGAAAGTTAACATGAAGTACATAACTGCAACCACAATATACGTTTCTTTAACTAAATAAGTTTGACTTCTTACAATAACTGCTGAATACATTAATTCAGCAATACCGAGATACATAAAGATCGATGTCTCTTTAATCATGGTGACAAATTCATTACCAAGTGCAGGGATGATATTCTTAATTGCTTGTGGTAATATAATTTTTCTCATCGTTTGGCCTTTTGAAAGACCCAAACTTAAAGCTGCTTCGCTTTGACCTTTATCTACTGATAGAATTCCACCACGAATAACTTCAGATACATAAGCACTTGAGTTAACAAGTAATGCAATCATACCTGGAATAAATGATGATAAGTCCATCCCTAAAAATAAAGTTACAGGTAATTGTACTACTGCATAGATCAATAAAACTTGAACAAGTAGTGGTGTACCACGAATGATTTCTACATAAGCTGTTCCAATAAATTTTAAAACTTTATTTTTAGATAATCGTAACCAAGCTGGTATAAATCCAAGGAGTGTACCAAAGATGACTGATAGTATAGCAAGTGCTAAAGTCATCCCTAAACCTTGAAGTAATATACCTAGGTAATAAGGATCTAAAATAAATGAGAAATCCATCTTAGCTGTTTAATAAAACCATTGCAGCTACGATTTCATCCATTCTACCAGATTCGATTAATTCATCGATCACTGAATTGATTAAAGTAAGTAGTTCTTGGTTTCCTTTTTGAACTGCAACAGCAGTACCATCTTCTGAATCGCCGATTGCGATTGGAGCAATCATTAATCCTGCTTGATTTCTAATGTATGAATCAGCAACAGCTGTTTCTAAGATTAATGCATTGATTTGACCATCTTGAAGTCTCATCACTAAATCTGGGATTGCTTGAATGAATTGTTTTTGTGCATTTTCAAATTCTTCTGCTAAGTCAGCTTGAATTGAACCTAATTGTGCACCAATTTTAACTGTATTCACATTTAATGATTCAAATGTTGTATAAAGTTCTGCATTAGATGACTTAATTAAAATAGATTGTGATGCAGCATAGTAGTTTTTTGAGAAGTCTACGATTTGTGCACGTTCTTCAGTTGGTGTCATTGCTGAAATAACAAAATCAACCTTACCAGATACTAAGTCTTCTAATAAGAAATCAAATCCTTTGTTAATAACTTTTAAATTTTTCTTTGCCGCTTTAGCAATTTCTTTGGCAATTTCGATATCGATACCTACAATTGTTTGTTTACCTTCAACATTCATTGGCCATTCATATGGTGGGTAGTCAGCTGAAGTACCTAAAGTAATCCATCCATCATAAGATGAGTCAATAATATATTCAAATACATTTGATGAATCACATGCAGCTAACATAATTGTTGAAATGAATAACATTCCTAATACTGTGATTTTTTTAAACATTGTTTTTTCTCCTTTTATTTTTTTCTTTTTTTCTCTCTTTAATAAAAAAATCCTTAGCAAAATTGCTAAGGACGAAAAGACTTCCGTGGTACCACCCTAGTTCTAGATAAATCTAGCACTCTCATCGTTAACGCCGACCTACGTGTACCCCTCAGGTGATCCCTTCGAAATACAAGCTCCAAAGCACGTTCGTATGAGGTAATACGCTGATTTACACCATCCACCAGCTCTCTAGGCTAAGACTCTCAAACTACTACTCTTTTTCTTCGCTAAAATGAATTATATTCTATTTTGAAGATTTCACAATATGCTTGCACTATTTTTTTATTGAAAACGTTTTTATCGACATTTTGCGTCATTTAATTAGTGATATTTTGACTGTGACTAATATATAAAGTTTCTTCATTTTTTACCCTCCATCATATGAGGTATCTATAAACATACTATATATCAATTCGTAAATGTGTCTTTCTTTGGTGAGTTGTTAAGAAAGATGTATGATTCAATATATAAAAAAAGACACTTTGAAAGTGTCTTAGTTTGTAGGTTCAATAATGTCATCAGCAAACTGTTCAAAATACGCGTCTAAATTTGCCATGTATTCTGATCGAGTTTGTGTTCTTGCAAGTTTGGCACGCACTTCACTTGCTCCAGGTAATCCTTTTAAGTACCATGGCCCATGTGATCTCATTTCTAAACATGCAATGTGTTCACCACGAAGTCTTGCTAGATCATCAAAATGTCTGACCATTAATTCTTTAACTTCTGAATATCTTCTCTTTGGTGCTTCAGTTCCATTTAGGAAGGCGTTGATTTCTCTAAATACCCACGGATTACCGAGTGCAGCACGACCAATCATGACTGCATCACATCCAGTATACTCTAACATACGTAAAGCACTGGGTCCATCAACAATATTACCATTTCCAATAACTGGGATTGAAACAGCTTCTTTAACTGCTTTAATCACATTTAAATCTGGTTCTCCAGAATAACCTTGTGCACGCGTTCTTGCGTGAACAGTAATTGCAGATGCACCAGCTTTTTCAATTAATTTTGCAACTTCAACTGCATTAACTGAATTTTCATCCCACCCAGATCTGATTTTAACTGTTACTGGTTTAGATACTTTTGCTTTAATAGCTGAAACAATATCGTAAATCTTTTGTGGGTCTTTCATTAAAGATGCACCAGCTTGTGCAGAGATTGCAACTTTTGGAACTGGACATCCCATATTAATATCAATAAAATCACAGTTTGAATTTTGATCAATAAACATTGCTGCTTCTACCATGGTGTTTAAGTCACTACCAAAGATTTGTTGTGCAGCAGGTTTTTCAACTTCTGTCATATAGAGTAATTCAAGTGTTTTAGAATTTTGAAAAAAGATTCCCTTATCAGAAACCATTTCTGCATAAACTACACCAGCACCGTATTCTCTTGCAAGTAAACGGAATGGTGAGTTAGAAACACCAGCCATTGGTGCTAAGATTAATTTGTTAGCAACTTCATAATTTCCTAATTTAAAACTCATATTTCTTCACCGTGTGCTATTTTATCACAGTTTTAGTTTATAATAACAAATGAGGTATTTATGAAAGACTACACAGTAATTGCATTAGCATATAATGGAGAGGCTAGAATCTATGCATCAGTTTCTACCACTCTCGTCGAAAAATCAAGAAAGTTACATCAAACCATGCCGACTGCATCAGCTGCAATGGGCCGTTTTATAACCGCATCTGCAATGATGAGTTTAATGTATAAGGATGGGGAGAGAATACAATTAAAAATTGCTGGAGATGGCCCAGTGGGGACAATGCTAGTTGATGCTAAGTTTGGTGTTGTTAAATCTAGAATTGATAATCCAAATGTTTATTTAGTTTATGAAGATGGACCTAAAAAGGGAAAATTGAATGTAGGTGCTGCAGTTGGTTCAGGTTACTTATATGTAACAAAAGACTGGAAAGGTAATTATTTCACTTCAAGTGCAGAACTTCAAACTGGAGAAATTGGTGATGATTTCACATATTATTATGCAACCAGTGAACAAACACCTTCTGCTGTTGGACTTGGTGTCTTAGTTGCTAAAACTCAAAAAGTGATTTTATCCGGTGGATTTATTATTCAAGTTTTACCTGGTGCTTCAAATTCAACGATTTCAAAACTAGAATCTGCATTAAGTAAGATTACTTCTGTTACAGACTATCTTGCCGATGGTAAAACACCTGAAGATATGATAAGTTTACTTGCAGACAACACTGAACGCATTTTAGAAACACATCCAATTAAATACTATTGTGGATGTAGAAGATCTAAATATAAAAAATCTCTTAGTCAACTTGACAAAAAGACTTTAACTGATATTTTGATTGAAGACAAACAAGCAGAAATCGTCTGTCCATATTGTAATAAAAAATATATTTTTAACGAGGAAGAACTTAAAGAAATTATTGCCAAAAAGGCATAATTTCTTTTTTTATAATCCTAGTTTTTCTTTAACCATATCAAGTGGTAAACCCATGATTGTATAGAAACTACCTTCATATTTATCAATGAGTTTAGCACCGTGACCTTGAATACCATAACTACCTGCCTTATCCATAGGTTCACCGGTATTGATATAATCTAGAATTTCAACGTCTGAATAGTGTTTAAAGTAAACAATTGCTTTATCGTAAAATTGTTCTACTTTGCCATCTTTAATCAGTGTACAAGCTGTATAAACTATATGTTCATTATTCGCTAGTTTCTTTAACATTAAATATGCATCTGCTTCGTCTAATGGTTTATTTAAAATTTCACCTTCAAAAACAACAATTGTATCCGCGGTTAAAATCGTATCATTTGGAAATACTTCTTTTAACGATAATGCCTTATTAAGTGCGTTTGTTTGAACATAAACTAGTGGGTCTAGATTAATATCTAGTTCGTCTTCATTAAAGTTAGGTGATACAACTTTAAATGGAATATTTAATTTTTCAATGATTTCTTTCCTTCTTGCAGAAGTTGATCCTAATATTAACATCTTCATGAGTTCCTTTGCGTGATATAATTATATTAACATTTTTAGATGGGTTTATATATGGAATTAAGACTGAATTTACCAAAATCAAATACTTATATCGCATCGATTAGTGGTGGTGTAGACTCGATGGTTTTACTTGATTATTTAATCAAGGAAAATTATAAGTTTATCGTTGTCCATTTTAATCATCAAAAACGAGATGATGCAAACTTAGACCACGAGCTTGTTCAAAGTATAACAAGTTCTTTTAACATTCCATATAAGTACTTTAAATTAAATATTAAATCAGGTAATTTCCAAGATGAAGCAAGAAAAGAACGCTATGACCTATTAGAGAAAGTTGCAAATGAATATAAAACATCACATATCATCACTGCACATCATAATGATGATTTGTTAGAAACTGTCTTGATGAAAATTACAAGAGGTTCTAATTTACTGGGCTATAGTGGTATGCAGGAAGTTACAAAAATCAATCCTTTTACATACTATAAACCACTCCTTAAATATTCTAAGGCAGATCTTATTTCTTATGCAAACAACAATCAAGTTAAATACAGAGATGATAGCAGCAACTTTGAAGATGATTATTTAAGAAACAGAATCAGACATCATGTTGTCCCTCAACTTAATGAGGAAAATGATATTTATACCCGTATTAGAAACTTTAGTCGGCAAGTGTTTCTTGCTAGTGACTATATTAGAAGTCAAACAAAAAGTTTTCTAGGCGAAAGAAATGCCTTTAGTCTTACAGCATTCAATTCGCTTCATGAAGCAATTAAATGGGATTTAATCAGTTATTTACTTGAAGGTTATGATGTTCAAAAATCGTATGAAAAGATTTCAAACATATTGAAACAACTTGCATCAAAGAAACCAAATATTGAAATTAAGTTATCCAGTAAGTATGTACTAATTAAAGCATATGATCTTGTTAAAATAAAAGAGTTTTCATCAACTAAAAACGATGAAAAAGTACCAACTCTCACGATTTCCCACAAATTATCTAACAATCCCAATAATTCAATAGAATTATGTTATAATGAATTAGATTTTCCTATTACTTTGCGTCGTAGGAAAAATGGAGATGTTTTATCGTTTTCCTATGGCAGTAAAAAACTCAAAAAGTTTTTAATTGATAAAAAAGTACCAAAAGAACAAAGAGATTCACTTTTAATTGTTGCTGACAATAAAAACAGAATTCTTTGGATTCCAAATCTTTATATCAATCAGACTTTAGGACAAAACAATAAAATTTACCTTGAATTAGAGGAGGATAACCATGCATAAAGATATCGCTGAGATCTTAGTTTCTGAAGCTGAAATTGAAGATATTTGTGTCAAACTAGGTGAAGAACTTACGAAGGCATATGAAGGTAAGACACCACTTCTTGTTGGTCTTCTTAATGGTTGTATTCCATTCATGGCTCAACTCATTAAGCACATAAAGATTCCAATGGAAATGCAATTCATGGCAGTCTCAAGTTATCATGGCGGTATCGCATCCACTGGAGATGTCAAAATTAAGTATGACTTAGATCATTCAGTTGCTGGTCGCGATGTGTTAATTGTTGAAGACATTGTTGATACAGGATCAACTTTAAAAGTTATTACTGAATTATTAAAGTATCGCGGTGCAAAATCCGTAAAGGTTGTCACTTTACTTGATAAACCTGAAGGTAGGAAAGTTACTTTCATACCTGATTACATCGGGAAAACAATCCCTAAAAAATTCGTCGTTGGTTATGGCCTCGACTATCAAGAACGTTATAGAAATTTACCATACGTCGGTGTATTAAAACCCGAAGTATACGAAAAATAGGAAGGATTATATATGAACGCACAGAAAAAACCTACAAAATCACCAATGCGTCCTGATTTGCTTGTCATTTTAATCATTATTCTTCTATCTGCTGGTATCTACTTCTTCATCTTAAATATGCAACCTGGAGAACTTACAATTACCGAGTCAGAATTAGTTCAATTGATTGAAGAAGACAAGATTGCTACAATCACAGTTGAATATGTCGGTGGTGACAACTACAACTTATGGCATATCTCTGGTTATTATTCTGCAGGTAATACACCTGAAGGATATCGCGGTTATACCATGTTAATTTATGGAGATCGATTAAATGATCTTTATGATGTTGTTGCAGATTATAATGCATTAAATCCAGCACAACCTATCGCATTAACATTTAAAGAACACGTTTCTGTTGATATTTGGACAATTCTTCAAATCATCTTAACAGTTGCATTACCAATCATTTTAGTTGTTATCTTATTCAGAAGCATGACATCACAAAATAATAAAGCACAAGACTTTACAAGAAACAGAGCAAGACTTTCTCGCGGTAAAGCAGTTAAGTTTGATGATGTTGCTGGTGCAGATGAAGAAAAACAAGAAATGGCAGAACTTATTGACTTCTTAAGAAACCCAAGAAAATATGCCGAAATGGGTGCTAGAGTTCCAAAAGGTGTTCTACTTGTTGGTTCACCTGGTACCGGTAAAACCTTACTTGCAAAAGCTGTTGCAGGTGAAGCAGATGTTCCATTCTTCTCAATCTCAGGTTCTGATTTTGTTGAATTATATGTTGGTGTCGGTGCAAGCCGTGTAAGAGACTTATTCAGAGTTGCTAAAGAAAATGCACCATGTATCATCTTTATTGATGAAATCGATGCTGTCGGTCGTCAAAGAGGAGCAGGCCTTGGTGGTGGTAACGATGAAAGAGAACAAACACTAAACCAATTACTTGTTGAAATGGATGGTTTCGGTAGCAATTTAGGTGTCATCATTATTGCTGCAACAAACAGACCAGACGTTTTAGACCCAGCGTTATTACGACCAGGACGTTTCGACCGTCAAATTACAATGCAAGTACCTGATCTTAAAGCACGTGAAGCAATTCTTAAAGT
This sequence comes from Acholeplasma equirhinis, assembly GCF_017052655.1. Classification (NCBI taxonomy): domain Bacteria; kingdom Bacillati; phylum Mycoplasmatota; class Mollicutes; order Acholeplasmatales; family Acholeplasmataceae; genus Acholeplasma; species Acholeplasma equirhinis. Next base: position 1,211,667 of record NZ_JAFIDC010000001.1, read on the forward strand.
ACATGCTAAATCAAAGAAATTAGATCCATCAATCAAATTATCAGATATTGCATCTCGTATCCCAGGATTCACAGGTGCAGATATTGAAAACTTATTAAATGAAGCTGCCTTACTTGCTGCACGTGAAAATCGTACAGTCATTACAACAACTGACTTAGATGAAGCAGCTGACCGTGTCACAATGGGACCATCTAAGAAATCTAGAAAATATACACCAAAAGAAAAAGAAATGATTGCTTACCATGAAGCAGGTCACGCAGTGATTGGCTTAAAAGTAAGAGATGCTTCTGTTGTTCAAAAAGTTACAATTGTTCCTCGTGGACGCGCTGGTGGTTATGCACTTTATACGCCAGTTGAAGAAAAGTTCACACGTTCTAAAAAGGAACTTCTATCAATCATCACTTCTGCTTTAGGTGGACGTGTTGCTGAAGAAATCATGTTTGAAGATGTATCTACTGGTGCATATGATGACTTTAAACGTTCAACCGCACTTGCACGTTCAATGGTAACTGAATATGGTATGTCTGATTTGGGACCTATCCAATATGAATCAGATGGTGGTAACGTCTTCTTAGGTCGTGACTACTTAAAAGAAAAGAATTTCTCTGATGCAGTTGCACTTGAAATTGACAAAGAAGTTAGAAAAATTATTACTGAATGTTATGAAGATGCTAAGAGAGTCATCTTAGAAAATAAGGATTTACTTGATAACATTGCTAAATATCTAATGGCTGTTGAAACATTAACGAAGAATGATATCGATGAAATCGCAGCAACCGGTAAACTTGCTTGGTGGGATAATAAAGATCAAGCTAAAGAAGAACCAAAGGAAGAGAACATTGCGAATTGATAAGTATTTAAAGGTTTCAAGGTTAATCAAAAGACGCACAGTTGCTAAAGAAGTCGCAGATCACGATAGAATCTATGTCAACAATGTGCTCGCAAAACCAAGTAAAGAAGTCAAGGTCGGTGATCTTGTTACACTTCACTTAGGATTAAAAATCATAACCATTAAAATCACATCGACTACACTGTCAAAAGACAGTGAAATGTATGAATTAATTTCGGAGGAGAAACGATCTTTCTGATCGTTTTTTCATGAGACTTGTAATATAATAGATATGCTTAAGGAGGGACATTATGTTTCCTGATGATTTAAACGAACAACAGAAAATTCGTAGAGAAAAAGCTGAAGAGTTAAGACAGCTCGGCGTTGACCCTTTTGGTAAACGTTTTGAAAGAACACATTTAACAAAACAAATTTTTGATGAATTTGGTGAACTTGATCATGACCAATTAGAATCTTTAAATAAAGAAGTGACAATTGCTGGTCGTATCGTATTAAAACGTGAACAAGGTAAAGCTGGTTTCATGCACGTCCAAGATAGAGACGGTAAAATTCAAGTTTACGTTAGACTTGATCATGTTGGTGAATTTGGATTTGATTTATTCAAACGCGCTGACCTTGGTGATATCGTAGGTATCAAAGGTCACTTATTTAGAACTAAAACAAACGAATTAACTGTTAAAGCAAGTGAATACACACACTTAACTAAAGCTTTAACACCACTTCCTGATAAATTCCATGGACTACAAGATAAGGAAGAAGCCCGTCGTAGACGTTATGTTGATTTAATCGTTAACGAAGATGCTAGACGCGTTGCCTTCTTGCGTCCAAGAATCATTCGTGCATTCCAACACTATTTTGACAGCAATGGTTATGTTGAAGTTGAAACACCTGTACTGCACACAATATTAGGTGGTGCAAATGCTAGACCATTTATCACCCATCATAATGCACTTGATATGGATTTATATCTTCGTATTGCAACCGAATTACCACTTAAGAGATTAATCGTTGGTGGTATGGAAAGAGTATACGAAATTGGTAGACTCTTCAGAAATGAAGGTATTGATGCTAGACACAATCCTGAATTCACTACTGTTGAAGCATATCTTGCATACGGTGATGTAACTGATATGATGAACTTAGTTGAGGAATGTATTTCTTCTGTTGCTTATGAAGTTTTAGGTACTTATGATGTTACATTCGGTGAAACTGTTATTCACTTAAAGAATTTCAAGAAAGCACATATGGTTGAACTTGTTAAAGAACAAACTGGTGTTGATTTCTTCAATAATTACACACTTGATGAAGCTGTAGCACTTGCTAAAAAACACGGTGTTGAACTTGAAAAGCACTTCACTGTTGGTCATATCATTGAATCTTTCTTCGCTAAATTCGTTGAAGATACATTAATCCAACCAACAATTGTCTACGGACATCCAGTTGAAATTTCTCCACTCGCTAAGAAAAATGATGAAGACCCACGTTTTACAGACCGTTTTGAATTATTCATTATGGGTGCCGAATATGCGAATGCATTCTCAGAACTAAATGACCCAATTGATCAAAAACAACGTTTTGAAAAACAGCTTGAACAAAAAGCTAAAGGTGACCAAGAAGCTGCTGAAATGGATACTGACTTCGTTGAAGCACTTGAATACGGTATGCCACCAACAGGTGGTATCGGTATTGGTATCGATAGAATTATCATGTTACTAACAAATACACCTAACATTAGGGATGTAATCTTATTCCCTCATGCTAGAAAAAAATAAAAAGGTCTAGAGAAAAAATGAAGAAAATTCTATTATTACTCTTCTTATCACTTTCAATATTCTTTCTTACAGCTTGTTTAGATGAAGAAGGTAATGGTGATAAAGGAGATAGTCTTTACGAAATCACATTTAAATTAGAGGATGGTTCAACTCTCTTCTCATATAAATCTGATTCAAATGAAGATTTATTATTCCCTGCAAATCCAATTAAAGAAGGATACGTCTTTGTTGGCTGGTTTGCTGAAGGTGAAAAAATTGAAGGTGGAAAAGTTACTGGTAACTTAGAACTTGTTGCACACTTTGATGAAGTATTAATTACTTATCAAGTACGCTTCTTTGATGGTTCGGTTATTCTTGCAACTTATGAAGTTCCACAAAATGGATCTGTTGCAGACAAAATTCCTTCAACCGATAAGAATAATTATATATTTGATGGTTGGTTCTTAAATAGTACTTTCACTACAGCGTTTAATCCATCAAATACTATTACACAAGATCTCGATATCTATGGTAAATGGTCATTTGATACATCAGGCATTCCTGTTGGTGAATACACTGGGTATTACTCAAACTTAAATGGATTATCAAACTCTGCACTTCAAACTGCACTTCGTAATATGATTAAAAATACAGGTTCTCAATCTGGTTCAACTGGACAAGTTAAATCAGTCGATAGCTGGCAAGGTCAATACTACTTAATCTATACAGGCTTAGGATCTTATGGTAATCGTGAACACACAGTACCTGCTTCAAAATTAAGAGATGCTAAAGCACCTGAAGATGATTTACATAACTTAAGAGCAGCAAACTCTGGTGTAAACTCAACCCGTGGTAATGATCCGTTCGGTCCTGGTAGTGGTTCATGGAAATCTTCAGGTGGTAAATTCTATCCTGGTGATGAACATAGAGGCGATGTTGCTAGAATCGTATTCTACATTACAACACGCTACAATGTTCCGATGACTGCCGTTGGTAATCTTCAAATGTTCTTAGAATGGCATGCAGCTGATCCAGTCAATGAATTTGAATTAACTCGTAATGAAAGAATTTTCGGATATCAAAAGAACCGTAATCCTTTCATTGATCATCCAGAACTTGCTTATGTACTATTTGGTAGTACACCTACATCAACAACTTATGAAACTCCAATGTATCAAACATTAGGATTCGAAACAGTTTCATTCTCAAATATTTTTACGGCTTAAAAAAATGGCCCTAGAGATTTCTCTAGGGTTTTATTTTGCATAAAATTAAATTTAATTAACAAATACTTCGTAAATATCATCAATCATTGCTTGAGTTGCTTGAATACCACCTGCTGTGATATACCATGCATAAGCATTTAAAGTAATGACTAAACCGTTTTGTCCAGCAGATGTACCTGTAATTAATGGATTATTAATGACTTGATCCGTTGCAGCAGAACCCCCTGTTGCAACCCCTCTATCCATTAAGAAGATAACTTCAGGGTTAATTGCTGATACATATTCATAAGAAACGATATTACCATGTGAAGTTGTTTCACCAACATTTGGATCACTTGGCATAAATCCAAATTCTTCATATAATGCACCATATCTTGAACCTGCACCAAAGACTGAAATTGCAGAACCATTCACAAGTAAGAATAATGCATTCTTACCTTCTACTGCTGTTTTAATTTCATTAAATGATGCTTCAAATGATGCTTCATAACTTTCTAAATCTTCTTTGACTGCTGGGAAGACTTTTCCTATGTTTTCAAACACTTGTTTTTGAACTTCAAAACTGTAATTAGAGTTTGATAAATCAAGTACATCTGCGTATGGATAATCCGCTTTTAGACTATCGTATAATGATGCACTTCTACCACCAATGATAATTAAATCCGGCATCATTGCTGTTAATTGATCTTCGTTTGGTTCAAAAAGTGTACCCACATTTGGATATTTTGAATCATTGAATTCAGTTAGGTAAGAAGGTAAATTCGACTTAGCAATACCCAGTAAGTCAATTCCAAACTTATCTAATCCAATCGCATCAATCATATCAACAACATCAATTGCAAATACTGCAACAACTTTTGGATTTACAACAAAGTTTTCTGTTATGGCGACTTTATTTTGAACTTCTTCACCATTAACAATCGTAACCTTTGTAACTGTATGCGTAATCGCTACGCGCTCTCTTGTATCTTCTTCAAAATTTAATGAACAAGCAACAACCAATAATGAACCAATCAGTAAACTGATTGTTAAAAATATTTTTTTCATTTTCGTTTTTCCTCCTACAACTTTTTATAGACACAAACCTTTTGGTCACAAACTGAATGTACTTGAATTGGATAATCAAATATTTTTGCAAGTACGTCTTCATTCATTAAATCATCAATTTCCCCTTGGAAAACAACTTCACCTTTCTTAAGACCAATTGCATAATCACAATAAGCTGCTGCCATATTTAAATCATGCATAATAATGACGATTGTCTTATTAAAGTCTTTAATAAACTGTTGAAGTAAATACATCATATCAAGTGAATAATGAATATCTAGATGATTGAGTGGTTCATCAAGTAAGATATACTTTGTATCTTGAACCAATATCATAGCGAGCATGGTTCTTTGGAATTCCCCACCAGATAATGTATCAATATAACGATCCTTTAAATGTGAAATTTCTAAGTAATCCATAATTCGATTAACCATGTCGTGATCTTCCGGTTTTAATCTGCCTTTTGAATATGGATATCTACCAAATGAAACTAAGTCATAAGCTTTTAACTTTAATGCGACTTGATGATTTTGACGCAGTAATGAAATGGTTTTCGCCATATCAATATGCTTTTCATATACCGTTTGACCATCAATTAGAATATCCCCTTCATAAATAGGAATTAATCTTGTAATTGTTTTGAGTAATGTTGACTTACCTGAACCATTAGAACCCACAATTGCAGTTAACTTACCCTCAGGAATATTTAGTTCGATATTATTCAATATGGTCTTATCGCCATACTTTTGACTAACTTTATGAAAAGTAATCATGCTCTATTCTCCTTTAAGATAAGTATCATCATATACACACCACCAACAAATGAAATTAAGGTAGTTACTGTTGAACGGAAGCCTGTAAGTTCAATAATTGATTGTCCAAATATGAGGACAATTGCTGCAAGTAAACTACTAAATATATATAAATTCTTATGTTTGTAATCTTTAAACAGTTCAATTGAAATATTTACTGCAATCAGTCCCAAGAATGATAGTGGTCCAACTAGCGCAGTTGTTAGTGAAACTGCAAGTGAAATGAGTACTAAATTCTTTATCGATTCTTTATTATAATCAATTCCTAAGTTTTTAGATACTTCTTCGCCTAACAACATCACATCATACACATGATTCTTCTTAAATAGGAAGAACATGATCAAAATCGCAAGTGGAATCGATAACCAAACTAAACTCACTTCAATATTAACAACAGATACTGTTGTTAAAGCTTGAACTGTTTGGAAAGTCTCTGGTTCCATTAAAACTTGGAGTAAGTTGACATAGTTTGACGCGAGTGTTGAAATTATTAATCCAAGCAGTAATAAGAAGACAATGTTATTTCTATGTTTTCTTAAAACGGATAGATAAATGAATATGGAAAGACTAGTCATTATTAAGAACGAAATGATAAAGTTTAAAATTGGGTCTAAGTATAAATTTGGAACACTTGAGAAGAAAAATACGAGTGTTGTTTGGATCATAATGAAGATACTGTCAAACCCAATAACTGCAGGTGTTAAAATTCTAGATTTCGTTAAAGTCTGGAATGTTAATGTTGTTGATGCAGTTAACATTGAAACCATGATGAGTGCAACAAGTTGTACACTTCGATTGCTTAAAATATTTAAAATGCCGCTCCATACTAAATGTTGTCTATCTGGTCTTGATAAGTTATACATCAAAGATTCCCATGTTGAAACTAAGAATACGCTTAAGTAAGCAAACATTGAAAGAACAAGGATGAGTATCAAAATGGTTATTTTTTTACGCATGTTTGACCTCCCTAAATATCATTCCAAGGAAGATCAGAGAACCTACAAGACCCATAATAAATCCAATTGAAATCTCATAAGATAATCCAGTAAAGACATAAATACCAAGGCGTGCGACTAAATCACAGATTAAGACAAAGATACTACCAAAAAGTGCAATATCCCAAATATTCTTTTTTATGTTATCTCCGTATAGAATTGAAACAATATTTGGAATAATCAAACCTAAGAATGGTAGACTTCCAACAACAATAAATGTTGATGCAGAAATAAGCGAAACGATGATGATCCCTAGTGATAAAACACGTTTATAATTGATTCCTAAGTTTAGTGAAAAATCTTCACCTAACGCAACAATATTAAACTTCTGGGCATAGATAAAACTTAAAATTAATGCCGGTACAGTAAATAAGATCAGTTCAAATGTGCCAATTGTTTTATTTGCAAAACTACCAACACCAAGCACAGCTAATAGTTGTTGGGTATTGGTGAGTTGTGCAATTAACATAGATAATGAACCAATCATCGCACCAAACATTAAACCAATGAGTGGAACATAGATTTCATTTTTAAACTGTAGTTTTTGAATAAATGAGATAAAGAAAAATGACGCAATTAAAGAGAAAATAAATGAAAAGATAAATTGTCCCCAAAGTGGTGCATCTGTTATAAATAAATAGGCAATGAGTAATCCTAAGATGGATGACTGTTGACTACCTGCAATGGAGGGTGAAATAAATTTATTTCTACCGATTGATTGCATAATTAAACCCGCAACAGATAAACTTGCAGCGGTTAAAATAATTGTTAAAGTACTTGGAATTCTAGAAAGTAATAAAATATCAATCGCTTCTTTATCAAAACTAAAAATAGATATCAAATTGACATCTTTTCTAGCATCAAATCCTAAAGATAGGATGATTAAAATGATAAAAAGTACAATGTAAAATAAGCGATTTTTAAACATATAAATTATTTGGTTGCGATCAATTCGAAAGCTTCTCTAGTAACCTCAACGATTTCTTCTGGTCGTTGATTATGTGCATGATCTTTATTCTTGTGCAGAGCGATATGCTCAGGTGATCCTTCCCAAATATAAAACGCCTTCTTATCTTGCCAGTAAATTGTTTGACGATATAAATCAAACTCTTCTTTCGCTGAAGACATTAATAAAAGTTCAGCTTTGACAAACCCTGGTGATTTAACCATAGGTCCTGGCGTTAAAAAACGTTCAACCATCTCTTTTTGAAAGCCTTTTTTAACTTTCATATTACGTACAAGTACATACATATTATTATTTTCCTTTCGTTCTACAATGATGAATCTATCCTTTTTTATTATACAACAACTTACATCTTTAGATGTAGTATTTTATATAACTACTCACCTTTTGAGATTGGAATACCTTGTTTAGAGTGTTTTGTGTATAAAATTGTGTAGGTTTTACCTGGTTCAACACCAAGTACATCTAACATCTCTTCTTTATTTGTTTCAAGATTCAGAAAGACTTGTCCTTCGTAAGTTACAACACCTTTTGTTGTTTGTTTTTTCATGTAACTTACAAATTTAGCTCTCATTTTATATTGTCTTTTATTTTTAATATCGACTAGGTCAATAATTGCTCCAATAATGACATATGAAACAAAGGCAGCAATTAAAAATGAAATCCCAATTAAGACCCAATTAAATACTTGCATACCTAAATCTGTTTCACGAGCAAAAACATCATAAAGTGTAAATCCAATCACACCGACTGCAATCAAAAATACTGTAACTGTATATCTTAATCTTGTATATAATCTTGATTTTAAAACATCATAATTCATTTAACTTTACCCAATCTTTCTTCACATATGACTGATAAATTGCCTCAACGATCATCATAGAATGTAGACCATCACTGAAATCAGCAAACTCCTGCTTAAATTCTCTGTTTTCTATTTTATGATAAACGCCTCTTAATGTTTCTTTGAAACTATCAAAGAAACCATCTACATCATACATGATACCATTTTTAAGAGTCTCAATACTACTTGTTTTGATGATTTCGGTATCTTTATCATAATATAGGATATGGCTTTCATTAACCGATTTACCATCCCATGAAAAGGTTGCATTTTCTCCAACATAAACAGTTTTTAACTCATTCTTAATACCTGGAACAGATTGTGAGATTAAAACATTTCCAAGTGCTCCTTTGTCTGTTTTAAAGATCACAACACCAATGTCTTCAGTGTCAATCAAAACACCATTTCTTTCATCATAAATTGTTTTAAGTTCTGCAAAGACTTCTACAACTTTATGCCCTGAAACATATTCAATTAAGTCAAAAAAATGTGTACCTACATCGTGGATAACCCTTGTTACACCAGATGCTTCCTTGGTTGCTCTCCAATTAAATTGATCTTTTGGTGTCATCCAATCTTGTAGATAATTACCATAGATTAAATTGAGTTTCCCTGCTTTTTTAATGTTTCTCTTAATTTCTTGATTTGCAGGATAAAATCTATTGTGAAAATGAACCTCGTGTACGAGGTTAATATCTTTAACTAAATCATATAGTTTTTTGGCTTCTGCTAATGTTTTTGTCATTGGCTTTTCTAAAACAACATGAAGGTTATGTTCAATTGCGTATTCTGCCATTTCAAAATGTGTATCATTTGTTGTACAAATATGAACTGAATCTAAGTTCTCTTGATTAATCATTTCTTTATAGTCTGTATAAAAAGAAGCAATGTTTAATGCTTTAGCTCTTTCTTCCATATTTGTTCTAGAACAGATTGAAACAACCTCAACATTTGGTAAATTTCTTAAGGCATCAATATGAACTTTTCCAATGTTTCCTGCGCCAATCACGCCAACTCTTATTTTTTTCATACTTTCATTATACAAGAAAAAAGGAACAATATATGTTCCTTTGGTTAGTTATACAGCGTTAATACGGATTTCAATTGGCTGAGAGCTATCTTTTATAATTCCCTTCACTGTATAACTGTACAATTTGAATTTGTTTTGTGATTTAGATGAATTCATAAAAAGATCGGTTACATCAAATTCGTATAATCGATCAAAAATTCTATAGATATAACTTTCGTGGTTTTCGAATTTAAGATGGTCATTTCTACCTTCAGGCAATTGGTTTGTTCCTGGTTCAATTTGATAATTATGTTCATTGGTTTTCTCCAAATCTAAATATATTCTTGTTTCATGTGTACGGAAGAAAAGGGCTTTATAAAGGGATTCATAAAAATCCTCTGTAAACTTTTCATTCAAAACTTCACCGTTTACATCGTATTCTCTTTGACGAAGCACTTTACTTTGTTTGTTGTATCTAAATTCTAAATAACCTTTGTCATTTGTAAACCTTGTTGTCATATTAAGTATATCTTCTTGCATGTGATAGTAGAATTCAGAAGTGTCCATTTTAACCTTAACGTCAATACCTTTAAATGTGTAGTTATCTAAAAACTCTTGATAGATTTCAATTGCAGTATCTTTTGGTGTAGTTTTTGGCGTATTATCAACCACACTACATCCTGAAAGAAAAATTAAATTGAAAAAAAATAAACTTAATAATATTTTCTTCATGTTATCGCACCTACCCACATTATATAGATATCAAATATGTCATTCAAACTTTTTCAAATAACTTGCACAAAGTAACGTGTAATGTTCAAAAGTGCGAAAAAAAAGAGCGAATGTGTTCGCTCTTTTGATTATTAGATAATTCCGAGTTCATCAGCGATTTCTAAGAAGATCATATCAATTGGATAGAAATCCACTTTCATCTTGCTAAAAATCTTTTCTGATTCTTCATCAAGTTTCTTATACATTGCTTCATCAATGATTTCTTTTTTCGCTAGTTTTTCTTTTATTTCAGATTCAAAATCTAAGAGAAATTGCATCGCTTGTAAGTCATAGTTTTCATGACTCATCAATTCATTTTGGAAATCAATGGCATTAAGTAAAAGATTAACTTTTTTAGAATTTAAATTCAGTTCAACATAGTCATTATGATAATACTCTTGAAGAACTTTTTTAATCTCTTCGATTTGATCATAGACATAATAAAATCCTGTCGTAAAGATTTGATCTTCGTCATCTCCAAATTGAGGATCATCAATGAGTTTATCGTATAGATGATCAATCACATTTAAAACATTCTCAAATCGAATAATGAGTGGAGAATCTAATTGTTTTAAGTTGTTTAATAATTCACTATGCTCGAGTTTCCAACCAGCATATTCGTGATATATTAACTCATCACGCATGAAGATCCCTCACTTTTTTATTTGGTATTAAGCAGCTTTACCAACTGAACCAAACATTTCTAATTTATCTTTAATAACTTGTTTCATAGCTTTGTAACCAGGTTCTAATAATTTACGTGGGTCAAAGCCTTTTGATTCTAAGTCTTTACCAGCTAAGATGTATTCTCTTGTTGCTGCTGCAAAGGCAAGTTGTAATTCAGTGTTTACGTTGATTTTAGCGATACCTAATGAAATAGCTTTTTTGATTTGGTCAGCTGGAATACCAGTACCACCGTGTAAGACAAGTGGAACACCATTTGTAACTTTAGCAACGTTTTCTAAGACATCAAATCTTAAACCTGGCCAGTTAGCTGGATATTTACCGTGGATATTACCAATACCTGCAGCGAATAGGTCAACACCTGTAGCTGCGATAATGCGGCATTCTTCAATATCAGCAACTTCACCCATACCTACAACACCATCTTCTTCTCCACCAATTGAACCAACTTCAGCTTCAACTGATACGCCCATAGCGTGAGCTGCTGCTAATACTTCTTTAGTCTTTTGTAGATTTTCTTCAAATGGATAGTGTGAACCATCAAACATAATTGATGTGAAACCAGCACGTAATGCTTTGAATGAACCTTCAAATGTACCATGGTCTAAGTGTACTGCTACTGGAACAGTAATTTTCATCGCTTTGTCTAAAGTTGACACCATAGCCATAACGTTTTCGTATCCGCCCATATATTTAGCTGCACCTTCTGATACACCTAAGATAACTGGTGATTGTAATTCTTGAACTGTAGTTAAGACTGCTTTAATCCATTCTAAGTTGTTGATGTTGATTTGTGCAACGCCATAACCTTCAGCTCTTGCTTTTTGTAACATTTCTTTTGCTGAAACTAACATTTATTAATTCCTCCTTGACGATTTTAGCCAATAGTTATTATATAACTAATATGGGTTTTATACAAACAATGTGGTAACTTTTTAACTGATTTTGTGATTTTTTAGACTAGCTTCGATGAAATCTCTAAATAGTGGATGTGGTCTTAATGGGCGAGATAAGAATTCAGGGTGATATTGTACTGCAACAAACCATGGGTGGTTTGGAAGTTCAATCACTTCAACTAGATCACGTTCTGTAAACATTCCAGAAACTACCATGCCTTTTGATTCAAACATTTCTTTATAATCATTATTAAATTCATAACGATGGCGATGACGTTCTTTGATTTCTTTTGTACCGTATGCACTATATGCTTTAGTGCCTTCTTTAAGATGTGCAGTTTGTAAACCTAAACGTAAAGTGCCACCAAAATCTTCAGGGTTTAGTGGTTGAATTTTAATGATTGGGTTTTTAGTATTCGGATTGATTTCAGTTGTATTTGCATCTTCTAACCCTAAAACATTTCTTGCATATTCAATGGATGCAAGTTGCATGCCATAACAAATCCCAAAGAATGGAATATTGTTTTCTCTTGCATATTTAATGGCTAAGATTTTACCGTGTGTTGCACGTTCACCAAATCCGCCAGGGACTAAGATACCATCTAGATTTTTAAGTGTTTCTTGATAATTCTTTTCATTAATTTTCTCTGCATTTAACCATTTAATTTGGACATGTGCATTGTGATAAAAACCTGCATGTTTTAATGCTTCAGAAACAGATAGATATGCATCTTGTAGTGTGACATATTTTCCAACCAAACCAATAGAAACTTTATCCTTTAAACTTCTGATGCGGTCAATTAAATTAATCCAAGGCGTCACATCTGCAGCTTCCTCATTTTCAACTTGGAAGTGTTTTAAGATATAATCATCAATTTTTTGTTTATGAAGGTTTAAAATGGCTTCATAAATGATTTCAACATCTAGTGATTCAAACACTGCTTCTTTATCAACATCGCAAAATAAAGCGATTTTCTCCTTAACATCATCGACAATTTTAACTTCACTTCGTAAAATAATGATGTCTGGTTGGATACCTAAAGAACGTAACTCTTTCACAGAGTGTTGAGTCGGTTTTGTTTTAATTTCATTGCTGCTTCTAAGGTATGGAACAAGTGTATTATGGATATATAAAGTGTTCTTATATCCAAAATCACGACGTGCTTGACGAATTGCTTCAAGGTAAGGAAGGGATTCAATATCCCCAACTGTACCACCAATTTCTGTGATGACAACATCTGCACCTGATTTTTCTGCGGCTTCTTTTAAACGTAATTTAATCTCGTCTGTGACGTGTGGAATAACTTGAACAGTTCTACCTAAATATTCTCCGCGACGTTCTTTATTAATTACAGATTGATAAATCTTTCCTGTTGTCACAGATGATTCTTTAGAAAGATTAATATCAATAAATCTTTCATAGTGTCCTAAGTCAAGATCTGTTTCAGCACCATCATTGGTGACAAAAACTTCACCATGCTGATATGGACTCATTGTTCCTGGGTCAACGTTAATATATGGATCAAACTTTTGAATAAACACTTTTAAGCCACGTGATTTTAAAAGTTGTCCAATTGCTGAAGCTGAAATCCCTTTTCCAAGTGATGATACAACACCACCTGTTACAAATATAAATTTTGTAGCCATTTTAGTACCTCGTATTCTCATTAAAAAAATATAAGTCCCCTCTAGATGAGGAGACTTCTGATTTTATAGGTGCCCTTCTTTATTTTATCAAAGTCAAAGTCTTTTTCCAACATTATGGGAGAGATTTAACAAAAAAGAGGATTTCTCCTCTTATTCGTCATACATATCTTCGAATTCATCCATGATATCGTTGTAGTCATCTTCATCATAATCATCATCAAGATCTAAGTCTACATCTTCGATACCATCGTCTTCGTCAGTTGATTCTAAATCAAGACCAACGTCAACATATTCTTTCTCTTCAATGATTTCTTCATCAAGTTCTTCTTCGTCTTCTTCTTCTTCAAGTTCTTCTTCTTCAGCGTCTTCGACGTCTTCTAAGACAAACTCAGAGAAGTCAATTTCATCATCTTCGATTTCTTCAATTTCTTCTGGTTGTATGAATGCATAACCGTCTTTGTCCCAGAACTCTAAGTTGCCATCTTTTAAGGCCCACTTATCTTCCCCAACAAAAACAAACTTACCACTTAAGGTAATATCCATATATAATTGAGTCATTTGATCGGTATTCGCAGGGTCTACACCTTTAAGGTTCGCTGCTTGTTCAATTAACTCATAAATGGAAATTGGCTCATTGCTGTTTTTTAGGATATGTTCTACGATATCCACTAAGCTTAAATCAGATAAATTTTCTGCTGCCATTTTTAACCCTCCTAAAAACCGCTTATATTGTATATTAAAGTGTTTAATAAAGCAACACTTTTTTTTAAATAATAGTAAATAAAGTCAAAATTAATACTTTTGACGGTTTTCGACTGCTTTTATGAGTGTTAATTGGTCGGCATATTTAAGTTCTGCACCAACTGGTAGTCCGTAACCTAATCTTGTAATATTAACTTTTTTTTCTTTATATAAAGATTTTAAGTATTGTGCAGTGAGTTCACCTTCAACTGTACCATTCGTTGCAATAATCAATTCATTTGATTTTTCAATCCTGCTCGTTAATGCATCAATATTTAAATCTTTTGGTTCAATACCTTTAGAGAAGTCAACTAAACCATGAAGCACATGATACGTACCGAAAAATGTGTTCGTTTGTTCTATAGCAAACACATCTTTACTGTCTGCAACTACCATGATTGTTTTTTGATCCCTGTTTTCGTTTTGACAGATTGCACAAGTATCCATGTCAGTTAAAAGACCACATGTTTTACAAAACTTAATTGAAGATTTTAAATCACTTAAATGTGAACCAAACGCTTTTAAGTCATCATCATTCCAATTTGTTATTGTTAAAACTAAACGCTCTGCTGTCTTTTCACCAATACCTGGTAACTTTTTGAAATCTTGGATCAGTTTCTCAATGATTGCTGGGTACATTAGAAACCAAATCCACCCATGCCACCTGAGAATTGACCCATTGTTTCTTCTTGGCGTTTGTCAATTTGTTGTAATGCATCATTTACGGCAAGTAAAATTGCATCTTGTAACATTTCAACTTCATCCAGTAAGTCAGTATCAATTTTAACATCGATGACTTGGCGTGTACCTTGCATAATTACAGTTACACCTGATGCTTTACCTGTGAATTCTGATGCTTCTAATTCTTCTTGAGCATCTTGAATTTGTTTTTGAATTTTCTTTAATTTATTTAACATATTTGGATTCATATATTATTCCTCTACCTTTACTAAATTTTCACCAAAACTTGCTTTTGCAAATTCTACAAGTGGATCTTCTTCTAATTTTACCTCTTGAATAGAATCTTCATCCTGTTCATAAAGGTGTAAATCAATTTCTTTTAATTTAGGTTTACTAATACCTGCATTATATTGATATGCATAATCGTCTTTTAAAATCATCCAGTCAGCTTTTAGTAAAACCGTGTAATCATCAATCAGTTGTTTCTTAGAATTGATAATCTTTAATACTTTTTCTTTTGTTTCCTTCTTTAACATGTTTTGTGCAGTGATGATGTCATCATAGACAAGTAACATGCGGTTGGCACCAACTGCCTCTAAAGAACCTTCATGAAGAAGTTTTGCAACACCTCTTAATTGAGGCACTTCATAATCAGCTAGGCTTGGCCAACCTATTTTGAGTAAGTTTTTCTTTTCTCTATCACCTTGATTTAAAATTTCTGAAATTTCAGAAACTGTTACAAGTGGTTTAAGATTAGATTTTGATTGTACTTTAATATTTTTTGAACTTTCAACTTGTTTAACTTGAACTTCAGATCTAAGTCTTGTTTCTAAGTTGTGCATTTCTTTTTGAAGGGCATCAATCTTTTGATTGAGTTCAACATATTCAATAGATTGATGATTCATCATCTTAATAATTGCAAGTTCTAAATATGCACGTTTAGATGTTGTATATTTTAATGATTGTTGGAGTTCATTCAAAATATCTAAATAAGCATAAATTAAAGGTGGTGTTAAACCATTAAGTTCAGGATATTTTTTATCTTCTCTAATCTTATCAAGAAGCACATCTCTTAAAGCTAAGATAATATCTGATACCATTCTTGAAATATCTTTACCATCTTGAAGCACTTGATTTAAGAAGTCTAGTGCTTTTTGAGGTTGTTTTTGATAGATTGTTTGTAAGAGTTCAGATATAAATCTTCTGGAAAGTCCACCAGATACTTTATAAACATCTTCTTCACTAATTTCATCTTTTGTAAATGAAACCACTTGATCAAGAAGTGATAACGCATCTCGCATACCACCTTCTGAGGTGATTGCGATTGCATTGATTGCTTCATTAGAAATTTTAAGTCTTTCTTTATTCACAATCTTTTTAATGTTTGCTTCAATGTCTGCTGTATCAATATTCTTGAAATCAAATCTTTGACAACGGGATAGAATCGTTGCTGGAACTTTATGGACTTCTGTTGTTGCTAGAATAAAGACAACATATTTTGGAGGTTCTTCTAAAGTCTTTAAAAGTGCATTGAAAGCTGCTTGAGTTAACATATGGACTTCATCGATGATATATACTTTATATTTACCAACAGAAGGGGCATATTTAACTTTATCTCTTAAATCACGGATTTCATCGACACCATTGTTAGATGCAGCATCGATTTCAATGACATCACTCACTGAACTTTTATCAATACCTAAACAAACTGCACATTCACCACATGGTTCTGCGGTTGGTGCTTTTTCACAGTTTAAAGCTTTAGCGACTATTTTAGCAATTGAGGTTTTGCCTGTTCCTCTAGGACCAGAGAAAATATATGCATGTGCAAACTTCTCATGTAATAGTGCATTTTGAAGTGTTTGAACAATGACTTTTTGACCAAAAACATCTTTAAAATACTTTGGTCTGTATGTTCTATATAATGCAACATAACTCATATTTATTATCCCTCTTTCGCTTTTTGCTACTTATTATATCATACATATGATATCAATACTTTATTTACCCAAACAAAATTTACTGAATAGTTCTGTGAGTAAATCACCATATGAATGGTTACCTAAAATCTCACCTAAAAGATTCCAAGATTTAGTTAAGTCAATCGCGTACATATCAACTGGCATATCAAGTTTTATTGAATCAATTACAGATTCAAGTGAGGCTTTTGCTTCTTTTAATTTTTGGATATGGCGAATATTTGATAAGTAATTAAAGTCTTTATCATTTAAGTTATCAAGTTCAAGTGTTTTTAAGATTGCTTTTTCTAAATCATGTAACCCATCTTTTTGAAGTGATGATATTTCAACAACAGTTTCTATTTCCAGTGCTCGTTTTAAATCTTTCTTATTACCAATAATGATACGATTCTTATCTTTTGTTTGTTCAAGTAAGATTTTATCTTCATCTGTTAACTTACTTGATAAATCTAAAATGAGTAAAACTAAATCTGCTTCATTAATTGCTTTTAACGATCTTTCAACACCAATCTTTTCAATGGTATCCGTTGCATTTCTGATACCGGCAGTATCAATTAAATGTAGTGTTACACCTGCAAGATTTACATAGGCATCAATCGTATCGCGTGTGGTACCTGCAATATCTGATACAATCGCACGATCTTCGTCTAAAAGCGCATTAAGAAGCGAACTCTTACCCACATTCGGTCTACCTACAATAACTGTTTTAATGCCCTCTCTAATGAGTTGGGTTTTTCTTGAATGTTTTAACACATCATCAATTTCTTGTAGTAAATCAAGTGTTGCAGGATAGATGATTTCCTTACTCATAATTTCAGCATCATCATATTCAGGATAATCAATGTTAACTTCAATTTTGGCAATTAATGTTAATACTTTATTCTTTAAATTTTCAATCAGTTTTGATGTTTCTTTAGATAGCGCACGATGTGCAACTTTTAATGCATTTTCGTTTGTTGCATGGATTAAATCCATGATTGCTTCTGCTTGAATTAAATCAATGCGTCCATTTAAATAAGCACGCTTTGAAAATTCACCAGGTTCAGCTAAACGAATACCCGTATCTAAAATTCGCTCTAAAACTTTTTGAGTGATCAAAATACCACCATGAGTTGTGACTTCAACAGTATCCTCTTTGGTAAATGATTTTGGTGCACGAAAAACACTCACCATGACTTCGTCAACGACTGTCATATCAGTTGCAAGTATATGACCATAATGAATTGTATTTCCTTTTGCTTTTGTTAAATTTTTACCTTTAAAGATTTTGTTTAAAGCCTCGATTGAACCTTCACCTGAAACACGGATTACAGATAATCCGGCTGTTCCTAGAGGGGTTGCTATAGCGGCAATTGTATCAAATTTCATAGAACCTCTTCGTCATTAATGATTTCGATTTTTGGTCTTCTTCTGAGTTGTGCACTTGCTGAATTAACACGTTGTTTAAGGGGATTAAAACCACGTCTTAAATCACGAATTGTTATAAATAACACAACAAAGATTCCAAAGAATAGCCCTTCATAGATGAATCCTGAACCTAATAATAATCCAAACATAGCAGAGAACCAAAGTGTTGCTGCAGTTGTAATACCATGGATAATATTATTCGTATCTTTCATGATGACACCAGCACCAATAAAACCAATACCTGAAACAACTTGAGCGATAACTCTTTGACCTTCAGGATCGCTAAAACCAGCTTCTGCTTGACCATAAAATAATAGGCGTTGCATAATAGCAACCATCAGTGCACCAACACCAACTAAGACGTGTGCAGAAATACCAGCTGCTTTACCAACGTTTTGACGTTCAAGTCCTATATAGAATGTCACACCAAATGTGATTACAAGTGGAATAATGACAACGAATAACCATTGGTCCCAACTCATAAATGTTTGAATTAAGTCTTCTCCTTCGGGAAGACCTGCTAATATATTCATACTTAATTCCCCCTTGTTCCTTATAAGACTTTATGTACCGCTTCGATGAATTGATCAAGTTCATCTAAACTTGAGAGTGTAGCACCACTTGCTTTTGCATGTCCACCACCTCTAAATTGATTAGCAACTTTATCAATGTCAGGTCCATTTGAACGAAGTCTTACACGGATTTCACCTTTATCTTCAATAAAGATTGCCCAAACGGGGAAGCCCTCGATACCGCCTAACATATTAACAACCGAACTCGCTTCTTCATAAGAAAGCTTAAATTCTTCGCGGATTTTGTCTGTGATAATTAAATAAATAAAACCTTTGTCTGTTGTTTTAAAGTTTTGATATACAAAACCTTTGAAACGAATCATGTCTAATGATTCAATTGAAAGTTGTTTATCGATTTCTTCAACATCTGCACCATGATTTAATAACATACCTGCCATTTGGTGTGTAAGTTCTGATACACCACGATATTTAAATCTACCTGTATCTGTAAGAATACCTGTATACATTGCAACCGCACCAGGTTTAGTTATTTTCAATTTCTTAAACTTAGTTGAAAAATATGCAATCATTTGAGCACATGATGGGAAAGAAGTATCAACCCATTGATAGTCTCCATATTGATCAATTGGAATATGGTGATCAATTTTAATAACTTCTAGACCTAATGTATATTTGGGATTCGAAACACGATCTGCTGTTGCAGTATCAACGACAATTGAAAGTGCATCACTATAGAAACTATCTGGTAAATCACTTGGTACAACAATATCTGGCATACCTACAAATTGCATCGCTTCGCTAAGTTGGCTTGTTACATAAACTTCTTTCTCAGGAAATGCATTTTGAATTAAGTTCTTTAAACCGAATTGTGCACCATAACAATCACCATCTGGTCTAATATGACCATAGATAATGATTTTTGGATATTTTTTAATCTTATTATAAATTGTTTTGAGTATCATATAGCTTTGCCCTTTCATCTAAATCTTTGATCATTAATAATGCCTCATCAAAGCTTTGTAGTGTTGCACCACATGCATTTGCATGTCCACCACCACCATATTTTTTAGCAATATCAACAATTGAGATATTTCTACTTCTTAATTCGGCAATAATCTCACCTTTTTCATTCTCAGTGAAGTTTGCCCATATTGGTACTTCTTTAATACCTGCCATACCATTTACCATGCCACGCGAAACTGAGAAGAAATCAAGTCCCGATTTTTCAATTAATGCTTGGTCATTAAAACGATAAGCAACATTATTTTCAGATAATTGGAAATCACTGAATAAAACTCTGCCTTTTCTTTTAACAAGTGGCTCAATGTAAAGATAATCATAAATTTCTTTGATATCTATGCCATAACTCATTAAAACAGATGAAATATAAAAGACGTGTTCTCCATTATCTTTATTGATATAGTTGAAACGTCCTGAATCACCAATAATACCAGCAAGCATATGGCCTGCTGCTTCTTTATCAAATTTAAATCCCCATTTTAATCCTAAGTCTGCAATGATTTCACTACATGAAATCCATTTTTCATTTTTATAAAAAATCGCAGGATTCAAATTGGTGTCATTCAAATGATGATCAATAACGATTAATTCTTTAGCTAACTTATAACGGTCATCGCTTACAAGTTTAGCCTCTGCTGTGTCTAATACAAATGCAAGTGCACCTTCATATAGATCATCACTGATTTCATCCATTGTGTGATCAAAAGGATAGTTTTGATCATCACCAACAACATAAATTTGTTTTTCAGGGAAATTTAATTTAAGTAAAGATCTAAACCCTAATTGTGAGCCATAAGCATCTAAATCTGGTCTAGTGTGTCGGTGAATAATAATTGTTTGATAAGACTTAATTTTTTCTAATATTTGTTTTTCCATATTTTTACCACTTCTTTTAGAATATATCAGTATAGCACAAATTTATGAATTAGAAACGAAAAGGGCTATATTCTTTTTCAAGAATAGAACCCTACGTTTTTATTAATTACCAAGGAAGTGGTAAATGTGGTTCCCAAATTGGGTTTGTAGTTGCTAATGCACCTGTTCCACCATTTGCATCAAAGTTCCAGTCTGGTGATTTTTCACCATTCGGGTTAGCCGGATATCCTTTAACACCCCAACCATTATCCTTAGCTACTTTTTCAGCATAACGTAAGAATGTTAGATATGGAACTTTCTTATATGTTAATAATACGTCATATGGTTGATAAGTAATCGGAACATCCTCTGTTAAACCTTCTCTAACAATTAAGTGCTGAGAAAGTGCGCCGTTCACCCAAACTAATCCTAATGAACGTCCATTACCTTCTACTAAGTTGTATCCCGGAATTGATTGAATAATAATTGTTTTTGATGAAGCATCATTTAATAAATATTGTTTGTTGTATTTACTTGCAACATAACCCCAAGGTTCTGCAATAACATACGTACTGTTCACTTCTGGTGTATTAATATAGAAATAACGCATAGAACCACCAGGGAAACCTTGTTGAGATTTACCAGCAAATGCGGCTGTATCACCGTCTGCAATACTTTGTAGTGTGGTTACTAATGCACCACCTCCACCTAGTTTATCATTATTTGGACTCACGAACGGCATATCCAAATAACGTGATTCAAGTTGTGGACCTGCATAAAGTTGTTCTAATGTTCTAATTTCATAATCATCATTCTTTAAAAATTCATAAAGGTCTGGTGCATATTGAATAAAAGTGAATTCATCGTATTCAGTTTTTGGAGCGTAATCTTCCGGTTCACCTAAACGAATCATTGTCGTATTTCTCGAATAATCATAATCAAGTCCAATACGACCAACGATATCTAATCTATTACCATTGAATATTAATTCAATAACATCATTTCCATTAAAAGGTAATGAACCTGTTGTATGTTGGAAATCAATTTTTTCTTTTGCTGATTGTACGTTGTGATTTCCACTACCAATTAAGAAATAGGATGCACTTTCAATTGTGCCTTCTAATTGAATTGTTGTTGATACTTCTTTTGAACCATTTGTATAAAAATTTAATGCGTATGCTGATAAATCAATGGCACCTTCTCCTGGGTTGTAAAGTTCAATTAAATTATTTGCTTGTCTATCTGTAGTGTAAACTTTTGAAATTACCAGAGGTGATGTCGCAGTGTCACAGGCAACAACTGCAATTGCTGCGATAAAAGCAACAATAAGTAGTACTACTTTTTTCATGATTTGTCTCCTTTTTTTGTTTCAATCTCTTTTTTAAGTTTTAGGACTTCTGTTTCTATTGATTTTTTCTTATCTTGTTTTTTTGCTCTTAATTTCATTAAAACATACTTATGAACAAATAAGAAGTACGTAATTGGGAATAGAAATAAAAGTTCTAACCCGATATTTTTAAGATATAAGATATTTAAGTTATCGAGTTTACTTTGAAGACTGTCATCAAAGAACAGTTCTGGATTCCCAATAATATTATTGACACCATATTTTTCTTTTAATTTTAAATAATTTGATGAAACATTCTTAATATCTCTGTTAAAAGTCAATTCAAATTCATCACCTGTAAGGGATGGATTTAAATCTGAGTTGTATAGTTCAACAAATGTTGGTGTACTTCCATTCTTTAAAACGTAATGTATAGTAATTTTTTCAAGTTCAATGACATTTTCTGCTTGTAATTTATCATAGGGAATTGTCATAATCTTAAGTGAGTCTTCATAACCTGTAATATACATTTCTGTGAAGACTTTTTTTGTTTCACCATTATATGTTACATTTTGATTGAAGACTAAATCCGTTAAAACAATTGTTTCGTTATAATCACCAGTTAATAAATCATCTTGATTAATTACTAGATCTTTTAAAATGATGCCAAAATAATTGTCCACTTTAGATCGATTTACAGTTACATATGAATAAATTGAAACAGTAACTTTGTTTTCTCCATCGACAAATGTTTCTTCAAACAATGCATCTTTATAAACATATGCTTTTGTACCATCATTTGAATTTGCAAGTGTTGTTGCTGAAAGTAGAATACGATTATCTGATTTAACATATTCTCTATTTAAATATAAAAATTCTTGTACCTTTTCAGCTTCCGTATAACTCGCAATGAAATATGTGATTATGCCGACAAAAATTAGATAAAAAATGATGCCAATCCAGCTTTTGTTCATAATTTTTCCTTTTTGAAATACAATTTTAATTGTATTATGTGCAATATATTATAACCGATTTTGCCTTATTTATCAAACGTATCAAAGCCTTTAGATAAAAGAAAAAGGAGTGTTCTTGCGAACGCTCCTTTAATTTTACTTACAATACTAATTTAATTATTCAGCAGCTGGAAGTACAACGTAAGTAATTTCGATTGTTAAGATGTAGATTTGAGCATTATTAGAACCACCAGTTTGTGTATTCTTTAATGAGAATGAATTAATTGCTAAACCTACATGTGTTAATGTTGTATCAAATAAGTCGGCATTAACTAGTGATGATTCAACATCACCAAGTTTCAATGTGGCAGTTGGGTTGTTTGTAGATGCACCAAAAGTGAATTTAACACCGGTAATTTGGTAACCTGCAGCAATTGAGATTACTAATTCGTTACCATCACCACTGGCTCTATCTGCATAAAGTCTGATTTGACCAGAACCATTTAAACCAACATTATTTGATGGTGTATTTTTGTTAGCTGTAACAGTAAATAGATCTGAATCTAAATTGATTGTTGCAGCGTTATTTCCACCTGCCATGTTTCCGGTTGCACCTGAATATGAAGCAGTTGCTTTTAATTCTGGTAATGAATCTCCAGCTTTAACTAAAATTTCAAACACTTTAGTATCTTCAGCAGTACCGTTAGTTAATGTAGCTGTTAAAGTAACAATTGTGTCTTCAGCAGGTGAACCATAAGTACCATCAGCACCTAAAACTGCTTCATTAGAAGATGCCCAAGAAACATCAGTACCATTTGCTAAAGGTCCAGTAGGTAATTCTAAGTCTTCAGCAGCAGTTTCAGGTAATGTTAATGCTGCTTTATCTAAAGCTAATTTTTGTTCATCTGTTAATTCTGGTGCTACACCAGTTTTAACTTGATTCGCATTGTAGATAGTAATTGCTGGACCATTATTTGGCCAAGCTAATACTGCGTTTTCAAATGTTACATAGTCACCTACAGCTAATGCTTTAAGGAAATCTGCACCACCAATTGTATTTGTAATTCTTGAATCCCAGAATAATCTAATTGTTTTACCTGTTAATTCATCTAATAGTGTTAAATCAACATTTCCATATTGTACGCTATTGATTGCAGAAACTTTTAAATTTGCTGCTGAAATGATTGCACCTTGAAGTGGTAATAAATCAGCTGCAGCCCATGATTCTAATGATTGTAAATCAATTGCTTCTGGTAAATCTAAACCATCTCCTACAACTTCCCAATCATAATTAGTCACTTGTTGTAAACCGTTATACGCACCGCGTGTACCAGTAATTTCAATCATCTTACCAAAGTCTGCAAATAATGCTTCATCTGTTGAGTTATTGTAAGCAACGATAAATCCTGTTTCGTCAAATAATAGAATTGTATCATCAGCAATATAACCTAATACAGTTGCTTGGAATGTAACTTGACCTGAAGCAGCTCTTGCCATAGCAACAGTCATAATTTGAATGTTAGAAATTGTAACAGTAAATTCTTTAGTGTCTGTTACATCACCTCTTGAAATTGTTGCGACTAATGTAACTGAAACTGAAGTACCTTGAGCAGGTAATGTGAATGCACCTGTTGCAAGATTAACTAAAGCATTGTTTGGATCATCAGCATTTTTGAATGCCCATGAAATGTTAGTTTGACCAGCACCAGTAGTGATTAATGGCAGATTTCCTGCTTCATTAACTGTTCCTGGTAATGATAATGCAGTCTTAGCAGTTGCAACTGCTTCTTCATCAGTGTAATCAGCAACGATACCAGTAGGTCCACCTACATAGTAAATAGCGAAAGTTTGTTGATTTGAACGATATGTATAAATGACTACATCCATAGTAACAGTTTTACCAACATGGTCTCTAACATAAGCTAAATCACCTGATTGATAGTAAACTAGTAAACCATCAGCTGGTTGTTGTTTTGTACCAGCACGCCATTCTTGTTCTAGGTCATAATCAACATCCACAATATAAGTACTGTAGTTGCCAGTATCACCAGGGATCATAAATACTTGACCAGTGATTGTAGCATAGATTGCTTCAAAATTACCTTTAGAAGCATCATCGTCTTCTTCTAGTGCATATGTATTTTCACCAGCTGCAACGAGTTCATCAATTTTATCTTGAATACTTTCGATAACTTCTGGTTGTACATCAAGTGGAGTTGCATCAGTTTGTTCAGTTGCTGTAATGTTCTTAATTTCCCAAATACCGAAGTACCAATCAATAGTACCAGATACTGTATAAACTTTACCAACTTGAACTTTATCGCCAGCTCCAAATAACATAACTACACCAGTACCATCTGTTGCCCAGGCTTCAGCACCAGATTTAGCAATGATAGTCATATCTGAAATAGTAACTTGATAGTTGTTATCGTACGCAGGTTCTTTAAGATCTAAAAGATCTGCAACTGTATCAATTGTGATACTTGCAACAACCTTTTCTTTAACAGTTAAATCTACTGACCAAGTATCAGTTAACATATCATCTGATAAAGCAGATTTAATGCTTAGGTTCGCAGTTAGTTTAGCTGTAGCATCACCTTGTCCTTTTTCTGGACGGTTTACAACTATATTATAGAAGACACCTGCTAGTTGACCAACAGATACAACACCAGGGTTATTTGATTCCCATGTAATTGTAACCCCGTTAGATAAGCCAGGAACTTGGAAACCATTTGTAATATTAGTTGGGTCCGCAATGATAGCATTAAGACCACTCTTTGCTAAAGCTAATTTTGCTACTGACGCATCGGTTTCACCTGCTGGTGGGTTTGGTGTTTCCTCACAAGCAATTAATACGATGGAGAATAGCATAATCAGTAATACTGATAAAACTTTTTTCATGTAATTTTCTCTCCTTTTTTTATTTTTTGAAATATGACATGAAATTTCGATTAACTCAATACGAAATCGTAAGTGTTTTGATATTGTTCTCTAATATATGCATCTAAATCTTCTTCGCTTTGAGCATTGTAAACCATGATTTTAATCACGAGTTTACCTACTTCATCACGAGACTTAGATGATAATCCGAACACAGGAGAAGTGAAGAACACTTCGTTGTGATCTAAGAATAAGTTAATTGCTTCAACGACTAAATTATCAATTAAACGAGTAAGTAGAGCTTTATTAGGATTATTTAAATTGTCTAAATGATTTTGCCAGAAATCTGATTCATATGATGAATAACGAATTGGTGCATAACCAGATGGAGCAGCAAATTGTGCACTCTTTTCAGCTGAAGTGATGAATTTAGTGAATAACCAAGTTGCAATCATTTGTTGTTCGTTATCTTTTTTGAATAATGTTAAGTTTGGTCCTTGTTGAATTTGTTTTGGATTTTCACCATCAAACGCAGGAACAATTGTTACACCAACACGGTAGTTACCTTTAGTTTCATCAATAACATCTGGATGAGCATTTTCATAAGCATAACGTGTTCCACCTGTTGAACCAACGTACATGTATAATTTTTCATTTGTTTTCATGATGTCTGATGCGAAGAAACCATCACCAACAGCACCTGAAACAACCATTAAACCTTTATCGACTTTGTCTTTAAAGTATTTAATCATTTCCATTGATTTTTCATTGTTAAATAAAACTTCACCACGACCTGTTGTTTCTGAGAATCCAGTGTAAGGTGCACCATATTGTTCTGATGCAGTAATGAAGAAGTTTGAATCTGAGTCATAACCGAAAGGTGTTGCTTCAGGTTCTCTTGCTTTAATGTCTTCAGCAATCGCAAAGACTTTTTCCCAAGTTAATCCGTCTTCTTCAACAATTTCAGTGTATGTTTTACCATTTAATGTGTGTGCATCAAAGTAAGTCTTGTTGTAGAAGAAACCTTCTGAAGACTTAGAGAATGGCATTGAAAGGATTGTACCATCATTGTCATAACTTGTACTTTCTGCCCATAATGATGGTAAGAAGTCTGCAAGTTCTTCTTCATCATATCCTAAATCTGGATGGCTGATGAAATAGTTTAATGCAAGAGGTGCATCTGATTGTGCATATCTTGCAACATGGTCTGGATAAGATTCTGCTAAATCTGGTCCAATACCTGCTGATAATGATAGAGCAACTTTGTCAACTAATCCACCGTAGTCAGATGCAACTTTTTCTTCAATAACTGTAATATTTGGATAAACAGTTTTGAATTCTTGAATCCAACCTTTTAAGATATTTTGGCTGGCAGCACCCATACGATGCCAGAATGTAATAGTTACTGGGGTTTCAGTATCAAATTGAACTTCTGGTGATAATTCATACCATTCAACTAAACGATTCTTTACACCACCAGAGCGATCACCATCAGCACAAGCAACTAGTGCAAGTGTAACGAGTAACGCCATGATACCAATGTATAATTTTCTCATGTTTATTATTCTCTCCTTTTTCTTTTTTATAGGTTTCCTTTTTAAGATTAACCTTTAACACCACTACGAGATACGCCACTCATAATATATTTTCTAAAGAATACGAAAAGTAAGAGTAGCGGTACGGTTACTGTCACGGTTGCAGCCATTTGCAGGTTGAAAAGTGTTCTACCATCAGCACCAGCATTTGGATCTGTGAATGAGCTTCTTAACCATGTAGTAACTAATTTATATTTTTCATTCGCAACAAGGTTTGGCCAAATATATGCATTCCAAGTACCCATTAATTTAAGGATAACGATTGTAATGATACTTGATTGTGCCATAGGAACCATAACACTCCATAAGTATTTAAAGTCACCACAACCGTCTACTTTAGCTGCATAATAAAGTTCATTTGGTATTTGTTTGAATGTTTGTCTTAATAAGTAAATGTGGAAAATTGAAACTAAAAATGGAACGATCATAGCAAGGTATGATCCAACACCATCTTGGTTAACCCAACCTAAACGAGAAACTGTTACGAAGTTAGAAATAACCATCATTTCCCCAGGAATCATCATTGTTGCAAGTAATGCTGTGAAAATTATTTCGCGTCCTTTGAAATTTAATCTTGCAAGTGCGAATGCAACAAATATTGAGAATAAAGTACCTAAGATTGTTGAGAATACTGCAACAATCAATGTATTTGTTAAGTAACCCATAAAGTTGATTCCACCAGTTTGGCTAGATGAGTATTCGAAGACACTCACATAGTTTTGAGGTGAAAATTCTTTAGGGAATAAACTCATGTTAGTAGAGTTTAAGACTTCTTCCGTACTTTGGAATGAGACATTCAACATCCAATAGAATGGAACAAGTACAATAAACGCCATAATAATTAAGAAAATATAAATACCTGTTTTTGATACGATTGAAGCTGTTTTTTGTGCAACTAACTTTTTATTTTCTTTATAGTCGGCTTTAATTTTTATGTTTTGTTGTGCTGTCATGTCGGCCTCCTAATAATGAACTCTCTTCTTGCTCACATATAGATTAACCACTGTGAAGATCAAGATAATTGCAAACAGTATAACTGCGGCGGCAGCTGCTTTTGAGTAGTGTGAGACAAAATTAATTTCGTCCATACCGATTTTATCAATCTTATCATAGACATATGCAACAACTGTAAGTCTATCAAAATCAAGTGATTTACCCGGTTTAGCAGCAACTGCAAGTACGGATTCATAGGTCTTAAATGAACCAATGAATGAAGTAATTACGATGTAACTAATTAAAGGTGATAATAAAGGAATTGTAATTTTTGTAAGTACTCTATTTTTTGGAGCTGCATCAATTTTAGCTGCATCATAGTACTGCTTAGAAATTGATTGTAACCCACCAATAAAGACTAGAATCTTAAATGGTAATGCATTCCAAATATTATATAGTAAGACTACAAACATCCATCGTTCAAAAGGTGCAGATTCTCCGACCCAGTCTAAATTCAAATTAAAGATTGTATTAACCAATCCTTCCGGTAGTAAGCCTTGCACACTAGAGTGAGTAAACATTACTGAGAATACCATACCAATTGCAAGTGTATTCGTAACATATGGAATGAAGAATATTGTTTGGAATACTTTTTGTAATGGTTTGATTGAATTAAGTGCAACAGCGATTAGAATAGCCAAGATAGTTGAGATAGGCACTGATACGAAAACAATAATCATCGTATTGCCTAGGGCACCTAAGAAGAATCTATCACCTAGCACATGCTGATATGCCATTAAGTCAAAGAACTTACCGAAATCATCTGTGAGTGAATTATATTGGGTAAATAATGAAATCAATACAGTTTTGACTAATGGATAGAATGTAAATACTATTAAAAGGAACAGTGGAATGGCTAGATAGAGCCATGCAATCCTATCTTTCTTATAGTCTAACATTATGCAATTCTCCTACCAGTCTCTTTATCAAAGATAAATGTTTTACGTGGTTTTAGGTTGAAATTAACAGTTTTCTTACCATTTAAGTTAACTTCATCGTTATTTAGAATAATTCTCATTGATTCAGAAATTGCATTTTTATGTGATGATACAAGTGCTAAGTCACGGCCAATTGTTTCAACAAATAATGCATCAACTGTTAATTTGCCATCTTCAGCAAGTTCATATCCTTCAGGTCTAACACCAACGACCACTTCTTTTGCATTTGAATCTTTAAGTTTAGCAGATTCAAAGACAGCTTTTCCGTCGATCATGACTTTAGTACCATCTAAAGTTGCATTGTAAAGGTTGATTGGTGGTGTACCTAAGAATTTAGCAACGAATAAGTTTTCTGGTTGGTCATAAACTTCTTGTGGTTGACCTTTTTGTTGTTCTTCACCGAAGTTCATTAAGATAATTTCATCAGAAATTGACATTGCTTCTTCTTGGTCATGGGTTACGAATACTGTTGTAATTCCAGTTTCTTTTTGAATACGTTTAATTTCTTCACGAGTTTGTAAACGAAGACGCGCATCTAAGTTTGATAGTGGTTCATCAAGTAATAATACTTTTGGTTTCTTAACAAGCGCACGTGCAATTGCAACACGTTGTTGTTGACCACCTGATAATTGAGCAGGTTTCTTGTCTAATTGATCTTCAATACCAACAAGTTTAGCCATTTCAATTGCTTGTTCATTCATATATTTCTTATAGTTCTTGGATTTGGCTTCATGAACGAGTTTAACGCTCTCTGGCATCATTGCATCAAGTTTAACTTGGATCTTAGCTTTACGCTTAATTGGATCTGTTTCTTCTGCAACAACCTTAGCGACGATTTCTTTTTTATCTTCATTAAATTTAGCTTCTACAGCATTGTATTTAGCTTGAATAGTCTTTAATAAAGTATCTAATCCTTCCGGAGTGATTTCTTGTTTAGCTAGTGCATAATCAACTTCAAATTGAGCAATCTTTGATTTATGGTTTGCTTTAATTTCAAGTACTTCAGCTTTATATGCTGTTTTAGCGTTTGCTACTAGAGTTTTATCACCAGTTGCTTTTGCTTCTGCCTTAGCATCTAAGACTTTTTTAGCAGCCGCTAAAAGTGCGCTGTCAAATTGAGCTTTTGCTTCTGATTCCATTCTTCTAAATTTATTTTGAAGAACTTCTAGTTTTTCTTGATATTCATAATAAGCTTTAGCTTCTGCTGGTGCTTCAAGTAAGTGTGCTTTTTGATAAGCTTCTTCAATAGACTTCTTGCGAAGATTCATATTTTCTAGTGGGAATAGAATATTCTTTCTCACAGTCATATGAGGATAAAGTGCATAGTTTTGGAAAACTAAACCAATTCCTCTTTTTTCAGGTGTTAATTCGGTTACGTCCTCGTCACCGAAGAAGATTCTACCTTCTGTTGGATAGAGTAAACCAGAAATCATATAAAGTGTTGTTGATTTACCGCAACCTGAAGGTCCTAAAAGACCAACCAGTTTTCCTGATGGGATTACAATGTCTAAATTTGAAACTGCGCGTGTTTCAGTTTTAGCTTTTGGATCCGCGAATACCTTGGTTAATCCTTCTAACTTAATTTGCATATTGCCTTGCTCCTTAGTATATTTTTTTGTTCTTTGTCAATAACATAAAAAAAGCCCACAACAATGGACTAATCTGAGACTAAAAAAGAAACGTATGTTTCGTTGGTATCGTTTAATTGAATTAAATTGAAGCTAATCATCATTAGTTTCATATAAATCCAGTTTCCTCCAACTTCACATATCATTATATGATAAAGCCTTCCCAAATACAAGTATAGACGACCTCTTTACATGTTTTAATTTTTTACAAAATTAGCAAAAAAGTTTCTCATCTGTTGTTTATCATTAATTTTTCCAAGTCTTCAGGAAAGAAAAAAGTGTGCATAATTGCACACTCATTAGAATTCTAAATTTTTTGGTGTTCTTGGGAATGGGATGACGTCTCTGATGTTTTCAACACCTGTTAGATAAATTAATAAACGTTCAAATCCTAGACCAAATCCTGAGTGGACACAACCACCATATCTGCGTAAATCTAGGTACCAATCGAGGTCTTTTTTAGGAATATGCATCTCTTCCATGCGTTTTTCTAGTAAATCTAAGCGTTCTTCGCGTTGAGAACCACCAACAAGTTCACCACTACCAGCAACAATTAAGTCAACAGCAGCTACTGTTTCATTGTCGTCATTCAATCTCATATAGAAGGCTTTAATGTCTTTTGGCCAGTTAGTTACAAATACTGGAGTGCCGAAATGTTTTTCTGTTAAATACTTCTCGTGTTCTTTAGCTAAATCTCTGCCATGAGCTGGTTTATTTTCAAATTTTACACCAGCATTTAGTAAAATATCGATTGCTTCTTTATGTGTAATTTTGGTAAATTCTGAGTTTAAGACGTGATTGAGTTTATTTAAAAGTCCATTTTCAACAAACTTATCAAAGAATGCCATTTCTTCTGGGGCATGTTTTAATACATATGAAATGACATATTTAACCATGCTTTCAATCATTTCCATATTACCTGCTAGATCTGTGAATGCCATTTCTGGTTCAATCATCCAAAACTCTGACGCGTGAGTCATTGTATTGGAGTTTTCAGCACGGAAAGTTGGCCCAAATGTATAGATGTTTCTAAATGCCATGGCATAAGCTTCACCTTCAAGTTGACCTGTAACTGTAAGGTTAGCCGCTTTACCAAAGAAGTCTTTTGAATAATCGATTTCACCATCTTCTGTACGTGGTAATTTGTCTAAATTTAAAGTAGTCACTTTAAACATTTCACCTGCACCTTCACCATCGTTTGCAGTGATGATTGGTGTGTTGACATAAACAAAGTCTTGTTCTTGGAAAAATCTATGGATTGCATAAGCAGTTAAGCTTCTAATTCTAAATACTGCAGAGAATAGATTTGTTCTTGGACGTAGATGTGCAACTTCTCTTAAGAATTCTCTTGTATGGCGTTTTGGTTGAATTGGATATGTTTCATCAGCTCCACCTAAAAGTTCGACTTCTTTAGCTTTAATTTCAAAAGGTTGGCTACGTTCTGGTGTTAATTCGAGTGTTCCAATAACTTTGATTGATGAACCAACCGTTAAACGTGTTACTTGTTCAAAGTCTTTTGTTTTTTCTCTTTCATATACAACTTGAATAGTTTCAAAGAAACTACCATCATTTAGATTAATAAATCCGAATTCTTTTTGATCGCGGTGATTTCTAATCCAACCTTGTAAAACAATTTCTTGATTTGCAAATGAAGCTGGATCTTTATATATTTGTCTAATTGTTAATTCCATGTTAACCTCCTAAAAAATAAAATCCTTAGACTGAAAAATTAGTCTAAGGACGAATTATATATTCCGTGGTACCACCTTAGTTCCGGTTGCCCGGCACTCTTTAAACTTTTTAACGCAAGTTACACGTACAGTTCTACTCATCTTTATGACTTTCTTCTGTCTCTCAAAGGGTTGTTCATATACTTTGATTGTTAATTTTCACCAGCCATTAACTCTCTTTAAATCTTTCGTATATTACTCGACTTCTCTACGATTTAGTTTGATTATATCAAATTATTAATATTTATCAATGATAGATTCATCTTTTAACTGATCAAAATCAGACTTTTCGATTTGATAAACCTTTTTATTTAAGCGTTCCATTGGTTTTTCTAAATCATCCGCTACTTTGTTCATCTTATCAATTGCTTTTTTAACTTCATCCCAACGTTCAAAGAATAACCTAAAGTCTTTATATAAACCTTCAAGTTCTTTTAACATGCGTTCAGCGTTTTTCTCTCTATCAATATTTGATGCAATCACAATAATCATTGTCAGCATATAGACAAGTGTTGTTGGTGATGTAATCCAAACCAATCTTTTTTGAGCAAATTCAATTAAATCTGGGTATTTTGCATGAATTTCTGCAAAGACAGATTCAGACGGAATAAACATGATTGCTTGGTCTGCTGTTTCACCTTTTAAAATGTATTTAGAACTAATATCATCAATATGCTTTTTAATGTTTGTTTTAAAGTCTTTTTGAGCTTGGTTTCTTTCATCTTGTGAGGCTTTATCATCATTCATTAACAAATAGTTTTCTAAACTGAATTTAGAGTCGATTGGAATGTTACCCACACCTTCAGGACCATAGATAATCGCATCCACCATGGTGCCGTTTGAAAGTTTCTTTTGTTGTTCATATAAGACTTTATTACCTTCACCAAAAACATTATTTAAAATATTGTAAAGTTGTGCTTCACCATAGAGGCCGCGCAACTTTTTATCTGATAAGAGTCCGGATAATTCATCTACATTCGTTGATAATTTCTCTATATTCTTTTGTGTTGTATCAATAACTGTTAATCGCTCCTTGATGCCATTGAATAATTCTTGCGTCGTTTTGAATCCTTCAGTTAATCGACGTTCAACTTTTTCATTGATTGAGGTCACATCTGTGGTTACTTTATGTGTTAAGTAATCTTTAAATTTGTCGAGTTCGTCTTTAATTTCACCTTTAGATTTCGCATTAACAAGTTCTAATTCCTTAGCAAATTCATTTCTTAAATGCTCAATTTTAGTGACAAGTTCTTGTTGATATCTTATACGTGCTTCATCATCAGTTGATTTAGGCTTTTTGACAAGTAAAAAAATCAGTACACCCATTAGAATGAGCACTAACACCAATACAGCCGATAAAATAATTAATGTTGTTTCCATAATTGATCCTCCATTATTTAATCGAGGTAATATACATGGATTGTAAATGAACCATCTTCATCGAAAATTGTTTCTTTATAAATCGTAATGTAGACATCATCTGAAAGTAAAATATCATAGTCAGATGGGATAAATCCATCCGGGTCTAAGTTATAGCTTTCTCCATTTACAGATGTCACAGAGCTGTAAGCTCTTGTTACCAAATCAGTACAATAAAACTTATATTCCGTATCAAATATAAATAAATAATTATATAAACCACGATCAACTTTGTCTTCAACATAACCTACTGCTTGATCAATATCATCTTGAATGGTATTTACATCATTAAATTTTGGTCTAACAGCAAAAATTTCAGGACGATAATATTTACCATAGTATGGGTATTCTGCATGATTTTCATTTCGATATGGTCGCATCCAATAATTATATGTTTTTTGAGCAGAGACCCCATATATATTTTCCTCATCATATCCTCTATGCGTGATGACATTAAACATTGTTTCTAAATTAAGAAGTCCGTTTGATGTCATACCTGTTGATTGTAAAATTGTATTATTCTTACCAACTAATGCAGCGTGTCCACCCAACCAGAAAGATAGCATTTGATGCACAACAGGTACATATGGGAATGGTGATTCAAATGCTAAAAGAATATCCCCTTCAAGTCCTGGGTTCATTCTTTCCTCATCATAGAACACATCTCTTGTGTCTTGAAGTTCATAATCATGTACTCTTTGTACCTTATGATAAACATATTTATCACCGTTTGAATGCATGATAGTTTCTTCTTCATAAGCACGTGATTTGAACTCTTCTAATTTTTCATTCTTCTTATGATTTTCATAGGTCGATACACCAATTGAATACATAAAGAAAAAGAGTGCTATATATAAAATTAACTTGAGTATTTTTCTACCAATTTTTCTTTTTTTCATACTGATATTATAGCATTTAAAGAATATTACATATCCTTTATACCTTTCTCGTTCTTGATACTATTATACGATAATACCAAAAGAATTTATGAGAAAGAAAAAGTGGAACATTTTGTCCCACTTAATTTTTTTATTTTCTTTTTGGTTTGATGATGATTGCACGTTCGTCGCCTTCACCTTCTGATTCGGTTTCAACATCACGCCATTCAGCTAATTTAGCATGAATGATGCGACGATCAAAAGCATTCATTGGGTCAAGTTTAACTGCAATTCTTGTTCTTGCAACATCTTTAGCAGTTTTAGTTGCTAAAATTTCAAGTTGTTTTTTACGATTCTCATGATAATTTCCAATATCTAATGTAACTAAAATTGGATCTTTTGAGAATGATGCTAAATGATTTCTTAATAAAGTTTGTAGGGCAAGTAATGTTCTACCATCTTTACCAATTAATAGTGCATTTTCTGATGTTTGTAGTCGGTAATAGATTTCATTTGGATTATGTGATCTAAATTCCATCTTGCAATCAATACCAAGTGCAGAAACAATACCCTCTAAATAGATTTTACCTTCGGTAGTTAAGTCAATTTTAGGGGTTGCTTTAAATGTAGTTGTTGCACCAACACCGAGAAATCCCTTTTTCTCTTTGACAATTTCAAGTTCGATTTTGTCTTCTGCGATCTTTAACAATTCAGACGCTTTTTTAAGTGCTTCTTGTTGAGTCTTAGCTTCAATTTCAACTTGTTTTAACATAGTTTTTACCCCCTATTTAAACGATTGAATGTTGATTCTTTAACTTGTTGTGTTTTCTTTCAGATAACTTACGGTTAATTAATGATTGACCGATTGAGTAAATGTTACCTACAACCCAGTAGAATCCTAACGCGTTAATTGATGAGAATGTTGTAATTGTCATCATAGCAATCATAACCATTGATACGGTTTTCATTGTTTTTTCAGTTTGCATTTGTTGTTCATTTTTAACTTGTGTACCAGTGTTTTTAGCATAAGATGGTTTTTTAGCTGAAATCTTTTGTAATAACCACATTGTTAAACCAACAATTGCAGCAAGTACATAACTCCATACATCTGTTACACCACCTACTGATGCTAAATCTAATGTACCAAAGAATAATTTACTGTTTGAAATTGCTCCTGTATACATACCACCTGGTTGAGTGATTCTATAAACAACTTGGAACATTGCAAGGAAGATTGGCATTTGGAAGAATGGTGTGAAGCAACCTAAGATTGAAATACCATACTTCTTATAGATAGCCATCATTTCGATTTGCATCTTTTGTTGGCTTGCTGGATCTTTCTTTAATGCATATTTGTTTTGAAGTTTATTCATTTCAGGTTGTGCAAGTGCCATTTTCATTGACATATCGTTTGCTCTAGCATAAATTGGCCATGCAATTGTACGTACGATAATGGTTGCAAAGAAGATGCCAACAGCATAGCTATTAAAGAATAGTCCTGCAAAGAATTGCATAATAAATGAGATAGGAATAATTAAAATCCAGTCCCAAATATAACCTAGGAATGTATTTTCCATCTCAGTTGAGATTGGTAATTGATTATCAATTGGTTTAACTGTATTGTTTCTTACAACAATTGTTGTTTCTTTAGCATCATCAAATTTAATTGTAAATACATTTAATGATGACATTTTCTTAATATTTTGTTCATAGCCTTCAGGTTGAGCAGCTTCAAAATATGATACTGCATCTTCAACTACAACATCTTCTGAACTTTCGGCATCGAAATTAGCTGATAAAACAGAAATTCCATTTAAATCAATCTTATTCATGATAGTTGTCCAATATAATTTTGTTACATTAGCTAACTTTTCTGAATCTGAATCGATACCATATGTTGCTGATACTGCTCTAACTGCGACTGCGCTTGGATCAATTGCAGCTGCATCATACATATATACATTATAAGTAGCAGTGAAATTTTGGTGTGTAATTGTTACTTTGAAAATATTATCTTCTAAATCTGTGATCACTGAAGTAAATTCAGTTGCTTCAATTTTTGTTGCTGTTTGATTGTCGTTAATAACGAATACTTCATAATCACTATTTGAAACAATAGGTTTACCATTTGCTGATTCAGTTGTTGTATAAACAATTTTATTTGGTGAAACAAATAAGTCAGTTTTGTTTACAGATTGCTGACAAGCAACTAGAATAAACCCAAGTGCTAACACTGTAAGTAGTGCTAAAAATTTACGCATTTGTTTGTTCCTCTTTCTCTATAAATCTTGCTTTAATTAAAAGTTTTTTGATGTTTTCTAAAATATCATTATATTTTAGTGTGTTGACGCTTGGTTTGACAACGATGACAAAAGATACATCTTGTTTTAATTCATCTTTGAATTTAGATAGGATGTATCTTAAGCGACGTTTTGCCAAATTACGCTCCACGGCACTCCCGTATTTTTTACCAATAGAGATCGAATATTTAAAATGTATATCTTCGTGTTTTTGATAGTAGATTGCAAAATAGCTATTACCTACAGAAGTTTTAGCTTTAAAAATGCTATCTATTACATCTTTACTTTTTAATGAGTAAACTCTTTTCACAAGATCACCTTATAAATATATAAATAAAAAATAAAGGACTGCCTAAAACAAATCATACGAATTTGTCAATTATCGGGTAGTCCTGGTATTTTTAATTGATTGATTAACTTAATTTGGTAGAAAATTAAACAGTTAGTACGTGGCGGCCTTTAGCTCTTCTTCTTGCTAGTACTTTGCGACCATTAGCTGTTGCCATGCGTGCTCTGAATCCGTGTACACGTTGGTGTTTAATTTTGCTTGGTTGATATGTTCTTTTCATTTACGAACACCGCCTTTCATATGAAACCTTGCCTTACTTATTATAAATAAAGTAATGCTAATTGTCAAACACATTTTGTAAAATAATTTTTCCCACTTTTATATCCACAATAATTCACATCTTTTATCCACAAAAATGTGGGAAGATTACCCACAAGTTATCAACATTGTGGATATGTGGATTAAACATATATTTTTGCTTAATAAGGCTGATAAGTGGTCTAAAGTTTTCCACATTCTCATGTTATGAAAGTGATTTTCTGTAAATTTTATCCACAAATATTGTGGAAAACTTTTTAGTATTTTTTGATTTTCGTATGCTATGATATTAGTAACTTAAATTACTAACTGAAAGAGGAGACAAAAATGAGTCCTTACGACAACTTATGGCAAACAATTCTAAAGGATTTAGAAAGACTTTATAGTGAAGAAACTTACACAGAGTTATTTTCACCGATAACAAGTACATATAAATACCAAAATGGATTGATTACAATGGTTGTTGCTAATGAATTCCTAAAAAACCGTATCAATAAGTTATATATTGGTAAAATCAATGAGTTAGCTTCTGTATACTCAGAACATCCGGTTAGATTCAAATTCATTACTTCTGATGAGGTAAAACCAGAGGATTCAGCTCCAGAGCGTAAAATTTCAATCGATTATCGTCAAGAGAACTTAAATTCTACTTACACCTTTGACTCCTTTGTTGTTGGTAAATCTAATATGTTTGCATTCCGCATGGCAATGAAGGTTGCAGATCAGCCTGGTGCTGTTGCAAATCCATTTTACATCTTTGGTGATGTTGGACTAGGTAAAACACACCTTATGCAAGCAATTGGTAACTATATATTAGATAATGATGTTGAAAAACGTATTTTGTATGTAAAAGCTGATAATTTTATTGAAGATTTTGTATCCTTACTATCTAGAAATAACAAAACTGATGAATTTAATAATAAATATAGAGATATTGATGTCTTATTGGTCGATGATATTCAAATTATGGCTAACGCTTCAAAGACTCAAATGGAATTTTTCAAGCTATTTGATTATCTATATTTAAATAATAAACAAATTGTTATTACATCTGATAAACCTGCTAGTCAATTAACAAATATTATGCCACGTTTAACCACTCGATTTGAAGCAGGATTATCTGTTGATATTGAAGTTCCTGATTTAGAACACAGAATTAGTATTTTAAAACGTAAATTGTTAACTTTTGAAAGTTCTCAAGTTGTTCCTGATGAAATTCTATCCTTTATTGCATCACAATTCACTGCAAATATCCGTGAGATGGAAGGTGCATTAATTCGTTTAATTAACTATGCTCAAACCTTTAATTTAGATATCACAATGGATGTTGTAGATGATGCATTAAGTAGCATCTTAAAGACCCGTAGAAAGACTGATCAATTAAATGAAAATAATTACGATAAGATTCAAAGTGTTGTTGCAGATTATTTCAATATAAGTCTACAAGACTTAATAGGCAAAAAACGACATGCAAAATATGCACTTCCAAGACATATCGCAATGTACTTAATTAAACTAAAATATAACTTAGCTTATAAGACAATTGGATCCTTATTTAGTGACCGTGATCACTCAACTGTACTAGCTGCATGTGAGAAGGTTGAAAAGGATATGAAACTTGATAAAAATTTAAAATTCGCAATTGATTCAATTCTTAAAAAATTAGACTCTTCATCCACAAAGTAATTGTGGAAAAAATATCGAAATTGTGGTAAAATATAATGGATGTGAAGCGATTAAAAAGGCTTTTCCACATTCCCACAGTTACTAATAACAATAACTTATAAATAATAATATAAAAAGGGGTTAACTATGAATTTCACAATTGACCGAGATATACTTTTAAATAACCTGATTCATGTTCAAAAAGGATTACCTGTTAAAACACCACTACCTATTCTTTATGCAATTAAATTTGAAGTGTTTTCAGATTATATTCAATTAACTGCATCTAACTCTGATATTGCAATTCAAGTGTTAATAGATGATAAATCACTTTCAGTTGCTAAAACAGGTAAGATTGCGCTGCCTGGTCGTTACTTTATAGATATTATTAGAAAAGTGGCCGCTCAAAGAATTGAAATTGCACTTCAAGAAGAAAGATTATTAGTTATCCGCGCAGATCGTTCTGAGTTCAAACTTAAATTAATGGATGTTGAAGATTATCCAGATGTAGATTTCTTAGATTTATCAGAACCAATTACGGTTTCTTCTGAAACAATCAAAGAGATTATAAAAGAAACAAACTTTGCTACAGCTGATAATGAAAAACGACCAATTTTAACCGGTGTTAATTTAAAATATCAAGATCAAAGAATTTATGCGGTAGCAACCGACTCTTATCGTCTATCTCAAAAGAGTTTAGCATTACGAGCAAGTTCTGAAGGGTTTAATATTGTAATCCCAAACAAGTCACTTGATGAGTTATCAAAAATCTTAGATCATGTGAATGAAGAAGTTGAAGTTTACATCAATCCAAACAAAGTTTTATTTAAGTTAAATAAAATTCTATTCCAAACTCGACTTTTAGAAGGTACATATCCAGATACTTTCAAAATCATTCCAACCTCATTCCCAACAATTATTTCATTCAATAAAGAAGAATTGCTTGCAGCTGTTGATCGTGTAAGTTTATTATCACCACGTGATCGTGAATCAAACTACAACATTATCAAATTAACATTACGTCCTGATCAAGTCGTTGAAATTTCTTCAACAAACAATGAAATTGGGGACGCTAAAGAAGAAGTTATTCCAAGCTCTGATGTTGAAGGTGGTTTAATTTCAATTGCATTCTCATCCAAATACTTAAATGAAGCATTAAAAGCTTTCAAATCCTCTGAGGTAACATTAAACTTTGCAGGTGATATTCGTCCATTTGTAATTAAAGGTAACCTAGATCCAGATCTACTACACCTTATCTTACCAGTTAGAATCGACTAAAAACTAAGAGCACCTAAGTGGTGCTTTTTTTCTGCATAAATTTAAGAACATCAAAACGCCACTTTTTATTATTCGGCAAAAATCGCCGTTTTTAAAAAGTTTTATATCGAGAGGTATTCAGTTAAATTTCAATGTGAAAAAGCGTTAAAATTGGCATGTTTTTTCTTATATTATGATATAATATAAAATGACAAAGGAAATAACAACATGGAAATCTTTCAAATTCAAGGCGAATTTATTACAATCTCACAACTTTTAAAAGTTTTAGACTACATCGGATCCGGTGGGGAATCGAAGTTTTTTTTATTGGAAAACGAAGTCTTATTAAATGAAGCAGTTGTCTTTGAAAAGAAAAAAAAGATATTCCGTGGTGACATTGTCAAAATCAACAGTAAGAGATATCTGATGAAATGATTGAAAAGATTGAAATTAAGAACTTTCGAAGTTTAGAACAATTTCAATTTAATACGACCAAACCGGTGATTTTACTTGAAGGTCCAAATGGGGTTGGTAAAACTTCAGTCTTAGAAGCAATTTATTTTGCGGCGACAACGAAGTCACATCGAACTTCAACTGAAAAAGACATGATTGAACATGATAAACCATATGCCATGGTACGTCTTAAAACAAGTGATGCTCAACACGAAATTATTTTAAGTGAAAAAGGTAAAAGAACTTTAATTAATAAAGTTGAAATAAAAAAGATATCAGATTACATAGGTAAACTGCATCTTGTTATGTTTGCCCCAGAAGATTTACTTTTAGTCAAAGGCAGCCCTTCAGAACGCAGATACTTTATGGATCTTGAAATGATGCAAGTTTCTAAAGAGTATCTTAGATGGTTAAATCACTATAAAAAGATTTTGAAACAAAGAAATGCATTACTGAAAAAACTAAAAGTGGATGATGATTATACTTTCCTAAACATTTTAGCTGAACAACTCTATGAGGTTGGAGAAAAGATCTATGATGCAAGAGAAACCTTCTTAGCTGAGATTAATACTTACCTGAAGGCTTCAAATTTAAAGTATAAAGACTTTTTAGTGGAAATTAGATATGAACCTAATCTTACTAAAGAAGCATGGTTAAAATACTTAAAAACAAAACAAAAACAAGATATCCTGTACGAACAAACAACAACAGGTATCCACAAAGATGATTTTGAAGTGCTATTTAATGGTCATCCTGCAAAGGATTATGCATCACAAGGCACACAAAGATTAATAACAATTGAAATTAAAC
Source organism: Acholeplasma equirhinis (assembly GCF_017052655.1). NCBI lineage: Bacteria > Bacillati > Mycoplasmatota > Mollicutes > Acholeplasmatales > Acholeplasmataceae > Acholeplasma > Acholeplasma equirhinis. The sequence goes on from NZ_JAFIDC010000001.1 coordinate 1,253,812, forward strand.
TCGCACTATTAGAGTGGATTAAAGAAAAAACAAAGAAAGATGTTGTCTTATTACTTGATGATGTACTTTCAGAGTTAGATAGTGAAAGACAAGAACAATTTTTAACTTCAATATCTAACGCACATCAAACTTTCATTTCAAGTGCGATTCCACTTAACACCAAATTAGACTTACAGAAAGTTATATTGTCAAAGGAGAAGCAAGATGGATCAAAATAACAAGAATAATGCTCACTATACTGCCGATAATATTCAAATCTTAGAAGGATTAGAAGCTGTTAAAAAACGTCCAGGTATGTATATCGGTTCAACCGGTGAAAGAGGACTTCACCATTTAGTCTGGGAAATCGTTGATAACTCAATCGATGAAGCCTTAGCTGGATATGCATCAACGATTAAAGTTGAAGTTTTACCAGGTGATATTATCCAAGTAACGGATAATGGTCGTGGGATTCCGGTCGACATTCACCCTAAAACTGGTCGTCCAGCGGTTGAAACCATCTTAACAACATTACATGCTGGTGGTAAATTCGATAAAGGTTCATATAAAGTATCTGGTGGACTTCACGGGGTTGGTGCTTCAGTCGTCAACGGTCTTTCAACATGGTATAAAGTTGAAATTCATAAAGATGGTACAGCATATGAACAACGCTATGAATATGGTATTCCAGCATACGACTTAAAAATTATCGGGCCAACCGATAAAACAGGTACCATTACTACCTTCCTTGCTGATCCTAAAATCTTTACTGAAACAACACACTATAATATTGAAACACTTAAAAACAGAATTCAACAATTAGCATTCTTAAACAAAGGATTAATGATTACATTAATTGACTCAAGAACAGAAGAACGCTATGAAGAAACTTTCCATTATGAAGGTGGGATTATTGAATACGTTCATTATTTAAACCAATCAAAATCAAAAATCCATCCTGAAGTCATTTATATTGATAAAGAACAAGATGGCATTACAGTCGAGATTGCACTTCAATACGTTGATTCTTATTCACCAAACATTTACTCATTTACAAATAACATTTCAACCACTGAAGGTGGTATGCATGAAGATGGATTTAAGTTAGCCTTAACACGTGTTTTATCGAAATATGCAGATGATCAAAAAATGAAAAAAGATGATGCAATTTCTGGTGAAGATACAAGAGAAGGTTTAACTGCAATTATTTCTGTTAAACACCCTGAACCACAATTTGAAGGACAAACCAAAACTAAACTTGGTAACCCAGAAGTGCGTTCAATCACATCACAAATTACACAAGAAGCTTTAGAAAGATTCTTACTTGAAAACCCAGCACAAGCTAAATCAATTGTTGAAAAAGTTATCTTAGCTACTCGTGCACGTGTTGCAGCGAGAAAAGCAAAAGAATTAACAAGAAGAAAATCACCACTTGATGCTTTAGGTTTTGCATCAAAACTTGCTGATTGCCGTTCTAAAGACCCAGAGAAATCAGAGTTATACATCGTCGAAGGGGACTCAGCGGGTGGTTCTGCAAAACAAGGTCGTGATTCAGAATTCCAAGCAATCTTACCACTTCGCGGTAAAGTCTTAAACGTTGAAAAAGCACGTTTAGACAAAATGTTAAACAATAAAGAAATTGTGAACCTCATTCAAGCAATGGGCACAGGTATTTCAGATGAATTTGATATTACAAAATCAAGATATCATAAGATCGTTATCATGACCGATGCCGACGTTGACGGTGCACATATTAGAACCTTACTTTTAACATTCTTATTTAGACATATGAGACCTTTAATTGATGCAGGATATGTCTATGCAGCTCAACCACCACTTTACAAGATTACATGGGGCAAAAACTTAGTTTATGCATACTCTGATGAAGAGATGAATGCAGTTGTTGCTAAAGCTGAATCTAAACCATCCATCCAACGCTATAAAGGTCTTGGAGAGATGAATGCAGAACAACTTTGGGAAACAACAATGGACCCACATGCAAGAACCTTATTACAAATAAAACTTGAAGATGCAATTGAAGCAGACCAAATCTTCTCTATGTTAATGGGTGAAGAAGTTGAACCGCGTAAAAATTTCATCCAAAAGAACGCTCAATATGCAACAGATATTGACGTATAAGAAAGGATTTCATCATGAGTGACGATATTAAACAATATGACAAAATAAAAGAAGTAAATATCTCTTCAGAAATGAAGACATCCTTCTTAAACTACGCAATGAGCGTTATTGTATCGCGTGCGTTACCAGATGTTAGAGACGGTTTAAAACCGGTTCAACGACGCATTTTATATGCAATGCATGAAAACAATATGTATGCAACTTCAGCACATAAGAAGTCTGCACGTATTGTTGGGGATGTTATGGGTAAATACCACCCACACGGTGACTCTTCAATCTATGAAGCAATGGTTCGTATGGCACAACCATTTAGTTACAGAAAAACATTAATTGATGGACATGGTAACTTCGGTTCTGTTGATGGTGATGGTGCAGCTGCGATGCGTTACACCGAAGCAAGATTATCTAAAATTGCTGGTGAAATGGTTCGTGATTTAGATAAAAACACTGTGCCATTTGTTGACAACTATGATTCATCAGAAAAAGAACCTGCTGTCTTACCATCAAGATATCCAAACCTTTTAGTAAATGGTTCAACAGGTATTGCAGTTGGTATGGCAACAAATATTCCACCACATAATTTGGGTGAAGTTATTGATGCAATCTTTGCATACATGGAAGATCCTGAAATTACTGTGCTTGATCTAATGAAATATATTAAAGGACCAGACTTTCCAACTGGTGGTCAAATCCTTGGTATTACAGGACTTCGTCAAGCATACGAAACAGGACGTGGGATTATTGCAATCCGTGCAAAACACGAAACAGTTGTAACTAAAAACAGAACAGAAATTATCATTACTGAAATTCCTTATGCAGTTAATAAATCTGCTTTAATCGAAAGAATTGCTGAAGTTGTTAAGAATAAAATTATTGAAGGTATTTCAGATTTACGTGATGAATCAAGTAGAAAAGGTATGCGTATTGTCATCGAACTTAAAAAAGATGTCAATCCAATGGTTACATTAAATAACCTATATAAACATACTCAACTACAAACTTCATTTGGTATTAATATGATTGCCCTAGTCAACGGACAACCACAATTACTATCACTTAAAGATGCAATTCATTACTATTTATTACACCAAGTTGAAATCGTTACACGCCGTACGCAATTTGAACTTGAAAAAGCTGAAGCAAGAATGCACATTTTAGATGCACTCGTTAAAGCTTTATCTGATGTTGATAATGTGATTAAGATCATTCGTGATGCAAAAACTCCAGATATTGCACGCAATGGTTTAATCGAAAAATATGAATTTACGGACATTCAAGCAAGATCAATCCTTACAATGCAACTTCAAAGATTAACATCACTTGAAATTGATAAGATTTATGAAGAAGCAGAAGGTTTAAAATTAAAGATTAAAGAATATCAAGAAATTCTTGCATCAGAAGAAAGAAAATATGAAGTGATTCATCAAGAATTATCTGAAATTAGAGATAAATATGCTGATGATAGAGTTTCAGAAATCAATCTATATGAAGACCTTGATATCGATAATGAAGACTTAATCCCGGTTGAAGATATTATTGTAACAGTTACAAACAATGGTTATATCAAACGCATGCCGGTTGATGAATATAAACTTCAAAACCGTGGTGGTGTTGGTATGAGTGGTGTGAAGCTCCATGAAGATGACTATGTTGAACATATCGCAATGACATCAACCCATGACTTCCACCTATTCTTCACAAACTTTGGACGCGTCTTTAAAATTAAAGGATACGCTCTACCAAGCGGTTCTAGACAATCTAAAGGTGTTCCAATTGTTAACTACTTAAACTTCCAAGAAGGCGAAAAACTTGCATCATTTACAGCAATTAAAAACTTCGAAGAAGAAAACCATTATCTATTCTTTGTTACTAAGAAAGGTATTGTTAAGAGAACACATATCTCTAATTATCAAAACATCCGTTCAAACGGTATCATCGCTCTTAACTTACGTGAAGGTGATGAATTAATTACTGTTAAATCAACAGACGGTGCTAAACAAATTATCTTAGGTGCATCAAACGGTAAAGCAATCCGCTTTGACGAAAATGATGCAAGAGAAATTGGACGTACAGCAACTGGGGTACGTGGTATGTCACTTGAAGACCATGAGTCAATCGTTGGTGTTGCAGTTGTACAAGGTGATGAAGATATCTTAGTCATTACAGAAAAAGGATATGGTAAACGCACAAAAGTTGATGAATATCGTCTCCAAAACCGTGGTGGTAAAGGTGTTAAAACCTTAAATGTAACTGAAAAGAACGGTCAATTATCAACCCTTCGTTCAGTTACTGATGAAGAAGATTTAATTGTGGCAACAGATAAGGGTATTACAATCCGTCTCCCAATTAATCAAATTTCACAAACACGCCGTGCAACTCAAGGCGTTCGAATTATCTCACTTAAGAATGATCAAAAGGTTGCAACTATCGCAATCGTTCCTCATCAAGAAGAAACTGAAGAGGTTGTTGAAGGTCCTGAAATGACTCAAGAACAATTAAACTTAAGTGAAGCAGCTAAACGTGTTGAAGCTGTTGAACTTTCTGTTGACCAAGATGTTGAAGAAGAAGAAACATCAGCAACTCAACAAAAACTAGATTTATAATACCTAACAAATTAAACTCTATTCTGTCTGGGATAGAGTTTTTTCTTTGTAAAATCATATCATTTATATTAAAGTTAAAACATGAGGGGATCATATGAAAAAAGAACTGGGTATTTTAGTATATGTTGTTGAGATTTTATTTTTTTCAATGTTAATTTATCTTAAAATAGATTTTAATTTAAGATATGTTATCAATAAAGATTTGTTTCATCCTAACATCATGGATGATCTTATGTATTCAAATATTTTTTTCTTTGTTTCATACATACTTTTAAGATTTGGTTTATTGCCGGTTAAACTATATTCAAGAATTAATGAATTATCTAAGTATCATAAGGTGATGAATTGGGTGATTCTTGTGATGACAATATCTTTTGTAGTCGCAGTAGGCGTCACAATCTCTTATATAAAAGAAAGTAATCCACTTATAAATGAAGTAAAATCCGATCAAGAGACATTCATTTTCTGGATGTTATCAATATATATGATATCTGCATTCTTTGTTTATTATAAAGATTATAAAAAAGATGCATTAAATCCTTAAAAAGTAAAAGGCGTAATTTACCGCCTTTTAAAATGTCGTAAATTTTATAATATTACACACATTCTTGTAAGAAAAGAAAGTAGTGATATAATATATGATAATATTTTGTTGAACACTTATTCAATGAAGGTGATTTTAATATGGAAGAAAAGAAAAAATCTATCAGGGAACAACAAGCTCAAGATACAAAGAAAAAGATATTGGATGCTGCTTTAAAGCGATTTTCAGTTAAAGGATTTCATGGAACATCAATTAGGGATATCAATAATTCGATTGATGTTGCAGACGGCTTACTCTACCACTATTTTCCTGGTGGTAAGGAAGAACTCTTTAAGATTATTTCTGAAGAAGCAGTTATGCAACTAGAAAAAGAGATGCGTTCACGTGAGATTGCATTTGAAAGTATGAAACTAGAAGACATTCTAGAAAGTATGTTTCAATTCACTCAAGATGTCTTTGTTAAGTTTGATCAGGAAATTAAGTTGATTGTTGGAGCATTTATGGATCTTGATGATTCATATAAAAAGAATATTGAAACAATTGTGAATCAAACAAAACAGTGGTTTCCAGAACTCTTAAAAGATAGAATCAATATAGGTGAGATTCGTGCAATTGATATACACACTGCAACACTCTCAGTTGTTGGAATGTTTACATATCACTTTGTTGTTGAAGAGATGAACCTAGGTGAAGGTGCACTTAAAGACGATAAAGTAAGAAACCATATATTTAAATCACTCGTGTCAACATGGAAGAAAGAGGCTTAATATGTTAGAAGTCAAAAATATTAAAAAGCATTATAAAATAGGTGATCAAATTTTTACTGCATTAAAAGGTATTTCGGTATCTTTTAGAAAACAAGAATTTGTATCAATTTTAGGAGAATCAGGTTCAGGTAAAACCACACTATTAAATATCTTAGGTGGACTGGATAGATACAATAGTGGGGATTTAGTGATTGATAATATTTCTACTAAAAACTATAAAGATAAAGAATGGGATGCATATCGTAACCATAGAATTGGATTTGTTTTCCAAAACTATAATTTAATTCCACATTTAGATGTACTTTCAAACGTTGAACTTGCACAAACATTATCAGGTGTAACTAAAGAAGAACGTCAAGCACGCGCAAAAGAAGTACTTGCAAGAGTCGGACTTAAAGACCATATGTATAAAAAACCTAATCAATTATCAGGTGGTCAACAACAAAGAGTGTCGATTGCACGTGCTTTAGTTAATAACCCATCGATCATCTTAGCTGATGAACCAACTGGTGCACTGGATTCAGAAACATCTGTTGATATCATGAATCTTTTAACTGAAATCTCAAAAGATAAGTTAATTATTATGGTGACACATAATGGTGAACTTGCAGAAAAGTATTCAAATCGTATTGTTAGATTAAAAGATGGATTGATTATTAGTGATACCAATCCATACAACCCTAAAGTGGATGAATTAAGAGCAGATGATACAAAGAAGACATCAATGTCATTCTTAACAGCACTTAAATTATCTTTTAAAAACTTACTTACTAAAAAGGTTAGAACCTTAATTACTGCATTAGCAGGTTCAATTGGTATTATTGGGGTTGCACTTGTATTATCACTTCAATATGGATTTACAGACTATTTAAATGATATGGAACGCGGCACATTTGCAGGTCTTCCAATCACCATCTCAAGAAGTTACATTGATATGAATGCACTCCTTGATCAACGCCAACAAATATTAAATCCACTACCTCCAATTGATGGTGGTGTTGGTGGTTATGATCCTCAAACATCTACAGGGTTTGCAACCAACAAGTTTAGTCAAGAATATATTGAATATCTTGAGTCTAGTGATTTAGATGAATATGGTACAGTCGTTTACAGTTATGGTTTTACCGGTCAATATTTCTATCTTGCTGGAGATACTTTAAACTATAATCCAAAGAGTCCTTCAACTGCACTGAATAATGGCGGTAGAAATTACGTTACACAATCAAGTTATACGGTTGATTTCTTAGAAGATTTCTTTGTAGCAGTTGCTGGTAATTTCTATCAAGAATCCGCTAACGAAGCGATTTTAGTTGTAGACAACCAACATAGAGTACCAAATAAAATCTTAGAATTTTTAGGTTTTGAAACAGGCGAAGATGTTGTTGTACCATTTAGTGATATCGTTGGTAAAGAATTTAAAATCATTACAAATAATGCATACTATAAATTTGAAGATAATACATATAAAACAAAGAGCACAGCTGAACTTAAAGATGTTTACAACTCAAATTCAAATGATGTTATAACCATTAAGATTGTTGGTATTGTAAAATCAGACAGTGAATTTGTTACTGCGAGTGAAGCAATCATGTATTCACCTAATGTCAGCCGTACAGTCTTAGAAAAGAATATGGCATCAGATATTGTAGCTGCACAAAGAGACTCAGATCTTAATGTTATTGGTAATATGCCATTCTTTGGACAAAACACTAAAGAAGAACAAATGTATGCTTTAGGTGGTAACAATTTACCAACTCAAATCTTAATTTATCCAAATAATTTTGATTCAAAAGAAGCAATTGTTAAAATCTTATCAGACTATAACATTGATAAAGCAGAAGATGACCAAATTCATCATACCGATAATATTGCATCTGCTTTATCTATGATTAAAACAATTATGGATTCAATCTCTGCAGTCTTAATCGCATTCTCTGCGATCTCACTCTTTGTATCATCAGTGATGATTGGTATTATTACATACACATCCGTCTTAGAAAGAACAAAAGAAATTGGTGTACTCCGTTCAATTGGTGCACGCAAGAAAGATATTTCAAGAGTATTTAACGCAGAAACAATTATTGTTGGATTTATTGCAGGTGTCTTAGGGGTTGTCATTACTTATGGTATCGTACCTTTAGTTAATATCATCTTACAAGATGCAACCGGTACAGAAAACGTTGCTGAACTTTATTATGTACATGCAATCAGTTTAATTGTGATTTCTATTGTCTTAACATTTGTTGCGGGATTAATTCCTTCTAAAATTGCAGCAGGAAAAGACCCAGTTGTTGCTTTACGTACAGAATAAAATAATATATAATAGGTATAACACGTTGAAAGAGCTAAGTAATTAGTGCACTTTAGTTTAAAGAGAGTCTCTGGTTGGTGAGAAGAGATAACTAGTCATTAATGAATCTACTCTGGAGTGGTGGTAAAACCATCCGGGTCATTCCGTTAAAAATGCTAAAAGCGCTATGAGAAAACTCATAGAAATAAGGTGGCACCGCGAATTTAAATTCGTCCTTAGGAATTCATTTTTCCTAAGGACTTTTATTTTATATATTAAGGAGGAAATATCATGTTAGATTTAAAATTTGTAACTGAAAATTTAGACTTTGTTCTAAAGAAATTAGAAGGTAGAAATGGTGATTTTAGTTACTTAAAGAAATTGCCAACACTTCAAGAAGAAAGAAAACAGATCATTAATGATGTTGAAACTAAAAAAGCTAAGAGAAACGAAATCTCAAAATTAGTAGGTCAATATAAGAGAGAAGGCAAAGATGCGCAATCTCTACTTTCAGAAGTTGAACAAATTAAAGTTGAAATTCCTGAAAAAGAAGCACGTCTTGCTGAAATTGAAAAAGAAATTTTTGACATGCTTGCGATTACACCAAACTTACCAGCTGATGAAGTGCCACTAGGTAAGGACGATAAAGATAATGTTGAAATTAGAAAATGGGGTCAAATTCGTCAATTTGATTTCCCAATTAAAGACCATGTTGCTATTGGGGAATCGTTAGGTATTCTAGATTTTGAGCGTGCTGCTAAAATTACAGGCACAAGATTTGTTGTTGATATGGGACTTGCTGCTCGATTAGAGCGTTCATTAATCGCGTTCATGATGGATCTTCATGCATCTAAAGGATATAAAGAAGTCATTCCACCATATATTGTTAATGAAAAGAGTATGTTTGCAACCGGACAATTTCCTAAATTTAAAGAAGACTCATTTAATTTAGCAGGTACAGAGTGGTATTTAAATCCAACTGCTGAAGTTCCAACGATTAACCTTTACCGTGACGAAATTATTCCAAATGAAATGTTGCCGATTCGTTATGTTGCATTCACAACTGCATTTAGAGCAGAAGCAGGATCTGCAGGTCGTGATACAAGAGGGATTCTTCGTCAACATCAATTCAATAAAGTTGAATTAATTAAATTTGCTCGTCCTGAAGAATCAGAAGCAGAACACCAACAAATGCTTAAAGATAGTGAGGCTGTACTTCAACTACTTAACTTGCCGTACCGTGTTGTTTTATTATCATCAGGTGATATGGGATTTGGTATGAAAAAGACATATGATATTGAAGTTTGGTTACCAGGACAAAATATGTACCGAGAAATTGGATCAATTTCAAATGCAGGTGATTTCCAAGCACGTCGTGCAAACATTCGATTCAAACGTGATAAAGATGCTAAAACTGAGTATGTACATACCTTAAATGGTTCAGGACTCGCTGTAGGTAGAACAATTATTGCGATTCTAGAGAACTATCAAAACGCAGATGGTACAGTAACCGTTCCTGAGGTTTTAGTGCCATATTTAAGAGAAAAAGTAATCAAATAAATGAAGTTTCACATAGTTTTGAACATTTATTGAAGATTTGTTCAACAAGTTTTATACTATAAGTACTTCATTTTTCTCTCTTTTTATAGAGCCATACCGATTAAGATTTCTTAATAAGGCGGCTCTTTTTGTTAATTTAAATCAATCACATAATTATGTGATAAAATTAAGGAAAGAATCACTTAATCAGAAGGGGTGTATGACAGTGAAAATTTATTATGTTGAAGACGAAAAAGACTTATCAGAAATTATCCGTAAGTACTTAGCTAGAGAAAATTATGATGTGACAGTATTTTATGATGGTGAATCTGCAATGCCGCATATTGCAGATCAAGTTGATCTTTGGATCCTTGATATCATGTTAACAGGAGAAATTGATGGATTTGATTTAATTCAATCAATCAAAAAAGTAAATCCTGAAGCAGCAATTATCTTTACATCTGCTCGTGACCAAGCACTTGATAAGATTAAGGGATTAGAATTAGGTAGCGATGACTATCTTGCAAAACCATATTCTCCAAGAGAATTAATCTTACGTGTGAAAGCAATTCTTAATCGTAAGAATGCAAGACCTGGACATATGATGTATTCTGAATATACAATTTCATTAGATTCTCGTGAAATTAGACACAATGACCAATTAATCGAACTTACAAATAAAGAATTTGAAATGTTGTTAGTGTTCTTAAAGAATAAACAACAACCAATTGAAAGACAAATGTTACTTGAATCAATTTGGGGTAAAAACTATGTTGGATCTGACCGTGTTGTTGACGATCTGCTCAGACGTTTACGCGCTAAGATGCCACTACTTCGAATTGAAACGATTTATGGGTACGGCTATCGCTTATTATGAATCAATTTAAATTAACCACACAAATAAATATTATATTTAGCTTTGTATCCATCATGGCGTGTGTGGTTTTTTTATTCGTTTTAAACCTTTCATTTGCTAGAGGATATGAAAACCAGAATGCATATTTATTAAGTGAATACTATAAAAAAATAAAGTCAGAATATGATCCAAACGCAGTTACATTCAACTTTGAATACGAATCTATGTATAATGATTTCTTCATCATTATGAATGGTGATTTGGTGGCATTTTCAAATAATGTTGTAAATGCAAAAGAAAGAAATAACATCATTAATCTGATTAAGAATGAGTATTTCTTAAATAATACACATTTGAGTTATAAGAATATTGAATATACAAGATTTGGAAATTATAGTTACTTAGGTGAAATCATTGATGATATTAATCATCCAAGGTATGCGATTATTGTAATTTCAAATACACAAGCGTATATTAATGAGTTAACCGGGAATGTACCATTCTATACAACCTTGGCGTTTATTAATATTCTAGCGCTTGGTATGATTATCATTTGGTTGTGGAGTAGTAATACCGTTAAAAAGTTAAATGATTTAAAACTTGTTGTAGACAAAATGGTTCAAGATAATTACCAAACCGAGATTGCAATTGACAGTGCAGAAGAAATCTCAAGCTTAGCAAAAGCAATTGATAATATGCGTGTTGAGATTAAAAATAATGAAGATACAAAAAAAGAAATGATCCAAAACTTAGGTCATGATTTGAAAACACCAATTGCAGTGATTAAATCTTATGCAGAAGCCATTTTAGATGGCATTGAAGATTCAAAATCAGCAGAACTTATTATTAAACAAGCAGATGTTTTAAACAATAAAGTTAAACAAATTATTGAATATTCTAAAATTGGTTATATTGATTTAGGTGGCGACCGCGAAATGATTTCAATGAAGGAAATCATTGAACAAGTGGTTAACCACTATAAGTATTTAACACAAGCTAAATTTATTGTTGATATTAAAGAAGATTGGAAACACAGAATGGTTCGTGAAAACATTTATGTTGCCATTTCAAATATTGTCGATAATGCAGTAAGATATGTTCAAACCAAAATTGTGATCCAATTAAAATCAAAAAAACTCACCATCTATAATGACGGTGAGCAAATTGATGAAGCCTTAATTCCTAAGATCTTTAAAGCATATGAAAAAGGATCTAAAGGACAATTCGGATTAGGTCTAGCAATTGTTAAAGAAACACTTGATAGATTTAATTTAAAATGTGAAGTTACAAATTACCAAAATGGTGTATTATTTACGATAGAGCCGCAATAATCATTGCTGCTCTTTTTTTATACGCATCACTATTTAAAGTACTCATATGATTTGTTAGTTTAAAGGTAACTTCCTCTTTTTCATAGCGAGGAATAATGTGAACATGATAATGGAAGACAGTTTGTCCTGCTTCAGGCATATTGTTATTAAGTAAATTTAATCCCTTTGCATCAAAGGCTTTAAAGATAGCTTTGCTTAATTTTTGTACAACAGCAAATAAATGCTTAAGTGTTTCTTCAGGTACTTCAAAAATATTTTGATAAGGCACTTTTGTTACAACAAGTGTATGGCCAGGGGTTGCTTGTGTAATATCTAAAAAAGCAATCACTAGGTCATCTTCATAAACAATTGATGATGGAATTTCACGATCGATAATTTGGGAAAAAATGGTTTTCATATGTCTTACTCCTTTAAATACATTATAACAAATTGTTTTATGAAGGTGATGCGTTCTTTTAGTGTTATAATCAAATTGATTATATAGAAGGGAAGTTTAATCATGAAAAATATACCAGTTGGGATCTCAGGACGTCACGTTCACGTTACCCAAGAACACTTAGAAATCTTATTTGGAAAGGGCTATGAGCTAAAAGTCTTTAAGATGTTAAGTCAACCTGGACAATATGCTGCCGAAGAAAAGGTAACTGTTGTATCACCAAGTGGACTTGCCCTTGAAGGTGTCCGTATCTTAGGACCAGTAAGACCTGCATCACAAGTTGAATTATCACAATCGGATTGCATCCGTTACAAATTCCAAGCTCCAGTTCGTTCATCAGGTGATGTTAAAGGCAGTGGTGCTTGTAAATTAGTTGGACCTGCAGGCGAAGTTGAATTATCTGAAGGTGTTATTATTGCAGATCGCCACATTCACTTCTCATTAGAAGAAGCTAAAGAATTTGGTGTAACAGATAAACAAGTTGTTTCAATCAAAATTGGTGGTGTAAAACCAGGTATCTTAGATAACGTTTTATGCCGTGTGAATGCTAATTTCCGTTTAGATTGCCATCTAGATACTGACGATGGTGCTGCATTTATGCTTAAGAATGGCGACACTGTTACTTTAGTTAAAAAGTACGAAATCGTTGAATAATGGAAAAGAAAAAAAGACAGCAAGTATTTAGAGATCCATTGTATGGATATATTCATATAGAATATGATTTGATTACACACTTGATTGATACAAGTGTGTTTCAACGTTTAAGAAGGATTAGACAACTATCTGGTGTACATATGGTCTTTCATGCTGCCGAGCATTCAAGATTCTCACACTCTTTAGGAGTTTATGAACTTGCATATCGCTTCTCAATGATTCCAGAAATCAAAGAAGCTTTAACAGAAAGAGAAGAGTTACTCTTTTTAGCATCTGCTCTTTTACATGATATTGGTCATGGTGCATATTCACACGCTTTTGAATATGTCTTTAAAGTTAATCATGAAAAGATTGGTGCAAATATGATTAAAAATCATCCAGAACTTCGTCAAGTTTTAAATGAAGTGGATGATACTTTTGCAGATGATGTTGCTTCAATCATTTTAAAAGAAAAGAAATATCCTTTAATTGAACAAGTAATTTCAAGTCAACTTGATATTGACCGTCTAGATTATTTAGAACGTGATGCATACTTTACAGGTGCAGCATATGGTCATATTGATTTAGATCGTTTAATGCGAGTTGTTATTGTTAAAGATAAGAAATTAGTATTCAAAGCAAGTGGTATCCACGCAATTGAAAACTATTTAGTTGCTAGGTACCATATGTATTGGCAAGTTTATTATCATCCAAAAGCAAGAGCTTATGAAGTAATCTTAGAAAAGATTTACTTAAGAGTGAAAGATTTACTTGAACAAGGCTTTGACTTTAAACAAGATGTGACTGCCTTAAAAGCAATTCTTAAAAATCCAGAAGATATGTATGCTTATCTAGAAGTTGATGATTTCTATATGAATGGACTAATTGCTTATTTCTTAAAATCAGAAGACAAGATTTTAAATGAACTTGCACATGATTTCCTTAATCGTAAAATCTGGGATTATATCGATGATACTGAAGAAAATCAAGCGCAAATTAATGCGATACTATCTTCTATGACAGAAGAAGAAAAGCACTATTATACTTTAAAGACTTCAGTAACTCAAGGTGCATACAATGCAACTGAATATAATTTAGGTGATCAAATTTATATCTTAAACGAAAAAGATAAAGTTGTACCACTTTCAAAACACTCATCAATTGTGCACTCATTAATTACTTCTTCAATGAAGATAGATCCAAAATTCTTCTATAAAAAAATATGAAAAATAGAATATACGTTGTCGAAGGTTATCATGATGAGGCAAGATTAAAGGCACTCTATCCAGATATTCAAACAATTTCTGTGGGTGGTTCTCAAATCAAGCAAGATGTCATTGATTTTCTTCAAAAAAACGAAGACAAATTAGATATAATTTTAGTATTTGACCCAGATCATGCAGGTGAGTCTATTCGTAAAAGACTTGCAGCGAAACTTAAAAATCCTTCACATATATTTGTAGAAAAGGATGTTGCAAGATCTAAAAACGGTAAAAAGATTGGTATTGAACACATTAAAACGAAAGTTTTGAGAGAAAGGCTTCAATATGAAATCAGACCAAAAGCACATCATAATCAGCTAGTAACATCTGATTTACATGCACTTGGCTTAACTGGAGAACAAAACAGCCAATTGCTAAGAGATAAAATAGCAGAGCATTTTCATATTGGACACTGTAATGCAAAGACCTTACTCATTAGACTTAATTGGTTAGGTATCACAAAAGAGGAGTTAGAAAACGTTCTATATGCGACATCAAGCTAAAAAAAGATTTGGTCAGAACTTTTTAACTGATAAAAATCTTTTAAGAAAAATTGTAAATGATGCCAATATTCAAGGGAAAAATGTACTTGAAATCGGACCAGGATTGGGTGCACTAACCCAATTTTTATCGCTTGATGCTAAAAAATACTTTGCATATGAAATCGACTTAAGTTTAAAGGAAACACTTAAAAGTTTTGAATCTGATAAAGCAACCATTTTCTTCAAAGATTTTTTAGAAGATGATGTTCAAACTAGACTTAAAAACTACTTTGGTGATGAAGAAATTCATCTGGTTGGGAATTTACCCTATAACATTACAACACCAATCATCTTCAAATTCTTAGAAATTGATAATCTAAAAAGTGCTACAATCATGGTTCAAAAAGAAGTTGGGGACCGTGTGATCTCAGAAACAAACCTTAAATCATACAATGCATTTTCTGCCATCTTGCAGTATTATGCAGAAGTCTCTAAAGTTGTTAATGTGGGTAGAAAAATGTTTACACCTGTACCACAAGTTGATTCTATGGTAATTAAGATTACTAAACTTGAAAGAAGACTTACACCAGAACTCGAAAAACTTTATATCGAGATTGTTAAAAAGTCTTTCCAACATAAGAGAAAAACGCTTCTAAATAATTTATCAACAGGGTTTGATCTTCCAAAAGATAAGGTGTTGGAATTCTTAAAGCGATTTGGGTTTGATGAAAATACAAGAGCAGAACTATTAACGGTTACAGACTTTATTGAAATAACAAAACAATGGAAATCACTCAGTTGATTTCCTTTTTTATGCCAAAACATGAAAAAAATTTTACCAACTTGAAATGTAAGCGCTTGACTATTGAAAAAATATGCTATAATAATTGTAGTTTTACACAACTAGGAGGGGCAAAATGCAAGTAACAGACGTGAGAGTAAGGCTTGTAGCTAGTGATTCACGATTAAGGGGCGTAGTCACTATCACATTCGACGATGCTTTTGTAGTTCATGACATCCGCGTCATTGAAGGGGAAAACGGAATTTTCGTTGCAATGCCAAGCAAGAAGATGCCAAATGGTGGGTTTAGAGATATCGCTCATCCGATTCATCAAGAAATGCGCAAACATGTTGAAGATGCAATCATTAAAGCTTATAATGAAGCACTTCTAACACAAGTGCCAGAAGAGTCATTAGGGGACTAACTAGCACCAAGATTAGCTCAAAGACGAGTTAGTCTGAATTTAATATATAGTAACGCTCGAAGATCTTCGATTTTTTGATGATGAACATCATGCCGCTATATGCGGCTTTTTTGTTCATTAGTGTGTGATTTTTTTGTAAATTTTCATTTCGCTTTCATTGTGAGTTAAAACAGCCTACATTTATCATCTTTGGATGATATAATGATTTTGTATAAGCGAGGTGTAGATATGAGTATCGAAGAAAAAAAGGTTAAATTATTTAGTCTTTCGGCAAATAGACCCCTAGCAGAGAAAATTGCCAAAGCCGCGAATA
Organism: Acholeplasma equirhinis; assembly: GCF_017052655.1. NCBI lineage: Bacteria > Bacillati > Mycoplasmatota > Mollicutes > Acholeplasmatales > Acholeplasmataceae > Acholeplasma > Acholeplasma equirhinis. Next base: position 1,270,191 of record NZ_JAFIDC010000001.1, read on the forward strand.
TTCCACTATCAAATGTAGAAGTTGTTCGCTTTGCTGATGGTGAAATTACAACAAATATTGAAGAATCCGTTCGTGGTAATCATGTATTTGTTGTACAACCAACAAGCCAACCAGCAAACGATCACATCATGGAAGTATTAATTTTAGCAGACGCGTTAAAACGTGCATCTGCAGCATCAATTACAATCATCATGCCTTATTTTGGTTATTCAAGACAAGACCGTAAGGTAAAATCACGTCAACCAATTACTGCTAAGTTAGTTGCAAACCTACTAACTGTTGCAGGTATCGACCGTATTGTATGTATTGACTTACATGCTGCCCAAATCCAAGGGTTCTTCGACATTCCAATCGACAACTTCCCAGCAGCTCCACTTTTAGCATCTTACTTTAAAAAGAAAAAGTTAGATAATATCGTCGTTGTATCACCAGACCATGGTGGTGTAACAAGAGCGAGAACTTTCGCAACCTTCTTCCAAGCACCGCTTGCGATTATTGATAAGAGAAGACCAAGACCTAATGAAGCTGAAGTTATGAATATCATTGGGGATGTCGCTGGTGCAACATGTATCATGTTAGATGATATCGTTGATACAGGTGGTACATTAATGGCCGGTGCAAAAGCATTACTTCAAGCAGGTGCTAAAGAAGTGTATGCTGCAGTTACACACGGTGTCTTAACAGGTGATGCAACTAAAAAGATTCAAGAATCTCAATTAACAGAACTTGTTTTAACAGATACAATCTATTTAGATCCTGCTAAACGTCAAACAAAAATTAAACAATTATCAATTGGTAATTTATTAGGTGAAGCAATTATTCACATTCTAAATGATGAACCAATTTCTCAAATCTTTAACAGAATTACTGAGGATGTCTAATGAAATTAATCGTCGGATTAGGTAATCCAGGACGAGAATATCAACAAACAAGACACAATATCGGATTTATTGTTATCGACAGAATTTTAAAAGACTTAAGCTTAGAACTTAAAGTCGATAACAAACTTCAAGCAGCTTACATTAAAACTAAAATCAATGGTGAAGATGTCATTCTTGCAAAACCACTCACTTACATGAACCTTTCAGGTCAAGCAGTGATTGCGTTAATGAACTTTTATAAAGTTGAAAAAGATAACCTCATCATTATCTCAGACGATACTGCCTTAGAACTTGGTAAAATAAGACTTCGTGGTAGTGGTAGTCATGGTGGACAAAACGGATTAAGACATATCATCACTCAATTAGGTACTCAAGAGTTTAAACGTCTTAGAGTTGGTATTGGTGATAATAACCTTATGAACAAGGCAGATTATGTATTAGGTAAGTTTACACCTAAGGAAATTGATGTTTTAATGCCTGTCTTTGATAAGTGTCGTGATTTAATCTTCGACTGGATTAACAAAATGAGTTTTGAAAACTTAATGAATAAATATAACACCCCCCAGGTCAAATAATCTGGGGCTTTCTTACGTGGAGGAAATGACAAAAAATGACGGACAATTTATTTAAAATACTTGAAAAATCTAAACTATTGACCAGTAAAACAGGTCATTTTTCTAATGTAAATCACGCTTTTATTGAACTTGCTTTAGCATTAAGATTCAAACAAAATAGCAAGAATTTACTTGTTGTACTTCCAAATCTATATGATGCTCAAAAGTATTACGATAGTCTATCATCTATTCTTGGTGATGATGATGTTTTGTTTTATCCTGCAGATCAAGTTTTAACTTCAATGATGGCACTGGGTTCACCAGAATTTAAAAATGAACGTTTATATACTTTAAGAAAACTCATTGATAGTGAAAAAAGATATATTGTTGTTACAACACAAGAAGGATTGTTAAAAAGACAATTAACACCACAAGATTATAAAAATAGTGTTGAAACCTTAAGGGTTGGAGATTCTGTAAACATTGAAGCACTTGCAAGAAAACTTGTTTATGATGGATTTACCTTTAACTATACAGTTGAAAGACCTGGTGAGTTTTCTGTTCGTGGTTCAATCGTAGATATTTTTACACATAACAACAAAGAACCATATCGACTAGATTTTTTTGGTGATGAATTAGAAACAATAAAAACTTTTGATGTTGTTACACAAAAGAGTATTGATAAAGTCGATTCAATTGACATTTCACCTTTAAATGAACTCTTTTTTACTAATACACAAAAACTAAAAGCTATCGAAGATATTAAATCGTATTTTAGTAATGCACAACTTTCAGAAAAAGAACAAGCTAAATTAGATAATGATTTAGAACTTTTAGATACTAGAAAAAGAATGGACGGTTTACATATCTATATTGAATTCTTCAATAAAGAAAAGACAACCATTTTAGATTTTTTGGGTAGTTATGAACTTGTAGCAGTTGATCCATTTAAGATTGCTATTAATGAAGAAACTACGCAATCAGACTTAATGACATATGCTGAAACAATGATGGGAGATAATTTCTTAAAGCTCAACTATCGCTTGAACTTTGATGAAATCAAACCTAAAGTTCATTTAATGATTGATATTTACCAATCAACTAATCCTTTTTCAACACCACTCAATGTGCAAGATGTTGAAGCATTTTTTGGGGAACTCAATCAATTATTTATCTATTTAAACCAGTACAGTGGTTATGACATTTTTATTGCCTTAAGAAATAAAGTTTCATTTGAAAAAGTTAAAGAATTCTTTGACAATCAAAAAATGAAATATGTATTAAATGGATATGAACCTGGTGCAATCCATGTGATTGAAGCTGATTTGCCGGGGTCATTCATTGATACAAATGAGCATGTTTTATGTTTAACAGAAGACACTGTTTTCTCTACAAAACATCGAACAAAAATTAGATACCGTTCAGTTATTAATCAAGCAGTTAAAATTAGAGATTCATCAGAACTTGAAGTTGGTGATTATGTTGTACACTATGATTTTGGAATTGGACAATATCTTGGATTAAAGACAATGAGTTTGTCTGGAGAGAAGAGAGATTATCTGCATATTGTATATGAAAACAATGAAGCACTTTATGTTCCAACAGATCAAATTGAACTTGTATTAAAATACCGTTCACATGAAGGTATTGCACCTAAGCTTTCTAAATTAGGGTCAAAACAATGGAGTAAAACTAAAGCATCTGTTCGTAAAAAGATTAAAGATCTATCAGATAGATTACTTAAACTTTATGCATCGAGAAACTCTGCACAAGGCTTTAAATTTAGTGAAGATAATGAACTTCAAAAACAATTTGATCTCGATTTTAGTTATGAAGAAACTAAAGACCAAAAGGCTGCGATTGATGCTGTCAAACAAGATATGCAATCCATTCGTCCAATGGATAGATTAATTGCAGGTGATGTTGGTTTTGGTAAGACAGAGGTTGCATTAAGAGCCGCATTTAAAGCCGTTTTAGATGGTAAGCAAGTGGCTTATTTAGTTCCAACTACAGTACTTGCAAGACAACATTATCATACCTTTAAAGATCGATTTGAAAAGTATGGAGCAACCGTCTCATTACTTTCACGTTTCATCTCAACGAAAGAACAAAAACAAACATTAGAAAAACTTGCAACAGGTAGAGTAGATGTTGTAATTGGTACACATAGAATCTTGAGTGAAGATGTTAAATTTAGAGATCTTGGTTTATTTATTATTGATGAAGAACAAAGATTTGGTGTTGAACATAAAGAAAAGATTAAAGAATTGAAAGTTAATGTAGACACTTTAACTTTATCAGCAACACCAATTCCAAGAACACTTCAAATGGCAATGTACGGTTTAAAAGATTTATCAATGATTGAAACACCACCACTCAATCGTTATCCTGTTCAAACGTATGTTGTTGAACGTCAAGATGCACTGGTTAAGGAAGCAATTGATAGAGAGCTTGCGCGTGGTGGACAAGTCTTCTATTTATATAATCGTGTTGAAACGATTGAAAATGTTGTTATGAAGATTCAAAAGTTAGTACCTAATGCAAAAATCACTTTTGCACATGGGAAGATGAATAAAAATAAATTAGAAGAAGTTTTATCCGATTTTATTGATAAAGATTATGATGTTTTAGTATCAACAACAATTATCGAAACTGGCGTTGATATTCCAAATACCAATACATTAATTATTCATGATGCAGATAAACTTGGGTTAGCGCAACTTTATCAATTAAGAGGTAGAGTTGGTCGCTCTGATCGTATTGCATATGCTTACTTAATGTTTGATGCATATAAAAATATTAACGATGAAGCAAGAAAACGTCTTTCAGTTATTGAAGACTTTACGGATTTAGGTAGTGGATTTAAGATTGCACTTCGTGACTTATCTATTCGTGGTGCAGGTGATTTACTTGGTGATGAACAATCAGGATTTATTGATTCAGTAGGTATTGAACTTTATATGAAATTGTTAGATGAGGTTATGCAAGGTAAACTTGAAGATGAACCAAAAGTACAAGTTCAAGATCAAGTTTTTGCATCGCGTCATATTCCAACCGACTATATTAATTCAGATCCGGTTAGAATTGAAATCCATAAACGTATCGCAAGTCTAAATACAACAGCAGAATTAGAAGACTTGAAAAATGAACTCATTGACCGTTTTGGTGAGATTGATGTTGACGTCTTAACATACATGTATGAAAAACTATATAAACGTCTTGGTAATATGATTGGTGTTGATAAAACTTCTGTAACCAAAGAATCTGTCAAGATGACCTTAACTCTCGATAAATCGAATGAAGTGGATGGTGTTGCGTTACTTGAGGCTTCAACTAAAGTTAAGACTAAGATGGCATTTGGCACCACAAGAGGTCACGTTGAAATCACGATGATTGTTAGAAATCATCAAGAACATTGGTTATATCTTGCATGTCAGTTTATAGAAACATACCTACAACTCTTGAAAAAGTAAGATATAAGTTATTGAACTTATATAGATTGTAAAAACATGTTAAAATGGAAATTGGTTTTAATGAACCAATTTCTTTTTTTACGAGGTGACATAATGGAGAATATTGCTGTTTTAGGGACTCAATGGGGAGATGAAGGAAAAGGTAAAATTACTGACTATTTAACAAGTCGTGCAGATGTTGTTGTAAGATATCAAGGTGGCAATAATGCTGGACACACAGTTAAGTTTGATGGTAAGAAGTATGCACTTCATTTATTACCATCAGGTATTTTAAATCCTAAGACAATTAATGTCATGGCGAATGGAATGGTTATCAATCCAGAGGCTTTTTATGATGAATTATCTAAATTAGAAAACAGCTTTAATTTATATATTTCAGATCGAGCACATATCGTTCTTCCATATCACATTGAAAAAGATAAGAGAAATGAAACTAAAGATAATATTGGTACAACACATAAAGGTATTGGACCAACCTATGAAGATAAATATGGTCGTCGTGGCGTCAGAGTTGCTGATTTCGTAGGACCGCACAATAAAGAGATTTTAACTAAAAAATTTGAAGAAAATAAAGCATACCTTTCAAATGTAGATATCAATGAACTAGTGTCAAAATATCTTGAGTTAGCAAACTTTATGAAATCATATGTTAAAGATACATCGTATCTATTAAATGAAATGGTTCACACCAAGAAAATTTTATTTGAAGGTGCACAAGGCGTACTGTTATGTATTGATCATGGAACATTTCCATATGTCACATCAAGCAGTCCAACTGCTGCAAGCATTCCAATTAATACAGGGCTTGCACCATGGTTCATTAAAGGTGCTATTGGTGTAACTAAAGCATACTCAACAAGAGTTGGTAATGGTCCATTCCCAAGTGAACTCTTTGGTGAACTTGCAGATAAAATTAGAATCATTGGTAATGAATTTGGTACAACAACTGGACGTCCAAGAAGAATTGGTTGGTTAGATACGGTTGTCATCAATTATTCAAAACGTGTTTCTGGTATTTCAACACTCGCGATTACTTTACTTGATGTTTTAACAGGACTGGATGAAATTAAAATTGTAACTAAGTACCTGTTAGATGGTAAAGAAATTGATAGCATTCCAGCAAGTGTGAAAGATTTTGAAAGATGTGAACCTATGACAATTTCTCTTCCAGGATGGAAGGAAGATATTACACAGGTTAAATCATTTGATGAATTACCAACAAATGCAAAGAATTATATTAAAAAAATAGAAGAACTCACTGGAATTCCTGTTTCAATTGTTTCTGTTGGTCCTGACCGCATTCAAACAATTGAAGTAAAACCAGTTTTATGAGGCATCCGAATGGGAAAAATAGATATATTAAAAATTGCTAAAATTGCACAAGCAGAAAAGAAAATTAATCCTAATATCATTGATGCAACAATTGGAATGTTTTATGATGATGAAAGTAAGCTGATTATTCCAGACGTAGAAAAAGCATTTAAAAATTTAGATCTTTTTGAGACTTTCAAATACGGGGCAACAGATGGTGGTAAGGTATTCGAAGAGAATTTAATTGATTGGGTACTTGATGAAAAACGTGAAATGTTAGAAAAGAAGTTCATGTTAACAGGTATTTCAACACCAGGTGGCTCTGGTGCTTTATCTATGGTTTTTAATAGTTATGGTGAAATTGGTGATAAAGCACTTGTTTCAGATCTTCGTTGGCGTTACGATTATTTCCTAAGAACAGCCAAGATGGGTTACCATGAACATAAGCTTTTTGATGGTGAACACTTCAACCTTAAAGACTTTGAAGAACAATTAGCATATTTAGCTAAAAACCAAAAGAAGATTATTATTGTGATAAATGACCCTTGTCATAATCCAACTGGATTCCAATTGTCAGAGGAAGAATGGCAAGCTATCGTAAAAATAGTAAATAAATTTGATCAAAATGAAATCATTCTAACGTTTGACCTTGCATATTTTGATTATGATCCACGTGGATTTAAAAATGCAAGAAAGACATTTGAATTCTTTATGGATTTAAAAGAACACGTTCAAGTCTTAATTTGTTTCTCTGCATCTAAATCGTTTGCAATGTATGGTGTGAGACTTGGTGGTTTAATTGGTTTACACCACAATAAAGCTCAATACGATTTCTTTAAGAAAGATGTCATTGATGATGCACTTGGCAAATGGAGTACAGCTCCTTCTGTAGGTGTTGGTATCTTTAATCAATTAGTTGCACAAAAAGAACAATACTTAAAAACTTTAACACGTCTCACATTAACACTTAAAGGTCGTGGTGAGATTTTCTTAGAAGAAGCTAAACAAGCAGGTCTTGATATTTATCCTTATCGAGGTGGGTTCTTTGTACTCGTTAAGTCAAAAAATCCTGAACTAGATTTTGAAAACTTAACTAAGGAAGGTATTTATCTAATTCCTATGGAAAGTGGCCTTAGAGTCGCACTTTGTGGCATTACAACAAAAGAAGTTTACGGCCTTGCTGGTAAGATACATAAAACACTTGATAGAAGAGATTATAGCGGTAATGGCGAAAAACAAGACATTTAAAACAGTTGACGAACAGATTAATTTGATCTTAGAGAGAAATATAAAAATAGATAATCCTAAAAGTGTAAAGATAGATCTTTTAAAGTACAATTATTTTAATATTATGAATGGTAATGTAACTCTATTTCTAAAACAAAAAACACCTAAAATCTTTAGAAAGAATATAAATTTCAGACTTTTCAAAAAAATCATGATACTTGATCAAAAGATACTACGTAAACATTCAGTCAGTTAACTGTGCTCGAAAACAAACTAAAAAGTATCATCGCATATCGATTTTCAGAACAAACAGTAAGCACACCACCGAGAGCTGAAGATAATTTAAAGTTAATGGATATTGGTCAATATACGATTCCCTTACATGGGACAGGACCAAGCAGCTATATAAATTCATTTTATAACGGGACAGATATGAAAAAGAGACACACCTTTTTTAAAAAGTATTCTAAGTATAATGTGATTTTTAATGGCACTTTTACGGGGTTATGTACTTTTGATCCAATAAAAACATAAATATTTTAGAGGGAGAATTTAAAGGAAGATTCAATTCAAACTCTAACAATGTATTTAAGGGGAAATTCTATTCGATTATAAATACCATACCAACAGGGAATCATTTTGATATGTTGTTTTCTGGGTTAAAGGGGAATATTACCGAACTAAATTACGTCGATTATCAGAAAATACTTAGAGAATATGTGAATGAATATTATCATCCACCACTTTGGGTTATTATAAAAACCTTAATGTTTAATGACTTAATATTGCTTTTATATGGCTTAAATACGAGCACGTTTAATTTAATATTGAGTGATTTTGGATTAACGCCTGGTGATAAAGCTATGTTTTTAAACTCTTTAGAAATTCTACGTGAATTAAGAAATTATTGTGCTCATGGCGAAATTATTACAAGATTTAGAACCAGTAATGTACTTGAAATAAATTCTTCCTTAATAAGGAAATTGAATTTAAGTACAAAAAGAATCAAATACATTATTAAATTAAGCGATAGTATAAAAGTTTTAAACTTATACGTGAACACCAATCGTATTAAAACTAGAGTTCAGTGGTTTTATTTCAAGAATGTCATTTGTGGTAGAAAATGGCTTAATAAAAAGTTTAAAGATAGAATTGGAGAAATGTGAAGTATATTTGTTTACTTTTATAAAAATATGATATAATCAAAGTATCTTATTGCCACAGCGGCGTGTATTCCCGACCTAGGGTATACAGAATGCTAGAATACACTCAATTTTGAGTGTATTCTTTTTTTATGTATGGTATGATTAAGTTAAACAACTAAGAAGATAACTTTATGACTAAGAAAGTGTGATTACTTTGAGAAAACTCATCTCATTTTTAACCAATCGTGTCATGATTGTAGGACTTATGTTCTTACTTCAAATATCTGTTCTCGTTTGGTTTGTAAATGTATTTGCATCTGATTGGTACTATCTGCACTTAGGATCGATGATCTTAGGTTTTTTAATTACACTTCATTTAATTGCAGATGATGAAAATCCAATGTTTAAATTACTATGGATTATTATGTTGTTATTGTTGCCAGTCTTTTGTGTGATGTTTTATTTATACGCAAGAACTGAACGTCTATCATTTTCAAGTTCATCAAGAATGATTGCAGCATCTAAGGTGAGAGAAGTTGAACTTAAAAATGTTGAAAGTCAATTTGGTAAAGAATATCTTAAACAACAAATGTATTTAGTCAATTTAAATTATCCAGCATATAAAAATACAAAATCTCTTTTCTTAGGTAGTGGAAAAGAGAAGCAAAAAGAATTATTACAACAATTAAAAACAGCTAAGCATTTTATCTTCATGGAATATTTCATTATTACTAAATCAAAGATGTGGGATGAAATCTTAGAAGTATTAATTGCAAAACAAAAAGAAGGTGTTGAAATCAAGATCATTTACGATGACTTTGGTTCAGCAACTAAATTACCGTTTAATTATCATAAACAACTTGAAAAGCTAGGCTTTGAAGTTGTTAGATTTAATCCAATGAAACTACATATCAATTTTTCAATGAACTACAGAGACCATAGAAAAATTGTTGTAATCGATAATAGAGTTGCATTTACGGGTGGAATAAATATTGGTGATGAATACACCAATAAGAAAAAAGTATTTGGTCAGTGGCATGATGCTGCAATTATGGTTGAAGGGGAAGCTGTTTGGTCCTTTACAGCAATATTCCTAGAAAACTGGCATTTCTCAACTAAAAAGGTAGTCGACTATCAAAAGTACTATTTAAAACATACTGTAAAAGGTGATTCAAATTACATACCATTTAGTGATATTCCAGTAGATAAGAATTTAACAGCAAAAAGTATCTACTTACACTTAATTAATGATGCAAAAGAATCAATCTATATTACTGCACCATATTTAATTTTAGATAATGAAATTGCTACAGCGTTAAAACTGGCTGCAGAAAGTGGCATTGATGTAAATATCATCTTACCTTCAATACCAGATAAACGTTTGATCTATATGGTTTCTGAAAGTTATGCAGAAGAGTTAGTAAGATATGGTGTTAAGTTATATAAATACACACCAGGATTTATTCACTCTAAAATGATTATTACCGATAAAAAGGTTGCAATGATTGGATCATCTAATCTAGATTTTAGAAGTTTATATATGCACCTTGAAAACAATCTTTGGTTAAATGATTTAGAAACCATACAGGATATGGTTACATACTTTGAAAAAACAAAAGAAAAAAGCCGAAAAATTACTTCGACTGATTTCAAAAAACATAACTTGATCTATCGCACATTTAGAGCGGTACTTCGAGGATTTTCACCATTACTTTGAAAGTTCCCTAATCATGAAACTCATGATTGGGGCTTTTTTTGTTTTCGTATAAAAAGTGAATTGAATTATAAAGATTAAAACACCAATAAAGTTTGAAATGATATCAAACATAGTTTCACCAACATCAACTAAATACTTCCCATTAAATCCTAAAACAGGTACACCTTGAGTTGTTGATCCAAGTAATTGGTCCATACTAAACTCTAGCATTTCCCATACAGCTTCGATCATCATACCGAATGAGAATATAAATAGTAGGTTGAAGAAGAGGGATGATTGATTGAGTTTGTTTGTTTTAATTAATACAATTAATCCTAAAATAGCAGTGGTGTATCCAAAAAATACATGAATTAACTTATCATAATTAATGTTTTCAAACTGGTTATAAAAGTTCATTGAAGCACCTAAGAAAACAGCAACAAATACATAGAACGTGTAAAAGACGAGTAAAAAGACATTCATTTTTTCTTTAAGAACTGCATATGCGATTAAAGGTAACGCAGTCAATGTTGTTGTTGCAAAATGACTTAAGAGTCGACCATTTGGGTCATCACCAGTTGCTAAAACGTAAATAAGTAAATAAAATGCAACAACAAACATTAAAACATTTGAAATAAGTGAAATTAAAACTATTATTTTATTCGAAGATTTGTTTTCCATAAAAATACCCCCTTAATACTATTATAGAAAAAAGCCACTGAACTAGTGGCTTTCTTGATTTAATAAATTAAATTGTTCAAGTAAAGATAAAACATTTGAATCTAGTTTTTGGTTTTCTAGAATTTCAGGTTTAATATTTGGATAATTTGTATGATGTAAAATGACATCTATAATATCACATACCCTTAAGGAGGGTGGTATATTTTTAATTTCATTGAAGAATCTAAATGCGTACATGCTGGAAACTTGTTCATGTAATTTAAACTTATTGAGTTTAGTTGTACCTTTTCCAAGGTCATGGAAAAAAGATGCAAGTAGAAGTTCTAATGATTTGGATTTTGAGATCATCTTATCCGTATGAGCGAAGACATCCATATCATCTTCAAGTTTTAAAATTTCAGGTAAATAAGCAGCATTAATAAATCGTCTAATTGTTTTATATGTTCCATTTGACTTTAAGTAATCAACAAAAGTATCCAAGGTAATGGGTTCACTTAAGAAATTAGATTGAGAAATGATTTTAAAATCATCTGTATCAACACCAATTTTTGGTGGCATCATACCACGATACATATCTTTAACAACAAAATCAGGTACAACCCTTTCAGGATCTCTACGTTTATTTTGGAAAAGTGCTAAAGCTTTTGGTTCTAAAATTAAATGAACCTCAACATAATATCCACGTTGTTTAAATTCCTTATAAAGAAAAATCCTTTTCTTTCTATCGATATTTGTTGCATCATAAATGAGTGAATCACCAAAACTAAAAACAAGTTCATGTAGTCTTGTAAATACTCTTTGATCATCTTCAGGATCATGATGTGCTTTGAGTGTTTTAAATAACTCTAATCGAATCATATCTGAAGAAAAATATGGAAGTTTCAGTGTTTTACCATAAGTAGACTTCCCAGAACCAGGAATCCCTACTAAAACGATAGCTTTCTTCATATTTTTTCACCATTTTAATAAACTTATGATAACACATTGTGTGTTATTCACGACAATTTATAGACTCTAAAAAGCACCTAATTTTTAGAAAACGCTTTCTATTATAACTTTCCAAGCAATTTTTTTGACACCTCGATAAAATAATAATAGATAATCGTGTCCAATATACACATATTAAAGGAGAAAGAAAACATGGAAAACGCATGGAGAGGTTTTAATGCTGGTGCATGGAATAATTCTATCAATGTAGCAGACTTTGTTAAGAAGAACTATAAAGAATATAAAGGTGACGCTAACTTTTTAGAAGGTGCAGCTGAAAGTTCACTTTCGTTAAATGAACAATTTAAAAACCTATTAAAATTAGAGAAAGAAAAAGGTGGAGTAATTGAACTTGATACTAAAGTTGCTTCAACAATTATTTCTCACAAACCTGGTTATATTGACCAAAAATTAGAGAAGATTGTTGGGTTACAAACAGATGCTCCACTGAAGAGGGGCTTTTTCCCTAATGGTGGTATTCAAGTAGCAACTAAAGCTGCTGAAGCATACGGATATAAAGTTGAACAAGAAACAATTGATTTATATACAAATGTAAGAAAAACTCACAATCAAGGTGTCTTTGATGCTTATACACCACAAATTAGAAAAGCTAGAAAATCACACATCATCACAGGTCTTCCTGATGGGTATGGAAGAGGTAGAATTATCGGTGACTACAGAAGAGTGCCTCTTTATGGTGTTGATTTCTTAATCAAAGAAAAACAAGCACAACAAAACACATTAGTCTTCCCAATGACTGAAGATGTAATCAGACTTAGAGAAGAAGTTACAGATCAAATTAGATCACTTAAAGAATTAATTGAATTAGGTGATATGTACGGCTTTGATTTAAGAAGACCTGCAGCTGATTCAAAAGAAGCAATTCAATGGTTATATCTTGCATATCTTGCAGCAGTTAAAGAACAAAATGGTGCTGCAATGAGTTTAGGTAGAGTGGATGCATTCTTAGATATCTATATTGAAAGAGATTTAGTAGAAGGTAAATACTCAGAATTCGAAATTCAAGAAATGGTTGACCATTTCGTAATGAAATTAAGAATGATTCGTTTTGCAAGAACACCTGAATATAATCAATTATTTACAGGTGACCCAACTTGGGTAACAGCTGTTCTTGGTGGTATGACTGTTGATGGCAATTCACTTGTTACAAAAACTGCGTTCCGTTTATTACAAACTTTATACAACTTAGGTACATCAGCAGAACCAAACCTTACTATTTTATGGAGTGAAAACTTACCAGAAGGATTTAAAAACTTCTGTGCAAAAGTTTCAATTGATACATCATCAATTCAATATGAATCTGATGAATTAATTCGTCCAAACCATGGTGATGACTACGCAATTGCATGTTGTGTATCACCAATGGCACTTGGTAAAGAAATGCAATTCTTCGGTGCACGTGCTAACCTTGCTAAAGCTTTACTTTATGCATTAAATGGTGGCCGTGATGAAATCTCTGGTGATCAAGTCTTTGAAAAGACAAAGAGAGAAGTCCTAAGAGCAGACGTACTAAATTATGATGTTGTGATGGAAAGATTTGATGAAACATTAACTGAACTTGCTGAAGTTTATGTTAATGCATTAAATATCATCCATTACATGCATGATAAATATGCTTATGAAAAACTAGAAATGGCATTACATGATTTACATGTGACAAGATGGTTTGCTACAGGTATTGCAGGTTTATCAGTTGTTGCTGACTCACTCTCTGCAATTAAATATGCAGAAGTACATCCAATTTATGATGAAGAAAAAGGTATCATTGTTGATTTTGAAACAATCGGTGATTTCCCTAAATATGGAAATGATGATGATAGAGTTGATTCAATCGCAAGAGAAGTTGTATCAATGATGATGAATAAGATTCGTCAATATCCAACTTACAGAAATTCAGTTGCAACAATGTCAGCATTAACAATTACATCAAACGTTGTATACGGTAAAAATACAGGTAACACACCAGATGGTCGTCGTTATGGTGAACCATTTGCACCAGGTGCTAACCCAATGCACCAACGCGATAAGAGTGGTGCATTAAAATCACTATTATCAGTTGCTAAATTACCATATGAAGATTGCCGTGACGGTATTTCAAATACATTCACTATTATTCCAAAAGCGCTTGGTAAGAACATTTCAATTGAAGGATCAATCACACATTTAGAAGGTGATATTCAAGTTCAAAACTTAGTGAGATTATTAGATGGTTACTTTGTATCAAATGGTTACCATTTAAATGTCAATGTATTTAACAGAGAAACATTAAGAGAAGCTTATGAACATCCAGAATTATTCCCGAACTTAACAGTACGTGTATCTGGATATGCAGTTAACTTCTCAAATTTAACTAACGAACAAAAACTAGAGGTAATGAAACGTACATTCCATGACAACTTCTAATGCTTTATTAGGAAATGTGCATACAATTGAGACTTTCGGTGCATTTGATGGACCAGGATTAAGATATGTCTTATTTCTACAAGGATGTCCACTAAGATGTAAATTCTGTCATAATCGTGATACTTGGGGAACTGAGGATAATAAATTAATGACAGTAGACGAAATTCTTAATGACTACAAAAGGTTCAAGCCCTTCTATAAAGGTGGCGGACTCACCGTATCCGGCGGGGAAGCCACACTTCAAATGGCTTTTTTAACTGAACTCTTCAAACAAGCAAAAGCTCAAGGTATTCATACGTGTTTAGATACAGCAGCTGGAACATTTTCAGAAAAACGCATGGAAGAATTTGAAGAACTGTTAAAATATACCGATTTAGTTCTATTAGATATTAAGCACATTGATAATGAAATGCATAAGTGGTTATGTGGTGCACCAAATACAAACATTTTAAAGTTTGCTGAAGTTTTATCAGAAAAGAAAGTTCCTACAGTTTTAAGACACGTGTTAATCCCAACGATAAATTCTCAAGAAGTCTACCTCAAACGATTAAGAGAGTTTATCGATGGGCTTAGCAATATCACAGGCATTGATATTTTACCTTACCACAAGTTTGGTATTCGTAAATGGGAAGCCATGGGACTTAAGTATGAACTTGAAGATATTAATGAACCTACAAAAGAAGAAGTTTTGATTGCAGAAACTATTCTAAAACAAGGTTACAACTTTTATAAAGTGTAAGCCTTTATACAAAACTTAATACATATTCTATGTATAATAAAAGTATCGATTACGATGATACTTTTATTTTTTTAGGGGTAAATAAATGACGAAATATGAATATTTAAAAGATGTTTTAAAGATTAGACCTGAAGAAATTATTAGCTACGGTGAAGATAAATTCAAAGTAGATTTAAAATTGAAAAAGCGACTTGAAGCTGCTAAAGATGGCAAACTTATTTTAGTTTCTGCAATCAATCCAACTTCAAGTGGTGAAGGTAAAACAACTGTATCAATTGGCCTTGCACAAGGATTTAAGGCAAATGGTGATAATGTCATATTAGCATTAAGAGAACCTTCTATGGGGCCAGTATTTGGTATGAAAGGTGGTGCCATTGGTGGTGGTGTTTCTAGTCTTGAACCTGGTTGGGACATTAACCTGCATTTTAATGGTGATCTCCACGCCATTACAGCGGCAAACAATTTACTTTCTGCCATGATTGATAATCACATTTATTTTGGTAATGAACTAAAGATTAAAGAAGTTTATTGGCAAAGAGCACTGGATGTCAATGATCGCGCGCTTCGCGAGGTTGGTTTAAAAACAAGAACGGATGGGTTCCAAATAACAGCGGCATCTGAAATTATGGCAATCCTTGCATTAGCGAAAGACTTCCCTGATTTAAAACAAAGACTTGCAGATATTTTGATTGGTATCAATGAAGATGATCAAAATGTCCATGTCAAAGATTTAGGTTGTCAGGATGCTTTAGCACTTATATTAAAAGATGCGATAAAGCCTAATATAGTGTTTGCAAAAGAAATGGTACCAGCATTTGTACATGCAGGTCCTTTTGCAAATATCGCACATGGTTGTAATTCTGTGATTGCAACTCAAATGGCTTTAAAACTAGCGAATTACGTAATTACAGAAGCTGGTTTTGGTGCGGATTTAGGTATGGAGAAATTCTTACATATTAAACAACCGCTACTTTCAACTAAGGTTTCTGTTGTTGTTGTCGTTGCAACCATTAAAGCACTCAAACTTCATGGTGGTGTATTAGAATCTGAACTTGATCAAACAAATGTTGAAGCACTTGAAAAAGGCTTAGAGAACATAGAAAAGCATTTTGAAAATATTCACAATCTTGGCTTGCGTGGAGTGATTGCTTTAAATAAATTTGCAAGCGATGCAAAAGAAGAACTCCAATTCTTAGAAACATGGGCGAAGAAGAATCATATTCCTTTTGGATTATCAGAAGGATTTATTAAAGGTGGTAAAGGTACGCAAGAACTTGCTAAACTTGTTAAAGAAGAAGCAGAAAAAGGATCTCATTTTAAACCACTGTATCAATATGAAGATTCAATTTCAGATAAAGTTAAAAAGATTGCAGTTAATATGTACGGAGCAGACGATGTCATTTTTTCTAAACGTGCACTACGCAAAATGGAACAATTCAAAGCACTTAAATTCCCGATTTGTATTGCAAAGACGCCATTGTCATTATCAGGCGATGCAACACTAAAGGGACGCCCACGTCATTTTAATTTAGAAATTAGTGATATAAAAATCTCATATGGTGCTAAACTAATTGTGGCACTCACAAAAGGCATTAATACAATGCCTGGATTAAATGAACATCCACGTGCACTAGATTTTAGAGTCGATGATGAAGGAGAGATTATCTCATGATTTTATTAAACGGTAGAGAAACAGCAGACATTTTAAATGAAAAATTAAAAGAAGCTGTTTTAAAATTACCAAGTCAACCAAAACTTGATATCATATTAATTGGTAATGACCCAGCAAGTGAATCATATGTTAAAGGTAAGCTAAAGACAGCTGAAAGTTTAGGGATGATTGTTGAGATTCATAACCTAGAAGATAGAGTTGAAGAAAGAATTGTCTATGATTTAATCCAAAAATTAAATCATGATAATTCGGTGAATGGTATTCTTCTACAACTGCCTATTCCAAAACATTTAAACAGCGAATTATTGATTGAATCAATTGATTATAAAAAAGATGTGGATGGATTCCACACCATGAATCAAGGTTTACTGTTTCAAAAGAAAAAGGGTATACGTCCTGCAACACCACAAGGGATCATGATGTTACTTGATCATTATCAAATTCCAATTGAAGGCAAACACGCTGTAGTTATTGGAAGAAGTCAAATTGTTGGTGCACCAATTTCTAAAATGTTACTTGATAGAAATGCAACTGTTACAATCACCCATTCTAAAACTACAAATTTAGCAGAAATTACGAAACAAGCAGATATTTTAATTGCTGCTATTGGCAAAGCTAAATTTGTTACAAAAGATATGGTTAAACAAGGTGCAGTTGTTATTGATGTAGGTATTAATAGAATTGACGGTAAACTTGTTGGTGACGTTGATTTTGAAAGTGTTCAAGGTATTGCATCATATATCACACCAGTTCCAAAAGGTGTTGGTCCAATGACGATTTGTGCACTAGCGCATAATTTATACGAGTTATATAAAGAACAAAAAGGAGAATAACAACATGAAGATTTTTATAAGAATTGTTAAATGGACTTTAATTAGTTTATTTTCACTTGTCTTAGTGATTAGCATTTTAAACTTTGTACCATTTACGATTTCATCTGTATCAAAAAATAATACATTCTTAAAAGAAGGTAAATATCCACTGATTATTCCACATGGTGGTGCTAAAGAACTTGTTCCAGAAAACACAGTATTTGCATATAACTATTTAATGGAACACTATAATCCACAAGTGTTAGAGATTGACCTTGCTATGACAGCAGATGGACAACTTATTTCACAACACGATTTATATTTAACAATGAGTCCCGGTTCTCAACTTGATAAGGCTTTTGTACGTAGTCATTCATATGCTGAAATTGTTCAAGCAATTAAAGCGGATGATTATTATCTAGCAAGAACATTCACAGAACCAGAAGATTTAGGTGGCCAACAACCATATAAAGATTTAGATGCGAATGACCCAATTATGCAACAAATGATTCCTGCAAGAATCAGAGACATCTTTGAAGAAGTGAATGATAAAGTTTTATATATCTTAGAAATTAAAGATGCACCAGAAGAAGGTAATAAAAACGGTTATACACCGGGTCTTCATGATTATAAAGCTGCTGCAGCGGAACTCATCTCCTTAGTTAGAGAGTTTAACTTAGAAGGTAAAGTTGTACTTGCATCATTCTCTGATGAAGTTACTGACTACTTCAAAGAAAATGCACCTGAAATGTTAATGGCTGCTGCAACAAGTGAAGTTACAATGTGGGCAGTCTTATCAGCATTTAACTTAGATTTCTTCTGGCCAATCAAATCAGAAGTCTTAATCTTACCAAACCCTTCTTCAATGAGAATTCAAGGAGGAACAGCTAAATTACTTGATATAATCCCAAGTATTTTCAGAGATTATATTGCACTTCCTGAAGGTGATTATTATCGTGCGAACTTTATGCATGCTCAAATGATTAATGATGCTCACAGAAAAGGCATGGCTGTGCTTTACTGGACAGTAGATGATCCAGAAGAAATGAAGTTATTAATTGAACTTGGTGCAGACGGTATCATTACGGACCGCCCAGATTTATTAAAAGCTTTAATTGATCAAATGAAAGCTGAAGAACAAAACTAATCTTAAACAAAAAGGCATTTGGTATACCGAATGCCTTTAATTCTTTTTATGGGGGATTGAATATGAAAACAGAAGCTGTAACAAATCACATTAGTCAATATAAAGAATGGAAAGAAGAAATTACATTTTTAAGAGAAATCGCAACATCACTTGAAGTTGATGAAGCAATTAAATGGGGACAACCTGTTTATATGGTTAAGAGTAAAAATGTATTTATTTTAAGTATTTTCAAGAATTACTTTACTGTTAATTTCTTTAATGGTATTCTTTTAAAAGATGAAAAGAAAATATTAACATCACACGGAGACTTTCAACAGTCATCACGAATCATTCGAATGCAATCATTAGAAGAAGCTAAAAGATTAGAACAAATCATTAAAGCATATATGATTGAGGCAATCGAAAATGAACTCAAAGGTTTAAAGCCTGCTAAAGAACAAATCGAAAAAGCAATGCCAGAATACCCAAGTGAACTCATTGATGTGTTCCAAGAACTTCCAAGATTTAAAGAAGCTTTTGAAAAGTTAACACCTGGAAGAAAAAAAGCATATCTTTTATATTATAATGATGCTAAACAAAGAGAAACTAGAATTAAAAGAATATACAAATATGTCGATCAAATCCTAGATGGAAAAGGTATGACAGAATAATTAGAAATAGGTTTAAATATGAAAAAAATGATTGTATCCGATTACGATGGCACGTTTTATCGTAATGAAGAAGAATTAAAAGAGAATATTAGATTAATTGAAGACTATCGTAATAAAGGCAATTTATTCGTGATTGCAACCGGTAGAGCATATACAAGCTTTATGGTTGAATACGAAAAAAACAATATACCGTTTGATTATTTGATCTTATCAGGTGGTATGTTACTCGATAAAGATTTAAATATTTTATATTATGAATCTATCGAAAAAGATGTGATAGATCATTTAAATTCTGATATAAAAAGATATGAAAAATATATTACACAATGTAAATATGTCGGATTAAAAACTTCAAGTGAAGAAAGTATTTATCCACTGACTAAGATTGCTATGAGATTTAATGATGTGTTAAAAGGTTATGAGTTTTCAACACACGTATTAAACCTTTATAAATCAATTAATTGTTATGTTTTAGCACTACCTCATGCAACATTGGTTGAGATTATTTCTAATAAAACAAACAAAGGTATTGCCTTAAAAGTGTTAGAGAAAATAAGTGGTATAAATCCTAAAAATATTTATACAATTGGTGACTCATCCAATGATTTAGAGATGATACAAATGTATGATGGTTATATGGTAGATACTGCACAAACAGATCTTAAACAACAAGGGTTTAAGATTGCAACGATTAAAGAATTAACATTAAAATAAAAATATCACAGCGAAAACTGTGATATTCTTTTAATGGCCTTATTAAAATGTTTTAATATTGAGCAACAGACCAAGTAACTGCTTCTTTGTCTGCAATTAACTTAGATACAGGGCAGAATCTATGGGTGATTTCAAGATACTTTTCAGCGTCATCTAATGACACACCTTGGATTGCAACATTGGCGTGTAATTTAAATTGATAGCGTGTTTTATCATCAAACCAAAGATCAACTTTGACATCAATTCTAGTGACTGGTTTAATGCCTTTTGCTACTAAAACTGAGTGAAGTGTTGCAGCTAAGCAAGTTGCCCAAGATGCACCAATTAATTGTTCTGGGTTTGTGTGGTTACTATCTGCATTTTTAACACCATCGGTGGTAAAAGTATAACCACTGTCTGCTTTGACAGTTCCCGCTAAACCGTCAATATTTGTGATTGTAGTTTCATAAACATGTTTCATTATCTATACCTCTTTTGAAATATTATACTATCTTTAGATAGAAAAAAACGATTTTTAGTGTTACAATAAAGTTGCTGAAAAGGAAAATTAGGTGATTATATGAATATTTGGCACGATATAAATCCCGACCGCATCAAGCCACAACGATTCATCGTTTGTGTAGAGATTTCCAAGGGAAGTAAGAAAAAATACGAATTAGATAAACAAACGGGGATGATTATCTTAGACCGTGTACTCTTTACATCTGCCCACTATCCAGCAAATTATGGTTTCATTCCGTTAACATATGCAGGGGATAATGACCCTCTTGATGTACTTGTCCTATGTCAAGAAGACATTGAACCAATGTCACTTGTAGAATGTTATCCGATTGGGGTCATTAAGATGATTGATAGTGATGAAGTTGATGAAAAGATTATTGCAATACCTTTTGGTGATCCATCATTAACCCAATACACAGACCTGAAGAGTTTACCACATCACTTGCTTTCTGAAATTACACATTTCTTTGAAGTGTATAAATCATTAGAAGGTAAGAAAACATACATCCTAGATGTAGAAAGTAAAGACGAAGCTGAAAAAGTAATCAGCGAAGCAATAGAAAAATATCAAGAAACATTTGGAAAGAAGTAATTTATTATGGGAAGAGCATTTGAAGTAAGAAAAGTCGCAATGGCAAAAACTGCCGCTGTAAAATCTAAAGTTTATTCTAAGTATGGTAAGGAAATCTATATGGCTGCTAAAGCTGGTACACCTGACCCAGATACGAACGTAGCTTTAAGAAGAATTATTGAGCGTGCAAAGAAAGAACAAGTAACAGCTGACGTTATCAAACGTGCAATTGAAAAAGCGATAGGTGGAAGTGAAGAAAACTATACTGAAATCCGTTATGAAGGATTTGGACCTGGTAATAGTTTATTCATCGTTGAATGCTTAACTGACAACACAAATCGTAGTTTATCTGATGTAAGAACACTATTCAATAAAGCATACGGAAAATTAGGCGTTTCAGGTTCAGTGTTACACCAATTTGAACACCGTGCTGTTTTTGAAGTGCCAACTACTGAAGAAAAAATGTTGGAATTCTTAATTGAAAATGATATTAACGTCATCGATATTGAAGCAGAAGATGAAAAAGTAACAATCTATGCCGATCCATCTGAATACGGTAATATTAAAGACGCATTAAAAACTGCGGGATTAGAAACAACTCAAGACGCTATTATGTTTATTCCAATGAGCGAAGTTGAGATTACTGATCCTGAAGACTTAGCTAAGTTTGAAAGACTGCTTCAAGGTCTTGAAGATTTAGACGATGTATCTAACGTTTATCACAATGTAAAATAAAGTGCTTTTATAGCGCTTTTTTTTCAATAAAAAAGGGGAGAGTTTTTATGAAAAAAAGTGCGTATTTTACTTTTTTAATGTTGTATACTTTGAGTTTTACACTCGTATTTTTAGCAGTGTTTTTTATCTTTAGATATCATCCTGATCGAGAATTGATTTTAGTTATCACGGTTGCTTTATCAACTTTAATTTCAATCCCAGTCATAATGATTTCTAAAATCCCACTATATAAAGCTTTTAATTTATTACACACAGGTAAATTTATTGAACTACTAGAATATGCTAAAAAACACCAGACACTAGTCTTAACAATTGATTCAGAAAATATGAAACTACTCGTTGCAGTTGCGGCATTTACACTTTATGATGATCTAACCCTTATGCAATACATGAAGGAAGTAAAGCATAAAAAACTCTTAGGAATTAAGTATGCAACGATGTCAATGTATTATGGTGTTATTGGTATGCAACCTGAAAGTTTGGATTATTATGTTAAATACAAAGAACATATTAAATTTTTAAAGCCGTATCAAACACGTGTTCGATTTATGAAATACATGGAAAAATTCCATTTAATTGTCGAAGGACACGCTAGTCAAAGCGTTTTTGAGGATTTGGAGTATGATTTAAGTAACCCAAGAGTAACGGAATTTATCAGAAAATTTAAAAACAACAAAATGTAAAAAATCCCAAATTTTCCGATAAAAAATTGAAAGCGTTATCAATTATAGAATCATTTGCAATGTAAATGTCAAATATTTAAAATGGAAGTGTCTAATCGATTCTTCCATTTTTTTATCCTTCAAACTTTATATAAAATATAAAAAGTTCAAAATGGTATAATTTAAGCATAGATTTAACTAAAGAGGTAAACCACATGCTAAAAAATTATGATCCATCACTTTATGAAGCAATAGAAAAAGAAGCACAAAGACAAAAGGCACACATTGAGCTCATCGCATCTGAGAACTTTGTTTCAGAAGCAGTCTTAGAAGCTCAAGGTTCAATCCTTACGAATAAATATGCTGAAGGGTATCCAAAAAACAGATACTATGGTGGATGTGAATTCGTCGATATCGTAGAAGAATTAGCGCAAGAGAGACTAAAAGCGCTTTTCAATGCGAAATATGTGAATGTTCAACCACACTCTGGTTCACAAGCAAATGCGGCAGCATATAATGCATTACTGAATCCAGGAGATAAAATACTTGGAATGAGTTTAAATGCAGGTGGTCATTTAACCCACGGGTTTAAACTTTCGTTCTCTGGTAAATTCTACGATGCATATGCATATGGTGTTTCTGAAAAAGATGAAGCAATCGATTATGAAGAAGTTAAAAGAATTGCATTAGAAGTTAAACCAAAATTGATTATCGCTGGTGCATCTGCATATTCTAGAATTATTGACTTTAAAAAGTTTAGAGAAATAGCAGATTTAGTTGGTGCATATTTAATGGTTGATATGGCACATATTGCAGGGTTAGTTGCAGCAGGGGTTCACCCTTCTCCAATGCCTTATGCAGATGTTGTAACATCAACAACGCATAAAACATTAAGAGGTCCTCGCGGTGGTATCATCCTTACGAATAATGAAGATATTGCAAAGAAAATTGATAAATCAGTATTTCCTGGTGAACAAGGTGGACCATTAATGCATGTCATTGCAGCTAAGGCGGTTGCCTTTAAAGAAGCAATGGAACTAAGTTTTAAAAATTACCAAGAACAAGTTGTAAAGAATTCACAAGCGATGGCAGAAACTTTTAAAGAATTGGGGTATCGAGTCATCTCAGGTGGTACTGAAAATCATTTAGTTTTAATCGATATTAAATCTAAATTGGGTATCACAGGTAAAAAAGCTGAAGAGGCACTTTACAAAGTTAATATTACAATCAATAAAAACTCAATTCCTTTTGACAAAGAAAAACCAGCATATACCTCTGGTATTAGAGTAGGTTCGGCAGCAATGACAACAAAAGGATTTAAAGAAGCTGAGTTTAGACAAGTTGTCTTATGGATTCACGAAGTATTAACAAATCTTGATAATGAAATTGTTTTAGAGAAAGTAAAAAGAGAAGTTATTAAACTCACAAGCAAACACAATTAATAAGAAGGAGTGATCAGTAATGATTGCGAAAACAAGAATAATCCCAGATGGGAAAAAGGTTTTAAAAAAGCTTCCTCTCGTTCACTATCTTGAAGCACCTTATCTTTACTATCCAATGACAAACCAACGTTGCCCTGAAGGGGAAACATGTGTTGTCTTTGGTCAGTTCGTTAAGGTCGGTGAAGTTATTGGTACTAGAAAAGGTGCATTTTTCGAACAACCAATACATGCAACCGTATCGGGTGAAGTTGTAGGTTATGAAATGAAATATGATGCCTCTGGCCAAAAGGTCAACTGTATGATCGTTAAAAACGATTATAAATATGAGGTTCATGAATCAGTAAAAACTAGAACAGATGAGGAAATCTTAAACTTTACCAAAGCGGATTATGTTGAGATTGCAAAAAATGCTGGTCTAGTAGGTCTTGGAGGATCTGGTTTCCCAACCTACATTAAATTAAACACTAAAGCAGAAATTAACATCGTTTTAGCAAACGGTGTTGAATGTGAACCAAAGTTAATTTCTGACTATGAACTCATGATGAATTATCCGGATGAATTAATCAATGGGTTAATTTATGCAATGCGTGCGTTAAATGCAAAAACTGGTATCATTGCGGTTAAGAAGAAATATATGGAGTTAGTTGAAAGAATTAACTTCGCATTGAATGCTTATCCTGAGTATGATATTCAAGTAGTACCTGTTGGTAATTACTACCCACAAGGTTGGGAATTAGAAGCGATTAAATCTGCAACAGGTATTGTTGTACCTCAAGGTAAATTACCTGCAGATTACGGTGTTGTACCATTTAACGTATCAACATTACAATCATTATTCCATGCAGTTAAATATGGTCTACCTGTCCTAGAAAGATACTTTGTTATCTCAGGTGATGGTGCTGTTAATAAATCATTTAAGATTAGAATCGGTACACCAATTCATAACTTACTTGAAAAAGCTGGTGGATATGTTGATACACATATTCCAAAAACTTTAATTATGGGCGGACCAATGATGGGAACAAACCTTCCATCGGATGATATTATTTCAACGCACACTGCAACATCATTGATTGTTCAAAACACAGTCTATAGTGATGAAGACCCATGTATTCACTGTGCATCATGTGTCTACTCATGTCCAGTTCAAATTCAACCAGTTCAAATTATGAACGCGGTTAAAGCAAAAGATAAAGATTTCTTAAAAACTTTATCTGTTAATAAATGTATTGAATGCGGTCTATGTTCATTCGTATGTCCATCTAAGATTCACTTAACAGATTACATGCGTCAAGGCAAACGTATTCTTAGACAAGGGGAATAGTTATGTACCAACAAAATATGACTTTTTCTAAACAAACATCTCCATATATTCGTAAAGCAACCTCAACAAAAAGAATGATGTTTGATGTGCTAATTGCGTTAACCCCTGTAACATTCTTTTCAATTTACAGATTCGGTCTTGATGCATTAACAAGAATCTTACTTTCATTAATTGTCTTTGTATTAGTTGAAATGATCTATTTCTTAGCAGTTACAAAGGTAGAAGGTTTTGATTTTAAAGACAAATTAGTTAACAAATTTAAAAAATATTCAATTAATAACTTTGCAGCACCAGCGGTATCTGGTTTAATTTATGCAATGTTATTACCAGACCAAATTGATTTCTATGTTGTGATCATTGGTGCTTTATTTGGAGCATTCGTTGGTAAGATGATTTTTGGTGGTTTAGGATTTAACCTATTCAACCCAGCAGCACTTGGCAGAATCTTTATTGCGATTACCTTTACAGGATTTTTCACAGGTAGTTATGGTTTAGTGGATGCTGCAGCTGGTGCAACACCACTTTCAACATCATTCCCACAAGTTTTCAATTCATATAGTTTACTTGATTTATTCAGTGGTAATATTCCAGGTTCATTAGGAGAAGTAAACAGTTTAGCAATTTTAATTGGGGCACTATATTTATTTATTAGAAAGAGTGCTGACTTCCGTCCTGCACTTTCTGCCCTCTTAATCTTTACAGCATTAAGTTTTGTTGCTGGACTCGTGTTATATCCACAATATTTAGCACAATATGTTTTATATCAAGTGTTATCTGGTGGTTTATTATTCGGTTTAGCATTTATGATTACAGACCCAGCAACATCACCAATTACAAGACCTGGTCGTTGGATCTTTGGATTAATCATCGGTACAGTTGTCTTTTCAATTAGACAATTCGGTAATTTACCAGAAGGTGTAGCATTTGCGATTCTTCTTGGCAATATGTTAGTTCCAGTACTTGATTATCCAGTATGGGCAAAAAACCCAATCAAATTAAAATTTATTTTAGGTTATAGTGTTGCATTCATTGCAATCTTAATCGTATCCTTCTTAGTATTAGGAGGTTATGCTATATGAAATTAAAAAGTATATTAGCACTTGCAATTACCTTCTTAGTCAGTCTTTCATTATTAATTGGAAGTTATGCGATATTTAATCCAATTAAACTTGCTAAAGAAAAAGAAAAAGCATTAGCTGAAATTAAAATTATGATGAGTGATGCAACAGATTTCACATCAAATCCATTAGAAACAATAGATGTTGTTGAAATCTTACTTTCAGCTAAAGTTTATAAAGGTAGTGAAGGTTTAGGTTATGTTTACGAGGCAAATGCAAAAAATGGTTTTGGTAATATCAAAATTATGATTGCAGTTGGTTTAGATGAGAAGATCAGTGATTTAAAAATAATTGAACTTAACCAAACTATGTATCAAGATAAAACAACTAAATTATTACAAGATTATAAATATCAAAAATTATCACCAACAATCACCGATCAAGCAACTGGTGCAACTTCAGTCTCAATGAACACTTTAATGGATATGTTTCGAGCACTTGGTTCACACCATGCTAAAGTTGAAAAATTCCCATTTGTAATGCCTTATGAAGCGTTTTACGGTGAATATACAATTGCATCAACAACAACATCTAATGTTTCAGGAGCAGCCGTTAAAGTAGAAGTTATTAATGGTACTACAAAGAGTGGTAAAGTAATTAGCTTAACTAAAGCTGGTGTATATCAAACAGGTTCATTAACTGAAAAAGAAATTATGGTTCAAGTTGCTTTAGATGAATCAGGCAAGATTTTAGGTGTGTTATTACCAAACGAGTCATACAAACATTCACTGGGTAATTTCTATGCTAAAGCATTAGTTTATGCACAAAGCTTTAAAGATATGATGATTAATGAAGTTCCAGATGCTTACACAGGTTCAACAAATGATGAAGGCGAACCAAATAACTCTAAGATGTTAATCCATGAGTTAATGTTAATTGCTGGGGAGGTCTTCTTAGGATGAAACGTGAAAATATATTATTAGTCATCGCATTTGTTGCAATGATCATCGGTTCAATTATTATGATTGCAATCCAAACAGCATTACCGACAAGTGATGTTGATAAAATGTTTGGACAAAAAGTTGAAATCGTGAATGAAAAACCAGTGATTGATGCTAGCATTCTTTCACAAGCAGAAGTTATGGATATGTTTGGTAATAAATTAGCAGACATTTATGTTGCAAGAACAAACAATTCATACTTTTACTTAGAGTTATATGTTGCAATTGATGCAAATGGTAAAGTCTATGCGATTGATAAAAAAGTTGAAACTTATGACTCAACATCAGCAAGTTATTTCCCGCTAGTAAGAAATTACTTACTTCAAAATTATAATGGATTATTCTTTGAAAATATCCAATTCATTGATGGTGCTGCAGGTGGTACAACAATTGAAGTATCACGTTCAAGCATTAAAAACGTTATAAAACATGTCATTACATTCCACCAAGGTGAACCAGTAGAATACATCAAAGATTTATTTGGTGGTGAATATGGTTTAATTGGTGAGCAAACAATTTCAGGTATAAAAGTGTCAACTGTTACATTTGGTGGTTCAATTTATAAAGTTTATGAACATAAATTAACAGGTACATATTTTGACCGTTCAGCAACACATGAAGAATCAGTTACAGTATTCTTAGCAGTTGATGAAAATAACATTATTCGATTTGCAAGTTTACCTGATGAATTATACAAACATACACACGGTAGATTCATTACTGCAAGTAAGGAATTCTTAGCGTCCTTTATTGGTAAAAATATTCTTGTAGATCAATTACCAGAATCAACAACTGGTCCAACGGATAACTCTAACGGTACACAATATTTAATTAGAGAAATCGTTGATGCAATTAAGGGGGTTATCTCATGAATTTAAATTTAATCAGAAGAATAAGCCTTTTAAGTATTGTGCCTTTAATTTATATTGCAAAATCACTTGAAAAAGCATTACTTGCAGGTATCGTATTATTTGTTTCAAGTATGTTAGTAAAACTTGCATCACTTGCACTTGATAAATTTGTAGAAGGTAGATTCAATCTTTATGCAAAACTTATCTTAATTGCAGCAATCATTGCAGCGTTATCTATCATACTTTCTACATACTTTAATTTAGATCAAATCTTTAGTATGTATCTTGCACTGATTTTATTTAATGTTGATATGATGCATAAAGATGATAATAAAATGTCTTTATTAGGCCATTTATATACAGCTATTTCAAGTTTCTTATTACTTGTTGTTATTGGATTTTTAAGAGAAACGTTAGGAACTGGTGCACTTATTATTGGAGAAACTTCAATTGTTTTATTTGATAGTAAATATGCTTTAAGTTTCTTAACAAGTGCTGCAGGTGGATTTATTCTTGCTGGTTTCTTATATGGATTCTTAAATATGATTCCATTAGAAAAGGAGGCAAAGTAATATGATCTTCGCACTTTTATCTAGCGTGCTTGCTGCAGCGATCCTTTCTAATATCCTAACTCAAGGTATTGGTTTAGAAAATTTAACCAAAGATGAATTTAGAGTGAAACCAGTTTTAAAGACAACATCAGTTGTTTCAATAGCCTCTCTTTTAGTCTTCTTAATTGATTACTTAATCTACAATGTGGTATTATTACCACTTGGAGCAACGTATTTAAATATTTTCGTTCTAGTCATCTTAATGATAATCTTGAATGAGTTATATCAAATCTTAGTTTCAAAACTTAAATTTGAATTACCAAAAGGTGAGACAATCATCCTAAATTCAGTTGTTATTCTTGTTGGACTTTTAGGATTAAATTCAGTATCATTTGAACTTGCATTTTTAGAAACTGTAGGTTCACTACTTGGATTTATGGCACTAACAATTTTATTAACAATGAATATTTCAAGAATGAGAGTTGCACCAATGATTAAATCATTTAAAGGATTACCAATTGTGTTGATCGTACTTGGTTTAATTATCTTAGTACTTACAGGACTTGGTGGTATCTTCTAATCATAGGAGTCTTATGAAAAAAACCTGGCTTATAATTTTATCTATTTTAATCACTCTCGTGCTTACTGCATGTTTAGAATCAACACCACAACATAATGATCCTTCAAAGGAACGTGTGTTCTTTGGTGTTGGTGCGATGTCAACAACAATTTCTGTAACGATGTATGTAGAGCCAGAGAGAAAAGAAGAAATCATGGAGAATGTTGAAGAAATTCTATATTTTTATCACGATTTAACAGATAACTTTAAATTAAAGTCTGGTGTAAATAATATCACTTATATTAACAATCAAGCAGCAGCATCTGACGGTGAAGCGACCGTTGAAATTGAAAAAGAACTTTATAATATTTTAGAACTTGGCTTACAAGTACAAGAAGAAACCAATGGCTATTTTGATATTGCTATGGGTGAAATTATTGATATTTGGAAAGAAGTTATAAAGAATAATCAAAAAACAGGTAAAGTGTCAGAAGCAGAACTTCAAGAAACATATGAAGCAGTTGATGCGATTATCTTGCCTGAAAATCCAGTCTTACTTAATGAAGAAGCTGGAAAATACTATGTCACCCTTAAAAAAGGTGCTAAATTAGATTTGGGAGCGATAGCAAAAGGCTATGCTGTACAAAAAGTGGTTGAATATATAGAATCAGAAGGTATTACACAATACATTATTAATGGTGGATCATCTTCAATCGATTTTGGTAAAGACAACCCTAGAACACAAGATGGTAACTATGTATTTGAATTGTTAAACCCATTAATGCCTTATCAAGGTTATGGTTTTGCATATTACAGTGGTCAAAACCAAAACATTACAACATCAGGCAGTTATCTTCAATATGTGGAAGATCTAGAAGGCAATTGGTATCACCACATTATTTCACCAAAAACAAGAAGACCGTCAAATAACTTTTACACTATTACTCTAATTGGTGTTGATGGTGGTTTACTTGATGCATATTCTACTGCGTTATTTTGTATGAGCCCTGAAGAAATTGAAAATTTCGTTGAAGGTAAAGACATTCAAGTTGCAACATTTAATTTAGATGGTACCGTCACACCATACTTTATGTCGTCAGGATACGAACCAAAATAATATGAAAAAACAAGACTTTATCATAATTGGAGGTTTATTAATTATCTTTAGCATCATCTTTGTTTGGGTGACATTTTTCACCACGCAAGATGGCAATATTGGTAAAGTATATCAAGGCTCTCAAGTTGTGATAGAGGTTGATTTTAAAACAAAACAAGTTAAAACATTCCCTCAAAAAGAACACCCAGAATATCCTAAAACAACAACACCTGTTGAAGGTGAAGGTGGCGACTTAGCCTATGTCGTTTTAGGTGCATATGAAATTGATGGCAATCGGACTGAAGTATTTATAGAAATTGATTGGGATACATCAAGTATTCGAATTGAACGTGATGAAACACCTAAACAAATTGGTGTTGGTCGCAGTTGGTACAACGGGAAAGGATTACCTGTCATATCGCTTCCTAATGCAGTTTATATTAAATTTGAAAAAGAAGTTGATACAGGGTTGGATGGTGCTGTATGAAAAATACCAGAATGATTACAACATTATCTATGTTAACTGCCGTTGCTATCGTTTTAAATGTTATAGAAATGCAAATTAATATTATTCCAGTACCTGGTGCTAAGATCGGCTTTGCTAATATCGTGACTGTTATCGTGCTTTACATGTATCGATTTAGAGAAGCAACACTTGTCACTTTACTGAGAGTATTAATTGTTGCACTTTTATATCGCTCATTCACATTAACATTTTGGATGGGTTTAGGTGGATCGATTCTTTCGATTCTTACGATGGGAATCTTAAAACAATGGTTCAAACTACACACTGTAACAGTATCTGTTTTAGGTGCAATTACCCATACTATTGGACAAATTCTTGTCGGTATGTATTTAGTAGAAACAGAACTTTTGATTCTATATTTACCAATCATGCTATTAATTAGTGTGCCAGCTGGAATTTTAACTGGCATCATTGCGGATCGATTCTTAAAGAATTTCTCTCATGTAGCTAAGGTAAAATCGTACTAAATTATAGAAATTAAGGGATAATTTAAAACTTATCAATTAAGCATTGCATATTAATATATCATTTGATATAATGAGTAGGCGAAACTTACTATGAGTGAATTTGGCTCATGGCGGAAGGAGAAATACTATGAAACAAGATATTCATCCAAAAACTAGATTAGTCATCTTCGAAGATGCTCAAACAAAAAGACAGTTTTTAATTGAATCATCAATCAACGCAAAAGATACAGCAGTATATGAAAAAGATGGTAAAACATATCCAGTTATTCGTTTAGAAGTAACTTCAGATACACATCCATTCTACACAGGTGAACAATCATTCATCGCTCAAGCTGGTCAAGTTGATAAGTTCAACAAACGTTTAGAAAAATCTAAAAAATAAAACACATAAAGCGAGATATTAATCTCGCTTTTTGATATAATGATTTCAAAACGGGGGTTAGTACATGTATCATTCATATAAAAACGGCTTTATTGAAGTGGTTTGTGGACCGATGTTTGCAGGTAAAACAGAAGAATTGATTCGTAGAGCAAGACGTCTTCGCTACGCGAAACAAGTTTATCAAGTTTTTAAACCAGTGATTGATAATAGATATTCAACTAAAGGTGAGATTGTTAGTCATAACCTTTTAACTGAAAATGCAATTTTAATTGAAAATTCTAGTGATATCCTAGAAAAACTACTACCGAATGTAGATGCTGTCATTATTGATGAAGCACAATTCTTAGATAAGGGCATTGTAAAAATTGCAGATCAACTAGCTGACCGTGGTATTCGTGTCATTGTTGGTGGACTTGACCGTGATTTCAAAGGTGAACCTTTTGGTCCGATGCCAGAACTCTTAGCCATTGCTGAGTTTGTTACAAAACTCACAGCAATTTGTGTAAAAACTGGTCAACCTGCAACACGCACACAAAGAATTATTGATGGACATCCTGCAAGTTATGATGATCCGATTATTGTTGTTGGTGCATCAGAAGCATACGAACCAAGAAGTCGACATGCACATGAGGTTTTAAATAAAAAGTAATGGAAGATAAACATATATACTTCATGAGAGAAGCCTTAAAAGAAGCTGAAAAGGCATATCTTAAAGACGAAGTTCCCGTTGGTGCTGTTATCGTCTATGAAGATAAAATAATTGCAAGAGCACATAATTTGCGTGAAAGTAAACAAGATTTTACAAATCATGCTGAATTATCTGCAATGCAGAAGGCATCTAAAAAAATTGGTAGTTGGCGTCTTGAAAAATGTACAGTTTATGTTACACTAGAACCATGCAGTATGTGTGCTGGAGCAATGATTCAGTCAAGAATTGAAAAAGTATATTATGGAGCAAAAGACCCTAAAGCTGGTGCAGTTGAAAGTGTCGTGAAATTGCTTGATAATCGCTTTAATCATCAAATTCACTATCAAGGTGGTATCCTTGAAGAAGAATGTGCTGCAATACTTAAAGATTTTTTCAAAAAATTAAGAGAACAAAAATAGAACATCTCTATAGGGTATTCTCATTCAACATTAAGGAACGAACCTGGTCAGGCCTTGAGTGGAGCAGCCATAAGTCACCTGATGTGTGGGTGAGGATACCCTATGGAGATGTTTTATTAACAAAGATGCATATTATATCCTTATGATATAATTGATATTAGACCCTAATAGGATTTCGGAGGAAAACGATTATGAAAATGTTACCAAAAGATTACAATAAAGCAGTCGGTGAACCATTTAGAGTGGAAGACTACCGTGGTGCAAAATTAGAAATGTATTATTTAGATGACCGTCCAGACTATGCAGTATTTGCACGTCGTGGTCGTTTCTCAGTATGGACCTCAGATGGCGTGAATTACCGTCTATTTGTTGATAAGGGCTACTATGAAGCAGTTAAAGGTTTATACCAAAATGAAGTGAATGATATTTGGTTAGATTTTACAAACAAAATCTACGGTGCTCAAAAGAAATTATCAAACTTCTACATGTTAATAAATGCAGGGCTTTTCGTCCTCTTAATGATCTTAGCTTATGTTTTACAAGCACTTGTTCCAGATATGGTGAATGACTTATTCTTATATTCAACAATTGTTTTATTCATCGCAATTTTTGCAACTGGATCACTTCAACAAAAGAAATTAAAGAAATTAGTTGAAGAAGAAAATAGAACTGCAACAAACTTAATCCGTCAAACGATTGGAGAAAATGCATTCCAAGAAATCTTAGATGGACAAGAAGCTTACTACAAACAATATTTCCAACCAGCAGCTGATGAAGAAGCAGAAGCTGAAGTTGAACAAATTGAGAGTGAAAATAATGAAGATGGAAACAACAATGAGTAAAGATTTATTAGCAATTAATACCCTACGCATGTTAGGTGTTGATGCCATAAATAAAGCAAACTCGGGCCACCCTGGTATTGTAATAGGGGCAGCACCAATGGCACATACATTATTTACAAAACATTTAAACGTTTATCCTAAAGAATCACATTGGATTAACCGCGACCGCTTTATTTTATCTGCTGGTCATGGTTCCATGTTACTTTATGGATTAAATCATTTATCAGGATACAAAATTACAATTGAAGATATTAAAAAATTTAGAGATTACCCAGGTATTACACCAGGGCACCCTGAATATGGTCTAACAGATGGTGTTGAAACAACCTCAGGACCACTTGGACAAGGTATTTCAAATGCTGTAGGTATGGCAATTGCTGAAAAACATCTTGCAGCAAGATTTAATCAGGAAGGTTTTCCAATCGTAGATCACTATACATTTGTTTTATGTGGTGACGGTGACCTTCAAGAAGGTGTTGCATTAGAAGCTATTTCACTTGCTGGACACTTAGGTTTAGGTAAACTGATTGTCTTATACGATTCAAACGATATTCAACTTGACGGTCCAACGAAATATGCTGTGACTGAAGATGTTAAGAAAAAGTTTGAAGCACAAAATTGGCATTACTTAAAAGTTTCTGATGGCGATGATATTAAAGCAGTCGATCAAGCTATCAAGAAAGCTAAGAAAGTATTAGATAAACCAACGATTATTGAAGTTAAAACAATTATTGGTAAAGGTACAAGAATTGCAGGAACCCACAAAGTTCACGGTGCAGCAATTGGTGAAGAAGAACGTGCGTACTTTGCAAATTATTTAGGTTATCCTTACCAACCATTTGAAGTTGATGAAGAAGTTTACAAACTTTATAAATCAAAAGTTTATAACCGAGGTAAAAAAACTTACAACTTCTGGAAGGGTATGTTTGCAGCATATAAGATTAAATATCCAGAACTTGCAAAACAATTTGAAACCTTCTTAAAAGGTGAAATTAACGCAGATTTATCACAATTAGTCTACGAAGCTGGTTCAAAAGATGCAACACGTAATATGATGGGCAAAGCTTTTGACATTTTAAGTGCTAAGAATTTAAATATTATAGGCGGGTCAGCAGACTTAACATCTTCAACCAAAGCAAAAGGTGCTGATGGAAACTTCTTAAAAGAAAATCCACTTGGTAGAAACATCAACTTTGGTGTCAGAGAACATGCGATGGGTTCTGTTGTGAATGGTATAAATCTTCACGGTGGACTTAAAGCATTCAGTGGTGCATTCTTTGTCTTCTCAGACTATATGAAACCACCAGTGCGTCTAGCAGCAATGATGCACTTACCTTCAGTCTTTGTCTTCTCACATGACTCAGTTGCAGTCGGTGAAGACGGACCAACCCATGAACCAATTGAACAACTGATTGGTTTAAGATCAATCCCTAATTTAAATGTAATTAGACCAGCAGATGGTGAAGAAACAAAGGCAGCTGTAGAAATTGCCTTTACATCAACTAAAACACCAACTGCATTAATTACCACACGTCAAAATGTTGTAAATTTAGGAACAACTTCAAAAGAAGGTGTTTATAAAGGGGCATACATTGTTGACAAAGAAGAAAAGAAATTAGATGGTATCTTACTTGCAGCAGGTAGTGAAGTACACCTTGCTGTTGAAGCTAAGAAAATCTTAAAAGAGAAAGGTTTAGATATACGCGTTGTATCGATGCCTTCACACTTTAACTTCCTAAATCAACCAGCATCCTATCAAGAATCAATCTTACCAAAAGGTGTGAAGACACTTGCGGTTGAAATGGGTTCTTCATATTCTTGGTTTAGATTTACACCACATGTTTACGGTATTGATACATTTGGTGTCTCAACATCTGTAAATAAGGTTGTTGAAGTCTTTGGCTTTACAAAAGAAAAAGTAGCAGCTAAATTCTTAGAAATTTAAAAGAAATAAGGTAGTAAACAATGACATATGATGGCATCATTGTCGGTGCAGGGCATGCAGGTGTAGAAGCAGCTCTTGCAATGGCGAGAATGAAATTAAATACCATTTTAATTACAGGTAACCTAGAAAAGGTTGCCACTTTGCCTTGCAATCCATCGATTGGTGGTCCAGCAAAAGGAATTGTTGTAAGAGAAATTGATGCGCTTGGTGGCGAAATGGCTAAGGCAGCAGACCTTGGTCAAATCCAAATGAAGATGTTAAATTCTTCAAAAGGTCCTGCCGTACGTGCGTTACGCGCGCAAATTGATAAATTAGAGTATCCAAAAATCATGAGAAAAGCACTTCAAAACCAAGAGAACTTAACACTTCTTGAAGGTTTGGTTGATCACCTCATTGTTGAAGATGGTGAAGCTAAAGGTGTTGTCTTAGAAGATGGTAGAGAAATTAAAGGTAAAACTGTTATTATTACAACAGGAACTTATCTTGCATCTCAAATCTTAATTGGACATGATAAAACACCATCTGGCCCTCATGGTGAAAAAACAACTTATGGTATTTCAGGTCAATTAAAAGATCTAGGTTTTGAAATTATCAGATTAAAAACTGGTACACCACCTAGAATTGCAAAAGATTCAATTGACTATAGTGTTGCTCAACCACAACCTGGGGATACTAAATTCCAAACATTCTCATACGATTCACCAATAACATCACTTGGTTACCAAGAAGATTGTTATTTAATTCACACATCACCTGAGACAAAAGAGATTATTTTTAATCACTTAGATGATAGTGCGATGTATGGTGGCGTTGTTGAAGGTGTTGGTCCAAGATATTGTCCTTCAATTGAAGATAAATTTGTAAGATTCGCTGACAAAGAACGTCATCAAATCTTCTTAGAACCTGAAAGTTTAAGTTTAGATGAAATTTATGTGCAAGGTTTTTCAACATCCATGCCAAAACACGTTCAAGAAAAGATGATTAAATCATTACCTGGTATGCAAAACGCACGTATTGTACGTTACGCATACGCAATTGAGTATGATGCAATTAATCCATCTCAACTTTATCGTTCACTTGAAACAAAAGTGATTAAGAATTTATTCTGTGCTGGTCAAATTAACGGTACATCCGGTTATGAAGAAGCAGCTTGCCAAGGTTTAATGGCAGGTATTAATGCAGGACTTAAGGTTCAAGGTAAAGAACCATTAGTCTTAAAACGAAATGAAGCATATATTGGTGTCTTAATTGATGACTTAATTACAAAAGGTACATATGAACCTTATCGTTTATTAACATCACGTGCAGAACATCGCTTACTTTTAAGACATGACAACGCAGACTTACGTCTTCGTGAATATGGTTATCAAATTGGACTTGTAAGTGATGCACAATATCAAAAGTTCACACATAAGAAAGAAACCATCCAAAGATTAATTCAACAAGCAAAACAATTAAGAATTAATCCAACCGATGAAAACTTAGCTTACTTAAATAAGATGGCATCTGCACCAATTTATGAAGGCGTGATGTTATATGATTTATTAAAACGTCCTGAACTTGGTACTGAAACTTTAAAACACTTCTTACAAGTTGATGAATCAGAAGAAACATACGAACAAGTAGATATTCATATTAAATATCAAGGTTATATTGAAAAGGCTGAACGTGAAGCTGAAAAACTCACACGTTTCGAAGGTCGTCATATTCCAAATGATATAAACTATGCAGAAATTAAAAATATCTCAAATGAAGCAAGAGAAAAATTAAACAAAGTACGTCCTGAAACCTTAGGACAAGCAACAAGAATTTTAGGTGTAAATCCATCAGATATTTCTGTTTTAATGATTTACTTAGAAAACCGCTATGCTTAATACATATATTGACATGATCAAGAAAACATCTGTTGCTAAAGATGTAATTGCAACAAAGTTTTCACAATATAAAGACTTACTAATTGAATATAACAAACATACAAACCTTACAAGAATCAC
The DNA here is from genome assembly GCF_017052655.1 of Acholeplasma equirhinis. Classification (NCBI taxonomy): domain Bacteria; kingdom Bacillati; phylum Mycoplasmatota; class Mollicutes; order Acholeplasmatales; family Acholeplasmataceae; genus Acholeplasma; species Acholeplasma equirhinis. The sequence goes on from NZ_JAFIDC010000001.1 coordinate 1,307,918, forward strand.
GGAAGCGAATGAAGTTTATGTCAAACACTTCCTTGATTCTTGCCTCTTAGGTGAACTCATTGACTTTAATCAAGTAACAAGTCTTTGTGACATGGGTTCTGGTGCAGGCTTTCCAGGTGTACCATTATTAATTATTTACCCACATTTAAAGTTAACAATTGTCGAAAGCCAAATTAAAAGAGTTCAATTCTTAAACGCTTTAAAAGAAACACTTAAGTTAGATTTTGAAGTGATACACGAAAGAGCAGAAGTATATGCTAAAAAGAACCAAATGAAGTTTGATTTAGTTACTGCACGTGCTTTAGGTGATTTACAAATGATTTTAGAGTTTGGTGTACCGATGCTTAAAACAAATGGCTACTTCATTGCACCAAAAGGTTCAAGATATCAAGAAGAACTTGAACTTGCCAAAAATGCAATAAAGACTTTAAACTGTGAAGTTGATAAAATTGAAACATTTGATTTACCAGAAGCAAATGGCTTTAGAGCAAACATCTTATTGCAAAAAAAATCCCATATTTCTGGCTACCCAAGAGAATATTCTAAAATGATTAAAAAACCACTCTAAGGATGAAGGTCGTGGAAAGAACTTATACTGTTGGTGAAATTGTTAAAACTAAAAAACCACACGTCTGTGGATCTAAAGATTGGAAGATTTTAAGAGTCGGAGCAGACATCAAATTAGAATGTTGTGGATGCAAAAGAGAGATTATTATGATGCGTTTTGAGTTAAATAAGCGCATAATTAAATAATTTCCTTGAAAAAACCTTTGAATTTTGTTATTTATATATATAGATATATATTAGACTTTTCTATTTAAACTAAATTAAATAAAAAAGTAACAAAAAGTAGTTGCATTTTTAATTGTCTTACGATAGAATAATTAGGCATGCACAATGCGGGGAGGTAGCGAAGTGGCTAAACGCGGCAGACTGTAAATCTGTTCCCTCAGGGTTCGGCAGTTCGAATCTGTCCCTCCCCACCATTCTTAACACACAATTTTATACCATGATTAATTTTAATTAAGATTATAGTTGACATGGTTCTTTAATGGTGTTAGAATGAGAAAGCGCACTAATCAGTGCAATGCAAAAAGTCTTTGAAAACTGAATGATGATGAACAAAGAAGCAAAAAACAAATAAGAGCTAAAATCAAACAAAAACAAATTAATGGAGAGTTTGATCCTGGCTCAGGATGAACGCTGGCGGCGTGCCTAATACATGCAAGTCGAACGCTCTAGTAGCAATACTAGGGAGTGGCGAACGGGTGAGTAACACGTAGATAACCTACCCTTACTTCGAGGATAACTTCGGGAAACTGGAGCTAATACTGGATAGGACGAACTGAGGAATCTTGGATCGTTTAAAGATTTATCGAGTGAGGAGGGGTCTGCGGCGCATTAGTTAGTTGGTGGGGTAAAGGCCTACCAAGACAATGATGCGTAGCCGGACTGAGAGGTCTACCGGCCACATTGGGACTGAGAACGGCCCAAACTCCTACGGGAGGCAGCAGTAGGGAATTTTCGGCAATGGGGGAAACCTTGACCGA